>CAVTWC010000054.1:0-10775 GCA_963738105.1 uncultured Alphaproteobacteria bacterium | reverse complement strand
TCATCGTCCCGTTATTGCGAGGACCGACAGGTGGCGCCGATGCCATCCTGACCTGGGCCCGATCGTCCAGGTGGGACAGGTTTCGGTTTCCGTCGCGACATGATTGAGCCCGTGCGGGCGGAACGAACTTCACGCAACGTTCAAAGGGCGGGCTGATCGGGGCGCCAAGTTCCCGATTGACAAACCATGCCCCCTTTGGCTGTACTCTCACCCATGGGGAAGCGATCTCCCCACAAGGCGACATGCCCAAGAATTGCGTCCGGTCATTTACCGAGGACGCATCATGTCTGCCATTTATTCGATAGCCACCGATAAGCTTGCGCGTCTGATCGGCACCCCTGCGTGCCCGGTTCTCGTCGACGTTCGGATCGACGAGGATTTCGACGCCGACCCCAATTTCGTGCCCGGCGCAATTCGCCGCAGCCACGACAACGTCGGGGAATGGGCACCCAGCCTTTCCGGAAAGACGGTCGTCGCCATCTGCAAAAAAGGGCAGAAGCTCAGCGAAGGCGTCGCGGCGTGGCTTCGGCACGCCGGCGCATCCGCGAATGTCCTGGACGGCGGCACCGAGGCCTGGGCCAACGAGAAACTGCCGCGCGTCCCAGCCTCAAAGCTTCCGGCGCGCGATCCGCAAGGCCGTACCGTCTGGGTCACGCGCGCGCGGCCCAAGATCGACCGCATCGCATGCCCATGGCTGATCCGCCGTTTCATCGATCCGTCCGCCATCTTTCTGTTCGTGACCGCCTCCGAAGTCGAAGCCGTCGGCGAGCGCTTCGGGGCCGTACCCTTCGACATCGAGGGCGTGCATTGGAGCCATCGCGGCGACCTCTGCACCTTCGACGTAATGGTCGAAGAATTCGGTTTGAAGATCGACGCACTGCATCACCTGGCCACGATTGTCCGCGCGGCGGATACCGACCGGCTCGATCTCTCTCCGGAGGCGCCCGGCCTGCTTGCCGCCTCGCTTGGCCTCTCTCGCATTTATGCCGACGACCACGAACAGCTTGATGCCGGCATGCTGCTCTACGACGCCTTCTATCGATGGTGCCGGGACGCGACCGGCGAGACCCATAATTGGTCGTCCCACAAGGCGAAACCGAAGACCAGGACGGAGGGCCGGCCGTGACCGACCTGACCGCGAACGCCTCGATTCCTGCCGCGCCCGGCGTGCCCAGCATGCCCACTTTGACGGAAGCCTTTGGGGTCTGGCTGCGCATCGCGATGCTCAGCTTCGGCGGCCCCGCCGGCCAGATCGCGGTGATGCATCGGATCTTGGTCGAAGAAAAGCACTGGGTCTCCGAGAACCGATTCCTGCACGCATTGAACTACTGCATGCTGCTGCCGGGTCCGGAGGCGCAGCAGCTTGCGACCTACATCGGCTGGCTGATGCATCGCACGCGCGGCGGGATCATGGCCGGCGGGTTGTTCATCGTGCCCGGTGTCATCGCCATCATGGCGTTGAGCTACGTCTACGCCGCGTTCGGCAATGTCGGCTTCGTGGTGGCGCTGTTCTTCGGGCTGAAGGCGGCGGTTCTCGCCATCGTGATCCAGGCCGTCGTGCGCGTCGGCAAGCGGGCGCTGAAGAACCCGATCATGCAGGGCCTCGCTGCGACCGCGTTCGTGGCGATCTTCTTCTTCGATGTTCCGTTTCCGGTGATCGTGCTTGGGGCGGGACTGATCGGCTATTTCGGTGGTCGCGCCGGCCTCGCCACCTTCGCCGTCGGCGGAGGACACGGGCCGTCGAAATCGACCGCCCTGATCGACAGCCTTCTCGGCGACGAACTGCCGGCGCATGCGAAGCCGAGCGTCGCAAGCTCGCTGCGCGTCGCCTCGGTCTGGCTGCTGCTGTGGCTGATCCCGGTCGCTGCATTGTTCGTGATGCTTGGCGAAGCCAACGTGTTCACGCAGATCGCGGTATTCTTCAGCAAGATGGCGATGGTGACGTTCGGCGGCGCCTACGCGGTGCTCGCCTACGTCGCCCAGCAGGCCGTCGAGCACTATCACTGGATGCAGCCCCGCGAGATGCTGGATGGCCTCGGCATGGCGGAAACCACGCCCGGGCCGCTGATCATGGTGCTGCAGTTCGTGGGCTTCATGGCTGCGTTCCGCGACCCCGGCTCGCTGTCACCGATGGTCGCCGGGACGCTGGGCGGTTTGCTCGCGACCTGGGTGACGTTCACGCCGTGCTTCCTGTGGATATTCCTCGGCGCCCCCTTCATCGAAGTCATGCGCGGCAACAAGGCGCTCGCCGGCGCGCTGTCGGCGATCACGGCGGCGGTGGTCGGTGTCATCCTCAACCTCGCGATCTGGTTCGCGATCCATACGCTGTTCCACGCCACCGTGCCGGTTCACAGCCTGGGCTTATCGTTCGAGGCTCCCGTTCTCGGGAGTGTCGACCCTTGGGCGCTTGTTCTTTCGGTTGCGGCCGCAGCGGCGATCTTCCGGTTCAATGTCGGGATGCTGCAGACCCTGGCTGCCTGCGCCGTCGCGGGCCTGCTGCTTCATGCCGTAGGTGTTCTATGAAAGGGGCCGCAAAGCGCCTCGACCCTTTTCAATCAAATCGACAGATCGCCCGCCGTCACGGTTCAGAACTGACGCGGGAAAATATCGGGCTGGTAACTAAAACCAGGAAGGAGAGAACAATGCGGTGGTTCGGACTATTGATCGCCGCCGGCGTGGCGATTTCCGGTACGGCACGTGGAGAAGACATCGTCTGGTCAAAGGTCGACGAGGCCATGGGAAGATCCGCGGCCGTGACCCAGGACGTTCACCGGTACGGATTTCCAAGGACCGATCTAAGCGTGACCCTCGACGGCGTGACCATCAAACCATCGCTCGCGCTGGGAGGCTGGGTCGCCTTCAAGCCGATGGGCAGTGAAGCCATGGTGATGGGCGATCTCGTTCTGCTCGAAACCGAGATCGAACCAGTGATGGCCAAACTGATCGAAGGCGGGCTGGAGATCACCGCCATCCACAACCACCTGCTCCGCGCCAGCCCGGCGACGTTCTACATGCATGTCGGCGGTCACGGAGACCCCGCCCGGATGGCCGCGGCGATCCACGACGCGCTCGCGGTCAGCAAGACTCCGATGGTCGGCACCGGCCGCGCCCGCAACGCCGCCGGCGGTCGACCTCGACCGCGCCCAGATCGAGCAGATCATCGGCGTGAAGGGCCAGGTCAACGGCGGCGTCCTTCAGTTCAACGTGCCGCGCCGCGACGCCGTTACCATGGAAGGCATGCAGATGGCCCCGGTCGGCCCGATGGGTGTCGCGGAAGCGATCAATTTCCAGCCGACCGGCCAAGGCAAGGCGGCGATCACCGGAGACTTCGTCCTGACCGACACCGAAGTGAACCCCGTCCTCAAGACGCTGCGCGCCAACGGCATCGATGTCACCGCGCTTCACAGTCACATGTTGATGGAGAACCCGCGGCTGTTCTTCATGCATTTCTGGGCGAACGACGACGCCATCAAACTCGCGAAGGGATTGCGGGCGGCGCTCGACAAGACCGCCACGACCAAGAACTAAAGCATGATCCGGAAAAGTGGGAGATGACGATTTGAAGATAAGTCATCCCGCTCTCGGACAACGATCGAAAGACGGAGACCGCCTGTGACCGGTAAAGTTGCAATAGTCTGGCGCGGTGACCGCGAAGCGCGGAATTCGGCGACGCCGCAGAACAATCGCTTCCATCGGGTATTCGAGGAGCTTGCCGCGCTTGGCATCGACGCGGAGCCGGCGGTCTTCGATGAGTTGTTCGCGGACGAGGTCCGCGATCAACTCATGACGGCGGACGGCGTCCTGGTTTGGGTCGATCCGTTGCATGACGGGAAGACGCGCGCGGTGCTGGATCCGTTGCTGCGCGACGTCGCGGAGCAGGGGCCGTGGGTCAGCGCCCATCCGGACGTGATCCTGGCCATGGGAGTGAAGGAGGTCCTGCACAGGACGAAGCAACTTAAGTGGGGGACCGATACGCACATCTATCGCTCCCCGGGCGATTTTCGGGAGGCATTTCCGGCGCGTCTGGTGGCCTTCGGGCCGCGTGTGCTGAAACAAAATCGCGGCAACGGCGGCCAAGGCGTGTGGAAGGTGGAGGCCTTGCCGGACTCCGACGCGAAGGTCCGGGTGCTCCACGCGAAGCGCGGAAGCCTGCCCGAGGACCTGCCACTCGAAAATTTCATCGCACGCTGCGAGCCTTATTTCGGATGGGGCGGTTGCATCATCGATCAGGCATTCCAGCCGCGGCTGTCCGAGGGGATGATCCGCTGCTACATGAGCGGCCCCAAGGTCGCCGGTTTCGGTCAGCAACTGATCAAGGCGCTGATCCCGCCGCCGCCGGAAGGTCCGGACTCGCCAGAGGCGCAGCCCGGGCCAAGGAACATGCACGGGCCGGACGCTTCGGCCTTCCAGCCGCTGCGACGGTCGATGGAAGACGAATGGACCCCGCAGATGATGAAAACGCTGGGCATCGATGAAAAGGCGCTGCCGGTGATCTGGGACGCTGATTTCCTCTACGGCCCCCGCGACTCCGCCGGCGCCGACACCTACGTCCTCTGCGAGATCAACGCCAGTTCCTGCTTTGCGATTCCCGACGAAGCGCCGGCGGCAATAGCCCACCTCGTTGCTGCGCGATTGCGAAGTCGGCCGCGCCCGCTTCATTGATGGACCAACCCGTCGAGCAACGCCCTGATCGAGAGGCAAAGGCTTAAGCCCCGGGCAGCGCGATCTCGCTTGGTCCACCTGCCTCCCGGCATTGAGTCAGATCATCTCAATCAGTTGGTCCGCCACTCGCTCGGCGCTACGCCCGACCAGCGCTGAAAGGCATGTGTAAAGCCGCTCGGATCGGCGTAGCCGAGCGTGAGCGCGATATCGGTGATATCCATCCTGGTACCTGCGAGCAATTGGCGGGCAACTTCGAAGCGTGCTTCGTTGGTCAATTCACGGAAGCTCTTGCCCTCCGCCTGCAGTCGGCGGTTCAGCGTCCGGGGCTGCATCGATAGCTCACTCGCGACCGCTTCCAGAGAGGTATCTGGAAAAATCACGCGAGCACGAAGCATGCGGGTTACCGTGTGCGTCATGGTGGGTTGTTCGACGGCCCAATACGCGGCCACTTTTTCTTCCAGTATGCGGCGCAGCTCGCGATCTGCGCTGCGAACCGGGCGATCGAGCAGACGGGCAGGGAAAGCCATTGCATGCTGTTCTGCATCGAAGCGTGGAGTAACGCCAAAGAAGCGGCGATAAGGGCTCGTATCGCGGGGGGCTCGGCGGGAGGTGAGAATCTCGTCGGGCACCGCGCCGACCAATTCTTTCATCACGTTGAAACCTACAGCGATCGCTCCGTCGCTGAGGTGCTCGATTGCCGGCATGCCCGGATGATGGACCGCGTACCCCCAAAAGGCGATGTCATGCTGGATCACGAGATAGGTAACAGCGCCACGCACATAGCGTCGCTGATTGGTGCACAGGTCCAGGATTGCTTCTCTAAGCGTCGGCGCGGTCTGCATCAATCGTCCGACCAGTCCAAGACTGGCGGTTGCAGACCGTTGCCCCACCAGAAGTCCGAAATGCTCGCATCTTGTCGCAGCGACGCAAGCCTCGATAAGCCTGCCGAGTTCGACGAACGAGAGTGAGTTTTCGGGGTTGCGCAGCAGGTCTGGATTTATGCCGACGCCTGCGATCACGCTTGCCGCATCTACGCCCATTTCTCGCAAGACCTGGGGGAGTTCGACCAGAGCGCCGATACGTTGCTGTCCTTCCATTGTTGCAACTCCTCGTCATGCCGGGCTCATCGAGCCCATGGAGAAGTAATTCCGGCGACAAGAACCTTGCCGAATCTGTGTCGTAAAATAGCAAGCAGCCGCGCTTGATCTAGATCATACGTGGCGGCGTTAGATGACGCAGCTTTTAGCCTTCACGGTTCGATTTAACGTTGACGGTCCAATTGTGCGGCCCTGCAACGGGCGGAGATCCGGCATGTGCATGTCCAAGCACAGAGTAAAACATGTTCGGGGCGTGGATCGCCACCCTCCGGCCGCAGCCCCGGCTGCTTGAGACACAATGTCGCAAGAAATTCAGGGATCGGATGTATGAGCGGGCGAGTCACCCACTTTGAAATCTACGGCGAAACCCCTGCAAAGCTCGCGCAGTTTTACGCCGACCTGTTTGGTTGGCAGATCGAAAAAGCGCCGGGCGTCGATTATTGGCGAATTCAAACCGAACCGAACAGCGGCAACGGTTTCGATGCAGGCTTGACGTCCCGTCCCGCGGACGGCCCCAGTTCCTGGCTACATTACGTGACTGTCAATTCGGTGGATGCGGCACTTGCCCAGGCGGAACGCATGGGCGCGAGCATCGTGCGCCCGAAAACAGCGGTCCCCAGAACCGGTTGGTACGCAGTTCTCGCGGACCCGCAGGGAAACTCCTTCGCCATCTGGCAGGCTGATACCACCGCGTTTCCACCGCCCGAACCGGATTGACGCGGCAACCGGATCGTCCAGAGCAATCTTCGAGTCTTCGCTGCAACGGGAGTCACATCAACCAGGGAGATAAGCAATGTACTACACCGACGATTCGATTTTGCCCGAGAACATGGCGCCCCTGATCATCACCGCCGCCCCATACGGACCGGAGTGGATACCCGGCGATGCCGACATCCCGGTAACCTGGGACGAACAGGTTCAGGCCGCGGTGGACTGCTACAACGCCGGGGCCACGATGCTACACGTGCATGTGCGCGATCCTGCCACGGGTCACGGATCGGTGGACTTTGAACAGTTTAATTACTTCATCGGACGGCTGAAGCAGGCCGTTCCGAAGATGATCCTGCAAGTCGGCGGATCGATCTCGTTTGCGCCCAAGACGGCCGACGCGAAGGCGAAATGGCTGGATTATGATACGCGGCACATGCTCACCGAGATCGATCCGAAGCCGGATTGCGTGACGATCGCAGTCGGCACGACGCAGTGGGACATCATGTCGATGATGATACCCGACGACATCAAAGGCACTCATCTCGAAAACAATCCCAAGGTTCAAGCTGCCTGGTCCGGCATGTGGGTTGATGCTGGCCCTGCGTTCTACCTTGAACATTTAAAGCGGCTGCGCAAGAACCGGATACAGCCGTACTTCGTGCCCGCTCACGTTCATCACCTCGAACTCATCGAGCGTCTGATCCGCGCCGGCGTCTACATGGGGCCGATGAATCTCGCGATCGCGGGGTACGGGGGCGGCACCCTTGGTCGTAACCCGTTCGACTGGATGGAGATGGTACGGCGGGTCCCGCAAGGCTCGGTGTCGACGTTCTGGTCGAGCATGCGGGGACTGATCTCGCTGTCGGCGATGGCGATCGTTCTCGGCCAACACGTGCGCGTCGGCAATGAGGACAATCTGTGGGGGCCGGACAAGCAGCGTCGCACCTCGGTTCAACAGATTGAGGGCGCCGTCCGCATTTGCAAGGAGTTCGGGCGCAAGGTGGCGACGGCCGAGGAAGCCCGCCAGATCATGAAGATCGGCGTCTGGTACGATAGTGTCGAGGAAACGCTGCACAATCTTGGCCTGCCGCCGAACCGCAAGGACGGTCAAACGGGCTTTCTTGTCTGGGAGACAGACGGAAAGAAAGGCATCGCAAAAACCGCCGGCGACTCCCACCCGATGGCTTACTGCATGGTGCCGCCGGCGCAGGTGGCCGCCGAGTAAGCAACCCTCACCGGGTCCCGCGCTCGATCGGCGCAGGGCCCGGCGCGCTTGCACCAGCCATCCTCATCGACAGGTGACGAAATGACGAGCACTCGACAGACCGTCGGAGCCTCTGCAGTCGGCTCGCGGCAACAAGCAGGTCCATGGGATGCAGCAGCGGCCAAGCTCGTCGAATGGGATCCGGCCTGGATTGCGGCGTGCGTGAAGATGACAACCAATCCGTGGGTTCAGGAAGTGTTGTCTCGGAAGCTCATCGAACTGATCGGCGTAGCTCTTAATGCTGCCTGCACGAACCTTAACCCGGACGGCACGCGCCGGCACATCCGGGCCGCGCTCGAAGCCGGCGCGACGTGCGACGAAATTCTCACGGTCCTCAAGATGGCTTCCGTGATGTCAATTCATTCCTGCAGCCTCGGCGCGCCAATCCTGCTCGAGGAGGCCAAAGCAGCGGACGTCAACCCGTCGAAGAAGCAGGCGCCCTCAACGCCGGCCTGCGACAGGATGAAAGCGGCAGGGCAATGGAATGCGGCGTGGGACCCATTTTTCGAGCTCGACCCCGTCTGGACCGACGAATTCATGGCGACCGGCGCGGGGATCTATAACGGCGGCTCGTTCTCTCCCAAGGAGATCGAGCTTCTGAGCATCGCTTTCGACGCGTCCTACACTCACATGTACGCGCCCGGGACGCGCCGGCACATCAAGGGCGCGCTTAAAGCAGGAGCGACGGTGGAGGAGATTATGGAGGTATTGAAGCTCTGCGTCGTCCAGGGGGTTCAGGCCTGCAATCTCGGCGTGCCGATCCTGGCGGAGGAACTCGCCGATCATTCGAACAACCGGGATTTGTCAACCTAAGTGGTCTCTTCACCATACCGTTCAACAGCCGCGTCAGGAGGATCAAATGAAAGTCAGCCGTCGCTCCGCAATCATTGGAGGTGTGAGTTTGCTTGCTGGTACTTCGTTGAGCAGACCGGTTCAGGCTGAATTGGGTGGCCTCAACCTTGGCGAGGGACTGGAAGATTTTTGGCTGGCCACGGATGCCTACATTTTCGGTTATCCGCTCGTGACCATGGAAATGACTCGCCGTGTGCTTACCAATGTCGCGAAGCCCGAGGGCACCCGCGCCCCGATGGGGCAATTGATTAAGATGCGCCAGTATCCGGACGCTTCTTTTCGCGATGTGACCGCACCTAATGCAGACACTCTCTACACGACAGCGTTCTTCGATGTAGGTAGCGAGCCGTGGGTGCTGAGCATCCCCGACATGAACGATCGCTACTTTCTCTTCCCGCTGCTCGACGGTTGGACCAACGTATTCCAGGTTCCAGGGAAGCGCACGACTGGCACGGGCGCGCAATCGTTTGCCATCACCGGGCCGGGCTGGACGGGCACGCTGCCGCAGAGCGTACAGGAATATAAATCGCCGACCGCTATAGTCTGGTTGCTTGGCCGCATCTACTGCAGCGGAACCCAGGAAGATTACAGGGCGGTCCATGAGCTGCAGGACCAGTGCAGGCTCGTGCCTCTCAGCTCATACGAAAAGACCTACACGCCACCCGAAGGCAAGGTCGATGCATCGATCGATATGAAGGCTGCGGTGCGCGACCAGGTGAATCAAATGAGCGCCGAGGAGTATTTCACGCTGCTGGCACAGTTAATGAAGACCAATCCACCCGCTCTCGTCGACGCTCCCGAAGTTGCACGCTTCGCAAAGATGGGGCTCGTGCCGGGCAAGGACTTCGACGTGAGCCAGATGAAGGCGGACTTCGCCAAACGCATTCCCGAGGTCGGCTTCGACCGGATCATGGCGCAATTCAAACTGAACAAGGACGTAAAGCACGTCAATGGTTGGATGCTTACAACCGAGACCGGCCTCTACGGCACCAACTACCTTATGCGAGCGTTCGTTACGGCAATAGGGCTCGGCGCGAACCGGCCGCAGGATGCGATCTATCCGACCTCGCAAAAGGATGCCGAGGGGAGGGTTTATGACGGAGCGAACAAGTACGTTATGCATTTCGGCAACGGTGAGCTACCGCCAGTTCGTGGCTTCTGGTCGCTCACCATGTACGACGCCAACTATTTCTTCGTCAGCAACCCGATCAACCGCTACTCGATCAGTGCTCGTCAAAACCTCAAGACCAATCCGGACGGCTCAACCGATCTCTACATTCAGAAAGAACTCGCCGGGCGCCGACCTGAAGTCGAACTGGCTACCCGCTCCGGCCGGAAAGTTCATCCTGATGCTGCGAATGTACTGGCCCAACGAGGATCGCCCATCGATCCTCGACGGTTCATGGACCATCCCGCCCGTAAAGCAGCGAGCATCAACCTGACCTGCTCAGCAAGAAGCCAGCTGTAATTGGCTGCTCCTGTGTTGAGGGCAAGCACGCGCGGTCGCCCCAAGCGTACAACGTTGGTCGGCAGCCGTCGCCGAAGAACCAAATGATCATTTGAGAGAAACATTGGGCATCGAAAGATCGGACCATGGTCGGAGATCAACTCAACCGCCTGAAGGAGAAAGGCGTCACCGAAGCGAGAAGGCTATTCTGGATATTCGCCTATCTATGGGTGCTGCTCGGCCTGTTTGCGCTTCACAAATCGATCGTTTTGAGTGAACCCCACCCGTTCTATCATCAGGGCTTCGCGGTCATAAATGCATTGGTGCTAGCAAAAATCATGTTTGTCGCAGAAGCTTTGCACGTGGCGGATGATCTAAAAGGCAAACCTTTGATCTACCCGATCTTGTACAAGTCTGCCGTGTTCTCACTGTTATTGGTTTTTTTCCACCTGCTTGAGGAAGTGCTGACGGGAATGTGGCACGGGAAGCCATTTGCCGAAAGCATCACGGCTCTAAGCGGAGCACGAGAGGAAATGCTCGTCTTCGCGGTGATCATGTTCGTCGTGCTGATGCCATTCTTTGCACTGAGGGAGATTGAACGGGATATCGGCGATAACAAATTGTTCGAGCAGTTCTTCGTGCGAAGGACTCGATATTTTCCGCTGGAATCCTGATCGGGAGGCATAATGAGGTCACGCCCTAAATTGACCTGAAAAGAACCCAGGCCTGCCGGGTGATTTGT
>CAVTWC010000053.1:0-18180 GCA_963738105.1 uncultured Alphaproteobacteria bacterium | reverse complement strand
TGCGGATGGAAGTCGTCTGGTTGGTGGGGTGCATCAAGTCTTTCTCGGTCTTTTAATCTGGCGCGGCAGTTTTCTTCGTAGATGCGACCGGAACCCGCGATTTCCAGGTCCGCAGGCCGTTCTCCTCGAACGCGATGCGGGAGCAGCGCAGGCCGCTAGCTTCCAGCGCCGCAATCAGCGGATACCGCTCAAATGGGCGAACGAAGAAGATGAAATAGCCGCCACCGCCGGCGCCGAGCAGTTTGCCGCCAACCGCGCCGTTGGCTTTCGCCAGCTCATAAATCGCGTCGAGTTCGGTCGAGCTGATCTTGGAACTCAGTCGCCGCTTGGCGTGCCAGGCTTCGTCGATCAGGCGCCCGCACTCCAGCAACTGGCCCCGCAGCAGATGGTGCCGGATCTCGCGCGTGACTTGCTTTTGCAGGGCTGCCGCGGCGACCGCGTCGCTGGTCTGATGCTGGGCCTTCTGGTCCCGGTGAACCGAGCCGGAGTTGTGGTTGAAGCCGGTATAGCAGAGAACAAGGCTTTCCTCGAGTTCGGCAATGATGTTGGGGTCAAGCCGAAGCGGGACAATCGTGTTCTGCTCCGACGAAAACTCCATGTGATTGAAGCCGCCAAACACGGTCGCATACTGGTCCTGCCAGCCGCCGGGGATGTTCAGCATCAGGCGCTCGGCCTGAAATGCCATCTCCGCGATCTCATGGCGATCCCATTGATCGGATCGAAACTCGTTGAAGCAACCGATGATGGCCGATGACACCACCGCGGAGCCGCCGAGGCCGGACCCGACTGGAAAGTCGGCGGAGACGTCGAGATCAAATCCGTAGCCCGGCTTGATCAGGCGGATCACGGATTTGATCAGGGCAAGTTCACCGTCGCTGCCGAGCGTCGCCAGATTTTCGGCTTCGACCGTACAACGGAAGTCATGCGAATAGATCTTGATGCGGCCGTCGCTTCGCCGTCGCAACGTCGCATGCGCATACATGGCGATCGTCGCGTTGATGACCGAACCGCCGTCATGATCGACGAAGTAATGGGTGAGGTCGGTGCCGCCGCCCGAGAAGCTGATCCGCACCGGCGAACGCGCCCGCGCGAACACTTCGCTTTCCTCGCTGAGGCTGAACAGATCGCGGCTGAAGACGTCGACCAGACGCCGTTCGGGATCGAGAATCGGCACCAGATGAACGCGTTGATCGAGCAGTTTCAATATCTGCTCGCGCGGCGCGCCGGCTGCGGCCCAAACGAAGTTTCGGTTCACGCAGCTGGCGACCGGCTGCTGGATCGAAATGCCGCCGAGCAGCTTTCTGCGGATGTCGCCGTCGGTGACCGCTCCGACCACACGTCCGCCGGCATCCTCGGCAAACAGGATGCCGAGCATGTTGGTATTGAGCCGGCGAAACGCTTCCTCGATCGTTTCGGTCTCGGCGATGGTAACGAGTGTGCGATCCAGCAATTTTTCGGGTCCAAAGGGCTCGATCCGGCCTCGGTTGAAGGATATTAGCCACGCGTGGGAAGCAATGGGCCGGTCGCCAGCAGCTAAATACGGCAGCCGTCAGGGGCGCGCAAGTTGCGGCGGTGTCTCATTTTGGAATCGGAACGCCAGCCTTGGCGGTTGACAATCCCTTGTTTGGCCCTGGAAGTCAGCCTAATGGTGGAATGCGTTACATGCGATTGCTGAAACTGCTGCCGTGTCTGGCTCTCGGTGCCTGTTCGTCCTTTTGGGACGACATTCCACAAAAGGTGGACCTCGCGCCATCCATTTCGTCCGTCGCCGCCGCCCTGAAGGGAGCCGCCGAGCAGGAAAAGCTGACCGCACCTCTGGAAGTCGCGGGGCCGATCCAGGCCAACGCGATTTCAATGGCGCCATGGATCATTTGTCTGCGAAGCGGCGCTACCGAACAATCACGGCAGCAGGTGTATTCGGCGCTTTTTCGGGACGGTAAACTCGATTCCGTGCGGCCGTCGGCGATCGTCGATCGATGCGAGACGCAGAATTTCATGCCGCTGCAAAATTAGAGGGCCGCCTTGATCAGGTATCCGCTCCGGTCGAGTATGAGCGCGCTGAAGCCGGCGTGGTCGGGCTCCAGCCGATCGCCAGGAACTTGGTGGGCAAGGCAACCAGAGGACAGCCCAGCCGCTCCCACATCGGGCCCTGACCGGTGGCCTTGAGCGCGAATTCAAGCCATTTCTCCGGTATCGGCATCAGCCACGAGGGCCTGCCGAGGCTGTTGCGGTAGCGGCCGATGAGATCCGCGACCGTGACGGGCGTCGGATCCGATATGATGAATGTCTCGTTGCGTGCGCGGGGATTGATCAGCACGGTCTCGATGGCTGAATTGAAGTTCTCGATCGACAGCACGGACCGTCGCGCCGTCAAAGCGCCGAACGGCAGTGGGATCGGCAGCCGTGAGATCTTGTCGACGATCGCAAAGTTGCCCTTCGCCCCCGCGCCGTAAATCACGACCGGGCGCAGGATCGTAAATGGAACCCCCGACGCACGAACGGCGCGTTCGGCGGCGAGCTTTGATCTGCCATAGGCATTGTTGGGTTTGGGCGGGTCATCCTCGGTCAATTCGCTGGCCGAAAACGAGCCGGACTGTGCGGCGATCGATGAGATCAAGATAAGGTGCTTGATGCCGCAGCGGGATGCAGCAACGCTGAGCTCCGCGGTGGCCTGATGATTGATGCGGTCATAAAGCTCGTCCACCGCGAATTTGTGAGCAATTCCGGCGAGATGGATGACGACATCGCAATGCCGCAGCAGCGGTTCCCAGTCGAACGGCTGGGACAAATCAGGAAGCCTGGCGCCGATGATGTTCGGATCCTCGAATGTGGCCGCCAATCTGGAGGCCGCGATCACCTGGTAGCCTCGCGTTACGAGATAAGGCACCAGATGCCGTCCGATGAAACCGTCGGATCCTGTCACCAGGACACGGATTGGATCGTTCATCTGAGCCATGACTTAGAAAGCACTCTTCGGTTCATTCACGGCTATCGCCTGCGGTGCATCGAACATCGCGCGTGGGGTGAGGTACCACAGCAGGAAAAGCAGGGCGCCTCCATTCGTCAGCAACGTCGTCGTCAGCGGCACATTCATAAGGACCTGCACCAGAAGACTGCCGGATATCAGAATAAAGCGGGACGGCAAGCTCGACGAGGCACGATTGGCAATCGATATGACCAGTCCGCATATGAGCGCCGCCAGCGGTGCCCATAGGGGGCCAACCGAAGCGATACCCTCGGTCGCGAACAGGGAGCCATTGAGCGCGCCCACGTGATAGGCCTTCTCCATGACAATCGACAACGGGTCGTTGTAGGGGCAGCTGACCAGCGATTTCAGAGCCGATATCTGACAAAAGTAAGTCAGACCATGCTGCGTAAAAAAATCGTTGTAGACGTCGATCGTCATCGACGGAGAAGCGATCATCCTGAAATTGACCGTGCCGAACAGGCTATTGATCGGTGGGTACGCAAGCAATCCGATCTTGGTCAGCGGTATCGTCACAAGCCCGGCCAATAATGGCAGAAACAGCGAAAGCCAGACCGCAATTCTGGTGTCGCACACCCGGCTCAAAAACATCAGGAACAGCAGCCAGAACGGGGCGAACAGCGCCAATTTGGTCAAGGTGACGGGATAGAGCATCAGCAGCATGAACAGGCTTGCGGCGGCCCGCCATCGGCTGCCCCGCGCCACGAAGCATGCGAATGCGAAGGGCAACAACGCACCCGACGCCATGCCGATGGCGTATTTCAACGGCCCCGGAAATTCTATTTCGTTCCGGAAGTTGTAGATCTCCGCCATGTTCATGATCTTGAAATTGTAGAGCGCGCCCGTCGCGATAGCGATCGCCGCCACGATCAGGATGCCGTTCAACAATCTGTCGAACGCACGATCCGAAAGGACGAATTTTGGCGGCAGCGGCGACGTAATGAACAGGGCAGGTGCGAGGAATGCCAGGATCGAAACAAACGCGGAAACGGTCGCGAGCAAATGATCGTAATGAAATACCGAAAATCTGACGATCCAGGCATAGCCGAGGATCACGCTGTAAAAATAGAATCCGACGAAATACCCGAAGCTGAAGCGGCTGAATGTAAAGAGGAGTGATACGGTGGCGAAGATCGCAACGTTAATGATCGCGGCACCCAGATGGGCATCATTGAACGCGATGATCTGCAGATAGTCATAATATCGAGCGACGTAGCCCAGCGAAACGCAATACGTCACGGCGTACACGAACAGAAACAATGCCAGCCAAACGAAAGGAGGTTTCCGGGCACTCACTGTTGCCAAGGGGGTCATTCTGCTGATGGGACGCCGCCGACGACAAAAAAAGAAATGGAAGACAGGGAATGAAAAGGAGCTGGCGGGTATGATTCGCCGCCGCCTATATAGTCCGGTTTTTGCGGCTTTTGCACAGCCATGTATTTCCTCACAATGCTTTACAATCGAGCGGCTTTACAACCGAGCGCAGGCCAAGCCGCGCCGAATGCCCGGCAGGTCGCCGTCCGAGATCACGAAGCCGGTATGCCCGATCAGTCGTTTCGCGGGGTCCGGATATCAGCCGGTTGCCTTTAAATTGTGTCAATCCGGTCCCTGGAACCCGCCGAATTGTCGTGCCCTGTCGATTTCCAAATCCCCCGACGTACCCGGCCGCTAACAGCTTGATTTACAGGGCCTTCAATTAATATAGAAGTCTCGGGGCGCACCGTATCTGGCTCGCGGCCATGGACGAAACCGGGTGCCGCTATCGGGGGTAATTGTGTGATCAGATTTGGCCTGCTTGGATGTGGACGGATTGCCAAGCGTCACTCCGAGTTGCTGGGCGGCAACCATATCGGCGGGGCCGGTCTTGTCGCGGTCTGCGATCCGGTCCGTTCGCGTGCCGATGCGGTGGCAGCGAAGTTCGGTGTCGCCGCCAGTTACGATATCGGCGAGTTCCTGGCTCGAAAGGACGTCGACGTCGTTGCGGTCCTGACCCCCAGCGGGATGCATGCCGAGCATGTCATCGCCTGCGCCCGGGCCGGCAAGCACGTCGTCGTGGAAAAGCCGATGGCGTTGCGGCTGTCGGATGCCGACGACATGATGCGCGCCTGCGACGAGGCCGGTGTGAAGCTGTTCGTGGTCAAGCAGAACCGTTTCAACGTTCCCGTCGTCAAGGCGCGCGAGGCGCTCGATGCCGGCCGTTTCGGCAAGCTCATTCTGGGCACCGTGCGCGTGCGCTGGTGCCGCGACCAGGCCTACTACGATCAGGACGATTGGCGCGGCACCTGGGCCTGTGACGGCGGCGTGCTGACCAACCAGGCCAGTCACCACGTCGATATGCTGGAATGGTTCTTCGGCGATGTCGTCAGCGTTCATGCCCGCGGGATCACGGCGCTGGCCAACATCGAAACCGAAGATACCGCGGTCGCGACGCTCAAGTTCCGCAACGGCGCGCTCGGCATCATCGAGGCGACCACCGCCGCGCGCCCGACCGACCTCGAGGGATCGTTGTCGATCCTGGGCGAGGGCGGCACGGTTGAAATCTCCGGTTTCGCCGTCAATCAGATCAGGCACTGGCGGTTCGTCAAGGAATTGGCGTCGGACAAGGACGTGGTCGAGAAATTCTCGGTCAATCCGCCGAATGTGTACGGCTTCGGCCATCAGGCCTATTACCAGCACGTGATCGATTGCCTGGTGCATCAGCGCGCGGCACTGGTCGACGGCCTGGAAGGCCGCAAGAGCCTGGAATTGATTTCCGCGCTGTATGAATTGATCGAGACCGGCCTGGAAGTGCCGCTGCACTTCACGCCCCGGCGCAGCCGCCTCGGTGTGGTGTCGTGAACCGGCCGGACGTGCATCAGGCCGGCGTGCGCGACGTCGAATTCGGCGCACGGGTCAGGATCGTCGAGCCCTGCAATCTCTATGGCTGCACGATCGGCGACGATTGCTTCGTCGGGCCGTTCACGGAGATCCAGAAAGGCGTCCGCGTCGGCGCGCGCACCCGGGTGCAGTCGCACAGTTTCATTTGCGAGTTGGTGACGATCGGCGACGATTGCTTCATCGGCCACGGCGTGATGTTCATCAATGATACGTTCGCCAGCGGCGGCCCGGCCGGCGGACGCAAGGAATTATGGCGCGAGACCGTGATCGGAAACCGGGTGTCGATCGGCTCCAATGCCACCATCATGCCGGTGCGGATTGCCGACGGCGTCGTGATCGGCGCCGGCGCGGTCGTCACCAGGGACATCACGACGCCGGGCACCTATGCGGGCAACCCGGCCCGCTTGATCGCCATACGGAAATAAGGAACGCGATCGATGCCGGTTCCCTTTGCGGATCTCCAGCTTCAGTATCAGACCATCAAGAGCGAAATCGACACCGCGATATCGTCCGTGATCCGCGACAATGCGTTCATTCGTGGGCCTTACGTCGATGCATTCGAGCGGGAGTTTGCTATTGCCGCCGAGGTCAAGCACTGCGTGTCCTGCGCCAACGGCACCGACGCGCTCTATCTGGCGATGGCCGCGCTCAAGGTGAAGCCGGGCGACGAGGTGATCACCACGGCGCATTCGTGGATCAGCACATCGGCGATGATCACCCATGCCGGCGCCAATGTGGTGTTCGCGGACACTGATGGCGCGACCTTCACGATCGATCCTGCGGCGATCGAAGCCGCGATCACGCCGCGTACCGTCGGCATTATCCCGGTGCATCTGTATGGGCAGCCAGCGGATATGGATGCGATCATGGCGATCGCGAAGAAGCATAAATTATGGGTGATCGAGGATTGCGCGCAGGCGCATCTGGCGCGTTACAAAGGCCGGCAGGTCGGCACCTTTGGGGCGGCTGCGACCTATTCGTTCTATCCGGGCAAGAATCTGGGCGCGATGGGCGACGCCGGCGCCGTCGTCACCAATGACGACGCATTGGCCGAACATATGACGATGCTGGCGCGTCACGGCGGCCTGATCAAGCACCAGCATCATATCGAGGGCATCAACAGCCGGCTCGATGGCATGCAGGCGGCGATCCTGTCCGCCAAGCTGCCGCATCTGCCGGCCTGGACCCAGGCGCGGCAGGATGCGGCGAAGGTGTACGATGCCGGCCTCAACCAGATCGAGGACGTCACGGTACCTGCGGTCGCGGCCGGCCGCAGCCACGTCTATCACCTCTATACGATCCAGCATCCGCGTCGCGACGCGCTAGCGGCGCATCTCGGCGCCAACGGCGTTCAGACCGCGATCAATTACCCGACCGCGTTGCCGTTCCTCGCCGCCTATAGCCGGATCAACGCCCGCGCCGAGCAGTTTCCCAATGCCCATCGGCAGCAAAGCCGCATATTGTCGCTGCCGATGTTTGCCGAGATCACGCCGCAACAGCAGAACGAGGTGATCGATCTCGTCCGCAAATTCCAAGCCTGATCAGGCTTTGCGCTCGTCGGCGATGACCTTGCCGTCTTTCGGCAGGCTGCCGCGGCCGACGAGGTCGACGCTGCCCTGAAGTTTGGTGATCGCACGCAGCGTTGCGGCGACGTCACTTTGCAGCGCTTCGCTGGGCTGATCCGCATTCCGCAAGTAGCGTCATCGCATCGGCTTCGCCGTCGCGGGTCACGACGAGGCGCAACCGTTCCAGTTCGGGATGGCGCTTGCCGATTTCGGCGATCTGTTCCGGGCGCACGAACATGCCCTTGACCTTGGTGGTCTGGTCGGCGCGGCCCATCCATCCCTTGATACGCATGTTGCTGCGGCCGCACGGGCTGACGCCGGGCAGGGCAGCCGTCAGGTCGCCGAGCGCCAGCCGGATCCAGGGGTGATGCGGATCGAGCGAGGTGACGACGATCTCGCCGATCTCGCCTTCGGGCACGGGATCGCCGGTGCCGGGCCGCACGATTTCCATGATCAGGTCTTCGTTGACGACCATGCCGTCGCGCGCCGAGGTCTCGAAGGCGATCAGGCCGAGGTCGGCGGTTCCGAACGCCTGATAGGCATCGATGCCTCGCCCCTTGATCTCGTCCTGCAGCGACTTCGGAAACGCGGCACCCGAAACCAGCGCGCGCTTGATCGAAGACACGTCACGTCCGGCGCTCTTGGCCGCGTCGAGCAGGATTTTCAGGAAATCCGGCGTGCCGCTATAGCCGACCGGGCGATAGGCCTCGATCAACTCGAACTGGGCCTCGGTATTGCCGGGCCCGGCCGGAATCACCGCGCAGCCGAGCGCCCGCGCCGAGGCGTCGAAGATGAAGCCGCCCGGCGTCAGATGGTAGCTGAAGGTGTTCAGCACCACGTCGCCCGGACGGAAGCCGGCCGCGAACAGCGCCCGGGCGCCGCGCCAGGGATCGGCATGGACGGCTTCCGGCTCGAAAATCGGGCCGGGCGAGGTAAACAGCCGCCCGAACGAACCGGCAGGCCCCGCGACCAGGCCGCCGAAGGGGAGTGCAGCCTTGTGGAGCGCCGGGAGGTCGGATTTGCGCAGCAGCGGCAGGCGGGCCAGCGCGGCCCGGCTGGCGATCCCGGAGGGATCGATCCCCCGCAGGCGCTCGGCATAGGCCGGCGCGGCCATGGCCCTGCGCAGCAGGTCCGGCAGCCGCGCGAACAGCTCGGCCTCGCGCTGGGCGGCCGGTCGCGTTTCAAGGGCATCGTAATGCTCGGTCATGGTCTTTCCTGCGAGGCTCGGGCCGATTGCGCTGGGCCCTTTAGATGGATATCAGACGGCTCTCATCGGCGTTTGAAGCCTTCCAAGGGGACGTAATGGCTGGAACAGATGCCACCGCGGCAGCAAATGGGTCCGATTCCGGCGATATCGTCGCGAAGCTGAAGGCTCGTCTCGTCGAGCATTCGTTTCCGCTGTGGTCGACGGAGGGCTGGGATCAGAGCACCGGCGGTTTTATCGACCGGCTGACGCCGGACGGCCGCGCCGATCGTCTGGCGCCGCGCCGGGTGTTCGTTCAGGCCCGGCAGATCTATTGCTTCGCCAAGGCCGCCGAGATCGGCTGGTACCCGCAGGGCCGCGAGATCGCGCTGAAGGCGCTGGAGCATCTCCTGACCAAAGCCAAGAGCCCCGATGGCAAGCCCGGCTTCGTGCACAGGCTGGCGCATGACGGCTCGGTTCTCGATCCCCTGCGCGACAGCTACGACCACGCCTTCGTGCTGCTCGCGTTGTCGACGGTTTACGCGCTCGATCGCGACGCACAGGTTCGCGCCGAGATCGACGCGCTGTGTGGGTATATCGACAGCCAGTTGCGCTCGCCGCATGGCGGTGTGCTGGAGGGGGTGCCGGCGTCGATGCCGCGGCGGCAAAATCCGCAGATGCATCTGTTCGAGGCGATGATCGCCGCCTTCGACGCGACCCATGACCCGGTGTTCCAGAACAGGGCCGGCGACTTCTTCGCGCTGTTCCTGGCCAACCTCTACGACAAGCAGAAAAAGGTGCTCGGCGAATATTTCGAGGACGACTGGTCGCGGATCGAGCCTGTCAGCGTCGAGCCGGGTCACCAGGCCGAATGGGTCTGGCTGCTGAAGGGATTTGAGCGCATCACCGGCTGCCCGACCGGACGCTTCCGCGCCGAATTGCTGGCATCGGCGCTGCGCTATCGCGACGAAGCCACCGGTTGCCTGGTCGACGAAGGCAATGCGGCGGGCGAGATCAAGCGGCACAGCCGGCGCCTGTGGCCGCAGACCGAAATCGCCAAGGCGTGGATTGCGCAGGCCGAGGCGGGCGAAGCGGGCGCCGCCGACGAAGCGCGCGCGGCGTTGGCGCGGCTTGAACGGCATTACCTCAGCCATCCCGTCGCGGGCGGCTGGTACGATCAATTCGATCGCGAGGGCAACTCGCTGATCCCGACCATTCCGGCGTCGTCGTTCTATCATGTGCTCTGCGCCGTCGTTGAAGCGGAAGCGGTGCTGGGCTGAGGTTGCGGCGAACGCATGATTTTCGTCGTCATTCCGGGGCACGAGTCCGAGGCGAGTGAGCCCGGAGTCTCATAACCACGACAGGGAGTATGAATTCCGGGCCTGCGCCAAGAGGCGCATCCCGGAATGACGAAGCGATGCTCACAACCACCGTTTCCGTCTCTTGAAACTCTTCAAATTCTTGAAACTCTTGCGCTGGTCGCCGGCGCCGCCGAGGTAGAATTCCTTGACGTCCTCGTTGTCGCGCAATTCATCGGCGCTGCCGTCGAGCACGACCTTGCCTTGCTCCATGATGTAGCCGTGGCTCGCGACCGAGAGCGCGGCGCGCGCGTTCTGCTCGACCAGAAGGATGGTGACGCCGAGATCGCGGTTGATCTCCTTGATGATGGCGAAGACTTCCTTGACCAATAGAGGCGACAGACCCATCGACGGCTCGTCCATCAGGATCATCTTCGGGCGCGCCATCAGCGCGCGGCCGATCGCCAGCATCTGCTGCTCGCCGCCGGAGAGATAGCCGGCCAATCCGGTGCGTTCCTTCAGCCGCGGGAAATAATTGAAGACCATCTCGATGTCGGCATCGACGTTGCGATCGTTGCGCGTGAAGGCGCCGAGCTTCAGGTTCTCCAGCGACGTCATGTCGGCGATGATGCGGCGGCCCTCCATCACCTGGAAGATGCCGCGGCGCACGATCTTGTCGGGATCGATGCCGTTGATGCGCTCGCCGTTGAAGACGATCTCGCCGCGGGTGACCTCGCCGTCCTCGGTCTTGAGCAGCCCCGAGATCGCCTTCAGCGTGGTCGATTTTCCGGCGCCATTGGCGCCCAGCAGCGCCACGATAGCTCCTTGCGGTACATCGAGGCTCAGGCCGCGCAGCACCAGGATGACGTCGTCATACACCACCTCGATGTTGCGCACGGCGAGCAGTGGCGCGGGCGCGGAGGCGGTTGCGGGGCGGGGAATGACTTCGATTGTTTCGGTCATGTGAGCTTTACCATCCAGCGAAGTTCGTCATGCCCGCGGCTTGTCCCGGGCATCCACGTCTTTCGCAGAGCGCATGTCAGGAAGACGTGGATGGCCGGGACATCGTGCGCGGACGACGCGCTTGCGCCGCTTTTCGCCGCGGCCATGACGTCGGAATGTTACCAACCAAACCATTCCGCCTTGCGCGGCAGTTCGACGGTCTTGACCTTCTCGAGCTTGATGGTGCCCTTCGCCATCAGGTCATTGATATCGCCATCGGTCGGGCCGGAGATCTTGGAACGATACAGATCGACCGTCGTCGTCGGACGATGATCCTTCTCGGTCCAGGTCGAGGGGTTGCAGACGCCTTCCATGCCCGCGGGCACCCAGTTGGCCTTCTGATAAAATCCCTTGGCGACGTTTTCGCCAGTGGCGCCGCCGTTCTTGGCGGCCCAGTCGAGCGCTTCCTTCATGTACAGCGCGGTGCAGACGGCGGCGATGTAATGCACCGGGCGATACACCTTGCCCGATGGGTCGGACATTTTGGAGATCTCCATCACCGTCTTCATGCCCGGCGCGTTGCCGCCCCAGCCGACCGCCGTGCGCAGCGGGAAGATCACGCCGTCGGCGGCGTCGCCGGCGGTCTTGGCCGCGTTCTCGTCCATGCCCCAGACGTTGCTGAGGAACTGGACGTCGACGCCGGCGGTCTTGCAGGCCTTCATGACCGAGATGTTGGAGGCCGCGGTGTTGCCCAAATACGCGTAATTGGCGCCAGCGCTTTTCAGGCTCAGGCACTGCGCGCTGTAATCGCCGGGCGCCAGCGCGAACACCAGCGGCGGCAGCACTTCAAAGCCGAGTTCGGTGGCGAGCGCTTCGCCGGCCGCCTTCGGGGCGTTCGGGTAGGGATGGTTGGCGCCCATATGGACGAATTTCGGCTTGCCGGGTTTGCCCTTGGCCTTCCAGTCTTCGGCCGCCCAGGTCAGCTCGGCCCGCAGCGCGTCCGAATAGCTCGGACCGTAGAAGAAATTATACGGCGCGGGCTTGGCCTTGCCGCTGGTGCCTTCCGGGTCGGTCAGCGCAGCGGCGTAGGAGCCGGAAATATCCGGGATCTTGTCCTGCGCCAGGAAGCCGGTCAGCGCTTCGGTATCGGCCGTGCCCCAGCCCATGATCGCGGCGACCTTGTCGCCACCGGACCATTTCTTGTAGAGCGCGATCGCGCGCGGCACCTGATAGCCGTAATCGTTGCTGTCGACATTGAGCTGCTTGCCGCCAACGCCGCCGTTCTTGTTGACCCAGGCAAAAGTATCCGCGACGCCTTGTCCGTAGGGCGTGCCGACGTCGGCCGTGCCGCCCGACAGATCCTGGAGATGGCCGATCGCGATCTGGGCGTGAGCCGCGGTTGCCGCGCCGCCGAGCAGCAGCGCGAGTGAAACAGTCGAGAGCAGGGATTTCATCGTCATCTAGCTTTCCTCCGGTTTATTTTGTTGACGTCTGTTTTGGTTTTAAGTCCCGTTCCAGCCTCAATGCGAGAACGGGTAGAGTTTCCAGTAGGTCTTGATCTGCCGCCAGCGATGCGCGAGGCCGTCGGGCTCGAACATCAGAAACGCGATGATGATCAGCCCGATCGCGATCTCGCGCAAAAAAGTGATGTTGTTGTTGAGCGACAGCGCCTTGTCGATCGCGCTGCCTTTCAGCCCCGCGCTGAGCCACTCCATCGATTCCGGCAGCAGCACCACGAAAGCGGTGCCCATCAGCGTACCCATGATCGAGCCGGAGCCGCCGATGATGACCATCGCCAGGAAAATGATCGAGCGTTCGATCCCGAAACCTTCGTTCGAGACCACCAGCTGGTAATGCGCATAGAGCGCGCCCGCGATCCCGGCAAAGAACGCCGCCAACCCGAACGACAGCGTGCGGTATTTGGTCAGGTTGATGCCCATGATCTCGGCCGAGAGATAATGATCGCGGATCGCAACCAGCGCGCGACCGTCACGGGTGCGCATCAAATTGGTGACCAGGAGATAGCTGACCAGAAGATAGGCCAGCACCACATAGAAATATTGCCGGTCGCCGCGCAGCGCGTAACCGAAGATCGAGAACGGTTTGGCGCTGGCCGGCACCGAGCCGCCCGAGAACCAGTCGGCGCGCGAGAAGAAATCGAGCAGGATGTATTGCGCCGCCAGCGTCGCGATGACGAGATAGAGTCCCTTTAGCCGCGCCGCCGGCACGCCGAAGATCAGCCCGACCAGCGCGGTCAGCACGCCCGCGAGCGGAATGGCGAAGAACACCGGAATCGGGAAAGCGTTGGAGATGTAGGCGGAGGTGAAGGCGCCCAACAGAAAGAACGCGGCGTGGCCGATCGAAATCTGCCCCGTAAACCCGACCAGGATATTGAGGCCGAGGGCGGCGATCGCAAAGATGCCGATCTGGATCAGCACGCTCAGCCCGTAGGCGCTCAACAGTTGCGGCGCAAAGCAGGTCAGCACGATGCCGACAATCGCGGCGTTGCGGCTGGTAATGGTCGGAAAGATAGTGGTGTCCGCCGCGTAGGAGGTACGGTAGTCGCCGGAGGGAATGAGCGAGGGACCTGCCATCTGAATTACACCCGCTCGATGTCTTTGGTGCCGAACAGGCCATATGGCTTGATCATGAGCACGATGATCAGCACGTAGAACGGCGCGATCTCGTAGAGATTGCCCCAGTGCAGATATTCGCTGTCGATATATTGCGCGATGTTTTCCAGTAGCCCGATGATGATGCCGCCGAGCACCGCGCCGCCGATCGAATCGAGTCCGCCGAGGATCGCCGCCGGAAACACCTTGATGCCGTAGGCGGATAACCCAGACGACACGCCGTTGACGACGGCGACCACGACGCCCGCGACCGCCGAGACGGTAGCCGAGATCGCCCACGCCATCGCAAACACGTTCTTGACGGAGATGCCGAGCGATTGTGCCACCTGCTGGTTGAACGCGGTGGCGCGCATCGCGAGACCGTATTTCGAGGCCCGGAAGAACCAGGCCATGCCGATCATCATCGCCACCGAGACCACGAGGCTCATGACGTAGACAGTCTGGATCTTCAGCCCGAGCACGCTGACGGATTGGCTGGTGAACACGCGCGGGAAAGGTTGCGGGTTGACGCCGAATATCCATTTCAGCGCGGCCTGGAACACGGTCGACAGCCCGATCGTCACCATGATCACCGAAATGATCGGCTCGCCGATCATCGGCCGCAGGATCACGACCTGGATCGCAATGCCGAACACGAACATGAATACGAGCGTCAGCGGCATGCCGATCCAGAACGGCACCTGGTATTTTGTCAGCAGCGCCCAGCACACCCAGGCGCCGACCAGCAGCAATTCGCCTTGCGCGAAATTCACCACCTGTGTGGCCTTGTAGATCAGCACAAACGACATCGCCACCACGCCATACAGCGTGCCCACCACGAGGCCGTTGACCAGAAGCTGGATCAGGAACTGGAGGTTCATGGGACGTCGACCCGGTTGACGTTGGTAGCGGCGCTTAGGCCGATCGAGGAACTAACGCTCGTCATGCCCGGGCTAAGGCGCGAAGCGTGTCTTCGCGCAGATGTCCCGGGCATCCGCGTCTTGCTTGCTGGCGAAAAAGACGTGGATGGCCGGGACAAGCCCGGCCATGACGGAATTGGATGAAAGTGGCTAATGCTCATTCCGCCGCCTCCGCCGCAATCCCATCCCGCGCCAGATCCACCACCGCCAGCGTGGTGCGGATGCGTTGCGTGGTGCCGTCCTGGAAACGGATCACGGTGTCGATCGGGATGTCGCGTTGGCCGCTGTAGATCGCGTCGATGATGTCGGCGTATTTCTCGTTGATGACGCTGCGGCGGACTTTGCGGGTGCGGGTCAGTTCGCCGTCGTCGGCGTCGAGTTCCTTGTAGAGCAGCAGGAAGCGCGAGATGCGCTGCGCCGGCGGCAGCGTGGCGTTGACGGTTTCGACTTCCTTGCGCAACAGCGCATAGACTTCGGGGCGCGAGGCGAGATCGGTGTAGGTCGTAAACGAGATCCGGTTTTTCTCCGCCCATTTCGAGATGATGGAATAGCGGATACAGATCATCGCCGCGAGCGCGTCGCGGCCGGCGCCGAGCACCACGGTCTCGGCGACGTAGGGCGAGAACTTCAGCTTGTTCTCGATATATTGCGGCGAGAAGCGCTCGCCGCGCGCGGTCTCCGCCAGATCCTTGATGCGGTCGATCACCACGAGCTGCCGGTTGCCGTTGAAATAGCCGGCATCGCCGGATTGCATCCAGCCGTCCTTGATGTCGGCGGCGGAGGCCTCCGGGTTCTTGTAGTAACCGAGAAACATGTTGGGGTGCCGCACCACGATCTCGCCGACGCCATGGACGTCGGGGTTATCGATGCGGATCTCGACATTGTCGGCCATCGGCACGCCCGTGGTATCCGGATCGACCTCGCCGTTGGGATGCAGCGTATAGGCGCCGAGCAATTCGGTCTGGCCATACAGCGTGCGCAGCGGCACGCCCATCGCCTGGAAGAACTTGAAGGTCTCCGGCCCAAGCGCGGCGCCGCCGGTCGCGGCCGACCGCAACCGCGTAAAGCCGAGCCGGTCGCGCAGCGCGCGGAACAACAGCGCATCGGCGATGACAGAATGCTTGCCCTGCGCCAGCGCCGACAGCCCGGTCTTCATGCCGAGCGCATAGAGGCGCTGTTTCAGTGGGGAGGAATCCATCACGCCGGCGCGCACGTCGGCGGCGATCAATTCCCACACCCTTGGCGCGAACAGCACAAAAGTCGGCGCGATCTCGCGGAAGTCGTTCATCATGGTGTCGGACTGCTCGACGAAGTTGACCTTCATCCGGCACAGCAGGCCTTTGCCGAGCACATAGACCTGTTCCATGATCCAAGGCAGCGGCAGCACCGAGACGTATTCGTCGTCAGGCCCCTTCGGGTCGAACGCGAGATAAGTCGCGCAATGCCGCAGCACCCGGCCGGCCGCCAACATCGCCAGTTTCGGGTTGGCCGTGGTGCCAGACGTCGTGCAGAGGATCGCGACGTCCTCGCCTTTGGTTGCATCGACCATGCGATCGTAGAGGCCGGGCTCGCCCGCGGCGCGGGCGCGTCCGATTTCGGCAAGCTTGTCGGCTTCCATCAGGCGGGGATCGTCATATTTCCGCATTCCGCGCGGATCGGAATAAACGATGTGCCTGAGATGCGGCACGCGATCGGCCAAGGTCAGCAGCTTGTCGACCTGTTCTTCGTCCTCGGCGAATACCAGTTTGGCTTCGCCGTAGCTCAGGAGATAGGCCGCTTCCTCGTCGAGCACGTCGCGATAGAGGCCAAGGCTCATGGCGCCGATCGCGTGGCTGGCGATTTCTGCCGATACCCAGTCCGGCCGATTGTCGCCGATGATGCCGATCACGTCGCCGCGGCCAAGGCCGAGTTCGACCATGCCGAGCGCGAAATCATGCACTCGGGTCTGGTAATCATTCCATGTGAACAGCCGCCACAGTCCGAAGTCTTTTTCGCGCAGCGCGATCTCGTTGCCGTATTCGCGGGCGTTGAGACGCAGCAACCGCGGATAGGTGTCAGCCTGGGCGACGCGGCCGGCGTAATCCATCATGCCGCGCTCTCCGCAGGCTGCGCCACATCGTCCGGATCCACCAGCACGTCGTCCTCTTCGCCGAGATAGGCACGCTTCACATGCGGATCGGCCAGCACCGACGCCGGATCGCCTTCCGCGATCTTGCGGCCGAAATCCAGCACCATGACCCGGTGCGAGATGTCCATCACCACACCCATGTCGTGTTCGATCATCACGACGGTCATGCCGTATTCTTCGTTGAGATCGACGATGTAGCGCGCCATGTCCTCCTTTTCCTCGAAGTTCATGCCGGCCATCGGTTCGTCGAGCAGGATCAGTTGCGGCTCCAGCGCCATCGCACGCGCCAGTTCGACACGCTTGCGCAGGCCATAGGGCAGCGTTCCCGCGGTCGCCTTGCGCACCGACTGCAGATCGAGGAAATCGATGATCTCCTCGACTTTGCGGCGATGCTCGAGTTCCTCGCGCCGGGCGCCGGTAAACCAGTACAGCGACCCCGTGATGAAATTGTTTTTCAGCAGGTGATGTCGCCCGACCATGATGTTGTCGAGCACGCTCATATGATGGAACAGCGCGAGGTTCTGGAAGGTGCGGCCGATACCGAGGCGGGGCCGCGCGTTCGGATTGAGCGCGGTGATGTCGCGGCCGCCATACAGCAACTGGCCCTCGGTCGGCCGGTAGCGGCCGGAGATGCAGTTGACCATCGAGGTCTTGCCGGCGCCGTTGGGGCCGATAATCGAGAACAGCTCGCCGGGTTTGACGCCGAAGCTGACGTCGGTGAGCGCGCGCACGCCACCAAAACGCAGTGATACCCCTCGCACCTCTAACGTACCAGCCACGTCGTCCTCCCCGGAAACGGCGCTTGGTGCGCTCTTATCCTTAGGTTCGATGTCCTCGGCGCGATCCTATCTCGATCGGCCCCGGTAAGCCATTCTACTAACGAAGTTTTGCCGCGCTGGCCGCTTTTTGCCGCAGGTCGCCCTGCGACCGTCCGGTGCGGCCTGCCGACGTCGACTTCATTAGGGGAAAGCGGTAGTTTGAAATGTCTTTTGCCTGACATTTCGTCGCGCAATTCACGACAAAAGGGCGCCGTCGCGCCGCGATGAGAGGGAGAAGCCGGCCCGTTGGCTGCGGGCGGTCGAAGACATCATGGTGACGGCGGATCATTTGAGGCGCATCGCGGCCTGGTCACGCGAACTGAACGAGCGAGAGATCGACATCGCGCGTGCCGGGGTCGTCGAAAAGACCTTCAAGGCAAACGAGTTCATCTGCCTGCGCGGCGATCATTTCGAATACTGGATCGGTGTGGTCACCGGCCTGGTCAGGATCGGTTCGGTGTCGCGGGGCGGCAAGGCCGTCAGCTACACGGGTTTGACCGCGGGAGCGTGGTTCGGCGAGGGCACCGTGCTCAAGGACGAAGCGCGGCGCTACGATGTGGAGGCGCTGCGCGACACCCGCCTTGCCATCATGGACCGCACCACGTTCCTGTGGCTGTTCGAGAACAGCGTGGTGTTCAATCGCTTCCTGGTGCGGTCGCTGAACGAGCGTCTCGGCCAGTTCATCGCGCTGCTCGAATATGGCCGCATGCTGGATGCCACCGCGCGTCTGGCGCGCTGCATCGCCTCATTGTTCAACCCGATCCTGTATCCCGACGTGACCCGGCATCTGGAGATCACCCAGCAGGAAATCGGCGCGATCTCCGGTATCTCCCGGCAAAATGCCAATCGAT
>CAVTWC010000052.1:0-97395 GCA_963738105.1 uncultured Alphaproteobacteria bacterium | reverse complement strand
TC
Organism: uncultured Alphaproteobacteria bacterium; assembly: GCA_963738105.1. Classification (GTDB taxonomy): domain Bacteria; phylum Pseudomonadota; class Alphaproteobacteria; order Rhizobiales; family Xanthobacteraceae; genus Bradyrhizobium. The sequence continues at coordinate 97,393 of CAVTWC010000052.1, read as the reverse complement.
GCGTGGTCATCGGGGTGATGCGATCGCGGCCAGGGAACATCCACACCTGGGGATGGGCGATGCGCCACCAGTCGCGCAGCAGCTCCAACAACCGCGGTGACAGCATCGCATGGCGATCCTTGCGGCCTTTACCCTGCTCCACGCGGAGCGTCATGCGCTTGGAATCAATATCGCAGACCTTCAGTGCGACGACCTCCATGGCGCGCAGGCCGGCGCCGTAGGCAACGCTGAGCGCCGCCTTGTGCTTCGGCCCGGGTGCGGCCTCCAGCAAGCGCAACACCTCCTCGGGCGAGAGCACGCGCGGCAGCTTGCGCGGTTCGTAGACGAACACGAGATGTCGTGTCGTCTCCGGCCGGTCGAGTGTCACCTTGAAGAAGAACCGGAGCGCGGTCACGGTCGCGTTGACGCTCGGTGGTTGCATACTGGTCTCGGTCAGATGCAGCTGGAACGCGCGCAGCTCTTCCGCCGTCGCGGTGTCGGGAGAACGTCCGAGGAAGGTCGCGAGCCTCTTGACGGCACGGATATACTCGCGTTGCGTATCGGGCACGAACCTGCGCATGTTCATGTCTTCGAGCATGCGTTGGCGCAGCGGGCTGATGGGCTTCTCGCTCATTGGGGGCTCCTGTCTTGAGGTTGGAGTGCTTGAACCCCTCAATCCTCAAGACGGAGCGCCCGCCCGTCACGTGCGCTCGCTCAGATAGTTATGATGGTAGACGTAATACCCCGACCGACCAGCAAGCGCCCTCCCGCGGTAGCGGGTTCGTTCTTTGACCCGGAACGGACTTGGGCCAATGGTATTTCCACGTCTGCTCGGTTGCCGGACATCTACGGCGAACTAACACATCATGTCATGTGCTATACACCAGTCCGGGCCATTTTCGGGTGCTGGTCTACCCTGTATCCTCGTTGTTTGCCATCGATAGCCGCGACCGAGCATGCACTGTTTGAATGCAGCGGTATCCGCAAGGCCTCGAATGTCACCAGTTTGGCTATAGCAAAAATCGAGCGCGGCTTGTGAGACAGCGGCACTGCGCGGGTGCCCGTGCGGCCTAATGAGATCCCGGTAGACCTCATTTACAACTTGGCCGTCGCGCGCAGCAACGGAGCTTGCAAGCAAAATGACTAGAATAATTATCGTCCGTTGCATGGCTCGCGACCTTTGCCTTTTTGAAGGACCTCAGTAGTTGGTCACCTTCAGCGTCGTACTGGTTCGAAGCCGTCAATCACAAATTGGAAAGCCAAGCGCAATAGGCAACATTCCGAACCGCACCGCATGTCGCTTCATGGCACTTTTGATACATGCCGACCGTATCGAGCGATGTCCGCTTTCGAGTTTAACCCGGAGGACATTGGCTCAGGCTGAGTTCTCCCGAGTTTAACCCGAATGCGACATTCCGGCGACTCGTGTCTTTCCGTACTTGCACGCTATCTTGCGCAAGCGGCGGGTGCCGCAACAAGTACCAATTAATTGCGAGGAAGGGAGACTTCCATGAAGTTCATCAGTACTTGGACTGTGCCTCAAGGTACCTTTAATGCTGCGGTCGCACGCTTCCTGGAAACCGGTGGCGGGCCGCCCGAGGGCGTCAAGATGTTGGGACGCTGGCATGGCATCGACGGTAAGGGATTTGCGGTTTCTAAATCGACTGATCCAAAGGCCATGTATCGTTGGGTCGCCCAATGGGCCGACCTGCTCCCGTTGACCGTCACCCCCTGTCTAGAGGACGCAGACGCGGGCGAAGTCATGGCGTCGCTACCCAAGCGTTGACCTCCGCCCGATCATAGCCACCGTCGCCCGGTTCGGAGGCGGTGGCAATGCCGAAGCAATCTTAGAACGTCTGTTTATGGGAGAAGATCAGAGGCGACTGGCCTCCAGTCAAAACGGCGCTTTTGACCCATTTCGGACATTGGGTCGCAGCGTTTTGGACCCATTGGCTGCTATGTGCTAGGCTCCGTCGACATCATTATTCACCAGCCGAGGAGCGGAAAAATGCCCTCACTAATTCCGGACGTCGCGGCCCTCGAGAGGAGGCTTGCAGGCTTGCCCGTGGTGAAACACCCGGCCCGCGAAGCTGTACTGAGCGCTGGTTCAAAGACGGACAAGCTGTTTTTTCTCAGGAGTGGCGCTGTAGAGGTTGTCAAGGATGGAGTTCAGATCGCTAGCGTGTCGGCACCCGGCTCGGTGTTTGGCGAACAGGCAGTCCTCCTGGGTCTGCCCCATACAGCCGACGTGAGGACTCTGGAGCAATCTGACTTCTATGTCGCCGACGCGCCAGCGATCCTTGCCGGCGATCCGACCGTCGCCCTCTACGTCGCCGCGATCCTTGCGCGACGTCTCGACGCCGCCAACCGATCGTTTGTTGAGGTTAAGCGTCAGCTCCAAGCCGGCGAGCCTCGCAGCGTGATCGCCAAAACGGTCGAGAAGGTAGAGGAACTGTTAAGCGGTGACGCTAGTCTCGTATACGCCGGCTATCCCTTCGACCCATTCGCATCTGATAAATCGGTGCACTGAAGCCTTCCTCGGGCTTGAAAGGCGTATCAAGTTTCGCGGAGCACGTCGCAGATCTCCGTAATCGTCATAAAGTCCTTCAGGGTGCTCGTTTTGAAATCGACGAGATTATTGCAGAAGAAAACACAGTCGCCGTCGGATTTTCCATGATCGGCCTTCATGCCGGAGAGTTTATGGGTATCCCCGCAACGGGCGAAACGATCCGTAGAGCTCAAATGACTTTTTTCATATCAGGGACGGAAAGATTGCGGACAGTTACACGGTGTCTGACATACATGGAATGATGCATGAATTGCAGAACGCGTAGATGGCGACAGCTTTGTTAGGTGGGCTGCCCGGACTTTAACGAAATGGGAGGGCCGGGCGCGAGCCGTTGATTGCCAATTTCTCCGCCCCGACGTGTTGGGGCGCGTGTTATGGTGAACGCTCGATTGCCGCACCGAGCCAACTCGCGACATTGCTGGATCTGGTCGGAATTTCGGACGAAGGCGGGCAAGATCATGAGACTACTTAAGCGTCTTGTGCAACGTTTGCTGATCTTCGGATTGGGAATCTTCTGCGTCTGGTTGATTGTCTTTGTCGTCTTTGAAACCGCGGACCGTAGACTAAACTGGATCCTGGCCGTGGCTGTTACCTACGGCATTGCCGCGTATGTTGTTCTTCCGCGCGCCATTCGGATGGGACTCAAGATTCTCCAAAGCAAGCGTGTACCGAGTTACACGATTACCGGTGACGGATTGCCTGGAGACCCCGTGAATGTCGTGCTCGTCGGTACGCTGCAGCAGCTTCGCGAGGTCTTTGCAGCGCTCGGCTGGTCGGAGGCAGATCGGCTCAGTCCTGCCAGTTCATGGGGCATGGTCCGAGCCTTCGTGTTCAACGCTCCATACCCCACCGCCCCATTCAGCACCCTCTATCTTTTCGGGCGTGGCCAGGACATTGGCTTTCAAAAGGCGATCGATAACAGCCCGCGGAAGCGCCATCACATACGGTTCTGGGCTTTGAGCCAAAAGCGCGCCCGGGCTACCTGGGGAACTGCAGATTTTTGGCTAAAAAATACGGAACGCCCTCCGGACAATGAAAGCGTTCTCTGGATAGGAGCCGGCACAAGGGACACGGGCCTTTCCTTCACCCGCCTTTCATTTCAGATCACCCACGCCACGGATTCGGACGCGAATGTAGAGCGCGACTATATTGTCGGCGAGCTAAGGAAAAATCGATCTATCGAGGCGGTGAAAGTGTATAAAGCCGGCGAAAATCTCCTCACCGAGCGGGTCAACCACTACGTTACAGATGGCGAAATCACGTTGGCGATCCTCGCAGCCAATTGCGATTGATGCCAATGCCATAGCCCTCAAGTCAGAAGTGCTTCGCGCTCCAGCGCGTGAGTCCGTTCTTGTGAAGGGTTTCGGATGACGGCCCATCGCGACGGTTCGGCTTGCACCGGGGCCGTCGTCCGAAAGCCTCCAGTGAAGGAACGCGCGGGAGATGAAGTGGCGATGGTGATGCCGGGCTATGGCGATTTGATCGCGGTGTTGGCGGGGGACGCAAGGCGCGAGAGCATGGCGGTGAGTTGAAGGCGGACGCTGGTGGGTCTCGGGCTCTCTTTAGCACCGATGAGCATGGCTTTCGGGACCAGTTGCGCTGTGGGACGCGCTGACGGGCATCTGTCCGGTCGAGCGTCGTCCTGGCCGGGTTGTGACCAGCGAGAAACGCGCTTGACGATGCGGGTGAGTGATGTGGCGGCCGCGCTCATGAGGTGTCGATTCTGATTGCGACGAGAGGTGTCGTCGGGCGGTGGCGTGGTTGGCAGCCGGCCTCGAAGGTCTCGATCACGAACATGCGGCCGCCACAGCAGGGGCAAGGCTTTGCGAGTGGCTGCGCCGCCGCCGGATCGATCTCGACCGCCGCTTCGGCCGCGGGCGTTGCCAGTCCCAGGAGTTCACGCGCCCGTGCGATTGTCTCGGCGCGGTTTGCGCTGGCGAACAAGCCGTAGTGGCGGATGCGGTGGAAGCCTTTGGGCAGCACGTGAATGAGGAAGCGGCGGATGAACTCGCCGACGTCGAGCGTCATCGTCGTATATCGGCCGGGGCCTTCGATCCTGTAGTTCTTGACCTTGAACGTGACGCTCCGCTGGTCGACTGCGATCAGACGGCTGTTCGAGATGGCGACGCGGTGGGTGTAGCGCGACAGATAGGTGAGCACGGCCTTTGGGCCCGCGAACGGGCGCTTGGCGTAAACGAACCAGCGCTTCTTGCCGAGCGGGGCCAGGAACGCCGCGAACGTATTGGCATCGGCCAGATGCGCATGTGAGCCCAGGAACTGCAGCCTTCCCGCCTCGTGTGCGGCCAGAAGCTTCTCCAGCATCAAGCGCCGAAACAGCTTCGACAGAACGCGCACGGGCAGCAGGAAGTCTGACTTGCATGAGATCCAGCGGCTGTCGTCCATCGAGAGCCCGCCGCCCGGCACGATCATGTGGACGTGTGGATGGTGGGTCATTGCCGAGCCCCAGCTGTGCAACACCGAGGTGATGCCGATGCGAGCTCCGAGGTGCTTCGGGTCGGCCGCGATGGTGAGCATCGTCTCCGACGAGGCCTTGAACAGCAGATCGTAGATCACGGCCTTGTTCTGGTAGGCGATGTCGCCAATCGCCGAGGGCAGCGTGAAGACGACGTGAAAATAGGGAATCGGCAGCAGTTCGGCCTCGCGCGCCGCCATCCATTGGCGTGCTGCCGCGCCCTGACACTTCGGGCAGTGCCGGTTGCGGCAGCTGTTGTAGGCGATCGTGGTGTGGGCGCAGTCCTCGCAACGCGCGACGTGACCGCCCAGCGCCGCCGTGCGGCAGTTCTCGATGGCGCTCATCACCTTGAGTTGGAGCAGGCTCACGTGACCGCGGTTGGCATGACGCCACGCGGCCCCGTGGTCGCGGAAGACGTCCGCGACCTCCAGATCTGGACGGGCCATGTGGGCCCGTTACGCTGGCGGCTCGTCCTTCTTCTTCGGCACCAGCGGCGTGAGCCTGTCCAGAGGGCTCATGACCTCGCGGATGATGTTGGTGGCCACCTGGGTGTAGCGCGCCGTGGTGTCGAGCTTGGAATGCCCGAGCAAAACCTGGATCACACGAATATCGATGTTCCGCTCGAGCAGGTGCGTGGCGAAGCTGTGTCTGAGCGTGTGCGGCGCCACCCATGCGGGCAGCTGAGCCCGCTCGGCGGCCATGTGGCAGACCCGATTGAGCTGTCGCGTGGTCATCGGGGTGATGCGATCGCGGCCAGGGAACATCCACACCTGGGGATGGGCGATGCGCCACCAGTCGCGCAGCAGCTCCAACAACCGCGGTGACAGCATCGCATGGCGATCCTTGCGGCCTTTACCCTGCTCCACGCGGAGCGTCATGCGCTTGGAATCAATATCGCAGACCTTCAGTGCGACGACCTCCATGGCGCGCAGGCCGGCGCCGTAGGCAACGCTGAGCGCCGCCTTGTGCTTCGGCCCGGGTGCGGCCTCCAGCAAGCGCAACACCTCCTCGGGCGAGAGCACGCGCGGCAGCTTGCGCGGTTCGTAGACGAACACGAGATGTCGTGTCGTCTCCGGCCGGTCGAGTGTCACCTTGAAGAAGAACCGGAGCGCGGTCACGGTCGCGTTGACGCTCGGTGGTTGCATACTGGTCTCGGTCAGATGCAGCTGGAACGCGCGCAGCTCTTCCGCCGTCGCGGTGTCGGGAGAACGTCCGAGGAAGGTCGCGAGCCTCTTGACGGCACGGATATACTCGCGTTGCGTATCGGGCACGAACCTGCGCATGTTCATGTCTTCGAGCATGCGTTGGCGCAGCGGGCTGATGGGCTTCTCGCTCATTGGGGGCTCCTGTCTTGAGGTTGGAGTGCTTGAACCCCTCAATCCTCAAGACGGAGCGCCCGCCCGTCACGTGCGCTCGCTCAGATAGTTATGATGGTAGACGTAATACCCCGACCGACCAGCAAGCGCCCTCCCGCGGTAGCGGGTTCGTTCTTTGGCACTTATCCGACGTGCCGCGCCATAATGACGATGTCCGTTGATGGGGCACTTTTCGGACATGGAGCCATCTCCGACTTGAATCCGTTATCGGTACCAAAGCGGACGTCCGCCCCGCCGCACGGCCTCCGACCACATGCACGAAAAATCTAATTTCCCGAACCAAATCAAGCTGATTTGGGTCGTCCAGTCCCCGCGCAAAAAATATTCCGCTTCACAACGAGGCCAAATCACCGGCCTATGTCCGGCTGTCCTGTTCCGGCAAGAGGGGCGGTCGCGCGTCGTCACGAACGTGGAACAGGATGCGGTGGACGCGAGAGCGTCGGCACGCCACGGCGATCGCAGGGCGGGTTGAACCTCGTGAGCGATCGCGGGCGCGCAGGACGAACGGCGTTTGAGCGTACGGCAAAACCATGTGGTCCCGACACCCGTTGCTGGTGCCAAGTCGGCGGTGGCGAACTCAGACCTGACCGGGTCGGATAGCTACTTCAATCCGCCGACGACGGTGACAAGACGAATTCGTCGCCGAGGAGAGCGTGGCATAAGCCGTCAAACCATTGCGCAGGGAATGCCGGATGCCTCCGCTGAACCTGTATGCTCGTGTGCGCATCTTCTTCGCACATTGGCGCACGAGACCGCGGGTGCAGCGTGCATCCCGGCATTCCCTGCGTCCCTCCTGGGGATCGCACGGCACCTTCGCGGTTCGAGGGTGAACCTGGCAAGACTCGGGCACCTGGGGCCGCGAGATCGCGAAGGCGTGTCCGGCAGCGTGTTTGCACTTCGCTTGGGATGGACCTTGGTGGGCACCGACCAAGCCGGCAAATAGAGAGGAATCCAGGTCATGACTACCCGCCATGATTTTCTCAAGGCAGCGGCGGCCACAGCGACGTTATCCGATCGTCACGCCGATATTTGCGTTCACGCCGCCCTGACGTCGGCGAGGAATCGATTGACCTGGCCGGCGAGATCCTTTGACTGTTGCGACAGATGCTCCGCTGCGCCCAGCACCTGGGTCGCCGCGGCGCCGGCGTCGGTTGCAGCCTGCTGGACGCCGGAAATGTTCGACGTAACGTCCTGCGTACCGCTGGCGGCTTGCTGGATATTGCGGGCGATTTCCTTGGTCGCCGAACCCTGTTCATCGACCGCCGACGCGATCGCGCTGCCGATCTGATCGATCTCGGTGATGACCTCGACGACGTTTCTGATCGCAGCCAGCGTCTCGTCGCTGGCGCCCTGGATCGCCGCAACCTGCTCGGAGATCTCGGTCGTCGCCTTTGCCGTTTGGCCGGCCAGTGATTTGACTTCGGAGGCAACCACCGCAAAGCCCTTTCCGGCTTCGCCGGCGCGCGCGGCTTCAATGGTCGCGTTGAGCGCGAGCAGATTGGTTTGCGCGGCGATGTTCTGGATCAGCGTCACGACATCGCCGATCTTTTGCGCGCCGGAGGCGAGCGACTGTGCGATATCGCCGGTGCGGCGCGCGTTATCGACCGCGCGGGCGGAAATCTGGGCGGATTGCGCTACCTGGCGGCTGATTTCGGTGATCGAGGAGGTCAATTCCTCGGTAGCGCTGGCGACCGTCTGCACGTTGGCGCTGGTCTGTTGGGAGGCGCTGGCGACGACACCGGCCTGCCGGTCGGTTGCGGCCGCGGTCGATGACATCGAGCGCGCGGTCGCTTCCATCATCGAGGACGACGACGACAGGCCGCTGACGAGTTCGCTGACCTTCGACTCGAACGATTTCGTCAATTCATCGAGGGCACGGGCGCGGCGCATCTTGATGTCGTTCTCGGCCGCTTGCTCGGCCGACAGGCGGTCGGCCTTGATCATGTTGTCCCTGAACACCTCGACGGCCGCTGCCATCGCGCCGATCTCATCATCGCGGTCGCTGGCCGGAATTTCTCCCGCCATGTCACCGGCGGCGAGCCTGGACATCGAGGCGGTGATATCGACGATCGGCCGGCAGATCCGGCGGCGGACCATCACCACGAGGGCGGCGCTCACGGCGATGACCGCGAGCAGGCCCGCGAGGGCAACGATGAAGCTGAACCGGGCGAGGGAATAGGCGGTGCCGAGGATGTCCGCGGCATTGTCAAAGAGCGCGTCGCGCACGGTGATGATCGCGCCGAGCCCGCGCTGCAACTCGACATAATAGGTGTCGACATCATGTTCGTATTGACCGCTGACGGCACCCGCCTTGGCCAGCTTCAATTCCTGGCCGAAGCGATCGACATAGGCTTCCTGCATGCCGCCAAGTGCAGCCTCGACATTTTTCGGCGTCGACGGATTACCGCGCAATTCCATCAGCGAACTCAGGATCTGATCGGTTTTTCCCTGCGAGCGGCTCAGCTCCATGCGCTCCGGTTCGGTCGCGACACGCTTGGCACCGACGAGGCTTTTATGCAGGCTGGCATTGAGGCCGCCGATATCGCGCAGCGTCCACGCCACATTGGCGTAGCTCGATTGCCGGTAGGCGTCGCCGTTCAGGATGGCCATCCTGCGGACTTGCTCGTCGAGCAAGGCGGTGACGGCGCCGTTGAAGACTGCGTTGTCGGAAACGATCTTTTTGGCGGCGTCGCGGCGAGCCTCCGCCGGGCCGTCGATAGCCTTGTCGATGGCGGTGCGAAGCGCATCGAACTGCGTCTTGAGTTCGCCCATCTTGGCAACGATGGCGGGACCGTCGTCGAGCGCATCGGCCAATGTCGTTCTGATCTGTCCCATCTTTTCGACTGCGCCGTCGGTCTGCTTGCGGTAGTTGCCGAGTTCGGCCCGTTGCTTGTCCTGGACCACCGGGGGCCCGAACAGGATGTTGGTGGCAAAACCCCGTTCCGGATTGAGATAGCGCGGAATCTCCCCGACGACGCGGACGATCTCCAGGCGCTTCTGCGCATCGGAAATCTTGTTCATCGTATCGTGCTTGGTGGCAGCCACATAAACGGCCAGTCCGCCGCCGACGGCCGACAGCGAGAGGATGACGGTCGTCAGTAAGGTGCCGATTTTCATGGAAATGCCAGTCGAATGAAGGGGAGGGGAAGGGCTGGAGGAACTCCCGCCACGGTAAGGCAGTTCTCCTAACCTGCCATTAACGCTCATTTTTCTCGGCCGTTTCGAGACCAGGGCTGCGGCGCCTCCACCTCGCGCAAGCGAAAATCTCGTGACCTGCCGCGCGCCGCCGGCTGTCTTGCTGCGGGCCTCGGGAATGGCATACGTTAGAGTTGAATCTGGCCATCCGCCGGCGACGGCGGACTTCCAAACAAAAACAGCATGCCTTGGTGGGCCAGAACCCGGCCGGCTATACGGAGGAATTCGATTCATGACCACTCGCCGTAATTTTCTCAAGGCAGGAGCCGCCGCAGCCGCTACCGGCGTCGTTTTCTGTAGTTGCGGTTTGCTGCAAAGCGCCCACGCGCAGCAACCGGCCCGCCAGAAGCTGCCCGTCATGGTCGGCGGCAAGCGGGTCAAGACCATCGATATCCACGCCCATTGCGTGATTCCGGAAGCCAGCAAGCTGCTTGGCGCTGGCCCTTCGTCGGCGGCGACGGTGAGGGGCGCCGACGAGGTCGTCATCGACATCAACAAGCGGCTTGCCGCCATGGATAGCCAGGCCGTCGACATGGAGGTGCTGTCGATCAATCCCAACTGGTACGGTCGCGACCGCGATCTGGCGGGGCAGGTCGTCAAGATCCAGAATGAGAAGCTCGCCGAACTCTGTGCTTCAAAATCCGATCGTTTTGCCGGCTTCGCCTCGCTCACCTTGCAGGCGCCCGATCTCGCGGTGCAGGAACTGGAAACCGCAGTCAAGAAACAGGGACTAAGGGGCGCGGCGATCGGCGGCAACGTCAACGGCGTGGCATTTTCCGATCCGAAGTTTCATCCGGTGTGGGCCAAGGCCGAAGAACTCGGCGCATCCCTGTTCATCCATCCGCAGGGTGTCCCCGAACTCAACAAGCTGGTGGACGGCAATGGCTGGCTTTCCAATGCGATTTCGTATCCGGTGGAGACCACGATCGCATTGTCGCATATGATCTTCGAAGGCACCTTCGATCGCTTTCCCAAGCTGAAAGTGATCGCCGCCCATGGCGGCGGATTCCTGCCGTCTTACGCCGATCGTTCCGATCATGCCTGCTTGGTCAATCCTGGCGCATGCAATCCCGACATCAAGCTCAAGAAGCAGCCGACGGAGTATCTCAAGCAGATCTATTTCGATTCGCTGGTCTTCACGCCGGAGGCGATCCGTCATCTGGCGGCGCAGGTCGGTGCAGGGCAGCTGGTGCTCGGCAGCGACTATCCGTTCCCCTGGCAGATGCAGCCGGTCGACCATATTTTCGCCTGCACGTCGCTCAGTGACGACGAGAAGGCCGATATCCTTGGCCGCACCGCCTCGAAGCTGCTCAATTTCGAAAGCTGACGGTTATCCGATAACCGGCATTCCGGCATTCGGTCTGGAGGCCGCCTTAACGGGCGGCCTCTCATTTTTCCAATTAAGCTGTTGCCGGCTGTGCAGCGCGATCCCCTTGAGCTAAGGAAGGCAGCAGCCAGCGAGTGGCTGAAGGAGACGGCAGGCAATGGCGGTGCGCGGCAGCAAACGCAAGAGGGTCCCCACACGCAGCGTTGCCAAAGCCGGCGATACCAACAAGCTGACCATCGATTTCGATCGCTATCTGCCGACCGTGCTCTCCAGCCTGGTTGCCAAGTTCCGCGCGAATGCGAATGTGTTTTTCACGGCAAGCTACGGAGTATCGCTGGCCGAATGGCGGATATTGTCGTTTCTCGCCGAGCACGGCCCTGCCAGCGCCTACGACATCTGGACCAGGTCTGGCCTCGATAAGGCTGTGGTCAGTCGTGAGAGCGGCACGCTTGCCGGCAAGGGATTGGTCAGGATTGAGGCGGTCAAGGGCGATGCCCGTAAGCGCTCCGAGATCCGGTTGTCGCGAACGGGAACGCAGTTGCTGGATCGAAGTTTCAACGAGGTCGTGCGACGACACGATAATCTGACCGCCGGTCTCGACACCAAATCGATCGAGACGTTCCTGCGCGTCGCCAGGCATCTGGAAGACCGCATCGCCCATATGGGCGAGACTTCGTCGCTGCCGTTTTCGAAGCATGCGCCGGTCAAGCGCATCGCCAAACGCGCGTAACGGCACGCGGCCAATGGGTGGCCTTTCAGACTTTCATCGCCGCCATGACGCTATCGTCCTCGTGGAACAGTTTTTCGCGATCGAGCACCACTTGATGGGCCCGGATACGGTAGAGGCGATTTTCGCGGGTCGGCAGCGGTCGCTCGCCGGTCTCCTGGAATTTGCGTGCTTCCGCCATCAGCCGCCGGCGCATCTTGACGATGGCGATGTCGCTGGTTCCCAGATGCTCCTGGGAGCGGTCGACGATGGGACCTGCTGATTCCGTCACCATCGCGTCCTGGGCGCGAATGCCCTCGATGCCGGTAAACGACAGCGTCTTCTGCGCCTGGCGATCGATCCGGTAATCATTGGCCTTGGTTTCGGTCGGAATGGTGGTGCCGGGGATAACCCTCCGGTGGGTATTTTCGCCGTTGCGCCATGCCCGCACTTCTTCGGCGCCGAGCGGGCGGTCGCGTCGGAAGCTGACCGCGATCACCCAGCAATGGGTGTCGTCTTTCGGCACCCACATCCGCGTCATCAGGGCCGAGCCGGGCGGGGGCGTAATCATGGTGTAAAACGGCAGCAGGAACTGATTGAGCCGCCAGTAGGATTTGTTGTCGTCGACATTGCGTTGCGACGCTGCGATGAAACCGTAGTCGGTGTCCTTGACGTGCCAGCGCGGCGAGCGGTCTTCCTGGAAGTAAGCTCCCGACAGCGCCTGCGCATTGTCGTCGAGTTGGTCGAGCCGGCGGTGCAAAAAGCTGACATGGGAGGCATCGAGTTCGCCTTCCATGGCCTGGATCGAATTGCATTCCTGTTCCCAGCGCGAGGCAAACAGATGGCCCTCCGGCAGATCGAGCCATTCGAAATCCGGCATTGCCGCGATCACGGCCTGATCGCCCATGAACACCCAGAGCAGGCCACCGGCTTCGCGCGCGGCATAGGCGCGCGCCTTGACCTTACGCCGGTAGTCGCTTTCCGGCGGCTCGCTCGGCATTTCCACGCAGTTGCCATCGGTATCGAACTTCCAGCCATGATAGACGCAGCGGATGCCGCATTCCTCGTTGCGTCCGAAGAAAAGGCTGGCACGGCGATGCGGGCAATGCTCGTCCATCACGCCGATCTTGCCGTCGGTGGCGCGGAACACGACGAGGTCCTCGCCGAGCAGCCGCAACCGGACCGGCGCCTCGTCGCGATCCGGCACCTCGGTCAGCACCATCGCGGGAATCCAGAACGAGCGCAGATATTCGCCCATATAGGTCTTGCGGTCGGTATGGGTGAGTTTTTCGTTGTCTTCGACTGACATCATCTGGAAGTCTCCGCAGGTAGTTATTGTGGGCTTTGTTGTTCGGTCTCAATCGACGGAAATGCCTGCCGCCGACGCAATCTCCTGCCATTTCGTGATCTGTTTGCGAACCAGATCGTCGAACTCTGGCGCGGTCGAGCCGACCGGATCCATGCCCAGGACTGTAGCCTTCTCGGCGAATTCCGGTGAGCGAATATAACTGGCTAGATCGGCTGATAGCTGAGACACAAGGTTGTCGGGAGTCTTGGCCGCGACGACCACGCCGAAGATCGAATTCGCTTCGTAACCGGGAAAGGTCTCGCCAATGCGCGGATATTGCGGCGCGTTTGGAATCCGTGTGTCGTTGGCGACGCCGATTACCTTGAGCTGTTTGGCTTCGACATATTGCTGCACCGAGTGCCAGATATCGAACATCAGCGGCACCCGGTTTGCAAGCACGTCGGTCAGCGCCGGCGCACTGCCATTGTAGGGCACGTGAAGCATCTTGATGCCGGCGACCCGTTGCAATAGCTCTCCGGCGAGATGCGTCGATGTCCCGGTCCCGGGCGAGGCAAAGGCCAACGGCTCGGAAGAGGCGTGCGCGACCTTCAGCAGACCGGCGAGATCGTCCGCGGCGAAGGCCGGGTTGGCGACCAGCACCACATGCGCCTCGGCGAGTTCGGTGATACCGCGGAAATCGCGCAAAGTGTCGTAAGGCAACTTTTTGCGGATCGCGGGATTGATGGTGTGCGCTGAAATGACAAAACCCAGCGTATAGCCGTCTGGTTGCGAGCGCGCGACTTCGGCGGTACCGGCAATCGTTCCCGCGCCGGGCCGGTTCTCGACGATCACGGGTACCGACCATTTCTTCGACATCGCATCGCCGATCAGCCGCGCCACAACATCGGTCGGTCCGCCTGCCGTAAAGGGGACGATGAACCGCATATTATTTGCGGGAAATTTACTGTCGGCCGAGGCGCGCGAAAGATAGGGCAGGCCAAGCGAGGCGCCAATCGTGGTGGCGAAGCCTGCGATAAGTTCTCTTCGACGCAGCATGAACAACCCCTGTGAGGCCGGCATGGAGGAAGCTATCCCCATACTCCGTTCGCGCGAACATATGGTTGTCATGCCACCTATATCAAGCAAATGTTTGTTTGCGGCGCAGCATGGACATTACTGTGTGATCCACCGCGATTGGTTCTGCTCTTTGCGAGATCCTTGTCCGGCAAGGCCGAGCAGGGGATCGCGGCCTTCGAGTTTCAGCAAGTGATCCTTGGCTTCGAGGCCTCCGGCAAAGCCTGTCAGCTTGCCGCTGGCGCCAATGACGCGGTGGCAGGGCGCAATGATCGAAATCGGATTTCGGCCGTTGGCGGCGCCAACCGCCCGGGATGCCTCGGGTCGGCCGATCTGCCTGGCGATTTCGCCGTAGCTGCGGGTTTCGCCGAACGGAATGGTGAGCAACGCCGCCCAGACGCTCTTCTGGAATTCGGTTCCCTTGAAATCCAGCGGCACCGTAAACTTCTTCAGCTTGCCCTCGAAATAGGCCTTCAGCTGCTGTTCGGTTTCTTTGAGGAATTTGTTATCCGGGTCCGGCGTCATCGGACCAAGGCGAACGCGCCGCGGGTCGTCCTTTTCCCAGAGGATCGCGGCCAAGCCCTTCTCGCTGGCTACCAGTTTCAGCTTGCCAAAGGGCGAACCAACCGTCTTGTAAAAATAGTTCATTTCCTTCACGACAACCCTCCTGCGGTTGCTATTTGCATCCGCATAATCTGGACTTGCGAGTGGCTTTCCGCCACCCGAAACCCGACATGACCGGGCGTCTAGACGCGCGGCCGGAGCGAGCGCTGCATATCCATCGAATAGGTATAGCGTCCCTCGGGGTGCGTGGTGACGGTCACCTCGAACAGCTCTTCCTTCACGCCATAATACCGGCGCACGACGGTCAGGGCCGGGGAACCGGTTTTGACTTGCAGCGCCTTCGCCAACGGCGCGGGCATACCGCGCGCGAAGATTTCCATTTGGGCATATTCGGTGGTCTGGCCATACATTTTGGCGATCTGCTCGTGGACGGGCGCGCGACCGTGATCGCTGCGCTTCATCACGCCGGCGAACTTCCGCAACACGTAGATCTCGGTCCATCCGAGTGGCGCCGCGAACTGGTCGGCGCGGCGGAGGGACTCGATCAGGAACCAGTGTTTACCCGGCTCGCATTTCAGCAATGCGGCAAGCTGGCGGTCCGCGACGATCTCGCCGCTCCGGACGACATCGCGATAGGTTTCATTGGAGTATCTCAGCCACTCTCCGAGTGATTTGACGCTGTGGGTGAACAGCACGGGAGGCTCGGTTGCGATGATCACGGAGCCGAGCCCGGCGCGCCGCACGATCAGGCCCTGGTCCATCAGGATCCGCAGGGCCTCACGAACGGTCTGACGGCTGGCCGAATGTTGCACCATCAATTCGGTCTCGGTCGGCAGCAAATTTCCGACCGGATATTTGCCGAGCCGTATTTCCTTTTGCAGCCGGGTGGCGATGTCGCGGTAGCGCGACGATTTCGGCTTCCGGGGCTTATCGACCATGGCAGGCCACGGGTTGTCCCGACACCATCGAATTCGAGCGCAGCTTGGAACGCCGATAGCGTCGCGAGCACGTCGTCGCGTGGCACCGGGAATGGATTTTTGTCCTCGACCGCGTCCGCGAACGCGTCCAGTTCAGTCGACAACACGTCGATCGCGGGGTAGCTCATCGTCTTCGGCTTATGGCCGGAGGTCCGCGATACCAGCGTCACCTCATCGAGCACTTCCGCCGACCCCCTGGTTCCGAACACATGAACTCGCCAGTAGAGTGGGGTTGCCCGCACGGTTGCCAGCGTTCCGGTGACTCCATTGGCGAAATCAATCGCAAGCATGGATGAATCCCGGGGCGGCGGACCGGCTTCACGGGAGTTGAAGCGCGCGTAGACCTGGCGCGCCGGACCTACCAGGCTGACAAAGGCATCGAGCACGTGGAGGCCTGCGCCAGTCAACCCGCCACCGGGAGATTCTGCGGGAGACAACCGCCATCCCTCGGTCACTTTCTCCGAGTTTTCGTTGCTGTTATGGCCTTCGACATGAAGGATCGTGCCGAGATCGCCGCCAGCGACGATATCGCGTAGCGCCTTCATCGAAGGCCAGAACCGGCGGTTATGGCCGACGGCGAGGACTACACCCGTATCGTGACAAGCACGAAACATCCGTTCGGCGTGCTCTCGATGCAGCGCAAGCGGTTTTTCGCAGAATACGTGCTTGCGCGCGGCGGCGGTCGCGATCACCTGATCGAGGTGCAGGGAATGCGGTGTCGCCAGCAGGACCGCCTCAATGGCACGGTCGCCAAGGATAGCATTAAAATCGTCGGTCAGGTCGAGATGATGTTCAGCGCAAAAACCTCGCGCGCGCTCAATGTCGGTCTCAACCGCGCGGATCATGTTGAGCCGACGGCTGCCACGCGTTGCTTCCACAAGATTGCGGCCCCAGCGGCCCAACCCGACGATGGCGCAATTGATCATGTCGGATCCTCGATCCGGCGACGTGACGGTCGGACCGCCTCGATCACGGCGGCGCTGTCGCTATCAGGCCCTTGCAATGCGATTGCGGTGCGAAGCAGGGCAGCACTGAGTTGACGTCATGGGTAACCACAGGTTTTGGCGTTTGGCTTCGGCGAGGATAAGCTCGGCGTCCTTCAATGTCTGCGAAATATGCGATTGCGGCGAAAAATCCCGCGTCAACATTTTTTGTCCTTTGGTGTCCATGACCCGCGAATAGGCGGCGGACCTTTGTGCGGTGGCAAGAAAGACCGCTGCATCCAGGCCCATGCCCTCGGCGAAGGCAATGCCTTCGGCCAGCGACGCGCGGTTATTCTGCAAGATCAGGTTGATCGCGAGTTTGGTTCGGCTGGCATCGCCGATGTTTCCGACGTTTTCTCTTCGCGGACAGAGAATATCGAGGATGGCGTTTGCGGCTTCGATGGCCCCGGTGTGACCGGCGATCAGCGCCATGGCCGAGCCATCGCGTACTTCGGCGCTGGTACCGGATATCGGAGCTTCCACCAGCGCCAACCCGACGACATCGGCTCGTTTCGCTATCCGAGTGATCTCGCTGGGAGCGCAGGTGGTGGTGCAGATCATGACCGTTTGCGCGAGCTTGTCGCTTCGCTCCAGCTCGGCGAGCACGCGTTCAACCTGATGTGCGCTATAGACGGCGACGACGATGGTGCGGCAACGCGTGGCGAGTTCGCCAACGGATATCGCCGGTTCGCCTCCATTGGCCCTCAACGCCGTGCAACGGCTGGCGTCGATGTCGAATCCGGTCACGGCAATCCCGGCATCGATCAGCCGCGCGGATAACGCGGTCCCCATCAGGCCGAGCCCGATCATTCCGACTGGCGCAAGAGCTGTCATGAGCGCAACCGCGTTCCGGGCTACTGGGGCTCGATTCCGGCGGCCTTGGCATCGGCCGTCCAGCGGACGATTTCGCTTTTGATGAAGCTGCCAAATTCAGCCGGTGGCATCGTCGAAACGATCACGCCGACGCTGGCGAGCTTTTGCCCTGGTGGCGGGCAGCGACAGGAACTTCTCGCTCTCGGCATAGAGCTTGTTGACGACGGCGTCAGGTGTATTGGCGGGCGCCAGCAGTCCGTACCAGATCGTCGCCTCGAAGCCCGGCATGGCCTCGGCGAGCGCGGGCAGACCGGGCGTCAGCTCGTTGCGCTTCGGCGAAGTCACGCCGATGCCACGAAGCGTGCCACCCTGCATTTGCGGCACGGCCAGTGAGAGATCGGCAAAGGTGAGGTTGATCGCACCGGCCATGACATCGGTGACCGCCTGCGGTACGCCGCGGTAGGACGCCGCGATCACCGAGAGGCCACCCCGCGACTGTAATTGCCCTATGGATATTTGCGATGCGCCTGAACCGTAGCCAGCGGTGAGGTTCGGATGCGCCTTTGCATACTCGAGGAATTGCGGGACATCCTTGGCGGGGAAATCCGGCTTCACCAGCAGCACCATCGCGGTGGTGACGGTCCTGATGACGGGGGCAAAATCCTTGACGGGATCGTAGGGAAGGCTCTTCAACATCGCGACATTCGCCGCCTGGGTGGTGTTGGTTCCCATCAGCAGCGTGTAACCGTCGGGGGCGCTACGTGCCACTTCCACCGCACCAATGCTGCCGAGTGCACCGGCGCGATTTTCGATCAGGACGGTCTGGCCGAAAGCTTCTTGCAGATGTTGGCCCAGCATACGTGCGACCTGATCCGGGCCGGCCCCGGCGGGAAATGGCACCACGATCTTGATTTGCCGGTTGGGGTAATCGCCGTCGGCCGCAAAGGCCTGGGGCGTCGCAAATCCGAACAGCAGCAGGCCAGCGAGAACGCGCAATCTCAATGTCATATCCATTATCCCCGAGACTGAATCGATTTATACGGACAAATAACAGTGAAAGGCAACATGGCCCAGCCAAAATCGGGCTCCGACCATTGAGCTATCCATTATTTGTCCGTATAAATTTACGCTCCAAGACTGGACGAGGTCGATATGGTGGATACCAGTGATTTATATGCGCGCGGTCTGCGGCGGCGCAAAAAGCTGTTTGGCGATGCTGATGTCGAGAAGCGGATGGCTGCGGCCGGCGAATTCGGGGCGCCGCTTCAGAACGTTATCAACGCCTATGTTTATGGAGACGTCTGGGAGCGAGACGGTCTTGCCGACAATATACGTAGCCTTGTCATGCTCGGGATCACCGCAGCCAGCGGCAAGCCCGCGGAATTCGCGGTGCATGCCAAGGGCGCGCTAGCGAATGGTTGCACGCGGGCGCAGGTGCAGGACGTACTGCTGCTGATTGCGATGTATTGCGGCATTCCGGCCGCGATCGAGCCCAACCGGATCGCCGCGGAGATTTTCGGTCAGGAGCCGCCGTCGGCGGATGCCGCGAAGTCCTGACAGCAAAATCCCCGTGACAAAGTCCTGCTAGCAAAACTCCGGTAGAAGAATCGATGAAATCCGTTCCGACGATCGACGCCCACCATCATATCTGGCGGCTGAACGACCTGACGTGGCTGTCGGGACCTCAGGTGCCGCG
Organism: uncultured Alphaproteobacteria bacterium; assembly: GCA_963738105.1. GTDB lineage: Bacteria > Pseudomonadota > Alphaproteobacteria > Rhizobiales > Xanthobacteraceae > Bradyrhizobium. The sequence continues at coordinate 78,373 of CAVTWC010000052.1, read as the reverse complement.
CATCTTCGGGCCATATCAGCCGATCTGCCGCGATTATCCGATCGAAGAATACCGTGACGACATCGCCGGCTGCGACATCGTCAAGTCGATCTACATCCAGACCAACTGGCCCGCAGGCAAAAGCTACGACGAAGCGCTCTGGGTGCAATCGGTCTCCGACAAGACAGGTTGGCCCCATGCCAATGTCGCGCATGCCGATCTCGCTGACGCCGATGCCGGTTCGCTGATTGCGCGGCTGGCAAAATTGCCGGCGACGCGCGGTATCAGGCAGCAATTGCATTGGCATCGCAATCCGCAATATTCCTTTGCGCCGGCTCCTGACGTGATGAACGGCGCCGCGTGGCGACGCGGTCTCGCCATGCTCGCGGATCATGGGCTGCTGTTCGAAATTCAGATATTCGCCAGCCAAATGGCCGACGGCGCCAAGCTAGCCAAGGCGTTTCCGGACACGACCTTCGTGCTGGAACACGCCGGCATGTTGGAAGACATGTCGCCGGAGGGATTGCAGCTGTGGCGCGATGGGATGAAAGCATTGGCGGATTGTCCGAACGTCAACGCCAAGCTTTCAGGGCTCGGCACCTTCGTTTACGCCTGCCGCGAAGACCTGATGAAGTTCATCGTTACCGAGACGGTCGCGATCTTCGGCGCGGATCGCTGCCTGTTTGGCAGCAATTTTCCGATCGAAAAGCTGTGGACTGATTACAGGACGCTCTATCGCTCGTTTCGGAATGCGATCGCCGGTTTCGGCGATCGCGAACAGGCGGCGATCCTGCACGATACCGCCGCGAGGCTGTACCGGATCGGTTGAAGCTGCGCCGCCCTCAACGCTGCTTGCCGTCGCTGGTCTTGATCCAGGCCTCGAACGCCGGCAATGCACGGGCCTTGAGATCGGCCGAGATAGCGATGGTTTCCAGCGCACGCGCGACCATGACGCGGCCGCCCGATGTCGCGGATGCCGGAGCAAAGTGCGCGAGTTCCGCAGCGTGGGCCTCGTCGCTGAAGTTGGTCATGAAACTCGGGATGAACTCGTCACGGAACGAGGGGCCCTGCCTCTGGCTGAGGGCATCCAGATTCTTCTGTATGAAATCCCAGGCCAGACCGGGCTGCTGGCCTGCCCCACCAACGGTGGCAATCACACCACCGACGATCGTGGTCGGCAGTTCATTGCTCAATGTCAGCGCTAGTGTGTCGCGCGCCAGTGCCGGATCGCGCGCGCAGGCGGCGGCGTAATAATAGCGCACGCGGTCGGTCGTCACGGTGCTCTTGCGTGCGAGCGCCAGCAGTGTGTCGTAGTCGGTGCGATCAGCGTTGACACCGACGACATGGGTGACGGAATCGCGCAGCGCGGCCGGAAGCGACGGCTGGTTCTGCGCAAATTTGGCGAACCGTCGCCGTGCTTCGGCGATGATATCGGCGTCGCCGAATTCGCCGAGCACCTGAATGAGTTTGCCGCGCAGCAACGCCTCTTCACCGTTCGCAGGATCCGTCGCGTCCCAGCCCAGGCGACCGAACAGCGGGCGTAATCGGGCGCGGGCATATTTTTCCAATGCGGGGCGCTCGGGGCGGCCGCGGGCGAGCCGGTCGAGCCAGACGAAGGCGTCGATCGGCTGGTCCCACACCACGCGGTGATCCCCGACATCGATCTTGTCGACCAGTTCAAGATAAGACGGCAGTTGGGTGCGACCCGCCTGCACCAGCGCCCAGCTGTCGGCGAGCAGGTTAACGCGATCTTCCGGTGCCATCGCAGCCAGCGATTTCGTCAGCGCGGCGTGGCTGTTGGGGCCGTATTCGACCCGATAGTAGCCGATATCGCCGAGATTGACCTTGATCGCCTCGCCACAGGATCCGGCGGCGATTTCGGCGCTTCCCTTCAGTAACAACATCTCGGCCGGGCGCGTTGGCTGTACCGGTCCGAAGGTAACAGGGACTTGCCAATTTCGCGGGGACAAGACTTTGGCGTCGTCGGTACCAGCGGTCGCCGAGGGCGCGATCACAAATCGATCCTGCCGCAGCGTCAGGGTCTGCGTGTCGCCGTTGCAGTGGGTCTCGGCAATGATCAGCGGCACGCCGGCCTGTTCGGTAAAGGACGCCGCGATGCCCGCTACCGGCTTGCCGGCCGCACCTTCGAGGGCTTGCCACAGATCGGCGGTCGTGGTGTTGCCGTAGGCATGGGCGGCCATGTAGGCGCGGATGCCATCCCGGAACGCCTGATCGCCGAGATAGCTTTCGACCATCCGTATCAGCGCCTGGCCTTTGTTATAGGTGATGCCGTCAAAGGCGGTGGTGGCCTCGCTCTGGTCGGCGACCGGTTGCTGGATCGGGTGCGACGTGCGCCGCGCGTCGAGGGTCATGGCGTATTGCTTCTGGCCATAACCATTGAGCCACGTGCGCCATTCCGGATAAAAATGCTCGGCGGCCTTTTCCTGCATCCAGCTCGCAAAACCCTCGTTGAGCCAGAGGTTGTCCCACCAGCCCATGGTGACGAGATCGCCGAACCATTGATGCGCCATCTCGTGCGCGAGCACGCTGAAGATGCCGCGTCGCGCGGTATCCGCATTGGTGGCGGGATCGAACAGCAGCCGGCTTTCGAAGAAAGTGATCCCGCCCCAGTTTTCCATAGCGCCGCCGAACCCGCCTGGTAATGCGATCAAATCGAGCTTGGGCAATGGATATTTCACGCCGAAATAGTCGTTGTAGTAAGCGAGCAATTTGACGGCATTTTCGAGCGCAAAGCGTCCGTGTTCGGCTTTACCGGTGGTGGTAACGACGCCGACGGTCGTGTCGCCCGCTTGCGCCGTGATCCGTTCCAGCTCGCCCGTGGTGAGCACGAACAGATAACTCGACATTTTCGGCGTGGCTGCGAAAGCAACCTGCTTCATATCGGGCGCAACCGGCTCCTCGCGGGTCACCGGCATGTTGCTCACCGCCATGAAGGCGCGCGGCACGGTCACCGTCAATGCAAACGTCGCCTTGAACGCAGGCTCGTCCCAGCATGGGAAGATGCGCCTGGCATCGGCGGGTTCAAGCTGACTGGAGAGTAACCGCTTGGTGCCCTGGCCGGTCGGGTAATCGACGAAAAAAAGACCGCGCCCGAAACTGTTGATCTTGGCCGTAAAGGCGATGCGCAGCCGGTGTGCGCCTGCCATGAGCGGTTTCGCAAAGGTCAGCGTCGCGGTTTCAGTCCCGGCATCCAGTGCGACGTCGGCGCGTTGCGCGCCGTCGTCGATGGTGGCTGCGCCGAACGACATATCGACCGCGTTGAGCATCATTCGTGCGGTGGGCTCGCGCACGTCGATATCGACGATCTCATTGCCCGCAATGGTGAGGTGATCGAGATCCGGCGTCAGCTCAATCGCGTAATGGATGGGAATAACGGTCTTCGGCAGTTTGCCCGGCGTGCTATCGAAGGAGTAATTCGATTCAGCGGAGGCACTGCCGGATGCCAACGCTAGCAGCATCAGAGCTGCTGTTAGCACAGCACCGAAATTGCCGGCCAAATCCAGAACTCGACGTCGACGGCGCACGCGCGGGTTTGCTGAACTGACCATGTTTCCTGATCCAAGCCTCGGTGGACCAGGTCCCCGTGCTTTTCTGAATTCTCTTGTCACTGGCCAAAACGAGGGCGCAGCGAAGCAAGCCGTGACAGGATACAATAAACCATCGAACAATGTGAAATTGTGATGGATGTCAGTTGTGGTGGTGTCGGCTAACCTCCGGAGGGGCGGTCTGGAACGGCTCGCTGCGGTGATCAGGGTGGGCCCGCTCAGTCGGACGTCGCACCGCTAGCCTTGATCGGAGCGGCCCATTTGACGATTTCGCTTTCGACGAATTTTGCCAGGTATTCAGGCGTTGTGCGATCGTCCGAGACAAAAATCAGGCCGGCGGCTTCGAGCTTCTCGCGGACAGCGGGCGTCTTCATCGCCTCCAGCGTCGCTTGCCGCAGCTTCTGCACGATCGGTTCGGGCGTGCCCTTTGGCAGGAAGAACGCGTTCCAGGTATAGGCTTCGACGTCAAAGCCCTGCTCGATGGCGGTGGGCACGCCGGGCAAAACTGCGGATCGTTCCTTGGTCAGCACCGCGATCGGCTTCACCGTGCCGGCATCGATCTGCGGCTTGGCCGTGGTGATGATGTCGCAGAGATAGTCGACGCGGCCGCCCATCAGATCCTGCATCGCCGGATTGGCGCCACGAAAGGGTACATGGACGACATCGAGCCCGGTCGCCAGATTGACCAGTGCGCAGCCGAGATGGATCGCCGAGCCCGTACCAGCGGAAGCGAACTGCATCTTGTCCTTGTTGGCCTTGGCGTAGGCGACGAACTCCTTCATGTCCTTGACCGGAAGATCCTTGCGCGCGATCAGCACCAGCGGCGCTTCCAGGATCAACGCCACCGGCGCGAAATCGGTGGTCGAATTATAGGCGGGCTTCTTGAACAGCGTCTGGTTCTGCGCCTGCGTGCCGACCGTACCCTGCAGAAAGGTGTAACCGTCGGGTGCTGCTTTCGCGACCCGATCGGCGCCGTTCATGCCGCCGGCGCCGCCAATGTTTTCGACAATGATCGGCTGTCCCAGCACCTCGCCCATGCGTTGCGCAAACAATCGCGCCACTACGTCATTGGGACCACCCGCGGCAAAGGGATTGATCATGGTGAGCGGGTGGGTCGGCCATTGTTCGGCCTTGGCGACGCCAGCCAACATCAACGGCGCGGCGGCAACAAGCGCGGTGACTAATCTCCACATGTGTTTTACTCCCCATACTCTTTTGATTTTTGGTTTCAGACGAAAGAGATCGCTTCGGCCATTTCCAGAATTCTGCGGATTTCGATCAACGCGCGCTCAAGGTCGGCTTCGGTCGCGGGCGCGCCGAGACAGAGCCGGACGCCGAGATTTTCGCTTTCCATGCGCCGCAGCGCGCCGGGCGGCGCGAGCGTAATACCGGCCTGTGCTGCCTGCGCGATCAGCGCCGCCAGTGTGCGGCCCGCGGGCAAGGGAAGCCAGGTATGGAAACCCGGCGCTGCGGGCGCGGCCGGCAGCCATTCCTTCAGGATACGCCGCACGATAGCGTCGCGCACCGAAGCCTTGTCGCGTTTCAGCCGCGCCTGGCGGGCAAGGCCGCCATTGTGAATCAGCCGCGCCACCACTTCGGCCATCACCGGCACCGCCATCCATCCGGTGGCGCGCAGAGCGTTGATCGAACGATCGCGAAAGGCGTCGGGTGCGATCATCGCTGCAATCCGCAAGCCGGGCGCCAGGCATTTGGCGAAACTGACGATGTAGAAGCTTCGTTCCGGGATCAGCTTTGAGACCGGCGGCAGCGGCGGCGTCAGCAGATAATTGTAGGCGTCGTCCTCCAGCAAATAAGCATCGTGCCTGCGAACGATATCGGCGATGGCCTGCCGTCGTTCCGGCGGCATCACTGATCCCATCGGGGTTTGGAGCGTCGGCATGCAATAGAGCACGCGCGCCTTGGTCTCGCTGAATGCGCGTTCGAGACTTTCCGGGACAAGCCCAGCTGCATCGGTGGCGACGCCGTGCAGCGGATAGCCGCCCTGTGCCGAGAGCGCGAGCATTCCGGAATAGGTGTAGCTCTCGGTCAGGATGGTGTCGCCGGGCTGCGACACCATACCCAGCGCAATCGACAGAGCGTGCTGCCCGCCATGGGTGATAAAGAGATGGTCGGCATCGGCCGTCATGCCGAGCGAGGCCAGCCACGTTGCCATTGCCTCGCGATGTCGCCGCAACCCCTGATGCGGCAGGTAGCCGAGCAGGTTCGACATCTCGCCGTCGGCGACGATCTCCGAAAGTGCAGATGCGATGACGTCGTCTTCGCCGGTATAGGGCGGCACGTTCAGCGCCAGATTGATCGTTGTTTCCGATGTGCCGTGCCCGCGCGCCTCGGGCCGCCGCCGCTGCACGAAGGTGCCACGGCCGACTTCGCCTGAAATCAATCCGCGTTGCTCGGCTTCCGCATAGGCCTTTGAGATCGTCCCGACGCTGAGGTCGAGCCGCTGCGCCATATCGCGCTGGGGCAATAGCCGCATGCCCGGCTTGACGCGGCCCGACGCGATGTCGGCCTCAAGCGCCAGCACGAAAGCGAGATAGCGCGGCCCCTGAATTGAAACGAGTGTGGGTACCCAGTCGGTCATTTCTCGTTATCCGGGAAAGCGTAGGCGCTCATTTTCATTGAGTAGTACAATATGGAAATTGTTGCAAGATTTGACACAGGTTTTGGATGCCAGCCATGACATCAATGCGGATTTCTGGATCGATCTGTTTCTAGTCGATTGTTTTATATACAGTTTTTTTAGGATTGCGACCATTTCAATTGTATGATTGAACCAATTCAATCCTACACAATTTGACTAATTGCCTCAGTTTATGTTTGACAGCTTCCAGCCGCGGCTTCTATCGTCCTCGGCAAGGCGGCGGGTTCTGACAAGCTGTCCGTGGAAAATGGGAGCGCGTGTTGATCTACGAAATCCGGGTCTATGAAGCTGCGGAAGGCCGTGCGGACGCGATGCGTCGCCGGTTCTGCGACCACGTCGCGACCAAATTTTTCCCGCGTCACGGCATCGAGCTGATTGGCGCATTCACCGCGCCCACGGAAGACGGTCGCCTGACCTACATGACGCGCTTCGCCGACGAGGACGCGCGCAAGAAAGCCTGGGCCGGCTTCGGCGCGGATCCGGAATGGCTCGCCCTGAAAGCGGCCAGCGAAACCGAAGGCCCGTTGCTGAAGAACCAGATTATCTCGCTGCTGTCGCCGGCGATGGCCGGTTTGCCGCTGGGCTAGGCGTATTCATGAAACCCGCCCCGTTCGATTACGTCAGGCCCAATTCGCTCGCGGAAGCCTGCGCGTTGCTGGCCGAGGATGAAGATGCGCGGGTGATCGCCGGCGGCCAAACGCTGGTGCCGATGCTGGCGATGCGGCTGGCGCGTCCGGCAAGATTGATCGACATCCTGCGATTGCCGGAGTTATCAGGCATTCGCAAGGAAGAGGGCGCCGTTGTCGTCGGCGCCACCACGCGTCAGGCGAGCGCCGAACGCGATCCGGTGATCCGGGCATCGGTGCCGATGCTGGCGCGGGTGTTGCCGTGGGTCGGTCATCCGCCGACCCGCAATCGCGGCACTGTTGGCGGCTCGATCGCCAACGCAGATCCATCGGCGGAAATTCCGCTGGTGGCGGTTACGCTCGGCGCCGAGATCATGCTGGCGACGCCGGATGGTCCGAGTTCGATGCCGGCGGATGATTTTTTCATCGGGCCGATGCTGACCACGATCAATCCCGGCGAGTGCGTCAGCGCGATCCGGTTTCCGGTCTGGCCGCACAAGCGCGTCGGCGTCGGCTTTTTCGAAATCAGCGCGCGGCGTTCGGATTTCGCATTCGTTGCGGCCGCGGCGCAGGTGGCCTTGGATGAGGACGGCCGCTGCATCGAGGTCGCGCTCGGCGTCGGTGGCGTCGGCGATCGGCCGCTGCGGCTCGACATGTCACCGCTGCTCGGTGGAAAACTGGATGACGCCTCCGTGAACGAAGCGGTCAATGCGGCCTCTGGCGATCTGGACGCCATGAGCGATCTGCATGCCAGCGCGGCCTATCGCCGCCGTGTTGCGGTCGCGCTGTGTGGCCGTGCATTGGCACAAGCGCGCGTCAATGCGACCGCCAAATCGATTGGAGGCGCGCCATGAAAGTCAATCTGCGCATCAACGGCGTCAACCGTTCCGCTGATGTCGAGCCGCGCAAGACGCTGCTTGACGCGCTGCGCGAGAATTTTCTGCTGAACGGTACCCACGCGGGATGTGAGCACGGCGTCTGCGGTGCCTGCACCGTGCTGATCGATGGCGAGCCGGTGCGATCCTGCCTGATGTTCGCGGTGCAGTCGGATGGCTACGACATTACCACGATCGAAGGCCTTGCGCCCGCGCCGGGCGAACTCGGCGTACTTCAGGATGCGTTCTGCGAGACCCATGGCCTGCAATGCGGTTACTGCACGCCCGGCATGATTCTCGCCGCACACGCGCTGCTGCAGCACACGCTGACGCCGACGCGCGAGGATATTGTCGAGGCGATCTCGGGCAATATCTGCCGCTGTACCGGTTACGGCCAGATCGTCGAAGCCGTCGAATTCGCGGCTGCGCGGTTGCGGGTCGCCAATACGCCGCGCGACGGCGCGCTCGAGGCCGAGAAATCTGACGAACCTGTTGTGGAGGCGAAATGACCGCCGATCCCGCAATCTTCCGCTTTGTCTCGACCAACCGCAGGGTTCGCGAGGACCGCCGCTTTGTCGCCGGCCGTGGCTATTACGTTGCGGACGTTGCGTTGGAAGGCATGCTGCATGTGGCGATCCTGCCGTCGCAGCATCCGGCCGCGCGCATTGTTTCGATCGATGCGTCCGCGGCGCTGGCGATGCCCGGCGTGCATTATGTGCTGACCGGCGACGAACTCGCCGCCGCGACCGATCCTTTGATGAACGGGTTGGATACGCCCAAGGTTCAACGCCATCCGCTCGCGGTGGGACATACGCGTTATGCCGGCGAATGGGTCGCTGCAGTGGTCGCCGACAGCCGTGCACTGGCGGAAGATGCGACCGAAAAAGTCCGCGTCACCTATGAGCCGCTGCCGTTTGTCATCAACGCCGAGCAAGCGTTGCAACCGGACAGTCCGCCGGTGCATCCGGGGCATGGCTCCAATGTGTTGCTCGACCGGACCTTCGTCTGGGGCGAGGTCGACAAGCATTTTGCCGAGAGCCCGCGGCACCTGTCGTTCCGCGTGACCTGGGGCCGCAACTCGACCGTTCCGATCGAGACCTTTGGCGTCGCGGCGTCCTGGGATCCCTGGCGCGAGATGCTCGACGTCTGGGCCTCGATCCAGATGCCGAAATATCCCGACCAGATCGCGCGCGCGTTGCGGATTCCCGCCAATAATGTCCGCGTGCATCAGGACGTCGATGTCGGCGGCAGCTATGGCGTCAAGCGCGGCATCAAGCAAACCGTGCTGGTGTCGCATCTGGCACGCCGGCTCGGCCGTCCCGTCCGTTTGATCGAGGACCGGCTGGAGAACATGCGCGGCGGAGATGCGCATGGTCCTGAACGCATTTTCGACGTCGAGGTTGCCTTCAACGATGACGGCATCGTCAAGTCGATGAAGATCCGCGCGCTGGATAATGCCGGCGCCTATGCCGGGCGGGCACCGTTCCAGTTGGGCAAACCGATCGGCGCCATCGTCGGTCCCTACAAGATCGAGAGCGTGCAGTACCGCGCGCAATCCGTCACCACCAACAAGGCGGTGCAGGAAGCGGTGCGCGGCTTCGGCCAGGCGCCGACCAATTATGCAATCGAGACCGCGATCGACAAGGTCGCCGCGGCGGTTGGTCTTGAGCGGATTGAAGTCCGTCGGCGCAACTTTATCCGCAAGGAAGAGTTCCCCTATCTGATCCCGAGCGGCAGCACTTACGACAGCGGTGACTACCATACCGTGGTCGACAAGGTATTCGCGCATATCGATTTTGCCGAAATGGAAAAAGAGCGCGACCGGCTGCGCGCTTCCGGCATGCTGGCCGGCATCGGCATCGCCGCCTGCCTGGAGCCGAGCGGCGGCAACTCGTCGTTCGAGCCGCTGCTGAATGAAAAGAACACCACCACGACCTGGATGGATTCCTGCCGGATCAATATCGACGGGGTCGGTTACGTCACCGTGACCATTCACAACACTTCGTCCGGGCAGGGACACGAGACGTTGGTCTCGACCGTGATCGGCGAAGTGCTGCAGATCGAGCCTGATCTGATCCGCGTGGTTCGTCCGGATTCACTGGCTTGCCTGCCATCGAACTCACCGGTCGGCAGCCGGATGGCGATCATGCTCGGCGGCGCCGCGTTCCATGCGGCCCAGAAGCTGAAGTCGAAGCTGACGCGGATCGCGGCACATCAATTCGGCCTTGGTGAAGACAAGGTGGTCTATGCCGGCGGTAGCGTCACCGATCCCAAGAGCGGCAAACAACTCGGCTGGGCCGAAATCGTCAACATCGGACATCGCAACTATCATCTCTTGCCCGAGGGTATGGAGCCTGGTCTTGAGGTCACGCATGTGATGCAGGTGCCGACCGGCGACAAGTTGCCGGAAAACGGCCGCGTCCAGATGTATCCATGCCATTCCTTTGAGTTTCATGTCGTGCTGATGGCGATTGATCCCGCGCTCGGCAAGCCCGAGATCAAGCGCTACGTGATCGGTCATGATTGCGGAACGGTGATCAACCCGCACATCGTCAAGGGCATGACATTGGGCGGCGTCGCGCACGGGCTCGGGGCGACGCTACTGGAAGAGTTCGTCTACGACGACGAAGGCCATCTGATTACCCAGAGCTTCATGGACTACCTGCTGCCATCGGCGCATGAGGTGCCGGAAGTCGAGATCGTGCATCACTGCACGCCGTCGCCGCACACCGTGTTCGGCCAGAAGGGATCCGGCGAGAGCGGCTACCTCGGCTCGCCTGCCGCGATCTCGGCTGCGGTCAATGATTGCGTGTCGCCGCTCGGCATTTCCTTCAACAAACTTCCGATCCGCATTTCCGCGATTGGCGACGCGATCGCCGACGCGCAACAAGGCAAACCTCAACAGCAAGCCAAATGAATCAAGAGCAAAACCAATGATCATTGACTGTCACGCCCATCTGGTGCCGCCAAGCCTGCTGGAAGCGATCCGTTCGCAATCCGCGAACTTTCCCTCGATCCGCCTGATCGAAGAGGGCGGCAGTCTCGGTTTTTCCTTTGCCGGTGCGAAGCCGACCCGCCCGGTGTCGAAGCCGCTGAGCGACATGGCCGCCCGCCTGAAATGGATGGACGAACAGAAGATCGAACGCCAGGTGGTTGGCGGCTGGCTCGACATGTTTGCCTATGAAGTCCCGGCGGCCGAAGGTGCCGCCTGGTCGCGGCTGATCAACACGCATCTGGCACAAACCGCGATGCGGGAGCCCCGCTTCGTGCCGATGGCGACGGTTCCGTTACAGGACGGTGCACGCGCCGCGGAAGTGTTGCGCGAGGCGCATGCCGCCGGCTTCAAGGGCGCGATGATCGGCACCCAACCCAAAGGCAAGGGCGGCGTGCTCGATGATCCGTCGCTCAACGTGTTCTGGGAAGCCGCCAACGAACTTGGATCGATCATCTTCATCCATCCGGTGTTCGAGAGCGGCGACGACCGTGTCCATGATTACGGCATGGCCAACGCGGTGGGGCGCATCACCGACACGCTGATCGCGATGTCGCGGCTGATCTATGCCGGCCACGTCACCCGCTATTCGCAGGTGAAAATCGTCGCAGGAATCGGCGGCGCGGCGCTGCCTTATGTGATCGGGCGGCTGCGCCGCAATTATTCGCTCGACAAGGACAAGCTCGGTGATCCCGATGCGGCGCTGGCGGCGATGTATTACGACACGATCGTGCAGGACCCCCGCGCGCTGCGTTACCTGGCCGATATCGTCGGCGCTGACAGGATCATGATGGGTTCGGACATGCCGTTCCCGATCGGAGACCTTGCCCCGATGAAAATCGTCGCCGAGACCCAGTTTTCCGACGCCGAGCGCGCCGCGATCAATGGCGGCCTTGTGCAGCGGCTGTTCGGCCTGTGAGAGGAATGCGCACGTGAAGCTCGATATTGGCGGCAACGAGACCATTCAGGCTCCGGTCGAAGCGCTGTGGAAGGCGCTCAACGATCCGGTCGTGCTGACGCGCTGCATTCCCGGCTGCAAGGCCATGGTCGAGATCGCGCCGGATGCCTACAAGGTCGAGATGCAGCTGCGCGTTGCCGCGGTCGGCGGTTCGTTCGAGGGCGAGATCGCGCTGTCGGACAAGGATCCGCCGAAGGCGTGCAGCATCAAGGTCTCCGGCGCCGGGACGTTGGGTCATGGCAACGGCGGTGCGCGCTTTGAAATCACGCCGGACGGTCCGACCGCGTCGCGCCTGACCTATCAGGGCGTCGGCGAAATCGGCGGGCTGGTCGCCGGTGTCGGCCAGCGCATTCTCAGCAGCGTTTCCAAGCATCTGGTCGGGCGATTTTTTACCGCGCTTCGCAAGGAATTCGAGACACCGGTGGAAGGTGCTGCGGAATAGTTTTGGTTCGACGGTTCGGGAGGGACGGCTATGAAGAAGATGATTGCCAGTCTGACGTGCGCGGCAGCGCTGCTTTCGGCGACACCGTCCCTGGCGCAGGCGCCGGAGCCACTGTCCATCGTGGTGTTCGGGCCCCCTTCGCTTGGTGCTTTCCTGCCGCCGGTGATCAAGGCGCAAAAACTTGACGAGAAGAACGGCCTTGCGATCAAGTTCGAGGAACGCACGCCTGACGCCTATACCGCGCAATTCAACTCCGGAGAATTCCAGCTCGGCGGCAGTGCATCGTTGTTGACGGTCGGTCTTGCCGACACACGCGGTGTCAAGGTGACATATCTGTTCAATCTGTTTGATTTCTGGGGAGCCGTCGTGACCTCGCGGCCCGAGATCAAGACTCTGAAGGACATCGAAGGCAAGGAACTCGCCGCCGCCAAGGGCACCACTAATTATGTGATGTTCGACTGGTTCGCCCGGCAGCTGGGCGCCGATACGTCGAAATTCTCCGTCGTCAACACCGCGACGCCCGGCTTGATCGGTTACGCCATGGCCGATCGCGCCGCGGCCGTGCAGCTGTGGGAGCCGGCCTATACGACGCTGCTGTCGAAGAAGAGCGAGATGCGGACCATCGACATCGGGATCGCCGATAGCTGGAAGAAATTCACCGGCAGCAACAACATTCCCTATCTCGGCGTCGCCGCCCATGTCGATTGGGCGGAGAAGCACCCAAATCTTATTCCGAAACTCTATGCCGCCTACAAGGAAGCCGCTGAATGGGTGACCGCGCATCCCGAGGAAGCTTCGAAACTGATCGCCCCCAAGGGAACGCCGGACGACCAGAAGGCGATCTCTGATCTCATCAAGGCCAATGACCGGCTCGGCATGAATGTGAAATGGGCCTCGGACGTCCGCAAGGAAATCAATTCGGTTTACGCCGCCGGCAAATCGATTTCCTTCCTGCCGGCAGATCCCGGCGCCTCCACGATCTATCAGGCACCCGGGAAATGAGCGAAACAATATCCCAGAGCGGGTCGTCGCGACTGGCGACGACGTTATCAGGAACAGCAAAGCGGCTGGGAACGTCGGTGTTGCCGTTTGTCGTGGTGATATTGCTCTGGCAGTTCGCCTCGCTGTTTTTTCCTCGCTTCCTGTTTCCGTCGCTGATTGACGTGTTCTGGCGCTGCATCGATATCTTTACGACCGGGTCGATGTTCGCCGACGTGCTGGCGACGGTGCTTCGCATTCTGGCCGGGCTTGCAGGCGCTTTCATCGTCGGCGGGCTTCTGGCGCTGGCGATGGTGCGCTCCCGCGCGGTCGATCAGTTTCTTTCACCGATTCTGTCGTTGTTTCAGGGCATTCCGGCGCTGTCCTGGGTTGTCTTCGCGATCATATGGTTTCACGGCGTCGAGTTTCGCATCTTCTTCATCATGGTGATGACGACGCTGCCGGCGTTCACGTTCCAGGTGCTCGGCGCTTTGCGTGCGATGTCGAAAGATCTGATGGAAATGGTGTTCAGCTTCCGGCCGACCCGGATGAAGCTGTTCCGGGTGATGATCGCGCCGGCGATCCTGCCGGACATTCTCACCGCATGGAAAGTCAATCTCGGCAACGCCTCGCGCGTGGTTGTGGTGGCCGAACTGGTCGGTGCCACCGGCGGCGTGGGCTATGAGCTGTTGCAGCAACAGCAATTGTTCGACATGGCCGGCGCGCTGGCATGGACGCTGCAGTTGGTGTTCTTCGTGCTGATCGTGCAGGGCATCCTGACGCTGATCGAGAACACTGCCTTCCGTTACCGTGCGGTGTCGGAGCGCGCGATATGAGGGACGTCGTGACGCCAAACGATGCGGCCATTCACCTCGACCAGGTCTGCAAAGTTTTTGGCAAACCGGGCAGCGACGCGGCGTACCGCGCGGTCGATAATATCAACCTCGATGTTCGTCCCGGCCAGATGCTGGCGATCCTGGGCAAGACCGGTTGCGGTAAATCGACGATCTTCAACATGATCGCGGGCTTGACCGAGCCGACCAGCGGCACCGTGCGCGTCAGCGGTCGTGATCCCTTTGCGGACTTTGACTCCTTTCGCGGCAAGATGGCGATCGTGTTTCAGGGCGACCGGCTGCTGCCTTGGCGAACCGCGATCCAGAACGTCGAACTCGGCCTGGAAATGCTCGATACGCCGCTGGCCGAGCGGCGCGCAGCGGCTCAGACCTGGCTGACCAAACTCGGCCTCGGTGGGCACGAGAACGATTATCCGCATGCGCTGTCCGGCGGCATGCGTCAGCGCGTTTCGATCGCGCGAGCGTTTGCGACCAATGCCAATATCCTGCTGTGTGACGAGCCATTCTCGGCGCTCGATGAATCGACCGCAGGGCGGCTGCGAGCGGAGTTCGTCCGGCTGGTGAAGGAAAACGGCAAGACCGCCGTGTTCATCACCCATTCGATCAGCGAAGCGCTGGAAATCGGCGATCGCATCGTGGTGCTGAAGCGCCCGGCCGTCATCGCCTATGACGTCAGCTTCGACGCGGCCACGGACGCGAAGGAGCGGGAGCTTATCCGCAGCCGGATCGGCGACGTGCTGGCGGCCTGACCGTCTGCGTCCCCGATGCCTGAGCTACATCGATCATTTCGCGAGATGGGTGCGCAGGATCTCGGTTAGGCGATCGGGATTGGTCTGCGGTGGCATGAAGCCCAGATATTCGCCGTTGCGTCCCATCAGGTAAATCACGCCGGCGTGGTCGATCGAGTAGTCGCCGCTGCGCTCGTCGCTCACTTTCACGTAGAATGCTTTGTAGGAATTGGCCACGCGTCGGATTTCTTCCGGTGAGCCGGTCAGCCCAACAAAACTGGGGTGGAAAGCGGAGATGTAATCGGCCAGCAGCCTGCTGTCTCGTTCCGGGTCGATGGTGATGAAAATCGGCTGCACGCCTTCAGCCGATGGTCCGAGGGAATTGAGGGCTTGCGTGATCGCCATCAGGTCGGTCGGGCAGACATCGGGACAATAGGTGTAGCCGAAATAGACGATCATCAGCTTGCCGCGAAAATCCGTGTCGCTGCGCGGTTTGCCGGTCTGATCGGTCAGCGTGAAGGGTCCGCCGACCGATCCGTGGCCATACATCAGGTCGTCCATCATCTGCGCGGCGGAGGCTTGTTCCTCCGCGATGGCCGGGTTGCAGCAAAACAAGCTGCCGCAGCCGAACAAGGACGCGGCGACCAGTAGCGCGCACGCCTTGGTGCCGGCCATGACCTTGCTCCGGATCAGATACCGAAGGTGATGCGCGTGCCGGTCGTCGTAGTCATGACCTTGCCCGGCAATTGCCGCTGTGCTTCCTGGGTGAAGTTCAGGCCGCTGCAATGCATCGGAATCAGCACATCCGGGTTCAACTTGCCGATTTCGCTGACCACCTGGGTCAAATAGTCCGCGGGCGCCGGTCCGAGATGAAAGCCGCCCATGATGGCATGGACCTTGTCGATACCGGAGACTTCCATCGCCTGCCGCACCGAATTGACGATGCCGACGTGACCGCACGAACTGATCACGATCAGGCCCTTGTCCTTGAGGTTGAAGCAGGTGGCGTGCTCGTGGATGTGCTCATCCGGCACGATCTTGCCCTCCATTTCGGCCGGAAGGTAGTGGCTGGCATTGCAGCCGGCGCCGTCTTTGAGCTTGAACTCCACAACGGTGTTCGGAAGCACCTTTTCGATGCTGTTGCGCTTGATCTTGCCGGTGGTGAAGGCCTGCCCGCCGATCACGACGGGCGTCTCGCACAGCACGAGCTTGACGTCATGCTTGGCGATATCGCGGCGATCGAGCATTCCGAAGTCGCTCAATTCGCCGAGCCCGCCCATCCGGTTGTAGCGCTGGCAGAAATTATCCTCCCCGCCGGCATACATCGTGATGTCGGCAGGCAGGTCCTTGCGATGCCTGTCGAGGAATCCCATCATGCCGCCCCAATGATCGAAATGACCGTGGCTGAGGATGAGCGTGTCGATTTTCGAGGCATCGACCTTCAACAATTCCATGTTGCCGTTGATCGCTTCGGGCGTCCAACCATAGTCCAGCAGGAAGGTGCGCTTGTCGTTGCCGCGCTCGGGCTCCAGCAGCAGCGACAGCCCCCATTCGCTGTGCAGCGGCCGCAGCGAATTCGAGGAGCGGCCGGGCTCCGTTTTCACGCCGCTGACGGTCTGCGGCCGGAAGAAGATGTCGCTCGCACTGTCGACGAGCACACGCACGCTGAGCTTGTCGATGGTCGGCACTTCGATCGGACCGGCCTTGGCCATCTCGACACAGGAAAAACCGCCGGCTGCGGCGGCCAGTGCAAAACCAGCGGACGCTTTCAGGGCGTCGCGTCGATTGAAATTCGGCATGGATGTCTCCCGCCAGTTTGATGGAAATGAACAGATTAATGCCCAAGACTACGATGCAGATGGCTCCTGGTGTCAACTAAAACCGCCGCTTCGTTGCGGTGAAACACCTTTCGCCCGGCAGAGAAGCTTGCGAGCGGCACCCACAAAAAATTCCAACCACCGATTGTCACCCCCCTGACATGTCGGCAAGAAAGGTGCAGAGTGCCAGGAGTCGGGCTTGAGAAATCGACTTTAAAAAGGGTTTGGGGGATCGATGACGTATTCGGGCAGTGGTTCGCCGGACGGAAAGCCTCGCGCCTCAAACTCCCCGATATCAGACCCGCAGATATCAAAGACACCCACGTCAAAGGCCGCGAGGCACCCCGGCCATCTCACCCGGCGAAGTCTGCTGGCAAGCGCGGCGCTCCTGATCACCGCCAGCGGCGCTCGGGCGCGGGTGGTGACAAAAGTTCTGCCGTGGGATCCCAACGAGGCCTATCCTGTCGTGCCGGTGAAGCCGGGCGGATATCTGTTCTTCAGCGCGGAAGAGGCTGCCATCGTCGATGCGGTCGTCGACAGACTGATTCCAACCGACGAGCTCGGCCCAGGCGCCAGGGATTCGGGGGTCACCACCTTTATCGACCGGCAGTTGATGGGACCCTATGGCGGGCACGACTGGCTTTATATGCAGGGGCCGTTTGCCGCGGCGCCGTTGCCGACCCAGGGTTTGCAGTCGCCGCTGACGCCGCGGCAGCAATATCGCCTGGGACTGGCGGCGCTGGAATCCTATTGCAAGACCAGCTTCAGCGGGCGCGGTTTCGTCCAGTTGAACGCCGACGAGCAGGACAAGCTGCTCGCCGGCATGGAGAAGGGCGAGATCACGTTGCCAAATTTCAGCAGCCGGATGCTGTTCTCGGTGATCCACGCCAATACGCTGGAAGGCTATTTCGCCGATCCGATCTATGGCGGCAATCGCGACATGGCGGGCTGGAAGCTCGTCGGTTTCCCGGGCGTCCGCTACGATTATCGCGATGTGATGGAGAAGCCCAATCAGGCCTATATGCTGCCGCCGGTCGGCATGCAGGGCCGCCCCGCCTGGGGAGAACGCTGATGGCCCGCCGTCTGCCCCGCAAGGATGTCGCCATTGTCGGCCTCGGCTGGACCGGATCGATCCTGGCCTACGAACTCTCGCGCACGGGCTTGGAGGTGGTCGCGATCGAGCGCGGCCCGTGGCGCGATACCGCGACCGATTTCAACATCGGCACCGCGCCGGACGAACTGCGCTACGCCGTGCGCCACGACATCTTCCTGCGTCCGAGGCAGGAAACTCTCACCATGCGCAACAACCCCTCGCAGACGGCATTGCCGATCCGCAAATGGGGCAGCTTCCTGCCGGGCAATGGCGTCGGCGGCGCGGGCGTTCACTGGAACGGCCAGACCTGGCGTTTTCTTCCCGATGACTTTCGCGTTCGCAGCCACATGCTGGAGCGCTACGGCGAGGGAATTTTTCCCGAAAACCATCACATCCAGGATTGGCCGGTTAGCTACGACGAACTTGAGCCCTATTACGACAAGTTCGAATATCTCGCGGGCATCTCCGGCAAGGCCGGCAACATCAAGGGACAGACCCAGCCCGGCGGCAATCCCTTCGAAGGCGCCCGAGCGCGCGACTATCCGACGCCGCCGCTGCGGCAGGGTTACGCGCAGGAGCTGTTCACCAAGGCGGCCTCCGGTCTCGGCCTGCATCCGTTCCCGAGGCCGTCCGCCAACATCTCGGTGGCCTACACCAACCCGTACGGCTGCAGCATGGCGCCTTGCACCTATTGCGGTTTTTGCGAGCGCTTCGGCTGCGCCAACTATTCCAAGGCCTCGCCGCAGGCCTGCGTCTTGCCGGTGCTGGTTCGCCAGCCGACCTTCGAGGCGCGTACCGAATGTGAAGTGACCAAGGTCAATCTGGCGTCCGACGGCAAGACCGCGACGGGTGTCACTTATGTCGATGCGAATAATGAGGAATGGGAGCAGCCGGCGGATGTTGTGCTGGTCTGCGCCTACGCGCTGTTCAACGTACGTCTGCTGCTGCTCTCGGGTATCGGCAAGCCCTATGATCCCGCGAGCGGTGAGGGTGTCGTCGGGCGCAATTACGCCTATCAAACCGGCTCCGGCTCAACCGCCTTCTTCGAAGATGCCAAATTCAACCCGTTCGCGGCCGCCGGCTCGCTCGGCGTTGCGGCGGATGATTACAACAGCGACAATTTCGATCACGGACCGCATGGCTTTGTCGGCGGTGCGTCGATCACCAGCGCCCACACCAACGGGCGTCCCATTCAATTTCATCCCACGCCGCGAGGCACACCGAATTGGGGCAGTCAGTGGAAGAAAGCGGTCCACGACACCTATCAGCGTGTCACCAGCGTCGGCGCCCAGGGCAGCGTGATGAGCTATCGCAACAATTATCTGGATCTCGATCCGACCTACAAGGACCCGCTCGGCCGTCCCCTGATGCGTATGACGTTCGACTACCAGGACAATGAGCGCAAGATGGCGAACTGGATGGCCGATCGTTGCGATGAAATTGCCAAGGCGATGGGCGCCAAGACGACGCAGGTGAACAGGCTGGTCGGCCCGTGGTCGGTGGTTCCCTATCAGTCGACCCACAACACCGGTGGTGCGGTGATGGGCAGCGATCCCAAAACCAGCGTGTTGAACCGCTATCTGCAGTCGTGGGACGTGTCGAATGTGTTTGTGATGGGCGCGTCGGCGTTCCCGCAAAATGCAGGCTACAACCCGACCGGCACGGTCGGCGCGCTGACCTACTGGTCGCTCGATGCGATCAAGAAATATCTGAAGTCCCCCGGCCCGCTGGTGCAGCTATGAGGTGGCGTGGCACGCTTCTGTTCGCCGCGTTGGCCGTCATCGGCAGCGCCAAGGCTGATCCGGACAACTACGTCATCGGCCAGCGCGGTCGTGCACTGGCCGTCGCTGGCGATTGCGTAGCCTGCCACACCGCGCCGGGCGGAAAACCGTTCGCCGGCGGGCTGGCACTGGCGACGCCCTTCGGCGTGATCATGACGCCGAACATCACGCCCGACGATGCCACCGGCATCGGGCGCTGGACCCAGGCGGAATTCTCGCGCGCGATGCATGAGGGCAGGGGGCGAAACGGCAGCTACCTCTATCCGGCGTTTCCGTATCCCTATTTCACCAAGGTGACGCGCGAAGATACCGATGCGATCTATGACTATCTCAGGACTCTCGCTCCGGTCACGAACGCGGTCAATCGCCGGACGCTGCCGTTTCCGTTCAGCGTTCGCGCGCTGATGATCGGATGGAATTCGCTGTTCTTCAAACCCAGCCCGTTCGAGCCCGACCCGCAACGGTCTGCCGAGTTCAACCGCGGCGCCTATCTGATGGAAGGGCTCGGCCATTGCGGGGCCTGCCATACGCCGCTGAACGCCTTCGGGGCCAACAAGGCCGGCCAGTTCCTGGAAGGTAACCGCATCGACGACTGGACCGCACCGAACATCACCAACGATCAGCAGTCCGGCCTCGGCAAATGGTCGGTCGACGACATCGTTCAATATCTCAAGAACGGTCAGACGCGGACCACGACCGCCAGCGGACCGATGCGGGACGTGATCGAAAATTCGACCTCGAAGATGGCCGAGGCCGACCTGAAAGCGATCGCGGTCTACCTCAAGGAGCGTGGTTCGGCTGGTATTCCGGCGCCCGCGGCCGTTCCGGCATCGGATCCGCGGATGCAGGTCGGCGAAGCCATCTTCGTCGATACTTGTTCGGCCTGTCATACCCGCAATGGTTCCGGCGTCGAGCATATGTTTCCACGCCTGGCCGACAATGCGATCGTCAAGCAGTCCGATCCGACGACCTTGATGCGGATTGTTTTGACCGGCGTCAGGGGCGCTGGCACCGAAGCCTTCCCGACGTCGCCGGCGATGCCGTCGTTCGGTTATCGTCTCGACGACGATCAGGTGGCCGCGGTCTTGACCTATATTCGCAATAGCTGGGGCAACACGGCATCTGCGGTTGACGCCGGCATGGTCAAAACCTTGCGGAGCCATGTCGCCGGACCGGTTGAACGTTCCGCGGCCCAGTAATATCAGGGGGCTGCTGGCCGGGACATCAGCGGCCATCTGACAAGGACACCATGGCGCAACCAACCGATCCCTGGATCACCAGCATTTTCGAGACGCTACCGAAACTGCTTGATGCGGATTCCGAGCTGCTTCGTGCCGGCCGATCGCTGAATGTGGATTGCCTGTTGGGTCCGACCAGTCAGCCATTCCTGGTTTCAATTCGCGACGGGCGTATCACCGCGATGTCGGCGATACCGAAAACCATGCCGTCCTGGCGTTTCAGTTACACGGCCTCAGCGCAGGCCTGGATCGAGTATTGGCGTCCCGAGCCGAAACCCGGATGGCATGATTTGCTGGCGCTCACCAAGCGCGGCGAGGCGGTGCTTGCCGGCGAGCTGCATCCGTTCATGACGCACCTTCAATACTTCAAGGATTTGCTGGCGCTGCCGCGGTCCGTCGTCACGGGTAAATCGGCATGAACGGACAGATCGAACCGATCGTCGGTCGTTACGTTCATGTCGATATCGGCGGGGTGATGCATCGGATCTATTTCGAGGAGAACGGATCGGGCATTCCGCTGGTCTGCCTGCACACCGCCGGCTCCGACAACCGGCAGTGGCGTCATCTGCTGTGCGACGACGAGCTGACAAAGGACTACCGGATCATCGCCTTTGACATGCCCTGGCATGGTAAATCGAATCCCCCGGATAACGGGCCTTCCGGCGAGTACCAACTGACGACGGCAAGCTATACGCAGACGATCAGGGCATTTTGCGCGGCGCTGTCGCTGGATCGCCCGGTGGTGATGGGGTGCTCGATCGGCGGCCGTATCGTGCTGAACCTTGCGATCGATCACAGCAGCGAATTCCGCGCATTGATCGGGCTCGAAGCCGCCGACTTCCAGCAGCCTTGGTATGATACGAGTTGGCTGCACCGGCCGGACGTTCATGGCGGCGAAGTCTGCGCCGCGCTGGTCTCCGGATTGATCGCTCCGCAGGGGCCGAAAGCCGCGCGCCGGGAGACGCTCTGGCACTACATGCAAAGTGGTCCGGGGGTGTTCAAGGGCGATCTGTATTTCTACCGGGTTGATGGCGATTTGCGCGGGCGCGTCGAGAAAATCGATACGGCGGTCTGCCCGCTCTATCTCCTGACCGGCGAGTACGACTTCTCCTGCACCGCCGAGGACACGCTGCGCACGGCGCGAAGTATTCCGGGCGCGCAGGTCACGATCATGGAGAAGCTCGGGCACTTTCCGATGAGCGAGAACCCAGCGCAATTCCGGCACTACATCGCACCGGTGCTCGAGGAAATCCGGCAGGCCAGATAGTCAGACTTCACCGCTTGTCGTATTCGTCCGGCTCCATCGCCCAGGGCGATTGCTCGTAGCCGTGGGCGTAATTCCGGTTGGTCTGCGCCGGATCGCGGTTGATCAGCGGCCGCATGAACATCGGATGCGTAGCGCTGCGTACCTCGTGCTCGACCGTAAACAGATGCTTGCCGCTTTCGAGATCGACGATATCGCGGAAGCGATATTGGTAGGGGTTGTCCTCGCTGTAGATCAGGTCGCGTTGGCCCAGCTTGCGATAAGGACCGGAGAAATCGACGATATACATCTGGATATGGTGGCCGTCATAGTCCGGCTGCGGCCGGTCGGTCTCGCGGAATTGCAGATATTGATCCTTGCCCATCTGCACGCGAGCGACATGGCCGTCGCCGTTCTTCAGCTCTGCGGGCATTCCCATGATCTCGGGATAGAAGGCGCAAATCCCTTTGGTGGTGCCAACGGGAACGTCGAACTCGACATAGGGGATACCGAGCGAGATGCGCCCGAACCGCTTTGCGTCCGGCTCGTAGCAGCGCACGCGATTGCCCCAGGGGCAGGTTGCCTCGACATAATCATTGTGCTCGCGGAATGAGAACGCGGTGTCCGCAAGCTTGCCGGCGACCGCGGATAGCCTCTCCAGCAACGCCTCACGGCCTTGAATCACGATGCCGGTATGACCGCGCAGCACCTGCGGCTCACCGCTCGGCAGATGGAACTGGTTGCGGCCGACATTGACCCACATGTTGCTGTCGGACACCATCAAATAGGGATCGCGCGTCAGCCCTAATCCGGCGACATAAAACAGCGTGGCCAGACGCTGGTCGGGCACGGTGACGTTGACATGTTCGAAATGGATCGAGTTGCCAAGATCTTCGGCGGCGCGGTCGAATGGCTGCTGCATGGAGGCGGTCCTGGATGCGATGACACGCTCATCCTAATCCAGCGTGTCGAACGAATCCAACACTTCAACGTGACGAGGGGGATCATCGCGGTCGCCCTGTCCGCAGGGCTGTTCGTCATTTTTGGCAATGGCAAAAGCTTGACTTGAAGCCCGCGCTGCCCAGAATACCGCACGGTTTCGCGACGGCTAAAAAACAATAAAACTCCGGGAGGAGATGGCGATGGCGGACATTGGCCGACGCGGCTTTGTGAAGGGCGCGACCCTGGGCGCTCTGGCGTTCACGGTCGGTGGCGCCGAGATTTTGATGGCCCCGGGAGAAGCCAGGGCGCGCGGCGTGCCGTTCCGGCTGCTCGACGCTCATCAGGGTGACACGCTGGAGGCGCTCGGCGAAACACTGGTGCCGCAAGCGCGTGAATCCGGGATCGCCCACTTCATCGACCAGCAATTGTCAGTGCCGGCACATGAAAGCCTGCTGCAGGCGCGCATCCTCAATTTCCGCCCGCCTTTTGCAGAGTTCTATCGCGCCGCAATCACGACAGTGGATGGCGCAAGCCGCAAAATGTTCGGCAAGGATTTCGCGCAAGCTTCCGCCGCCGATCAGCGCGCATTTGTCGATCAGATGCGGCAAAACAAGATCGAAGGTTGGACCGGCAAGCCCGGCGCATTGATCTACGCGGTGCTTCGCGCCGATGCCGTCGATGTCGTTTACGGAACGATGGAAGGCTACGAGTTGCTCGGTATTCCCTATATGCCGCATATCCCCCCGGAAAAGAGGTGGTGAGATGACGAACGAGAAAGTAGACGTCGTCATCGTCGGCGCCGGCGCCTCCGGCTCGGTCTATGCTTCGGTGTTGGCGAAAGCGGGCAAGAAGGTGGTGTTGCTCGAGACCGGGCCAGACTGGGATCTCTCCGATCTGATCAGCTCCGAGATTTGGGGTCGCCGCATCAAGCCTGCGGGCGCGCCGATCCTGCTCGAAGGCAAGAACCCGATGGCCTACACCGCCCAGGGCGGATGGGGCGTTGGTGGTGCCGCGTTGCATTATTACGCCAACTTCCCACGGCTGCTGCCGACCGATTTCCGGATCAAGAGCGAGCACAATCGCGCGCACGATTGGCCGATCGCCTATGAGGATGTCGCGCCATTTTATGACAAGGTCGCGCGGGAAATCGGCGTCTCCGGCGATGCCAAGGCCGAGGAAAAATGGCGGCCGGCCGGCGAGGCCTATCCGATGCCGCCGATGAAGACTTTTCGTAATGGCGAAATCTGGCTGAAAGGCTTTGAGGCCGCTGGCATCCCAATGGTGCCGGCGCCGGTCGGCATGAACTCGGTGGAATTCAAAGGACGGCCGGCGTGCCTTTATGACGGCTGGTGCCATGTCGGCTGTCCGATCGGCGCGCTGGCCAATCCGCAGATCACCTATCTCGGTGATGCGCGCAAGGCCGGCGCCGAGGTCCGCGCTTTCTCAACGGTGACGCGCGTTCTCACCAATCAGGCGGGCACCCGCGCGACCGGCGTCGAATATTACGATGACAAGCAGCAAAAGCAGGTGCAGGAAGCAAGCGTAGTGCTGCTCGCCGCCTGGTCTGGGCAAAATCCGCGGCTACTGCTCAATTCCGCCACCGACAAGCATGCCAAAGGCCTCGGCAATGCCAGTGGTCTGGTCGGTCATTTCATGATGTCGCACCACGTGGCGTCGACATGGGGCATGTTCGACGAGGATATCAAGAACCATCTGGGCACGATCGCCGTGCAATATATGTCCTACGAGCACTATCCGAAGACCAGCCATCCCGGCGCATTCGGCAGTTCCTTCATCGTGGCGGGATTTGCGCTAAAGACCACTGATCTGGCGGGCTCGCGCGGCGATTTGTTCGGGGCGGAATTGGCCGATTACATGAAGCGCGCCGCGCGCGGCCTCGCGGGGATCAAGACCTTCGGCGAGGAGCAGCCGAACATGGAAAACCGCGTCGAACTATCGAGCGAGAAGGACGAGTACGGCATGCCCCTGGGCAAGCTGATCCACAGCTACGATCAGGATGCGCTGGCGCTCTGGAATGCCAATCTCGATGAGGGATTGAAGGTCGCCAAGGCGAGCGGCGCCAAGGAGTCGTGGGTCTCGCGCGGAGGCACAATACCGACCAGCCATCTGATGGGCGGCACCATCATGGGCACCAGCGCCGCCAACTCGGTCGTCGACAGCTATGGCCAGAGTCATGAGATTCCGAATCTCTGGGTCGCCGGGCCCAGTATCTTCCCGACCTCGGGCGCGTCGAATCCGACCTTTACGATTTTCGCGCTGTCGCAACGCGGCGCCGAGCGCATGGCGTCGCAATGGGGAACGCTGACTAACTGAGCGATCCGGGTTTAAAGCACGGCGGCCACGTTCACGCGCTGCAATTGCGGCTGTGCTTTGCCGGCGGTTGGCTGTAACCAGTCACATCGTGACCTACGAAGCTATCAAGATCCGAAAGCCAACCATCCACGAAGCCTGAGAGAAAAGGATACGTTATGAGCGAAGACAGCCTGTTTGAGCGAGGACTGAAAGTCCGCAAGGAAGTGCTCGGCGAGGACTACGTCAACAAGTCGATCGCCGGCGCCGATGAGTTCACGCGCACCATGGCCGAATGGTCGACCGAGTTCTGCTGGGGCGCGCTGTGGACCCGGCCCGGCGTCGACCGCCGCACCCGCAGCATCGTCAATCTGGCGATGATCAGCGTGCTCAATCGCCCGCATGAGTTGAAACTGCACGTCAAGGCGGCGCTGAAAAACGGCCTCACCAAGGACGAGATCAAGGAGATCTTCCTCCAGGTAGCGGTCTATGCCGGTGTACCTGCCGGCATCGACAGCTTCCGCATTGCGCGCGAGGCGTTCAAGGAGCTTGAGGGCGGTTAGGCAACCGTTTTCAAACCATCGGCTGGTTGTGTTCCAATGGCTGGCGGGCGATGATGAGATGAGTAGGCGGAAGCCGCGCCAAGCGGCTTCTCGCGACCGTGTCAGGAGCGCCAAGACTCCGCGGCACCGCCAGACCAACAGGGGAAACGCATCATGACCATCACCCGCCGCCACGTTTTGGCGACACTCACCGCCGTTGTGCTGCTGGCAGCGCCGGCGGTGGCGCATGCGGAAACGATCCGCATCGGGCTACCGACCAAGACCTATTGGCCAACCACCGTGGCCGAGGCGGCAAAGTCGCAAAAGCTGTTTGAAAAAGAAGGCATTACCGCCGAGCTGACGATCTATCGCGGCGGCGCCGAAACGTTCGAGGCGATGGCGGCGGGCGCTGCCGACCTGATCCTTGATGCGCCGTCGTTGCCGGCCGCCGGCCGCAAGAAGGGCGTGATGTCGAAAGTCGTCGCCAACGGCGCGATGGGTAATTTCGGCTGGCAGTTGATGGTGCTGACGAAGTCGCCGCTCGACGTCAAGGACCTCAACGGCAAGAAGGTCGGCATCACCTCGGCGGGCTCGGGATCGGATTTGCTGGCGCTGTGGACGGTGCAGGAGAAGAAGATCGATTTCACCCGCGTGCCGGTCGGCGGCGGCGGGCTGGTGCCCAATCTGCTCGCCGGCAACATCGATGCCGCCGTGGTGTATTCGCCGCTGAGCTTCCAGATCGCCAAGTCGGGCGAGGCCCGTACCATCCTCGATTACGCCAAGGACGTCCCGCCGAACCTCACCTCGGGCTGGATCGCCACCGACAAATACGTCAAGGAAAAGCCCGAGGTGCTGCAGAAGGCGCTGAATGCGCTCTATGGCGGTGTGATGTTCATGCGCAACAACCGCGAGGCGGCGATCAAGCTGATCGCTGAACTGTACGAAATGCCAGCCGACATCGCTGCGGCCGAATATGAGAACACCATCCTGCAGCTCGAGACCAATGGCAACATGGCCGAGCCGAACGTACCGGCGGCGCTGCAATTGTCGCTCGATATGGCCAAGCTCGGCGGCATGAAGGATCTGGTGCCGGCATCCGAGATCATCTCGACCGGGTTCAAGCCGGTCCCGACCAAGCCCTGAGGCCGACACGATGACCGGCACGTTCGGAATAAAAGCGGCGCGCGTCGCCGTCGTGCTGGCTGTGTTTGCGATATGGGAGATGCTGGCGCGGACCGGGGCGGTTAATCCCCGGCTGCTTCCTTCCGCGTCCGATACGCTGGTCATGCTGGGGGAACTGTTGCAGCGCGCCAGCGTGCGCAACGATCTCGTCGTGACCGCGAGCGAAGTCGCGACCGCCTTCATCGTCGCGGTGCCGATCGGCACCCTGATCGGGTTTCTGATCGCCGAAAACCGCTATTTTGCCGAAGTGGTAAAGCCGCTGCTGTTTTTCGCCTTCAGCATTCCGAAGTCGATCTTCCTGCCGATGTTCATTCTGGTGTTCGGCGTCGGCTTTGCCGAGAAGGTCGGCTTCGGATTTTTCTCGACGATCTTCATCGTGATCATGTCGACCACGACGGCGGTCGAATCCGTCAAGGTCGAACATCTGACGGTCGCCCGTTCCTATGGCGCGACGCCGGCGCAGACCGCGTATCGCGTCTATCTGCCGAGCATGCTCCCGGTACTGCTGGAGGCGTTGCGGATTTCGATGATCTTCAACCTCACCGGCGTTATCCTGGCCGAGATGTATGCCTCGCGCGATGGCATCGGTCACCAGATCGCGACCTGGGGAGAGAACTTCCAGATGAAGCAATTGCTGGCCGGCGTGCTGATGATCGCCGCGATCGCGATGGCCTTTAACGAACTCGTCAGATCGGTGGAAACGCGATGCAGCCATTGGCGAACGTAACCCCGCTCAAGCCGGCCGCGCGCGCCGGTGCGGTCCAGATCAACGGCGTCGGTCAGACCTACCAGACCTCCGGTCAGGACGTCGTGGCGGTGTCCGACGTCTCGTTCGAGGTCAAGCCGGGACGGTTTGTCGTGCTGGTCGGCCCCAGCGGCTGCGGAAAGTCCTCGCTGTTGATGATGATGGCCGGGCTTCGGCGGCCCACGTCGGGAACGATCCTGGTGAGCGGTGCGCCGATCGACGTTCCCGATCCGAACCGGGTCGGCGTCGTGTTCCAGGAGCCGAGCCTGTTTCCCTGGCTGACCGCGGAGGAGAATGTCGAATTTCCGCTGACCTTGCGCGGCGTCGCCAAGAAGGACCGCCGCGCCAAGGCGCAGGAAGCGTTGCAACTGGTCGGGCTCGATGGTTTCGGCAAGCGGCATCCGCATGAACTGTCCGGCGGCATGAAGCAGCGCGTCTCGATCGCGCGCGGCCTGGTTCAGGACCCGCCGGTGCTGTTGATGGATGAACCGTTTGCGGCGCTCGACGAGCAGACGCGCATGACGATGGGCGATGAATTGCTGCGGATTTGGGCGGCGACCGGCAAGACCATCATCTTCGTGACCCACAGCCTGACCGAAGCGGTCTATCTCGCCGACGAAGTGGTGGTGATGTCGGCGCGCCCGGGCCGCATCGTCGACCGGCTGGAAGTGGCGCTGCCGCGGCCGCGCACCTTCGAGATGCTGAGCGGCGACACTTTCGGAACCCTGCGCGACCGGATCTGGCGCCATATCCGCAAGTCGGCGTGAGGCGCGCGATGTCATCAACCACGCTGCGCCGCCTCATCATCGTTTTGCTGATCGTGCTGTGGGAAGTGCTGCCGCGCGCCGGTCTCATTCCCGAACTGTTCCTGCCGTCGCTGTCCTCGACCCTGGCGGCGGGCTGGAATGACGCACCGGAATATGGCCATGCGCTGGCGGTGACGCTGTATGAGGTCGCGGTCGCCATGGTGTTCGCCTGCGGCGGCGGCATTTTGGCGGGCGCCATTGTCGGCAGCCTGCCGCGGCCGCGCGTCCTGATCATGCCGATGGTCTCGAGCCTCTACGCGGTCCCGCTGGTGATCCTCTATCCGGTCTTCACGGTCTGGCTCGGGATCGGCTCGGAATCCAAGATCGCGTTCGCGTCGATCTATGGATTCCTGCCGACCATGCTGGCGACGGCAGCCGGCATCCAGACCATCGATCCGCAATTGCTGCTGGCGGCGCGCAGCATGGGGGCAACCTTGAGCCAGCGCATCCTGCGTGTGGTGCTTCCGGCCGCGATCCCCACCGTGCTGTCGGGCCTGCGGGTCGGCGGCGCGCTGGTGATCGTCGGCGTCGTGGTGTCGGAGATGCTGATCTCGTCGGCCGGCATCGGCTATCTGATTTCGCGCTACCGGACCATTCTGGAAAGCTCGCACGTGTTTGCGGGCGTGCTGCTGGTTCTGGCGCTCGCGGTCGCCTTCAACCTGCTGATCCGGCTGGTCGAGCGGCGGGCCGCGGTCTGGCAGACCGGCACCCGCGCCGGCCGTGACGCGATGGCGCGGGAAATCCCCGCCGCCGCGTTGCAGCCGGCCAACCCGTAAACGCGTTAGCTCACTTCCTTGCGCACGATGGCCGCGGCGTCGCTCATCGCCTTGAGTTTGCCGAAGGCGACATGGCGCGGCATGTATTTCATGCCGCAATCCGGCGCGGGGATCAGCCGGTCGGCCGAGACATATTTGAGGCCATGGCGGATGCGATCGGCGATCACGGCCACGGTCTCGATTTCCGGATTGCCGAGATCGATCACGCCGAGCAGGATTTTCTTCGACGACAGGTCATTCAACACGCCGAGATCGAGTTTGGGCTGTGCCGCCTCGATCGAGATCTGTTCGGCGATGGTGTCATCGAGTTCGCCCAGAAAGGAATAGCCTGATGGCTTGGTCTCGCCGGGCACGACCGCGGCATAGCCGAAACAGACATGCACCACGGTCGGAATGGTGAGGCCCTGCAGTGCGCGATTGATCGCCTTCACGGCGTAGCGCTTAGCGGCCGCCGGGTCGTTTCGCACCCAGGGTTCGTCAAGCTGGATGACGTCGGCGCCGGCCTTCTGCAGCGCCAGCGCCTCGGCGTTGACCGCCGCAGCCATCGCCATCGCGAGTTCTTCGTCGTCCTTGTAGAACTCGTTCTTGGCCTGCTGGCTCATCGTGAACGGGCCGGGCAGGGTGATCTTCGCGGCGTGTTCGGTGTTCCGGCGCAGGAACTCCATGTCCCTCAGCTCGACCGGTCCGGTGCGGCGGATCTCGCCGACCACGCGCGGCACCGGCGTCTGCTGGCCGGATCGCGCGGTGATCATCGCAGGGTTTTCGGCGTCGATACCTTCCAGCGCGGTCGCAAAGCGGTTGGAGTAGCTTTCCCGCCGGATCTCGCCGTCGGTCACGATGTCGATCCCGGCGCGTTCCAGGTCGCGGATCGCAACGATCGTCGCATCGTCCTGTGCCTGCTCGAGATAGGCATCGGGAATCCGCCACATCTGCGTCATGCGCGTCCGTGGCACCGACTTTGAGAGCATCTGGCGATCCACCAGCCAATCGGGCTGCGGGTAACTTCCGACCACCGTTGTCGGCAACACATGCTTCGGTAACGCCAATGTCTCAACTCCCCGTAACCGCTGATTGTTATTGCCGGGAATGTATAGATTAACTCGGGGGCGTGTAAACGCTCACGGAATAGGGGGCTTCCATGCGAAGCCCCATTTTCCAGCGCCGGCATCGTGCAAAATTTTCTGCCCGGTCAACCGAAGGGGCTGTTGTGCTTTGGCGCAAGCCAGCCAATGCTCTCGCCAAATCCTGGGAGGATAATAATGTTGCACAGGTCCGGCGTGACCCAGAGCCTTGTGACCCAGAGCCTTGCCCGCTTTGTGGTCGAGGCGCGGTGGGATGACATTCCGTCGGCCGTGCGGCATCAGGCCAAACGTTCCCTGATGAATTTCTTCGCCGTGGCGCTGGCGGGCTGCCGCACCGGGCCGGTCGAGATCGCACTGCGCTCGCTGGCTGAATTCTCCGGCGGCAAACAGGCGACCATCGTCGGCCGCAGCGAGCGCATCGATGCCCTGAGTGCAGCGTTCCTCAATGCCGCCGGCGCCAACGTGCATGATTTTTGCGATACCCATATGCGCACGGTGATCCATCCGACCGCGCCGGTCGCGCCGGCATTGCTGGCGCTGGCCGAGTTGCGGCAGGTGAGCGGGCCCGATCTTCTGTTGGCCTTTATCCTCGGCAACGAGATCCAGGCCCGGATCGGGCTAGCGATCTCGCCCAGCCATTACAGCCGTGGCTGGCACATCACCTCGACCTGCGGGGTGTTCGGCGCGGCAAGCGGCGCCGGCAAGCTGCTTGGCCTCGATGAGCGAAAAATGGTGTGGGCGCTGGGAACCGCGGCAACGCAAGCGGCCGGGCTGTGCGAATGCCTGGGCACGGCGTCGAAGAGCGCCAGTGTCGGCAACGCGGCTCGCAACGGCTTGTGGTCGGCGCTGCTGGCCAAAAAAGGTTTTGATGGCCCGCCGGAGCCTTTGGCGGGCGTGCAGGGCTACTACAACGCCATTGCCGAGACGCCTGACCTGTCGCTGGTTACCGATGGACTCGGCGAAAGCTGGGAGATCATGGCGACCTCCTACAAGCCGTACCCTTGCGGTTTTGTGATTCATCCGGTGCTCGATTGCGTACTTGATTGGCGGCGGGATCATCCGGCGGCGGAAGTGACGCGGGTCGTGGTGCGCGGCAATCCCCTGCTCAGCGACCGGGCCGACCGCCCCGACGTTTCCACCGGGCGAGAGTCCCAGGTAAGCGTGCAGCACGCGGTGGCGGCTGCCCTGGCGACCGGACGGGCGGGTCTCGATGAGTTCACCGATACATGCGTTCGCGATTCGAACGTGCTGGCCTTGCGGAGCAAGGTCGAAGTAACAAGGGATCCGGGCTTCTCCACCATTGCCGCGGCGGTCGACATCACCACGGCGGACGGTACGATTCACAAGATGTCGCAATCCGCGGCGCGCGGCAGCGACGTCAATCCGATGAGCGACAGGGATCTTGAGGATAAACTGCGCAGGACCGCCGCCGGCTGGGAGCCGCGGCACGACGTCACGCGGTTGATCGATGCGATATGGACGCTGGAGGATAGCAAGGATGTTTCCGCCCTCGCGTCGCTGGCGATCCCGCCGAAATGATGCAAGTCGCGCCGGGCGCGTCGTACGGGTGTCGTCAACGTCTGCTATTGCCCGCTTAGTTCGGTTCCAGAGTCCAGCGTGGACTTTTCTGTATAGAATTTTAATGACTCCATTTCGATATCGGCTGTAAAGTGGTCGAGTGCAGGCAGGTTGGAGGCGAGAGATGAAAGACCTCGTTCGCTACCGCGCGATGGAATCCTTGTGCCGCCAGAGCGCAGTGTTTCGCCCGCTCGAAAGCTGGCGATTGCTGGCCGAAGCGGAAATGTGGCACCACAAAGCCGAGCAGGAGATCGCTTCCCGTTTCGTGGAATGCAATGGCTCGCTCTCGAGCGCTGCGCCCACCGACAACCAAGAGCATCCCCAAGCCGCCTGAGGAAAGAGCCGCGTGAGGAAAACCCCGCTACCGGCGGGTTGAACCCACAGCGGACGGCCATCCAACAATTAGTATTATGCACCGTGACCCGCGTCTGATTGAACAGGCGTTCAAGGGCGGGCGATGTCGGCTGGCGTGTTCGCTGTTCGACGCGACCGGTTCCGCAGCACGGCAGGCCCGTTTTCGACCGGAGGAAAATCTTTCCGCTTTGGCGGCGCTGACGGAAAATTTTCTGGCGGAACCATTTTCTGGCGGAACCCGAGAGTCGATCGCCACAACTGCGGCGATCGACACAGGCTGATTCAAAATGGGCCGATCCAGAATGCCGGCGCCCACTTCGGTGAAGGCCGAAATTACTCGGCCAGCTCCGAATAGGGCGAAGTCGGCACCTGGGCTTCGATCGCCTTTTCTTCCTCAATGATTTTCGGCTTGCGCAACCAGACATAAATCTGGGCTACGATCAGCACGACGCAGATCAGCAGGAAGAACGCGCTGATCGGGCGTTCGATGAAGGTCGTCAGATCGCCCCGGGAGATCAGCAGGCTGCGGCGGAAGTTTTCCTCGAAGCGCGGTCCGAGCACGAAGCCGAGCAGGATCGGTGCCGGATGGAAATCGAGGCGCAGCAGGATGTAGCCGATAACGCCGATGAACAGGGTCTCGCCGACCTGGAACATGTCGTTATTGGCGGCATACACCCCGATACAGACAAAGAACATCGCGCTCGGATAGAGGTAGCGATAGGGGATGCTGAGCAGTTTCACCCAGATGCCGATCATCGGCACGTTGAGGATGACCAGCAGGATATTGCCGATCCAGAAGCTCGCGATCAGGCCCCAGAAGATATCGGCGTGCTGGCTGATCAGCTGCGGGCCTGGAACGATGCCGTGAATGATCAACGCGCCCAACAGCAGCGCCATCACGGTATCGCCGGGAATGCCCAGGCTCATGGTCGGGATGAAGTCGCCCTGCACCGAGGAGTGCGTGGAGGCTTCGGGACAGGCGACACCCTCGATCGCGCCATGGCCGAAACGCTCCGGCGTTTTCGATATCTTCTTTTCGGTCGCGTAGGACACGAACGAGGCGATGGTCGGTCCGGTGCCCGGGATCAGCGCGCAGAGGCTGCCGAGCAGCGTGCCGCGGATCATCGGCCAGAACGACAGCTTGAGGTCGGCCTTCGACGGGAACATGTCGGAGATGCCGACCTTGGCATACTTCATGTCGACGGTTTCAGTGTTGTTGATGCTGTTCATGAATTCGGCGATGCCGAACATGCCGAGCGCCAGCGCAATGATTTCGACGCCGTCGAACAGTTCCGTGATGCCGAAGGTGAAGCGTGGCTGACCGGTCTCGATGTCAGACCCGACGATGCCGACCAGAAGGCCCAGAACCGTCATCGCGATGCCCTTCAGCGGCGATCCCTTGGCCAGCGTCGAGCCTGCGAGCAATCCGACCAGCATCAGCGAGCAGACTTCGGCCGGTCCGAATTCGAGCGCCATTTTTACCAGGAACGGCGCCAGGAAAATCATTTCGGTGATGCCGAACGACGCGCCGACGAAGGCGGCGATGATGGTGATGCCAAGCGCGGTGCCGCCCTTGCCCTGTTTGGTCAGCGGAAAGCCGTCCAGACATGTCACCGCGTGGGGTGGATGACATGGCAAATTCAGCAGGATCGAGCAGATCGCGCCGCCATATTGGGCGCCGTAATAGACGCCTGACAGCATCAGGATCGCGGGCACCGGCTGCATCCCGAAGGTCAGCGGCAGCAGGATCGAGATGGTTGCGACGGGTCCCATTCCCGGCAGCACGCCGACGAGATTGCCGACCAGCACGCCGAGGAAGCAGTACATCAGGTTGTGCGGCTCGAGTGCGACGCCAAAGCCGTACCAGAGGTCAGTAATTGCAGTTGAAATCACAGGTTAACCCCGCGCAGTAACGGGAAGGGGATGCTCAGGAGATAATGGAACAGCAGTACGCCGAATACGGTGACACCAGCCGCCAGAATGAGCGATGATTTGTAGGTCGCCGTCTTGTCGCCGAGGGCGCAGACGAAGACGCAGGCAAATACGGCCGGGATCATCCCGGCATATTGCCCGAGAACAATAAACAGGATCGGTCCGCCGAGAATGCAGAGCCAGCCGAACCATTGCGGGTTATCGGGCAGGAACTTGCCTTCATCCGGTTCGGATGAGGCCAGCGCGGTGCCGGCGATCAGAAGTCCAAGAAATGCCAGTACACTGCCCAGCGCCACCGGCATGAATCCCGGGCCCATTCGGGCGAGGGTTCCGACCTTGTAACCCGAGCCGATGACCGCGGCGCCGACGCCGAGCACAAGCATCAGCCCCCCGGCGTAGTAGTCGCGTTTCAGCTTCAATCTCTCCTGCAACGGCGTATCTCCAGTATGATTTTTTTTGGACCCTACCCGTAGAGGCAGGGCCTGTCGAGATTGGCCGCATGCTGCCTGTCGCCGCGACAAAATGGCACAATAATCCCGGAATCGGCGCACCCGATTCGGTACCTTTAGGTTACTCCGCGGATGATCCGATATTCCCGGTTGCCGTGGCGCAATCCCGATGGCATGCGGGCGTCGGTGGAGCGGCCCGGCACGGAGCAGACGATCCTCCGTCGTGGATCGCAGGCTTTGGCAAGAAATCTGCGGAGAAAAGATATGAATGAAGCCACAAGGGTCGGGCGTAGCCAGCGCCAGACAACTGGATTCATGCTGGGAATCGCACTCGCGATCGCAGCCTTTGCGTTTCCATCGCAGGTTCTGGCGCAGGCCGGCCCGCCCAAGGAATTGGCAAAGGAATTGGCGACGATTCCTCCTAACAAGGACACCGACCTCAAATTCTACCAGGCTGACGGCGCAATTCTGCAAGGCGCCAATGCGCTCGAACATATGACATCCGACGCGAACCTCGTGGTCTGGGTCGCCGGAAATCAGTTTTTTGCGATGGATGAGGTGATCGGCGCCTTCCAGAAGGCCCATCCCGGCGTGACTGTCGGGCTGATTACGCTCCCTCCAGGGCTAATTCTCTCGGCAATTCAGCAAGGAGGCTGGATCTATAACGGCAAGGAATATCGGTGTGCCCCCGATATATACGCATCGGTCAACAAAGGACATTTGCGGCAGCTCAAAGCAGCTGGGCTGATGGGCAACTACGAAATCTACATGCATAACGAACTTCAGGTGATGGTTGCGAAAGGCAATCCGAAAGCGATCGCCGGGATCGACGATCTCGTTCGAAGCGACGTGCGAACGTCCCTGCCGAATCCGGTCAATGAAGGAATCATGCAATTCTATGCACGCGGGGTCCTGGAGCGGCACGGAATCTGGCCGAAGATTGCCAACGGTCAGGAGTGCGTGTCGTGCCAGACCACGGAGCGCAACTGGTTCACCGCCGTGCATCATCGGGAAACTCCGGAAAGGATTCGCGACGGCAAATCCGACGCCGGCATCGTGTGGAAGACGGAGGTGATGGAAGCCCTGCGTCACGGCGCTTCGATCGAGGGCGTCGAACTGCCGGCCCCCGACAGCTTGCGTGACGAGGTGTCATACGCGGTTGGCGCATTGGAGAATGCGCGGCACCGGGAGAATGCGGATCACTATCTCGCTTTTCTTGCGACCCCGGCCGCGCAGGATGCTTATGCCGGTTTCGGGTTCGTCAAGGCGCAACCGGATGAGCTTACCCTCAAGCCGATCGATTAAGTGCGCCAGGTACTGATCGCGGGCAATGCGCCGCGAGCAGGCCGTTCATCCGCAATGTTTCAATTTGACGCAGGAGCAGGTGGCTGAAACTCGTTCGTGGTCGCAATTCGATGGTGGCGATCACGCTGAATTCACGATTACACCCGCAATCTCGTTTTGTTCGTGACTGCCATCGACCGTCGCGAAGCACAGGGGCCCCCATGACGGCTGTAATCTATAATTTTGAGCCCGTACGCGAGAGCGATTCCATCGACGAGACGGAAAGGCTTCTCTCCGCCCTGAGAAGGTACACCAGCGCGGAATTGCTCGAGCTGTTGTATGTCGGCGAAGAGCCCGGATTTTTCGACCTGATGCGCGGATTGTTTGGGCTTTCCGAGGAGAGCCGGGCGGTCTTGCAGGATTTTCTTGCTGCGTTGCACACTCAACGAACGACGGTCACGATCGATCAAGAGGGCCGGTGCGTTCTGGCCCGTGAGGCTGCTCCGCCCCGGGGGATGCCGATTTAACGGATTGCGCGCCTGCCTCGTGCGATTGCCCAATTGGTCGGAACTGCCGCCGATCAGCAAACGGCGATATCCTTGATCGGGCGCCCCGACGCCATCCCATGTCGAGATGGCGGCGAAAGGTTCAGCGAGAAGCGTTCGCTCATCACTGCATGTGGCGTGGCTGCGATCGCTTCATGCGCTGGCGTGGATCGCGTGCTTGTCCTGCAAGATGGACTGGGAGATGAATTCACCGATCCAGTCGCAGCGCTGGGCCTCGATGTGCCAGGCCATGGCCTCTGCTGAAGACGGCGCCGGATCGGGGATGTCCTTGCGGACCTCGCGGCCGTCCAGCCAACCGCAACTATGTGAATAGCGGGTTTTGGAAATCAGGCTGATCGTTTCACGCTGCTGCAGCCGCGCATATCCGTCCGCGGGAAAGAATGTGCCGGCCAGTTCGACTGGAAAAGGGAGCTGCCGCACCAGCAGGAAAGTGCTGGCCGCTTCCTTCTCGGATTCGGACACCAGCACGCCAAACAGGCTGTGAATGGGGGCAATGGCGTCGGGGGCCGCGCGTCCGTTGGGGTCCAGCATGGCGCCGGCCGTCGCGATCGAGAGGTATTCGCCGTCGGGGCCCCAGCGGCACGCTATCAGCCATTCGCGGCTGCGACTGCGAATGAGGGTTGGCTTTGCGTAGTCCGACCGGGCAATATCGGCTGCCATGGCCACGACAAAGGATTTCGCGAGCATATCTTCCTCCGGAGCGAGACTGAGACGTCCCCGGCCCGACTGTGCTGAGCAGGCGTGAGGCCACCGTGAACAAGGGTTGAGATGCAATGCCAAATCTGTTGGCGCGCGCCGCCTCCTTGTTGCTTGGCGGCAATGCGGAAGGCATCGATGACCGCGACGCCCGGACCCTGCTCGGCGAACTTGGTTATGCGACCACAGCCGAATTCAAGGGAACCGAATCCGATTCGGAGAGGCGACACCGGGGTCACCTGCTCAGGGCGGCGTCCCGGTTTGCACGCGTTTTTGAACTTGCCGCCCCCGACGCGCCCGGTTTGGTCAGTTTTGGAGCCGAATTCGCCCCCGCGCTTGCCGATCCCATGCAGGCGCGCACTCCTCTGGTCGGCGTTTCCGGCGTAGGTCTCTCGCTGCAGGAAGCGTTTCAGGGATGCATCGGGGAGGGTATCGAGTATCTTTCCCAATTGCAGATCGCCAATGACGCACTCGAGCGGCCACGCGATGGCGAGCCGGCTGCGAAGCTCGGTCCGCAAACGAGGGACTTCCTTGCCGCGTTCTCGGCGCACCGCCTGAACTCCGGCACTGAACTTTCGTGGCACCGCGCCACCCGGCTGATCGACGGCCGCGAGGTCTTGTTGCCTGCGGATCTGTGTCTGCGCCGGCCGCCGGCCCAGCAAGAGGTCAAGCCGCCGTTTCCGCTGGGTACCGGATCGGCCGCCGGCAGATCCTGGGACGCTGCCGCCCTGCATGGCCTGCTCGAACTGATCGAGCGGGATGCGGCCAGCCTTTGGTGGCTTGGCGGCGACCGTGGCAAATCCATCCCGCCTGGGGACGAGGCTCAGATCGAGGCCGAGGCCTTATTGGCGCAGCTGCGGCAAGGCGTTCCAGCGCGGCGCAGCCGGTTGCTCGATATCACGACGGATATCGGCGTGCCCTGCGTTGCGGCGGTCTCCTGCAACTCGGATGGTTTTGGCTTCGCCTTTGGCCTTGCCGCGCGGCCGACACTCAAGGCCGCTGCCCGCGCCGCCGTTCTGGAAATGTGTCAGGGCGAACTGGCCCATGCGGTGGTCGAAGCGAAGTGCAGGGAGCGCGGGGAGGTCGCGCTCAACGCACGGGATCATATTCACTGGCAGCATGCGACGATGCTGAACGCCGATCGGTGTCTGCTGCTGCAGCCGGAGCCCGAGCACTCACGGCATCTGGCTATCAGCGCGACCGATCCGGGTACCGCTCTGCGGCTAATCGCAGACCGCTTGGCGCAGCTTGGCATCGAGGTCTTTGGGCTAGATCTGACGCGCCCGCATTTCGCCGTTCCGGTGGCGCGTGTCATCGCGCCGGGTCTGCAGCTGTTGCCTTCGGAGATCGCTACGCCGCGGCTGGCAGCAATGATTGCGCGGACGGGCGGCCGCGCGACCTATACCGGTGGTGTCGGCTTGATGTAGGTTGCAACCTGCGGCCCGGGACAGAAAACCTTCGGATGCAACAATTCGCAAATAGTTATCGCTTGCCGGCAAGGGAGCTCGAAGCTGAGCCGGGAAAAGCCATGCACCTTTCAGTGTCTTTGGTCGGGCGTCTTGCCATCAGGTTTAATGGCCGTCTGATCGATCTTCGAACCCAGAAGGCGAACGCCGTTCTCAGCTATCTGGCTTTGACCGAGACGAAGCGCGAAAGCCGCGAACGCCTGGTCGGGTTGCTGTGGAGCCGGTCGGATGAGGAAAAAGCGCGCGCCTCGCTACGTCAGGTCGTTCGTGAACTGCGCTCGGCGTTTGAGTCCGCCGGGTATAGCGGCTTCGGCGCGGAACGGCTCTCGGTGCATCTCGATGCCGAGAAGGCCGAAGTCGATATCGAAAGCGTGATCCGGCTGGCAGAAAACGGCAGCGTCCACCCGCTGCTGCTCAATGTCCCGCGCTTGGGCGAGCGGATCCTCGAAGGCATGGACGATCTTGATCCGTCGTTTCGGATTTGGGTGCTGGCGAAACGTCAGACCATTCATGACAGGCTGATGCGCAGCCTCGGCGCCGGACTGGTCGCCGACGATATCCCCGCCGGGGCCAAAACCGAGATCGCGAAAGCCATCGTCAATCTCGATCCCACCCACGAAGAGGCGTGCTGCCACCTGATGCGTGCTTACGCAGAACAGGGCGATGTTGCGGCTTCGTTGCGCATCTACAACGAACTGTGGAGTTTGCTGGATCGCGATTACGGCATGGAGCCGTCGCAAGTCACGGAAGCGCTCGTCGCCGAGATCAAGCTTGGCGCATTCGAGCGGCCCGTGAGCGGAAGCGTCGCTCAGCTTCAATCCGCCGCGCCGGCGCTCGAGGCGAGAAATGAGCCTGGTCGTGCCGGCACCAAGGCTAAACACCTCGCAACCCAGACCAAGATTCGCCTCGTGCTTCGGCCCTTTGCGATGCATGGTGTCGACGGCGAGCGTGTTCATCTGGTGCAGGGGTTCAGTCTGCATCTTGCGGCGTGTCTGGTCCGTTTCCGCGAATGGAGTGTGATTGATGGTCCGGCAGCGCCGGTCGCACTTTCGCCGCCGGATTCGGCACCGCAATACTGCGTCGAAACCACGGCCTATCAGGCGGGTACCGAAATCAATATGGTAATGGTGCTCCGAGACGAAGTGACCGGCATCTATGTCTGGAGCGAAAGTCTCCGGCTAAACCTCGATAACTGGTTCGAGACACAGCAGCGCATCATCCGCCGGATCGCAAGTTCGCTGAGCGTGCAGCTATCGGCGGAGCGGCTGATGCGGCTTGCCGGTGAACCCGACGTTTCGCTCGACGTTCACGATCGCTGGCTGCGCGGACAGAGTTTGCATTTCAAATACGATGCGGAAAGCTGGCAGCGCGCGGTCACCATCTTCCGCGATACCATCCGGGAAAATCCCACATTCTCGCCTTGCTACAGCAGCCTCGTGCAAATGAACAATAATGAGCATTTTGTTCACCCCGGTCTGTTCCGCGATCTCGACAAGGCAAAGGCGACGCTTGAACTCGCGAAACGTGCCGTTCAACTGGATCCGGTGGATTCCAGGGCGCATCTCTGCTGTGGCTGGTCTTATGTGATGGCGTTGCGAGAGGCCGAGGCGGCGCCGCATATGCAGCTCGCCTGCGAGTTGAACGACAACGATCCCTGGACCTTGTTGTCCTCTGCGCACTATGACGCTTTCTGCGGATCGATCGAGCAGGCCCGGCTGCGGGCCGAGCAGTCGCTGGCTCTTTCGCCGTCGCCTCTCTATCTCGGATGGGCCTACCACGGCACCATCCGTTTCCTCAGCGGCGACTATGCCGGCGCCATCGAGGCCATCGATCTCGCCCATGGCGCCATACGTATCTTGCCTGCATGGCGGGCAGCGGCGCTGTTTCACCTCGGGCAGCCGGCCATGGCTCGGGAGGAGGCTCAGCGTTTCCTCAACGGAATCCGTTCGTTCTGGGTTGGATCATCCGCACCGACCGATGAGGCCGTGGCACGTTGGGCCCTCCAGGCGCATCCCATCAGCATACGTTCACGGTGGGAAACCCTGCGCGACGGCTTGCGCGGCGCAGGGCTTCCGGTGGAAGGGATTGCGCAACTGTCCCAGCCACGTGGTCTCAGGAGCAGAAGCTGATCGTGTAGTCGCCGATACGTTCGGCATGCACCCGGAATTTTTCATCTTCGGGGATCACCGGATCCATGCCGTTGAACAGGCGCTTGTAGAACGGCGGAATCGGATAGGTTGCGCCCGGCTTGCTGAGCCGTTCCTCGGAATCTTCGATCGCAAACTTCGGCGGCAACCGTACCACGATCGTATCGATGTCCTGTGCCACGAACTTGATCTGCGTGTAGCGCTCGGGCACCGTCATGAAAACCTGTGCCTTGGCGAGTTGCTCCTTGAACTCGTTAACGCTGGTCGGGATCGGATATTCGTTGTTGTCCTCGAGATAGTTCTTGCCGGTGGACCAGGTCTTCACCAGCTTGCCCCAACGCTCATGGTTCGTCACAACCATTCTTTCGATCGGCATGGTCAGTCCTCCTGGGTTATGTGACGCGGGGTAATTCCCGCTTCACAGGAATGCGGGCACGGCCTGACGCAGATCACCGATTTCGGCGGTGAACTCGACCAACTGATCCATGCCGGCAATTTCGGGTACGTCTTCAAATACATTTGTCGGGTAATATTGCGTGGAGATCGCAGCGAGTGCTTCGCCGAGCGAGTTCGTATTGTGGGTGATCGCAATCCGATTATGTTCGAGCGCGCCGAAGATGACTTCCGACACGATGATCGAGCCCAGCGGCCCTAGCCGTAAACCCGGCGCTTCCGGCTGCTGCATGGCCTCGAACAGGATGAAGAACGGCAGCGGCGGATCGTTCGCGAGCGTCTCGATGTCGTCGGACGTCAATCGGCCGTAGTTCGGTTCAACGGCGAGCCATTCGCGAATCTGGCTGATGCGATAGGGACGATCGGCGAGCAATCGCGAGAGCTGCATGAACTGCGGCCGGCGGATCGAAAGCTCGGCGATCATCGCGTCCACCGACCACAGCCCGGCGATCGCAGAGCCAAGCAGGTCGCGATAGAGCAGGCCGACGCGGTTGGTCTGATCGACCGCGGGAAATATCTTGTCATGCCCGAGCGCATCGCTCAGATGCGGACCGATCCGCCGGCTGAAATTGGGCCGCGATCCCTGGATTTCAAAGAAGCGCGACCACCGCACGATCCATGTCGAGTCCAGCGGCATGTTGACGGGATCGTTGGCGGAGGTTTTTTCCAGTGTATTGATGAGATCGTGGGTGGAGAGATCGTTGATCACATATTCCGGCCGCACCATGGCGTGGCCGAAACGAAATGCGCCATGGGAGAATTCGAGCGGAATTTGCCAGCCGTTTGACACCGCCTTTCCAGGCGCCGCCGAACCGCCTTCGAAAGGCGCAGCGCGGTCGATAAAGCTGCAGTTCGGACCGGCATAGGCCGCGTGGATCGCCGGATGCAGCACGCGCTTCATCAAATCCTTGCGAATGATGGCGTGGTAGATCGCAGTCAGCGCGTCACGCGCACAGAGAAAACGTTTGTAGGCCGCGCCCAGATTGGCGGTGCTCGCAACAGCCGGCTCGCCGCGGCCAACCACGTCGACGAGGCCGTTGTGCAGCAGAGCCAACAAGGCGGTCAGCTGTGACATCAAGGCATGGTCGTCATTGCGGGGGTCGGCGACCAGCGCTTCTGTCCGAGCGGCGCGTAGACCTGGAATGCTCCGGTCGATCCCGGTGACATTCTCGGCCGGAGTCCGCGCGATGTCGCGGAACGGACAACCGGACTCAACCTCCTTGTCCTTCCAGCGCATACGGCCAAGCCGCAACTTGGTGCGACGTTCGTCGTTTGGCGTGTCCTGCGCATAGACAAAGGGGGAGCCGACCGGTCCGTTTCCGTACAAGGTCTCGAGCCTGAGCGCCGTGTGGCGTGCATTCGCGGTATCGGCGCCAAGCGCGCCGGCGACTGAAAGCGGAATTGCCGAGTGAACCAGATCATGCGC
Source organism: uncultured Alphaproteobacteria bacterium (assembly GCA_963738105.1). GTDB lineage: Bacteria > Pseudomonadota > Alphaproteobacteria > Rhizobiales > Xanthobacteraceae > Bradyrhizobium. Next base: position 35,808 of record CAVTWC010000052.1, on the reverse strand, counting down.
GACAAATTGCAGCAGGTAGGTGTAGCCCGAGGGAATGCCGGGATTTTCCCAATGCTCGATCGTTGCGTTGCCATGGACAGGCCATTGCACCGGTGCGTCCATCCGGCGCGACAACCGGTTCATCAAGGTGCGGAGTTTTTCCGAATGATCCGGCGCCGTTAGCGGATCGACGCCGTATACCTTGAAACGCTGTGTCGGTTTTGGCGTCGCCAGGAAGTGTCGAAAGCCGGCAGGCGTTTCGTTATCATCGGTTTCGTGACCATCAACGTAATCGTTGATTGGTGACGCTGAAGTGGGGAGCGCGAACGCCACAGTTCCTTTCTGCACGAAAGTTTCTCCCTGCTGTTCGGCAGCGAGACTGACGGGGCGGGCGTGAAATTATCGTGAGCTGCAGATTTGCAGGCTGTGGAAACCTGTGCGCAATTCGCGTGCAAAAAAAGACCTGCATCGCGTCAACATTTTTTTCATATCCGTTTCGCACGCGTAGAGGTTGCTGCGACCCGGTCTATCGTGCTTTCGGAAATCGTGGACAGTAACCTGCGGCGGCGGGCAGGCTCGGATCGCGCCCACCTACTTAAGTTGCGCTATCCGAAGGGGATTTGGGCTGCAGTTTCGCTTGCCCGGCGCGCAGGCGCGGTTAGAATGCTGACAACCAAAGCAAAATCCTATCATGTGGAGAGAAGCGAAATGACGAAAACATCCCGACCGCCTGTTTTTTGGTCAATGCGGGGACTTCTGGGAGCGACCGCCCTCGGCCTGCTGGCGACGGTCTCCAGTCAGGCTTTTGCTGCCGATCCGATCAAGATCGGCGTGATCGCCGAAGCGCAGGCGATTGCCGGTGCCTCGATCCCGCAGGCCGCCCAATTGGCCGCGGACGAAATCAACGCCAAGGGTGGCGTCGATGGGCGGATGATCGAGATCGTCACCTATGACAATCACAGCTCCTCGGCGGACTCGGTTCGCGCCTTCCAGCGCGCGGTCAATGAGGACAAGGTTCATGCCGTGATCAGCAGCTACATCAGCGAAGTCGTGCTGGCGCTGATGCCGTGGGCCTCGCGCCTCAAGACGCCGTTCGTGACCCCGGGTGCGGCTTCCAACGAAATTCCGCTCAGCGTCCACAAGGACTACGAGAAGAACAAATATACTTTCCACGGCTATTTGACCTCGGCTTCGCTGGCGCTGTCGGTCTGCGATGCCGCCAAGGAATTGCTGGTTGACGAGAAGCACATGAAGACCGCGGTCATCATGAGCGAGGACGCCGCCTGGACCAAGCCGCTGGATATTGGATATGAGGCCTGCCTGCCCAAGATCGGCCTCAAGGTGCTCGATCACATCCGCTTCTCGCCCGATACCACGGATTTCACGCCGATCTTCAACAAGATCGAAGGCTCGAAGCCGGACGTGATCATCACCGGCATTTCGCATGTCGGCGTGCAGCCCACCGTGCAGTGGAAGAACCAGCAGGTGCCGATCCCGATGCTCGGCATCAGCTCGCAGGCGACCAACGAGACCTTCGGCAAGGACACCAATGACGCCTCCGACGGCGTGCTCTATCAGGGCGTTTCCGGTCCGGGCGTGGCCGTGACGCCGAAGTCGATTCCGTTCGCCGAGGCGTTCAAGAAGAAGTTCGGCAATTATCCCTCTTATGCCGGCTATACCTCGTATGACGAGGTCTATTACCTCGCCGACGCCATCAAGCGTGCCGGTTCGACCGATGCGGACAAGATGGTGGACGCGCTGGAAAAGACCGACTGGGAGGGCACCATCGGCCGTATCCAGTTCTACGGCAAGGATGACGAATTCACCCATGGCCTGAAATACGGCAAGGGCCTGATCACCGGGTTGATGCTGCAGTGGCAGGACGGCAAGCAGGTCAGCGTCTGGCCGAAGGAAGTGGCGAAAGGCCAGTTGAAGTTCCCAAGCTTCATCAAGGTCACGTCGAACTGAACTTTCGACGATCATGCTCCCGGGGATTGATCCCGGGAGCATTTTCACATTTGTAGTCCTTGAAAGTGAGGCAGCGGTGTGCTGCCGCGGCCATCATCCATGCTCACCTTGCAAATTCTGATCGACGGCTTCGCCATCAGCGCGCTCTATGCGCTGGGCGCGACCGGCTTCACCTTGATCTTCGGCGTTTCCGGCGTGCTCAATCTCTCGCACGGCGCCATCATGGTGCTGGCGGCGGTGGCGGCGTGGGCCGCCGCGAGCGTGTTTCATGTTAACCCCTATGCCGGCGCGCTGATCGGTGTCGCGGTCGCCCTGGTCTCGGCGTTCGTCACCTACTTCGCGGTGGTGCAACCGATCCAGAAGTCGCGCCGGATCCCCAACGAGGAAAAGGAAATCTTCGTCCTCACCGGCACCCTGCTGTGGGGGATCATGATCCAGGAACTGATCGCTTACTTCTTCACCAACAACGCCAAAACGGTGCTTCCGATCGTCGAAGGCGTGGTCGATGTTTTCGGCGTGCGCACGCCGAGAAACGAGATCTTCACCGCGCTGGTCTGCTGTCTCGTGATCGGGCTGCTCTGGCTGCTGGTCAACCGCACCCGAACCGGCAAGGCCGTCTTGGCAGCGTCGATGAATCCGCGCGGCGTCACGCTGCTTGGACTCGAGCTGACCAACATCTATGTCGTGGTGTGGGGCATTTATGGCATCCTGGCCGGCATCGCCGGCGTACTGCTCGGCATGTTCCTCGGCGTCAGCTCCTATAGCGTCGGCCCGCTCACCGCGAGCGCGTTCTCGATCGTGGTATTGGGCGGCCTTGGCAGCGTATCCGGCTCGCTGATCGCGGCCTTCGTGGTCGGCTACCTCGAAACCGTGACAGCCTATCTGATTTCACCGGCATACCGGACCATCCCGGCGCTGCTGCTGCTGGTCGTCGTGATGTATATCCGGCCGCAAGGCCTGCTCGGGAGGCGTTGAGCATGGCTGACTTCTTCAAATCGCGGCTGTTCTTCGTCTCGCTTGCGGTCGTCATCATCGCCTCGACGTTGCCGCTCTACGTCTCCGGCTACATTCTCGGCCTGCTCACCGTCGCCTATTATTTCGGCGTGTTCGCGATGGCGTGGGATCTGCTGTTTGGTTTTGCCGGCGAGGTCAATTTCGGCCCGACCTTCCTGATCGGGGTCGGTGCCTACACCGCGGGCATCCTCAACAATCAATATGGCTGGTCGGTGTATCTGTGCATCGTGCTCGGCGCGTTCGCCTCGGTTGTCGCCGGTTTCGTGCTGGCGCTGCCGGCGCTTCGGGTGCGCGGCCCTTATTTCGGACTGACGACGCTGGTCGCGGTGCTGATGCTGCAGAATTTCGTCGTGGTGTTCGCCGATCTCACCGGCGGCGAAATCGGCCTGACCATTCCCGACGTCATCACCATCAACGCCAACGCCAATTACTGGATCGCGCTCGGCTTCATGGTCATCAGCGCGGCGATCCTGTACGGGCTTTCGCAATCGCCGATCGGCCTGGTGCTGCAGGCGAGCGGACAGGATCCGGTGCAGGCCGGCGCGCTGGGCTTCAACATCGTCAAGCACAAGCTGGCGGCCTTTATTGTCAGTGCATTCTTCTCGGGGCTATCAGGCGCGCTGCTGGTGTTCTATTTCGGCACCGCATCGGTCGGCACCGTGGTCGATATCGCGGTCGGCGTGAACGTTATCGTCGCCGCCGTGCTTGGCGGCCGCCGCACCGTGCTGGGTGCAGCCCTCGGTGCGATCTTCCTGATCGTCGCCGGCGAGTTCCTGCGGCCGACCGGCGAACTGGCCACATTCATCGTCTCGGCCGTCGCACTTCTCGTTGTCTTGTTCTTCCCGGGCGGTTTCCTCGGAGCGGCCTTATCGCGTGAGGCCCGCTCGTAATGGATCCGACCTCGAACAACGCCCCCATTCTTGAAGTCCCGATTCTTGAAGTTCGGGGCCTGACCAAACGCTTCGGTGGTCTGACCGCCGTCAAAGGCCTCAATTTCGCGCTACGTCCGGGTGAAATCTTCGGTCTGATCGGCCCCAACGGATCGGGCAAGTCGACCGCGATGAAGAGCGTCATGGGGATCGAGCGGCCGACCTCAGGCGAGGTCGTTTTCCAGGGCGAGAACATCGCTGGCCTTCCTGCGCACAAGATCGCGCGCAAGGGCTTCGGCATGGTGTTCCAGCATTCGCGGCCGCTGAACCGGCAGACCGTGCTCGAGAACATCATGGTCGCGCTGCTGCCGGACAGCCTGTTCATGCTGTTTGCGGACAAGGCCCTGACCGAGCGCGCCAAATGGATCGCGAACCGCGTCGGCCTGGGTTCGGTGATGGACCGGCGTCCACCGACCTTGCCGTTTGCCGATTTGCGCCGGCTCGAACTGGCCAAGGCGATCGCGCGGGATCCGAAGGTCGTGCTGGTGGACGAGCCATTCGCCGGCCTGACGCTGGCCGAAGTCGGCACCTTCTCCGAATTGATCCGCAGTTTTCGCGACGAAGGCCGCGCGGTGATGCTGGTCGACCATAACGTCAAGAGCGTCGCGGCATTGGTCGATCGCGTGCTGGCGATGTATCTCGGCGAGGAAATCGTCACCGGCCGCGCCGACGAGGTGATGAAGAACGAGACCGTGCGGCGGGTCTATCTCGGCGGCGCCATCGAAACATCGGCGCGTCCCGAAACCAGCTTCAAGGACAAGGTGCCGTTGCTGCAGGTCGAGAACGTTAGCGTCCACTACGGCAAGGCGCAAGCGCTGGAAAACGTCTCGATCCACGTCCACGAGGGTGAATTCGTCTCGGTCGTCGGCCTCAATGGCGCCGGCAAGACCACGCTGTTCAACACCATTTCAGGTTTCCTGCCTTATACCGGCGAGATCGTTCGCGGTGGCGAAAAGCTGCGCGGCACCAGTCCCGCACGCATCGCCCGCAGCGGCATCGTGCAGTGTCCGGAGTTGCGGGAATTGTTCGGCGAGATGAGCGTGCGGGAAAATCTCGATCTCGGCGGCCAGCATCTAACCGACGAGGCGAGGCAGCAACAACTGGCCTGGCTGTTCGAACTGTTTCCGATCCTGAAGGAGCGCCAGGGCCAGATGGCGCAGACGCTGAGCGGCGGCGAACAGCAGATGCTGGCGATCGGCCGTGCGCTGATGATGCAACCGAAAATCCTGATCCTCGACGAGCCGACGCTGGGCCTGGCGCCCGTCATTCTCGAATTGTTGTCGAAGGCGCTGGAAAAACTGCGTCAGACCACGCCGATCACGGTCCTGCTCGGCGAGCAGAACGTGACCTTCGCGCTTCCGCATGCCGACCGGGTGTATGTGCTCGAACATGCGCGCATCGTCTGGGAAGGTGACCCGGGCCGGTTCGCCGCCGAAGCTGGCGAGGGGTACCTCTAAAAGCACCTGCTTCCCGTCCGCCATGGCCTGCGTGACGTAGCTCACATAACCGCCAATGCAACCGGCTTACCCTCCTGTTCGACCAAACATGGAGGGTGACATGCGCAAACTCATTCTGATCTCGGCGATGCTGCTGATGTCTGCGACGGCACATGCCGGCGGCCAGCGAAGTCTCCCCTTGGCATCGAACGACGAGCCGGCCAAATCCGTCGAAACCAAGACAGCCGACGCAACGGCCGCCGAGACACCGAAATATGTCGAGCAGCCCTCGGCCGTCGACACCAGTGCGACGCAGCCGGCGGCTCAATGCCAGCCCAGCCCGACGACCGCTGAAGCTCCCAAGGCGGCTGCAAAGGATTTCGCCACGAACGAGAAGCCGAGGCGCCGGCATCAGTCAACGCAATCGCGCGTCATCTCCGAACTGCATCGTTACGGCATCTATTGGTAGCCGATTTTGATCGCGTGACTGGCGTCACATCCAATCATCAAGCGCTCTGGCAAAAGTTCATCATCGAAAAACATGCCGCGATCCGCGGCTACCAAGGGAGCCGACAATGACCAATTTCCGTACCCGGACGATTCGTCAGGCAGGCCTGATTGTGGCGTTCGCGGTGTCGATTTCAGCGATCTCGTCGACCTCGAGCTTTGCCTTCAGCGCCGAAGCGCAGCAGATGTGCACCGGCGATGCGTTCCGTCTCTGCAGTTCTGAAATCCCGAACATTCCGAAGATCACGGCATGCATGATCAAGCAGCGCTCCAGCCTGAGTGCGGGTTGCAGGACCGTGCTGGATCGGGATCTGGCGGCCCAGAAGTCGAGCAAGGTTGCCGCCGAGTAAAACAGCAAACGCTTGGCTGTTGCAGTTGCTCCTTGCTCAACATCTCACGCTAGTGATGCATGAACAGTGCAAGAATAATGATGATCGGAAGCGGAACGCCAATCAACCAGAGCAGTGCACCTCGACCGAAACCCATGACAGCCTCCATATGTTATGACCTGCATAGGCAACTCGCCGCGATGCGCTCAGTTCCGTTGGATGCCTCTAACTTTGGCCCGATTGATCGTCCCGATCGAGCGCGAAATCGCGCAGCAGCGGCGAGCTTGATCCGGCAATCAGATCGCCGATCAACTGCGCCGCGAGAAAGCTGAATGTGATTCCATTGCCGCCGTAACCATAGGCGGCATAAATGCCTTTCAAGCCGGGCACCGGGCCGATCAAGGGCAAGCCATCGCGCGTGGTATCGAACGTTCCGGCCCAGCGGAATTCGGTGTCGGTATCGGCCGCCGGCCACAGCGCGGCGAGCTTGTCCGTCAACAAGGCTGCTTTCTCAGGGATGAGCCGGTCCCGGTCCTCCGGCTCGATGACCTCGTCACTGTCTTCGCCGCCGATGATGATGCGGCCTGTCACGGTGGTCCGTGCATAAAGATATTTTTCGCTGTCTTCCCAGATCAGCGCGCCGTCCTTCCAGATATTCTGTGGCTGCGGCCTGGTCGCGATGGCCCAGCTCGACGAAACGGAGTGAACGGTCGAAGGTATGATGCCGGGCATGACGTAGCCGGTCGCGAGGATCACCGAGCGCGCCTCGATCTCGCAGCCATTGTTGAGTTGGACATGGACCGCGCCGGACGCCGCGTCGTAGGCAACAGCCTCGCTTTGGTACAGGCGCGCGCCACGCGCGACGGCGGTGCGGAGCAATCCGCCGGATAATCGCACCGGGTCGGCATCGGCTGCCCCCGGGGAGACGATGGCGGCAGCCCGCGTGATACCGAAGGCCTCAAGCAGCATCGGATGATCGAGGAAATTGCCGGGCAAGCCGGCGCGTTCGCGAAGATGATGCTCTTCCAGCAGTTCCTTGCCGGTAGCACCGGCGGCGAGATAGAGCGAATTCTTGTCGCGCATGTTGCAGGGCAGGCCGAGCCGCGCGACAAGCGATCTAAGACCGCTCACCGCATCGAGGCTGGCGCGATAAGCCCGCGACGCCCGCTCGAATCCGTAAAGCTGCGTCAACTGCCCAAGGGTGCGATCGATCTCCCAGAGCAGCATGGAAGTGCTGGCAGCGGTGCTGCCTTTGCCCGGCAACTCGCGATCGATGACGATGACATCCAGGCCCTGGCGGGTCAGCCGCTCGGCCATCAACGCGCCGGTAATGCCGCCGCCGACGATCAGCGCGTCACATTTCATGCTCTGGCGGAGATCGAGCGAAGCCGGGTGTTGAAATGTCCTGGACCACGGAGAGCGACCGCCGCGCAGATCGGCTTGTTCGGTTTCTTCCGGATCGAGAATGCTGATGGATCACCTCAGATAGACGTTCGCTAAAGTCGGTGCCGCGCGAATTGTTGGAAGATCTAGTCCCTTGCCGGATCCCATACGGGAGACCGGCAGACTTCCTCACCATCCTGATCCGTCACCAGGATCGAGCAATGTTGGCGGCGTAACTCCGGCCGAACGGAATAGAGCTCATTGGCCAGCCGATCAGCGGCGTCCGACGCGACAACGTCATCCGGCAGATCGAGGCCGGTGTGGTCCACAATCGTTTGCTTTCCAATCAGGTCGAAATGATAGCGGGGCATGCCGACAGAACGCCGGGCGGGCACCGGTGTTCCAGGCCGCAGGCCACGGAATTCGTAATTCTTTAGGAGGCCGTCGGGCTGGTCGGGGGGCCCGGGGCTGCCGGCAGCAGCCCCGCCCACTGGCCTCAGAGATCGAGGCCGAGCACCCTGGCGGCGTTGCCGCCGGTAATCTGCGCCAGCATTGCCTCGTCCATGCCCTGCACCCCCGCGACATGTCCGACCGGATTATATTCGGCCATGTCGAACGGGTAGTCGGTGCCCATCATGATGCGGTCGGGACCGAACACGTCGATCAGATAAGCGAGCTGGTGATAGGTGAAGACCACGGTGTCGAGATAGACCTGCCGCAGATAGGTGGTCGGCGGTAGCGGCAACTCGGCGTGAGAATCCTTCCGGGCGCCCCAGGCGTGATCGATGCGGCCGGAATAGCCCGGCAGGAAGCCGCCGCCATGCACCGCCATCAATTTCAGATCGGGGAACCGCGCCAGCGTTCCCGAGAAGATCAGATTGTGCAGCGCCAGTGTCGTCTCCAGGGGATTGCCGAGCACGTTGTTGAAGTAGTAGTGCGTCAGGCGTTCGCCGTGGGTGAAGCCGTTGGGATGCATCATGATGAACGCGCCGAGCTGTTCGGCCCGGGCGAAGAACGGCCGGAATTTCGGATCCGATAATTCCTGGCCGTCGACATTGGTCAGGATCTCGACGCCCTTCAGCTTCAGATCGTTCATGATGTAGTCGAGTTCGCGGACCGCGATCTCCGGCTCCTGCAAGGTCACGACGCCGAGGCCGACGAACCGGTCGGGCTTGCGCGAGCAGAATTCCACCACGCCGTCATTGGCCAGGCGATGGGCAGCTTCGCCGATTTTGGCGTCGACCGTGTAATAACACTGGCCCGGCGCGGGTGCGACGACCTGAATGTCGATGCCCATGCTGTCGAGATCGCGCAGGCGGCGATCGATCGTGGTCATGACTTCGCTGACGTCCTTTTCCTGCTGCGCGTTGATCTCCTTGCTGGCCGCATCGGCGAAATGCGCCAGCGGGATTCTTTTGAGATCGACATGAGGCTGCGCCAGTTTGGCAGCCTGCGGCACCACGATATGGGCGTGGATATCGATGGTCGGAGACGACGGACGACGGGCGAGGCCGTCGGCATCGTGGACACGGGCAGCGGTGCGGCCGTAGCGGTTCTTGCGATCGATCATGGAATGAACTCTGTTGTTGAGGTTTTCGGGACGGTTCTTGGAGTGAAATCAGGGTTACGGCTTGGCGGCCGGACGCTGAGGCCAGCGAACGGACATCGTGGTTGCGTCGGCGTCGCCAAGGCCGGCGGCTTCGGCTTCCTCGAAACAGGCGAGCGCGCTCGCCGTGACGGGGAGGTTGGTGTGAAGGGTCGCGGCGAATTGAACCGCGGTGGCGAGATCCTTTTTCGCAGCACTCAGGCCGAATGCGGTCTCGCCCGGTGGCTGCCCGGCGAGGCCCCGTGCGATCACCGCGCCACGGCCTTTCATCGCGGTCGGCGTTCCCGCGGTGTCGGACAAGATGTCGATCAAGCGGTCCGCAGGAAGATCGAGCGGCTTGCAGATCGCCAAAGCCTCGCCCAGCGCCTGCCAATAAACCAGCAGCGGTAGATTGACCGCGAGTTTCATGGTCGCGCCGGCGCCGAGCCCGCCGATATGTTCGATGCGGCGGCACAATTGCTCCAGAACCGGCATCGCGCGCGCGACGTCTTCCTTGGTGCCGCCGGCAAGCCCGAACAATTTTCCTTCCCGGGCAGGACCGGTGCTGCCGCCGACCGGGCATTCGACGAACGCGGCGTGCTCCCGTGCGACGGAGGTGCCGATCGATATCATTGTATCCGGGCGCACCGTGCTCATGTCGATCACGAGCTTGCCGTCGAGCTTGGATTGCAGGATGCCGTTTGGCCCGCGGTAAACCGCTTCGCTGGCGGCGTCGTTCAACAGCATCACGACGACCGCATCGCAGCTATCAACGAGTTCGGCGGGTGAGCCATACAGCTTCGCACCCGCTTCGACCAAAGGCGTGGCTCTGGCGGAGTTACGATTCCAGACGCCGACCTCGTGGCCAACAGACATTAATCGCTGCGCGATCGATGATCCCATTCGCCCGGTTCCACATACGCCGATTTTCATGGCCTGACCTCCACTTTTGACGTGGTTGGATAGCATGATCTAGTGAGCATGAAACACACCGAGATTTTGGGCGATCAGCTCTTCATTGTCTCGCAGATCGGATGCTTTGCCGCTGAAGGCGCAGCGTCCGGTATTCAGGATGACGGCCTGATCGGCGACGTCGAGCGCCAATTGCAGGTTTTGCTCGACCAGGATGATGGACTGTCCTTCGTCCTTCAGGCGCCTGACGGTGCGGCCGACTTCCGCCACGATCAACGGCGCCAGGCCCTCCGAGGGTTCGTCGAGCAGCAGCACCCGGGGATTGCCCATCAGCGCACGCCCGATCGCGAGCATCTGCTGCTCGCCGCCCGAAAGCGTCCCGGCGAATTGTGCGTGCCGTTCGCGCAGGCGCGGAAACAACTCATAGATCCGTTCGACATCCCATGGCTTCCCGGTGGTGCTTTCGCGCTGCCGCGCCACGATGAGATTTTCCCGCACCGTCAGTGAAGCAAAGATGCGGCGTCCTTGCGGCACCAGCCCGATCCCGAGATGCGAGATGCGTTCGGGGCTGAACCCTTCGATCAATTCGCCAAACAGCTTGATTTCACCATCGCGGGGTTTCAGGAACCCGATGATGGTCGAGATGCAGGTGGTCTTTCCGGCGCCGTTGCGTCCGAGCAGCGCCAGCACGCCTCCCGCCTGCAATGAAAAGCTCACATCGTGCAGGATATGGCTGTCGCCATAGAATGCATTCACGCCGGTCAAACTGAGTGCGTCAGGCGCCAAGATAGACCTCGCGCGTTCGCTGGTCGGCGATGACGGCGTCCCGCTCGCCGTCGACGATGATCCGGCCATAGTTCAGGAGGGTCACGGTCTCCGCGAGGTCGAGCGCGGTGTCCATGTCGTGTTCGATCATGATCACGGTGGTTTCGCGCGGGATCGCCGTGATCAGCGATTTCACGGCCGATCGCTCGGTGTTGGAAAGGCCCGCGAGCGGCTCGTCGAGCAAGAGAACCCGTGGCTTTTGCGCCAGCGCCATCGCCAGTTCAACGCGGCGTTTTTCGCCATAGGCGATGTCGGAGATCGGATGTTCCGCCAGATGCAGCAGCCCGACCGTGTCGAGGATGCGGCGGGCCTCGGTCGCAAGATCGCGATAGGACGAGAGCGGCCGCCACATCTGCCAGCGTGAAGGCCGCAAGCCGAGCAATCCGAGCGTGATGTTGTGTTCGAGCGTGTCGCCGGAGAATAGCGTGATGATCTGATAGGTTCGTGACAGTCCGAGATGCGCGCGCTGGTAGGGCGCCAATGTGGTAATGTCGGCGCCGAACAGCTTGATCTGTCCTGAATTCGGCCGCAAGTCGCCGCTGATCTGATTGAACAGCGTGGTCTTGCCGGCGCCGTTGGGGCCGATCATCAGGCGGCGCTCGCCGGGCCGGATCGCAAGCGATACGTTTTGCGTCACGACAAGACCGCCGAACGCCTTCTTCAGATCGATGATTTCCAGCGCGTAGCTCGAGGCGATCGGGGTCATCGCGATTCCCCGCGTAACTTTGCGATCAGCTTGCTGAGGCCGGGCACGACGCCTGCCGGCATCACCAGAACGATGAACAGGAACACCAGGCCCAGCAGCATGTTCCATCGCTCGACATAGGCCGAGGCGTAATTCTTCAGCAGCAGCACGATGGTCGCACCGGCGACCGGGCCGCCGAGCGTTCCGGATCCTCCGGCGATCACCCCAAGCAATGCCTCCGCCGAACTCGTGGTGGAGAGCGAGGTCGGGTGAATATATTTGTTGTAATAGACGAACAGCAATCCAGACACGCCGGCCCAGAAGCCGGCATAGATGAAGGTGATCCATCGGATCATCCATGGATTGAAGCCGAGCGCCGCCATCCGGCGCGGCTGGTCGCGCACGCCCTTCAGCGACGATCCGAATGCCGACGACACGAAAATCGCCATGGTCAGAAACGCCAGATAGCCCACCACCAGCGTGAACCAGTAGAACGATATCGGGCTTTCCAGCGAAATCCCGAACGGCGCCGGCCGGGTCAGTCCGGTTATTCCATTGTCGCCGTTGGTCACGTTGGACATGCGATAGGCAAGTCCCCACAACACCTGCGACAGCGCCAGCGTGATCATGAGAAAGCCCAGGCCGGTGGCGCGCAGCGCGATGACACCGAAAAAGGCGGCCATCGCCGTGGTGCCGGCGATCGAGATCAGCGCGGCCGCGCCATGGCCGAAGCCGTAGCGGCTGGTCAGCAGCGCGGAAATATAGGCGGCGACCCCGAGATAGGAGGCGTGGCCGAGGGACGTCATTCCGCCGAAACCGACCAGCAGGTTCAGGCTGAGGGCGAAGATTGCTGCGATCAGGATCTGGCTTGCCAGGTTGATGTAGAAGTCGCCCGCCAAAAACGGCGGCAGCAGAAACGATCCGGCAAGCAAAGCAAGGCCAATCCGCTTCATGCGCCGACGCGCCCAAACAGGCCCTGTGGCCGGAATGCGATGACAAAGATCATCGGCAGGAACAGGATGATGTAGGCGAGCTCAGGGAACAGTGCCGAGCCGAACGTATAGATGAACCCGATCACGAAACTGCCGACGAAGGCTCCGAGCAGGCTTCCGATACCGCCGAGAATGACGACGATCAGCGCCAGCGGCAGCATGTCGGCATCAAGTCCGGGATAGGCCGACAGGATCGGCCCGCCGAGCACGCCGCCGGCGCCGGCGATCCCGGCGCCCAGGCAAAACACGATCGTGAATAAATTCGAGACGGGAATCCCGACCGCGCGGGCCATTTGCCGGTCATCGACGCCGGCGCGGATCATCGCGCCCAGCCGGGTCCGCTCGATCAGGAAATACAGCGCAATCGCGGCGATGACGGCACATCCCACCAGCACCAGCCGATAGGTTGGAAACACGAAGCCAAGCACCCGCGTCGGAGCTTGCAGGTTTTGCGGCGTCGGCACCGGAATCGAGTCGCCGCCCCACAGCATCAGGCAGGCATCGGAGATGATAAAGGACATGCCGAGTGTCACCAGCACCTGGCCGAGCGGATTGGTCTTCAATCGTGTCAGCACCAGCCGTTCGAACAGGCCGCCGATCGCCGCGACCGCGATACCGGCGCCAAGCGCGGTCACCCAGATATTCAGGCCATCCCAGGCGCGTAGCGCGGTCGCACCGAAGTAAGTGCCAAGCATGAAGAACGCGCCATGCGTCAGGTTCGCCAGCCGCATCAGTCCGAAGATCAGCGAAAATCCCGACGACAGCAGAAACAGCAGGCCACCGAGCGACAGGCTGTTGAGACCCTGGATGATCCAAAACTGCATCGTCGGCCGATCTTGTCCTGGAAGGTTACGCCGCCATGGTTCCGCGAGGAGAGCGGGCTAGAGCATGATCCGGAAAAGTGGAAACCGGTTTTCCGATAAGATCATGCTCAAACAATAAAATGACCGACGAGCATGATTTAACGTAGTTGAAGCATGCTCTAGGGTTCCAGGTTCTTGGCCGGGGGATAGTCGCGCGAATAGACCGGGTTCTTCAGGAAGGCGGTCTTGTCGTAGGTCCAGAACTGGCTGACATCAGGGTAGGTCTTGATCACGGAGTTCACCAGTCGTCCGTCGCTGCGCGTCACCTTGCGGATGTAACAGTCGCCGGTGGCGTTGCCGAACTCGTCGAATTTGACGACACCGCGCACGGTCTGGACGTTGCTGCCGCGTATCGCGGCCATCAATGCCTTCTTGTCTTCGACATTCCCCTTGGTGGTCTTCAGCGCGGCTTCCAGCACTTCGCCCGAGACATAGGTGCTCGCGGCATAGTAGCCGGGGTCGTATTTGAACTGCTTGCGGAACGCCGGCGCGAAAATCTTGTTCGGCGCGTTGTCGAGTTCCGCGGAATACCAGCTCGTAGTCAGAATCCCCAAGGCCTCGTCGCCCATGTTGCGAAGCACGGATTCGTCGAGCGCGGTCATGCCGCCGATCACGGCCATCTTGTCTTTCAGGCCGTATTCGATGAACTGGCGCAGAAACCGGAAGCCGTTGGAGCCGGCGGTCCCGAGGAAAATAGCGTCCGCGCCCTTCACCTGGGCGACGTAGCTGCCATAGTCGGGCGTGGCGAGCGGCGTGAAGATCTTTTGAATGATCTTGCCGCCATTGTCCTCGAACACGCGCTGGAACCCGGCACACATTTCATGGCCGTAGGCGAAATCGTCGGCGATGGTGACGATCTTCTTGTATTTCAATTCCTTGGCAGAATATTCGGCGAGCGGATAAGCGCACTGCGCCGCCGTTGCCGTTGTACGGACGAACCACGGACTCGGGTGTCGCTGCGTCATGTCCTCCGCGGCAGCCACCCCGAGCGTCGGCATTTCTTTCTCGGTGAGATAGTCGGCGATCGCCAGCGCCTCGAACGCCGCCAATGGCCCAATCATGCAATGGATCTTGTTCTTTTCGATCAGTTCCTGCGCCTTGGTTCGCGCCGTAGCCGGAACACCCGCGGTATCGGCGACGATCAGTTCGACCTTGCGGCCCGCGAGCGTGTTTTCGCGTTCCTTCAGGAACATCGTCAGCGCCAGATCCATGTCGATGCCACCCGACGCCAGCGGGCCGGTTTTGGCCGCCAGCAATCCGATGCGGATGGGTTCGCTGTTTTGGCCAAGGACCAGATGCGGCGCCGCTATGCTGGCGATACCTGCGCCGGCAACACTGCCGACAAATTGCCGTCGCGATATCGTCATTGGATCCTCCCGGGAACGCTACGATTGGAAGCGGCTTTTCTTATTTTTATTGCTTGAGTGATTTATCCGATGGAAGTCATAAATGATCAAGTGATAACTACATCGTCCGTTCGGCGCATGGCAATCGGGCCGCGTCGATCCAAAAACGGCGCGCGAGCGCGCGCTTAGCTTTGATGCAGTGCGGTATCCCGAGCGAGGGCGGAGCTTTTGTGGCTCGGCTTCAACCCCGCCGCGTGACAGCTATTCCCGCGCGCCGGATTTGGGTGTTGTAATAATCGTCTTCTTCAACACTTCGAATACCGCCGCCGTGTCCTGATCGCCCAATCCCATCGCCATGGCATCGGTGTAGACCGGCTGGGTCAAGGTAAACATCGGCGTCGCGCAGCCGACGTCTTCGGCAAATTCGGCGATGATCGCCATGTCCTTCTTCCAGATCGAGACTTTCATGGTGGCAGGTTCATAGACCCGCTCGACCATCATCGGCGCGCGCATCTGGAACATCCGCGAGCCGCCGGCGCCGGGGCCGACCAGATCAACCACCATTTTCGGATCGAGCCCGGCGCGTTCCGCCAGCACCATGGCCTCCGCGGTGGCGACGTTGTGGATCGCGACCAGATGATTGGCGACGAACTTCATCTTGCTGCCATTGCCAAACGCGCCGAGATCGGCGCTTTGCTTGGCGAAGTCGGCGAACAAATTGCTGCATTGCGCGATAGCCCGGCTGTCGCCGCTGGCATAGACGATGAGATCGCGGTTTTTGGCCTGCGCGCCGGTTCCGCTCAGCGGACAATCCAGCGCGATGTGGCCGGCCTTGCTCAGGATCGCCTCGAAGCGAAATTTGTCGGCAAGGGTGAGGGTGGAAAGCTCGACCACGATCCGCTGGCCTTGTCCGGAACCGGCGATGATCTCCGCCACATCCATCACGGCCGCGGGGCTCGGAAGACTGGTCATGATGATCGCCGCCTCGCGCGCGACTTGGCCGGCATCCGCGGCGATGGTGACGTTGGCCTGGGCCGCTTCGGCCCTGCGCCCGGCGTCAATGTCGAAGCCGATCACCTGCCAGCCGCGCTCGACGAGGTTGCGGGAGATCGCGCTCCCCATGATACCGAGGCCGAGGATTCCAACGGTCTTGCTCATCAAAGTCTCCTGCCGGATAATTTAGCGTTTGCGCAGTCAAGGCGACCGTGTCTTGAATAGCTAGTGATCAAACGATAAACAAGCAGCAGGTCACATGGCTCAATCTCGCTGCAGTGCAGTGCGTTTTATGCCAAAGGGGAGGTGAGCGATGAGAGCGATTGACGGCTTCGCTGTATCTCGATCGGCTGCATCCCAAGCCCGCACGATGGGCGAGGTAGGGAGGTCCCGACATGGCAGATAGTGGCCGACAGCCTCCTATGAATCCGTCGCCGGGATCGGATGGCGCCTATGCGGCGATGATTGCGCGTGCCGCAGCGCTGGTGCCTCAATTGCGCGATCGCGCTGGTCGCACCGAGGAATTGCGGCGGTTGCCGCCGGAGACCGAGCGCGACCTGCATGAAGCGGGTTTGTTTCGGGTCGTGCAGCCGAAGCGCGTCGGCGGATCCGAATTCGATTATGTCGCGCTGGTGGATTGCGCCGACGCGCTCGGGCAGGGCGACGCGTCGGTAGCCTGGAATTTCGCCAATCTCGCCAGCCATCACTGGATGCTGGGCATGTTCGACAGACGCGCCCAGGACGAGGTCTGGAACAAGGATGCAAATGCGCTGATCGCATCGTCCTTTATCTTTCCGGCCGGGCGGGCTCACAAGGTCGATGGCGGTTACGTGCTGCGCGGCAGCTGGCCGTTCTCGTCGGGCGTCGAATCCTGCGAATGGAATATGCTGGCCAGCGTCGTCTCATCGGACGACGAAGCCGATGGCATCCAGTACCGGATCTTCCTGCTCAACAAGAAGGACTACAAGGTCAAGGATACCTGGAACGCGGTGGGATTGCGCGGCACCGGGTCCAATGACGTCGAGGTCACGGACGCCTTTGTTGCCGAACAGATGTCGATTTCGGTGAGCGATCTCGCCGGCGGCCCGACGCCGGGAAGCGCCGTCAATCCGAACGCGCTGTATGCACTGCCGGTGTTTTCGCTGTTTCCCTATGTACTGTCGGGTGTCGCGCTGGGCAACGCCCAGGCCTGCCTTGATGACTACGTCGAGTTCGCGCGGCATCGGGTTTCGACCTACAACCGCGCCAAGCTCGGCGACATGCAGAGCACGCAGATCAAGATCGCGGAGGCGTCTGCCAAGATCGACGCGGCGCGGCTGTTGATGCGCACCAATTGCATCACCGCGATGGCCGATGCCAGGCGCGGCCACGTCCCTCACATCTCGGGCAAAACGCGGCTGCGGCGCGACGGCGCCTTCGCGGTCAATCTGTGCACCGAGGCCGTGTCGCTGTTGTTTGCGGCGAGCGGCGCGCGCAGCCTGTTCATTTCCGGCGCCCTGCAGCGGCAGTTCCGTGATGCGCATGCGGTGAATTCGCATCTCGCGTTCAATTTCGATGCGGCAGGCACCAATTACGGCCGGGTGGCGCTCGGCCTGCCGTCCGAAAACCTGACGCTTTGAGGCCTGGCGGATGTCTGACGCACCGAAACATCCCAGCGATCCCGCCAATGAATTGGCGAGCGATAATTCCGCGATCGATCCCCGGGATTTCCGCAACGCGCTCGGCACCTTTGCCACCGGGGTCACCATCATCACGGCGGTTACCCCGGACGGAAAGCCCTACGGCCTGACCTGCAACTCCTTCGCCTCGGTGTCGTTGAATCCGCCGCTGGTGCTCTGGAGTCTCGGGATGTTTTCGAACGGCCTGAGCGTTTTCCAGAATGCCAGCCACTTCACCGTCAACGTGCTCGGCGCGTCGCAGCAGGATCTCTCCAATCGATTCTCAAAATCCTCGGAAGACAAATTCGCCGGAGTCGAATGGACACCGGGGCTTGGCAAGGCGCCGGTCCTTGCCAATTGTGTCGCAACCTTTCAATGCCGCGCCGCTAACCGGTATTACGGCGGCGATCACATCATCTTCCTCGGTGCGGTCGAGGCCTACGCCTACAACCGTCAGGAACCGCTGTTGTTCGCGCGCGGCGGTTACGGGCGATTCGTGCCGCCCGATGGCACCGCGACGCCCAAATCGTCATGAAAAAGAAAGCCACGCCCAAGCGTTCGCGTGCCAAGCAGCGGCGGCTTTCTCCAGACGATCGCCGCAAGGAATTCGTCGCCAAGGCGACTGAATTCTTTTCCGAAGAAGGATTTGGCGGCGGCACGCGGGATCTCGCTCGCCGGCTCGGGGTAACTCAGCCGTTGCTGTATCGCTATTTTCCGAGCAAGGACGATCTGATCAAGGAAGTCTATCGCACGGTCTATCTCGAGCCGTTCGATGTCGGCTGGGACAAGCTGCTGGCCGACCGCTCCCGGCCCATTCGCGACCGGCTGCAGGAATTCTACGGCGCCTACACCAAGGTCATCTTCACGCGCAAATGGCTTCGGATCTACCTTTATTCGGGCCTGAAGGGGCTCGACATCAACCGGTGGTACCTCAGCGTCGTCCGCGACAAGGTGCTGGTCCGCATCATCAAGGAATGCCGGCACGAGGCCGGCCTTCCCGCTCACAGCAAGCCGACCGCGTCCGAGATGGAAATGGCGTGGCTGTTCCATAGCGGCATTTTTTATTACGGCGTCCGCAAATACATCTACGAGGCGCCCGTGCAGGTGGACAAGGAACAGATGATCAGCGACGCGCTGGACGCGTTTCTGGCCAGCTTCGAGCGGCTTTTCGGCGCCGGTTCGGCTACCGCGAAACGGCCGCCGGTGAAGGCGGCGGGATAAGTTTGCCTGCGTAATATTCGCCACACTTCAGGTGGCTGCTCTGCGCCGGATGCGGGGAGTGGCGTAAACGCGATCGAATACGTCTTCGGTTCGCCGTGCCATGATCTGCGGGGTGTGACCGGCCGCGTATCGTCGCAGGGCATTCCGTCCGAGGCGCGCAGCTTCATCGGGATTTTGAAGAAGTCCCAGGATCGCGCTCGCGAGCAAACCGGCATCGCTACGCGGAAGAACGATGCCTGTTTCACCATCGATAACCAGTTCGTGTATCCCTCCAACGCGTGTCGTCACCGCCGGTTTTCCGAGAGACATGCCTTCCAGCAATGCGATCGGAGATGAATCGAGGGAGGTCGGATGCACATGAATATCGACGAGAGACCAGATGTCGCCGATGCCGCCCGGATAGGAAATGATACGGACACGGTCGCCGATCCCACGGGCTGCAACCATCTGTTTGATGCGGTCCAGATAGTCCAGCCCAACGCGGTCGTAGCCGGGATAGCCACTCAATAGAAAAAACGCATCGGGCTCTTGTGCAAGCACAACCGATGCGGCTTCCAAGAGCAGATCCTGCCCCTTGTACGGCTGGATGCGGGCGATTTGGGATACGATTTTCGCGTTGGAGGGGATACCCAACTCGACCAGCAATTCTTCCTTCGATCGCTGTGCTCGCGGCGGCTCGATCCCGTTGGGAATACAATAACCCGGCGGCGGAAGAAACATCCACTGGCGCATGTCGTCCAAACAAGCGACGGAGTCACAGATCACCGCGTCGACGAGAGTGTATATTCCACGGGACAGCGACCATGCCCGCGATCGAGATGCTCGATAGTTTATATTCGGAAAGTAATTGGTCGAAACCACCGCCCTCACGCCGGCCAGCCGGCCCGCCAGCGCAGCCACGACCGTGCCCGTGTCGCACCGCCCCTCGACGATATCAATTTTTCTCTCCTTTAATATTCTTGCCGTTCGGGAGACGAATTGAGAGAACTTTTTGACCTTATCCATCTCGCGACGCGCGGCAGATCTATTGTCCTGGTGTTGGAAAGCGTAAGGCAGCCCTAAATCAACTGTCTCGACGTCGAGAGACATAAATCGATGCCAGATGGGCCCCCACAAGGCGTCCATTTCCGAGCCGGCTCTGCTGCCGCTGATGACCAAATGATCAAAGCGCTCCCGGTCGCGCGCTCCCAAATATGCAAGTAATCGGTTTTCATCTCCCCCGATATGCAGGAACGGGCTGATCGAGGCCACCTTTAAACGTCGCGTCATGACCTCGTCCTAACGTGGCTCCAGGATTGGGAGACAGACCGCGCTCTCCAGTTGAAACGTCCGAGCGGGAGATGAATCTTTCGAGGAGTTTATTAACCCCCAGGCGACGCAAGAGCGCAAAGCACAGTGGTAACTTCAGTATTAGAGAGGGGACGTCGAAGGCGCGCCTGCGTCGAACGGGTTGACGATGATCTCCTGTTCATTCCGGGAAGCGGAGCGATGTATCGGCAGCTTAATCTCAGGGCTGGGGGTTCTTCGAACCCACAGCTCGGCTCGTAACCACGCAGCCTCCAGAATATCGTCTGCTGCATCATCAATGATGATAGTATTCCCCGGCTTCTGAATGCAGACCAAATTCAGAAATCCCCGTCGCATCTGGCGCACGTTCGGAAGTTTCGGCTTGATCCGATCGAAACTTATCCAATAGCGCCGGCAGCCCGGCGTGAGATAGCTCCCGATAATACGTTGCAGATTATCAATTTGAGGATCTGGAGCGGAAGTAACCGCGCGACTGATCTCGTTCTCTACCAGCATGCCCAACAGAACAGCTTCACCATGCGCGAGCGCGAAGACCGATTCCTCTTCGAGGAGATGAGCAAAGGCATGCCCATAATTAAGAGTCCTCCTCGAAGATGTTTCGAAAGGGTCTTCTTGAAGAAGGTCCAATTTCGAGGAAACGCAGTCCAACACGAGCGCAGAGAGGTCGATAGGACCTTTTATGAAATGCCGTTCAAATGCCGCCGCATCATACGCGGCCAGAACCTTGATGGCTTCGGCGAGGCCACAAATGATGTCTCGCTGCCCGAGGGTGTCCAGAAGCAGCGGGTTGCAAAGCACAGCGTCGGGGTGATGAAATCCGCCGAGCAAATTCTTTTCTGTTCCGAAGTTAACTCCATGCTTCCCGCCGATCGCGGCGTCGATCTGCGAAAGGAGCGTGCTGGGTATTAGTATAAGCGGCGTTCCGCGTCGCATCAGGCTTGCCGCCATCGCCGCCACATCCAGAACCGCTCCGCCGCCTATGGCTAGGATATGCCCATGCTTCGGAAGTTTCGCTCCCGTGATAAAACGCAAGATCTTAAACAACTCTTGGGGGGTCTTGCATTTCTCCCCGCCCTCGAGAAGGATTATATCCGTGCATGCAGCCGCACTCAGCAGCCGCGCGACCCGTTCTTTCTGTGCCGCACGGACCCCTGCATCAACAATCGCGACAGTCAGGGTCTTTTCACAAATTCTTTGGAGTTCATTCAGGACTATCTCGTCCTCGCCGACGATATAGTCAGTCGCTGTTGTTCTTGTTGTACTGAAATTGCGCAAGGCCATGAACTGCTCCTTCTCGTCAGGGCATCTTCTGGCTTGGGCTGCGCGATAAATCAAAAATGCTTCTAATTGCCCAAACCGTAGCTACACCGGCAGGGACGCTCGGCAATTGGTGGTTATTTAACAGCCACAGACATTTCAAAGTAAAGAGTCATCTCTCATCGAAAAGTTGTCGACTCGTATCGAAGCAACCGCGGCCCGGTTAGGACGTCCGCTATTGGCGAGCAGTTCCGTCGAAGGTGCTGGGCCATCAGGACTACTCCAAGATATCCCTGCAGATAGGGCTGACAATCGATAATCCCAGCTAGTTCATTGGCGTCGAGGGCGTTGAGGCTTGCTGGCGTAACGTCGAAGGTAACGTGCAGTGGAGGGGTCTTGTATATTTTGATCGACGCGCTGAGCAGATCGAAACCTGGTGGCCCGAGAGTCAGCGCAGACGCGAAAGTGCGGCGATTTAGCGCGGCCTCTACCTGCCGTTCCACATTCGGCTCAAGCGTATCAAGAGCGAGAGTTTCGGCCGCCCAGCCCAATTCAGCCATCCTGCTAACAAAGCCTTCAATGCGTGCGGCGTGACAGCTGTTTCGGACACGGTAATGATCGAGTACCAATGATGGACCAGCCGCCCCCAGGGCGACCAAGTGATCAGCGGCAAGTTTGCCGCCTGCATAATCATCCCCTCCGACGCGAAATACCGTCGCCAACCGTTCACCGACGGGTCGCCGATCAAAAGTGTTGAGGACGCCTACCGCGAGTCCGCCCTGGATCGCCTCCTGGAGGAGGCCATGCTGCTGCTCGGGAGCGGGTAGAGTTGTAATTAATCCGTCGGGCTGCATGGCAATCGCTTGCCGGGTCAGTTCGAGCAACGCGTCGATTGAGTAGGTTTCGGGCCGGAGATGTCGAACAACGCATCTCGCATCGCGCCCACTTTCGACAAGACCCGCGACAAACGGTTCCCAAAATGGATCTCCGAGGAGATCATGCGTGAGTGCGACCAATTGCACAACTTACCTGTCAACTGATTAGAGGACACTGACCAGAAGATGCGTTAATATAAGCGCGAAAAACCATCGAGGAAATGGTTGGTGTCGCGACGTGCGGAGGATAGGCGGCGAAAATAGTCCTTCGTGACCGCGGCTATCGTTGTGTCTTGTAAGGTCGCGAGCTCAGAGCCGTAGGTCGAGCGATGGATGGGAGCGATCCGAACATCCAATATCGTCTCTGTGCGCATCGTTGCGCTGCGAGCTTGCGGGTATCGTCGCACCAGATGCTGACAGGTGCCGCTTGAGCTGGATCGGCCTGATCATGGCAGGCGGCGACGGCACCCGCATGGCGCAATCGGGTATCCAGGTTCGTAAGCCTCTCGCTCCAGCGCTTGGCGTCACATTGATCGAGCGCAATTTATGGATGCTGGCGAGAGCGGGCTGTCGTGAGATTGCGATAGCAACGTCAGCGCGAGCAGCGGTGGAAGAAAAGCCGTTTACGGACGATCTCGCACGCCGGGCCGCGTCGATCGGATTGGTTGTCGAGCTCCTGGTTGAGGAGCGGCCGTTAGGCAACTTCGGCGCAGTCACACGACTGTCCGGTCGTGACAAGCCCGTCGTGGTCGTCTTCGCCGACAATCTAACGACACTCGATCTTGGCGACCTTGTCCGCAATCACAGCCAATCCAAAGCAGCCCTTACCCTTGCCGCGCACAACGAACTGTTTCGAATGCCCTATGGGGAGTTGCGGGTGCGGCCGGACGACACGTCTCGACTGCTGAATTACGTCGAGAAACCTTCGTACGATATACTGATCAGCAGCGGCATCGCCGTTATCTCTGACGCAGCGCTCAGCCTGCTCCTGCGTGAGACAGCGTTAGGCCTTTCGACGGTTTCCAACATCCTTATCGAGGGCGGGCTCTCGGTTCATATCCACCGGCACGCTTGCCCGTGGGTCGACGCCAACGATCGTAATGGATTGCGTGCCGCGGCCGCCCTGGTCCAGCAGGAGCGCGCAATCCTTGAGAGCTGGTGGCCAGGGACGCTCAAGGACGAGGGCATTTTAGCGCTCGGCTCAGCCGATGGTCTGTTGACTCCCCGCGAGTGGTTTACGGGCATCTCGATCTCGGAGTACCCGAGCAAGCCAATTTGGACTTTTGACGCGCTCACCGCCGGCGGTGTGGTCCGGGTGCATGCGACTCTGTCGGAGTTCCGCGTAGGAGGCGGACATCCTTTGCCGCCGGATATTGCTGGTCCCGATCGCCGCACGGTTAAAGGCGACATCGCCTGTCGCGCAGGTGGGGTCATGAAGATCGCCATCACCGGAGCCAATGGTTTCCTGGGCCGGGCGCTCACCAACGCCGCGAGATGCCGCGGTATTGATGTTGCTGCTCACTTTGGCCCGCCGCCCGCGAACGATGCCGTGACCTCGAACCGTCGGCAGGAGGTCGATATCTGTGACGTCAATTCACTTGCTGCTCTTGTCGTGGGGACTGATGCGATCATCCATCTTGCCGGTCCGAGCGACGTAGCCGGTTCGTTCCGGGATCCTGCGGAAACGACCAGAGCCCATGTTGCAGGCACAGCCGCAGTTCTGGACGCGGCGCAACGCTCGCAGGTCGGTCGGCTAATCTATATTTCCTCGGCGGAAGTCTACGGCCGCACCGATGGTGTGCCGATTAAGGAGACGGCGGCGCTTTTGCCGCTATCGCCGTATGGCGCGGCGAAGGCCGCGGCGGAGTTGCTGGTTGCGACAGCCTTGCGTCGCGGCGAACTCGACAGTGCAATCGTGTTGCGTCCGTTTTCCGTTTATGGCCCTGGCGGGCGAAGGACGAGCGTTCTTGGCCGCATGCTTGGCCAGATCCGGCGGCGCGAGCCATTGCGCGTTTTCAGCACTCGCCCGGTCCGCGACTACGTGCACGTTGACGACGTGGTAGCGGGCATCCTGTGCGCATTGTCCTATGATGCGTCCAGTCTGCTCACCGCGAATATCGCGAGCGGGCAGGGAACCAGTGTCGGCGAACTCGGAAGAGCGCTTGCCACACTCAGTGGATCGCCTGCTGGCATTATCGAAACTTCTGATGCGGATCGTCCGCTTGGTCACGACATCAATCATCTCGTCGGAGATGCATCGGTAGCGAAAAGCGAGTTGGGCTGGCGGCCAACGATCGATTTGGCAACCGGCCTCCGCCAATGCCTGGACGCTGCCGAGGTAGCTTCATGACTCGCCCGGTGTTGATCACCGGCGCTCAAGGCTTTGTAGGCCGGTATCTTGCAGCCGCCCTGCTCAAAGACGGTCGCAATGAGGTGATCGGGCTCGGGCGGTCGTCGGCCAACCTAGCTCATTTTACGCACCGGCTAAGCGTCAACGGGACAACCGTGCCGGCGCCGGTACCTGTCGGAATACGCCCTTGCGGGAACTACAGATATGTCCAGCTCGACCTTACCGACGAAGCTGCGGTGCACGCTCTGATCGCTCGGATACGACCCGGCATCGTGTTTCATCTCGCCGGTTCACTACGTGATGAACCATTCGACGCCTTACTATCCAATAATATCCGCGTGACTCATAACGTTTGCAAGGCGCTGGCAGAAGTCGGTAGCGCTACGCGTCTGGTCTTTGCATCATCGGGGTCAGTGTACGGTGATCTCGGGGCGGGCGGCGCACCGCTGCGTGAAAACGGAGCTACGCGTCCAATCGACCTCTATTCTGTCACCAAGCGCGCCAGTGAGGACATTGTCAGAGTATTCGGTTCTGCGGCCGGCATGACCGCGATCATAGCGCGCATTTTCAATGTCGCGGGCCCCGGTCAGGAAGAGCGCCACCTCGTTGGCCGGGTTGCGAGCCAGATTGCGGATGTACTGCGCGGAACGGCGCACGCGATTCGCGTGGGACCTCTTGTGACTTCCCGCGATTTCATCGACATCCGCGACGTTGCGACTGCACTTGTCACGCTTGCCAAAAGTGGAAAAGCTAATTCGATCTATAATGTGGCATCCGGCCAGGAGGTCGAAGTGCAGCGTATCCTGGGCCATCTCTTGAAGGCGACAGGAGACAAGCGTCCAACCATCGAGCAAATCGAAGGGCGCCGTACCGACTTCTCTCGTCAGATCGTGGATGTCAGCGCATTGAGCGCGTGCGGCTGGAGGTCGGCATTCACACTTCAGCAGAGTCTGGATGACGTCTTGCGCTACTACCTCGAACTTGGACGAAGTGCAGATGGCTGAGGTGCTCGGCGTTGACGTTGGCGGCTCCAAGATCCTGGCCTACGTCGGCAACGGCACCCCACTGTGGTCGCGTCGCATCGCAAATAGCCGTTCCTGCGGTCCTGCCTTGCTCATTGAGACGCTGCTTGCCCTGGTCGACGAGGCGGCGGCAGCCGGCCACGCGATAAAGGCTGTGGGTCTCGGCTTTCCGGGACTTGTCGATGGAAATTCCGGTCAGGTGCGTTCGTCGGTGATTTTGGATGGCTGGCAAAATGTGCCGCTGACCGCTCTTCTTGAGCAGCGATTGGGCATCCCCGTCGCGATTGATAACGACGTCAATTGCTACGCCTTGGCGGAGCTTGCGCTTCGCGCTCCACGCCCTTCGTTTCTGCTCGTTAGCATCGGGACCGGGATTGGCGGAGCCCTTGTGCTGGACGGCCGCCTCCATCGCGGAGCCTCTGGCCTCGCCGGCGAGATAGGTCACATGGTGGTGCGGGCAGACGGGCCGGTCTGCGAATGCGGCCGACGAGGTTGCCTTGGAGTTATGGCGGGAGGGGAAAGTATTCAGCGGGCACTCGGCATCGGTGCCGAGGTGCTGGAACGACGGGCTGCGGCTGACGATCCGACGGTACTCAAAGCGGTGTCGTGCGCCGCTGGCCTGGTTGGAGAGGCGTTGGCGAGTGCGTTGAATCTTCTGGATGTCGGATTGGTCGTCCTGAGCGGCGGGCTTGCAAGCCATTTTATCCCGACTGCGACGCGCGTAGCGCGAGCGCGCGCATTCTCGGAAATTGCCACCGACACGGTATTCGATCTGGCGCGCGCGGGGGCTGGCGGTGGCGCGGCCGGAGCAGCTTTACTTGCGCGCTCGGAATGGGAGCGGCACAATGGCTGACTGGCCCGTCGTGACGATTATCGGCGGCGGGGTTTGGGTCGCGGCGCTCGTTGAGCAGCTCCTGGTCGCAATCAAGGAGCAGGCATTGGAGATTCGCCTGGTTGCGCGAGACCCTGATCGATTGGGGATCATCGCTGACTATTGCCGTCGGATCTCAATCAACCGAGCAAATTGGCGCATCCTGACGCAAACGCTCGATGCCGCGCTCGATGGAGCGGACATTTGCGTACTGCTGTTGCGAGTCGGTGGATCGGCGGCACGTCAGTTGGACGAGAATTTCCCGCGGCGTTTCGGACTGGCTGGAGATGAAGGGCTCGGCGCTGGCGGTTACGCTAACGCATTACGAACGTTGCCAACCATGTCAACGATCGCGCGGAAGCTCGCCGCAGCCTCACCGGACGTTATTGCCGTCAATCTGGTAGCTCCACTTGGCATGACGACCCGCGTGCTTTTGGAGCAAGGACTAAATGCTGTCGGACTCTGCGAATTACCCATCACGACCGAACGCGCGCTGCGGAAGACGTTCCCAGCCGGATCGATCTATGCAAGCACTGAACTTCACTGGCCTCAACCATCTTGGCTGGTTTTGGTCGCCTGGCGCGGATTTGCGATTGTTCGAGCAAGCGGCGGCGGCCCGGTTGGTCGACGAAGACGTCCTTCGCCATTTCGGCGCAGCTCCACTTCACTACTACTACAAGCTATTCAATCGCGCAGCGGCACGCGCCTTGGGAATTGCTGATGGCGCGGGCCGGGCACAAGAGCTTGGTCGGATATCGGCCGCAGCTCTTCGCGAGTTCAGCTCGGGTGTGCTTCGCCCGCCGTCGCTGCGTAAACGTATGATGCCATGGTTTGACGATGCTCTGGTGCCGGTGCTTGGTGCGCTACTCGATGGAGGTAGCTGGCACGGCTTTGCGAACTTGCGGCCGAAGGTAGATACCGATTGGTGTGCGGCAGATACGGTTATTGAGGGAAGAGCGACTTTGGATCGAGCGTCGATCAGGCTGGAGGAGGTGCCACGGCCAACCAACGCCAACCTGGTTCGTTTCCTCAGCTCGGCGGCGCGCGCCGATGCTTGTATCTACCGAGCAGCCTTGACCGGCGATGTAGCGCGGAATGTGCGAATGGCCCTGGAGGAAGGCCCGCTCAACCCCCCTCGAGCCCATCTGTCTGAGTTAACCCGCGCGATCTGCGAAGCAGGCGGACAGTTTCTCCCTGATCGGCTTCGTCATGCTCCTTAGTACACGATTTTTGTGCGTTCTTGGTGCTTTTTTGGAGACCAGGGCAGGGGCACCTATGGGGCAAACAAGGGGAACATCCGCCGCGAAGATACGATCCATCTTCGGCGCGGCCGAAAGCATCGAAGATACAGAGACAGGAGCTTGAAAATGACGACTAGCGTGATTTCCGGCGTTACGATTCCCGACAGCAAGCTGGCACGGGAAGCCACTGAGCTGGTGCGCCAGTACGAAAACGAGATGTTGTTCAACCATTCAGTTCGCGTCTACGTATTCGGTGCGATGAATGGAATTCGCCGGAAGTTAAAATTCGATTCTGAACTTCTCTATATCGCGTCGCTGTTTCACGATCTCGGCCTTGTCGATCATTACCACACGGAGACAAAGCGATTTGAAGTCGATGGTGCCGACGCTGCTCGCGAATTTCTTACAGCACGCGGCATTCCTCAGCCAAAAGCCGATCTGGTATGGGAAGCGATTGCGTTACATACCACCCCCGGAATCCCGCAATACATGCGACCGGAAATCGCTCTCACGAACGCAGGCGTTTTGGTGGACGTCGTGGGAATTGGATTTGACGAGTACACGCCAGAGCAACGCGACCAGGTGATCGCTGCATTTCCACGCGGTGATTTCAAGAACGAATTCCTCGAGATGCAGACCTGCTCGGCCTTGAAGAAGCCTCAGACGACGTTTGGGACGGTCAATTTCGATTATATCGAAGATCGCGATCCCACGTTTCGCAAACCGAACGCGTGCGCTCGCATCCGCAACACTCCGTGGCAGAGCTGAGCTGTTCTCGGCATTCGTCTGCGCAGGACGGCGATTGCGGAAACACGTAACTCATCACTACCGCACTTCTGATGTGGGCATCGATGTCTGGCTCGCTTGGCTCGCTCCTCTGGTTGACCCTCGGCGCCTTTTCGATTGGTACCGAGGGTTTCATGATCGCCGGGCTATTGCCCGCCCTCGCGCAAGACCTGAACGTCGGCCTGTCCGCAGCCGGCCAGCTCGTCACCGCTTTTTCCCTCGCTTACGCCGTCGGGGCTCCCGTCATGGCCGTGCTGACGGCTGGAATGGAGCGCCGCCGCTTGTTGGCCCTCGCGATTGCCGGATTCAGCATTGCCAATCTGCTCGCAGCACTCGCGCCAAGCTACGCAGGACTGTTGGCGGCCCGGCTGCTGCTGGCGTTGTCCGCGGCGAGTTTCATGCCTGCGGCCAGCGGATATGCAGCCGCATCGGGCGGGCTGGAACGGCGTGGCCGCGCTTTGTCCATGGTGACCAACGGATTGTCGTTAGCAATCGTTGCCGGCGTGCCGCTCGGGGTACTGGTCGGCCAGAGGTTCGGCTGGCGTGCTACCTTTCTCGCCGTGGGCGGGCTGGCGGCGCTCTCGCTCCTCGGGATCATCTTCGGAATGCCGAGGCAAGTGCCCGGCACCACCCCGGATCTAGGTGAGCGTCTGGCGCTGGCCAAGCGCCCCGACATGCTGGCAGTCCTTGCCACTAGCGTGCTGACGGTTGCTGGCACCTTTACGCTGTACACGTATCTGAGCGTGTTCCTGGCCGAGGTCGCCGGGGTCGGGCCGAAAGGTCTGGCTCTCGTCCTGCTCGGATTCGGGGTTGCTAGTGCCGTCGGTACCCGGCTTGGAGGCGCTGCCGCGGACCACTGGGGCGCGCGCCACACCGTGATCGCTGGTTGCGGGCTCACCCTTTTGGCGTACCTCGTCCTCTCGCTGGGCGCCGCGTTCGGCCCGTCTTACGCCCTGCTGGCCGTGCTACCGGCTATCCTGCTTTGGGGCTTCGCCAGTTGGGGCTTGATTACGGCACAGCAGGCGCGGCTGGTCGCGCTGGCTCCAACTCTGGCGGCGGTTAGCCTCTCCCTGAATTCGTCGGCGATCTATCTCGGCAGCGCAACGGGCGCGGCAGTTGGCGCGCTGGTCATTGCCGATGGTGGAGTAGGGCGGCTTGGCTGGGTAGCCGCGGGATTTAGCATGGCCGCGCTGCTAACCGTTGCAGCCCCCGCCCGTAACTTCAGATCGCCGTTGACGCGCAGTGAGGGCGATTGATGTCAACCATCCCGGAAAAAGTCGCCTCAGTCCGGCCAGGTCGGCTTGCGCCCTCTGCTTTCGAGGTGGGCCAAAGATGATGCACAACTCGGACGAAATCGCGCCGCGAGAATGCGGAGCAGCGTCCGTAAGCTGTTTGACAATTGAATATAAAAAACGACAGCGCCGTAGGGTGGGTTAGGCGAAGCCGTAACCCACCATCTTTCGCGCACACCGCGACGGTGGGTTACGCTGCGCTAACCCACCCTACGAAGCACGCCGGAACTAAACCTTCGACATCTCGCCGCGGTACCAGTCGCCGATCTCGCTGGCGGTCATCAGGGCCACGCCGTCATGGCCCAGCACATAGTCGAGCAACGCTTCGAGATATTTGATGCGATGCGGAACCCCGGTGATGTAAGGGTGAATTGAGATCGCCATGATCCGCGCGTTGGTGGCGCCTTCGAGGTAGAGCCGGTCGAATTGATCGGTGCAGCGCTTCAAAAACTGTTCTGAAGGAAGATGTTGCAGCGCGTGGATGACGATGTCGTTGGTCTCGACCGAATAGGGAATTGTCGTCATCACGCCGTGCGGCGTTGCGATATCCTGCGGAAGATCGTCGATCACCCAGTCGGCGAGATATTCGATGCCGTTGAGGCGCAGCAGGTCGATGGTTTCCTCGGTCTCGGTCAGTCCCGGGCTCTCCCAGGAACGCGGCGCCTTGCCGGCAAATTTCGCGATGGTGTCGACCGCGCGTTTGATCGCATCGGCCTGGTTGTCCAGCTTGTGCATCGGTCCTTGCACGAAGCCGTGGCCCATGAACTCGAAGCCGGCCTCGCGCGCGGCCGAGGCGACGCGCGGGTAGGAGTTGCAGACATTGCCGTTCAACGCCAGGGTCACCGGCATGTTGCGATCGGTCAGCGCCTTGAACTGACGCCAGAAGCCGGCGCGCATGCCGTATTCGTGCCACGACCAGTTCGGCACATCAGGCAACAGCGGCTGACCCATCGGCGGGCTGAGCACGGTGCGCGGCATCGCGTTCTCGATCCGCCATTCCTCGACGTTGAGAATGACCCATACCGCGAGCTTCTTGCCATCCGGCAGCGTCAGTTTCGGACGGTCGATTTGCGCCTGGTAGGGAATCCGATCGGTAAAGGCCACGGGGAACTTCTCCAGAGTGTTGCGGGCTATCCCGCGGCGGTGGATTTTCTCGAAATGCCGGCGTTAACGCGCGGCATCACTTTCTCGGCCATCAGAATCATGGACTGCCGTCCGAGTTCCGGATCGGTCCAGTCCTTGCCGGCATAGAGTAGCGTGCCGAATGGGCCGACCTCGTCCTGGAACGCGAGCACCTGATCGGCCACGCTATCCGGCGTTCCATGGATGATCAGCCGGTCGCAGATCATCTCCAGCGTGACCTCATCGTCGGGCTGATCGCGGTGCGTCTTGAACAATTCGATGCGGCCGTTGCGCTTCAGCTTGGTGAACAGCGAACGATAATAATAGACGTAAGGCCCGTTTGGATCGGTGGCGTAGGCTTTCGCGGTGGCTGCATCCTTGGCGACGAACACGCTCTTGGCCACGCGCCAGTTCGCAGCATCCGCTGCGCGGCCGCCGCGCTTGCAGCCCTCGACATATTTCGGCCAATGGCTCTTCACCCAGGCCGGCATCAGGAAATTGGCGGAGATCGGATCCCAGCCGCGCGCGGCGGCTTCCTCGACGCCCTTGGAGAACGGCGCGACCGCGGTCACGACGATGGGCGGATGGGGCCGCTGCAACGGCTTCGCGATAAAACCCTGGCCGATATCCTCGATCAGGGTCTTTTGTGTCGTGACGTTCCAGTATTTGCCCTTGATATTGTAGGGCGGCTCACTGGCCCAGATTTCGAGGACCTGGTTGATGGCTTCGACAAACATTTCATTGCGATTGGCATCAAGATTGCCGAACAACTCCGCGTCCGACAGCAAGCCGCCCGGGCTGATCCCGAAGATCAAGCGGCCGTCGAGCATGTGGTCGAGCATCGCCATGGAGGCGGCGATCGCGGCGGGATGGGTGTTCGGCATATTGATGGTGCCGGTGCCCAACCGGATCTTCCTGGTGGCGGCGGCCACCCAGGCCAGGAAGGCGACGCAGGAGGTGATGTTCTCGGCCTTGTCGGTGGCGTGTTCTCCGACATAGGCTTCGGTAAAGCCCAGTTCGTCGGCCAGCACGAAGGCTTCGCGGTCTTGCTTCAGGGACAGCCGCCAATCCTTGTCGAGCGGATGGATCGGCATCGTGAAAAAACCCAGATTCATTTGCCTTCGCCTCCCGGGGGTCGACTTTTTGCCGCAAGCTGTGCCGCGCTGGTTCGCCATTATGCCACGTCCAAAAGTCTGGTGTCTTGCGAAATAATCGCTCGATAAACAACCTTGACCTTTGGGAGTTGCCGCCTTCTAATCCCGCAAAATTCGCAAGAACCGGCCGGGGAGGTGACATCTGATGAAAGCCTCGGCTTTCGCTTACGCACGTGCAACCAGCGTTGGCAACGCGCTGGAACTGCTCGTCGCGCACGGGGATGGCGCGAAAGTGCTGTCGGGCGGTCAGAGCCTGATGCCCGCGATGAACCTCCGTCTGCTGTCGCCGGAAATTCTGGTCGATATCGGTGATCTCTCGGAACTCAAGGGAATCGAGCGCAAGGGCGATGTGTTGCGCATCGGCGCGCTGACCCGGCATGTCGACCTGCTGAAATCAGCCGAAATCGCCGCGCATGCGCCGCTGTTGACGGAAGCCATCGCCCATGTCGCGCATCCCGCGATCCGCAACAAGGGTACCCTCGGCGGCAGCCTCGCGCACGCAGATCCGGCCTCGGAATTGCCGGCCTGCATGCTGGCGCTGAATGCGACCATCATCGTGCGCGGTCCGGCCGGTGAACGGCGGATCGCGGCCGAAGAATTTCTTCACCGGCATTTATGAGACGGCGCTGTCGGCGCAGGAATTGCTGGTCGCGGTCGAAATGCCGGTGTCGCAACAGGACTCCGCGCACTTTTTCCACGAATTCGCCCGCCGCCATGGCGACTACGCCATTGT
This sequence comes from uncultured Alphaproteobacteria bacterium, assembly GCA_963738105.1. Lineage (GTDB taxonomy): Bacteria > Pseudomonadota > Alphaproteobacteria > Rhizobiales > Xanthobacteraceae > Bradyrhizobium. The sequence continues at coordinate 3,172 of CAVTWC010000052.1, read as the reverse complement.
CGGCATAGCAGTGCAGGCGAAGGTGGCAGGCGGTGTCTTCAAGGATTTGCGCATCGCTTTCTTTGCGGTCGGCGACCGTCCCGTGCTGGCCGCGGCGGCGACCCGATTGATCGATGTCGCCGTCACGCCGCAGATACTGGCCGACGCATCGACCGCGCTGGGCGAAGAACTCGATCCGCAGGAAGACCAGCAGGCGTCGCCGGCGATGCGCCGGCATCTGGCAAAAGTATTGCTGGCGCGCTGCGTGTCGGTGTTGCTCGGCCGTCCCGACCTTGCGGGAATATCGGCATGACGGCCCCGATGCCCATTTCGCTTACCGTCAATGGTGAACAGGTCGATACGCATGTGCTGCCGCGTCTCAATCTGGCGGATTTTCTGCGCGAACATCTGCAGTTGACGGGAACGCATGTCGGCTGCGAACACGGCGTTTGTGGTGCGTGCACAGTACGCGTCAACGGCGATATCGTTCGCTCGTGCCTGCTGCTGGCGGTACAGGCGCATGGTGCGGCGGTCGAAACCATCGAAGGTTTGTCCGACAGCGGCGAGATCGCAGATCTGCAATCCGCCTTTCGCAATCGCAATGCCCTGCAATGCGGGTTCTGTACGCCGGGAATGCTGATGGCCGCGCAGGATCTGCTGAAGCACGAACCAGCGCCGGACCGCGAGCAGATCCGCGAGCATCTCTCCGGCAATTATTGCCGCTGCACCGGTTACCAGGCCATTGTCGATGCGGTCGAGGCGACCGTGCGCCTGCGCAATGCACCCCCTCAAGGCGGACCAGCGTCATGACGGGATTGAAAAAAACCGACGGTCTCTCGGTGCTGGATCGGCCGAATTCCTATATCGGCAAGACGGTGCCACGGCCCAACCTCGATCGGCTGCTGCAGGGCCGCGGGCTTTATGTCAGCGACATGGTGCTGCCGCGGATGGCCCATGTGGTGTTCCTGCGGTCGCCCTATGCTCATGCCAAAATCACGGCGATTGACGCTGACACGGCCAAGCGTGTCCCCGGTGTCATTGCGGTTGTGACGGGTAAGGAATTATCCGAGGTGATCACGCCATGGGTCGGTGTGCTCTCGCATATGAAGGGCCTGAAGTCCGCGCCGCAATACGCGATCGCCGTCGATCACACCTGTTGGCAGGGCGAGGCCGTCGCGGCGATCGTCGCGACCAGCCGGGCCGTTGCCGAGGATGCCGCGGAACTGGTCTCGGTCGACTATCAAGAGCTCGACGCGGTGACGGACATGACGACCGCGCTCGATCCGGAAACGCCGGTGATTTACGCCTCGCTCGGCGACAATCTCGCCTTTGAACGCAACCTCGATGCCGGCACGGTCGATCAGGCCTTTGCCGATTCCGACGAAGTGCTGGAAGCGGATTTTATCTTTGGCCGCCACACCGGCGTGACTCTAGAGCCACGCGCCGTTGTCGCCGACTGGAACGCCGCCGAAGCGCGGTTGACGATCTATCAGGGCACCCAAGCGCCGCATATGGTGCAGAATATCGCGGCACTTCATCTCGGTATCCGGGACGATCAGGTTCGGGTGGTCTGCAAGGATGTCGGCGGCTCCTTCGGCATCAAGGTTCACGTCTATGCCGACGAGATGGCGACCTATGCGCTGTCGAAATTACTGCGCCGGCCGGTCAAATATGTCGCTGACAGGGTCGAGAGTTTCAACACCGATATTCATGCCCGCGACCACCGCTGCAAGGGACGGATCGGGGTCAAGAGCGACGGCACCATTCTCGCGTTCGAGATCGACGACCTCACGGGCATCGGTCCCTATTCGATGTATCCGCGCACCAGCGCGATCGAAGCCAATCAGGTCGTCAATCTCGTTGGTGGTCCCTACACGACCAAGAATTATCGCGCGCGAGCTCGTGTCGTGTTCCAGAACAAAAACGTGATGTGCCAGTACCGCGGCGTTGGCCATCCGGTGGCGTGCTCGGTGACGGAAGGGCTGGTCGATCTGGCGGCGATGAAGATCGGCATGGATCCGGTCGAGATCCGCCGCCGCAATCTCGTGCCCGACGATGGCTATCCTTGTGCGTCGCCGTCCGGCCTCAAGTTCGAGCTGTTGTCGCATCACGCCGCGATGAACAAGCTGATGGCGATGATGGACTACGATGCGTTGCGCGCCGAGCAGGCGAGCTTGCGCAAGAAGAACATCCATCGCGGTATCGGGATCGCAAGCTTCATCGAGATTACCAATCCGAGCGCGGCATTTTATGGCGTCGGCGGCGCGAAGATTTCGTCGCAGGACGGCGTCGCGGTGCGGATGGACGCCACCGGTTCGGTGATTTGCCAGACCAGCATCACCGAACAGGGGCAGGGCTCCGAATCGCTCACCGCGCAGATCGTCGGCAGCGTGCTCGGCGTTCCGATGGAGCGGGTGCGGGTGATTCTGGGGGACACCGACAACACGCCCTATGGCGGCGGCACCTGGGCGTCGCGCGGCGCCGGCATCGGCGGCGAGGCGGCACTTCAGGCCGCCAAGACGCTGCGCAGCAACATCCTCGACGTCGCCGCGGCCATCCTGCAGTCGTCGCCGTCCGAACTCGACATCGTCAACCATGCGGTCGTCAATGCCGGCGACGGGGCGCTTCGGATCGAACTGAGTGAGCTGGCGCGTATCGTCTATTTCCGGCCGGATACCCTGCCGCCCGGCATTCAGCCCGAATTGATGGCGACGCGCCATTTCGTGCCTCGGGACTATCCGTTCGCGTTCACCAATGGCGTCCAGGGATCGTGGCTCGAAGTCGATACCGACACCGGGTTCGTCAAACTGCTCAAGCATTGGGTGGTGGAGGATTGCGGGACCATCATCAATCCGCAGCTGGTTGACGAGCAGATCAGGGGCGGGGTGGTGCAGGGCCTCGGCGCCGCTCTGTTCGAGAAATGCATCTACGACGAGCGCGGCCAACTGACCAACGCCAATATGGCCGATTATCTGGTCCCGATGTCGGGCGAGATGCCCGATATCGATATCGGCCATGTGGTGTCGCCGACCGCGGAGACCGAGCTGGGCGCCAAGGGGGCAGGCGAGGCCGGAACGGCGGGCGCGGCGGCGGCCGTGTCCAATGCGGTTAATGATGCGCTGCAGCCGTTCGGCGCCATTATCACCGAGATTCCCTTGACGCCGCGGCTTATCCTTTCGGCGCTAGGGCGCAT
>CAVTWC010000051.1:0-15611 GCA_963738105.1 uncultured Alphaproteobacteria bacterium | reverse complement strand
ATGAAGGCGCTCTGCTGGCACGGCACCAACGATATTCGCTGCGATAACGTCCCCGATCCGAAAATCGAGGAGGCGCGAGACGTCATCATCAAGGTGACGAGCTGCGCGATCTGCGGCTCGGACCTTCATCTGATGGATGGCCTGATGCCGACGATGAAGAGCGGCGACATCCTCGGGCACGAATTCATGGGCGAGGTGGTCGAGACGGGCTCGGCTCACACCAAGTTTAGGAAGGGCGACCGGATCGTCGTTCCCTTCAATATCAATTGCGGCGAGTGCCGCCAGTGCAAGCTCGGCAATTATTCCGTTTGCCAGCGCTCCAACCGCAACGCGGCGATGGCGGCGGCGCAGTTTGGCTACACGACGGCGGGCCTGTTCGGCTACTCCCATCTGACCGGCGGCTATTCAGGCGGCCAGGCCGAGTATGTGCGCGTTCCCATGGCCGATGTCGCGCCCATGAAGGCGCCGGACGGAATGGAGGATGAGGAACTGCTCTTCCTCACCGACATTTTCCCTACTGGCTATCAGGCCGCTGAGCAGGCTGGCATTAAGGGCGGAGAGATCGTGGCCATCTGGGGCACTGGCCCGGTAGGCCTATTCGCAATCCAGTCCGCCAAGGTGCTCGGCGCCGAGCGCATCATCGCTATCGAAACCGTACCAGAACGGATCGCCATGGCGCGAAAGGCGGGCGCAACGGACATCGTCAACTTCGCCGATGAGGACGTCTATGAGCGGATCAAGGAGATCAGCAAAGGCGAAGGCGCCGATGTTGTCATCGACTGCGTCGGCATGGAAGCAAGCCCCGGTCACGGGCAGGCTGGCCTCGTCAGCGCCCTGAAAGAAAAAGTGCTGCCAGCCGAACGCACCTATGTGCTCGAGCAGGCCATCAGGGCGGTGCGGCCGTGCGGTGTTGTCTCGGTGCCTGGCGTTTACGGAGGGCCGGTCACCGTCGACATGGGCTCGATCGTCCAGAAAGGCCTCAAGCTGTGCAGCGGCCAGACGCACGTGAAGCGCTATCTCGAGCCTCTGACCAAGCTCATCCAAGAGAAGAAGGTCGACACCACCTTCATGATCACCAACCGCAGCACCGATCTCGCCGACGGTCCCGATCTCTATCAGACCTTCAAAACGAAGAAGGACGGCTGTGTGAAAGTCGTCTTCCATCCCGCGTAAGGCGACCTGTGGGCTTGAAGCGCGAACGAGATGCGGAACGAGGTATGCGCGAGGGTTGAAGCTATAAAAAGGTCGCTGCTGTTCAGGTAATCGTCACCGCTAAGTTGAGTCTAGGCGTTTATCGAAAATCATGTGACATGGGTGACTTTGGGTATAGGGTCGTATCCTGGGGCTTTCGGAGGAGATGCCAACGTTCCGGTATATCCGGGCGCGCCTCCATCCGTCTGATGGTGTCGACTTTCGTTGCATGCTTGATCTCGGTCGCGCCCGCCGTCGCCCGCTCGCAACCGATTTCAGCGACGAATGTATCGACACTCCGACCGGTGCTCGTCTTCCAAACAGGCAGTCCGCGCGGACATGCCGGGTCCCCTGCAGTGAGCAGCGATACGCTCGTCGTGCTGACCCCCTTTCCGCACACGCTCTACGCTTTCGACTTACGGCGATCGGGCTTTCCACTGAAGTGGACATTCCGCCCGAAGGCGGACGGCCGAGCGGAGGGATTGGCGTGCTGCGATACACTGAACGCCGGGCCGACAATTGCGGGGAAGGACGTTCTCATCACAACCCTCGACGGTCATGTAACCGCCCTCGATGCGGAAACCGGAAGTACGCATTGGGATGTCGCACCCGCCGATCTGGCAAGCGGGGAGACCTTGACAGGCGCTCCCGGGGTTGTGGGTCCCTACGTGCTAGTCGGCAACAGCGGCGACGATTACGGCGCACGCGGCTGGATCGCGGCGCTCGATGCCGGAACCGGACGTGAGGTTTGGCGTCGGTTCAGCACAGGCCGCGACCTGGAGGTTGGCATCGACGCGGGAACAGCGACTGGGGCCGGACCAGATGCCGGCGTTCATAGCTGGTCGAACGAAGGTTGGCAGCATGGCGGCGGGGAGGTGTCAGGACCGATCGTGGCGGATTCCGATGGCGCGACCATTTACCACGGCGCCGGTCACGCGGCGCCTTGGAATCCGGTCGAGCGCCTCGGTGACAATCGGTGGACTTCGTCACTGTTCGCGCGGGATGTGAAGACCGGAGCTGTGCGTTGGGTCGATCAACTCGCGCACCATGACGATTTCGCGCTTGGGAGTACGGGCGCGCTGCTTCCTGTGGAGCGTGAGTGGCATGGGACGACGCGAAAGCTGCTCATCCACCCCGATAGAAATGGCTATGTGTATGTAATCGACCGGACAACGGGCGCGGTGCTTTCGGCCGACGCGTTCACGAATGTGAACGAAACGAGCGGAGTCGAATTCGGCGACAGGCGCGACGATCCCGATCGACAGCCGCAAGGCCCGCTTCGCCACCACCACACGTGATATCTGCCCGGCCTGGCCGGGCGCGACGGTCGGGGGCGCCACGCTCTCAAGGGATGCCAACTTGGTTTTCATTCCGGTCAGCAGGCTCTGCATGGACTTCGAAGCGCGCAACGTCAGCTATATCCCCGGAACTGCCTTCGTTGGCGCCAACGTCCGTGCGAAGCGTCCGTCGGATGGGATGGGCGGTGCGCTTGTGGCCTGGGATATCTCGGCAGGAAAAGCGACCTGGAGTGTGGCGGAGCGGTTTCCCGTCGCGGGCGGCGTCCTGGCCGCCAATGATCTCGTATTCTACGGCACGCTCGATGGAGCGTTCAAGGCGCTCGACGCCAGAAGCGGCCGCGAGCTATGGCGGTTTCAGGCCTCCTCCGGGATAATCGGGCAGCCGATCGCATTCCGTGGGCCGGACGACCGGGATTACGTGGCGGTGTTGGCAGGGCTCGGCGGGCCGTTCGGCGCCGTGGCTCGCAATGGCATCGACAAGCGAGACGCCACTGCCGCGCACGGAATGGCCAATGCGCTGGCCGATCTGCCCGAGCCCGTCGACCCGAGCGGAACGCTCTACGTGTTCGGTCTGCCATGAGGCTTGGCTTTGTGGTGTCATTTCTAGCGCTGCCCCTCTTGGTTGCCTGTGAGCGGGAGAAGCGCGATCTCAGGCTCGATCCGCCCGCTCTCGAAGCCCTCGACGCAATCGCGACCATGCCGGACGGGATCAGCGGCGCGCCGCCTGATGTCTACGTCGCCATGAACCGCACCTATGAGGCCAATGCCTATCAGCTGAGCCAGGGCAAGAGGCTTTACGAGTGGTTCAATTGCACCGGATGCCATGCCAACGGTGGCGGCGGCGCCGGCCCAGCTTTTCTCGATGGCTGGTGGCGCTACGGGCCGGACCCGGTCTCGATCTTCGCGTCCATTCGTGATGGCCGCCCGCACGGCATGCCATCGTATCGTGACAAGCTGACATCCGAACAGGTGTGGCAGCTCGCGGCTTATGTGCAGACAATCGGCATGTACGCTCCGCGGACCGCGGCTCCGAGCCGGGAGGACGAGATACAGTCCCGCCCGGCCGAGAACCGTGGGCCGGCCGGAGCCGACGTTCCGCCCCCGAGTCGCTGAGGTGAAAGCGACCCGTCTCCTCGCTTCCCTTTTTCTACTGCTGGCCTGCGGGGGCTGCGACGCAACGGGGCTGGCAATCCGCCCTCGATCCGCACAGCAATGACGCCGATCGGCTCGCGAGCCTGATGCGTGACTTCACTATTGTATGCCTCGTCGTCTGGGTGCTGGTCATGGTCACGTTGATCTTGACCCTGTTGCGCAGCCGCACGATCTTTGTCGCGGCCCTCCAACCGGACGCCATTTCGCAAAAGCGATCGACGGTCATCGTCTCGGCGGCTGTCGGGGCAACCGTGATCGTCATCACCGGCCTCACTCTGCTCAGCTACGTGACGACCCGCGGACTGACGGCTGATAAACCCGGTGCACTGACGGTCCGTTTGCGCGGCTACCAATGGTGGTGGGAGTTCACATATCTGGACGGCCGGCCAGACGAAGTCATCACCACGGCCAACGAACTCCACATCCCTGTTGGCCGGCGCGTGCGCATCCTGCTCGACGCGCCGGACGTCATTCACTCCTTCTGGGTTCCAAGCCTTGCGGGCAAGAAGGACCTCATTCCAGGCCGCGACAACGAGATCACGATTGAGGCCGATCGGCCCGGCACGTACCGCGGGCAATGCGCCGAATATTGCGGGCTGCAGCACGCGCATATGGCCTTCCTGGTGGTCGCGGACTTGCCGGACGCGTTCGCGGCTTGGCAAGACGCCCAACGCAAGCCGGTCGTGGAGCCGGTCGGCGACGACGCCACCAAGGGGCTGCGGCTCTTTCTGCAAAAGCCCTGCGCGGCGTGCCATACGATCCGGGGGACGCCGGCCTCCGGCACCCTCGGTCCCGACCTCACCCACGTAGCCAGCCGGCAGTTCATCGCGGCCGGTGAATTGCCGACCACGCGCGGTTCGCTCGCCGCCTGGATCGCCGACCCGCAAACCATCAAGCCAGGAAACAACATGCCGATGGTCCCGCTGAGCGGGGACGAACTGTTGGATGTCTCGGCTTATCTGGCGAGTCTACGATGACCAGCCTCGATGTCGCGCCCGACACACGCGATATCCAGCTCGCACCAGAGCAAGGCAAACTGATTCTGGCGCAGACCTGGAGTACCCCGCGCGGGGTTTGGGGCGCCCTGACCACGGTCGACCACAAGATCATCGGCCTTCGATACATCATCACCGCTTTCGTGTTCCTGGCGATGGGCGGGGTGCTCGCCATGCTGATGCGCTTGCAACTGGCGACACCTGAAGCCCGGGTGATGTCGGCTGACCTCTACAATCAGGTCTTCACAGTGCACGGCTCGAACATGATGTTTCTGTTCGCCGTGCCGGTCATGGAGGCCATGGGGGTCTACCTGGTCCCGCTGATGGTGGGTACGCGAAACATCGCCTTCCCGCGGCTGAACGCATTCTCGTACTGGATCTATCTCGGGGGCGGCATCCTGCTGTGGGCGGCTCTCTTCCTCCAGATGGGACCCGATGTCGGCTGGTTCGCCTATGTGCCGCTCTCAGGCCCGCAATACGGAGCCGGCAAGCGCGCCGACATGTGGGCGCAGATGATCACTTTCACGGAAGTGTCCGCGCTCGCGGTGGCGGTCGAGATCGTGGTGACTGTGTTCAAACAGCGTGCGCCGGGCATGTCGCTCAACCGCATTCCGCTGTTCGTCTGGAGCATGCTGGTCACGGCGTTCATGGTCATCGGAGCGCTCCCCGCGATCATGGTGGCCAGTACGTCGCTTATTCTCGACCGGCTTGTCGGCACACATTTCTTCAACCCAGCCGAGGGCGGCGACGTGCTGCTCTGGCAGCACCTCTTCTGGTTCTTCGGCCACCCGGAGGTCTACATCATCTTTCTGCCGGCGGTGGGCATGGTCTCAACCATCATCCCGACCTTCTCCCGGCGGCCGATGTTCGGCTATCTCGTTTTGGTTCTCGCTGTGGTGTCGACCAGCATTCTGGCCTTTGGCCTTTGGGTGCATCACATGTTCGTCACCGGCCTGCCTCGGCTTGGCGAAAGTTTCTTCACCGCCTCCAGCATGGCCATCGCAATCCCAAGCGGCATCCAGATTTTTTGCTGGCTCGCCACACTTCTGATGGGCAGGCCGATCCTGAAGACGCCGCTGCTCTTCGTCTATGCTTTTCTGATCACCTTTGTAATCGGCGGCCTGACGGGCGTCATGGTCGCGTCCGTGCCCTTCGACACCCAAGTGCACGACACCTATTTCGTCGTGGCCCACTTCCATTACGTGTTGATCGGCGGCGCCGTGTTCCCGCTGCTTGGCGCCGTCACGTATTGGTTTCCCAAAATGACCGGCCGGATGATGAGCGAGAGGCTCGGACGGTGGACGGTTGGCCTGCTTTTCGTTGGATTCAATCTGACCTTCTTCCCGATGCATCTCCTCGGTCTCGAGGGTATGCCTCGCCGCGTCTACACCTATCAATCCGAAATGGGGTGGGGCCCGGCGAACCTGTTCGTAAGCCTGAGTTCCTGCGTCGTTGCAATCGGATTTGTCATGTTCTTCTGGAACGCGATCCGCAGCGCCAGAGTCGGTCAGCCGGCCGGGGATAACCCCTGGGATGCGGCAACGCTCGAATGGGCGACTTCCTCGCCGCCGCCTGCCTACAATTTCGCCCGGATCCCCGTAGTGACGAGCGTGAACCCGCTATGGAGCGAGCCGGATTCTCTGCCGGTCGCCACCGGCCTGCGGCTGGACCGTCGCGAAGTCGTCATCACGACCGTTGGCGACGCGCGCCCAGAAGTGCGGGAATCCTCGCCGCGCAATTCGATCTGGCCCTTCTTGGCCGCGATCGCCACAAGCATCATGCTCGTCGCCTCCATCTTTTCGCCCTGGGCGGTGGTATGGGGCTCGGTTCCCATCGCGATCACCCTGATTGGCTGGTTCTGGCCAAAGGGCTCCCCCGAGGACGAGGCATGAAGGAGCGCGCGGTTCTCGATCTGCGCGATCTGCCGATGCACGGCATGGGCAGCGCGAGTCTCACCTGGTGGGGCACTCTTGGATTTATGCTGATCGAGGGCAGCGGCTTTGCGCTCGTGATTGGCGTGTATCTCTATCTCGAATCTATCGCGCCGGAGTGGCCGATCGGTGCGCCCGCCGCCCGATCTTGGGCCGGGTACGATCGTGACGGTGATGCTGCTGGTCAGCGTGACGCCGAACATTCTTGTCTCGCGGTGGGCCGAGCGACAGGAATTGCGCAAGGTGCAGATCGGCATGCTGGTGATGGTGGCGTTTGGTGTTGCTCCCTTGATCCTACGCTTCTACGAATTCTCGGCCATGCACGTGCGCTGGGACAGCAACGCGTATGGTTCGATAGTCTGGACCCTGCTTGGTCTCCATCTGACCCACCTCGTGACCGATCTCGGCGATACCATCGTCCTCGCTGTTATCATGTTCACGAAGCATGGGCCAAACAAACGGCGGTTCGGGGACGTGCAGGACAATGCGCTCTACTGGAACTTTGTAGTGCTGACGTGGCTTCCCATTTACTTCTGCATCTACTGGATCCCGCGTCTATGAACACCGACACCTTCATCCGGTCTCGTCTGTCGCCGAGCGCGGGCCTCGTCGTACCGCCGCTGTTGTGGGCCGCGAACACGCAGGCCGCGCAGATCCTGCCCTACGCTGAGTGCGGAACCTTCAAGATCACGGCCGCAACTTCGTTCTTGGCCGCCGCCCTCTCATTGGTAATGGCGTATCTATCGTGGCTGACCGTCCGCCGGGACCCGAGCGAGGGGTCGCTTGAGGCAACGCTTTTTCCGCCCACCTCCAGCTTCCTCGGCCTTCTCAGCGGCCTCAACGGCGCGCTCTTCGCATTCGCGCTTCTGTTGCAGGGCCTCTCCTCTGTGGTGTTGACCGGATGCGAACGCTGATCGATTTCGTGATTGCGGGTCTGCTGGTTATTGCGGGTCTTCTGCTTGGCCTCGCATTGCTCTTCGCGAAAGACGAAACCTCCTTGCTGATCGCGCCGATCTGCACGGCCGCGAACCGCACCGCCAATGACTGGACCTTCGACTTCTGGATCACCGGTCCTCTGCTTGCTTCGGGCCTGATGTATGCGATCGGCGTCATCCGTCTCTGGTCGCGGGCCGGGCTCGGACACGGCGTGCTGCTGCGGCAGACCGCGGGATTTGCAACGGGTTGGTTCGCGCTTTTCGTCGCGCTGGTTTCGCCGCTTCACCACGCTGGCGCTCAACTTTTCACAGCCCACATGATCGAACATGAGCTGATCATGGCGGTCGCGGCGCCGCTGCTCGTTCTGGCCCGGCCAGGCGCGGGATTCCTGTGGGCCTTCCCGCGCCGTATCCGACGCGGGATCGGCTGGGCCGTGCGGGGCAACGGCATTCAAGGGCCCTGGCGCGCGCTCACTTCGCCCTCCGTCGCAACCCTCCTCCATGGCGCGGCAATCTGGCTCTGGCACATTCCGTTGCTCTTCGACGACGCGGTGGTGAACCTGGCGCTGCATCGCGCGCAGCACATCAGCTTTCTTGCAACCGCGATCCTCTTCTGGTGGGCCGTCATTCGGCGCAGCGATTACGGGCCGGCCTTCGGGCACGTATTTGCGACCATGACGCACACCGGTCTGCTCGGGGCGCTCCTGACCCTTGCCCCCCGCGTCCTCTACGGAGTCCAGACCGGCGGGGCGCCGGCCTGGGGATTAACGCAGCTTGAAGACCAGCAATTAGCTGGGCTTGTGATGTGGGTGCCTGCCGGTACGATTTACGCGGGCGCCGCCCTCGCATTCATGGGACTGTGGATCAGTCGTTCGGGCTTTCGAGGTTGGACCGCCGATCATGCGCTGGAAGCTTAGCTTGGTTTGGATGGCTTTGCTCAGCGCAGCCGTGGTTTGGCTAGGGTTTCGTTTTCGCCCACAGCCCGCTGCGGCGGGCGACCAAGCGCTTAAGGAGAACCCGCAGATCAACCGGTCCAACTTAGGCGACAGCGCCGGAACTGTGTTGGCCGTTGGCGCCCTCTCAACTGTCCTTCTTGCTGTCGGCCTTATCTGGTACGCAGTCGACCAGAGCGCGCAGCGAACCGCCATCGCGAAAGCGCTGACCCAGGGTGACGCGGATCGTGCCCCAGCCCTGATCACGCGTTACGGCTGCGGCGGCTGTCACACCATCCCCGGAGCTCCCGGCGCCGACGGCAAGGTTGGTCCCAACCTTTCCGGCCTTATTCAGCGCGTGTACCTAGGCGGCGTGCTGCGCAACACGCCGGTTAATCTTGTCCAGTGGGTTGTCGACCCGCAACGTTATTTAGCGCGCTCTGCTATGCCGGCGACGGGAATCAGCGAGCCCGAGGCGCGGGACGTCGCGGCCTATCTCTATGCGCACTGAGCGCTGGAGTATTACGACGGCGGCGGCGTGGGCCGTGGCGGCAAGGATTTGATGTAGGCCGCAATGGCGGCCCTATCGCTGTCGGAAAGGGAAGCTGTGTTGACAACCACATCGGCCATAGACGAGCCGACGAAGCGGAGGTCCGGGGTGTACCCGGTCTTCAGCATGGCGATGATGTCCTCGGCGGACCACCGGGCAAGGTGATCGGGGGTAAGGTTTGGGACATAGCCCACCCCTTCCTGATCAGGGCCGCCAGCAAAACGGGTCGAAGCCTTGATTGCGCCGAACGCATTGCGCGACGAGTGACATTCCGCGCAGTGACCCAAGGCTTCGACCAGATAGCGACCGCGGTTCCAGTCTTGCGGGCGCTCCGGGTCAGGTTCTATTGGGGACGGATGGAAGAACAGGAGCTTCCATAGTCCGACGCTCCTGCGAATTTTGAAGGGGAAAGTCAGTTCGTTATCCGGCGGTCGACTAGGGACCGGCTGCAAGGTCCGCAAGAACGCCATGAGATCGCGAATATCGTCGACGCTCATGCCGGCGTAGCTTGTGTAGGGCAGCGCCGGATAGAGGTGCTGTCCGGATGGCGCAACGCCGCTCAATAGCGCGTTGGCGAGGTCGATCGTGCGCCAGCGCCCAATGCCCACATCCGGGTCGGGCGAGATATTCGGCACACGAAAGGTTCCGAAAGGAGAGGCAAGCGCCAGGCCGCCGCCCAACCGAAGCCGGTCCGTTTGGCCTGGTGACGCATGACAAGAGCTGCAGTCGGCTGCCGCGAAAACGATCCGGCCGCGATCAGGGTCGCCGGGCTGCTCAAGAACCTGCGCGTCCGCTTCGCCAAAGCGGGGGTGCGGCGCGGATAAGACCCAACCTGCCACCGCGGCGCCCGCACAGAGCGCCACGGCAAGAGCAGAAGCAATGATGATGGGCCGCTTCCACATGGGTTCGCAAACCGCTCAGTCGCAGGCCTTGATTCGTACCGCCACCGCCTTCGAGGCCGGCGTTTTGGATTGCCGGTCATGATGGGAGAGCGGTATAAGTGGATTCATTTCAGGGTAATACCCGCCGATGCAGCCGTCGGGCAGCTTGAACGGCGTTACCTTTAGCGGCCCGACTTCACGGTGAACGTCGTCCTCGGCATCGCTCACGAGCGAAACCATCTGACCATCCGAGAGACCGGCTCGCTCCATGTCCTCCGGGTTAATCAACAACACCTGTCGCGTGCCTTCAATGCCGCGCAGGCGGTCGCTGAAACCGTAAATCGTGGTGTTGAACTGATCGTTGCTGCGCAAGGTGATCAGCCGGTAGCGGCCGGGTGCGTCCTCGAAGCCCGCCGCATTCAGAAACTTGGGCGTGGTGAACTCCGCTTTGCCGGTCTTCGTCTCCCAGATACGCTCGCGAGCCTTGTTGCCCTTGTAGAAGCCCCCCGGTTGCCACATGCGTTCCTCGTAGCCGTGGAACATCTCGGAATAGGTCTCCTCGATCTGTTCCCGGATCAGTGCATAGTCGCCGACCCACTGCTCCCACTTCAGTTTCGGGTTTGGCGGCAAGGTGGCCATAGCCAATCCAGCCACGATCGCGACCTCGGAACGCAGGTGCTCGCTCGCCGGCTTGCGCCGACCGATCGAGCCCACGATGTGGCTGAATGTGTCCTCCATGCTGACAGCTTGGGGCCCGATGGCCTGAAGGTCCTCTTCGGTTCGGCCGAGGCAGGGAAGGAGGTAAGCGACCTCGCCATTCACAAGGTGGCTGCGATTGAGTTTGGTCGCGATCTGGACGGTCAGTCGCATCTTCGTCCAGGCTTTCTCCATCTTTTCGCGCTCGGGAATTGCACGGACGAAGTTACCGCCAAGACCGATGAAGGCTTTCACCGTCCCAGACAGAAGCCCCTCGCAAGTTTCGACCGTGTTCAGACCCTTCTCGCGCGGCGGCTCGAAGCCGAACTGCGCCGCGAATTTGTCCAGCGGAACGTCTTCTGGCTTCTCGGAAATTCCGACGGTCCGCTGCCCCTGAACATTCGAGTGGCCGCGCACTGGCGAGACGCCCGTCCCCTCGCGGCCGATATTTCCCTTGAGCAACATCAAGTTGACAAGCAGCGCGACGTTTTCGAAGCCATGCACCTGTTGGGTCAAGCCCATGCCGTAGAACGCGGTCACGCGCTCCGCCTCGACATAGACTTGCGCGGCGCCTTCGATCGATGCGCGAGTCAATCCCAACTCCTGCTCGATCAGGCTCCAGTCAAGCGCCCGCACCATGGCTTCGAATGTCTCGAAGCCACTCGTGTGCTGTTTGATGAAGCTAACGTCCAGAACGCGTTTTCCGCTTACTTTTGCGGCGTCATCGGCCGCGAACACAGACTTGCAAAGGCCGAGTATGGCGGCGATATCGCCACCCGCTTTCACCTGGTGATACTGCGTGCTGATCCGGGTCGCCTTGCGGGTCAGCATCTCTGTCGGGCTCTGCGGATTGATGAATTCGATCAATCCCTTTTCGCGCACGGGATTGAACGTGATGATCTCGACGCCTCGCTTCGCTGCCTCCTCTAAGGGATGCAGGAACCGCGGGCTGTTTGACCCGGGATTCTGGCCGAAGAAGAACATCGCATCAGACTTTGCGAGGTCCTCGAAGACGACAGTGCCGACGCCGACGCCGATAGTCTTCTTGAGAGCGACGGATGTCGTTTCGTGGCACATGTTCGAGGAATCCGGCAGGTTATTATTTCCGTATGCGCGTGCCAACAACCCATAGAGATACGATGTTTCGAGACTCGCCCGGCCGGAGGAATAGAAGATCACTGACTTAGGATCGAGCGCCTTCAACTCCGCTCCAATCGCCTGGAAGGCTTCGTCCCAGCTGCAGGCAACGTATTTGTCGGCGCTGGGATCATAGCGCAACGGGTGCGTGAGCCGACCTTGCTGTTCGAGATCAAAGTCGGCCCAGCCCCGCAGTTCCGTCACCGTGTTCTTTAAAAAAAACTCCGGCGTGCAACGACGACTTGTGAGCTCCCACAGCGTCGCCTTGGCGCCATTCTCGCAGAATTCGAAAACATGCGGGTCCGCGGGTTTTGCCCAGGAACAGGACACGCACATAAAGCCCTTCGGTTTGTTCTGCCGGGCTAATGTCTCCACGGCCGCGGGACTGCTCCATTCCTTCCCGAAAACTTCCGCGATGCCTCCAAGCGAGCCCCACCCGCCAGTTGCGCCGTGGTATTCGACTGTTTGTTCGTCTGCCATCCGCCAGTACCTTTTAGCGGCGCTCGAATGCGAACCGCGTTGATGCTAACCGAGTCCGACGAGCGCTCGGCCTAGAGATGAACGAATAACGTTTCGACGGGACGATTGTGCCCTCCCGCAACGGACCGCAGGCAAAGGCATTTCGGCTGAAACGTGGGTGGGACCAAATCGCCTCAGAGGCTCCGCCCCTGCGCTTTGGTGGCCACTCCACTCGTTTCCGGCAGTGTCCTTGGGTCGGGCCGGACTTGTGGCGAATAACTTATCTGACCTGTCTGGCGGCAAGCTGCTGCGGCAGACGATCTTATCGGGCTACGGGAGGACAAGCCCGCCGAGTAAGTGCGGCGCGAGTAGCAAGGAAACACGGATGCGCCAGATGCCTACGCACCTCCAAGCCAGAACATTGAGGCGGTGCGACAGCCGCCGCCTTTGAAGCTTAAGTCCCGTCAGAAGGCGGGCGCACGCCATCAAGTCGATTGGCCAGGCGGACAACTGGAAGGGGCGCAGCAAAAAACGCGGGCGGCCGTCGCCGGAAAGAGATATCAAACGCACCGGCCGTACTCCTAGTGACTCTAATCGCGAGGGACGTTCAGATGCAGGTCCTCTTGCCAAGCTACGGCGTTTCCGTCGGACGGCGCCCGCCAGTCTCCTCGAGGAGAAAGCGAGCCGCCGGCCGACACTTTTGGGCCATTGGGCATTGCCGAACGTTTAAACTAACTCGAGGCAAAAAACCTTTGGATGAACACACCAAGCCAATGGCGGATCTCAGTTAAGTCATAAGAACGCCGGTCGGATGTAGCGAAACCGACCGGCCAACCTCCTGTCAACGTCGATTTCCAGGCGTGAAGAGCTAAGAAAGCTATCTTTGAGGGTCGGAATCCATATCGCAGCGTATAGAAGAGATTGAAATCCTGGAGTTCGTATGGGCCGATCATCGCCTCTGTGCTTTGTGCCGTTTCGCCCTCCTTGACGGGCACCAACTCGGGCGAGATTTCTGCAGCGAGGATCAGATTGAGGGTCCTGCACACTTCATCATCGAATTGTTGAGATGAGATCACCCATCTGATCAGATGTTGGATCAGTGTTTTGGGCACGCCGGCGTTGACGTTATAGTGCGCCATTTGGTCACCCACTCCGTAGGTGCACCACCCCAGGGCCAGCTCCGAAAGATCACCTGTGCCAATGACTATCGCGTCATGATAGTTGGCGAGACGAAAAAGATAGTCTGTTCTTAGACCGGCCTGCACATTTTCAAAGGTGACGTCGTATACCGTCTCGCCTTGGCCAAAGGGGTGTCCAATGTCCGTCAGGATTTGTGTTGCGGCGGGGCGGATGTCGAGCTCTCGGGAGGAGACTTGGAGCGAACGCATCAGAGCCAGCGCGTAAGTTTTACTCTGATGGCCAGTTGCAAAACCAGGCAGAGTGTACGCCAGCACATTCTTCCTCGGGTGTCCGAGGAGATCCATCGCCTTGGCCGCAACAATGAGCGCATGCGTGGAGTCCAAACCCCCGGAGACGCCGATCACCACTTTGCGCCTGCCGATGGCTTCCAGCCGTTGCACGAGAGCTGCGACCTGAATGTTGTATCCCTCGTAACAGTCCTGCTCGAGCCGGGCCTTGTCGCTGGGGACATAAGGGAAGCGCTCGATTGTGCGTTCAAAACCGACGTCGTCGCCTGAAGGTTTTACCGAGAACGGGATCTTACGGTATGTTTGACCCCTCGTTTCAAAATGGACCCGGTTGTCGTCGAAAGATCCCATTGCCGACCGTTCTTGAACAAGAAGATCAAGGTCAACATCGGCGATGACAATTTGGCGCACTTGGGCAAATCGCTCGCCTTCCGCCAACAAAACTCCGTTCTCAAAAATCGAGGTCTGACCGTCCCACGCTAGGTCGGTCGACAATTCGCCCTTTCCCGCAGCGGTATAGACGTAGGCTGCAAGACAGCGCGCTGAGGCGGCTTGACACAAAAGCGTTCTAGATCGCGCCCGCCCGATCGTAATTGGAGAACCCGAGAGATTTACGATGACGCTTGCGCCGGCCAATGCCAGTTGCGAGCTCGGGGTCACGGGCACCCACATGTCTTCGCACACCTCTATGCCCACGGTAAGATTCGGAAGATCATCGGCCTCGAACAGAAGGTCATCGCCAAAGGGCGCTTTCATTGCGCCGACGCTGATCTCGAGATTGTTCAATCCTCGTCCTGCGCCAAAATGGCGGGCTTCATAGAACTCGCGATACGTCGGCAAATATGACTTCGGCACGACGCCTAGGAGGCGACCGCGGTGGACAACGGCGGCGCAGTTGTATGTCCGCGAGCCATGACGTAGCGGCGCACCCACCACAAGGGCCGTCATCCAGTTCGAAGAGGCGTCGACGATAGCTCTTAATCCGCGTTCAACGGCAGCCAGCAATGATTGCTGATTTAAGAGGTCTTCAATCGCATAACCTGACAAACAGAGCTCCGGAAACACGGCAACGGCCACCGCGCGGTGGTTGCACACATTGGCAATATCTATAATTGCGGCAGCGTTCGCCGTCGGGTCTGCTACCCTTGAGATAGGCACGCAGGCCGCGACCCGAACAAACCCGTGATTGTAAATCGAACGAAACGACATTTTGCTGCTCGCTCACCGATCTTGCCATAGGTCAACCACCTCAGAATGCATCATCAGCTCGATCTGCTCAGAAAAGCGGGTGCGATAAATCGTCATGAGGGCCTCGTGCCCTTCATCGGATGAGCTGCATAATCCGTCTTCAACGACGATCACGCGAAAACCGATATCGACGGCGTCAAGAACCGATGACAGCACGCATACATCCGTCTCGGCTCCGGTCACGATGAGCGTGCCGACGCCCCTATTCGAAAGGTAACTGGCGAGGTTCGATTCGGCGAAAGCAGAGTAGGCAGGCTTATCCACAACTGTTGCAGGAGGCGCGAACCGAGCCAAGCTGGGCACAACTTCAAGTGCCGATGCATGGAGCTGGGATCGCGTGGTGCATTCCCATTTCTTGAAATAGCGCCGCCATCTGCCAGGTCGGTCCTCCCATCGAAGGGGCGGGATGAAGCGAGTTAGAACGGTACGGGGCGGGTTGGACTCGGCTATCGCGACAATGTTGGGTAGCACCCGCTCCATCCATGGTGTTTCCCAAATCCCGCCGCGATCAAAAATGTTTTGCATGTCGACCGATAGATGCGCCGCATTTCGGATGGCCTCTGATGTCATCGCAACCGCCACCGGCGCCTCCGGTTGAATACAAACTAACTACCACAGCCCAACTCGGGTTCCTGGAGCGGACTGGCATTTGGGGCAAGCATCCCAATAGACAATCTCAGCAACAGGCTGTTCGGCAGGCGTGAGCCTGGATCGATCAGCCGGTCACGCGAATGGAATGTTGCGGGGCCGGAAGATGTTGACTGGCCGCGCGTCTGATG
>CAVTWC010000050.1:0-208783 GCA_963738105.1 uncultured Alphaproteobacteria bacterium | reverse complement strand
GATATGGCTGATCGAGCGCGTGTGGCGCGCCTCGGAATCGACCTTTACCTCACGCTCAATCAGCCCAGCCGCTCGGTCGCCGTCGGTCTCGAGTACCTAAGGTACCTCGGCATCAGCTGGTCGCCGCATCCGACGGATGAGGAGGCGCGCCGAGCGTATCAGCGTGTCTGGTCGGAGCTCGGCCGGCGCGCGACCGAGGAGCTGATCGCCCTTCCCTTGATGACCGACCCGGCATCCCTCGCCGCGCTGGATGTCCTGAACCGGCTCTCTTCGCCGGCACAATACACCGACCTCAACCTCTACACGCTCGTCGTCTGCCAAATGCTCCGTCTTACCTTGGATCGTGGCAATAGCGACGCGTCTGCCGTCGCCTATGGCCGGCTTGGAATGATCGCCGGGCTGCGGTTCGGCGAGTACGAGGGCGCGTACCGCGTCGGGCAACTCGCTTATGAGCTCGTCGAGCAGCGTGGACTATGGCGTTTCCAGGCGGGTGTGTACCTGAATTTCGGAAATATGGTCATGCCTTGGACAAGGCATATCAGAACATGCTGCGAACTCATTGGCCGCGCATTTGATGCGGCGCAGAAAGCCGGCGACCTCGTGTATGCGGGGATCTGCTCCGGGCTGAGGGTCCTGAATCTTCTTACGGTCGGTGATGCGCTTGCCGACATCGAACGTGAAGCTGAGAGGGTACAGTGTGGCCACATACAGCTTGGCACCAACCTCGAAATCATCAGTGTGGCACTCGCTATAGTACGAATGCTGCGCGGCGCGACGGCAAAATTCGGCTCCTTGGATGACGGCCAGTTTGATGAGCAACGAATCGAACGCGATTTCGCGAACACTTCGGACGTGACGGCCGGCCAATGCTTGTATTGGATCTGCAAGCTGCAGGCCCGCTTTATGGCTGGTGACTATGCGACGGCGGTTGATGCTGCATCGAGGGCGCAGCCGCTTTTGAGCATGTCCCTTACGATCATGGAGGCGGCCGACTATCACTTCTACAGCGCCTTGTCGTACGCGGCGTTCTGCGATTCGATGCCCGCCGGCCAGCGGACGTCGACTCTGGAGGCCTTGGCCCCTCATCACCGTCAGCTCGCCAGCTGGGCCGCGGCCTGTCCGGAAAACTTCGAAGACCGCGCAGCGTTGGTTGGTGCGGAGATTGCCCGGATTGATGGCCGCGCGTTCGATGCCATGAACCTTTACGAACAAGCCATCCGTTCGGCACAGGCAAACGGCTTTGTCCACAACGAGGCGCTCGCCAAAGAGCTGGCGGCGCGCTTTTACGCCGCGTGCGGCTTCGAGCAAATCGCGCACCTATATCTGCGAAACGCCCGCGACTGCTATCTGCGCTGGGGCGCGGACGGCAAGGTTCGCCAACTCGATGCGATGTATCCGCGCCTCAGGACGGAAGAGCCCGCACCTGCTTCGACAAGCACCATCGCAGCGTCTGTCGAGCAACTCGACCTCGCAACGGTGATCAAAGTGTCGCAGGCCATATCGGGCGAGATCGTGCTGGAGAAGCTGCTCGAAATGCTTATGCGCACGGCGCTTGAACAGGCCGGTGCCGAACGAGGTTTGTTGATTGTTTCACGCGGGGCTGAGCAGTGGATCGCCGCCGAAGCCACGACCGATGGCGATTTGGTGACGGTACATTTGCGCGACGAGGAGGTGGCTGCGACAGTGCTGCCGGAGTCGGTGCTCCACTATGTCCTACGCACCCGGGAAAGCGTTATTCTCGACGATGCGTCATCTCACAATCCATTTTCCGCCGATCCCTACATCGTTAAGAGTTATCTCCGCTCTATTCTCTGTTTGCCGTTAATCAACCAGGGAAAGCTTACAGGCATTCTCTACCTGGAGAACAATCTGACACCCAGAGTCTTTACGCCCGATCGCGTCGCTTTGTTGAAGGTGCTTGCGTCGCAGGCGGCGATCTCGCTCGAAAATTCGCGGCTTTATCGCGACGTCGCAGATCGCGAAGGTAAGATTCGGCGTTTGGTCGACGCCAACATCATTGGGATCATCATTGCCGACCGCGAAGGTCGAATTCTTGAAGCCAATGACGCGTTTCTACATATCGTAGGATATGACCGTGAGGACTTGGTTTCGGGCCGCGTGCGCTGGACCGAGCTGTCCCCGCCCGAATGGCGCGAGCGCGACATGTTGACTCTGGCAGAACTGAACTCAACCGGGATAGTTCAGCCCTTCGAGAAGGAGTATTTTCGGAAAGACGGCAGCCGCGTTCCTGTGCTTATTGGCGCCGCTCTGTTCAAAGAAGGAGGCGACGAGGGCCTTGCATTCGTGCTCGATTTGACAGAGCGCAAGCGCGTCGAGGAAGCCCTTAGTCAAGCACAGAGACTCAGCCGCACTGGCAATTGGATCTACAACGCGACAACGATGCATTACATCTATTGGTCGGACGGTAGTTACAGGATCTGGGGGTTTGATCCGCTGCAGGGCCTTCCAAGTCGACAAAGTATGTGGGAACGCATTCACCCAGAGGACCGCGACAGAGTGTGGGGAGCGGTTCAGGAGGCCGTGCGCCAGAAAAGAGATTTGGTGGCCGAGTTCAGACTCCTCCTACCTGATGGAACAATCAAGTGGGTCGAAGGAACCAGCTATCATGTGTTTTCCCCCCAGGGCACGGTGGGTGAGGTTATCACCACAACCGTCGATGTGACGGAACGAAGGCGGGCACAGGACGAACGTGAAAAGCTGCGCCAGCTCGAGTTGGATTTTGCCCACATGAACCGCGTGAGCATGATGGGAGAATTGGCCGCCTCGCTGTCTCACGAAATTCTGCATCCGATCGCTACCGCTCGTAACAACGCCCGTGCAGGGGCGCGCTTTTTGGAAATGAATCCGCCAAATCTGGATGAGACCAGGGAAGCGCTCGCTTGCGTTGTCAGGGACACGGACCGAGCCAAGGATATCGTCGGACGGATGCGTGATCACATCAAGAAAGCGCCTCCGCGAAAGGAGTGTTTTGATCTCAATTCGGCTACCAACGAAGTGATTGTACTGGCACAAAGCGTGATCCACAGGAATGGCGTTTCGGTCCAAACTCGGCTTGCAGATGGACTGCTTCCGGTTATGGGGGATTGCGTTCAGCTGCAACAGGTCTTGCTGAACTTGATTCTGAACGCGGCTGAAGCAATGGGCTCGGTTGAGGAAGGGCCAAGAGAGCTGTTGATCAGCACCGAAAAGGATCAGACAGGCGCCCTCGTAGCCGTACGCGATTCGGGGCCGGGCATTGATACGGAGCATCTCGATCGAGTCTTCGACGCCTTTTACACCACGAAGTCCGGTGGAACAGGGATGGGGTTGTCGATATGCCGCTCCATCATCCACGCACATGGGGGCAAGTTGTGGGCGGAAGCGAACGAACCTCGAGGCGCCGTATTTAAGTTTAACCTGCCGGCGGACAGCAACTCATGAATTGTCTTCAATCGGCGTACCCGGCTGCAGAGCCGAACGCAGGCATCGCTCGAGATAGTTGTCGTCCACCGGCTTGCTGAGGTAGCAAACAACCCCGTCCTTTAGAGCCTGATCCCTGACGACCTCATCGGGGTAGGCGGTAACGAGGATCGTCGGGATCGCGTACCCTGCATCGACCAAATGCCTGTGCAGCTCGACTCCGGTCATTCCGGGCATATTAACGTCGGTGACCAAGCAGGCGGTTTCAGGCACGACGCGCGATGCCAGGAAATCGGCTGCTGACGGAAACGCTTCGACAGTGTAGCCCAGCAACATTATTAGTTTTCGCATTGAATTACGATAGGGCTCATCATCGTCGACGATAGATATCAGTGTACGGTTCGACATTGCGGCTTCGAGGCCCCTTCCGCCGCCCGGCGGAAGCCTCGCGCTGCATGCAACGTAGTGTCAGGGACGTTCCCCAATAACGCAATGTCGGCGCTCCTAAGCGATGGCTTAGGCCTCCGGCTATCCGCTTAGGCAAAAGATACTGTTCATCTCAACAGATTGTGCGTAGGATGACGCCGGAAAAGGGAAAAATGCGCTTCCCCAACGCAGGATACCGGGAATGGGTGAGGCAAATCCCAGTGTCTTGGTTATCGATGACGATTCCGAGTTTCGCGACTCGGTCGCGCGGCTGTTGCGGACAGTCGGCTTACATGCCCGACAATTTTCGTCTGTTTCCGATTTTCTCAAGGCCGATCCGCCGGACGGTCCCACTTGCCTGGTGCTCGACGTAAGAATGCCGGGGCGAAGCGGTCTTGAGCTTCAGAACGAACTTGTCGCCGCAAACAGGCAAGTGCCGATCATCTTTATCACGGCGCACGCTGACGTGCCGATGACCGTGCAAGCGATGAAGGGCGGTGCGATAGAATTCCTTACAAAACCGTTCCGTGATCAGGATCTGCTTGACGCCATCGAGGCCGGCCTCGCTCGCGATCGTACCCGTCGAGAGAGTGATAGGGCATTGGCTGCGCTCAAGGCGCGTTTCGACATGCTCAGCTCTCGCGAGCGTGAAATCATGCTCCGCGTCCTGGCCGGTCGCCTGAATAAACAGATTGCCAACGATATCGGCATCTCCGAATCCACGGTGAAGGTGCATCGCGTGAACCTGATGCGGAAGATGAAGGCACGTTAGCTTCCCGAGCTCAGCCGGATGGCGGACCTCCTCAATATAAGACTAGAGCAGCCGCAAAACTTCTGAGCCCAAAAGGCATGTCCTCAGTGTTTTCGTGCTGGGGCGCCATCTACTCGCAAATTGCGTCTACCGCATTTTGCTTCGCCGCTGATCCCCTGCCTTAGGTGCCCATCCGGCTAACGGATCCGGGGCGCGAGGTTTATGCCCTCACTTCTAAGCCATCGCTTAGCACAGGTAGCGACAAGCGAACCTCACAGTACCTCCGTGCAATCGACCGCAGCGCCCCGAGCCATCAACATGCGGCCGTTGACAGTCACCGAGGTCGCCTTCGCCATGGAGCTCCATCAAGTTCGCTACTTCCTCGCCGTCGCGTCCACACTCAACTTCACCCGCGCAGCCGAGCAGTGCAATGTCACGCAGCCCGCCCTGACCAAGGGGGTGCAGAAGCTCAAGCAGGAGCTCGGCGGCCAGTTGATCTACCGCGAACGCCAGCTGACGCAGCTCACCGACCTTGGGAAGGAAGTTCTTCCGATGCTGGAGCGCACACTGGCCTCGGCGGAGGCGGTGCGTCGCAGGGCCCGGGAGCTCCAACGCAAGGAGGTCGCGCCACTGAAGATCGGCCTCGCCCCCTCCATCTCGGCGTCGCTCGTCCTCGATCCGATCGCGGAAATCGCAAAGTTCGTCCCTGGACTTCAGGTCGAGCTGCGCGAGGGCGCAGCGGAGAAGCTCATCGACCTCTTGCTTGAGGGGGAGATCAACGCTGCAATGGTCGGGGACGTGCAGGACATGCCCGCCCGCATCGACGACTGGTTGCTGTTCAAGGAGCGCTACGTCGCGGTTCTCGCGCCGACACACCAGCTCGCAAACCGTCCCTCGATCGGCATCGACGACCTCCGCGAGACCGTCTTGCTGGAACGCGCCGGATGTGACGTCACCTCGAAGATCCAACGGTCGTATTTCCCCGAGGAACCGCTCCACCTCGGGCACTGCAGCGGTCACGACTTGCACCTGCAGCACATGGCCGCAGCTGGCTTCGGCGTGATCCTCGCGCCCGAGCACATGCCGCGCCTTCCGACGCTCAAGACCATCCCGTTCGAAGGCGACCTGGTTTCGCGGGAGGTGCGGCTACTGGCTGTGCAAGGGCGCCGCTACTCGCCGGCGCTGGACGCTTTCGTCAAGGTCGCGCGGCTTCGCGACTGGTCGATCGAAGTCCCCCACCGGGGCATGCCGCACGCAACGGTCCCGGAGGTGGCGAGGGCGTCCGCATCGCATGACCACGACACGCACGCCGGCGGCCAACCGTTTCAGCCAATTGATCCGCGGCCTGACGCCCTACCTTCGCGTTGGCCCCGGCCTCTGTATAGCCCGCCGCGAGCGCACCGAGTGATGTCTCAGCACTCAGACCATCATAACGCGCGGCTATCGACTTCATAGCGTGACGTCATTTCCCATTCGCCGCGCGGATTCCCATGCTCCGGCGGTACCACGCTCATGCGGCGCACAATGCCTGTCTTCTGCCGCGAAGCGGCGCGTCGTCGGGGCACTTGACATCGAGATCGACTACGTCGCAGCACTCTAGGAGCGAGATACGATCATGTTTTCAGTGATTTTCGAGGTCCTCCCCAATAAAGGGAACTGGGATGACTACCTCGACAATGCCAAGATGTTGCGCCCCGAGCTGGAGCAGGTCGAAGGCTTCGTCGACAACATCCGCTACAAGAGCCTGACCCGCGAGGGCTGGATCCTTTCGCTTTCGAACTGGCGGGACGAGAAGTCGCTCGTCCGCTGGCGCATCCGCAGGCGCCATCACGAGGTCCAGCGGAAGGGCCGCGACGAAATCCTCGCAGACTACCACCTGCGCGTCGGCCAGATCACTGCCGACAATCAGATGCCGGCGGGGTACGCCCTCACGGAGCAGACGGCTCGACGAGACCGAAGTCGGGGAGGGAACAACGATCACGCTGATCAACGCGACTCGCCCCTCGGAGTGGAAGCAGACTGACAACCCGTACGATTGCGCCGAGTGGCTCGGCCTGAACCCGTGGGCCGCCGACAGCACGTCCTGGGACATCTTCGATGCCGTACTTACGCCCGGCGACCTGATTCTGCTCATATCCTGGAAGGACGCCGCTGCAGCGCAGGCCTACGAGGACGCTTCCGCGCCGAATGACAAGGCAAGGGTCCGGAGAGTACGGATCGTACGCGACTACGGGAAATACGACCGTCGCGAGGCGCCTCAGTACTACGCAGACGCCACGGGCGGCGAGACCCTCCACGCCTGACACCGCTCCGTCGGGAAGGGCCGGCCTGCTGCGAGTTCGACTCTGCGTTCGTCGAGCCATCGCGCTTGCGGCACGTATGGCCGCATCTCGCCGATCTGCGTGGGAAGCGAAGCAGCCGTGGCGGGGCCCGCGCACCATATATCGCGCGGCAAGAAGCAGGAGCGCGCGGGTCATCTTCTGGTCGATCCCGGTACCTCGTTCCTCGAGCTATCGCTATTTGCGGCCGATGGCCTCTACGGCCGCGATGTCGATTCCGCCGGCGCCTTCCTGCCGATGCAGGACGAGATGGTCCGATGAGCGGCAGCAAGGCCGTACTATTCAAGCGCGATAACGTCAGACTACACGCTTGCGCGATTGCGCGTTCAGCGCTGATCGTTGCCGGGATGTCCATGGAGGTGGACTCGCCGCGCACTAGCCCGGCTCTCAGAAACTCCAGAAAGCGTGTCCGTGCGTCCAAATCAATAGACCGGGCCGTTCCAACGTGTGCATGCAAGTTGCATCTAGGCCCATGATTGCGACGTGCCCCGTCACGTCGTCGAGTGCAAAGTATAGAGAACCGCACCTTGACGGAGAACAAACAACCCATGGAGCTTCATCAAGTTCGCTACTTCCTCGCCGTCGCGTCCACACTCAACTTCACCCGCGCAGCCGAGCAGTGCAATGTCACGCAGCCCGCCCTGACCAAGGGGGTGCAGAAGCTCGAGCAGGAGCTCGGCGGCCAGTTGATCTACCGCGAACGCCAGCTGACGCAGCTCACCGACCTTGGAAAGGAAGTCCTTCCGATGCTGGAGCGCACACTGGCCTCGGCAGAGGCGGTGCGTCGCAGAGCCCAGGAGTTCCAACGCAAGGAGGTCGCGCCACTGAAGATCGGCCTCGCCCCCTCCATCTCGGCGTCGCTCGTCCTCGATCCGATCGCGGAGATCGCAAAGTTCGTCCCTGGACTTCACGTCGAGCTGCGCGAGGGCGCAGCGGAGAAGCTCGTCGACCTCTTGCTTGAGGGGGAGATCAACGCCGCAATGGTCGGGGACGTGCAGGACATGCCCGCCCGCATCGACGACTGGTTGCTGTTCGAGGAGCGCTACGTCGCGGTTCTCGCGCCGACACACCAGCTCGCAAACCGTCCCTCGATCGGCATCGACGACCTCCGCGAGACCGTCTTGCTGGAACGCGCCGGATGCGACGTCGCCCCGAAGATCCAGCGGTCGTATTTCCCCGAGGAACCGCCCCGCCTCGGGCACTGCAGCGGTCACGACTTGCACCTGCAGCACATGGCCGCGGCTGGCTTCGGCGTGATGCTCGCGCCCGAGCACATGCCGCGCCTTCCGACGCTCAAGACCATTCCGCTCGAAGGCGACCCGGTTTCGCGGGAGGTGCGGCTGCTGGCTGTGCAGGGGCGCCGCTACTCGCCGGCGCTGGACGCTTTCGTCAAGGTCGCGCGGCTTCGCGACTGGTCGTTCGAAGTCGCCGACCGGGGCGTGCGGCGAGGGCGCCCGCATGACCACGACACGCGCGCCGGCGGCCAACCGCTTCCAGCCAATCGATCCGCAGCCTGACGACGCCCCACCGATGCCAAACCAGACCGACAAGACACTCGCCCAGATTCGCACCGAGCTGTTGACGACGTTCAGCGCCGCGGACTGGGAGTCATACAACCACCTCGTGGGCTGGCTCCGCGATACAGACGTGGCATCGCACGCGTTGAAGGTCGGCGACGACGCGCCGGACTTCCTCCTGCCGGACGCCGACGGCCGTCTCCACTCCTCCGAGCAGCTGCGCCGCAACGGACCACTCGTCCTGAGTTTCTTCCGAGGCGGCTGGTGTCCGTTTTGCACCGCTGAGCTCTGCGCCCTCCAGGCCGCGAAGGATGAGTTCGAGACCGTCGGCGCGACCCTCGCCGTCGTGACGCCCGAGACGAGGGACTTCCCGCGGCAGCTCAAGCGGAGCCTGGGCTTGGACCTGAAGGTGCTCTCCGACGTCGACTACGGCGTTGCCATGTCGTATGGCGTGCTGTTCCGGGTGCCCGACGAGACCAAAGCGCACTATTCCGGGCTAGGCTTCGACTTCGGCGCCCGGCACGGGTCACCGGTCTGGATGCTGCCCATTCCCGCGACTTACGTGATCGACGCAGAAGGCCGGATCCGCAGCGCGTTCGTCGAGCCCGACTTCACGATACGGGAGGAGCCGGCGCAAATCTTGGCCTCGCTGCGCCAGGCCGCTTCCACGTTCTAGTGAGGGAGGCAGAAGGTGGAAAGCGACATCCGGGACAATCCGGCAATGAGCCGGTTTGAAATGCCCCTCGGCGACGGCGCGCTCGCAGTCGCCTACTACAAGGTCGAAGACGGTCGCGTCGTCCTGCTCCACACGGAGGTGCCACAAGAGCTATCCGGCCTAGGGTACGGATCGAGGCTGGCGCATGGCGTTTTCGAAGCGTTGCGACGCGACGGGAAAAGAGTAATCGCGAAGTGCCCCTTCATGTCCTCCTACGCCGCCCGGCACCCCGAGTACGGCGCACTCCTCGACGGCTGATCGCGGACGGACGGGACGATTTTGGACGACGATACCTCACGCCTATCGAATGCATGTCCAAAGGGAATTTCTAATTTCGTCGGCTGCATCCGATCTTTGGGTCTGCTAGGCCGCCGAGCACACGCGGTCGGCTCCACAGCGATTGAAACAGTGATTGAAGCCATTGCGCCGAGCAGCCGTGCCGCGCGCGAGCAGCAAAGGAGAACCCCCATGAAATTATCGAGGACTGTCGGCCTGGCTGTCGCCGTCTCGCTGGTCGCCGGCACCGTGGCGGCGCTCGCTCAGATCAGCGGAGCGGCTCCGGCCGGCCCGACCGCGAACGTGGTGGACGCCGCCGGGCACCTGCGCGTGCCGGCAGACTACCGAACCCTCTACCAAGCGCTCGGGAGTTGGGCGATTGCCGCCGACAGCGGCGAAGGCTCGAAGGAAATGCACGCCGTCTACGCATCCCCGGGGGCGATCGACGCCTACCGGAAGACGGGGCACTTCCCGGACGGCGCCGTTCTGGTGAAAGAGGTCTTCGCGACCTCGACGAACGAGATGACCACCGGCACAGTAAGCCACGCCGACAAGCTCAAGGGCTGGTTCGTCATGGTGAGAGACAGCAAGGGAACGCACCCCGGCAACCCGTTGTGGGGCGACGGGTGGGGATGGTCGTGGTTCGACGCGGACAAGCCGCTCAAGACCACCTCGACCGACTACCATTCCGATTGCCAGGGGTGCCACGTGCCCGCCCAGGCCACCGATTGGATTTACGTGAATGGATATCCCGTTCTGCGTCACTAGGCGGCCGCATGCGTGGGCGCTCTCCTCTTGCGGCAGTTTCGCGGAAGTAATGTCGAATCCCGCAAGCTGGTGCGGCAAGCCGGAAGATTGAAGAGCCTATTGTGACCATTCGTTTCGGTTATCGACCTTTCGGGTCCGGCCGACGTTCAGAGTACAAACGAGCGCATGGAGTTCGACGTGTCCTTCTCGGTCTATGACATCACGGTCCCTGTCATGGTGCATGGACTGAACGTGATGGACGACTATCTCGACCACGCCCAAGCGCTCGAGCGGACCAGGGGGATTGAGCCTGGCAGGATCCTTGGCGAGCGGCTCGCGCCCGACATGCTGACTTTCGGAGAACAGTTCTCCGTAAGCTGCAACAAGGTCGACGCGCACATGGCGAAGCTGATGCAGCGCGACGCGCCAGCACCCCACAACACCCCCATGATGTACCCGGCATTGAAGGGGCGGCTCCTCGAGACGCGCGACTTCCTGCAAAACGTGCAGCCGGACGAGATTGCCGGCGCGCGGTCCCACACGTACGAGCTGACGCCGCCGATCGTGCGCGGGTGGTTCGGCGGCGACGACTACATCCGGCACCTGGTGCTGCCCGACTTCTTCTTCCACATCTCGATTGCGCACGCGATCCTTCGGCACCTCGGAGCGAAGATCGGGAAGCGCGACTACCTCGGCAGCCTCAGTCAGCAGAGCGGCGGTGACTACTCGTGAGAGGCGGACGCGCTGCGCGGCACGGGCCGAGGCCTTCAAGACGGAAAGCAAGTTCAGAGGACGCCGATAGTGAGCGAGTTGCGAGAGGTCATTGGCGCGCTGCAAGGCGAAGCCGACTTCGAGGCTGGAGGCGGGCGCGAATTACAGTTTCCATGAGGCGTTTCGCCGAGACAATGACATGCATATGATAGAACTACTCGCGAGCGGGATTGCTCACGACTTTAATAATAGATTGCAGAGCATGGCCAGCGCCCTGAGCCTGATGCGCGTGCGCGTTGCCGCGGGGCGCACGTCTGACCTCGGTTCTCTCATAGAAGTTGCAGAACGGTCATTAGATAGCGCGGGCAAGCTCGCGCATCGTCTTATGACCGTTGCGCGTAAAACGCCTCATCAATCAGACAGTCTATTTCAACTTAACGATGCCCTCCTTTCGATGAGTGATCTGCTGCGCTGCGTCGTCGGAGAAGGAATTGCGCTACGCTTGGCTTTATCGGATTCGGCAACTCGGATCCGATGTGATTCTCACCTGCTCGAATGCGCGATCATAAACCTTGTGATGAACAGTCGAGACGCCATGCCCAAGGGAGGTATCATTACAATTGAGACCAGCAAGACTTACTCGCCCAAAGGCGACGATGGCCAAGAGTATGTTTCCCTATGCGTCACTGATTCTGGATGCGGCATTACCTCAGACGTCCTGGAAAAGGTATTCGAACCATTCTTTACGACGAAGCCACCAGGTGTCGGAACAGGGCTTGGACTTCCAATGATACGCCATTTTGTTGATCGGGCGCGCGGCCACATTGAAGTTCGCAGCACGCCGCAACAGGGCACATGCATAAAGCTCTACTTACCGGTTGCGGCCGAAAGCTAGATAGAAGCGGCCTTAAGTCGCTCAGTCTCGGGCCACGAAATCACGTTAGAGATGGCGAAGTGGTGCGATGCACAGTTTTGCGTAGCGCTTACCTCGGTGTTGAAAACCGAGGGCCAAGGAAGCGGATGGCGATGCGGTTGAGCCCCCTCATCACGAGGGTTTGCTGTCGAGTCCTGCGCACGATCGACATCGATGAATTCGTGACGAGGCATCGGCTGCCAGTCCGCGAGCATAGGCTTCCTCCAAGAACGTGCCGAAAGTCCAGACTCCGTGTCCGCAAATCCGTGTCCCGGCTTTCTGCCTTGACGGGCAACTCGCCTAGGCCTGTATGCCGGCTGAGCAAGGAAGAAATATCAGGCGCAACACCGATTCAAACCTCGGAATATGGCGACACATCTGTCGCGCAAGATGAAGGCGCTGGATGCCAAGTCTTCCGAATCGTACTTGATAAAGTTGTGGTGGAAGGAATGCGGCATGGAACAGTCCCCCCAGATCGGCGACAGGATCACTGACAAATCATCACCGCCTGATGACCGCACCGTCCGCGACTGGATCGGGCCGAAGGCGTTCGAGCATTGGGCCGAGCTGCGGAACTGGATCGAGGTATACTACCCCGGCGTTTTCTCGCCGGAGTGGCTCTATGGTGGCAACAAACGTGGTTGGTCCCTGCGCTACAAGAAGACCAAGGCGTTCTGCACCTTCCTGCCCGAATATAGGCGGCTTTCGGTCG
This sequence comes from uncultured Alphaproteobacteria bacterium, assembly GCA_963738105.1. Taxonomy (GTDB): domain Bacteria; phylum Pseudomonadota; class Alphaproteobacteria; order Rhizobiales; family Xanthobacteraceae; genus Bradyrhizobium. Next base: position 196,256 of record CAVTWC010000050.1, on the reverse strand, counting down.
TGGTGGTCTTGGGGGGAGCGGAACGAGAGAAGTTTGAGGAGCGGCGTTATGCCTGGCGCTCGCAGTTGGTCAAGCTCTACGACGAAGCCAAAACATACCCTGACGGGAGATTTCTGACAGTTGCAATCTCATCGGCAGCTGATCGGCGTGAGGTGACGGAGCTTTTGACTATGAAGCGCCCGCCACGGTCACGCGATTGAATGTCGCGGAAATCCTGAGTTCCCGACCAAGTCGGCAGCGCTGAATTTTTCATTGAAAATTCTTTCGTAAAAATCGGCGGGGAAAGTCAGAATTTCGCGACTGAGTTTTGCGATGCTGCGCGCCTGCTTCTCCCAATCGGGATAGCGTCGTTGATCCCCGGCACGGTTGTTCGAGCCGCTGTATCGCGCGGGTGAGCGTAGGCTGAGACACTCCGCTCCGGCTGCTTCAGTGAAAGTGAGGGCGGCCGCCAGATTTAGGAAATAGCGAATCGGGTTGAATCCCATGCATTCTAAGCGCCTCGCGAGCCGCCCGCTTTCGCCGCGGCCGGTGTCAGGGTCATCGCGGCTGCAAATGCGCCACAAATCGAGGTCGCGGCAGCTATGGCGAGGCCGACTTGATAGCCGGACGGAAAAGACGCGACGCCGGCGGCCAGTGCCACCCCGGCGAGCTGTGCAATCCGGCTCGCCGCATTGTTGATGCCGGAGGCGAGCCCTTCGTCGGCCTGATCCACACTCGACATGACCGATGCGGTGAGCGGCGCCACGAGTACAGCGAAGGACAGGCCCAGCAGGGTCATTGGTCCGATCACGCCGAGCATCAGGGATTCTTCCCGGCCGAGCGCCATCAAGGCATAGGCGAGTGCCGCACCTGCCGGTCCCGCGATGAGCATGGCCCGGGCGCCGATCTTGTCCGCCAACCGGCCGAAGAGATTCGACAAGAGCCCCACGCCGAGCGTGAAGGGCAGGAATGCCAGCCCGGCATCGGTCGACGACAGGCTGCGGCGATCGACGAGGTCAAAGGGTAGCAGAAAGAACATGATCGAAACCCCCGCATAGACCATCAGGGTCGCGACATTCAGCCCGAGGAAGTCGCGGTTCTCCACTAGGCGAGGTGGCGTCATCGGGTGTTCGCTTCTGAGCTCCCAGAACGCGTAGACAGCGAGCCCGACAATGCCAAGCCCGGTGACGATCGTCAGCATCGTGCCCGGCTTCGCGTCCGCGGCGGCCTGAGCTTTACTGGGGCCGATCTGGCTGAGCGCCCAGGCGAGCGCTCCGATCGCCGAAGCGAGGATCGCGGCGCCAATCACGTCGAACCTGCGCTGGATGCGGCCATCTTTCGGCGCGAAAACCAGCAGGACTCCCACTGCTACGAGTGCGAGAGGCGGGTTGATCCAGAACACCGATGGCCAGCTAAAGGTCTCGGTCAGCCAGCCGCCCACGACAGGACCTCCGGCGGTGGTGAGAGCCGATGCCGCGGCCCATACGCCGATCGCCCGGTTCCGCTCAGCGCGCGGATAGGTGGCCCCGATCAGGGCGAGGCTGGCAGGGGTCACGATCGCGGCGGCCGCTCCCTGCGCGACGCGGGCAGCGATCAGCCAGGCGGGCGAGGGTGCCAGCGCGCAAGCCGCGGACGCCAGACCGAACAGGACGCAACCGAGCCCGAGCATGCGCGCCTTGCCATAGACATCCGCGAGCGCGCCGCCGATCAATGTCAGCGAGGCGAGCGCCAGCATATAGCCGTTGAGAACCCATTGAACGGAGGCGAGGTCCGCTCCGAAATCAGCGCGCAATCTCGGTAACGCAACGGGTAGCGCTGTCCCATCGATGAACGCCATCGAGGACGCGAGCACACAGGCCGTGAGCACCATGCGCCGGCACCGTGGCGGCGCTTCCCGCCCGAGCTCTCGCGGGCAGGGCTCCGCAGCGATAACGCCGCGGCCGCACCGCTCCACAAACGGCTGCGCCTCGTGGCCGCAAGCTCGTCGTCTCTGGTTTGTAGGAGTGGTCATTCGCAGTCTCGGTTTGGGTTGTAGGTACTTCTGACAGCAGTCTCAAACCGTGGCGGTCGACCCCCCGGCGAGGGAAATCACCTCTCGCCATAGATTCGATAGACGATCGTTATTGCCTCGCCGCACGGCGTGATGCCGTCGCGGCCTGCGCAGCTTGCCTTGATTTACGAATGGCAGAGAAGATCGTCGCAGCAGTATTCCCCGCTGCTATGGAAACAATACATGCCGGCTATTGGAAAATTTTGTCCCGCGCTGCGATCAATGGGTACCACTGCCGCAGACTTCATCGAGTAACGCCCAGGCAACCTCGACGGATATCGCTTGAACAGCGCTTTGCCAGTGGTCGACGTGATCTCGCTTCCCGCGTCGGCCAATACGACAACAACGTCAGCTTCGGCCGGAGTCGCGTGGTGCAGGTTTGGACGCTATCCGAACCGACGAGCGCTGCTCGTAGGCAATAACTGCGGAGAAGAGAATGCTGCTGCCTCGTCGACCGGTTCCCGAACTGCGCGTGCCGACCCTTGCTCATGGCGACTTTGATCTTGCTGCCGACGCACCGAAGTTATTTACGTTGATATCATTTTATCGCGGGCTCCATTGCCCGGTCTGTCTCAAGTATCTGCGCGACCTGGAATCGCTGATCCCTGAATATGAGCGTCGCGGCACAAAGGTCATCGCCGTCAGCTCTGACGGTCCCGAGCGCGCTCAGGAAATGGCGAGCAAGGTCGGCGCCAGCTTGCGATTTGGACATTCGTTGCCGCTGACGGCTGCGCGGCAATGGGGGCTATATATTTCGGCGTCGCGCGGAAAGTCATCGATTAACGTCGAGGAGCCGCCGTTATTTTCGGAGCCAGGCGTATTCCTTGTCCGACCGGACGGCACTTTGTATTACGGCGCAGTTCAAACAATGCCGTTCGCACGTCCGCTGTTCTCGGAGTTGCTTCAGGCGATCGACTTCGCCATTGCCAACGATTATCCGGCGCGCGGCGAGTATGACGGCCCTCTCTGAGCGTCCGTCGACTTAGAGGCTAAACGCCAAAGGCCAGACGCCCCCTGGAAAAAGTCTTGGGAACACTCAGCGTGGCTGCGCGGCTGGGTGCGTAACCTGATCGACTTTTACGGAGTGCGCGAGCTCGTCGGCTCCAACCGCCTTGTTCATGTGAAGGCGTGGCTCGACCGCGGCCTGGCGCGTCCAGCGGTCTGCAAGTGACGGCGGTGAGGTTGAATTGATGTTGCGAGGATTGATCCGCGAACGGACACGGCGGCTCGGCTTTCGGCTGTGAGCAGCGCGTCCCTGATCCTGACTGACGGCGCCCTGGCGCTCTCCGAACGTAAGGCCGTCGGCGCGCAGGGCAGCACCAGGGTGCTCGCCGCGTCGAGCCTGGGCGGCTGCCTCGTGTTCGTCAGCAGCGCCGTCGTTACGGTCGCGCTCGCGGCCATTGGCCGAGACATGCGCCTGTCGCCGCTCGAACTGCAGTGGGTGATGAACGCCGAGCTCCTGCCGCTCGCGGCCCTGACCTTGGTCGCCGGCGCCCTGGGTGACCGGTTCGGACAGAAGCGGATCTTCCTCGGGGGGATCGCTCTCTATGGCCTGGGCGCGGCCGCGATTGGTTTCGCGCCGAGTTTCGCGCCGCTCATCGTTGGCCGCTTCCTGCAAGGCTTGGGTGAAGCCATGATCCTGCCCAACGGCCTTTCCGTGCTTGGGCAGGCCTTTCCCGCCGACAAGAAAGCCCGTGCGGTCGGCATCTGGTCTGCCGCCGCGGCTGTCGCCAGCGGCGTCGCGCCCGCGATCGCCGGCGCGATCCTCGATCACGGGTCCTGGCGGACGACCTTTCTGATGCTCCTGCCCGTCGTCGCCGGCGCGCTGGCCGTTGGCGCCGTGTGGATACCCAAAGACGCCCCGACCAGCCACGCCCGGGTCGACATCGGTGGCGCGGTCCTTTCAACAGTCGGGCTCGGCGGGCTGGGCGCGGGGCTGACCAGCCTGACCAACGGTTCCGGTTCGAACCTTTGGGCGCTCGTCACCGTGATCGTCGGTCTGGGCGGCTTAGCCGGCCTCATCATGACCCAACGGCGATTAGGCGACGACGCCATGCTTCCACCGTCCCTCTTCGCCTCGCGGTCGGTCGTCGGCGCGAACCTGTTCTCCGCGCTCCTCTACGGGCCGTTCACGGTCATGCTAGCCTTGATCCCGTTCGTGATGATCCGGGGCGCGCATCTGCCGACGCTGGCGGCGGGACTGGCCTTCATTCCCCTGCAAGTGCTGATTACGGTCGTTTCGCCGCTCGCCGGTATGCTCTGCCGCCGGTTCGGCCGGCGCTTGCCATTGTTCGCCGGCGGCGCTGTCGTCGCCTTGGGATGCTCCATGGCGCTCCGTGTCGGTCCGAACGCGGCCTATTGGGCGGACATCTTCCCCAGCATCCTGTTGCTGGCGCTGGGCATGAGCCTGGCGATCGCGCCGTTGACGACCCTTGTCCTCACCACTGTCGAGTCCGATCGCGCCGGAACCGCGTCTGGCGTGAACAGCGCGGTCTCGCGCGCGGGGTCGCTCATCGCCATCGCCCTGCTCGGCGGCGTCCTGCAGCAGGGCGGTCCTCAGCTGTTCTCGGGATTCCACATGGCGATGGCTGTCGCCGCGGTCGCGTGCGTTCTAGCCACGCTCGCGGTGTTCATTATCGAGCCGGGGCCCCACATCGACTTCATCCCGCGAGACTGATCCGTTCTGTGTCCGTAGTCAGCAGCCGGCAAGGTCGAGAGGACACAATGAAGAACGAAGACCAACCGTGCGGGTCCTTCCGTGGGACCGGTCGACGTTCTCGACGACGTTCGCCGGTTCCATGCACTTTCTGAAGCTCGCCAACCTCGGCCGTGGAGACAATCGTCGCATCCCGATTTGGTGCTGAATTATCTTAACCTTGTCGGCACATACCAAAAACCCGGACGCGTTCCCAAGAATATTTCCCGGGTGCATCCAGGCTCCGGCGTTACGCTCGCATCACAAAGCTCCAAGCACCCTCGGAGATGGTCGATGCGACCGGATAGAGTTCAGATCGAGCCAGCCGGCGCAACGGCGGGAAAGTCCTTCTCGGGATCGAACACGTTATTGAAAAAGTTCGTCAGGGAGTACATGGCCACCAGCGCGACGATCTCGATGACGTTCGCATCCGTGTAGCCGGCATCGCGGACTGCTTTCAGATCGGCGTCACTGACCTTGCCGCGGGTCTCGATGACTTTGCGCGCAAACTGGATGGCGGCGTCCCGCTTCGGGTCGCTGGCATGGCCCTTCCGAGCGAGAATGATTTCATTGGCCGGCAGCTTGGCCATATGATCGGCCGTAAAGCTGTGAACCGTCAGGCAGTAGTGGCAGCCATTCACTTCGGAGACGGCGAGGCCGATGCTGTCACGCGTCTTCACGTCAAGCGCCTTGCTCAAGGAGCCGAGCAGGGTGGCCCATGAGTTGAACGCGATCGGGCTTGCCGCGAAGGTCGCCATCATATTCGGGGTGAACCCGATGTTCTTGGTGAACATATCGAGGGCCGGTTTCGAATCGGCCGGCACCTGTTCCGGCTTTAGAGCCGCAATTCTTGGCATCACAATCTCCGTAAATTACTGGTCTTACTAATAATCAAGCGAGATCCAACACGTCGACCACCGGACGGCGCGGCTTCTGCGGCCAGTTTCCCGGACGCTCCGCCCCTACGGACAACAGCATGACCGGTACTTCGTCCTTGGCCAGTCCGAACTCGCGGTGCACCGCTTCGGCATCGAAACCGATCATCGGCGTCGAACCCAGGCCTAGCGAGCGGGCCGCATAGATCATCGCCGCCGCGCCGAAGGTGCCGGTGCGAACTGCCTCGTCGCGCTGGCGCTGCGGGTACTCCATATACAGATCGCGAGCGGGGATTTCCCATTCCGGCACCATCTTTGCCGGCATGATGCCCGCTTCCACCAGCGGTGCCAGGCGCTCTGGTACTACGCTGGAATTGGCCAACTGGCCGCAGACGATGAAGGTAACGGCTGCCTCGGTGATCGCGGGCTGATCCCAAGCGATCGGACGCAACCGAGCCTTGGCTTCAGGCGAGCGCACGGCAATGAAGCGCCAGTTCTGCAAGTGGAATGATGTCGGCGCGGTGGTGCCGATTTGCACAAGCTCGCGGATTTGGTCGTCGCTCAAGGCGGCGGCAGTGTCATAGTACTTGGCGGAGCTGCGGCTCAAGATACATTCGATGACGGCGTTGGTCGTGGTAATTCCGTTAGTCATGGTAATTCCTATGCGTTAAAGGACAGGTTGAGGATGCACGAGTGCTTTCGCTCTCTTTGCTGGAAATACTGCAGGGATCGAGTGCGTTCGACATTTCATGGCAGGGCCATGGGTAGTAGCGTCCCAGGTTGCCCCGCCGTCTGATGGGACACAGCCGGCGGCGCGCGTCGAAGGCGCGTGTCGTTTACGGGCGAACGCGGATGATCGTCTTCCCGCTGATCCGCTTGGTCGGATTGAAAGCAGCGACGGCTTCGTCGAGGGTTGAGACGTTGCCGATGTTCGTCCGCAGTCGTCCGTCCCGCACCCGCTGGACGATCTCACTCAGTTGGGCACGATCGGACTCGACAACGAAGTCGACCGCCAGGCCGTCGGCGGGCCGAGCCTCGGCCGGCCCGACGATGGACACTAATGTTCCTCCAGCTCGAATCAGGCGCGCGGACCGCTTCCCGATGTCGCCGCCGATGACATCGAACACCAGATCGACTCCGCCGACGTCGTCGAGGACGTCGTTGTCGAGGTCGACGAATTCCTGAGCGCCGAAGTCAAGCGCCTGCTGACGATCGGCGGCACGTCCGGTGCCGATGACATAGGCGCCGGCCAATCGTGCGAGTTGCGTCACCATCGATCCGACTGCACCGGCTGCGCCGTGCGCGAGGACGCTCTGCCCCGCCCGAAGGCGGCCATGATCGAACAGTCCCTGCCATGCAGTCAGGCCCGAGATCGGCAGGCTCGCGCCCACCGTGAAGTCGACGTCGCCCGGCAGCGGCGCGAGATTGCGCGCCTCCATGGCTACATACTCCGCCAGAGTGCCGTCGCGATACCAGTCCGCGAGGCCGAACACCCGCTGTCCCACCGACAGACCCGTTGTGCCGTAGCCGAGAGCGGTGACGACTCCGGCCAGCTCGTGCCCGGGGATCGACGGTGTTCGATCACGGTCGAGGCGATCGGTCCAGGTCGAGGGCCACGCAAGCTCAGTTGGGACGAATCCCGACGCATGAACCTGAACGATGACGTCGTTTATCGCTGCCTGCGGCTCGGGCCGCTTCACCAGCTTCATCCCCGCCGTTCCCGCCGCCTGGTCCGTTACGACGATTGCCTTCATCATCCAGCTCCTCGTGTGTGGTATGTCGTCATCTTCCGAATTAATTTGCAGACGAGCGAAAATACGACCACGAAAATCGATGGTCCAATGACCTATGGCTATGGAATCGATGCCATCGACGCGGCGCCGTGACCCGGTGCAGTGATCGACGGCACGAGAGACACTCAATCCGGATCGATATACGGGATCTGGAGTTCAGCCAGATCATCCTCATAGCTGGCGTGAGTGCTCGCGTTGTGGTCGGATGTAGTGGCGTCCGGGCGTGAGCGAATATCCGCACTAACGCCGAGAATTTCGCCGACGGGGCAGAGGTTTGCGGCCTCCAGCAAGGTTGCGCGCTGTTGCGCGTCGAGTTCTCCCTCCAGCACGAGAGTGCGCTCGAACGAATCTCTTTCGCCTTGGGCGCCGTGATGGAAGCTGACGCCGACTTCTACCCGCTCCAGCGGAAATTTTCGGCGCCGGGCATGAAACCGAACAGTCATAGCGGTGCATGCAGCGAGAGATGCGCTAAGAAGGTCGTAGGGATTGGGACCAGGAGATACGTGGCCGACTCCATCTGGACCGCCGATAGGAAACTGAGACGCGTCGACATGACCAACCAGCGCGCCATGATTGGTGGGGTCGCTCGCGACGAAAACTTCTCGGAGCTTGGCTGCCTTGTCCTGTGACGTCATAGAGCGTCCTTCCATTGTGCTGAGCGTGTCATGCGAAGCGGCGTCGCTAACTGCCATACCGTTCGGTCTCAATCGAGGCGGCATGAAACTGGCGGCGATATTGGAATTCGTGCGACATCTCAGCGCCGCACGCGCCCCAGCCGGTGCGCTTGATAATTAAATTCGGCGACCATTCGGGTAAAGCTATCGTATTCATAACCGGTAGGAATGCTCCGCGAGGTCAGCGTCGAAGCTCCCCGATGAGGAAATCGGTGAACGCGCGCTCAGCGGATTCAATGGTGTTCTTGCTCAGGAACAATGTATTGACTTCCAGTGGGCCGAAGTCCCATTCGACCGGCAATAACGACCCGTTATCGACTCCATGGCGAGAGGTCATTTCCCTCGCCGGCGTTAGCAAGGTCATTCTCCAAAGCAGGTCGTGCCGAAACTTGCGGTTCCGCGATCGAAAGTCCGAGGTCGACGTCGGAACAGCGGTGCGGATGATGCTGCGGCCTGTATCGAGATTGGCCGACGGCAACTGTGTCGACCTGCCCAATTCAATTGCAGCGTGCCAGGTCCTTGGGAGACGGAAGTGAGTACGACTAACAGAACGGTGCATCCGGCTCCGGCGACCCGGCTCGATGGCGGTTCGTTTCGCCGCCTTGCACGATGCGGCGGCGCACCGATCGGTATGCTGTTCGCGCTCGCGCTCGCTGGCTGCCACGCGAAGGCGCAATCGCAGGCGGCCGCGCCTCCGCCGCCGGTGACGGTGGCCCAACCGGTCAAACGGACCGTCACCGACTGGGACGAGTTCACCGGCCGCTTCGAGGCGGTTGAAGAGGTCCAGGTCCGCGCCCGCGTCGGCGGCTTTGTAACCAATGTCGAGTTCAAGGACGGCGACATAGTGCATGCCGGCGACCTGCTTTACATCATCGACCCGCGGCCATTCGAGGCGGTGGCCGAGCAGGCCAATGGCCAGCTTGCCGACGCCCGGGCAAAGACCGAGCTTGCCAAGCGCGAGCTCGATCGCGGCCTGAAGCTTGTCCAGACCAGCGCGGTCTCCGAACAGGTCGTCGACCAGCGCCGCCAGGCAATGCAAGCCGCGCTTGCCGCCGAGACTATCGCCGAAGGCGTGCTTAAGGCGGCCCAGCTCAATGTCGAATTCACCCACGTGGTGGCGCCGATCACCGGCCGCGTCAGCCGGCATCTCGTCAGTGTCGGAAACCTCGTCAGCGGCAGCGACAACGGCGCCTCGACATTGCTCACCACCATCGTCTCGCTCGATCCGATCTACATCTATTTCGACGTCGACGAGGCGACTTACCTCAAGAACAACAAGCTGTGGTTCGAGGGCAGGCGGCCAAGCTCGCGCGATACGCCCAATCCAGTGCAGGTGGCGCTGACTGGCGAGACCAGGCCCTCGCATGAAGGGCATATGGATTTCATCGACAACCGGCTCGACGTATCGACCGGCACGCTACGCAGCCGCGCGCTGATCGGAAACCACGATCTGTCCATCCTGCCCGGACAGTTCGGCCGCGTGCAGCTGATCGGTTCCTCGCCCTATGAGGCGCTGCTGTTGCCGGATACGGCAATCGCGACCGACCAGTCGCGTAAGATCGTGTTCGTGGTGAAGGACGACGATACCGTGGAAGCGCGCGCGGTCGAGCTCGGGCCGCTGGATGAAGGCCTGCGCGTGATCCGCACCGGCCTCAAGCCCGAAGACCGGGTTATCGTCGATGGCCTCCAGCGTGTCCGCGTCGGGGCCAAGGTGACCCCGCATAAGAGCGAGATTGGCGGCAACAAGTCATGAATCTCGGACGTCTCTCCATCAACCAGCCCATCCTGGCGATGGTGCTGTCGATCGTGCTCCTGATCGTGGGCACGCTTGCCTACAGGACGTTGCCGGTCGCCGAATATCCCGAAGTGGTGCCGCCGACGGTGGTCGTCACCGCGCAATATCCGGGCGCGTCGGCGCAGACCATTTCCGATACCGTGGCAGCTCCGATCGAGCAGCAGATCAACGGCGTCGAGGACATGCTGTACATGTACAGCCAGGCCACCTCGAACGGCCAGCTCACCATCACCATCACCTTCAAGCTCGGCACCGACCTCGACAAGGCGCAGGTGCTGGTGCAGAACCGCGTCGCGATCGCGCAGCCGCAATTGCCGGAAGAAGTGCAGCGCAATGGCGTCGTCACCAAGAAGAACTCGCCCGACATCCTGATGGTCGTGTTCATGCTGTCGCCCGACGACAGCCTCGACCAGCTCTACATCTCCAACTACGCGCTCTTGCAGGTCCGCGACGAGTTGTTGCGGCTTGACGGCATCGGCGACATCCAGATCTTTGGCGCGCGCGACTATTCGATGCGGCTGTGGCTCGATCCCGACAAGATCGCGCATCTCGGCCTGACCTCGGCTGACGTGATCGCCGCGATCCGCTCCCAAAACCTGCAGATCACCGGCGGCCAACTCGCCAGCCCTCCGATCGCCGATCGCGCCTTCCAGCCGAACCTGACGTTCACCGGACGGTTGAAGGATCCATCCCAGTTCGAAAACATCGTGGTCAAGTCAGGCCAGGACGGCCGCATCGTGCGGCTGCACGACGTCGCGCGGATCGAGCTCGGTGCGCTCGATTATTCCACGAACAGCTTCGAGCTAAGGAAGACCGCGGTCGCGATGCTGGTGACCCAGCGTCCCGGATCGAATGCGCTTGCGACCGCAAAGGGCATCAAGGACACCATGGCCAAGCTGAAGGCCAGTTTTCCCAAGGGACTCGACTACGACATTGGCTACAACCCGACCGAGTTCATCCAGCAGTCCATCAGCGAGCTGATCAAGACCATCTATGAAGCGATGGCCCTGGTTGTCATCGTGGTGCTGGTGTTCCTGCAGGGCTGGCGACCGGCGATCATTCCGATCGTGGCGATCCCGGTGTCGCTGGTCGGCACGTTTGCTGCGATGGCCGCGCTCGGCTATGGCATCAACAACCTCACGCTATTCGGCCTCGTGCTCGCGGTCGGCATCGTGGTCGACGACGCCATTGTCGTGGTCGAGAACGTCGAACGGCACCTCGCGCGTGGCCTGAGCCGGCGCGATGCGGCGCTGAAGACGATGGAGGAGGTCGGCGGCGCGCTGGTCTCGATCGCGCTGGTGTTGTGTGCGGTGTTCGTGCCGACCGCATTTCTCGGTGGCATCACCGGACAGTTTTTCCAGCAATTTGCGGTTACGATTGCGGTGGCGACCGCGATCTCCTGCTTCTGCTCGCTGACGCTTTCGCCGGCGCTGGCTTCGCAAATTCTCGTTCCGCACGAGGAGAAACGGCCTCCGGCGGCCTGGAACCTGATCGCGCGCGGCTGGGAATGGTTCACCGGCCTGTTCAACCGCGGCTTTGACTGGCTGTCGCATTTCTATGCGGACGTCGCGGGCTTCGTGATCCGGCATCGTGTGGTGATGCTGCTCGTCTATGTTGTCCTGATCGGCAGTGCCGGCTGGTTGCTTGCCACCACTCCCCAGGGCTACGTTCCGGCTCAGGATCGCGGCTACGTGATCATATCCGCCCAATTGCCCGGCGCGGCCTCGCTGGCGCGGACCACCGAGATCGTTCACAGGATCGAGAGCGTCGCGCTCGATACGCCGGGAATTCTCGCATATCGCGGTCTTTGCAGGTCTATCGGGAGCGACCCGCACACAGGCGAGCAACTCGGCGGCGCTGTTTCCGGTGTTCGAAGAGCCGGAAGGGCGCCTCAAGAAGGGGTTGAGCGCACAGGTGATCACGGCGGATCTGCGCAAGCGGCTGTCGGCCATCGAAGGCGCGTTCATCATCGTGATTCCGCCGCCGCCGATCCCCGGCATCGGCACCGGCGGCGGTTTCACCATGCGCATCCAGGACCGCCAGGGCCGCGGGCCCCAGCTGCTTGCGGCCGCAACCGACGAACTTGTCGCCGCGGCGCGCAAGTCGCCTTTGCTGCTCGCCCCTACCGTGTTCTCGCCTTTCTCGGCGAACACGCCGCAGGTCTTCGTCGACATCGATCAAGTCAAGGCGCAGAAGCTCGGCGTGCCGATCCAGGGTATCACCGACACGATCCAGACCTATTTCGGCTCGACCTATGTCAACGACTTCAATCTGTTCGGCCGCACCTATCACGTCACCGCACAGGCCGACCTGCCGTTCCGGAAGGAGCGCCCTGACCTTGCGCGGCTGCGGACCCGCAACGCCAATGGCGACATGGTGATGCTCGGCAGCGTCGTCGATTTCAAGGACGTCTCGGGCCCGGACCGCGTGGCGCGCTACAACCTCTATCCGGCCGCTGAGCTACAGGGCGAAGCGTTGCCGGGCGTGAGTTCGGCCACCGCGATCAACGCCATGAAGAAGCTCGCCGACGAGACGCTGCCGAGCGGCTTCTCCTATGACTGGACCGACCTGTCCTATCAGCAGGTCAATGGCGCAAATGCCGGCCTCTTCGTATTCCCGATCTGCGTGCTGTTCGTCTATCTGGTTCTGGCCGCGCAATACGGGAGCTGGAGCTTGCCGTTCTCCGTTATCCTGATCGTGCCGATGTGCCTGCTCGCCGCTACCGTCGGTGTGCGCATCATGCATCAGGACGTCAATATCCTGACTCAGATCGGCTTCATTGTGCTGGTGGGACTTGCGGCCAAGAACGCGATCCTGATCGTCGAGTTCGCGCGGGACATCGAAAATGAGGGCAAGCCGCGGCTGGAGGCCGTGATCGACGCGTGCCGGCTGCGGCTGCGGCCGATCCTGATGACCTCGTTCGCCTTCATCCTCGGCGTGCTGCCGCTCGTCATCTCCACCGGCTCCGGATCGGAGATGCGCCAAGCGGTCGGCGTCGCCGTGTTCTTCGGCATGCTCGGCGTCACGCTGTTTGGCCTGATCTTCACGCCGATCTTCTACATGGTGGTGCGCAACCTCGCGGAAGGCAAGAACGAGGGCAAGCCGACCCAGACGATGGCGGCCGCGGCGGAGTGAATTGCGGTGATGCCGATGCGCGATGAAGCTGGAACACGATCTCCATCACCCTGACAAGCGCCTCGGTCGGCCGGTCTCCGAGCGTTGACCAAATCGGCCCGTATTCGCCGCGCGCTTCCTCCGCCGTGGGATGCGGCCATAGCGCTGGGCGAGTGTAATGGAAATCATAACGACCGGGCATTTCTAATGGTTGGCCTGCCGGCATATCCTTTCTGTGCATCTGACCTGTGACGGTTGTGTGCAGTGCATGCCAGCACAGGACGGCGTGATCATCCTCTTGGGTGGCTGGACTTCCGCGTCACAAGGACCCGCTCGATCAACCAATCACATAGGAGTCACCGATGTCGTTCCGCTTCATCACCAAATCTATCCACGCCTACCTGATCGATTATCCAGTCGCGATAGTCCTGATCGCAGCGCCGTTCGTGCTGAAGCTCGGCCAGAGCGGGCCGGTCGCAATGTGGCTTTCGGTTGTTGCCGGTGTTGCCGCGCTGCTCTTGGCCGCTGTGACCGACCATCCCACTGGTCTCGTCCGGATCATCCCCTACTGGCTGCACCTTTGGGTCGATCGCGCCGTCGGCGTGGTGTTTGTTATCGCACCGTTTGCCTTCAAATTCATTGGGCTCGACGCCTGGTACTACTGGGTACTCGCTGCCGCTGTCCTGCTCACGACGTCAGTTTTTAACGCGCCTGAGGAGCCAGTCGCGACGCGTTCGGGATTGGACACGCGTACAACGGGCTGAGTGCGGCGCGCCGGCGTCGTCAAAGGTCGAGACGTTGCCGATGTTCGTCCGCAGCCGTCCGTCACGAACCCGCGCGGAGCATGCGGCGCGGTGAGCGACAATAACGATCGTGTATCGACTTTATGGCGAGAGGTGATTTCCCTCGTCGGCGTTGCAAGGTCACTCTCCAAAAGCAGGTCCAATCAATCTCTGGATCAGGCGCCGCGATAACGAGGCGCCGGCTACGGGGCGTTGATTGAACGATAAAAATGGTGCGAAAGAGAAAGACACTGATGTCCCAGGAGAGGTACGACGTTGTCATTGTTGGCGCGGGCGCGGCCGGTTGCGTCGTCGCGAGTTATCTCGCCGAACATACCGATGCGTCGATCGCGCTGATCGAAGCGGGCGACATGGATCGCGATCCGTTCATCCACATTCCCGCCGGCTTCGCCAATATACTGGGCCACGACCGGCATGTCTGGAAATACGAGACGGTTCCCCAGCACGGCACCAAGCGAGCATATCGGTCAGGCAAGGTAGTCGGCGGCGGCTCCTCAATCAACGCGATGTGCTACGTCCGTGGTCAGATACGCGACTTCGCCGCGTGGCAGGACGCGGTCGGCGACACCGGCAAATGGTCGTATGAAGATCTGCTTCCCGTCTTTATGGCGCAGGAACGCAACGACACCTTCCACGACGAATATCACGGCATCAATGGTGGTCTGGCAGTCCAGTTGCCCAAGGGCATCAACGAGCTCAACCAATATTGCCTCAAAGCCTTCCAGGAATATGGCATTCCCTATAATCCCGACTATAACGGCGAGAGCCAGATCGGCGTCTCGCCGGTGCAGTCGACGGTCGGAAATCAGCGCCGGTGCAGCGCCGTCGACGCTTATCTGCGTCCGCACCTCGCCTCAGGCCGCGTCGCTCTTCTCACCGGTAAGACCGTCGTTCGGATCCTTATGGAAAACAAGCGGGCCGTCGGCATCGACCTGAACGACAACGGCCTTGAGAGGATCATGGCTGGCGAGGTCGTGCTGTCGGCCGGGTCCGTCCATAGCCCGAAGATCCTCATGCACTCGGGCATTGGACCGGCCGAGCAGCTGCGGCAGCACGGCATCGCGGTGATCGTTGATTCTCCGGGAGTGGGCGAAAATCTTCACGACCACCCGATGGTACCGGTCCGTGCCTTTGTGAAGGGCGAGCTCGGCTATCAGGCGGCCGCGCAGGGACTCGGCACCGTTAAGGCGGGCCTGCGTTATCTCATCACCAAGGATGGCCCGGCGTCGGGCAACGGCATCGAGACGGTCACCCACTGGAATCCGTCCGATTTCACCGCCGAACCCACGATCCAATGCTATCACGCTCCTATCGTCCTGACCGAGCAACTCGGCCCGGCGGGAGACCGCTCGGGTATCACCTTCGAACTCGTGGTGCTTCAGCCCAAGAGCCGTGGCTGGGTGCGGTTGGCCGACAGCGACCCGACGTCGATGCCCCTGATCAACCCGAACTTCATCGGCGAGGAGGAAGACTTGAGGGCCGCGGTGCAATCAGTGCGCGCGATCCGCAAGGTCATGGCCCAGGAGTTGTTGGCGACGGTGATCGAGGAAGAGATGGATCCCGGCCCGCACATCCAGTCGGACGCGGAGATCGGCGAATGGGTGAAGCGTGTCGTGACGACGATGTGGCACCCGGTCGGCACGTGCCGGATGGGCCAGGATGCGCGAGCGGTGGTCGACGCAAGGCTCAGGGTCCGCGGGGTCGACGGCCTCCGGGTGATCGACGCCTCGATCATGCCGAACATCACCAGCGGCAATACCAACGCCCCGACCCAGGCGCTTGCGCGCCACGCCACGGCGATGCTGGTCGAGGATCTGAAGCGGACATAGGGAGTTCTTGCGCGAGCCGGCGACAGCGATGGCCTCGGCCTTTGGGTCGCGCCTCGTTCTCAGATATCCTTTTGGGCTTTGCCATCCTTGGCTATCCGCCGATAGTCGCTCGGATCTCGATTGTACGCCTTTCGAAAAGCTCGCGCAAAACTTGAACGGCTCTCGTACCCCGCATTAAAAGCAACGACGTCGATCGACATCGTCGTTGTCGTCAAATCGATCGCAGCCTGTCGCATTCTCAAGTCTCGCAAGATGACCATCGGGGATTGTCCAAAGATGTCCGAGAATCGCGCCATGAACGCCGAACGACTTAATCCTGCACTGTGTGCCAAGCTTTGGACTGAATGGGCGGCTCCTGGCCGCGCCACCATATCTGCAAAAGCACGGGTGACCTGCTTGTCGGCAAGTATCGAGAATTGCTCGGTCCACCGCTGGGATGACCTGAGGGACCGTCGCACCAACGAGACAACGACTTGCTTGAGCAGAGAGGCTGTCATGGCTCCAACGCCGATCTCTTGCTGTACCAGTTCGTCCATGGCCTCGCGAAGCTTCAGATCGATCTTGTCCGCTGGCTCGAACTGCTCGATCACCGGTTCGCGGAGTTCTCCGAACAGCCTCACAGACTGACCAAAGGATGCGTTAAAAAAGCCGCATATCTGAACGATTTCGGGTTTCTCGTTCGGCACTGCGACGCGGAGGATGCCGTCTTGATGCGTCCAGCAGTCTCTCGAAATGAGCTTCGGTGGGCCACTTCCCCCGTCAACCTCGACCGTGAACGGAGAGTTTGGCGGCACGATGATGAGCAAATGAGGGCTCAACGGCATCTTTGGTCCGCCGTTGATAGATGCGCGTCCCACGCCACTCAAGTTGTAGTGGATCCCGGGTGCGTCAATCGTTCGCATTTCGGCTCGATGGCCGTGCGGCACCTGAAGCTCAGTCAGCGCGATGACATCGATGTCGAGCGCCTGCATCAAGCCATCGAGGTCTGTTGCAGACAATTTGACAGTGGAGCCCGCGGGCGGCGAAACGCTCTGCCCGACGAGAGCCCGCGTTGGAACCGCTTTCGAAGTGTTCATGAGTGTGTGGTCCTTTACTGCCTGGCTACCGGCGCCGATTGTGCTCCGAAGCCTGTTCTCCAAGGATTAGCGAGGACGTCGCCATGCTCATTCGTACCGCTGACTGACTGTCTTCCCGAGCCCAATGGGGAATCATGACCAGAACGTCGTGGTATGGAAGTGAAATTCTTGCAGATCAATCGTGAACCGCCTTCAGATTGCACCAGCTGACAACAATAAGGTCTTCGACGCCGTCATGGAGGAACGCTGTGTGCCGCGGGCATGCCCTAAAGTTGCACTGAGCCACGTTATGCTGGGGGCCGGACTATCATCCCGTGCGCGCCGCGACGCGTGCGGGATGACGGGCAAGAACTAAGATGACGACTTCAGCGAATTTGTATCGATCGGCAGGCTGCGTACACGCTTTCCGGTCGCGGCGAAGATCGCATTGGTGACTGCGGCACTGACGATGGCTGTCGGAGCTTCACCAACGCCACCTGGAGCTTCCGCGTTCTTAATCAAGTGCGTCTCCACCACTGGCACCTCGTCGATACGCATCGGCAGATAGGTGTCGAAATTGCTCTGCTCGACGCGTCCATCCTTGAAAGTGATCGAACCATGGAGCGCAGCGGTCAGCCCGAAAAGCGTTCCACCCTGAACCTGTGCTTCGATCGTATCGGGATTGACGTACATGCCGCAATCAATCGCACAGACGATCCGCTTGACTTTGACAGAGCCATCAGCCGCCACTTCGACCTCGGCGACCTGCGACGTATAGCTTCCGTATGCGAATTGTACCGAAATCCCGCGGCCATGCCGCGCGGGCAGGGGTGATCCCCACCCTGCTTTTTCGGCAGCAAGCGACAGAACAGCAAGCGCTCGCGGATTATGGCCAAGCAATCCCTTGCGATAAGCGACGGGATCCTGTTTCGCGGCATGCGCGAGCTCATCCATGAAGCTTTCGACCACAAAAACATTGTGAGTCGGTCCGACACCGCGCCACCAAGATGTCCGGACACCAGGCGGCTCGACCCGAACAAAGTCGACGTGGATATTGGGCAGTGCATAGGGTGGCTCAGCCGCCGCTTCCACGGCATCGGGGTCCAATCCGTCCTTGACGTAAGGGGGATAATAGCGAGCCATGACTGAGGAGCCGGCGATCCGATGCGTCCAGGCAACGGGCTTGCCGGCCGCATCAAGTCCGGCCGACAGCCGATCGAGATAGTATGGCCGATACATATCGTGCTGGATGTCTTCCTCGCGGCTCCAGATCACCTTCACCGGACCATCGACGTGTTTGGCGATCTTGACAGCCAGCACCGTGCCATCGGCCTCCAGCCTTCGGCCGAAGCCACCGCCAATCACATGATTGTGAATCTTGACCGCATCCTTTGGCAGACCGGTGAGTTCGGCCACCAGAGACTGCGTGATCGTAGGCGCTTGCGTCCCGACCCAGATGTCGCAACGATCCTTCTGCAGATGAACGGTACAGTTCATCGGCTCCATCGCCGCATGGGCCAGGAAAGGCACCTGATAGATGGCGTCAACCCGTTGCGCTGCCTCCGCAAGTGCCTTCCCCACATCACCGACGTTACGGGCGACAGCGCCCGGTATTTTGGATCCCTCCTCCAATTGCTTGACGATATCGGCGTTGCTGACCTTGCCGTTCGGCCCGTCGTCCCACGTGATGGCGGCGGCCTCGAGCCCCTTCTTCGCCGCACCCATGTGATCTGCCACTATGGCAATAGCTTCATCGATATTGACAACCTGCCGGACGCCCTTCACTGCCAGCGCGGCCTTCTCATCCACCGTTTTCGCTTTGCCACCCAGCACGGGCGAAATAGCAACCGCCGCAACCTTCATACCCGGCAGTCGCGTATCGATGCCGTAGAGCGCGCGCCCATCGACCTTTATTGCCGAATCCACACGTTTGGCACGCGTGCCGATCAAGGTGAAATCCTTCGGATCCTTCAGTTTGACGTTTGCCGCCGGCGGCACAGGCAATTTCGCCGCCGCCTCCGCAAGTTCACCGTAGCTCAGATGCTTCGAGCCTGACGCATCGAACACGACGCCATCCTTGGCGCGGCAAGTCGCCGGATCGACATTCCAGCGCTTTGCGGCTGCCGCAATCAGCAGATTACGACCCATTGCCCCCGCCTGGCGCAGCGGTGTCCAGAAGGCGCGGACAGAGGCGGAACCACCTGTATTTTGAATACCTATGATCGAGTTGACGTAAAGCGCATGATTTGGCGGCGCATGCTGAACCTGAATCTGGTCAAGCTTCACTTCCAGTTCCTCAGCGAGAAGCATCGAGAGCGACGTGTAAACTCCCTGTCCCATCTCTACCATTGGCATGACCAGGGTCACGGCGCCGGTTGGATTGATCCGTATAAATCCATTCGGCGCGAAAGTACCGGTGACCTCGTTTTCGATCACCCGCGAAGCAGCCGCCGCGAAGACGGACTCCGTGCTCGCACCGGTCAGCGCAAAACCAAGCAGCAAACCTGCGCCCTGAAGAAAGGCGCGCCGCGTCACCGCTGTTTCATCGGCAGTCTGCTCTCTCGGAAGAAGCCCATCCATGATCTCAAACTCCCGCAGCGTGCTTGATCGCAGCGCGGATGCGCTGATAGGTGCCGCATCGGCAGACATTCCCCGACATGGCGGCGTCAATGTCGTCATCCGTCGGCGTCGGCGTGTCCTTAAGGAGCGCCGCCGCTGACATAATCTGACCGGACTGGCAGTAGCCGCACTGCACCACCTCCAGCTCTAGCCACGCCTTCTGCAAGGCCGCGCCCTGCGGCGCCTGGCCGATCGCCTCGATCGTGGTGACCGCGCCGTCGCCAACGCTGTCGACCGTTGTCTGGCAGGAGCGGACCGCCTGGCCGTCGAGATGCACGGTGCAGGCGCCGCAAAGTGCCTGGCCGCAGCCGAACTTGGTCCCGGTCATACCGAGCACATCGCGCAGCACCCACAAAAGCGGGGCGTCACCGTCGACATCGACCTCATGGAGTGTGCTGTTGATCTTTAACGTGAAAGCCATCGACGCCTCTTCGCGTTGGGAGTGACCGGTGAGTCGACGAACACCCACTCGGTGAAGTTCTTCGGCAGGATGCCCGATGCGGTATATTCAGGGAGATAGCGCGTCCTCGTCAGTGCGCTGACGTCATCGGATTCGGACTGAGGTTGCGCCGGGCCTTACTCGATGAAATCTGCGGCAGTGGTACCCATTGATCGCAGCGCGGGACGAACTTTTCCAATAGCCGGCATGTATAGTTTCCATAGCGGCGGGGAATACAGCTGCACCGTCCTCTCTGCGATTCGTAAGTCGAGGCGAGTGTGCAGGCCGCGTCAGTTCGCCGACTGACAAGAAAATCTGAAAAACCTTGTCAGTTGCGGGCAGGCGACACCGCCCCGTAAGGCGCTCGATAATGAAGGTTGGACAGTCGTGTAGCAGGCCGATTGTGACGGTTGGAATTAAAAAGCTGATCTTCGTAATACTGCTGATGTCGTCTCCAGTTGTCCAAGATGACAGCCGCGTGGAGTCACAACCGAAATGCGAGCCTATTGTCCGGACGTCAAAAGGGGGTCTGGTTTATTCGATGGAGTGTCGCAACATTCCCGGTCTAGCGGCCGAACGGGTATAAGTAGAAACGGAAATGCGCTCCGGTTATGCGCATGTGCTATGTTCCAGTAGACAAGATAGCTCTCAATCATCTCATCTCAGGTTCGGAGCCCTGGCGCGTCCACCAAGCCCTATTTGGCGCTTTGATGCGGGGATACGATGTCACTCGACGAACAACGTACCGAATCCAGACAGCGAGGTCGACCATGGTGAAACCGTTTCCGTCGAAAACCCACATCGGCAACCACATGCTGCATCCCGAAACACTGATGCTGAACTACGGGTACGACCCGCAACTGTCGGAAGGTGCCGTCAAGCCACCCGTCTTCCTGACCTCGACCTTCGTGTTCAGAACCGCCGAGGACGGCCAGGACTTCTTCGATTTCGTGGCGGGTCGGCGCGAACCTCCCGAAGGGATGGGGGCGGGTCTGGTCTATTCGCGGTTCAATCATCCCAACAGCGAGATCGTCGAAGACAGGCTCTCGGTCTACGAGCGCACCGATAAATGCGCACTGTTCTCGTCCGGCATGTCGGCGATTGCGACCACGATCCTCGCCTTCGTCCGTCCAGGCGATGTGATTCTCCACTCCCAGCCACTCTACGGGGGAACCGAGACCCTGTTCGCCAAGACGCTTGCGGGTCTGTCCATCGGCGCGGTTGGCTTTGCCGATGGCGTCGACGAAGCCGCAGTCAGGCTTGCGGCGGAAGACGCCATGCGCAGAGGCCGGGTTGCGATGATTTTCATCGAAACACCGGCAAATCCCACCAACGGCCTGGTCGACATAGCCATGGTCCGCGGCGTCGCCGATACGATCGGCCAAGCTCAGGGGCATACGCCGCTCGTCGCGTGCGACAACACGCTTCTCGGCCCCGTGTTTCAGCGGCCGATCGAACACGGTGCGGATCTTTCGTTGTACTCGTTGACCAAATACATCGGCGGTCATTCAGACCTCATTGCGGGCGCTGCGCTGGGCTCAAAAGCCCTCATGAAAGACGTCAAGGCGTTGCGCGGAGCCATCGGCACCCAGCTGGACCCCCATTCCTGCTGGATGCTCAGCCGGTCGCTTGAAACGCTAAGCATCCGCATGGAAAAAGCCGACGCAAACGCGCGGCTTGTGGCGGATTATCTGCGCGAGCACGCCAAAGTGGCCAAGGTCCACTACCTTGCTCACCTCGACGAGAACTCCTCGGCCGGTCGTCTGTTCAGGAGGCAATGCACCGGCGCGGGCTCCACGTTCTCGTTCGACATTGTGGGCGGCCAATCTGCGGCATTCAAATTCCTCAACGCGCTGCAGATATTCAAATTGGCCGTAAGCCTGGGCGGCACCGAGTCACTCGCCAGTCTGCCAGCGAGCATGACGCACTCGGGCGTGCCGGCCGACGTCCGCAAAAAGATCGGGATTCTCGACTCCACGATCCGGCTGTCGATCGGCATCGAGCACCCGTCCGACTTGATTGCGGACATCGAGCAGGCTTTGAATGCGCGGTAGACGTATCCTCGTTGCTTGGAGCAAATCGCGGATCGACGAGCAGGGTAAAGTTATCCGCATACGAGCCGTCGATTTATTGGTGGGTCCGGGCTGAAGTCAAACTTAAACTCCGCGTGGCGGTTTTTTCATAGGGTCTGTGCGGATACGGGCATCGAGAAACGCGTGCAGTACGTGCTTCCGATACGGGTTTTGCGTTTTTCCCCCGGGGCTCGCGAGGTCTGATACCCTTCGCGCTGTCCGCAGAATTGGCGAACTGGACGCTGATCGCCACGAGGGCCACTTTCGACGGCAGGGTGGACACCCTCGAACTCCCGATCTCCGTCGAACGCAAGATGCCGGGCGCCGACCTGCTCACACCAGCACGGGTTGAGGAACGCGGCGTTCGGTCAGCGTGACTGGAGCGCGACAGATCCTAGACGACGGCGGACAACTCCGGCACGCGTAGAGACGGTTCAGGACGTGATGTAACGCGTTCGAGCCAGATCTCGTGCCAGAAGATGAGTTCGTTCTGGGGGCATAGCCCGAGATATTCTCCGGTCGCGGACACACCTTCCAGAACAATGCAGGGACTGCCCATCGTCAACAATTTTCCGCTGGCCTCGTCGACAATGGTCCGCACGACCGATGCGACGCGAAATTCCCCGCCGCAAAACCGATGCATCTCGCGATCGAACCACAGCCCGCGATTTTTCGACACGGAATTCAACGTTTGTTCGATCTGCTGTCGCGTCTTCACGCGCACGATTTCTCCCGGCAGGAGATCGAGCGCTTGCTTCGGACTGGTCTTGCGGTCTGTTGGCTCGCGGTATGGTGCCTCCGCACCACCGAGTTTCCGCTGCGCGCTATTGAACAGCGCGAGTGCGACGGCCGCGATGAAGGGGCCGGGCCGGACGTTGCCCGAACGCAGCTCACGCCAGTAGTGTCTCGGGTCGCGCCAGCTCAATCGTGCCGTTGCC
Source organism: uncultured Alphaproteobacteria bacterium (assembly GCA_963738105.1). Lineage (GTDB taxonomy): Bacteria > Pseudomonadota > Alphaproteobacteria > Rhizobiales > Xanthobacteraceae > Bradyrhizobium. The sequence continues at coordinate 173,526 of CAVTWC010000050.1, read as the reverse complement.
GCCGGCAGCTCGGTCATTTGACAAGCGTACCGCTCCCCGCCATCGGACGATCTGACTTTCGTGTATGTGTTCAGCCTCGACGCGTCGGCCGCTTCCCGTGCAGGCGAATCCGCCCCGGCGCCGTCACTTGGAACGAGCCAAGCCTCTTTCCAGATCAATTGACAACCGGACTGGCAGCCGCCGTGTCCTGCGCCATCGCAGCGCAATTCATCCAATAACACTGCATCCCGCAAACGCCGCAGGTGAGGTGCCGTAGGGCCGAAATAATGGTGGATTTTCTCAACTCGTCGAAACACGCGGTGACGTTTTCCGCAGTGGCGCAGCATCTCGGGCATGAATGGCAAACCGTCCAACCGACCTTCGTCATCGAGTGTCGTCGAGATTTCCGCGAAGGATCGAACCTTGACCCACTCCCCCGGCCAGAACCGCAATCGAGCCGGCGAGCCCGGAAGCATGCTTAGCAGCCTTCGTCGCAGGTGAACGAAAGCACCAGCGGCGCATTCGCGCGGACGCTTGGAATAGTATGGTTGGCCGCTCAGTTCCATCGTGTCACGAGACAGACCAATCAGTCCACCAACCGCGACGAGACCTGCGACGGTTGCGACCGCCAAACAAAATACGGAGAACAGGATCGTGATGAGCCCGGGAAAAACAAAAGCCGCGCTCATCCACGTCGAGGAAGCGATTGCGGTCAGTATCGCGAGCGAGAACACGGCCAATGCGCCCGCAATAGTCCTTAGGTAACTACTCCGACAATTCGACATCCAGCTGATGCCCTATTAAAAATCCACCAAAAGGGTCATTTTAGAATCGAATTCTAGGATCCTACATAAGTCCAGCGCTCGCCGCGGCGACTTGTGACCAATAGTCGCAATTGCAACCTGCCTCACCGACCTCGGCGCGATCGAGTCCGCTCGCTTTCTCGGCGTCGGCGCCCAGGGCGAGGACGTCTGTAGCGTGAGGCACCAGAACGGAGCGTCGCATGGGCGCGTCGCGCTCGATCCGAACGGGATCAGCTCGACCGCGCGGTGTCACCCGGGCCGCAAGAGCCCGCTCGCTGCACTGCACTCGCCCTTGATGACGTGCCATCGCCTTCCTCGGAGGTCGTGGCACACGGGACATGATGGTCAGGTGTTGGGCGCCTCCCCGCGATCCCGGCATGCGGGCCATGAAGACGCGGGTCTGGCGCCGCTAGCGACGGCGCTTCGATGATATCCAACTCATTTTTTGACCAGCGGGCAGGCTGGGTCCGGTGGACCGAAGGCTTCGTCGCCGGGAATATGGGCGAGGATCTTGTAATAGTCCCACGGATATTTCGATTCCTCCGGCGACTTGACCTGCACCAGCACCAAATCGTGGACCATCAGGTTGTCTTCGCGCAACTTGCCATTGCGGGCGAAGAAATCTTCAATCGGTTTTTCGCGCATTTTGGCCGCCACCTTGAGCGGCTCGTCGGTTCCGGCCTCTTTGATGGCATTGAGATAGTACATCACCGAGGAGTAGACGCCGGCCTGCCACATTGTCGGCATCCGGTTCATCTTGGCGAAATAGCGCTTCGACCATTCCCGGGTCTTGTCGTCCATGTCCCAGTAGAACGACGTCGTCAGCAACAATCCCTGCGCTGCCGGCAGCCCGAGCGAATGGATATCGGTGATCAGCGCAAGCAACGCCGCCATCTGCTGCCCGCCCTTGAAAATGCCGAACTCCGAACCGGTCTTGATCTCGTTGATGTTGTTCGGAGGACCGCCGGCGATGCCAATGATCTTGGCCTTGGACGCCTGCGCCTGCAGGATGAACGACGACAGGTCGGGCGTCGCGAATGGCGGCTTCACCGAACCGAGCACCTTGCCGCCGTTCCTGGTCACGACGGCCGAGGCGTCTTTCTCGAGCGAGTGACCGAACGCGTAGTCATCGGTGATGAAGAACCAGCTGTCGCCGCCGCGCTTGACGACTTCCTGCGCGGTGCCGACCGCAAGCGCATGAGTATCGAACACCCATTGCAGGGCGTAGGGCGAGCAGAACTTGCCGTGGAAATCGGCGGACCCGGTCGAGTGGGTGATGAACAGCTTCTTTTTCTCGTTGGCGACGTTCTGCACCGCAAGCCCGACCGCCGAGACCGGCACGTCGACGATCAGGTCGACCTGCTCGGTATCATACCAGCGGCGCGCCAGGCCGGCGCCGACATCGGCCTTCAATTGATGGTCGCCGACGATCACCGTAACAGGCTTGCCCAATACCTTACCGCCGAAATCGTCGACCGCCATTTGCGCGGCGGTGACCGAGCCTTGTCCGGTCGGCGTGGACGCCGGGCCGTTCATGTCGGTGAGTACGCCGATCTTGACGACGTCGTCCGATATCTGGGCCGAAGCGCCTGTCGATGACAGCAGCGCGCCCGCGAATGCCGCGAACACGGATAGGTTTTTAGCGGTTATCATGTGTCTCCTCCCGGTGATGCGTGGCGCGTTGGCCATATTTTTTTGTTGAGTTAGAACTTGGTTTTCGGGATTTGAGATCATTCGGCGGGCCGGGTCAACGACGCCATTTGGCTAACCCAACAACGCCCGCAGCGCTTGCCCAGCGCCGCCGCGTCACTCGGTCGGGTGGCGACCGTCAACCGCGCCGCTTTCCGCGCACAGCCTGCAATCGCGTCGGAATCTTAATGCGACGATTCAGGACCAGGATCGTCAGCCCGCCGCAAAGGACACGGTAGCCTTGTCGTAATCGCCGGGGCCCATTTGGCCTTCCGGGAAAATGCCGTGCTTTTCGATCCAGTCGAACGACTGCTCGAACACCTCGCGTGAATATGGTTCGAAGACGATGCGCTCACCCGGACCCCAACGCCTGGTATCCATCGCTGCGTGAAAGCGATCGGGAAATTCATTCTTGTAGTAATGGGTATAAAGTTCGGGCCGCAGGTCGATGTCGCGCTGCGCCTTGCGCAGGGCGCGGAAATATCGCCTGATGTCGTCGGGCTCCGGATCGCCGTTGATCATCGATGCGATCATGAAGGTGGTGTCGATCACCTTGCGGAAGCCGAGCTGCTCGGCGAGATAATACGGACCGTTGAACAGCGCCGCGGCGGCACTTTTCCCCTCGATCAGAAGCTCCATGCGCCGGAACAGCATGCCGTCCTCGAACGTCAGGTTGATGTTGCTGGCCGGCATGTACTGCTCGAGCGCCTGGATCGTCGAGTAATGGCTGCCGGACTGGAAGCCAACCGAGATGGGAACGCCCGCGAGGTCGGCCGGCGTACGAATTGCAAAGTCGGCGGCTACAAAGATACCCGACGTCGCGATCGAATAAACGTCGGAATAAAGCTTGGCATGGCCGGTTGAAGCCGCGACGTTCACGGTCCAGTGACAAGCGCAGCTGACGTCGGCCTCGCGGCCTTTCTCGATGCTCTGGAAAGCACCCTCGTTGACCTTGTTATGGTGCTGGCCCTTGGTCGAGCGAATGAGCTCGCGGAATTCGTAGTCGAGACCCTCGGCGCGAAAGTAGCCCTTTTCCTCGGCGACCCACTCCTGCAGACGAAAATGCGGCTCGATGACGAATTTGGCCATGACGGATCTCCCGGATTGTTCGATGGTTCGGCATTGACAACAGCATAGCCGTTGGCAATGACTTGGCATCATGTCAAATTGGCAATGAAATATATGTCAAAAACAGCATATTCTGATCTGGACTTGCGGGAACTGCGCGTTCTCGATGTGCTGCTGCGGGAATGCAGCATCACCCGCACGGCGCAGGCACTGGAGACGACGCAGCCCGCGGTCAGCAAGATGCTGCGGCATTTGCGGGAGCAGTTCTCGGATCCCCTCATCGTTCGCAACGGGCATGCCATGCAGCCGACAGCGAAAGCGCTGGAAATGACCGGGCAATTGCGCGCGCTGCTCGACGCCGCCGACGGCCTGCGTGCCGATGCGGTCGCCTTCAACCCCCGCACATCCGACCGGATGTTCAGCCTGCTGCTGACCGACGTTGGCATGATCCGCTTTCTGCCGCCGCTGATTGCCGCTGCTGCCGCGGTAGCACCCGGCGTTAGCCTGCGGGCGGTGCCGCTGGATTCACGCGAGTTCGAGCTAAAACTGGAAACCGGTGAGGCGGATCTGGCGCTGGGTGCATTTCCACAGGCTGCGGGATATCTGCGGCGGCAGCGGCTGTTCTCGGATGGATATCTCAGCGTGATACGAAAGCGGCATCCGCGGTTGTCGAAAGCGCGCTCGCGTGCCGGTTTTCTTGAACAGCGCCACATCCTGATTACGGCGTCCGAAACCGGCCATGCCGCGCACGGCGAGGCGCAACGCGTACTCGCGTCCGAGATTGCGCCATCGAATGTCCTGCTGCGGGTGCCGAGCTTCATTGCCGGTGCAATCGTCGCATCACAAACCGACGGCGTTGCGACTTTGCCCGCGAACCTGGCGGACAGTATCGCCCGCCCACTCGGGTTGGTGGCGTTCAAGACGCCGATCGCGCTGCCGCGGATCGAGATCGCCCAGTACTGGCACGAGCGTTACCATCGCGACGCCGCCCATCGCTGGATCCGGGCACTGACGTTCGAACTTTTCGGGAATGATCAGTCGCGCTGACGCGACCATTCAATCGCGGTGGATCACGCTCGCTGCACCGCTCAGATGCCGAGAGCCCTGCCGCACCGCTCGTCGGCCAATACTGCCTCCCGCCTGAATCGATTCTCGAACAAGCGCAGCGCAAAGGGCCGGCTCCGGCCATCGGACCTGCGTTGAGGGCATGCCCGAAGCCTTGGCTTTGCTCCGGGGAATTGCGACAATTTCTCCAATTCGATCGCCACAGAGTCGATCGACAATGGCCGCAAAGGCCGAAATAGGGATGGAGATGCTCAGATGAGAGTGACCCGACGCGTGGTATTGAGGTCGGCAGCCGCTGTTGCAGCGCTGCCGGCAGCAAGCATTCTGCCAAGGCGCGCCCGCGCGGCGGAGTTCACCTTGAAATACGGCAATCAGGTGCCGGCGAACCATCCGGTCACGGTTGGTTTTCAACAGGCGGTCGATCGCATCAAGGACGAGACCGGCGGGCGCGTCGAGATCAACATGTTTCCGAACAGCGCGCTCGGCGGCGACACCGACATGCTGTCTCAATTGCGCTCCGGCGCATTGGAACTGTTCACCTGCTCGCCGTTGGTGCTGGCCTCGCTGGTCAGCGTCGCCGCCATCAACGGGCTGGGATTTGCTTTCAAGGATTCCGACACCGCCTGGAGCGCGATGGACGGCGATCTCGGCGATCTGGTCCGAAAGGAAATCCGCGCGCGCGGCCTGACGCCGATGGAAAAGATATGGGATAGCGGCTATCGGCAGGTGACCAGCAGTTTGAAACCGATCAATTCGGCTGATGACCTGGCTGGCTTCAAGATCCGGGTGCCGATCAGCCCGCTATGGACGTCGTTGTTCAAGGCTTTCGGTGCGGCCCCCACCGGAATCAATTTCGGCGAGGTCTATTCCGCGCTGCAGACCAAGGTGGTCGACGGCCAGGAGACACCGCTTGTCTCGATCGATTCCGCCAAGCTGTACGAAGTGCAGAAATATTGTTCGATGACGAACCACATGTGGGACGGCTATTGGTGCCTCGCCAACACCAGGGCGTTCGAGGGCATGCCCAAAGACCTGCAGGATATCGTCGCCCGCAACATCAACCGGGCGGCACTCGATCAGCGCAAGGAAAACCTGCGGCTCAATCAATCGCTGCAGGGCGAGCTGGAAAAGAAGGGCCTGGTATTCAACAAACCGGACCCGTCCTCTTTCCGCGCGGCCTTGAGCAAGGCCGGCTTCTATTCCGAATGGCGCGGCAAATTCGGGCCTGAAGCCTGGAAGCTGCTGGAGAAATATTCCGGCAACCTGACCTGACGCCACTGCGTCGGGCCGCCGAGGGAATTTCGCCGACGTCATTGTCGGCGAGTTCCTTAAATCCGGTCAGTCCAGCGGTTCGATTTTGACGATCGAGGCGCCGTCGTTGCTGCCGACCCAGAAGCTTACCGGCGTCGTCGAATTGTCGACGAAAACCCGTCGGATGTTGGTCGGACGCGGCATCAGATAATCGACCATTTCGCCGGTCTTAGTATTCAGCCGCGTCACCTGGTCGGTCACCATCGACCCGGTCCAGGCGTTCTCGTTCTTGTCGAGCACAACGTCATAGGGCGCAGACCAGTGCGTACGAAGTTTCCATTCCTTGAATGCGTAGGTCTTGGTATCCAACATCCCGATCCGGTCGGCCCGATATTCGCCGAACCAGAGGCGATCTTGCGGATCCATGTTGCCGCGGCGCGGCGCCGAGCGCGGCGTTGGCGTCTGGAATAGCGAGACTTCGCCGGTCTTCGCATCAATACGCCCGATCTGCCCCTGACGAAAATCGGTGAAGAAGGCGTTGTTGTGGGAGTCCGGGATGACATCATAGATGTTGTGGGGCTGCCCTTTCGGCGAACCTTTGAACGGCTCCCAGGTCTCGATCTTGCCGGTCGCGATATCGAGGCGATGCACGCCGGCAAAGCCGTTGTTCTGGGTCCAGACCTTGCCGTCGACATCCGAATGCTGCGGGCTGACCATATTGACCTGGGCGGCCGGAATGTCCTGTTCGGCCGGGAGGGTCCAGAACTGGAATTTTTCGGTCTTCGGATCGAACTTGACGATGGCCGCCTGGTACATGTTGCCGAGCCACAGATTGCCGGCGCCGTCGGCACGCAGCCCGAGACTCCCGGTCGGGCCATCCGGCCGCTGCATGGGATAGGGGAATTCGGTGACCTTGCCGGTTTTGGGATCGAGCCGGCCGAGATTCTGCTCGCCGAAACTGGAGAACCAGACCGTGCCGTCCTTCGCCACGATCGTATCATGCGGCGAGATTTCCTCGCGCGGCAGATCATATTCGGTGTAGATCACGCGCGTTGCCCGGCCGTTCGGCCGCGGCATGGTTTTCAGCTCATATTTCCACTTATCCGTGGCGCTGAGATTGATCGTGCTCAGATATTGCGCGACGGCGCGATAAATCTCGATGCGGTCTTCGCCCTGTTCTTCCATCAACCGCTCGGCCGGCCGCAATTGCGGATGGATCGGCAGGCTCTGCTGCACATAGCCCTGCATGCGCGGCAGGATCTGGGTCAGGAAGCCTTCGGTGTCATATTTCGAGCGCATGATGCGTTCGACCCGGTGGCATCCGACGCAATTGAGCAATTGAGACTTCTGCTGGTCGGTGCCGGGCACGCTTTCCAGCCATTCGACGTTCGACAATTGCGCGGCGAGGTCGGCCGCTTTGCCGAGCTTGAGGTCCTGGGTGGCGGTCTTCTGGTCGGGGATTTCGACCGTCTTGGGCGCGTCGAGCTGATAGCCGACCGCGCGCACGGCGAGGGTATATTGTCCAGGTGCGAGCCGGTTCGCCGGAAAACTGAAGTGGCCGTCCGCGCCGGTGACGACAGTAACCGTGACGTTGGAGCCGGCCTTGGTGGCGCTGACCAGTACGCCTTCCATCGCCGCTTCGTCGCTAGAACTGACGAGGCCCGTGAGCGCCGCGGGCGCTTGCGCCGAAGCTGCTCCCGGAAGCGTGATGGCGAAAGCCACGCTGATGGCAGCGAGCAGCGGATGACGCATGGTCTCCTCCCGGGCAGTCTTTTTATGTTATCGCCAGCATAAGCTTGGCAGCCCGCAGCTAGCAAGTCTTCCGTCCGCTGGAATTGCAGAGCTGGAGCGAAATTTTGCGGCATGGGTCCGCCATCACGCTCTATCACTGTCCTGCCTGTTGGCTTTGAATGGGTCAGACCGGCGTTAGCCTTCTCGTTCTCGGGTGCTGCCGAATGTTTGCCTGCACGCCTATCGGACGCTTCGTTGCCGGCATGCTAGCGCTCGCCTGTCTTGCGCCGGTGCCGCTGTGGGCAGACCCCGCAGACATGTTGCTGCTCAACGGCAGGATTGTAACGCTGGACGATGCTTCATCGGTCAACGAGGCGCTCGCCATCACGGGCGATCGCATCACCGCAACTGGTAGCAGCGACCAAATGCGGAAGCTTGCCGGAGCGGACACCACAATCGTCGATCTTGGCGGCCGGACGGTGATCCCCGGCCTGATCGATTCCCACATTCATCTCATTCGCGCGGGCTTCCGTTATGCCGACGAGGTGGACTGGAGCGGCGCGACCAGTATTGCCGAGGCATTGGAGCGTTTGCGGTCCGCCGCCATGCGTACCAAGCCCGGTGCATGGCTAATCGTCGCCGGCGGCTGGACGCCGCGTCAGTTCACCGAATCCCGGCGGCCGACCGAGGCGGAAATCGCCGCCGTGTCATCGGACCATCCGGTTTATATCCAGCTGTTCTACGGCTCGGTCCTGCTCAACGCCATCGGCCGCGAGAGGCTCGGCATCAAATCCGACGACGATCTGCCGTCCTCCGCGAAATTTGAGCGGGCTGGCGATGGCACGGCCAATGGTTGGATTGTTGGGCCGGGCGCCGCCATTATCTCGCTCTATTCGCGCTTGCCAAAACCTCAATTGCAGGACGCGATCGATGGCACCCGTCGCTATATGCGCCAATTGAGCCAATTCGGGCTGACCGGTGTGATCGATCCAGGCGGGCACAACCTTGCACCGGAAGATTACGCGGCCTTGTTCCAGCTCTGGCGGGAACGGGCGCTGCCGCTACGCATCGTCTACAGCATATTCGCGCCGCGTCCGGGCAAGGAACTGGAGGATTTTCAGGCCTACACGAGGTTTCTGCCGATGGGCACCGGTGACGATCTCTTGCGCTTCAACGGCATCGGCGAATGCGTCACCTGGGGTATGTATAACAACGAAAACCCAACCGACGCCGACAAGGAGCAGTTCTTTCGGGTAGCACTCTGGGCCGCCACCCAGGGCATGACGCTAACCGTTCACTGGAACAATGATCGCTCGGTGCACCATTTGCTCGACGTTCTCGAGCGGGTGAACCGGGAAGTACCAATCGCGAAACTGCGCTGGTCCATTGCGCATTTGCATGACGCTTCCGATGCTTCGTTGCAACGCATGAAGGCGCTTGGCGTCGGCTGGTTGATGCAGGACGGGTTGTATTTTTCCGCGCCGTCCTACATCGCCGAACGCGGTCCGGCGCAAATGAGCCGGACGCCGCCCATTGTCTCGGCGCTGAGGCTCGCGCTTCCTGTTGGCGGCGGCACGGATGCCAATCGGGTGATGATTCCCAACCCTTTCGTCTCCTTGCGCTGGATGCTGGACGGCCGAACGGTCGATGGCATCGCTACGCGCGGCACGGAGCAGATTCCCAGCCGCGAGGAGGCGCTTCGTATCTATACCGAGGGTAGCGCCTGGTTTGCCCATGACGAAAGCCAGCGTGGCCGTTTGCTTCCGGGGATGCTGGCAGACCTCGCGGTCCTGAGTGAAGACTATTTCAGCGTTCCACTTCTTCGCATCGCACAAATCGAATCTCTCATGACCGTGGTCGGCGGCAGGGTCGTCTATGCTGCGCCTCCCTTTTCAAATCATGAATCGAAACACTAGGTCCGGATCGCAACAGCTTGCATCCTGGCGCAGGTATGTGGTCTCTATTGTCCGCGCCCCGAGGCATCAAGGAGAGGGCATGGCTACGTTCCTGCTAATTGTGCACGGCCTTCTCGCTGTCGTGCTGCTCGGCGGTATCACGCATCAGGCGATGTCCGCCGCCTGGCCCTCACGGAACAGAATCGGAATTTTTCGTTCGTTTCGCGCCGTTTCCGGCTCGGCCTATACCAACGCGAATATCGCGCTGTATCTCGCAACCGCAATTCTTGGCGGCACGATCTATCCGGTATACCGGGTGGGAGTTCGGACCTACCTCGAAAACGCTCGACTATATCCGGCCGTGGGCTCGTTTGAGATCAAGGAGCAATTCATCTCGGTCGGCCTTGGCATGCTCCCGCTCTATTGGCTGCTGTGGCGCCGGTCACCGGAAGCCGACGCAAGGTCCGCACGGATCGCGGTCACACTGATTCTTTGTTTCATCGTCTGGTACGCCTTCCTCGTCGGCCACGTCCTCAATAATATCAGGGGCCTGTTCGGACTATGAACCTGGAAAAAGTGTTTCCAATCTTTGCTGCGGCATTCGCGGTGATCTATCTGCTTGCCGTCGCCCAAAACTGGGCGCTGTTCACCTATCATCCGAAACTCGGGGAATGGGACTGGCTCGCCCAACCAGCCCGAACCGGGCCGCCGATGTACTGGTATGGCTGGCTCGCGACTTCGACGTTAGGTGCAACCGCGGTCAGTTTGTTAAGTCAGCCGCTCATACGCCGCTGGCCCGCTCCGTTCCGGCTTGGATGGATTGTCCCACTCGTGGTTATCTTTATTTTCATCTACTTCTTCCGCGACTTTTTCATTCGTTGAGATCTCGGGATCGCGAACTTTCAGGGAACGGAAAATATGTTGCGATGGAATTCCGCAATCCCGCGCGCGATGCTGATCTGTTTCGCCGCCACGATGCTTTCACCGTCGAAGTCCGGCGCGGGCGAAGCGGTGTCGGAGCGGGATGAACTCGACAACGGTCCGTCCTATTTTGGCGAGGCCAAGGAGGTTGGTAGCCTGCGTGCTGTTCTGGGCGTGAAGGTGCAGGCCAAATTCGGCGAGCAACAGGCTACCACATACAGCAACGACGAAGGTTCCTTCAAGATTCCGAGTTTTGGCAAGGAAACGGTGGTCGATAACGTCGTTATCACTTGTGCGAAAGATGGCTTTCGCACGCTCGATATTTCTCGTCGTCGTCTGTCAGGCGCTGCCGATGCGCCGGTCGTGATTGAGTGTCTGCTGGAGCCCATGCCGTAGCGGCAGCCCCAAGTGGCTCATCGTTCCCCACTGATAGGCACGGAGGTTGTTTCCCGGCGGCCGCCTATTTGTCCGACGCTGCCTTTAAAATCGGCATCAACCGCGCGGATTCGCTTCTCACCAAATCGGCCAGAGGTTTGGGGCCGCGACGATCCGGTTCGACGATGTCGGCGCCAAGCTCGGCCAGCCGTTTTTGCACCGATTCCTCGCTGAGGCCCTTGTCCAGGGCTGCTGCGAGCTTGTTGATGATCGGCTGCGGCGTGCCCTTCGGCATGAACACGGCGTAAAACGGCGCGCAGTCGAACTCGGGCAGACCCTGCTCGTAGGATGTCGGCACATCCGGCAACATCGGGCTGCGTTTTTTCGCGGCGATGGCGAGCGCCTTGACGCCGCCTGCGCGTACCTGAGCCAATGTTCCGAGCACCGGATCGCATTCATAGTCGATCTCACCGGCGAGCATCGCATTCAGCACCGGGGCCGTGCCGGTAAACGGGACCAGCGTCGGCTTGATACCCATCGCCGCGTCGAGCAGAAGACATCCGATATAGGATACTGAGCCGACTCCGGCGTGCCCGACATTGAGCTTGCTCGCATTGGCTTTGGCATAGGCGACAAATTCGCCGAGATTGTTGGCGGGAAAGTTTTTGCGGACCACGAGCAACTCGGGATATTCGGCCGTCAGTCCGATCGGCTCGAAATCCTTTTGCGGATCGTAGCCGAGGTCAGGGTAAAACGCGGCCGCCAGCGCATTGGTGCCCATGTGACCGGAGAGGATGGTGTAGCCGTCGGGCGCGGCGTGCGCGGCACGCAGCGTTCCGATGGTACCGCCGGCGCCGCCGACGTTCTCTACCACAACCCTCTGGCCGAGATGACGGCTAAAAATGTCGGCGACAATCCGGCCGGTGATATCCGCCGGACCGCCGGCGGCAAAGGGAACGATGATCGTGATCGTTCTTGAGGGATAATCCTCAGCCCATGCGCCGCTCATTCCGGCTGCCATCAAAAGAACGGCCGCCGCCATCCGACGCATTGTCATTGTTGCCTCCCTGACGTTATTTTTGATGTCACCATAGGCTGGTTTCACCATCAGGCAAGGTCGGGCAGGCCCATTCGACTTCGGTGACGACGCTCTCAGGTCGATCGCGCGGTCGCGTCGTGATCCGTCAGATCAGGCTTAGCGGTGCTTCTGGGCGTCGTCGTAGAACGATTCGTCGACATATTTGCGCCAGTCCGTGAGCTGCTTCTTCGGCACGCCGTACTGATTGCGGATATCGAGAACCGTCTCGGCGCCCTTGGCGTCGAATTTCGCGTGCGGCTGGAATCCCTCGGATTTCGACAGCATGGCGTCCCAGGCCTTGTCGATCACCGGACGCGGTGTATCCGGAATATGCTTGGCGTAGATGTCGGCCGCTTCCGCGCGGTGCTGCGGATCGGCAAGCCAGTCGTTCGCGGCCACATAGGCGCGAACGAAGGCTTTCAACTGCTCCGGATGGGCCGCGGCCCAGGACCGCCTCGCAACGCCCGACAAGGCCTGATAGTTGCCCAGCATCGGCTGGATATCGCCAAGGCGTTTGAATCCATTTTGTTCGGGCAGTATTTCCTGCGGGGAGCTGACCATGGTGCCCGCAATCTTGCCTTCGGTGAGGGCTTTGACCCGCGATGCGGTGCCGCCAAGTCGCTCAAGACGATAGCTACCCGTCGGCAGATTATTGTGATCGAGCAGCCGGTACATCAGCAGCGAATAGCCCGTGCTGAGGGCGTCGACGCCAAGCGTCTTGTCCTTCAGATCCGCAAACGACGTGATCTCGGGACGCACGATCAGTCGCAGCGTGCTCGAGATCCCGCCCATGAAGGCGAACAGGTCGGTCGGCGGGTCGAAGCTCGTCTCGCCCTGGCCTTCCTGATAGGCGACGACATTGTCGAACGGCGTCATGGCGATATCAAAATCGCCGGCCATAATTCCCTTGACCTGGAAAACCGAGCCGGGCGTCTCTGTCACCTTGACGGCAAGATGTTCGTTTTCGAAGAAGCCCTTGTCCTGAGCGACGAACACCGGCCAGCTCAGTCCGCCCGGAAAGATGATCAGATTGAGAGGCGAGGGGGCCTGGGCCTGCACCGCGGATGAGACGCACAGCGCAAAGGCTGCGGCTGCTAGAAGTCTTTTCATTCTGTTTCCCCTGGGATCGGCATTATCGCCGTTATTTTTTCAAGGCTTGTTTGTTGAAGGCTTGGCGTAACGCAAATTAGCTTCAAGGCCAGCTTGCAAAGGATTTCGCGGCAAACGATCCGATCTGAATTTCTTCGTCGGGCCCTTCCGGGTCGGTGAACAGCCGAAGGCGGAGCGCGTAGTCGGTCGTGTATTCAATCCGGGGGCCGACCCGGAAGGGTCGGTCGTGACCGGGGTAGACGATCTCGGCCAGCGCCAATGCTTTCTTCAGGCTTGCTTCCGCGCGATCGTCATATGCAGGCTGATATTGCACGGAGCCGGCTACCGCATCTCCGGCGCATGTGACGGCATCGCCGGCAAGCAGCTCGTTGCCGATCAGAAGCCCGATCGATCCCGGCGAATGTCCGGGAAGTTCGACGATGCGGACCCCGGGCGCGATGTCCTGTTCGCCGGAGATCGGGCGCAGCCGCAATTTGCGCAGCACTCGTCCGACGTAAGCGGGGGTGTTGGCGTCGTGCGTATCCGGCGCCTCGGCGTAGGCGAGTTCGCGCTCATGAATGACGATTTCGGCGCTCGGAAACAGGTCTGCGTTCGCCGCATTGTCCCAATGCACGTGGGAGAGCACCACCGTATCGATCTCGGCAAAATCGATTCCCATCTGCCGCAACCGTCCCTGCAGAATGGGCCGGTAGGCGTAGGGGCCGGTGTCGAACAGGATCGTTCGTCCACCGCTTCGAACCAGCGCGACCGTGGAAATGCCCAACAGAAACTTGTCGGCGGCTGCCGGCAGGCCCGTGAACAACAAGGTGATCGGGGTGTGCGTCATTATCGTTGCTCCACCGCTTTGAGACTGGAGCGTTCGGTGGAGAGTTCGATGTCGAGATTCTGGCCATAGGGCTGGAACGGAAAGCTCAGATGGTAGCGATACTGCGTCAGGTAGCTCACGCCATCGTTGGTGATACGGAACGGCCGGTCGTGACCGGGATAAAATACGGTCCCCGCCGTCAGAGCTCGATCCAGACTGGCCTGCGCCTTGGCGGGGTCGAAGAAGGCAACATCCGGAACGCCTCGTGTTGCATCGCGCGCCGACCACAGCGCATCGCTGGCGAGCACCGCGCGTTCTTCGCCGGTGTCGATCACGAGGCCCTGCAGGCCGACGGAATGACCAGGCAGCAACAAGGTGCGAATGCCGGGGAAAATCTCCTGCGACTGGTCCGGCAGCAGCGTGACCTTCATGCCATGCAGGATTTCGCGAACGTAAGGCGGCGTGCCCCAATCGTTGGCGCGCGGTGACGCCGCATACTCGAACTCGACCTGCGGCGTCAGGATCTCGGCGTGGGCGAACAGATCGAGGTTTTCGACATGATCCCAGTGCAGATGTGTCAGAAAAACTGTGTCGATATCCTCAGGCGTGAGCCCGCGCTCTTTCAACGCCGCGATCAGCATCGGCCGGATGCGGAACGGGCCGGTGTCGAACAAAATGGTTCGGCCGCCGGCGCGGATGAGCAGCAGCGTGCAAATCCCGAACAGGAAGTGATCGGTCTTTGCAGGCAAACCCGGAATAAGAAGATCAAGCTTCACGGTCGATCCTGACAAATGCGCGACAATTCGATGCAAAACGGAGGTGCTTGCGCCGCTCCGGCCTTTGTGCCTTATTACGCATAGCAAAATCAATTATGAATTTTGGGGGGAGTGATGGATTTGCGATCTGTGACCCGGCGGGCGGCTTGCGTGCTGTTGTCGACTTTGGCGCTGGTGCCGGTTGCGCCGGTGGTTGCCCAGGCTCCGACCGATAAGCCCGTCGCGGTGCGCGCGGCCTATATCCCTGTCATCACCTGGCTGCCGGCCTGGGTCGCGAAGGAAAAGGGGTTTTTCGCCAAGCACAATCTCGACGTGACGCTGAGCGTCGCGCAGAACCTCTCGATATTGCCGGGCACGGTCGGCAAGCAATTCGAATTCGCGCCCAGCACGGCGCCGGACTTGTTGAAGGCCGTCTCCAGCGGACTGGATGTCGTGGCGGTCGCAGCGTCGGTCTTTGAGACCGAGGACAATCCCTCGACCCAACTGATGGTCTCCAAGGAGTCCGGCATCACTTCCGCCAAGGATCTCAGCGGCAAGCTGATCGCGACACCGACCATCGGCGGGGTGATCCACGTCTCCGTGCTGTATTGGCTCAAGAAGAATGGCGTCGATCCCGCCAGCATTCGCGCCGTCGAAGTGCCGTTCCCCAACATGGCCGATCAGCTCAAGGCCAAGCGCGTCGATGCCGTCGAAGCGGTTGAGCCGTTCGTCGGAGCGTTGAAAGCAGCGGGTAACGTCGCGCTGACGGCGCCGCTGTTGAGCGCCGGCAAGGAAGTCTTGTTCCCATTCTGGATTTCCTCCGGCGACTGGGCCCGCAACAACCGCGCCACCGTGAGTGCCTGGAAGGCCTCGCTCGATGACGCCATCGCGTTCATCAAGGAAAATCCGGAGGAAGCCCGCAAGATCGTCGCCCAATATACCAAACTCCCGGAACCGGTCGTGAAGGCGACGCCGTTCCCGACCTACCGGACCGCGATCACGGTGAAGGATATCGACGTGTGGGCCAACGTTCTTCGCGACGTCGGCCAACTGACCACACCGGTCGATCCCGCCAAGCTGGTGGTTGCTCAATAAGGCGCGTTTCGTCGATGTCGGATCCTGTGTTCGAGTGCCGGTCTGCCAGCGTGACGCTGGCGTTGCGCGATGGCCCTCGTCCGATCATTGCCGATATCAGTCTTGAGGTTCGCATCGCCGAGTTCCTCAGCATTGTCGGCCCCTCCGGCACCGGCAAGACGACGCTGCTGCGGATGCTCGGTGGGCTGTTGCAGCCAACCGGCGGCGAGGTGTTGGTCAAGGGGCAGGTCATGACCGGACCGCCCGAGGACGTTGTCATCGTCTTTCAGGACTATGCCAACGCCCTGCTGCAGTGGCGAACCGTCGCGAGCAATGTGTCGTTCGGAATCGAACGGGCGCTGCCGCGCAAGGAGTGCGCCGATCGGGTCAAGCAAGCGCTTGACCTCGTTGGGCTGCTCGGCCGTGCCGAGGATTATCCCTGGCAATTGTCGGGAGGCATGCAGCAGCGGGTGCAGATCGCGCGGGCGTTAGCGCTTCGTCCAGCGGTGATGCTGATGGATGAGCCGTTCGCCGCGCTCGACGCCATGACCAAGGCGGGTCTGCAAGACGAATTGCTGCGGCTGCGCGATCAGACCAAAACCAGCTTTGTCTTCATCACGCATGACATCGAGGAAGCCACCTATCTCGGTGACCGCGTCGCCGTGCTGAATGGCAGTCCCGGCCGGATCGAGCAGGTCGTTCCGATCGATCTTCCTTTTCCGCGCGACCAGATAGCGACGAGGCAGCTGCCGGAATTCCTTGAATACCGCTACCGCCTGCATAAGGCGATCGGACATGGCTAGCGGCCGGGCCGTTTCGCGCATCAATTGGCCGGGCCTCGCGGTGCTGGCGCTGGTTTTGCTGGCGTGGGAAGCCGTGGTGCGCGCAGGCGTGGTCGATTTCGAATTTTTTCCGGCGCCGTCCGCGATCCTGGCCGGTGGTGTCGAACTCGCCAGGGACGGCATCCTGTTGCAGGATCTGCTGCATACCTTGCTGTCGATCGCGATCGGCTGGTCGATCGCCATGGCTATCGGAATATTCGTCGGGCTGTTGCTTGGATTTTCGCCCTTGGTTCGGCGCTACAGCCTCGCCAGCATCGAGCTACTGCGGCCGATGCCCGGCATCGCATTTGCGCCGCTGGGATTGCTGCTGTTCGGTTTCTCGTTACAGACCGAACTCGTCGTCACCGTGCTGCCGACGGTTTGGCCCGTGATGATCAACACCATGGGCGGGATCGCGAACGTGCAGCCGCGACTGACCGATGTCGGTCGGACGTTTCGGCTCAGCCGTCATGAGATCATCAGGCACCTGTTGCTGCCGGCTGCGTTGCCCTCGATCATCGTCGGCGCCCGGATCAGCCTGGGCCTTGCGCTGGTGATGGCCATCGTCGCCGAGATCGTCGGCAATCCCGAAGGCCTCGGATACGGCATCGTGCGCGAACAGCAGGCGCTGCACCCGGAGGCGATGTTTGCCTATATCGCGGTGGTGGGGGTGCTTGGCGTCATTCTCAATGCCGGTGTGCTCGGGCTGACGTCGTTGCTGTGGCCGGCAACCGCGCCGCGGCGGGTGATGTCATGAGCATCCGCTTCGCATCCATCAGACAATTGATGTCGGAGTTTCCATCGCCGCGCGGCTTGCTGCCGGCCATCGTTCTCCTCGTCCTGTGGCAGATCTTCCAAAGCGGCAACTCGCCCTATTTTCCACCGCCGTCGACGTGGTGGACCGGCCTGATGCAGCTCGCCGCCGGTGGCCGTTTGCTGACGGCCTCCGTCGCCACCATCCAGACCATCGTGGTCGGGCTTGGGCTGGCGATTGTGGCGGGCGTGCTGATCGGTGTCCTGATCGGAACGTCGCGGCAGGCCAGCCGCGCGTTGGGCCCATTGCTGGAGTTCTGTCGCGCGATGCCGCCGCCGGCCATCGTGCCGCTCGCAATCCTGTTCCTCGGCTACGATGCGCGCATGAAGCTCACCATCGTGGCAATATCTGCGATGTGGCCGATTTTGCTGAACACATCATCGGCTATCCAGCACATTCATCCGATTCTGCTGGATGTCTCGACGTCGCTGCGGCTGTCGGTATTTGAGCGCGTGCGGTTGATCGTGATTCCGTCGGTCGTTCCGGCTATCCTGCTCGGTATCCGGATCGCGCTGCCGTTGACGATCGTGCTAACGCTGCTGGTCGAAATCCTGACGTCGATCGAGGGCATCGGCGCCCTGATGATCGCGGCGCAGCGTAATTTTCAATCGGGACAAGTCTACGGCCTGCTCGTTCTGGTCGGCCTGTTCGGCTTCCTGCTCAACAACGCATTTTCCATCGTTCAGGCCGTGATCTTGCGGCGCTGGCCCCCCAGGAATGTTCAGGCATGATTTCGCGTGAAGCTCCCACCACCAGCGATGATGAAACTGGAGTCGCTTCGCCGCGCGTCGAGCAAATCGGGGTGCAGTCCGTCGAAGTGGCTGGTCGTCTGCTCAAGGCACTTGCCACGCTAGATGGTCCTCAGACGCTGACTGCCCTGTCGGCTGCTGCCGGCCTGCCGCCGGCGAAAGCGCACCGATACCTCGTCAGCCTGATCCGCGAGGGGTTTATCGAGCAGAGCGCGGCCGACGGCCGTTACGATTTCGGCGGAGCCGCCCGTTTGATCGGCCGTGTCGCGATGAATCGCCTCGATATCGTCCGCATCGGAACGCCGCTATTGAGCAAGTTGCGCGATGATCTGCGCGAGACGGTCTTCATGGGGCTGTGGACGCCGCAGGGGCCGATGGTGATCGAATGGTTCGACATTGTGCGTCCGGTTTCGGTTGTGATCCGGCCCGGCTCGATCCTGCCGATCCATACCTCGGCGCTGGGATTGATTTGCGCGGCCTATCTGGCGCCGGAGATCGTCGCGCGCGCCACCGGATTGGCTGCACCGGAGGTGACGTCGCCACCACCTGGACTGAGCAAGGCAAAGCAGGCGGCGCGCCTTGAGGACATCAGACGCAACGGTTTTGGTGTGGTGCAGGGCGATCTGATCCGCGGCCTGGACGCGATTGCGGTGCCGGTTCTGGACCACAAGGGGGATCTGGTGGCGTCGCTCGCGGCGGTCGGATCCAGCGGCGTGCTCGATATCACGGCCTCCGGCCGCGTCGTGCGCGAATTGAAGGCAGCAGCACAGCGCTTCTCGCAGTTGCTGGGATGAAATGAAGTTCGAGCGGAAAGGAGGCGTCAATGGTTGAGGGAATACGGTTTGATGTCAGCAGCCGCGTCGCGTCGGTGGTTTTCGATCGGCCGGATCGGCTGAACCTGCTGACATCGGATATTCTTCGCGCGCTCGGCGAAATCGCCACCACACTCGCCGCCAGCCCTGACATCGACGTACTGACGCTAACAGGCGAAGGCACCGAATTCTTCTCCACTGGAATCCTGACGCCCGCGTTGCGCGGCAGCCTCAGCAAGCCCGAGGTGCTGACGCTGATCCGTCTGGCTAATGAAGCGTTCGACGCGATCGAGCGGCTGGATCAGATCGTGATTGCGGGCCTGAATGGTCTGGTGCGCGCCGGCGCTGTCGAATTGGCGTTGGCCTGCGATATCAGGATCACGGGAGACCATGTCAAATGGTCGTCGCCGGAAGCGAAGTGGGGCGGATTTCCCGGCGTCGGCGCGCCGGTGAGGCTGCCGGCCATTGTCGGCATGGGACGTGCGCTCGATTTGCTCTGCACCGGGCGTGAAATCGACGCGCGGGAAATGGAGGGCATCGGTCTGGTCGAGCGCGTCGTCGCTGCGGATCAGGTTCATGCGGCGCTCGATGAACTGGCGCATACGATTGCAGGGAACGGTCCGTTGGCGACCAAGGGCGCCAAGCGCATCGCCAGGATGCGCGGTGCGTCCGGCTTCCTGGCGGCGCGCAAATTGTCGGACGAGCTTCGCGCTGCGCTCGAATGGACGGACGACGTCGATGAAGGAATTGCGGCGGTCCGCGAGGGCCGTCCGCCGCGGTTTACCGGCCGATAGGCTTTGGCATCGCGGGCCCGGCTGCGATGCACATTATTCAAGAGGAAGACATTTATGCCATTTGCGGAAGTGAATTCGGTACGCCTGCATTACCAGGTGCTCGGCAACAACGGTCCCTGGGTCGCGTTGGTTTCGGGCGCACGGCGCAGCATGGAGGAAGTCAGAGGGCTCGCGACGCTGGTCGCCGAGGCGGGCTTTCAGGTGCTGTTGCATGACCGGCGCAACACCGGCCAATCCCGCCTGTCGATCGAAGGCGAGGGCTCGGAGTTCGAGATCTGGGCCGACGATCTCTGCGCTTTGGCGAAGCAGCTCGACCTGCCGCCGTTCGTGGTGGGCGGATCGTCGTCGGGTTGTCGCCTGGCGACGATTCTGGCGCTGCGCCATCGCGCGGCGATCCAGGCCTTGCTGATGATGCGGGTCACGGGCGGAGCGTTCGCGGTGAAGCGGCTCTCCAACATCTATTACACGCAGTACATCGAGGCGGCGCAGCGCGGCGGCATGGCCGAGGTTTGCGAAACCGATCATTTCAGGGATCTGATCGCGATCGATCCGGCTCGCCGCACGCAGATCATGCAGTGGGACACGCAGAAATTCCTTGCGGTCATGAACCGCTGGCGCGACAGCCTTGAAAGCGGCATTGACGATCCGATGCTGGGCGCCAGTGAGCAGGCGCTGCGGGCGATCGATTTTCCGGTATGCGTGCTGCCCGGCAACGACAAGACCCACTCGATCGCGGCAGGAAAATTGGTGCATTCGCTGATACCAGGTGCGGAGCTGCGCGAATTGCGACAGGACCAACTCGACGCCGACCTGATTTCGATGGAGGAATGGTCGCCGAACGCGAAACTCGCACCCGTCGTGATCCAGTTTCTTCAGCGTGTCAGCGCCCGGCGACAGGATGCTGTCGCTGGCGTCTGAACTCGTCTTGTGAGAAACGCATGATGCGACCGCGTTCCCTGCCTGAGAGATTGCCCGAATGACGAAGCTTTGCCTTGCGCCCGATCCGAACCCGTCCTCGCCGTCGTTTGTGTTGCCGGAGGGCGCCACCGACTGCCATATGCATTTGTTCGGCACGGCGCCGCAATTTCCCTATGTCAGCGATCGCGACTACACGCCGGCGGAAGCGGGCGCCGCTGCGGCGCGGGCGCTGTACGACAAGCTCGGCATCAAGCGCTTCGTCGCGATACAGCCCAGCGTCTATGGGGCGGACAATCGCTGCCAGCTCGAGTTCGCGGCAGCCGTCGGTTTGCCATTTCGCGCCATCGTTGTGCTGCCATCCGATGTGTCGGACCAGGAGATGACCCGGCTGCACGATCAGGGCGTGCGCGGCGTGCGTTACATTCTGGCCCATCCCGGCGGTCTCGATACCGCCAATCTGGAGCGCTCGGCGGATCGCGCACGCGCGTTCGGCTGGCATCTGGAGTTTCTGCTCAAGCCCGAGCAACTGATCGAACTGGCGCCGCGGCTGATGAAGCTGTCCTGCCCGGTTTCGTGCGACCACATCGCCTTCATCAAGCCGGATCTCGGAACCAGCCAGCCCGCATTCGAAGCGCTGCAGCGGCTGATCGAGAGCGGTCATGGCTGGGTGAAATTCTCCGGCGCGTATCGCATCTCGGGCAAAGCCGAGCAGTATGATGCGGTGTTGCCGTTCGCACGCAAGCTTGCCGAACGCTTTCCCGATCGCATCGTCTGGGGCAGCGATTGGCCCCATGTCGGGCAAATGCAAGTGATGCCGGCGACCACGCCGCTGCTGAATCTGCTTCAGGCATGGGTGCCGGACGAACAGCAGCGGCACCGCATTCTCGTCGACAATCCCAACGTCCTCTACGGCTTTGCGGCCTGAACGTGCCATCCTGTCGACGCCGCAAGTTGAATTGCGGCAACGACGGCAGGCCCAGCATTCACGCGCCGATCGCGTTCCGCGCGATGACGTCGCGATAGAACGAGACGCTGAGCTTGGGGCTCCGGACCTGCGTTTCGAAGTCGACGTGGTACAGCCCGAAGCGCTGTTGGAAGCCGAAGATCCATTCGAAATTGTCCATCAGGCTCCACAGGAAGTAGCCGCGGACCGGCACGCCTTCGGACGTAGCGCGCTGCAACTGCGTCAGGTAGTTGCGCAAATACATGACGCGGTCGAGATCATAGACATTGCCGTCGGCGGATATCTTGTCTTCCGATGACGTGCCGTTCTCGCTGATGTAGATCGCATCGGTCTTCCAGATCTTCGCCACGATCCGCGGCACCCAATAGGCCGTCTCCGGCCCGATCCTGAGCCACTCCGATTCCATGTGCGGAAATGACTTGGGGAACGGCAAGACGTCAAAGCCAGGCTTGCGGTCCTTGGCGACGATGTAGAATTGCGGCGCGTAGATGTTCAGCCCGACGAAATCGATCGGGGAGGAGATGATCTTCAACTCCTCGGCGGTGAATTTCGGCGCATCCTTGCCGGCATATTCGAGAAACCCCTCGGTGTATCTTCCTTCCAGGATGACGCCCAGAAAGCCTGCATTCAGTTCGCGGGTCGCGATCTCGGCGGCGCGAATGTTTTCCGGCGTATCGATCGCCGGCAGGCAGGCGGCGATGTTCTCGGCGGGGCCGACCTTCACGCCGGCGCGCCCCCGGGCGCGGATCGCCTGCACGGCAAGGCCGTGGCCCAGCGCGACGTGATGGCGGACCTGATTGAGTTCCGCGGTCGACAGTTTGAGGCCGGGGGCGTCGATGCCCCAGCCATAACCGAAGTTCACGAACCGCCCGGGTTCATTCAGCGTGAAGATGTTCTTGACGCGATCGGTCAGCCGTTCGGCGACATAGCCCGCGTAGTCTCCGAATGCCTTCGATGTTTCGCTCGATTGCCATCCGCCAATCTGGTCCTGCAGCGGCTGCGGCAAATCCCAATGATACAGCGTCGCGAACGGTTCGATGCCGTTCTTCAGGAGTTCGTCGACGAGGCGGTCGTAGAAATCGAGACCCTTGGGATTAGGCTTTCCTGAGCCTTCCGGAAACACCCGCGGCCACGCAATCGAGAACCGGTAGGCCCTGGCGCCGAGCGATTTGATAAGGCCGACGTCTTCCTTGTAGCGGTGATAGTGATCATTGGCGCGGTCGGCGTTGCTTTGATCGGCGATCTTGCCCGGCGTATGGGCGAAGGTGTCCCAGATCGATGGACCGCGGCCATCCTCATGGACCGCGCCCTCGATCTGATAGGCAGACGTGGCGGTGCCCCACACAAAGCCTTCGGGAAAACGCGCCGGCGCATGTGGGTCGGTGACTGGCTGGGCGTTATTGTCCGCGGACTTTGCCGGCGTTGTTGCCATCGCCAGCGCCGAAAAGCCCGCAAGCTTCGCGAAATGCCGACGCGAGAATTTACCGAACATTGTCTTCTCCCGTCAGCTTCGTTCGTACAGATGCAGACGCCCGCACGGGTCAGTGCGGGTCGATTTGGTAGACCGTAACCCTGTCGATCTCGAATGCGACCGTATTCGGTGATTTCCCGTCGACAAATCCCACCCCCTGGAAATTCTTCGCACCCATCGCGAGGTTGATGATCATGTACATCGGATCGTCAAAGCCGACCGGAACCTTGATCTCGGACACCGGCTGGCGGTCGATCATGTAGATGATGCGGTCGGGCTGCCACAGCACGCCGTAATCATGGAAATTGATGGAGGCGTCCGGACGCTGGAAATCCATGCCACAGGACTGCACGAAGCCGGTCGCCGGGACTCGCCAATGCGTCGTCATCACGAGGTCGCCTGGCTCCTGTCCGCGCCCTTCCATGACGTCGATTTCGGGAGGCCAGCCGCCGTCATTGGCGAGCAGCCAGAACGCCGGCCATACCCCGGTCCCGATCGGGATCTTGGAGCGGATCTCGAAGTACCCGTATTTCTGCGAGAACGAACTTTGCGACGTCAGGATCCCCGACACGTATTCATTGTTGAACAGTACAGCCTTCAAGTCGGGAGGCGTGCGGCTGGCGATGATCGAGAGGATGCCGTCCTTGACCTTGAATGGATCGAGCCCGAGCGGCGTTGTCGACCGCCCGGCGTAGCGCGGATCGACATAGATCTGCTGTTCGCCGTTATAGGAGGTTTTCCGTTTGAAGTCGGAGCCGTCGCCGCCCCAATATTGCGCTTCCGGCCAGGCCGCGCCGCCAGCGTAATGCGACGCCCATTTGCCGTCGGCCAGCGGATGTTCGTCGAAATCATCGTGGAAGGTCAGATGCAGTGACACCGGCACGAAAGACCTGGCCTCGGATGGATCGATACGCCGGCATTTCTCGCTGACCGGATCGTTCGGCGCCATCAACGAAAGCTGGCGCGGGGCCGCCTTCAGAGTGTTCCGGAAATCGAATGCCGCAGCCGGCGTCAGCGCGATCAAAAGACCAATGAAAACGAAAAATATCGGCGTCAATTTGAAGATCCCGTATTGGTGTAGGTCCGATCTCCCGACCTGTAATCTGGGCAAACTATACAAGATCGACGCCCACGGGAATATAGCGCGCCGCACATAGTGCAGCTCCTCGACACCGCTTTTAAGCAGGTTGCGCGCCGCAAATGCCACGACGAAAGGTCGTTTCGTTACAGATCGTTCATGCACAATAGCATGCGGTGGTTGGTCGCAGAGTTCTTGCTAAACGTTAATCGCCAGAAAAGGACCACGTAATGTGCGCGCGCCATGTTGGGCGAGAAGTCCTCGCACGGGATTTTCGCAACGGATTCCCCTTCAGGAATTTTTCCCCGCCCAACATTGGAGATGCCATATGCACGATCAATCGAACGCCTCACATTCCACCCCGCGAAAGGTGTTGAAGCCGCGCCGCCTGGCGCTGCTGGCTTCCGCCGCGGGTCTCAGCGTGGCGGTGCTCGCCGCGGGGCCCGGCGGCTATCTGCCGTTCAATCTTCCGGCGTGGACGTCGTCGGCCCACGCGGCCGAAACCACCCAGACCCCCGGATTTGGCGACCTCGTCGCCAAGGTCAAGCCCGCGGTGATTTCGGTGCGCGTCAAGATCGACGGCGACGCGGAGAACAGCGGCGTAACGCGCGAGAACGAGCGGATGGATTCCGATCAGTCCGAATCGCCGTTTGATCAATTCTCGCGGCAATTCGGCTTCCGCGGCCAGAACGGCATGCCGCAGCGGCATCAGGTGATCACAGGCGAAGGTTCGGGCTTCTTCATCTCGGCCGATGGTTATGCCGTGACCAACAATCACGTGGTCGACCACGCCCAGTCGGTCAAGGTCACGACCGATGACGGTACGGTCTACACTGCCAAGGTGATCGGCACCGACAAGAAGACCGACCTCGCCTTGATTAAGGTCGATGCCAAGAAGGACTTCACCTTCGTGAAATTCGCGGATACGCCGCCGCGCGTCGGTGACTGGGTGGTTGCCGTCGGCAATCCCTTCGGTCTTGGCGGCACGGTGACTGCCGGCATCGTTTCCGCGCGCGGTCGTGACATCGGCGCCGGACCCTATGACGACTATGTCCAGATCGACGCGCCCATCAACAAGGGTAATTCCGGTGGTCCGGCGTTCGACATGAACGGCAACGTGATCGGGGTCAACACCGCGATCTTCTCGCCCTCGGGCGGTTCGGTCGGCATCGGCTTCGACATCCCGGCCGCGACGGCCAAGCTCGTGGTCGCCCAGCTCAAGGACAAGGGCTACATCACGCGCGGCTGGCTCGGCGTTCAGGTGCAGCCGGTCACGGCCGATATCGCCGACAGCCTCGGCATGAAGCAGGCAAGGGGCGCGATGGTCGACAATCCGCAGGACGGCAGTCCCGCGGCCAAGGCCGGCATCGAGGCCGGTGACGTCATCACCGCGGTCAACGGCGCCGATGTCAAGGATGCCCGCGATCTCGCTCGCAACATCAGCATGATCGCACCGGGCAGCTCGGTGAAGCTCGATGTGCTGCACAAGGGCCAGACCAAGACGCTGACTCTGACGCTTGGCGAAATGCCGAACGATCGTCAGGCCAATGCCGGCGATCAGTCGAAGGAGACCGCGGGCACGCCCCGTCTTGGCCTCCAGCTCGCGCCGGCGGCCGAAGTCGACGGCTCCGGCGACAAGGGCGTCGTCGTGACGGCGGTCGATCCGCAAGGACCGGCGGCCGAGCACGGCTTCCAGACCGGTGACGTCATCCTCAATGTCGGCGGCAAGACCGTCTCCAATGTGGCTGATGTACGCGCGGCGCTGACCGCGGCCAAGGAGAGCGGCAAGAACAGCGTCCTGATGCGGGTCAAAACCGCTGACGCGACCCGGTTCGTTGCGGTTCCCCTGTCAAAGGGTTGACGAAGAGAGATCCGGTCGCGGCCTAAATAAGAAGTGATCGGATTTACAAAGCTGGACAAGGCCGGGCACGTTGCCCGGCCTTGTTCTTGATGATGGAGTGGTCTTTGCTGCAGGACCGCTACCACCGTCTTGTTGAATCGGAGCCTCCCGATGACCGCAACAAACACACCTTCGACTGTATCGACCGCGCCGCCGGTGACGATTCACAAATTGCTCACCGGCCAGAAAGCGCTGGTGACCGGCGCCAACTCCGGAATCGGCAAGGGCGTCGCGATCGCCCTGGGGCAGGCCGGCGCCGACGTCGTCGTCAACTATGTCGATGGCGACGATGCCGCCAATGCCGTGGTCGATGAGATCAGGAAATCCGGCGCAAAAGCCTACGCACACAAGGCCGACGTGGCATCGGAAGACCAGGTCGCCGCGATGTTTGCGCGCATGAAGCAGGAATACGGCACGATAGACATTCTCGTCAGCAATGCCGGGCTGCAACGCGACTCCTCATTCCACGAGATGACCCTGGCGCAATGGAACAAGGTGTTGGACGTCAATCTCACCGGGCAGTTTTTATGTGCGCGCGAGGCGGTCCGCGAATTCCTGCACCGTGGCGTGGTGCCCTCGGTATCGAGCGCCGCCGGCAAGATCATCTGCATGAGTTCGGTTCATCAGGTGATCCCGTGGGCTGGTCATGCCAACTACGCGACGTCCAAGGGCGGCATCAAATTGATGATGGAAAGCCTGGCGCAGGAAGTTGCGCCGAAGCGGATCCGTGTCAATGCGATTGCGCCCGGCGCGATCCGGACGCCGATCAATACCGCGGCCTGGGAGACCAAGGCAGCCTACGACGCGCTGATGACGCTGGTTCCCTATGGCCGTATCGGCGAGCCCGAGGATATCGCCCGCGCCGCGGTCTGGCTCGCATCGGACCAGTCTGACTACGTGGTGGGCACCACGCTGTATGTCGACGGCGGGATGACGCTCTATCCGGGCTTTGCCACCGGCGGCTGAGAGTTCCAGAAGAGCTAATTATGTTGGCGAGTTGGGCCAGCAGTAACCTTGCCGGCAACCTCGGCTGGAATTAACCACAGGTGCTCCCTAGATAAGGGAAGGCGCTTCCCGCGTAAGGTCGTGTTGCGTTTTTTGATTGTTCAGGAGACCTCACGATGATCCTGAAAAATGCGATTCTCAGGCAGCTTTGCGCTGCCGCGCTGGGCGCTACCCTGTCGGCATGGACGGGGCTGGCGTCGGCGGACGAATATCGCCCCAGCGAATTCCTCGGCCTTGATTTGTCCAAGGCGGTGTTGTCGCCGAAACCGCTCGGGCCACCGACCCAATTCGCGCCGGTTCCGATTGAAGCGAATTCCGGAAGCCCGGTCGCACAGGCGCGCGCCGAGCCAAAACACGTTGTCGGAAGCGTCGTTCGCAAAAACAGAGTGGTTGAGCGCGCGGAGAAGCCGGGCGGTGCGGCACGGACCAAACTGGCCCGGCGCCACAGCAATCCCATGGATGCGCAGGCATCCGATACTCGGATCCAGGTCTGGCCCTGCAAGACCGGCGGCATCTGCAACTGGCAGCATTAGCGACCGCGATCCGATCGACCAATGCAGTCTTGATTTGAACTGACCTCTTCGGGCAGGTTATCAAGTCTGCGGTCTTGACTATCCCCCCTCAACAAGCGCCCGTTTCAAGCGGCCTCGTCGGCCTTCAGCCGGCGTCTCATATCTTCAGGAGCCATCATGGAATCTCTTAAAACCCAGGGCATCAGCCTGCCGCGGCTCGGGCTCGGCACGTTTCGAATGCAGGGAGATGTCTGCCGCGCGGCAGTCGAAAGCGCGCTCGGTCTCGGCTATCGCCACATCGACACCGCGGAAATGTACGCCAATGAGGAAGCCATCGGCCCCGCCATCACTGCTTCCGGCGTCGCGCGCAAGGATCTGCACGTTACCACCAAGGTCTGGCACGAAAATCTGGCGCCCGATGCGATCCGCAAGGCGTTCGACACCAGCCTGAAGAAACTGCAGCTCGATCATGTCGATCTCTATCTGGTGCATTGGCCGTCGCCGAACATGAACCTGGCCGCGGTGATGGAGACGCTGATGAAGTTGAAGGAAGAGGGCCGTACCCGCGCTATCGGTGTCGCCAATTTCAACATCGCGCTGCTCAAGAAGGCGGTCGAGGAGATCAAGGCCCCGATTGCCTGCAACCAGATCGAATATCATGTGATGCTGGACCAGACGCCGGTGCGAAAATATCTCGCATCGAAATCCATTCCGCTAGTGGCCTATTGTCCGCTGGCGCAGGGCCGCGCCGCCACCAATGAGACCTTGATGGCGATCGGCAAGAAGCATGATGCCAGCGCCGCGCAGGTGGCGCTGAAATGGCTGCTCGATCAGGACGGCGTCGCCGCGATCCCGAAGGCATCGCGCGCGGAAAGCCAACAGGCCAATCTCGGCGCATTGAACGTCAAGCTCGACGACGATGACCACAAGGCGATAGCGTCGCTGCCGAAAGACCAGCGTTTTGTGAAACCGGGTTTTTCGCCAGTCTGGGATTGAAGCGGATAATCGAACCAGAAAAATGGCCCCGTGAGGGGCCATTTTTGCTACGGCTTAGTAGCCGTGATGATGGTGGCCATGCCGGACAACGACCATACGATCGTGATGCGGATGCCAGTGATCGCGATGCATGCCGCCGTGCTTGACCACGATGGTTTCAGCACTTGCAATCGACGGCGCCGCAACGGCGATGGCGGCAAGTGCGGCAATGACATAAGCAAACTTCTTCATTCGGTGTCCTCCTCGGTTGAGCGGGACCTAACGTCACGCACAGCGCAATGTTCCTGAGGAACCGGAAGAGAATTCTGAACGGCCGTTCAGGTTGCGATGCGCGCGAGAATTTGAGGGCGCGCGCATCGCATCACATCATTCGATGATGGCTTGATACACCAGCGCGTTGATCTTCTGACGATAGTGCCAGCGCAGCGGGCCCGGAGCCGCTGACAGATAAACCACCGCAAGTTCTTCCTTCGGATCGACCCACCAATCGGTGCCGCTCGCGCCGGGCCACGAGAACTGTCCGACCGATCCCATCATCCGGACCACACCGGGCGTGGTGCGTACCGCGAGCCCCAGACCAAAACCATAATCGGCGCGAGTCGGATCAGCATTGCCGATCAGATTCTTGATGTTGGGACCGAGCTGGTCGGACAGCATGTAGTCGACGGTCTTGCGGCCAAGCAATTGCAATTCGCCGGAGCGGCCATGGTTCATCAGCATCATCGCGAAGCGCAGATAGTCCGAGGCCGTCGAGGCGGCGCAGCCGCCGCCGCATTCGAACTTCAGCGGTTGCGTCAGTTCGGGGCTGCGTGCCTGCGGCTTGCCCGTGTCGGGATCGGCCGGCAGCGGCTTGGCATAACGGGACGCCTTGTCGGCGCCGATGGAGAAGCCGGTGTCGGTCATGCCGAGTGGCTTGAACAGATTGGCTTGCAGATATTGCCCGAGCGTCTGCTTGCTGATGCTTTCGATGATCTGGCCGGTGATGTCGAGACCGAAGCCGTAATCCCACACGGTCGCGGGTTGGTACAGCAGCGGCAACGTCGCCAGCTTGTCCATGAAGGCCGCGCCGTCGTAATCGTGCGAGGCATCGCCGCTGCCGGCGGGGTACATCTTGTGCACCAGCGTGGCGCCGCGGCCGCCGTAAATGATGCCGGAGGTGTGGCGCAACAGATCCTGGATCGTGATCTGGCGATTGGCCGGAACGGTCTCGGCGGTCGGCTCGCCATTGGCATCGCGGACCGCGACGCGCATTTGGGCGAACTTCGGAAAATACTTGCTGAGCGGATCGTCGATCAGGATCTTGCCCTGCTCGTACAGCATCAGCGCGCCCACCGTCGTCATCGGCTTGGTCATCGAGGCGATGTTGAAGATGGTGTCGGTGGTCATCGGCAGGTTGGCCGCCTTGTCGCGCCAGCCATAGGCATCGAGCGCCACCAGTTTGCCGTGCCGGGCGATCGCGATGACGGCGCCGGGAATGCGCCCGGCCTCGATGTCGGCTTTGAGGACGGTGCCGATCCGCGCCAGCCGTTCCGACGAAAGCCCGACGTCTTCAGGCGTGGCGCGCGGCAAGGGGTCTTCGGCGAACGCCGCGCTGGAGGCCAGCAGGCAAACTGCTGCCGCGAGAATTCGGATTGTCATGGAGGTCTCCCGTTCGGGCTCTTCGGCCCTTTGGCTGCAACGATATCGGATGAGTGGAGGGGTATGAGAACAGGGCTGCCGGCCAGGGCGACCCTCAGCTTGATGCCCGCTTTTCGACATTGGCGCTGCGGGCCGGCACGCCGAATTCCCTGCGGCATACCTCGGCGAGCACCGCGATGCCTTCGCGAATTTGTTCATGCGACGGGCTTGCAAAGCACAGCCGCAACCGGCTGCCGGCATAGCCCTTGTTGGTCGACCATTCCGGTCCCGGGTTGATGGCGACGCCGGCGGCGAGTGCGGCCTGGTAGAGCTTCAGGGTGTCGACATTGTCGGGCAGTTTGACCCACAGGAAGATGCCGCCCTTGGGGTCCTCGAACTCCGCTGAAGTGCCGAACTGCTCGTTAAGCGCTTCCATCAGCGTGTCGAGCTTGGCCCGCAGCCCGCGGGTCAACTTCGGCACATGGGTCGAGAAATGCGGCGCGCAATATTCCGCCAAAACCATCTGCTCCAGCGCGCCGGAGCCAGCGTCGGTCTTCAGTGCCAGCATCCGCGACAGCATGGCCCAGGGCGCCACGATGTAGCCGACCCGCAGCGCCGGCGCGATCGATTTGGAGAACGAGCCGATGTGGATGACGCTGCTATTGGTACTCATCGCATAGATCGCCGGCGGGCGTTGGCCGTCCCAGATCAGATCCGCATAGCAATCGTCCTCGAAAATCGGCACGCCATATTGCTGCGAGAGTTTTAGCAACTCCGCGCGGCGAGCCTCGGGCAGGATGGTGCCGGTCGGGTTTTGTACGGTCGGGATGGTGTAGATGTATTTCGGCGTGATGCCGCGGCTTTTGAGATCGGCCAGCGCATTGGCCAATGCGTCCATCCGCATGCCGTCCTGATCGAGCGGGATGCCGACCACATTGACGCCGAGCTTGGTCAGCCGGTTCAGGGAGCCCTGATAGGTTTCCTGCTCCATGATAACCGTGTCGCCGCGCGCCAGCAGCGACTGGTTGACGAGGTCGAGTGCCTGCAGCGAGCCGGAGACGACCAAGATATCGTCGGCGGCGCAATCGATGGCGGCGTCGCGCTTGAGCTTGGCGGCGATGAACTCGCGTAGTGGACGATAGCCCTGGGGGCCGCTGGCGAGGCCGTAGGTGGCAAGCGTTTTGCCCTCGCGCTTGAGCACGGCGTTGACGGCGTCGATCAGGCCCTCGACCGGGACCTGGTCGGGGTCGTTATTGCCGCCGATGAAACTGTATTTGGCTAACCCGGTCCATTTCGCGGCGGGTGCGGGCAGGCCTGCCGGAAGCAGGGGCGCGAAATCAAATGGTGCTGCTGATGTCATCGACGTTCGCTCCCCGTTCTATTTTTCGTTGAGAAGGCCGGGCCTCCGGCTTTCCTGCACTTCAATTCTTTCCGACTACCTTAATCGGTCTGCCTTGGCTGATGAAAGCATAATGTCCGCTGCCGACGCCGCCAACCATCAGCGCTTCCACCGCCGGTTCGGCGATCTCGCCGGTGGCGGCCCAGTCGACCACGAAATTGGCGCCGGTTCCGCCCCTAGTGTCGGTGGTGGCAATGAAGACTTCAATAGTCGAGAACGGCTTCAGCGCGATCGGCGATTTGAGGAAATTTTCCACCATCTTGCCCGATGTGTCGAAATACGCGATGCGCTTCAGCACCAATGGCCGGGTTTCCGAGGCGTTATGGATGCTCAGCGTGACCGAAAAGTCGGCGCGCAGCTTGCCTTGGCTCATCGAAACGCTCGAGTAAACCGGCACGTAGAAGGCGCCAGACACGGTGAGAGCCTCGGTCGGCAGGGCAGCCAGCGAATTGGTAAAATTTTGCTCGATTGATCCCGTCTGTGCCTGCGCCTGCGCTGATGGCATCGGCAGGGCCAGCACACATGCCAACGCCACCAGTCCTGCGATCCGGATGTGACACATTGCTCGTTTCACCCTTCGACTCAGGCCTTTAGCCTGAGACAAGGGGAACTTTGCAAACATGCACGAGCTTATTCGAGATATCACTTACTGCATCCTGTTCGCCTGGGGTCTGGGCTTGCTGGCCCATTTTTCCCGGCAACCGCTGATCCTCGCCTACCTTATCGCCGGCTTTTTCATTGGTCCATTCGGCATGGGCTGGGTCAAGTCCCAGGAATTGATCAGCATCATCTCCGAACTCGGCCTGATCTTCATGCTGTTCATGATCGGGCTGGAAATCGACCTGAAGAAGATCATTCGTGCCGGCCGAGTCATCCTGTTTGCGGCACTGGGTCAATTGGTCGGCGGCTGCCTGCTCGGAATCCTGTTCTTTGCGGGGATCGGGCTGTCGATCGGCGGCGGCCGCTTCGATGCCCTGTACCTCTGCGTTGCCTGCGCGCTCAGCAGCACGGTCATCATCGTCAAGGTGCTGTACGAAAAGCGCGAACTCGATACGCTGCCCGGACGCATCACTCTCGGCATCCTGGTGCTTCAGGACATCTTCGCCATCCTGTTCCTGGCGGTGCAGCCAAGCCTCGATAATCTGCAAATCGGCATCGTCCTGCTGTCGATCGGCCGGGTTTGCGTTCTGGTGGCGACCGCCCTGGTACTGAGCCGTTACGTGCTGCCGCGGTTGTTTCAACAGATCGCGCGCCGCCCCGAACTGGTCCTGCTTGGTGCGCTGGCGTGGTGCTTCCTGATCGGCGAGATCGCCGAAAAGCTCCATCTGTCGCGGGAAATGGGATCGCTGGTGGCCGGCGTCTCGCTCTCGACATTCCCCTATGCGCTCGATGTCACGGCCAAGGTCACGACCTTGCGCGATTTCTTCATCACACTGTTCTTTGTCGCGCTGGGCATGACCATCCCGATCCCCAATCTATCGGTGATCGGGCTGGCGTTGATCATCGCCGCCTTCACCGTGCTCAGCCGCGTGGTGACGACCTTTGCCTCGCTTTATTTCATGAAGCAGGGCCTGCGTGCGAGCCTGCTGCCGGCCATCAACCTGGCACAGATCAGCGAGTTTTCGCTGGTCGTGATCCAGACCGGCGTCGCGGCGGGCCACATCACCACCGAGACATCCAGCGCGCTGTCCTTTGCGTTCGTCGTATTGGCGGTGCTGAGCACCTTCGTGATGGTGCGCAGCGACCAAATCTCGCGAATGGCCATCCGGCACTTGAAACAGATCGGGGTGCGCGATCTCGATTACGGCCGCCGCGCGGATAGCGACGAGCCAGGCGGGCACGGCGAGAGCCGGCGGATCGTCATTCTCGGGTTTTTCCGTGCGGCCAGCGCGTTGCTGGCCGAACTCGATCGGCGCAACCCGCTGTTGCTTGGCCAGATCAGCGTCGTGGATTTCAATCCGGTTGTTTTCCAGGCACTATCGGATCGGGGTCTGCACGTGATCTATGGCGATATCAGCAATTTCGACACCCTGCTGCACGCCGGCGTGAGCAAGGCTGAAATCATCGTGTTGAGCGTGCCGGACTCGCTGCTCAAGGGCGCCGACAACGAAAAGCTGGTCCGGCACGTCCGCACGCTCAATCCCGCCGCCAGAATCGTTGCCACCGCCGACTTGCTGTCGGACGTGGACGATCTATATGGGGCTGGCGCCGATTACGTGACCGTGCCGCGGCTCAGCGACGCCAACGCGCTTTTTGAGGTGATCGAGGCGGCCGAAGCCGGCCTGTTGAAAGACAAGCGCATCGAAATGGATGCGCAACTCAGCGATCGCCGCGAAGTGCTGCCCTGACCATTGCCGCCGCCTGGTCCGGACCGGACCGGCCGCCCCCTTGCCGAGCCGTTCTGCCTTGCGGAATCATGCTGGCGCGGGCTTCCGAGTCCGGCTAATGCTCGCTTCCAAACAGTGAGAATTTCAATGGCCGACCCGATCCAGGACGTACTGCAAGCCTTTACCCGCGGCGAGCTCGTCGTCGTCACCGATGACGACGATCGCGAGGGCGAAGGCGATTTGATTATCGCGGCGTCGCTGTGCACCGCCGATAAGATGGCGTTCATCATCCGACACACCTCGGGCATCGTCTGCGCGCCGATCACCACCGACGACGCGCGACGGCTGCGGCTCGATCCGATGGTCGCGCATAACGAATCCAATCACACCACCGCCTTCACGGTATCGATCGACTACAAGCCGGACGGCGGCACCGGCATTTCGGCGGACGAACGTGCCTCATGCTGCCGCGCGCTGGCCAACCCGAACGTCGGCGCCAATGATTTTGCCCGCCCCGGCCACGTCTTTCCGCTGATTGCGCGCGACGGCGGCGTGCTGCTGCGCTCGGGCCATACCGAGGCCGCGGTCGATCTCTGCAAGCTCTCCGGCCTGCCGCCGGTCGGCGTCATCAGCGAATTGATGAACGACGACGGCACCGTGATGAAGGGCGAACAGGTGGCGCGGTTTGCCGCGCAGCACAGGCTCAAGCATGTCACCATCGCTGACATGATCGCGTACCGCCAGGCGCGCGAAAAGCTGATCGAGCGGGTCGCGACCTTTACCACCGATAGTCCGATCGGGCCGCTGCAGGGCTACGCCTACCGGTCGCCGTTCGATTCCATCGCCCATGCCGCGTTCGTCTATAACGGTGTCGGCGATGGCAAGAACGTCCTGACGCGGCTGCACAAGCCCAACATCGTCAAGGACCTCTTTACCACCGGTCCGGCGCGGATGCAGGCGGTGCTGCAGCACTTCAAGAGAGCCAATCGCGGCGTGCTGGTCTATTTGCGCGACGGCGCTGCCGGCGTTCCGGTCGAGCCCGTCGGCGAAACCAAATCGGCGGAAGCCGATCGCAACAGGCAATGGCGCGAAGTCGGCGTCGGCGCGCAGATCCTGCGTGACCTCGGCGTCACCTCGATCCGAAACCTGACGTCGTCGGTGCACGACTACAAGGGATTGTCCGGTTTCGGAATCGAGATCGTCTCGAACGAGCATCTCGAAAGCTAGGTCGGTCTTTTTCGAGTTGGCGTGTCGTGCGCCCCGGAACGACAGAGCCCCTTGAAGGCGCCAATTCAATTGCGCTTGGGGCGATAGCGCTTTAATTTGGCAAGTCAATCGGTGCGATAATGATACGAAAGGATGTTTCATGAGTGTGCGCCCTCAGTCCAAGGACAAGCCGTCATCGGTGGCTTTCCAATGGGACGATCCGTTCATGCTCGATGAGCAGCTCACCGAAGATGAACGCATGATCCGCGACACCGCGCGCGCCTATGCGCAGGACAAGCTCTTGCCGCGCGTCACCAAGGCTTACCTCGAAGAGAAGACCGATCGCGAGATCTTCAACGAGATGGGCGAGCTCGGCCTGATCGGCATTACGCTGCCGGAAGAGTATGGCTGCGCCAATGCGAGCTATGTCGCCTATGGCCTGGTCGCGCGCGAAATCGAGCGGGTCGATTCCGGCTATCGTTCGATGAATTCGGTGCAGTCCTCGCTGGTGATGCACCCCATCCACGCCTATGGCGACGAGAGCCAGCGCAAGAAATATTTGCCCAAGCTCGCCACCGGCGAGTGGGTCGGCTGCTTCGGGTTGACCGAGCCCGATGCCGGTTCCGATCCCGGCGGCATGAAGACCCGGGCCGAGAAGACCTCCGACGGCTATCGGCTGACCGGTTCCAAGATGTGGATTTCCAACGCGCCGATCGCCGATGTGTTCGTGGTGTGGGCGAAATCGGCCGCCCACGACAACCAGATCCGCGGCTTCATTCTCGAAAAGGGCATGAAGGGGCTGTCTGCGCCGAAGATCGAGGGCAAACTCTCGTTGCGCGCCTCGGTGACCGGCGAGATCGTGATGGACAGCGTGGATGTGCCGGAGAGTGCTTTGCTGCCCAACGTGTCCGGCCTGAAGGGGCCGTTCGGCTGCCTCAATCGCGCCCGCTACGGCATCTCCTGGGGCGCGATGGGGGCTGCGGAAGATTGCATGCATCGCGCGCGGCAATACACCCTCGATCGCAAGCAGTTCGGCCGCCCGCTGGCGGCGACGCAACTGGTGCAGAAGAAGCTCGCGGACATGCAGACCGACATCGCGCTCGGCCTGCAGGCTTCATTGCGCGTCGGCCGCTTGATGGACGAAGGCAAGATGGCGCCGGAGATGATCTCGATCGTCAAACGCAACAATTGCGGCAAGGCGCTCGACATCGCGCGGATGTCCCGCGACATGCATGGCGGCAACGGCATCCAGATCGAATACCACGTGATGCGCCACGCGGCGAATTTGGAAACCGTGAACACCTATGAGGGCGCCCACGACGTTCACGCCCTGATCCTCGGCCGCGCCATCACCGGCATTCAGGCTTTTTCATAAAATTCTGCCGCCACCGCGCGCAGCACGGCAACAACTCCAAGTTCCGTCATGGCCGGGCTTGACCCGGCCATCCACGTCTTGGGGCTCGTGAAGAAAGACGTGGATGCTCGGGACAAGCCCGAGCATGACGAACTCAGGAAATTGCGGGTAGCTCCCATGGCCGATAACGACGACGTCCCGTTCAATCGCAACTTTCCGCTGTCGCCTGGCGTGGTCGAGGAAGTTCGCCCCGGGGTGCGGCGTGTTCTCTGCAACAATCCGAGCCCGTTCACCTTCACGGGTACGGTGAGTTACATCGTGGGCAAGGGCAAGGTCGCGATCATCGATCCCGGCCCCGACAACGAGGCCCATGCGGCGGCGCTGCTGGACGCCGTGCGTGGGGAAACCGTGACCCATATTCTGGTCACCCACACCCATCGCGACCATTCCCCGAACACGGCGCGGCTGAAGGCGGCGACCGGTGCGACCGTCTATGCCGAAGGCCCGCACCGGGCGTCGCGGCCGCGCTATGAGAGCGAGAAGCACAGCCCTGAATCCGGTGCCGATCGCGACTTCAATCCCGATGTGAGCGTGAGCGACGGCGAGACCATCGAGGGCGATGGCTGGGCGCTGCAGGCGGTGGCGACACCCGGCCACACCGCCAATCATCTGGCGTTCGCGTGGCCGCAGCGAAAAATCAATTTCGTCGGCGATCATGTGATGGGCTGGTCGACCTCGATCGTGGCGCCGCCGGACGGATCGATGGTCGACTACATGGCCTCACTGGACCGGCTCGCCGCGCGCGAGGAGGATTTGTATTTTTCCGGCCACGGCCCGGAAATTCCGGAAGGGCCGCGCTATGTGCGTTTCCTGATCCGGCACCGCCAGGCCCGCGAAGCCTCGATCCTGCATCGGCTCGGCAAGGGCGGGGCCGATATCCCCAGCATGGTGCGCGCGATCTATATCGGCATCGATCCCCGCCTGATGAACGCGGCCGGCTACTCCGTGCTGGCGCATCTGGAAGACCTGGTCGGACGCGGCATCGTGGCGACCGATGGCGATCCGGTGATCGGCGGGACATACAGGCTGGCGGCATCCTGAAGAAGTCATTCCGGGATGCGCCCTTTGGCGCAGACCCGGAATCCAGAGGTTGTCGTGCGAGATTCCGGGTTCGTGCGGAGCCTGTCATCGGGCGCGCTTCGCGCGGACCCGTTGGCACGCCCCGGAATGACGGCCCACCGTTCGCTCCCTACTTCTTCACCGTCTTGGCCGGCAGCTTGACCGGCAGCTGCGGCTTCTTCGCTGGCCGCAAATTATCACCGTCGACGGCGGCGTTGAGGTCGTCGATCAGCTTGGTGACCCGCGCGGCGTTGCTGCCGAGGTCGCTCTCGAAATAACGCGACGACGAGCGGATATCGACCCGCGAATCATCGCCATCAGGCGTGACCCGGATCGCGACATCCTCGCGAAAGCCCATGATCGGGGTCCGCGCCACCGCCTCGATGTGGCCGGGCTGGCGCGGTGGCTGCGGCGGCCGCTCGTCGATCACAAGCCATTTTCGCTTGTTCACCAATTGCAGCGTGAGCTGATAGGCGCGCAGCGCCGGCGTCTCCAGGTCCACCGGCTCGATATCCGGATAGGCCTTCCGCTGCTGCTCGGCGGAATACAAGCCGGCATAGACCGCGGTATTGGCGCCATCGCTGCTGCGCAAGCGCGCCAACGCGTCGAAACGCGGCGGATCGATCGGATCGGTGGTGATGTCGTGGATCGGCGGCAGTTTGCGATATTGCAGGGCGAGATAGGCCGGATAGGCCAGCACCGCGATCCCGAGCACCATCGCCAGCAGGATGCGGCTCATGCCGCGTGAGCCGTTCTGCCAGATCGCGGCAAAGGCGGCGAGGCCGATCAGGATCGACAGGGCCGCACAGCCCAGCGCGCCGAAAAACGTCGCCAGCGCCGGTTTCATTTCCAGGAAGCCGAAGCGGACGATGATGATCGAGACCGCGACCGCGACGACGGAAAATACCGCGAGATTGCGCGCCCATGTGGCGAGGCTGGACACGGGCTCCGTCTGATAGGGAGCGGAAAACCTGCGGGCCATCGCTTCAATTCTGCTTGGGTTGGAACCTGGCCGGGCGCATGCGCCCGGACTGCAAATAGGCCTGTTTGAGACCACGGCGCCGTGGCGAATTCAAGGGACTTTTAGGCGCGACTTCAAAGCGCGCCATGACAGCCGCCACGGCCGGCCATGGTGGCTAACAGGGCAACTAATTAGCCTCCTCTACGCCGCCGCGTTCGGGAAGCGGTAGGCCTTGAACTGGTCGCGCAGCGCGGTCTTGAGGATCTTGCCCGTGGCGGTATGCGGAATACCTTCGACGAAGGCAACGTCATCGGGCATCCACCATTTGGCGATCTTGCCATCCATGTATTTCAGGATGTCCTCCCGGGTGGCTTTCTGGCCCTGCTTGAGCTGCACGATCAGCAGCGGACGCTCATCCCATTTGGGGTGATGGATGCCGATCACGGCGGCTTCGGCGACCGCCGGATGTCCGACCGCGAGGTTTTCCAGATCGATCGAGGAAATCCATTCGCCGCCCGACTTGATCACATCCTTGGAGCGGTCGGTGATCCGCATATAGCCGTGTGGGTCGATCGTCGCGACGTCGCCGGTGTCGAAATAGCCGCTCTCGTCGAGGATGTTGGTATCGACACGGAAGTAGGCTTTCGAGACCGCAGGACCTCTGACTTTCAGCCGCCCGAAGGTCTTGCCGTCCCATGGCAGTTCCTTGCCGGCATCGTCGGTGATTTTCATTTGCACGCCGTAGGGCGGATAACCCTGGGTCTGCAGGACATCGAGCCGTTCTTCGCCCTCGAGGTCGGCGAAAGGCGGCTTCAACGTGGCCAGCGTGCCGAGCGGGCTCATTTCGGTCATGCCCCAGGCGTGGCGCACCTGGACGCCCATATCGAGGAACGACTTGATCATCGAGCGCGGCATCGCCGAGCCGCCGCACACCACCATCCGAAGATGGGGCAGTTTCAGATTGTGGGCGGCCATGTGGTTGAGCAGCATCAGCCAGACGGTCGGGACACCCGCGGTGTAGGTGACTTTCTCGGTGTCGAGCAGTTCATAGACCGATGCGCCGTCGAGCTTGGGGCCCGGCATCACCAGCTTGGTGCCCATCGAGGGCGCCGAGAATGCGATGCCCCAGCTATTGGCGTGGAATAGCGGCACCACCGGCAGCATGGTGTCGGCCGCGGAGGTGCCCAGCGCATCCTTGTTGTTGGCGAGCAGCGCGTGCAGCACGTTGGAGCGGTGCGAATACAACACCCCCTTCGGATCGCCCGTGGTGCCTGACGTGTAGCACATCGCCGCCGCGGTGTTTTCATCGAAATCCTGCCAGGCGAAATCGCCGTCGGCCTGCGCGATCCAGTCCTCATAGGCGACCGCGTTCTTCAGCGTGGTCTCCGGCATGTGCGCCTTGTCGGTCAGCACGATGTAGCGTTCGACGCTCGGCAGCTTGTCCGCGATCTTCTCCAGTATCGGCACAAAGGTGATGTCGACCATCACCACGCGGTCTTCCGCGTGATTGACGATCCAGGCGATCTGTTCCGGGAACAGCCGCGGATTGACGGTGTGGCAGATCGCACCGATGCCCATGATGCCATACCAGACTTCCAGATGGCGCCATGTGTTCCATGCGATGGTGGCGACGCGGTCGCCGAGCTTGATGCCGTCACGTTGCAGGCATTGTGAGACCCTGAGCGCGCGGGCATGAATATTGGCGTAATTGGTCCGATGAATCGGACCTTCGACCGATCGCGTCACGATCTCCTGGGTGCCATGGAACAACGCCGCGTGCTCGATAATGCGGTGACAAAGCAAAGGCCAATCTTGCATCAATCCACGCATCCGAACGTTCCTCCTGGGACTG
Source organism: uncultured Alphaproteobacteria bacterium (assembly GCA_963738105.1). Lineage (GTDB taxonomy): Bacteria > Pseudomonadota > Alphaproteobacteria > Rhizobiales > Xanthobacteraceae > Bradyrhizobium. Next base: position 133,258 of record CAVTWC010000050.1, on the reverse strand, counting down.
TGTTATCGCTTGAGTATCGCTTTCCGCGGCTGATCACGGAATTGACATGAAGTTTAGCGCGGAGAGAGCAGCCCGCAAATGGCCTTGTGGCCGCACCGGCGCGGCCATGGTTACCGCCGCCGTGGTGCTGCTGGCGGTTGGTGCACCGTCCGGACCCGCTGCAGCGGCGCGCCGGGCGGAGCCGTTCCCATGGGGTAGCCTGTTCGGCGCGAACAAGCCAAGGCCACGTAAATCCGTGCGCTCAACGGCCTTGTTGCCGGTATGGGTCCCGCTGCCAAGACCGCGGCCGGCCGAGGCGCCGACGGTCGAGCCTTCGAGGCCGGTCGCTGAAAAGCCGCCGCTCGCCCCCACCGCGCCAGCGAGCCCGCCGGCCGACAAACCGGCCGAGACGGCCACAGCACCACCCGCTCCGCCGCCGCCCTCGGCCTGCCGGCTGGCGCTGACGGAAGCGATTGCGATAGCGCCCAGCATTCCCGACATCCACGGCGCCGGTGGCTGCGGCGGCGAGGATCTGGTGCGGCTGGAGGCGGTGGTGCTGCCTGACAAGCGGCAGGTGGCCTTGAAGCCCGCCGCGATCCTGCGCTGTGCCATGGCCTCGGAAATAGCCGATTGGGTCCGCACCGACATTGCGCCGCTGACCACAAGCTTGGGCAGCGCCATCAGCGTTCTCGACAATTTCAACTCGTTCGAATGCCGTGGCCGCAACCGGGTCGTCGGCGCGCCCTTGTCCGAGCATGGCCGTGCCAACGCGCTGGACGTCCGCGCCTTCAAACTAGCCAACGGCCAATCGATTTCGCTTACCGACCGCACTGTGCCGCGCCAGGTGCGCGAGAACGTGCTGCACTCGGTCTGCGAGCGATTCACGACGGTGCTCGGGCCAGGCTCGGACGGGTACCACGAAGACCACATCCACCTCGACCTGATGCAGCGGCACAATAATTACAAGATCTGCCAGTGGTACGTGTGGGATGCGATGCCGCAGATCGCGCCGTTACTTCCGGCCGAGCGGCCGGAGGAGGCTCCGCCACGCGAGGTCGCGGCTAAATCGGATGCGGCGAAACCAGAGGGCCCGCCATCCGATGGTGGGAAGTCGGACACCGCGAAATCCGATAGCGCGACCGCCGAACCGCCCGCAACCAAACCCGCGGCAACCAAACTCGCCAAAACCAAACTCGCAAAGAAAAAGCGCCGGCAGACCGGCGCTTTTTAATCCTGCAGAAATCGGGCGTCGTAACGACGATCAGGTCACTGCACCATCGCCATGCCGTTGGGGGCGCCGGTCAGCGCCATCTGGGAATTGAACGGCGAGTCGCCGTGATGCGGCTCGAGCACGACGACGACAGTGCCGACCTTGACGCGGCTGTAGAGATCGATCGCATCCTCGTTGGTCAGACGGATGCAGCCCGACGAGATCGAGGCGCCGATATATTCCGGCTGGTTGGTGCCGTGGATCCGGAACAGCGTATCCTTGCCACCCGAGTACAGATACATCGCGCGCGAGCCCATCGGATTGTCCGGTCCGGGCGCCACGAAGGTGGGAACGCCGAGCCGCTCGATTTCGCCCTTGGTCGGATGCCAGGCCGGCCACTCGGTCATGCTGCCGACCTTGGCGATGCCCGACCATGCCATGGCTTCCTCGCCAACGGTGATGCCGTAACGGATCGCCTTGCCGCCATCGAGGACGTAATAGAGATAATGATTGTCGGAATCGACCAGGATCGAACCCGGCGCTTCCTTGCGATGATACTCGACGATGGCGCGGCGGAACGGCTCGGCGACCGGAACATTGGTGTAGCGGATCTTCGCCAGCAGTTCCTTGTCTTTGGGCTTGAAGGCGTTGGTGTTGGTCGCCTCATACGTTGTGGACTGCATGCAGCCCGACAGCATCAGGCCGGCGGCCAGGATTCCCAACGTGAACTTCAGCGACGACATGTTCGGTTCCGATCGACAGTCTTGCGCTCGCGACGCCATTATTGCGTCCAAAACGCGACGATTTCAATAAGGGCATTATCGCCGAAATCGGCCATAATTCCAGAACTTAGATGCTTGTCCCGCAATGCGGGACGGTTCCTGTGTCTTTTTTGCCGCATATTTTTCGATTTCTGGCTTTTTTTCGGGCAGTCTGCGCGATGGTGCCGAATCGTCGCCACGCCTCTGCCGCCCGGCCGCCCTAAATGTGGATCGGGAATTAATGCCGTCATCAGCGCTTGCCAGAATCGAGCCAATCCTTGTTGGGTAGAAGTCCTGTTGCGTAGCTAGCTGTTCCCGTCTGGAGTCGTCGATGCTCTCGGTGTTCGTCCCTTCCGAAAACTCGCTCAAAAAAGTCCCTTCCACCGATTTCGCCGCGCTGCCCGAAAGCGCGGTCTGGATCGATCTGGTCAAGCCGACCCCGGAAGAGGACCATGCGGTGGAACGGTTGGCCGGGATCGCGGTGCCGACCCGGGAGGACATGCAGGAGATCGAGATTTCCAGCCGGCTCTATATCGAGAACGGCGCCCGCTACATGACGGCCACCCTGATGTGCTCGTCGGACAGCGAGAACCCGCGCACCACGGCGGTGACCTTCATCCTCGCCGGGCACCGCCTGGTCACCGTGCGCTACGACGCGCCGAAGCCGTTCATGCTGGTGGAAAACAAGCTGGCGCGTTCCTGTGCCCCCGGCATCACCGGCGAGATGGTGCTGATGGAACTGCTCGACGCGGTGATCGACCGCAACGCCGACATTCTGGAGCGGGCCGGCGGCGACATGGACACCATCAGCCACGATATTTTCGAGCCCGAGGGCGCGGCGCGCACGGGGCATGCCAAGCGCTATTCCGATATCCTGATCGCGATCGGGCGCAAGGGCGACCTGACCTCGAAAGTCCGCGAGAGCCTGGTCTCCGTCGGGCGCGTCGTGACCTTCGTCGCCGCCTCGGTGGACGGCGTCAAATGGTCCAAGGACATGCGCGAGCAGCTCAAAACCATGCAGCGGGACGTGATCTCGCTGACCGACCACGCCTCTTTTCTGTCCAACAAGATCACCTTCGTGCTGGATGCGATGCTCGGCGTCGTCAATCTCGAGCAGAACAACATCATCAAGCTGTTCTCGGTGATGGCGGTGGTGTTGATGCCGCCGACGCTGATCGCCTCGATCTACGGCATGAACTTCAAGATCATGCCGGAACTCGAATGGCAACACGGTTACCCGATTGCACTTCTGATGATGGTGCTGGCGGCGGTGTTGCCTTACGTTTTCTTCACCTGGAAAAAGTGGTTGTAGAAATTAAGAGCTTCGCGCAGCCGTGCAGGTCTGCCTCAATTTCTCCGATAAAATTTGAGCGTTGCGCTGAACGTTTGAGCCAAACTTGTCTGCGATAAGGCTGTCTCACGCCGCGAGGACAGCAATGGTTGAAAAAGTCATAAAGCCCGGACCCAACGTCGTCGACTTCGCGCGCTATCAGGCGGGGCGCGCCGGCAAGGCGCTCGCCATCTCGGCGCGGGACTCCGGTCGCTCCGCGCGAGCCTGTCGCCACTGCGGAGCGGCGTTGCTCGATGGTGAGAACGAAGACGATTGCTCGAGCGTACTCGGCGTCGAGATCAAGGCGCCGGGTTTGCAAAATAACATCCGCAAGGTTCGCGCGGATTGAGTTTGGTACGCGTCGTTCCGGAGCGAATGCCAACGATTGCGTCCGGACATCATACCGGGGATGAAGCCTCGCGAACGCGCGGACGGCAAAGGTCTGAGCAGAGCAGGTCATGGTTCGAGACGGCGCAGAAGCGCCTCCTCACCATGAGGCCGTGCAACGATACGAAGCCCTCATCCTGTCACGATGAGCTCAGCACTGTTCCAAAATCTTTAAACGTGCTGACCGCCGTTGATGTGGATTTCGGCGCCGTTGACGTAAGACGATGTCTCCGTGCACAGCACATAGATGATCTTTGCCACTTCATCCGGCGTACCTAGCCGGTGCAGCGGGATCTGCTGGTCGACGATCTTTTCGGTGCCGGGCGACAGGATCGAGGTGTCGATCTCGCCCGGCGCGATCGAATTGACGCGGACGCCGATGCGGCCGAAATCCGAAGCCATTTCGCGGGTCAGTGACGCCAGCGCCGCCTTCGAGGTCGCGTAGGCCACGCCCGCGAACGGGTGCACGCGCGAGCCCGCGATCGAGGTGACATTGACCACCGAGCCCCTGGCGGCCTTCAGTTCCTCGATCAACCCGCGCGCCATCATGATCGGCGCAAAGAAGTTGACCCGGAACACGTGGCTCCACATTTCGATGTCGGTATCGACCGTGCCGAGCCTCGTGCCGTCGGCGGCCTTGGGCGAGATCGCGGCGTTGTTGACCAGCGCGTTCAACTCGCCGCCTTCGAGACGACGGCGGATTTCCGAAATCGCGCGCGCAGTGTCGGCATGGTCGGCGAGGTCGACCTGGACGTGATCTTCAGGTCCAGCACCCCACGGGCATACTTCCGGAAAAGCATGCCGCGAAAGCGTGATGACGCGCCAGCCCGCGCTGGAGAAGCGGATCGCGGTGGCATGGCCGATGCCGCGGCTGGCTCCGGTCAGAAGCAGCGTGCGCCGCGGTGCGTTGGCGGAATTCGACATAATGGTCCTTCAGGCTACGGGCGTCACGGATAAAGCCGCGTCTTGGACCAGGGTTGATCCGGCGCGTCGCGACGAAATTCGATGCGGTCGTGCAGACGGAACGGGCGGTCGTGCCAGAACTCGAACCGCGCCGGCGTGACAAGCCAGCCACTCCACCCGGGCGGGCGTGGCACTTCGCCGACGAGATATCTGGCGGCGACCTTTGCGATCGCCTGCTCGAACGCAAAGCGGCTTTCCAGCGGCTGCGATTGCTTGCTGGCCCAGGCACCGATCTGGGCCTGCTTGGGCCGGGTCGCGAAATAGGCATCGGCTTCGGCGTCAGTCACGGGCGACACGTTGCCGCGGATGCGCACCTGCCGGCGCAGCGATTTCCAGTGAAACAGTAAAGCCGCCTTAGGATTTGTGGCGAGTTCGCGGCCCTTCTGGCTCGCGATGTGGCTGTAGAACACGAAACCCTTGGCATCATAGCCTTTCATCAGCACCATTCGCACATCCGGAAGGCCGTCGCTGTCGACGGTGGCCAGCGACATTGCGTTCGGATCGTTCGGCTCGGCCTTCACGGCCTCGGCAAACCATTCAGCAAACAATGCGAACGGCTCTTCAGCCGTGGTGAAATCACCGGATGTTAACGGTGTCGGGTGTTGGATGGATGTCGTGTCCGTCATGTCAGGAGATCCGATTGCGTCTGCCCGAGGCCCCAAGCGCGCCACTGTTCCAGAATAGGCTTGCCCTATATAGGACATGCGAACGCGTTGGCCTATCGGCGATCGCACCCGCGGGGACCATGGTGACATTGATTCTAATCGGTCTCGCGTCGAGCGGCTGCAGCATGTCGCGTGGCGACAAGGCCTTTGCCAAGATGGAAGACCACGAATCTACTGGATCGATCACGCTGAGGCCGGTCAGCGCGCCGGTACCGACCGAGACTGATCTGGCCTTTGCCCGCAATGCCGCTTCCGACGTGCTGACCAAGGGCGACAAGGATTCCAGTCAGCCCTGGCAAAATCCGGAGACCGGCGCGCGCGGCTCGGTGACGCCGCTGGCCCAGACCTACTCTTCAGATGGACGCACCTGCCGGGATTTTCTCGCCAGTTACGTCAACGGCACCGCCCAAGACTGGCTTCAGGGCGCGGCCTGCAAGTCCGAGCACGGCCGGTGGGAGATCCATACGTTAAAGCCGTGGAAATAGGTTGAGTTCGCTGCCCCGTTGCAAAAATGCCACGAAGCCCCCAAATGAAGGCCAGACGGGCCGAAAGCCCGAGGGTTAAATGATTTCCCGTAAAGGAGACGTGACGGATGCGCGACCCCTATGAGGTCTTGGGGGTGCCGCGGGGCGCCAGCGCTGCGGCGATCAAGAGCGCCTATCGCAAGCTCGCCAAGAAGCATCACCCCGACAGCAACAAGAACGATCCGAAGGCTGCGGACCGGTTTTCCGAGCTGAACTCGGCCAATGAGATCATTGGCGACGAGGACAAGCGCAAGCAATTCGATCGCGGCGAGATCGACGCGGACGGCAAGCCCCGCTTCCAGGGCTTTCCGGGTGGCGGTGACCCGCGCGCGCGTGGCGCCGGCGGCGGCTTCGAGTCGCGCACCTTCCGTACCGGCGGCGCTGGCGCGGGTGGCTTCGGCGGCGGCGGTTTCGAAGACATCCTCAACAGCATGTTCAGCGGCGCCGGCCGCGGCGCGCGGCCGGGCGGCGGCGCGACCTTCGAATTCGACCCGGGCGGCATCGCGCTCGATCTCGACCTCAATGTCTCCATGGCGGTGTCGCTGGAGGAGGCGGTCAAGGGTGGCGAAAAGCGCGTTCGATTGCCGACCGGCAAAGAACTCAACGTCAAGATTCCGGCCGGCGTCGTTGCCGGTCAGCAGATCCGTCTGAAGGGGCAGGGCGACACCTCGCCTGGCCATGCACCCGGCGATCTCCTGATCACCGTCAGCATCGCGCCGCATGCCTTCTTCAAGGTCGACGGCAATGATCTGCGCGTTGACCTGCCGATTACGCTGTATGAAGCCGTTTTGGGCGGCAAGGTCCGGGTTCCGACCCTGGGTAACGCGGTCGAATTGTCGATTCCCAAGAACACTTCGAGCGGGCGGATTTTCCGCCTCAAAGGCAAAGGCCTGCCGAAGGCGGGGACAACCGGCGACCTGTTCGTGACCACCCGGATCATGCTGCCGGACGGGAACGACGCCGAGCTTGAGGCGTTGATGGAAAAGTGGCGCGCCGGGCATCCCTACAATCCGCGCAGCGACCTCGGCTGATTCTGCTGATCTTTCAGGGTAGAACGGCGTCGCCCAAAAGAAAGGGCGGCCTCGAAAGGGGACCAGCGCGGTACTAAACCCGATCGAGGCCGCGTGCGTCGATCGGCGGATCGAGCGCGTAACAAATTCGCGTGAGTTCCAGTGCGATATTGAGACGCACCCTTGTTCCAATTTCACATTTTCGATGTCGGAATTGGGACACCGGTTGTGACCTAATAAGGTGCATCCTTACCGGGTCCTTGCCGGGGGTGTTTAGCCGCCCTTTTTGTCCATCTGGTCGTAGACCGCCTGGGCGATCTGCGTCAGCCGCCCACGATCGCTGCCGCCGCTCACGACATAGCCGACACCGCGGTCAGCCCAGAACAGAGCGCTGTCGCCACCGTCAGCCGCGTAGCGCATCTGCGTGGTTTCGTCCTGCGCCTTTGCCGCGTAGATCGTGAAGCGCTCGCCGGAGGTGCTCTCATACATGAAAAACGACGCCGGTCCGCTCGGGCCCGGCAACAGCCGGCCGCCAACGAGCTTCAATCCGGCCGCGGCCAGCTCGGGTGCACGGACGTCCCAACCGCAGCGCTTGGTCAGCCATTGCTGGAGATGGACTAATTCGCTGCCGGGCACTTCGACCGGATGACGGACTTCGACCACGTAGAGCTTGTGCGCATCCAGCGCATCGAGCGTGAAGTTCTGAAATGCCGTCGGTGACGCGGACGCGCCGCGCATCGCCCAGCCGACGCTGCCGCCGGCAATGAAAGCGGCCAACGTCGCGGCTATCGCGCCGTAGATCCACCTACGCGGCTGCCGCACCAGCCGCTCGATCTCGAGCCGCTTCGGCACCGCCTCGTCGGCAACCGAATCGTATCGCGCATGCAGCGCATCCGCCATCGACAGCCACGATCGCACCCGCTCGGCATCGTCGGGATGGGCTGCGAGCCATGCCTCGACATCGGCGCGGCGTTCGGCCGGCAACTCATTGTCAACGTAGGCGTGCAGTTCATCTTCGGTGACAGGAATCTTTGGCTCGGTCATTGTCGTTGTCTCTGTCTAATCCCGCCCGACAATTGCTTGTCGGCCGTATGTGATCCCTCCGGTCCGAGGGAAATTGAGAAAAGGTTTTCGTGATGCAAACGCGCGCGTTATTTCCACACTACATCCGGATCGTTCTTAGTTCTTAAATGCATATTCCCTGCCACGTTTTCATCCCTCACTCATTTCACCCGCCGCAGCGCCGGGCGGTCGCCTTCGAGCGAGGCTTTGACATGGGCACGGGCGCGGGCGAGGCGGGACATCACGGTGCCGATCGGCACGCCCTGTATGTCGGCGACCTCGCGGTAACTTAGTCCTTCCAGCATCACCAAGAGCAGCACCGCGCGCTGCTCCTCGACCAATGTTGCGAGCGCGCGCGAGATGTCGCGGCCTTCCGCCTCAGTGCCGCTGGCATCCGGATTGTTGTCGAGTAGCGGCATGAATTGCGGCCGCCGGGCCAGCGATCGCCGCCTGTTTTTGTTGAGATTGGTCAGGATGGTGTACAGCCAGCTTCTCACGTCACCCCCGAGAAACAGCCGCTCTGAACGCAGAGCCCGCACCAGCGTATCCTGCACCAGATCGTCGGCGATGTCGGCATCGCGCGCCAGCGCACGCGCATACCTGCGCAGGGCTGAAATCATGGCTTCGACGCTTTGACGGAATGCGGACATTAACGTTTGATCTTGATCTGGTTCTTGGACTTGAGGCTTCGTCAGGCGCGAACGCCTTACCAGCATAACACCCTGACGATCCAACTATTCCGGCCGCCAAGGTTTGTGAGGCGCCAAACAGCCTGATTCGGGGCTTATTTGGGCTGTACCGGCCGGGAGTGCTGGTGTACCCCGAAAGGCCGATCACACAGTCTGGTCAAGGGTCGATTGGAAACCGAATGTCGCAAAATTCAAGCCTGATGCAGGGCAAACGCGGAGTGGTTCTCGGCGTCGCCAATAATCGCTCGATCGCCTGGGGTATCGCCAAGGCTTGTCGCGCAGCGGGGGCGGAGATCGCATTGACGTGGCAGGGTGACGCGCTCAAGAAGCGGGTCGAACCGCTGGCCAAGGAGCTTGACGGTATCCTGCTGGGTCATTGCGACGTGACCGATCCCGCGACCATCGACGCCGTGTTCGATGTGTTGAAACAGAAATGGGGCAAGATCGACTTCGTGGTCCACGCCATCGCGTTCTCCGACAAGGACCAGCTCGACGGCCGCTACCTCGAGACCACGGCGGAGAACTTTTCCAAGACCATGCTGATCTCCTGCTACTCGCTGACCGCGATCGCGCAGCGCGCCGAGAAGCTGTTGACCGACGGCGGCTCGATCGTAACGCTGACCTATTACGGCGCCGAGAAATGGATGCCGCATTATAACGTGATGGGCGTCGCGAAAGCGGCACTCGAGGCGAGCGTGCGCTATCTCGCGGCCGACCTCGGCGAGAAGAACATCCGCGTCAACGCGATTTCGGCAGGGCCGATCAAGACGCTGGCGGCGTCCGGCATCGGCGATTTCCGCTACATCCTCAAATGGAACGAATACAACGCGCCGATGCGCCGCACCGTGACGATCGAGGAGGTCGGCGATAGTGCGCTGTATCTGTTGTCGGACATGTCGCGCGGCGTCACCGGCGAGGTGCATCATGTCGATTCCGGGTATCACGTCGTCGGCATGAAGCGGCCGGACGCGCCGGATATTTCGCTCAGCAATTCGCTGAACAAGGAATAGCTGCAGCTTCGATGCCGGCGCCTACGATCTATTATATTCGTCACGGCGAGACGGCGTGGAACGCCGAGGGTCGCTTCCAGGGGACGCAGGATATCCCGCTCAACGATCTCGGGCGCACCCAGGCGGTCGCATCGGGTGAAATCCTGGCGGGGTTGCTGGCGCGCGACGGGTACGCCGCGGCCGCTTTGCCATATGTCGCAAGCCCGCTCGGCCGCGCCCGGTTGACGATGGAATTGGCGCGCAGCGCGATGAACCTGCCGGCGGCCGACTACAGCGTCGACGCTCGGCTGCGCGAGATCGGCTACGGCCAATGGGAAGGCTTGACGCAGCCGGAAATGCAATTGAACGACGCTGCGACATACGCCTTGCGCCAGGTCGATAAATGGACCATCGCCGCGCCCTCGGGCGAGAGCTATGCCAGCGTCACGCTGCGGATGCGCGAGTGGTTCAATTCGCTATTGGCCGACACGGTCGCCGTCGCCCATGGCGGCACCATGCGCGCGCTGATGGTGGCGCTCGGCATAGCGACGCCGCTGGAGGCCGCCGATACGCCGATCGGGCAGGGCGTGGTCTATGTATTCCGGGACGGCGGGTTGCGGAAATATAGTTAAGGGTGGGGCGGCCGTGTGACCCGTTCACCGTCATTCCGGGGCGCCCGCAGGGCGAACCCGGAATCTCGAGATTCCGGGTTCGATGCTTCGCATCGCCCCGGAATGACGGTGCGTTTGACCGCCTAAGCGGCGCGCGTTACGACAGTCAATACTGACTTACATTGCACTCACCGGCGAGCACCATGTCCTACAACACCTTCGGCCACATGTTCCGGGTCACGACCTTTGGCGAGAGCCACGGGATCGCGATCGGCTGCGTGGTCGATGGCTGCCCGCCGCTGATCCCTTTGACCAACGAGGACATTCAGCACGATCTCGACCGCCGCCGTCCCGGACAGTCGCGCTTCACCACCCAGCGTCAGGAGCCGGACGCGGTGAAGATCCTGTCCGGCGTGATGCCGCATCCGGAGACCGGCGTGCAGGTGACGACGGGGACGCCGATCGCGCTGTTGATCGAGAACACCGATCAGCGCTCGAAGGATTATTCCGAGATCAAGGACAAGTTTCGTCCCGGTCACGCCGACTTCACCTATGAAGCCAAATATGGCCTGCGCGATTATCGCGGCGGCGGGCGTTCCTCGGCGCGCGAGACCGCGACGCGGGTCGCCGCCGGCGCGATCGCGCGCAAGATATTGCCTGACGTCAAGGTACGCGGCGCGCTGGTGCAGATGGGCCCGCACAAGATCGACCGCGAGAAATGGGATTGGGACGAGATCGCGCGCAATCCGTTCTTCTGTCCCGACAAGGACAAGGCCGCGTTCTTCGAACAATATCTCGACGGTATCCGCAAGGCCGGCTCGTCGATCGGCGCCGTGCTCGAGATCGTGGCTGAAGGCGTGCCTGCCGGATTGGGTGCGCCGATCTATGCCAAGCTCGATGGTGAATTGGCCGGCGCGCTGATGAGCATCAATGCAGTGAAGGGCGTCGAGATCGGGGCCGGCTTCGGCGCCGCCGAACTGACCGGCGAGGAAAACGCCGACGAGATGCGGACCGGCAATAACGGCACGCGGTTTCTGTCCAACCATGCCGGCGGCGTGTTGGGCGGCATCTCCACCGGGCAGCCGGTGGTGGCGCGGTTCGCGGTCAAGCCGACCTCCTCGATCCTGTCGCCGCGCCAGACCGTGGACCGCAGCGGCGCCGATACCGATATCATGACCAAGGGCCGCCACGACCCCTGCGTCGGCATCCGCGCCGTGCCGGTCGGCGAAGCGATGGTGGCCTGCGTGCTCGCCGATCATTTTTTGAGGCATCGCGGCCAGATCGGCTAGCCAGGGCGGCGGCCAAGGCGTGCTGTCGGCTTGACGCGCCCTGAACTTGGGCCGCAAATATGACCGACATGAACGCTTCCGGTTTGCAGGAAATTATCGACTGGATGGTCGACGGCGCGAGGTCGGCGGCCACTCCAACTGCGATGATGAAGGAATGCTGCGAACGCCTGGTGCAGGCCGGCCTGCCGCTATGGCGCGTCGGCGTGTTTGTGCGGACGTTGCATCCGAATATTTTCGGTCGAAGCTTCACCTGGCGACCGGATACCGAAGTCGTTGTCGTCGTTGCGGATTTCGATGCCCGGGAGACCCCGGAATTCAAACGCAGTCCGCTGGCGATCCTCTACCGGACCGAACAAGAGGTCAGGTACCGGCTCGACGATCCCGCGAGCATGGCCTTTCCGCTTTTCGACGACATGCGCGGCGAAGGCATCACCGATTACATCGCCATTCCGCTTCGCTACGTCGAAGGCACGGTTCACGCGTCGAGCTGGAGTACCCGGCAGGCGGGCGGGTTCACCGACGAACAGTTGAACGCCTTGCGCAAGCTGGTGCCTGCGTTGGCGCGCTACATCGAAATCATCAGTCTGCGGCGTACCGCCACGATACTGCTCGACACCTATGTCGGCAACCGCGCCGGTGAGCGGATCCTGGGCGGCCAGATCCGCCGCGGTCATACCGAGACGATGCATGCCGCGGTCTGGCTGTCCGACCTGCGCGGCTTTACTGCACTGTCGGACCGGCTGCCGGCTGAGACCGTGGTCGACATTCTCAATCAGTATTTCGACTGCCAGGTCGACGCGATCCGGACGCATGGCGGCGAAGTGCTGAAATATATGGGCGACGGTTTGCTCGCGGTGTTCCCGATCGATGAGTATGTCGGCGACGACCGGCAGGTTTGCTCGCGTGTGCTGGAAGCGGCGCGCGAGTCCCGCTCACTCGTCGCGGACATGCAGTACGCGATCGGCGACACGGTCGAACGTTTTCGCTTTGGCGTCGCGCTGCATGTCGGCCCGGTGCTTTACGGCAATATCGGCGGCGGCAACCGGCTTGATTTCACCTGCATCGGTCCGGCCGTCAATCTGGCCGCGCGGCTGGAAAAGATCGCCAGCCGCCTGCGCCGCACCGTCGTGGCATCGGAGGGGTTTGCCGGAATCTGCAGCGGCGGCTGGAGCGATCTCGGCGAATTTCCGATCGCCGGGTTTTCCAAGGCTCAGCGGGTCTATGGGTTGCTCGACGAAACGTCGGGTGGCTAACCTCTGAAGAGGTAAGACTGCTTCAGGCCGTAAGTCAGGATCATCAGCGTGATCCAGAGCCGCAGCATCGCAAAGCTGAAGATGAAGACGAAATAGATCAGGTTCTTGATGAACTGGCTGGCCGAAGAGACCTGCCAGAAATGCCAGATCGCGCCGCGGACAACACCTTGGCCAAAGCCAAGACCAAAATAGACCACGCTGAGCACGAGCACTGCTGCGCCCATCCAGATGCCGCGCCGCGCGAATTCCTTGATGGCGCGAAAGACGCTGACCTTGCCCTGGTTGTGTTCGGCGTCGACGACCATCAGCAAGATCAAGGCCGCAATAAACGCACTCCAGAATTTACCGATGTTGCTCCCCTGGTCGAAAGCCATGCCGTCGAGGCCAAACAGCATGTCGGGAGCGAACGAAGTGCACCCGGCTGCCAGCAGGACGCACACCGTTGCGAAGATCAGCAGCGCGATTTGCCGGACTACTGTCCGCGACAGCCGGAGTTGCTCGGCAAAATTGAGTTCGCCCAGACTGCTCTGGCCGCCGTTGAATTCGATGGCCCGCTGCGCCACGACGAGAAACGCATGCAACACGGCGATGGCTGCGACGATGATCGCCGGAAACGCAACCGCGCCGCCCCCGAATGCGATCACCCGCATCGCGGCGGCCATCGCCAGCCACGGTAAGGACTCAGAAACGGAACGGCCCGAACGAGACGTTCGGGAGGGACTGCTGCTGGAGTTGCTTGCGGAGGGCAATGGTCATAAGGCGATCGTGCCACCTAAAGCTGAATTTTCAGGTGGCGACAATCGTTAAAATTGCAAGAAAAATTGTCGCGGCGGGGCGCCGATGCAGCCGTTCCGGATTATTCCTCCGGCTCCGTCGTGAACAGCAAAGGATAGCCCTTGGCGCGGCCGGCATCGGTGGCGCGGGTCGCTTTGGTTTCGGCGACATCCTTGGTGAAGACCGCGACCACGCAGACCCCGCGCTGGTGCGCTGTTATCATGACCTTGTGGGCCTGGTCTTCGGTCATGCGGAATTCCGCCTTCAGCACGGTGACGACGAATTCGCGCGGCGTGAAGTCGTCGTTGACAAGAATGACCTTGTGCAGGCGCGGCCGCTCGACCTTGGTCTTGGTCCTGGTTTTCGGCTTGATGACAGTGTCGGGCATTCCGGAGACCGCTCCAGACATGTTGGGGGACTGGGTCGCCAACATTACTATTTTGCAGCCGGCGGCGGAACCGGCTGTTTTGTGATGGCCTCATTGCAGCGGCGGCACCGTTCGCAGATAGGCAATGATGTCAGCCAGGTCTGACGGTTTCAGGTTGGCATAATAGCCATAGGCCATCGGCTGTTTCAGCGTCCGCCCGTCGCGCGCAACCCCTTTTTTAACCGCGCGCTCGATCTCCTGATCGGTCCAGCCGCCGATGCCGGCGACAGAATCCGACGTGATGTTGGCGGCGATACTGGGGGACCCGGCTGATTCCCCGTCGCGTGGCGGGAACGCCCGTCCGCCGCGGCCCAGGCCGGTACTGAAATCCGATACGCCGCGTGAAAATGCCGAATGGCATTCCATGCAATGGCCGATGGTGACGAGATAGGCGCCGCGTTTGGCGGGGTCGGTAAACATGGCCTTGCTGAATCCGGCCTCGGCGTCGGGATAGGGGTCGCGGCGCACCGGGGCTTTGTAGACGGGCTCCGGCACCTGATTGCGGATCGGCTTGATGGTGCGGAGGTAGGCGACGATCGCGTCGAGATCCTCCGGCAGCAGCGCCTTGTAGAAATTCGCAGGCATCACCGCCGCCAGCGCTACGCCGGCAAGGTGACCATGGTCCGGCCGCATTCCAGTCACCAGCGCGCGCTTGATCTCGGCATCGCTCCAGCCGCCAATGCCGGTTTCGACATCGGGCGTGATGTTCGGCGCGGTCGCGACGAAGGCGGGTGTCGTGAGCGTCAGGCCGCCGCCCGAGAACGCCCGCTCGGTGACCGGCTTGCCGCCGGCATCGCGCGGCGTGTGGCAGTTGCCGCAGGCCATGATGGTGTTGACGAGATAGTTGCCGCGCTCGACCGGCGATGGCGCGATCGATTCCGCCGTCGATTGTGCCTCGGCCGTTTCCAGTGCCGCCAATAGCAGCACGCTGCACACGATGCTGACACGAAGCATGACGTCCCCTCCCGCCCGGGATGCGCTGTATGGCACGGTGCATCGAGCCTGAGCAAATGGTTCCGCCTCGGCTGACGCGGATGGTAGCCTGATCGCGATGGTTTAACTCGAATGTGAAGGCCAAGCGATCTTCGCGCTTTTCGTCGCGCGGTTTGCATGTCACGATCCTGTCGTACGACGGGAGGGCCGCTAATGCGCTGGTGTGTCTCGATCGGGGCGGTGCTTGTTGCCGGGGTGCTGGCCGGAGGCGACGTTGCGAGTATCGCGGCGCCGAACCTCAAGTCTCAGTTCGCGCCTCAACTCGCGCAGAGCAAGGACAATGCATCGACCGTCGATGTCGAACTGATCCTCGCCGTCGATGTTTCCTATTCGATGGACATGGACGAACTCGCCATCCAGCGCGAGGGCTATGCGCAAGCCATCGTCTCCAAGGAATTCCTGCAGGCGCTGAAGTCGCTGCCGAACGGCAGGATCGCGATCACCTATTTTGAATGGGCGGCGTCGAGCGACCAGAAGGTCATCATCCCGTGGCGGTTGATCGACGGTCCGGAAACCGCCGACGCGGTTTCCAACGAGATACTGAAGACGCCGATCCGCCGCGCCTCGCGGACTTCGATCTCGGGCGCGATCTATTTCGCGATGCCGCTATTCGACGAGAATCCGTATCATGGGCTGCGCCGCGTGATCGATATCTCGGGCGACGGCCCCAACAACAACGGCGCACCTGTGACCGGCGCGCGCGACGAGGCGCTGGCCAAGGGCATCACCATCAACGGCCTGCCGATCATGGTCAAGGAGCCGTCTTATTCGACCATGGATATCGACAATCTCGATTTCTATTACGAGGACTGCGTGATCGGCGGTCCCGGTTCCTTCGTGGTCTCGATCAAGGATCGGGAAAAGTTCAAGGAAGCGATCCGCACCAAACTGCTGCTCGAAGTCGCCGGCCGGACACCGGAGCGCCGCCTCGTTCCGGTCGCCGAGAAAGAACCGCGGGTGTCCTGCCTGATCGGCGAGAAGATCTGGCAGGATCGCTGGGGGCGGTAGCCTTCAGCGTGTAAACTTCGCCACCAGTTCCACATGTGGCGTGTGGCGGAATTGGTCGACCGGTGTGACGTGTTCGAGCCGGTAGCCGCCGTCGATCAGCACGCGCGCATCGCGCGCGAAGGTCGCGACATTGCAGGACACCGCGACGACGACCGGAATCTTGCTGGCCGCAAGCTGCTTGACCTGCGCCTGGGCGCCTTGTCGCGGCGGATCGAACACGATGGTGTCGTAATCGCGCAGTTCCTGCGGCATCAGCGGACGCCGAAACAGATCGCGGGCCTCGGCCTTGAGCGGCTTCAGCCCGGAGGCCGAGGTCACCGCCTTGGCCAGTGCCGCGACCGCTCCGGCATCGCTGTCGAACGCCGTCACCCGCGCTTTGGCGGCGAGCCGCAGCGCGAACGGTCCGACCCCGCAAAACAGGTCGGCGATATGTTTGGCGCGCTTGCAATGTCCTGTTACCAACGCCGCCAGCGCCTCTTCGCCTGCTGTGGTCGCCTGCAGGAACGAGCCCGGCGGCAAGGTCACGCGCACATTGCCGATTTCGATGGTCGGCGGTGTCCGCATCAAGACCAGTTCGCCATGCCGGGTCAGCCGCGCCAGGCCGTGTTGCTGGGCGATCGCGGACAGGGCGGCAATCACGGCCGATGTCAGTGGTCCCGAACCCCGCACATCGACGTCGAGGCCGTTGCTCGCCGCCGTGACCTGGATATCCAGCGGCTTGTTGGCGGGCTTCAGCGCTTCGGCCAATGCACGCGCGGCGTCGAATGCGCCGCGCAGCGCCGGATCGAGGATCGGACAATCCGATATTGCCACGATCGCGTGGCTGCTGGCCGCGGCGAATCCGGTGCGCAATTCGCCATCGCTGCCGCGCCGCGCGTGCACGGTGATGCGCCGCCGCCCGGCGCCATGGGCGTCGATCAACGCATCGACCTCGCATGCGATGCCGGCATGCTCGAGCGTTTCGACCACGATGGCACGCTTCCACGCGCGGTAGGCTTCCGGCTGCCAGTGCTGGATGGCGCAGCCACCGCAGGCGCCGAAATATCGGCAGAACGGATCGATCCGCTGCGGGCTGGCTTGTTCGATCCGCGTCAGCGTCCGGCGGTCGGGATGGCCGGCGACGGCGTCGACCTCGATGGTTTCCCCGCCCAGCGTGTACGGCACGAACAGGCTCTCGCCGCTGGCGAAGCCGACGCCGTCGCCGCGATGACCGACATGGTCGATGACGAGGCGTTCAGCCACGGCGCGCTCCGATGAAGAATTCGATGTTGCCGTCGCCGCCCGCGATCGAAGACGGAAACACCTCGATATCGGTGCATCCCAGTGTCGCCGCGAACGCGGAGATGTCGTCGCAGACCTGCTGATGCACCGACGCGTGGCGGATGATGCCACGCTTGGAATGCTTTCGCTCGGCCTCGAATTGCGGCTTGATCAGCGCCAGCAGATGCATCGGCGCGGCTGCCAGCGACAGCGCCACCGGCAGCACGGCTTTCAGCGAGATGAAGCTGACATCGATCACCACGATATCCGGCCGCTGCGGCAGGCGCTTGCCCTCAAAGCTGCGAATGTCGGTTTCTTCCATGGATATGATTCTGGGATGACCGTGCAGCGAGGGATGCAACTGGCCGCGGCCGACATCGATCGAAAACACCAGGCTGGCCCCGTTGGCGAGCAATACTTCGGTAAAACCGCCGGTCGATGCGCCGACATCGAGACAGACGTGATCCTCGATCTCGATCGGATAATGCTCCAGCGCACCCGACAGCTTGACGCCGCCCCTGGAAACAAAGGGATGGGCGGGCTCGGCCTGCAGCACGGCATCCTCAGGAATGCCCTCGGACGCCTTCAGGACCGGCTTGTCGTTGGCGGTGACAAGGCCCGCCTCGATCGCGGCCTGGGCGCGGGCCCGGCTCTCGAACAGGCCGCGCTCGACCAGCAACACGTCCGCGCGTTTGCGGGGAGAAGACATGGCTCAATGGTCCCTGTCTAGCGATCGCCGTCAGGTTCGGCGCATGGCGCGCGCTTGCCGGCGGCCAGCCGCACGCACGCCTCGAACGCGGTCAGATCGTGCCAGGCGTCGGCGGGTCTTTGCTGCGGCGTTACCAGCGAGCAGCCATGCAGATCGAGCGCGTGCATCATCATCAGATTGTCGTTCAACCCGAAATCCTCAACCGTCAAGCCGGCGGCGTCGACCAATAGCCCATCGCGACGATTGACGGTGGTAAATCGGCGCACGCGATCGAGATAGGATGCGGGATCGTTGGAGTAGCCGAGGCAGAGCTTGCCGCGTCCGGCCATGTAGCCGAGTTCATAGACGGTGCCGGCGTCGGCGCCGGGCCCGCGGAACGGCGTCAGGTTGGCGATGATGGCGTCGGCGGCGTCCATCATTGCTTCGTTGCCTTTGAATATCCCGAGCGAGGCATCGCGGGCCGACAGGTCGATGGCGTTGTCGAGTGGGTATAGCCCGCTCAGGCCATGAAGCGCGCAGATCTCGGCCTTGCGCCTCCCGATCTCAACCGCGTCCGGCAGGAACACGTCGGGGCCTGCCAGGTAAATTTTCATGCAGCACCGGCGTTGATCTTTGTGACCGGCTGGCGTGAAGCGAACCGATCCTTGTCCCGCGCCGATAGCAGGGCAGGCTCGCGCAAGAAACGCTGCCTGCTGCCCGTCAGCCTCAGGCCAGTTTCACAGTCTCGGTCTTGACGTCCTTGCCGAGTGCTTCGAACACCTTGGCGACGATGCTCTTGGCGTCGAGACCGGCGCGTGCATACATCGCGTTCGGCGAGTCGTGGTCGAGGAACTCGTCGGGCAGCACCATCGAACGCATCCGCAGGCCACCATCGAGCATACCGTGCTCGGCCAGCGTCTGCATCACATGCGAGCCGAACCCGCCGATCGAGCCTTCCTCGATCGTGAGCAGTACTTCGTGCTCGCGCGCGAGCTTCAGGATCATGTCGAGGTCGAGCGGCTTCATGAAGCGCGCATCGGCGATCGTCGTGGACAACCCAAGAGCCGCCAGTTCGTCGGCGGCCTTCTCGCATTCGCCGAGCCGGGTCCCGAACGACAGCAGGGCAACCTTGCTGCCTTCGCGGATGATGCGGCCCTTTCCGATTTCCAGCGCAACGCCGACTTCCGGCATCTCGACGCCGCGGCCTTCGCCGCGCGGATAGCGCACCGCGCTCGGGCGGTCGTTGATCGCAACCTGGGTCGCGACCATGTGCACCAGTTCGGCCTCGTCGGAAGCCGCCATGATGACGAAGTTGGGCAGGCAGCCGAGATAGGCGTTGTCGAACGAGCCGGCATGGGTGGCGCCGTCGGCACCGACCAGGCCGGCGCGATCGATCGCAAAGCGCACCGGCAGGCTCTGGATCGCGACGTCATGGACGATCTGGTCGTAGCCGCGTTGCAGGAAGGTCGAATAGATCGCGCAGAACGGCTTGTAGCCTTCGGTCGCCAAGCCAGCCGCGAAGGTCACCGCGTGCTGCTCGGCGATGCCGACATCGAAGGTTCTGTCAGGGAAGGCCTTGTTGAAGATATCGATGCCGGTGCCCGACGGCATCGCCGCGGTGATGCCGACGATCTTGTCGTCCTTCTCGGCTTCCTTGACCAGGCTCTGGCCGAACACGTTCTGGTACGACGGCGCATTCGGCTTGGCCTTGGCCTGGGCGCCGGTGGCGACGTCGAACTTGACGACCGCGTGATATTTGTCGGCGGAAGCTTCCGCCGGGCCGTAGCCCTTGCCCTTTTGGGTCACGACATGGACCAGGATCGGGCCGGTCTCCATATCGCGAACATTCTTCAGGACCGGCAGAAGATGGTCGAGATTGTGGCCGTCGATCGGCCCGACATAATAGAAGCCGAGTTCCTCGAACAGCGTGCCGCCGCCGACCATGAAGCCACGCGAATATTCTTCCACTCGGTTGGCGCGATCGGCCAGCACCTTCGGCAGACGCTTGTTGATCTGTTTTGCGGCTTCGCGCAGCGAGCGGTAGGTCTTGCCCGAATAAAGCCGCGACAAATAGGCTGACATGGCGCCCACAGGCGGGGCAATCGACATGTCGTTGTCATTGAGAATGACGATCAGCCGGGAGTTCATCGCGCCGGCGTTGTTCATGGCCTCATAGGCCATGCCGGCGGACATCGCACCGTCACCGATCACGGCGATAACGTTGTTCTTGCCGCCCGAAAGGTCGCGCGCCACGGCCATGCCGAGGCCGGCCGAGATCGAGGTCGAGGAATGCGCCGCGCCGAACGGATCGTAATCGCTCTCGGTGCGCTTGGTGAAACCGGACAGCCCGCCACCGGTGCGGAGGGTGCGGATGCGGTCGCGGCGCCCGGTCAGGATCTTGTGCGGATAGGCCTGATGGCCGACGTCCCAGATCAGGCGGTCGCGCGGGGTGTCGAAGATGTAATGGATCGCCGTGGTCAGCTCGACGACGCCGAGGCCTGCGCCAAAATGTCCGCCGGTGACCGAAACGGCATCGATGGTTTCCTGACGCAGCTCGTCGGCTACCTGGCGGACCTGCTCGATCTTCAACTTGCGCAGGTCGTCCGGGGTATGGATCGTGTCGAGGAGCGGCGTTTTACTGTAATCGGTCACAGCGATATTCCAATTTTGCATGTCGGGACGAACGGCCCCGACGGGGGAGATGGGTGCGCATTATTGGCGCAGCGAAAACCCAGACGCCGGATGTCACCTGAGCAGGCCGAAGCCCGTTTGAAAGCCTAGATGCAGTCCGGATCGTTCAATGTGATAGACATCACTCTTGGCGGCTTCACTCTATCTCGGTCATTTTCAATAGCTATTTGAGGTGCTTATACCGATCTTGAGGCGGCGGCAAGTTGACCTCCAACAGCCCACAACCCTGCAATCATTACACCAAAGCCATGGTCAAAGCCAACTCAGAGACGCCACATTGTGCGACAGAGATGCCACACTGCGTGACAAAGGTGGGCACCGAAAACGCCGGCTTCAACCCCTGCGCCGGACCGATGGTTCCATTTCGCCCAAATTGGTGGCATCCGGCGGTGTCGGGATGGTCGGTTTGAGCCGTTTCCAGGCCCATTCCCGGGCAGGAGCGTCGCCGGTGGCAATCGCCAGCGCGGCATCAGGTTGAGCCATGCGTTCATGCAAGGGAACCGGTCCGCAGACGATCATGAAAAAATCGTAGGGGTGCGGGCGTTCGTTGGCCATCACGAACTGGAAATGGACGCGGAAGAACTTCCAGCGAAATCGATCGTAATGTTCCGGTTTGATAATGTCGCGAAACCGTACCGATACGATCGTGGGATTGCGCCGCTCCGTGCCGGCGTCGATACCGTGGCCGGCGATCGGATCGAACGGAAAGAAGTTCATCACATCCTTGCGCGACTGACAGTCGATCCAGTCGATCGAGGGCTCGACCGCCAGCCGGCGCAAATGATCGCGAAAATCCTGCGATACCGCATGAAAGCCGATGATCGGGAAATTGCCGCCGATCGTCAGCAGAACGACACGCGGGCCGCGCCGACCGATATCGGGATCGATCTGAAGCGCGCGCGCCAGGATATCGACGCCCAGGAACGATCCCGAACTGTGGCCGACGATGACGATTTCCTCGGCGTCGCTGCTGCCGGCGACCTTGACCAGGTGTCGCGCGAAACGGTCGATGCGTGCATCCCATTCCGGCCGCTGGCGGTGCGAGAATTGCCAAGTCCAGATCGTGTCGGACAGCAGATAAAGCGCGTAGGTGCGGTTTTCGGTGTATTTCAGCATCGCGTAGAGCAGGGCGATGAACGTACCTGCCGCGACGGCGATGCTTAGAGCGCCGGGTGCGCCCAACGCCTGCAGCCCCTTGCCAAGGCCGAACGCGACCGCGAGCGACAACAGCGCCTCATTCAACAGCACGTAATGCGGATAGCTGATGAAGGTCGCAAATCGCCAATGCGCCTTCCAGAACCGGGCGATCGTTCCGTTGAAGACGAGACGCCAATAGATCCATATGGCGTGGAGAACCGTGCGCCAGATCGGCTGGGCGAGGTCGCGCTGGATCAGGTCTTCCCAGCGCAGGAAATCGTAATCGGTGCGGGTCTGCCAATCGCCGGCCTTGGTCTCGATGGTCCAGGACGCGGTCTCGCCGTCGGCCGCGGTCTGCAGGCGGCTAATGGTCGCGCCAAGCTGATAAAGCCGGCCGAACTTGCGCAGTTCGGTCCTGAACATGCGGTAGTACTGCGCGAGGCCGCGCGGATCGTATCCCTGCACATAGATGATGTGGCGGTGCTGAACGCGCACTTATTGTCCCCAGACTGGCGGCCGGACTATAGCAGTCCGCGCTAGGCTCCAAGAACTAATTCGGCGGCCGATCCCGCGGCTCTTCCCGGCCGGCCCAGGCCACCGCAATTCGTTCCTTGTGTGTCGGGTCGGCCCCAGAAGCAAAAAGGCCGCGCTTTGGCGGCCTTCGCGCAGGCATCAGCGCAAAACGAGCGTCAGTGCCGGACTAGGCCAATATGCCTAACGCTGGGGAGGCGCCTGGCCATCATGATTGAACGCCCGGATTATTGAACGTCCAGTGGTTCGGTGCCGACCGCCTGGCCGTTGGCGTCGGTGGTGATCTTGTCGACGCGGGCTTCGGCCTGCCGCAGCAACTCCTCGCAACGGCGCTTCAAGGCCTCGCCGCGCTCATAAATGGCGACCGACTCCTCCAGCGGCACCTTGCCTTCCTCCAGCCGCTTGACGATCGATTCAAGTTCCTCGATCGCGCGCTCGAAGGTCAGCTTCTTGACGTCCACTTGGGTATTTTCGGCCATATTTTTTTCCCGGATGCGCCTCTTATCGACGCAGACTCAAAGATATCTATGCGGACGTATTGTGGCGGGGATTCACGCGCCCATCAATGCGGTGACGTGCTCGGCCACCAACTCTTTCAGGCCCTCCAGATCGTAGCCGCCCTCCAGCACCGAGACGACCCGTCCGCCGGCACTCGAATCCGCAAGATCCATCAGCTTGCGCGTGACCCAGCCGAAATCCTCGCCCTTCAGATTGAGCGACGCCAGGGGATCGCGGTAATGCGCGTCGAAGCCAGCCGAAATGATGATCAGTTCCGGGCTGAACTTTGTCAGTTGCGGCAGGATGACATTGTCGAATGCGGCGCGGAATTTCGCGCTGCCATCTTCGGGGGCCAACGGCGCATTGACGATGGTGTCGTGTTCGCCGCGCTCGCCGCTGGCGCCTGTGCCCGGAAACAGCGGCATCTGGTGCGTCGAGCAATACATCACGGTCGGATCGGCCCAGAAAATATCCTGGGTGCCGTTGCCATGATGGACGTCGAAATCGACCACGGCGGCGCGGGCGATGCCATATTTACGCTGGGCGTGGCGCGCGGCGATGGCGGCATTGTCGAAAAAGCAGAAGCCCATCGGCTTGTTGATCTCGGCGTGATGGCCGGGCGGACGCATCGCGACGAACGCGTTGTTGTTCGCGCCGGTCATGACGGCATCGGTCGCGGCGACCGCACCGCCGACGCCGCGCATCACGGCTTCCCACGTTCCGGGCGACATTGAGGTATCGCCATCGAGATAGATCAGGCCGCTCGAGGGCGCGATATGCCGGAGTTCATCGACGTAATGCTCGTTGTGGCAGAGCGTGACCAGGTCCAGATCGCCTTCCGGCGCCTCGGCGCGCACCAGCCGGTTGAAACGGTCTGCCGAGAGGACCTCGGCGACCGCGCGCATCCGGTCGGGACGTTCGGGATGGCCCGGAGGCGTGAGGTGGTCGAGACACGCCGGATGAGAGAGAAGAAGCGTCGTCATGCAGTATCCCAGCGTGTTGCAGCGTGGTGGCGCGGTGAGATTGGTCGGAGCGCGAGATTGGCCAAAGACGATGGCTAATCTAGGAGGTTAGCGGCCGATCCGAAAGAGCCGCGCGCCCCGATATCGCCTTGCTGTTCAGTTGACCCGGATGATGCGGGCGGCCGTGGCGGGGCTGATCGGGCTGTTGCTCCGGAAATATTCGTACAAGGCGTCGATGTCGTAGACGCCGACCAGTGGCGCTGTGCCTTCTTTCAGCAGTGAAAAACCATCGCCCCCGACCGACAGATAATTGTTCACCGTGACCCGGTAATTCGCCGTGGGATCGATCGGCTTGCCGTTCAGCGCCATGCTGGCGGCCAAAACGTGGTCGCCATAGGGCTTGGCTGCGTCCCATGTGTAGCTGAAACTGTTCGAGACCTGCAGGATCCGGGGCAGCGCCGGGTCGCGCCATTGCTGTTCCAGCACATTCTTGATCTGCATTCCCGTCAGCGTCAGCGTCACGAGCTGGTTCCGGAACGGCTGGCTCGCGAACAGGTCGCCGTACGACACCGTGCCGTCTTCCTTCCCGCCGATGCCGGTGCGGATGCCGCCCGGATTGGTGACGGCGATCACGGCGCCGCCATTTGCTTCGGCCTGCGTTGCGGCGAGCTGGGCGTCGGCGATGAGATCCCCGAGTTTGCTCTCGCCGGCACGGTTGGGCGCGTGCGATAGCGCCTCGGTCACCGCGCCCGCCCGGCGGTTGGCCAGCGGGGCGGCGAGCTTGTCGTAGGATTCCAGCAGCGCGGTCTGTTCCGGATCCTTGGCATAGGCGCCGGTGCGGACGATGATATTGTCGGCCTTGGCGCTGATGATGTCGCGGGTGGTGCGATCGAGCTTCAGGTCGATCGCGGTGACGATGGTGCCGTATTTGTCGCCTGACGTGACGAGGCGCCCATCAATCTCGCAGACATAGGGCTGGTGGGTGTGGCCGCTGATCACGACGTCGACGGCGCGGTCGAATTTCTTGACGATGTTGACGATCGCGCCGGAGATGCTTGGGCACTCGTTATAGTCGCCGGTCGGATAGCCGCCTTCGTGGATCAGGACGACGATGGCCTCGACCCCGCGCGCCTTCAATTCCGGCACCAGCGCGTTCACGGTCTCGGCCTCGTCCTTGAATTCGAGGCCGGCTATTCCCGGGGGCGACACGATGGTCGCGGTGCCTTTCAAGGTGAGGCCGATAAACGCAATCGGAATGCCCTCGAACTCCCTGATCTCGTACGCCGGAAACACCGTCTTGCCGGTGCTTTTATCGACGGTCGAGGCCGCCAAATAGTGGAATTTGGCGCCGGCAAAGGGATGCGGGCCCAGGCAATGATCGACCGGATGACAGCCGCCATTCTGCATCCGCAGCAACTCGTCCTTGCCCTCGTCGAATTCATGGTTGCCGACCGAGGCGATCGCGAGCCCCATCATCGACAGCGACTCGATGGTGGGCTCGTCGTGAAACATCGCCGACAAGAACGGGCTGGCGCCGATCAAATCGCCGGCGGCGACGAAGATCGTGTTCGGGTGCTGGGCGCGGAGCTGCTGGACCACAGTCGCCATGGTCTCGGAGCCTCCGGCCGGCACCATCATCTTCTTGGTCTTGTCGGCGGGGTCGGCGATCCTGATCCCGCCCGCCGACGGCCGCAGATAGCCGTGGAAATCGTTGATCGCCAGAATTCTGACATCGACCGGGGCGGCCTGAGCCAGCGCGCGCGGCGCGATGCCGGGTGCCATCGTCAGTACCGTTGCGGCGACCATTCCAGCGCGAAAGATCTGACGAAGCGCAGGCGCCTGACGAAGCAAATGTCTCATGACTTTATCATAACCGGAGCGTGCTACGATTTCACGAATCCGGTTTTCAAGTCTTCTTGCGCGCGAAGAAGGCCTGGAACGCAGCCACCGCTTCGGTCGAGCGCATCCGCTCGCCGAACAGATGGCTTTCCTGATCGATCCGGCGGGTCAGATCCTCGGATGGCGTCTTCAAAAGCCTGCGCGAGATCGCGACGGCTTCGGCGGGCAGTTTGCAGATATCCCGCGCCACCTTGCGCGCCTCGGCTTCGGTATGGCCGGGCGCGACCACCACATTGACGAAGCCGGCGATGCGGGCGTCTTCGGCGGTCATGGTGCGTCCCATCACCAGCGTCGCAAAGGCGCGCTGGTGTCCCATGGTGCGCGGCATCAGCAGGCTGGAGGCGCCTTCCGGAACCAGGCCGAGATGGATGAAGGGCGTCGAGAACGTCGCGGTGTTGCTGGCGAGCACGTAATCGCAATGGAACAGCATGGTGGTGCCGATGCCGATCGCGATGCCGTCGACCGCGGCGATGATCGGCTTGACGTTGTGCGCCAGCGAGTAGAGAAATTTCACCGCGTTCGAGGCGCGCGGCGCATCGGCGTTCGAGGTGCCTTCCTTGAGGAATTCCTCGAGGTCGTTGCCGGCGGTGAACACGCCCGACCCGCCGGTGATGATGATGCAGCGGATATCCGGATTGTTCTGGGCGGTGTCGATCGCATCGCTCATGCCGCGATACATGTCCTGCGTGATCGCGTTCTTCTTTTCGGGCCGCCGCAGCCTGACCACCCGCATCGAGCTCTCGTCGGTGACAATCAGGTGATCGGTCATTCCAGTTATCCTTGCCAGTTATCCTTGCACGCTGCGGTTGCCGCTGCCGACTCTTGGTGACAGCCTACATCATCCGCCCGCGGGTCCAAGCCTGCAGATACGGGTTTTCAACGGCGACCGAAAGTCTTTGGTCGGATAACTTAACTGTGTGTCGGCCAGTGCCGCTCGCGGAACCAGTTGCGATAGTCCGACGACATCTTGGCGCGCTGGGCCTGCGGCGCGCGGCGCTTGCAGGTGGCGGCTTCCTGGCTGCCTTCCGGGGCGGCCCAACGCAGCTCGGCGCAGTCGTTCGGGTTGTAGGCCATCTCGAAATCCGGGGCGCGCTCGAGCACGTCCTTGAGGGTCAAGGTCCAGGGCGAGCCGTCGCTGCGCGTATAGGTTATCTTGCGCGAGGCCAGTTCGGACGTGAGCACGCCCTGCAAGTCGCGCTTCACGCCCTCGACGCTCTTGCCGGCCGGTATCGCATAGCGGTCGGCGCGCCGCACGAAGCGATCGGGAAAATTCCGCACCACATCGATCGCGATCAACAGCCGGAAATCGCGCGCCGGCGTCGAGTAGTCTTCCCAGGCGCCAGTGGTCTCGAAGATCGAGGCGCCGTCCGGCATCGCGGTGATCCCGGCCTGCTTCTCCTGATATTTTCGTCCGTTCTCCACCGAGGTGACGCGCGTCCTCACCTGCTCATTGAGGCTCGCAATCGCGTCGGTCATCGCCTTCACCGGATCCAGCGGCGCAGGCGACATCACGTCATCCATGCGATCGTAGAAATCCTCGACGCCGATCTGCGACTGTTCGAGCGAGAAATCCCCGTATTGCGGATTCTTGGCGATCTCCGCATTGCTGAGCCGCCGCAACGGGCCGTCCTTTCCGCCCACGATCGGCCGGAACCGCTTGAAGCCGGGGCCGCCGAGCGAGGCATCGTGCACGAACAGGAAATTGCCGCGCCAGAAGCGCTTGCGCGTGATCGAGCCATCGGGCTCGGCGTCGACGGCGAGAAACACGCCGGGTGTCCCGTTCTGCTCCGGCACCAGACGCACCAGCATCAGCACATGGCCGTAGGGGTCGGCATACACGGTCCCCGGGCGCAGCGTCTTCTGCGTCAGCGCGATGGTGTAGAAATCGGTGTTGTCATCACCGCCCGAGACGCGCACGGCGCCGGTATGGACGACGTCGCCGACGTCGCGCAGATATTCCGGGAAATTGGTCGGGCGCTTCGGTTTCGGCTTCGGTGCCGGCTGAACGGCGGCGGGAGCGGCCGGCTCCTCGGCTGGCTGCGAGCGGGCAAACAACCCGAGCACCCGTGGCGGGGGAGGTGCGGGGACGGCCGCGGCCGTTGTCGCCGCGGCGTCCTGTTCGGGCGGCGGGGCGGGGCGCGTGATTTCGGGATGATCGACGTCGAACCACTGATAGCATTTCGGTGGCCTGCCGGCGAAGCCGCGCGAGCAATTCGAATAGCCGAACGGCAGCCCCATTTTGTAGGCGAAATAGGCGCGCAGGAAGTAGACGAAATCGGCGCAGTCGGGACGCAGGCCCGATTTCCCATTGTCTTCGCCGCGCCCGAGATAATTGAACAGGAAATTGCGCGATTGATCCTGCAGCACCTCACTCCACACCTTCCACGACAGGTCCTGGTCCGGCGGTGCGTCGAACAGTTTTTCGATCCATGCCGAGAACAGCGCTTCCGTGGTGGTGTTCCAGCTATTGCGCACCTGCCAGATACGTCCGGCCGGTATGGACAAGGGATCGGGCTTCTTGCCGCTCACGACGATTTCGCGGCTGATCGGGCTGCATCCGGCCGATGTCAGCGTGGCCTGCCAGGTCCCGGCGGCCGGCGTCGCGACCTCGGCGAACCAGGAATAGGGACCGGCGCCGCGCCGGCCCGGCGACGTGGCCGCCGCGCTGCCATCGGGCGCGGTCAGCGACAGCGCGCCGTCGATCGGCTTTTCCGCCACCACCATGACGCGCAATGGCGCGCCCTTCCATGGCGCGAACGGCGAGGGCAGCACGGTGATATCGGCCGCATCGCCGCACGTGGCCGCCATGACTTCCGCGGCCGTCACCAGCGATCCGACAAATCCGCCGGCAACCAGCAACGATGCGGTCGCAGCGATAGCAAACCAGCGTCCGTGAAGCATCTGAAGCAAACCTTCTTGGAAGTATTTCGCCCGGGAGTATTTGGCCGGTATTCAGCCCTGCGAATGTGGCAGGCGCAAGAGATATCGGAATAACACAGGCCGGTCAGTACTTTGCCGCGGTCTTGAAGTCGCAGGTCGCCTGCCAGGCCGGGTCAAAATCAAGGCGGAACCTGAGACCGGGCCTCACTTTGGTCCGGACCAGACAGTTTCGCGCCTGCAAGGCGGTCTCGGCCGCTTCTGCCAGCTATTGAACGACGTCAAGTTTGACCTTTGCAATCCCGCTTCCAACCATCCCCAGCGCATCAGCGGCGGAGTGCGAGACATCGACGACTCGTCCCGCAACGTACGGACCGCGGTCATTGACTTCGAACCGTCACGGAGCGCCCGGTCTCGACGTTTGTCACCCGCAAGCGGGTGCCAAACGGCAACGTCGGATGAGCGGCGGTTAAATCGTTGGTATCGAATTTCTCGCCGCTCGCGGTCTCCTGGTCCTCTGTGTAGAAGCTGGCAATTCCCTGCGAGGCCATTCGTGTCGGGGCCGCGTTGTTGTGCCGCGCGAACGGGGTATGTTTTTTCACCGATGCGACACGCCTGTTGGTGGCGACCGACGCCGTTCGATTGTGCGGCAGCGACGCCTGTTGGCTGCGGCCAACAAATTCGGAATTCCTGGTGACAAGGGATGACTGGGCGCAGGCCGCAAGCGACGCCGCCCCGACAACGGCGGAAAACAGTTGAACGATCTTCCGGACACGAGCGCCCGAGACCGAGAACGCGTCAGGAATACGATTTGCTTTAAATGCGACGTAAGAAAACGCGACGTAAGAACTGACGTAAGAACGGACGCAAGAACTGACGTAAGAATTCTTGGCACAATCGATGGAAGACATGCTGCATCCCCAACTTGTACCCCCACGCTAAACCCGATCCACAATGAGGGCGGAACAGTGGCTGGGTGCGACCAAGCACGTATCGACCACGCGATTTCATTCGGAGTGTGATTATTGCGCCACAAGTCGCCGCAGAGCGAGGAACCTTGAGGCGCCATAGCGAACGTGCTGGGCCGGTGTTTGAGAGCACGCATTCGATTCGATTGCTCGACCGAGATGATGCTTGCTCGGTGAGATGAATGTCGTGGCATACAACAACTAAATTCACGTCCGAGGCGCCGCGCTGCGCTCAGCAAATATTTTCCGTTCCGTTGTTCGACACATTTTCTTCGCGATGTTGCCGAAACGTGACAGCCACGAAAAAGCGATGTGATACCGTGCATGCAGTTCTACCCGCACCGATCGTGTGATCTCATGGTTCGTTCCACTGGGCTCGCGGAGGATCACGGAATGAACCGACACTTCGGCCCGCTCGCGTGTTTTTCGACCTTGGCCATGCTTGTCGCGTTTTCGAGCGATGCGATAGCGCTCGCGAACCACGCGCGAATTCAGCATCCCAGGAAGGCGGATGCGGCGACCAAAGCCGGCCATCAGCGCAACACCGCATCCAAGAAGGCCAGGCATGCGGTGCATGCTGCGGCGGCGCGGCGTAAGCCGGCTCCTTCAATCGATGTGCCTGCTCAGACCGCGGCGGCCCCACCGCTGTCCGGTGACCTTGCGGCGGTGAAGCAGGCGATCGGTCTGGTGCGCAAGGCCAAAATTGACGAAGCGACCGTCATGGAAAAGACCATCGGCGATCCGGCAGCCCAAAAGCTCGTCGAATGGTTCATCCTGCGTCAACCGGACAGTGAAGCGAGTTTAGGCCGGTACGCGGCCTTCATGGCCGACAACTCAAACTGGCCGAGCATGGGCCTGCTGCGCCGACGGGTGGAAGCGCGGCTGTGGCAAGATCGGAGCGACGCCGCGACCGTTCGGCGCTTCACGGGCGGTCAGCCGATCAGCGCCAAGGGGCAACTTGTGCTTGCGCGGGTCCTGCTGGCCGAAGGCGACCGTGACGGCGCAGAACGCCAGGTTCGTGACGCTTGGCGGTCGGAAGAGTTGTCGGAACGCGTAGAAGCCGATGCGCTCGACGCATTCCGCGCGGTCCTCACGCGCGAGGATCATCGGGCGCGGATGGACAAGCGCATCGGCGCCAAGGATCTTTCGGGAGCGATGCGCGCCGCGCGTCGCCTCGGAGACGACGAGATATCGATCGTGAAGGCTTGTGCCGCTGTGACGGCGAACACGACCAAGGCGCTCGATCTACTCGACGCAGTTCCAACCGAGGCGCGGCAGGATTTGGGCTACACGCTGTGCCGCATTCATTGGATGATGCGTCACGATCGGCTTGCCGATGCTACCCGTCTGATGCTGGCAGCCGAACCCGAGACCATGGCATTCCAGGACAGGGATGAATGGTGGCGCGAGCGGCGTGTTCTGGCCCGCAAGCTGCTCGATGCAGGTGAGTTCCAGACCGCCTATCAGGTCGTGCGCGATGCCGCATTACCCGCCAATGAAAATTACCGGGCAGAATTCCATTTCATGCCCGGCTGGATCGCGCTGCGCTACCTCAACGATCCGGCGACCGCGCAAACACATTTCGCCCATATCGATGACGGATCATCCAATCCGATCGTGCTCGCAAGGGCCAACTATTGGCGCGGTCGCGCCGCCGAGGCAGCCGGCGAGAACGGGAATATGCGCGCTGATTATGAAGCCGCCGCCCGCCATGGCACCGCGTATTACGGACAGCTTGCGCGCGCCAGGCTCGGCCTTGAAGGGATTGAGCTGCGGCCTCCGCTGCAGCCCGATCAGGGTCGCGGTTCTCAGCTCTCGGACGAACTCGCGCGCGCAGCCGACATGCTCTATACGCTTGGCGAGCGCGACGCCGTCCTCAGTTTCGTGACGGATCTCGCGGAGCGGAGTACAGACGTGGACCTGCTGGCCGCGCTTGGCGAACTTACCGCTCGCCGGAGCGATGCGCGCGCCATGCTGCAGATCGGCAAGACGGCACTCGCCCGCGGCCTGGCGCTCGACCCTTACGCTTTCCCCACGATCGGGATTCCGCAGCACAGCCCGATTGGTCCCGCAATCGACCGCAGCGTCATCTATTCGGTCGCACGCACCGAAAGTGCATTCGACCAGGGCGACAAATCGCCGGCCAACGCGGTCGGCCTGATGCAGGTCACGCCGGAAGCCGGGCGCGACACCGCCAAGAGGTTCGGCGTCACCTACGATTGGGAGCGGATGGTCTCTGATCCCGTCTACAACACGCAAATGGGCGCCGCGGAACTCAGTGCGCTGTTACGGGAATATAACGGCTCATACATCATGACCTTCGCCGGCTACAATGCGGGGCGGGGCCGCGTTCGGGATTGGGTCAAGCAGTACGGCGATCCACGCAATCCCAACGTGGATGCGATCGATTGGGTGGAACGCATTCCGATTTCCGAAACGCGCAACTACGTCCAGCGTGTCATGGAGAATCTGCAGGTCTATCGCGTCCGTTTCGACCCTGGCACCCCCGTGATGTCGAAACTCGATCAGCGTAGCGTGGAAAAACAGGAAGCCAGCTCAGCGTCGCTTTTGCCGATGCAATGATCGCTTTCAGAGCGGTTACTCTGATCGCACCCACGACGATCGTAGCCACGAACATCCGCGTGGGACTGCAGGCACTACCTACCTTTTATTGAGGTCGAGGTAAGCGGTCCACACGGCGCTGGCCAATGGCTGCGACGGGTGTTGAGCGCATGTTTTCTTGACTTCGACAACGGCGGCTGCCGTGTCGACTTTCGTCTCCGTTTGGTCGCTCGCTGCGGCAACGTAATTGAGGCCTGTCCAGAAACCATAAATCCAGATTGTTCCCTCCAATCGACTTTCTTGAGTGGACTGCCAGTGAGCGCAGCTCATGGCTCCTATTCCCATCATGTCGACGGAAACCTTGGCATCCTGTGCCGAGGACGCGCAGACCGAAGCGGTGCAGATGAGGGCCGCCAATGAAATCGATTTCACCATTGGCCATGATTGATGGCCGGCGAATGCAGTTTGCCGATTTGGGATTCCTGCACAGTTGGACATGAACATCATATTTCTTTTTTTGGATGCTCGCGCACGCCGGTGCGGCATCACGGAACAAGACTGCTTGCTATCGGTTACGGTCGTTTCAAAGCGAATGACTAGCGCCGCTTCAAGTGTCGTCGGGCTTGGAACGGCTGCGCCGATTCTCGTGGCGAATGGTGAGAGGCCACCTCGTGCGCATCATAATTGTCCCTGGTCGCTTTCGAAGCTTCGCCGTTCTTTGCGAAAGAATTGAGGCTTTTAATTGCCGGACATTTGTCGTTCGATTGATTGTGGATCGTATGGACGTCAACGATTCGTACTCCCGGTAATTGGCGTGGCGCGTTGGCACAAACCGAACATTTCTGGGGACACACAAGGGCGGATCTGGAATGAAGACCGTCCCCGTGCGTCTCTGCCGGCATGTCCGCTTCTCTCATTGGCTGCCCATGTTTCAGCCCAATCGGGCTACTTCTCGCTCGCCTCTTCGCCGCAAAGTGCTAGAATTCACGTGTATCCAGAAAGATCGAATGACACCGCGTGAGTCATCGCTTTCGTCGGCGCTTCGGGTTCACCGGAACGAACCAAAAAAGAGAGCAAAGCTCTCGCCATCGGCACAAGGGAGGAGGACACCATGCTCGACAAAGCCCCGAATGGAAAAGTGTCTGATTTTCTCAACGCGTTCGACAAGGCGCTGTCGGCCGGCGAAATAGAACACGCCGTCGATCTCTTTCAGGCGGACTGCTACTGGCGCGACCTCGTGACCTTCACCTGGAACATCAAGACAATGGAGGGAAAGGACGCGGTTCGCGACATGCTCAAGGCGCGGCTCGCCGATGTGAGGCCGTCGAATTGGAAAATTGCCGATGGTGAGGACGCTTCTGAAGCGGATGGAATTACGGAGAGCTGGATACAATTCGAAACGGAGGTTGCCCGCGGCTTTGGCCACATACGCTTGAAGGATGGCCGGATATGGACGTTGCTCACGACCATGAGTGAACTCAAGGGGCACGAGGAGCCGGTTGGCTTTGACCGTCCGATGGGGGCTAAACACGGCGCCGAACGAAATCGAAAAACGTGGAAGGAAGAACGCGACGCGG
The DNA here is from genome assembly GCA_963738105.1 of uncultured Alphaproteobacteria bacterium. Taxonomy (GTDB): domain Bacteria; phylum Pseudomonadota; class Alphaproteobacteria; order Rhizobiales; family Xanthobacteraceae; genus Bradyrhizobium. Next base: position 99,684 of record CAVTWC010000050.1, on the reverse strand, counting down.
AAGCTGCCGAACTCGGCTATTCGCGTCAGCCCTATTGCGTCATCATTGGTGGCGGTCAAGGCGGTATCGCACTCGGAGCTCGGCTGCGCCAACTCGATGTGCCGACGATCATCATCGAAAAAAACGAAAGGCCCGGCGACAGCTGGCGCAAGCGTTACAAGTCACTCTGCCTGCATGATCCGGTTTGGTACGATCATCTGCCCTATCTGCCTTTTCCCCGCAACTGGCCGGTCTTTTCACCGAAGGACAAGATCGGGGACTGGCTCGAAATGTATACAAAGGTGATGGAGCTCAATTACTGGGGCTCAAGCGAATGCAAGAAGGCATCTTACGACGAGCAACGCCGCGAATGGACCATTGTCGTGCAGCGCGGCGACAAGGAGATCGTCCTCAAGCCAAAACAGCTCATACTTGCGACGGGGATGTCGGCCAAGCCCAATATGCCGAAATTTGAAGGCATGGATATTTTCAAGGGCGACCAGCACCATTCGTCGCAGCATCCGGGGCCGGACAAATATAAAAATAGCAAAGCCGTTGTGATCGGCTCGAACAATTCCGCCCACGATATTTGTGCCGCGCTTTGGGAAGCTGGAGCAGACGTCACGATGGTTCAACGCTCGACCACCCATGTTGTGAAGTCGGACTCGTTGATGGAACTGGGATTGGCCGCGCTTTACTCCGAACAGGCGGTCCAGTCTGGAATGACGACGGCCAAGGCCGATCTGATTTTCGCGTCGCTACCGTACAAGATTCTGCATGAGTTCCAGATCCCGGTTTACAACGCGATCAGGGAACGCGATGCCGATTTCTACAAACGCCTCGAGAAGGCGGGCTTCCTGCTCGACTATGGCGATGATGATTCTGGTCTGTTCATGAAGTATCTCCGGCGTGGGTCGGGATACTACATCGATGTCGGTGCTTCCGAGCTGATTGCCAACGGCAGCATCAAGCTGAAGAGCGGCGTCGACGTCAAAAGACTTACGGAACATTCCGTCATCTTGAGCGACGGGACCGAGTTGCCGGCCGATCTCGTCGTTTACGCCACCGGCTACGGTTCGATGAACGGCTGGGCCGCGGACCTGATCTCGAGGGAGGTCGCTGATAAAGTGGGCAAGGTGTGGGGATTAGGCTCGAATACCACCAAAGACCCGGGCCCGTGGGAAGGCGAGCAGCGAAACATGTGGAAGCCGACACAGCAGGAAGCGCTCTGGTTCCATGGCGGTAACCTGCACCAGTCTCGCCACTACTCACAGTTTCTGTCGCTTCAGTTGAAGGCGCGAATGGAGGGCATTCCCACGCCGGTCTACGGTCTTCAGAAAGTTCATCACCTCGGCTGATCGACCTACTCTACATTTCTTTGAGCACGGTCCGCTGCAATGGGTGCCGGCGTTAGCAGTTCCGCCGTTGAAAGTTCCCGCATTGGCAGTTCCGGCGTCCGCACATTTGCGGCGACGGAACCGCGCCGGAAGGGGCCAGATTGGCCCTTGCCCTACTGATGGGGGCCATAGGCCGCTTCCAGCGTGTTGTTCGCAAGGAGCCGCTACGCTGACGCCCGAACCGATGCGGCAGCGGTTAATGCGGCAGTTCTACCCGGTGGAGTCATGCAAGGCCCTCCGAAGCTTCACGGCCAACGCGATATGTTCGCCGTCTGCTGCCCTTCATGAGGACAGACCTAAAACCTGAGTATCAGTCGCGCGTCTGTCAAGGGGGTCGACAAGTATCCGGAGCAGCGGGCTTGCTATGCCAGTGTATGGACGATCACCGGGCCGGCCATCGCAGTGGCTGGGCCAACGAGCAAGGGTGCAAGGTCTTGCTCGATCCAGGCGAGGGCGCGCCTGTTTGCCTCTTCCGCTCCGGCATAATTATTGAAGACGCTGATCGCTGTTACAACGTCGTCGGGTGCATAAACCACATAGTAAGCCATGAAGCCTTCGACGTCGCTGATGATCGGGATGGCGCCCTCCTTGATTCGGCGCGCGAGTTCTTCGGCCATGCCAGTCTTGGCTTTGCCCTGACGAATGGCGGCGTACATGGGACCCTCCTTCACCTGCGAGGCTGCCCAAGATCGCGAGTGCGTCGATTTGTCCGTCACACCCAGGCGGGGCGAGCAGCAGGGTTCCCCGCGCACTGAATATTACGCCATCCAGGGTCACCGCACCATCAGAGCCAAAGGCAATCATTCGCTCTCGTCTGTCTGATCGCAGCACGTTTGAGACTTGCCGAGGCGGTCTGACGACGTCCGTTCACAGCGGCAGGCCGGAAATAGACCACCCGGTCAAGGCGACGCGGTTTGACCCGCATGTATGGTCCGGCCGTGCGTTGCAAGTGGTTTCGCCGAGCTGGCGGTGAGCGGTCTTGCATCAATGTATCCGGCCTCAGATTGGAGTGTGTTATGCTCCGGGCCATCATGGATATCAGCGCGCGTGCGACCTCATTAACGGACAGGCCTCAACGGGCCATCTGGGTCACCAGTGTTCGCACGCGCCGGGAAAACCGAACCTCCATCTCGTCTCATCCTCTCGCAGACCTCGGCTGGAAACTTTGATAGGGTTACGTCATCGCTTGCTCCTCCTATCGCGCAGTTCCTTTGTTCGAGCCAAGGGCCGTTCCTTCGTCCCGGCCCGCAGCACGTCGATCGCGTCGCGCGCAGGGGCGGTCAAGGCCGGCCGTCGCGCTGGGCTTGCGGCTGGCTCCGGCGTTGCCAGGCTGCGCCTGGACCGCGCCGAGCACGGCGCGAGGATCAAGCGGGTCGGACGCCTGCATCGTCGGTCCTCGTCAGCTCGAAGGCGCATCCTTTGGCCAGCACCGCCCAGGCGATGCGGGCAAGCTTGTTGGCGAGCGCGATCGCCAGCACGTTGTGGTGCAACCGCCTCTTGGCGGCTTACGGACGTCGCGACCATCGAACATGTTGGTTTTTAGCCGAATGCCGACCTCATTAACCAATCATTAACCAAGGCCGCGCATCGTTAACCATTCGAAAAGAAAGTTGAGTTGACCACATGGACGCAATTTCGCAGCCAACACGGCAACTGGTTCGCATGCGAGGCCGATCTTACGTTGCATTTGTGTTTTGTCCGGTCGTTCCGATTGCAGGCTGGCTTGACGAAATAGACGCAACGCTCGCCCGCTCGCCCGGGTTTTTCGTCGGGAAGCCGGTGGTGCTTGACCTGTCTGCTGTGGACCTTAGCCAAACCGCTATCGCGCACCTCGTCACAAGCCTCGAACAACGGAATATCCGGGTCCTTGGTATTGAGGGGGTGGACGCCGCTCGCCTCACGACGAGCATGCCGCCCTTACTCACCGGGGGGCGTCAATGTGTGCTCGCGCAGAGCGAACCGAAAAAGCCTGAGCCTGAGCCTAAACCGAAACCGACGTCCCTATTGCTCGAAAGCCCGGTGCGCTCGGGTCAGTCGGTTGTTTTTACCGAAGGCGACGTGACAGTGCTGGGCTCGGTCGGTTCCGGCGCGGAAATTGTCGCCGGGGGCTCGATCCATATCTACGGAACGCTTCGCGGCCGCGCGATGGCCGGGGTCAACGGCAACTCCGCCGCACGGATCTATTGTCAGAGGATCGAAGCAGAACTGCTGGCCATCGATGGTTACTATCAAACTGCCGAAGAAATAGACGCCACCTTGCGCAATCGGCCAGCTCAAGCGTGGCTTGAAGGCGACATCATGAAAATCACACCGCTGAATTAATCGACTAGGGAGATACAAGTATGGCCAAAGTCTTGGTCGTGACGTCTGGCAAGGGCGGCGTAGGGAAGACAACTTCTACGGCCGCGCTCGGTGCTGCGCTCGCGCAAATGGGAGAAAAGGTTGTCGTCGTCGACTTCGACGTCGGCCTGCGCAATCTCGATCTCGTGATGGGAGCAGAACGCCGGGTTGTGTTCGACCTCATCAATATCGTGCAGGGCGTTGCGAAACTCTCGCAAGCTCTCATTCGCGACAAGCGCCTCGAGAATTTGTGGCTGCTTCCCGCATCCCAAACCAGGGACAAGGACGCGCTGACTGACGAGGGCGTCAAGCGGGTTATCGACGACCTGCGGACAAAATTCGACTGGATCCTCTGCGATAGTCCGGCAGGGATCGAGCGGGGCGCGACGCTTGCAATGCGCTACGCGGACGAAGCAGTCATTGTCACCAACCCCGAAGTCTCGTCGGTGCGCGACTCCGATCGCATCATCGGAATGCTCGATTTAAAGACCGTGAAGGCCGAGAAGGGCGAGCGGGTCAAGAAGCACGTGCTGATAACCCGATACGATTTGGGGCGCGCGGCGCGAGGAGAAATGCTTGGCATCGATGATATCCTTGAGATCCTGGCGACACCGCTGCTTGGAATCATTCCCGAGAGCCAGGACGTCTTGCGTGCATCGAACGTTGGATCGCCGGTCACTCTGAACAACACCACCAGCGCGCCGGCCCGCGCCTACATCGACGCAGCCCGCCGCCTGGTGGGCGAATCCGTCACCATGATGGTGCCGGTCGAACGAAAAAGCTTTATGAACCGACTGCTGCGAAGGAGGGCCGCATGATGAACCTGCTGCGGCTCCTTGGCAACCGTAATGCTTCCGCGCCTGTTGCACGGGAACGGCTGCAGATTCTCCTGGCGCACGAACGAGGTTTGCGCGGCCAGCCTGAGCTGCTGGGGCTGCTGCGGGCAGAGATCCTTGCCGTGGTCTCGCGGCACGTCGTGCTTGATCCGGATAAGGTCATCGTCAGGATGGATCGGGGCAAAAATGTATCGACGCTTGAAGTCGATATTGAAGTGCCCAATGGATTCGAAAGATCGATGGCGGCGGCTGCTGCTACGTGATTGCTGACAGCAATAGCAACATCGCTTGGCATAGAGTTCAGCTCGGTGAAGGTCCTGGAAGCTGCCCGGTTTGAAATTGGCGATATCGCCAGTTCGGACCGGAAAGCGGACGCGGCCTTGCCCGACAGGTTCTCGATTGACGTGCGCGCTGGGGTTATTTTCTGCAATGCTTTCAAGCTGATTTGCCCTGTCCAGTCCCGCTTTCAAAAATAATCTGCTTCCCTTTTGACCCAAATCACCGGCTCATTCCTCGCATCCCGTTCCGGAGGAGGGGCGTTGGCCATCGTCACGAACGTTGGGATGGGATGCGGTGGACACTGATGCGCTTTTGACGAACAGCGCGTGAGGTGGACGGCGAAGTCGTGTGGTCCTGACGCCCCGATGCTGGCGTCAAGTTCTTGAGAAGCAAGCTTCTTAGGGGCGATGGTGACAAAAAGCCGGTCGCCAAGGAGAGCACGAAGTAAGTCGTAAAACCATTGCGCAGGGAAGGCCGGACTGCTTCCGCTGAACCTGTATGCTCGTGTGCGTCTTTCTCTCTACCTTTGCACGCGAGACCGCGGGTGCAGCGCGCACCCGGTCTTCCCTGCGCCCTCTTTCTTTTGGGCGAACGATTTTTGCAGAACTCGGGCGCAATGCGCCGCGGGAATGCGGAGGCATGTCTGGGATCGCGATAATCTCTCCACGTCGTCCCGGCGAAGGCCCGGACCCATACGCCGTGTCCTCTCGTTTGAGCTGTGGGGCGAATGTCTTCTCTTACAACTGACGCCAGGGGTTATGGGTCCCGGCCTTCGCCGGGACGACGACAATTAAGGTCGCGCGAAATACGAAGAGGGGACTGGCTGATGTCTCACCCCAGCAACACCGCATCCGCGTCGGTCACCGCATCGGCGCCGTCCATCACGGTTTTTTCCAGCGAGGTCGCTTGCACCGTAATGTTCTCGGCAAAGAACCGCGCCAGCGTGACGTAGCGTTGCGGATCGCCTTGGCCGTCGCCGGCATCGCGCGCGGCGAGCGCTTCGCCGGCCAGCATGCAGCCGCCGAGCGTCGAGCCGAACAGGCGCAGATAGGGCGTGGCGCCGGCGAGCGCGTCGTTCGGCTTCGAGGTGATGCGCTCGAGCAGCCATTTGCTGGCGCGTTCCAGCGAGCCCAGGGCATCGCGCAGCTTGGTGCCGGTGGTACCGAACGCCGGGTCGTTCGAGGCCTCGACCTTGCTGACGATGCCGCCGAGTTCGTCGAGCAGCGCCCACACCGATGCGCCGCCATTGGCGCCGAGTTTTCGCGTCACGAGGTCGATCGACTGGATGCCGTTGGTACCTTCATAGATCGAGGTGATGCGCGCATCGCGATAATGCTGGGCGGCGCCGGTCTCCTCGATAAAACCCATGCCGCCATGAACCTGCACGCCGAGATAGGTCACCTCGTTGCCGATGTCGGTGGAGAAGGCCTTTGCGATCGGCGTCAGCAGCGCGCCGCGGGCGGCAGCGTCGGCGCGCACCTTGGCGTCCTTGGCGCGTACCGACACGTCGAGCGCCACCGCGGTGGCGTAGCAGATGGTGCGTGCCGCGGCGGTGAGGCCGCGCATCTGCATCAGCATGCGCTTGACATCGGGATGCACGATAATGGCATCCATGCCGTCGCCCTTCTTGCCTATGGCGCGACCCTGCTTGCGTTCCTGCGCAAAGGTCAGTGCCTGCTGATAGGCGCGATCGGCGATGCCGACGCCTTCGAGGCCGACACCGAGCCGGGCCTGGTTCATCATCGTGAACATGCAGAGCATGCCGCGGTTTTCTTCGCCGATCAGATAGCCGATCGCGCCGCCCTGGTCGCCCATGGTCATGGTGCAGGTGGGGGCGGCGTGCATGCCGAGCTTGTGTTCGATGCCGCTGGCGTAAATGTCGTTGCGCGCGCCGAGCGAGCCGTCGGCATTGACGAGGAATTTCGGAATTAAAAACAGCGAAATGCCTTTGGTGCCCGCGGGCGCATCGGGCAATCGCGCCAGCACGAAATGCACGATGTTATCGGTCATGTCGTGGTCGCCATAGGTGATGAAGATCTTGGTGCCCTTGATGCGATAGCTGCCATCTGGTGCGCGTTCGGCGCGGGTGCGCAGCGCGCCGACGTCGGAGCCCGCCTGCGGCTCGGTGAGTTGCATGGTGCCGGTCCATTCGCCGGACACCAGTTTTTCGAGGTAGATCTTTTTCAGCTCATCGCTGCCATGGGCGTCGAGCGCCTCGATCGCGGACAGCGTCAGCAGCGGGCAGAGGCCGAAGGCTATGTTCGAGGCGCTCCAGATTTCGGTGCAGGCGGCGTTGACCGCAAGCGGCAGGCCTTGGCCGCCAAACTCTTCGGGGCCCGATACCGCGTTCCAGCCGGCTGCGATCCAGCGCTGATACGCATCGGGCCAGCCCGGCGCGGTGGTCACGTTGCCGTCGGCGAGCTTGATGCCGTGCTCGTCGCCGACTTCGATTGAGCGGCGCCAGCATGTCGGTGGCAAACTTGCCGGCCTCCTCCAGCACCGCGGCCGTGATGTCGCCGTCGAAATCGCCGTAATGGCCGGCTTGCAACGCGGCCTGCAGGCCGGCGCCATGGTTAAGGGCGAGCAGCATGTCGTTGATCGGTGCACGGTAGGTCATGACCACGGTCTCGCTTGGCGGGTGAGGGGCAATGGATTGCCGTATTCCCATGAAACCGGCGTTCTCTCAACTCTCCCGGAGGCGGCATCGCGCCGCTCTCCCGGAGGCGGCATCGCGCCGCTCTCCCGGAGGCGGCATCGCGCCACTCTCTCGGGTGCTATTGGGCCGCGCCGGGGACCAAAACCGGCCAGATTTGAAAGCGGCCGGGCCGCGAGGGCCCGCGCAAACCGCGCCCCATATAAAGGCTCGGGTTTCCGGGCCGGATTCGGGACAAAAATACGCCGCTAGCCTGTTGAAACGGCTCAACTCCCCCTATAGACCGGCGTTGCCTGAGGACGACCGCGCGACTATGGTCCCGCGCTTGCCGACAGGCCTGTTGGGGCGTAGCCAAGCGGTAAGGCAGCGGATTTTGATTCCGCCATTCGGAGGTTCGATCCCTCCCGCCCCAGCCAGCCATTCCGGCATTCGGCCAGGCTTCCCAAGAGACGCGAGAATGGGCCGGAAATCCGGGCTTTTCGCGCATTCGATTTTGTCTCCAGACTCCCAACTCGCCGATCTCGGGGCGCCAAATCGCCGAAAGTCTCCGGCCACGACCGCGAATATTCCCGTTTTGCGGAGACTATCGGCAGAGACTTGGTGCGATCACGACTGCCGCCCGCCGGCCGCGGTCAAATTCGGCTAATTTCTCCAGTTCAGGAGCGGCTTCATTGGGCGTCGCCAGTCGTTTGCTGCCGCCCGAGGGCCGCGGTCAAATGCGCTGCGGTCCGCATGTCAAGTGGCCGTATGGGGCGCAGTCGTGATCGCACATTGCATCGCGGCCTGCCACGTAGGCTTCGTCGCATCGCGTTCGGAATCATAGCTTTTGGATAAGCTCCATGGCATCGCGGAGTGTTGCCAGAGGCTTTCTGTTGCGACCCGAGGGAAATGTCCCAGCAATGCAGGTACATCGCGCCGACATAATTAACAGACGCAACCCTCAAATCCGGGGCAGGTCCGATCATCAAGGCCTGCCAAGTTCCCGCCCGGCGGGCCGCTCGTTCGCCCCAAGCTGCCTGGACGCCACACAAGCGTCACTGTGGCTTTGGTCCGGCCGGGACACGTCCCCAACGAACCGACGTCAACCGACCCTCAGCTCGGCGCAAATCCTCCGAAGGCCGAGGCCGCCGGTTTGAGTTGAACAGGGGCTGCCAACACCTAGAGTGGCCACGGATTGTCTTTTGTCGATTGTTGCCATTCACGCAGGATCATTTTTTTGTCCTCTGGCCGACCGGCTTGTACGCCGACAACGCTACCAAGATTTGTTTTAGCATCTCTATGCAAGGATGCGTGATGCCGCTAATCTGAAGCGCGTTTGTCGATGGTGCGGGGCAATTCCGAAGCTTGATTCCGATCGAACTTCTTACGCAGCCGAGAACGACAGGCTGCTTGAGATGATGAGGGCGGAATGCGCATCGAGCGCATCCAGATTGAAGAAGGCTTTCTTAACGGATTTGACATATGGCCGAAGCCCGGTCTGAATGTCGTGATCGGTGCGCGCGGGACCGGTAAAACCTCATTGATTGAGCTCATCCGGGTTTTGTCTTAATGTTGATGGCTACACGCCTGAGACGAGCCGCAGAAGCAAAAGAGCATGCGCTGTCAGTACTAGGTTTGGGTCAGATTACCCTGACGCTCATCGATGGCGACCGCCGAATTGTGGTGTCCCGCTCAGCCAACGAGACCGCGCCGCGTGTTTCCGGCCCCTTCCTGCCGCCGATCATCCTCTCGCAGACAGAGATCGAGACCGTCGGCCTTCAGCCCGGCGGCCGCCTCCGGCTACTCGACGGCTTTCTCGGCGATCAGAGATCAACCGCTGCGGCGGAAGCGGAAGCTATGGCGTCCGTGCGCTCCCTTACTGCCGAAGCGAACACCATCCGGCAGGACATTGAGCAGCTCAACGCTCAACTCTCGCAACTGCCGAGCATTGAGGCCCAGCTGGAGCAGTTGGCTCCGCAAGAGCAGCAGCTCGCCAGCCTGTCCGCCGACGCACATGCCCGCACCGGTCAGCTCAGTATATTGAGCAGAACCATTGCAGCCAAGGGTGTCGCAGCCGCCGGGATCCAGCGCTTTCATGTCGCCGTGTCACGTTGGCGGGCTACCTTGGCGAATGCGCAGAATATAGGCGTGGTCGAAAGCTGGCCGGCCGACGCAGGGGGCGATCCACTGGTAGGCCTGCGTACGCGCGTCGCCAACGCCCACCAGCATATCGCCTATGCCCTTCAGGAGCTGGCTGCCGTCGAGGCCGCCAGCGGCCAGATCACGGCTTCGGTGGAGTCCGAAAAGATCGGGATCGAGGATCAGGCTCGCCAGCTGCGCCGAGACATCGAAGGCCTACAATCTGGCGCCGGTGAAATTGTCCGGCGCGGTCAGACGCTACGCGAGCGGAAAGCCCAGCTCGATTCCCTGCGCGGCGTGCTAGCGGCGCGCAGCGCGGCGACGTCGCAAGCGATCGCGCGCCGCTCTGCCGCGCTGAACGCGTTGGAGGCCATTCGGGCGCAACGATACGAGACGCGCGCTCTAACGGCCGCTCACCTCAACCAAGTCTTGGGACCGCTATCCGCATCGCGGTGATGCGTGGCGGGCAAACCGACGCCTTCTCGACGGCTCTAATCGGGGCGTTGCGTGGAAGCGGCCTGCGCTACAACGATCTCGTCGGCACCTTAGCCCAGCGTATCAGCCCGCGGTAACTACTCGAGCGGTCGAGAACAACGACTATGAGCTCGTCGCGACCCGCGGATCGATGTCGATCGATCGTGCCGCCAAAGCTGTGCTCGCACTCAAGGAGGCGGATCTAGGCGCGCTCGCGACTGTGCCTATCGAGGACTATGTCACCTTCTCCCTGCTCGACGGAGCCGATCACAAGGATATCGCTGACCTTTCGACAGGCCAGCGATGCACCGTGGTTCTGCCGCTGGTGCTACGTCACGTCGATCGCCTACTGATCGTGGATCAACCAGAGGACCACATCGACAACGCTTTCATCGTCGATACCTTGATCAAGTCGATACTCGCGCGCACGACAACCGGCCAGCTAATCTTCTCGACCACAACGCGAACATCCCCGTGCTTGGAAATGCAGACTTCGTGCTTGAGCTGGGCTCGGATGGAAAGCGCGGCTTCCCTCTGGTGGCGGCGCCGCTTTCCGCGCCCCAAGTTGTCCAAGCTATCACATCCGTCATGGAGGGCGGCGCCGAGGCCTTTCGGCGCCGAGCCGCCTTCTATAACCGGCAAGCAACTCAATGACTTGGGAGGAGGCATTGACGCATCTAACCGCACCGTCCGCGCACCTTCGTGGACTGGCGGCGCGCGTGCTTGGCGCGGTTGGAGGTCCTTCCGACTTGCAAAGGCTTCGCGGCGCGCAGAAGCTCGAAACGGTGTCGCACGTCAACTACGCGCTTCAGGACAGCATCAGGAGGCTTGCTCAGCAACAGCCGCCGGAACTGCTCGCTCCCGACGAGGGCGATGTCATTTCCTGTGACGTCCGGCGTCAGATCTATGGACAGGCAGTTGAATGGATTAGCGGCTTCCTGCTTCACGAGATTGCGTCCCCCATCGGGCTCGTCCGCCTGGCCGCTAAGCGAGAGCTTGCCGAGCAGTGGGGTAATTCGGAAACTAAGCGTCACTTGGAATCCGTTGGTCGCGTGTTCGAGGCGATCGAGACCCTAAGGAACGCAGCCGCTGTCCCACGTCCTCAGGAGTTTGATCTCGCCGTTCTGATCGACGAATTAGTCGGTACCTATCCGGACGACGTTACCAGATGGATCTCATCGATTGGGTCGCGCCCTTTACTTATAAAGGGCGACCCCTCGTTGATCCGGATGGTGGTGGTCAACGTTCTACGGAACGCGGTGAAGTCGCAGCAGACAGTCGGCCGCCCGCCCGAAGCGCACGATGTCACGGTGTGCTGGGGGGAGACCCGACGTCGATTTCTGGGTTTCCTTGCTCGATCATGGCGTCGGCATCAATGGACCGATCGAGACAGCCTTCCAGATTGGCAATTCATCCAAGAAGATCACACCGGCTTCGGCCTCGCGATCGCGAGGCAGGCCGTCGAGACAATGATCGGCTCGCTAAGCCTTGAGCCTGCTAAGGATGGCGGCGCGCTGTATACTGCCCGGTGGCGCAAATGAACGCGCACGTTCTCATTGTTGAGGATGACGAAGACTATATCGCCGAATTGTCCGCGATCTTTGACGCCCTGGCTAGGCCTTGCCAACTGACGATTGCCCGCAATCGTGACGAGGCGCGTGCCCGACTCGACAGCGAATTTTATGATTTCGCCATTCTGGACCTGAAGATTCCGACTGGCGGAACACGCTGGACCTGGACCCGGAGCACGGCAAGTTTGTCTTCCATCATGCGCGCAAGGTCACGCCCGGCACGAAGCTCCTAGTGCTGACGTCTTCGCCATCGGACGACTTTATCGCGGACCTGCTCGCCCAAAAACATGACGCGGACATCTGGGGCGAAGGCGCGAAGGTCGACACAGTCGAGTTCCTGAAGGAAGATCAATATTGATCATGCGCCCGAGACGATCGGAAAAGTTGTTGACGCGATCAACGCTTTAGACGGGATTGAGCTCGATCTGCAATCCGTCAATCTCAGTGCTGGCGAGGATCGCCTATACGGATCTTCGCCAAACGCTTCGGCGCTATGCGCTGTACCGTTTCGAAAGTAGGCGGCGGCCGGTCGGGTGCCAAGACGCTCCGCTTACAACTGTTCGACGGCGGCGGTGCGCCTTTTCGCGAGGTAGTCGCTAAGCTCAACTCGCTGGATCGCGTACAGGACGAAGACGGGCGGTATGAAGCCAAAATCATCTTGCTGAATGGCGCGGTCACCCCGCGCAAGATGGCAATGCTGGAGTTTGGAGCCGGGCCGACGGCTGGCCTTTTCTACCAGCTTGCCCGAGGTCATGATGAGTCGATGTTTGCGGCAATGGCTAAGGAAGACGAGCGTGCTGTAAGCGCTGTCGCCGCAACGAAGGCGGCTCTTGCAGACTGGTCGGCCGGAAAGGCGGAAACGCGGCGGACCGTCGCTGAGGTTCGGGCCTGCTGGATTGATGATGAGGCAGCCAAAGCGCTTCAGTTGAAATATGGGCTCGATTGGGCTGCGGAGTTCGAGGGTAAGTCTCTGCAGACACGCTGGTGCTGCGTCCACGGCGATTTGCACGGCGAGAACATCCTCGTTGCCGACGGTGCCAAGATCATGATCATCGACTATGGCGATGTCGGGATGAGTTCGGTAAGTTATGACCCCGTCAGCCTGGAGCTCAGTGCGGTTCTTCAGCAGAATGACACGATCAGTTCGGCCTGGCCAAAAGAAGCTGCCTGTCGTCAATGGGATAATCTTGACGCCTATCTAGCGGACTGTCCGATCCCGGGATTCATTCGGGCGTGCCGAGAGTGGTCGACGGCTGTGGCAGCAGGGCGACGAGAGATCGCCGCCTCAGCGTACACTTATCTGCTACGCCAGCTCAAATATTCCGACACCGACAAGCGACGCATTCTCGCGTTACTCGAAGGGGTACGATCGTGTATGGCCGCGACGTGATACGGTGTATTAGGTAGCGATCTCCTTTTAGCAAGCCAGAAGCCGCACTTCTCGCCAATCTGCGATAACGCGCTTGTACGTTAATGAGAACGGTAGGGCCGAGTTGTGCCGGTCTCGCCTTCTGCAGAGAAGGCATGAAAGACCCGTCTCGCATCGACGGCTGCCGGATGAAAATTCCATAACATTCGATGAGCGAAAATCAGTCGAGCAGTGGACGATGGCCCCTCCAGGACAGCGGGAGCAGCTTGGGAATGCGCTTTAATGAGAGATCGCCACGCTGGCGGCCTTCCAGGATCGCTGAAGTCACGTCGGGGGAAAGAAATGCGAGGCGCATTGATTGACGGATGACTTTCGGATGAACATGGTTCACTTCGGCAAGGTCTTCGACTGACTCGTGTGTTCCGTCGCGGAGTACATTTACCCAACCATGTGCACGGACCAGTGCCTGAATTAGGGTGTCATTTCGGCCGTCTTCGGACGCGCCGGTGTTTTCCACGACGGTGATAGTATTCCTTGTTGACCGGGGACCATGCAGCGTCGGATTTCCTGGTTGTGTTCGGGGTCGCGTCCCGCGATCGTTATCAGGAGCTTGTCCTGGCAGACCACCACGCGTTCGATGGTATCAATTGATCCTTTCGCAGCATCGGAACTCTTAGGCGCTTGCGCTTCGAGAGCTGCAAGGACTGCACGCTCGATTTCGGGCGCGGCGACACGCCCGACCGACCCTGCGGATGCTTTGCGTCCCCGGAGTATCGCCGAACTGACGTAAAAGCGATAGCGCACCCCGTTCTTGCTGGAAAAGCTCGGGCCCATGGGATTGCCCCTGTCATCGAATAGTTTGCCCTTGAGGAGGGCGCCGCTCGCGAAGGATTTTGCTTTCATGACGCAATTGGCTTTGAGCAGTTCCTGGACGCGGTCGAAGGTCTCTTTATCGAGGATGGCTTTGTGCTCGCCCTTGAACCATTTTCCGCCGTGGTGAGTTTCGCCGACGTAGACGCGATTCCTGAGGAAATACGACAGGGGACCGTAAGTGAAGGGGATACCACCATTGTATTTCGTGACCTTTGTGCTGCGGCGTTTGGTGACAATTCGTCTGCGATCGAGTTCGGCGACCAGCCTGCTAAAGGACTTCACCTCGGTGTAGAGCCGGAAGATGGTACGGACGGTCTCGGCCTCGGCTGCATTGATGACGAGCTTCTTGTCCTTGGCGTCATAACCCAGCGGAACAGTTCCCCCGGTCCATTTTCCCTTGCGACGGGAGGCCGCGATCTTGTCGCGGACCCGCTCGGACGATAGCTCCCGCTCAAATTGGGCAAACGAGAGCAGGACATTCAACGTCAACCGTCCCATGGAGGTGGTGGTATTGAACTGCTGGGTGACGGCGACGAACGAGATTGATCGCGCGTCAAAAGCCTCGACCAGCTTGGCGAAGTCGGCGAGCGAGCGGGTAAGGCGGTCGATCTTGTAGACGACCACGACATCGATTTTGCGGGCGTCAATGTCAGCCAGCAGTTTCTTGAGAGCAGGGCGATCGAGGTTGCCGCCGGAATAGGCCGGATCGTCATAGCGCTGGGGCAGGGCCTTCCACCCTTGCGACGCCTGGCTCTTGATATAGGCCTCGCAGGCTTCCCGTTGGGCATCGAGCGAATTGAACTCCAGCTCCAGGCCGTGCTCGGTGGATTTGCGGGTATAGATGGCGCACCGCAGCAGCTTGGACTCACTTGCCATCGGTGCCTTCCTGACTGGATGTCGACCGCAACCCGAAAAACCGCGGGCCGTTCCATCGGGTGCCGGTAATTGCCGAGGCAATTTCGGACAGGCCGGCGAATGTCCGGCCGTCCCAGGCAAAGCCATCGGCCGTCACCGTGACGCGGTAGCTCTTGCCCTTCCAGGTCCGGACTAGTTCCGAGCCGGGCTTGATCCGCCGGGGCAATTCGAGCCGACCGTTAGGCTTTGCGATCGCGGCCTTCACCAACTGATCGAGCAGGCGGCGTGTCGAGGCGGAGAGGCCGCCATAAGCCTTCTCCTGAATACGGTGCGCGATGCTCCGCCGTAGCAAATCCGGACCGAACGCTGTTGGCGGTTCGGTCCGAAACACCTCTCTATACCTCAGGCGTAATTGGGCGATCGGCATCGTCGGCAGCCGATCCAGCTCGTTCTCAACGGCTGAATCGGTTGGCCGATCGGGTGGTATCGGATGCAGGACCGTCATCGCGCCGCGCCCGATTTAGCGATCCGATAGGTGCGTTGGCCGTTTACCTTCTCGGAGACGAGATTGAGATCAAGCTTCTTCTTGACGACACCGGCGAAAAAGCCGCGGACGGAATGCTGTTGCCAATCCGTCACCTTCATGATCGCCGCGATCGTGGTGCCCTCGGGTCGATGCAGCATTTTCAGCACTACCGATTGCTTGGACGTCGAAGCGGCAGGTGATGATTTTGATGGTACCGCTTTTGAAGTAACGGCACTCGTCGTGGTGACCGACTTCGGCCTGACCGGGACGACACGACGTTTGGCGGGCCGTTTTGCCGTGCGAGATGATTTGCGTGGCGTCTTCGCAGATTTTGATTTGCTGCTTGGCCATCTGGCTCTCCGTTGGGTCAACGACAGCATCATGTGCTGCCACTGACACGGCCCCGCCAATCGAAGGGCGGGGCGAGGGACGGCGGAAACCGGTCGTTATTCGCGGGACAGGCGATTCAGCAGCGAGGCGGCATCCTGCAGGCGGCCGGCCTCATAAATCAGCTGTTCGATGTCCATCGAAACGGTTACGCCCTTCGGCGATACTGCCCGCCAGCGCGCAGGCTTCGGCGGCCTTTGCGATGCGCGCGGCTTCGTTAAGCTTGGAGTGAATCTCGGTGAGCAATATCCGATTGCGGGATCGATCGTGGCCTGGTCCATGGTGGCTCCCTTTAGGGGTCGCACCACACACGCTCCGCACGCGCGGGAAGTCGAGCAGATCCTGAGCAATCTTATGGCTTTGTGCAGGGCTTCCCGAGCATCTTGTGACCGGCGGCTTTCCGATAAAGGGCCTGGATTTCAGGAGTTTCGTTTCGCGAGCAGGCCTTTTCGGCTTGGCCGGCTTTTCTCCACCGCCCGCCACAAAATCGGCCATCAGCTTAAGCGGATCCGCGCCAAGGGCGCGGGCGACGGCGACGAATTCCACGACGTCGAGCCGGCGCTCGCCGCCTTCGTATTTTGCGACAAACGACTGCGGTTTCTTCAGGCGCAGGGCGAGGGCGTGCTGGGTCAGCCCGGCGGCCTTGCGCGCCCGAACCATGAGCCCGCAAAAGGCTGCCTGGTCGGAAGAATGGACGGATTTGCCGATACCGCGAGTGCCAGATGTCATCAGCCGGGTAAGCTGATCCCATCATCGGATTATCCCAAAAAAGGATAATATTAACCGCGCTGCCGAATGATGCCGGCGTCGCGCCTTTCCGGACTGGACTTCCCGGCCAAGGCAAGCGCATTGGCGACAACCTATTTATCGGATCGAGCCACCATGGCCCAGCCGGCCGAAAACACCCAGCCAATCCCCGCCAAAATCGAGGCCTCGGCACATTCGTCCGATTCCAGCCTGCGAGAGCAGGCGCTGGGTCATGTCTTCCTCGGCCAGCTGCTCGCCTTTATGTGGCGGAACGGTGGGCGCGATATCGAGGTGCTCAAGAGCGAGGTCGACCGCGGCGGATATGACATGGTGCTGGAGTCGAATGGCATCATCCGTCATGTCCAGCTGAAATCGAGTTTTCGCGGTTCGAAAGTCCGCGAGGTCGACGTCAGCACCAAGCTGCTGCGCAAGCCGGGCGGGTGCATCCTGTGGCTCGAATTCGACCCGAGAGCCTTGCGATCGAGAGCTTACTATTGGTTCGGCGGCAAGGCAGGGACGGCGTTGCCGGATCTGGGTCAGCGGGTTTCCCGCCACTCCAAGGGTAACAGCGAAGGCGAAAAGAACGAGCGCCCGATCCATCGCGTCCTGACAAGGGGACGGTTCGAGGCGCTCACGATATCAGTGACGTGGTCGAAAAACTCTTTGGCTAGAATTACTCGGCCCAATCTTCCGGCCGAACTCTGCCAGAAATTCCTCCATCGTTCTTTCTCGGGCAAAGCAATCTGGCACGCCAACCTGCTTCGCATCTGTGCGATCAACGAATTCGCCGGACTCTTCCGCAAGCCGGAAAATGTTGCTCATGGCAAAGGGATCCTTTTGCAGAGCAGCATTGTAATTCTTCAGAATTACCGCTTCTGCCAAAGTGATCGTGCGAATCTTATCGCCATCCTTGATCTTTACTCGCTTTAGGACATGCGCTTGAACGCGGAGATGATTTTTCCTCGCCCTTTCTCTTGCCCCTGGGATTTCCTGTTCGGCCCTTGCGGAATTGATTGCCTTTGGCGGCTTTCCATATCCCACGTTGTATCGAACTTGACGCTCTGATCTTGGCTTCTTCATGATATGTTTCCTTCTCGACTTGGTCGATTCGTCTTACTCTGGGGCAGACCGAATTTCGCTCCAATGTGCTTCGTATTCCTCGTTCGTCATGTTTCTCATGGGTACAGTATGACAATGATCGGCGCGTTGACGTTTCTCGCCGCATGAGGCCAGAGCGATGCATGAGCTTCATGAACTTCGAAAAAGCCTTTTGATTGCCTCGCAGCGCGTCATTCACGAGCGCGATCACATACGCTTCTCGCCTGCGAAATGATTTCGCCGTTCTTGCCGCGCTGATCGCCATCCGAGTATCTCCTTGATACTGATTCCCGTCGGGCGTTTGGGTCGCCCGTTTGGGATTGCCCGACTTTCCCTTTGGGAATTGGGAATGTTTCGGAGGCTTTCCGTAACCGATTTCGTGATTGGCTGGTGGAAGGTTGTGGCTGAGAGGTGTGATCTGTGTCCAAGTTGGTCGAAT
This sequence comes from uncultured Alphaproteobacteria bacterium, assembly GCA_963738105.1. Taxonomy (GTDB): domain Bacteria; phylum Pseudomonadota; class Alphaproteobacteria; order Rhizobiales; family Xanthobacteraceae; genus Bradyrhizobium. The sequence goes on along the minus strand of CAVTWC010000050.1, from coordinate 81,743 downwards.
GAGTTAGTCATTTGCGGCTCTAAAAAGATGAATTGGAGCCTGCTAATATCAACATAATTGGCGTCGAGGGATCATCGAAAATCGTCCGCATAACTATGAGTAGGGGATGGGAAGCTGGCCTGTTTGAATGCTTTGGCCCGCACACGCAGAGGCTTTCCGGCACGTGCGGGCTATCTTTAGAACAGACGTCTAGGCGGCCGCGGCGCTTCCCAAGCGAGACTCGGAGATCTCGTCGAAGGTCTCACCCATAGGAGCAAGCACGGCCGTCTTGCCCGAATACTGTTCCCAACGCCTGATCGCCACGTCGACGTATCGGGGGTCAAGTTCAATGGCACGGACGCGACGCCCAATCTTCTCTCCGGCAATCAGAATTGTTCCACTGCCGCAGAAGGGATCCAGGACCAGGCTTCCTCGCCTAGAGCAATCCTTGATCGCATCGACAACCATCGCCACAGGCTTTACAGTCGGATGCATGGCGAGTTCATCCATGCGTCCCTCGCGCATGGAATTTACGCCGTCGTAGTCCCAGACGTTGGTGCGATTCCTTCCATCCTGACCCAATTCGAACGTGTTTATGTGCGGCGCAGATCCATTCTTCCAGACGAATACCATCTCATGCTTGGAACGGTAAAAGGTTCCCATTCCGCCATTGCTCTTGTTCCAGATGCAGACGTTCTTCAGTTCGGAGTAATTGGGATCGCCAGCAGCGAGCATCTCTCGCATGTGGCGCCAATCCATGCAGATCTGATGGATCGAACCATCGGTCGAATACTTGCAGAGCAGAGCATATGCGTTGGAGAGGAATGTCGTGAACTGGCTCTCGCTCATCTCGCCAGAGGCCATGGCGAACTCGCGGTGCTTGACGCGGCCCAAGCCGGAAACATTGCCGTCAATCTTCACATTGTATGGAGGGTCCGTGAAAACGAATTCCGCCTTCTCGTCTCCCATCAGCAGCTTGTACGTCGCGGCATCCGTGGCATCGCCACAGACCACAATGTGCTTTCCGAGCATCCAGACATCGCCCAATCGGCTAACGGGAGGTCCGCTTGGCTCATCAGGCACCAGGTTTTCCGGCTGCTCGCTCCATCCTCAATACCCTCGATAATGATATCCACTTCGGCAGGCTCAAAACCTGTCAGAACACGTCAAAGCCGATATCAACGAGTCCCTGCAGCTCGATCGCCAAGGTCTCGTTATCCCAGCCTGCCTTTTCGGCAAGGCGATTGTCCGCAAGAATATACGCACTCTTCTCGGTTTCACTGAGGTGAGACAACCGGACGGTTGGAACCGTCTTCATATTGAGCAGCTTGGCTGCTTCAACGCGGCCGTGTCCCGCAATAATCTGGTTGTCGTCGTCAACCAGCACGGGATTGTTGAAGCCGAACCGCTCGATGCTTCGCGCAATCAGCTTGATTTGCTTTGGCGAGTGGATACGGGCATTGCCCGGATAGGGCCGCAGAGAGTGGGTGGGGCGGTTTTCAAAATTCATGGAAGCGCTCCTTTAAGTGGGTGAGCGCGAGAAGACACCTTCTTTAAGCCGACTTCGACAATCCAAATTACCCTGATTTATTATTTGTGCCGCGGCGTGGGAAATCGGCGTTCGATTTCCGCTTCGAAATCTTCGGAATTGACATTGTTTTCCGGTGAGTGGAAACGACCGTTCTTCCAGTCGGAATGCTTATTGCGAAGGCCCTCCCAATCGAATTTGGGAAGTCCGCCCGCATTTGCTCCAAAATAGAGCGGTAAGCCAACTCGCTAGGCGGTGGCTCTGCGCCAGCGAGAACGTCTCCCTTCTCCTTCAGCCAACCGTCGCCTTTGCTGGGCTTCGGTCTGATATTTTTGTAGGAGAACAGGGTATCGCTCCGTCCAGCTCTTGCAATGCAAAGTCCTCTCGGCCCTTACAATTGCGAGGCCGGCCTCGCCGCTTCGCTCCGGCAAACAGAAAACTTAAGGAGGAGATCGCGAAGCGGGCGGTCCAACTGATGGCCTTCGGCCAACTCGATTGCGCGAGAGTAATTCATCTCCAGAGACAGCATCACCCAACCTTAATTTTGTGCTGGATCCGCTGGATCGGATCTCACCGCCAAACGCTGTTTTTCGAAGAGAATATTTGACATGCCCTGCCTCGCTAAATGTTGCAAGCACATTACGTTGGCTGGCGTTTTCGTCAAATTCAATGCGTCGCTTAGTTAATGCTCTTGGGCGCTTATGAAGGATTTGGACCCTATCATCCTAGCGGCGGATTCGAATATCGAATGTAGAGCCTTCCTAGGGCATTTCGAAAAGGATCACAAATTCGTAATTGATCCGAGCCTGGATCGGCAATTCACGAATTGAAAGATTGTCAGTTGCGCAAAGCGGATGTTTGCCACTTTCACAATTCGCGTAATGGCGATTATGGAACGGCCGCCTCTGGCGGATTGTGTTGAAAAACTCTCCTGTTGAAGCCGAAGGAATTCGCTGATTTATTCCGCCTTGTGGGTGGGAGATTGGAATCGATGATGGGTCCGCGGCAGGTCGATCAGGCGGCGCTGTTCTACGAGTTCTCGCTTGAGCGACACGTTCCGGCGACCCACTTGCTGAGATCGATCGACCGCTTTGTCGATTTGTCAGACGTTCGGAGCCACTTGGCGCCATTTTACAGCTGTATTGGCCGGCCTTCGATTGATCCCGAATTGCTCGTGCGGATGTTGCTGGTTGGTTACTGCTACGGCATTCGTTCCGAACGGCGGTTGTGCGAGGAAGTGCACCTGAACCTAGCCTACCGCTGGTTCTGTCGGCTCGGCCTCGATGGCGAGGTGCCGGACCACTCGACCTTCTCCAAGAACAGGCATGGCCGCTTCCGCGATTGCGATCTGCTGCGAAAGCTGTTTGAGACCGTGGTCCGGCGCTGCATGGCAGAAGGGTTGGTCGATGGGGCCGCTTTTGCGGTCGATGCCAGCCTGATTGCCGCCGACGCCAACAAGCAGCGCGCTGTTGCTGGGTCCGACGACGTTGACTGGGACGCCATCGCCAGGACGCGCCGATCCGTCCGGGAATATCTCGACACCCTGGATGAGGCTGCCTGGGGCGCGGCGAGCGAAACGGTACCGAAGTTCATCTCCAAGTCGGATCCGGCCGCGCAATGGACCGGCGCTCACAAAGGCCATGCCTTCTTTGCCTACGCCAACAACTACCTGATCGACCTGAAGGCCGCGATCATCGTCGATGTCGAGGCGACGCGAGCTATCCGGCAGGCCGAGGTCGGTGCGGCACGCACAATGATCGAGCGCACTGAAGAGCGCCTTGGGCTCTGTCCCGAGCGCCTGGCCGCCGACAGTGCTTACGGGTCAGCCGAGATGCTGGGGTGGCTGGTCAACGAGCGCGCGATCGAGCCGCACATTCCGGTCTTCGATAAGTCGGCCCGCGACGATGGGACGTTCTCTCGCGAAGACTTCGCCTACGATCAGGAACGCGATGTTTACGTCTGCCCGGCCGGCAAGGTGCTGAGCTCCACCGGCACCCTGGTGAATGATGGGGCAACACTGCTCTATCGCGCCAGCAAACATGACTGCGATGCTTGCGAACTCAAGCCGCGGTGCTGTCCGAAGATGCCCGCCCGCAAGGTCCCGCGTTCAATCCACGAAAACGCCCGAGACGTTGCGCGCGACATCGCCAAGACCGAAGCCTATGTCACGTCGCGGCGCGAACGTAAGAAGATCGAGATGCTGTTCGCGCATCTGAAGCGCATCCTGCGCCTCGACCGGCTCAGGCTGAGAGGTCCATTTGGTGCTCGAGACGAGTTCCTCCTGGCTGCCACCGCCCAGAACCTTCGAAAGCTGGCAAAGCTGATCCTGCCGCCGCTCTGAAGCCCGCCTGAGCACTAGGAAAGCCCGCGCGCCTCGCTCTTCGATCCATCCGACGCTAATCGCGGACTTCTTCAACACAATCGGCGCAAAGCGGTCGTTGAGCCGCATGTTGGATTTAGCTGGTCCAGCTGGCTGGAGCCATCTCAAACTTCCCTATGATGGATTGGAACGAGAATTCAAGACTGTCAATTGGTTAGAGGGCGGCGTGTGCACGATGTGTGCACCGGGAGATCTGGAAAAATCTAGTGATAGCGAGTTTGAGCAGTCGAGAACGCGAGCAAGTTGACCGGAGCAGTGCTGGTGGCTTCGACCGAGAAGCGGATTTTTTGTTCGTCGGCTTGGTGAGCGGACCCGCGTTGGGGCACTGGTGGGTAGGGGGTGCTGGTCAGCGCGTGATAATGAAAAATGCTGATGTCGGGGTTCGAGTCGCTCTCCCGCTACCATCTTTTTTCCCAACGAGGATCCATCGTCCGCCTCATCGGAGCGATCCTGCTCAAATAGAACGATGAGTGGCCGGTCCAGCGTGCCCGCTACATGACATTGGAAACCATCGCGCCGTTGAGCGATGATCCGAGCGTCAACATCACGGCTATCGCCAACTGACTGGCCCGGCTCCGGCCGGCGAACGCGGTGATCCACCGCCAGCTACACCACGCCACGGGGTACGATCTCGTTTGTCGTATCGAACTCGGCAAGAAAGCACAAGTCGCAGCAATTTTGCGAGGGCAGCGGGTTGCTGGATTGTCTAGCAACGTCGCAACGGTTGCCACTGCTTGGCGCCAGGAGAGCCAACCGCGAGCTGACCAGATCCTGACGATGTCGAGACGGAAATTGAACGCGCGGAAGGGAAGATGTTGATGAACGATATTTCACGGCGCACGATGTTGGCGGCTACCGCCGCCGGCGCCTTCACCGTTGGTGCCGCGAGCGCCCAGAGCGACGGGCCGGTCCCTCAACCCCAGCGGCCCGGACACGGCGGCACTGATCCCGGTCCGCGCAATGTGCTGCGGGACCGCCAGAATCCGGACCTCATCATTCCGCCATCGACCGATCACGGCACGTTACCCAATCTGCGTTTTTCCTTTTCCGATGCACATGTGCGGGAGGAGTCCGGTGGCTGGGCGCGTCAAATAACCGAGCGTGAACTCGGCGTCTCGAAGAACATCGCCGGCGTCAATATGCGTCTCAACGCCGGCGGCATCCGCGAGCTGCATTGGCACAAGGAGGCCGAATGGGCCTACATGATCTATGGGTCCGCGCGCATTACGGCGATCGACGCGCATGGCCGTAACTTTGTCGATGACGTCGGCGTCGGCGATCTGTGGTATTTCCCCGGAGGGGTTCCTCATTCGATTTAGGGCCTGGGTCCCGACGGTTGTGAATTCCTGCTGGTATTCGACAGTGGCAGCTTTGACGAGGACAGCACCTTCCTTCTCAGCGATTGGTTCAAGCACACGCCCGACGACGTGCTAGCCAAGAACTTCGGCGTGAACGCCTCGTCCTTCGGCCACACGCCCGACCCCAGCGAGCTCTATATGTTCAAGGCCGCTGTCCCCGGTCCGCTTGGCTCCGACAGGCTCGCAGGAGCTAAACACGTAGAGCCCACATTCAGCCACCGGATGCTGGCGCAGGAGCCGATCAAGACCGGGAGCGGGACCGTCCGGATCACCGAACTCGAACAACTTCCCGTCCGCCAAAACCATCGCTGCGGCGCTGGTCGAGGTTGAGCCGGGCGGAATGCGCGAATTGCACTGGCATCCGAACACGGACGAATGGCAGTACTACATTGAAGGTACTGCACGTATGGGCGTGTTCGCGTCATCCGGTCAGGCGCGCACCTTCGATTTCCAGGCCGGCGACGTCGGCTATGTACCCTACGCTATGGGTCACTACGTGGAGAACACTGGCGACCGTTCGCTCCGGTTTTTGGAACTGTTCAAGAGCAGCTACTACGCGGACCTTTCGTTGAATCAATGGCTGGCCTTGACGCCTCCAGAACTTGTGCAGGCGCATCTGAAACTCGATCCGAAAGTCTTGAGTGGGCTGCAACGGGCGAAGCATCCAATCGTGCCGATCTAGAGATATTGTCGTCGATCCGCCATTTCGTGCGGCGATCTCCCGATCCAAGGCAGGTCAGGTGCGATTACGGGTCGGAGCAAAAAATCGCCTGTCGTCTCGCCGGCCGACGCGAAAATGTGGTTCACACGAGCAACCGCCGGGACCGCTGCCCGGCTTCAATTTCAGGACCAGCAGCTCTGCCAATTTTGCCCTGACTTTTATTGTGCTCACGAGCTTGATCCCTTCCGATCGAATGCCCAATCAACGCCAGAGCTTGATCAATTGCGTCGCCACGCTTGGAAGATCCGGCCCGACCGCCGCCGGCGCCGGCCAACCGGGCACCTCCAGCACGGAAGTTGGGGCATTGCCGGGCCTGGCAATCAGCGCTGACTGGCAACCGGCGTTTTGCGCACCGACGTTGTCCCACACATGGGCGGATATCAGGCAAATCTCGGCGGTCGGAACGTTCAGCTCTTCCGCAACCATGTGGTAGGTCTGTGGCGCCGGCTTGTATCGACGCACGCGATCAATACTGAACAGCCTTTCAAAGAACCCGTTGATGCCGGCATGCCCCAGCTGCTTGACCTGCGCGTCGGGCGGAGAGTTCGTCAACGTGACCAGACGGAAGCCGGCATCTTTCAATTGTTTGAGCCCTGATGGCACATCCGCGTGCGGAGGCATCGTGGCTGACAGCGCGTCCAATTCGTCGATGTCGGCCGGCTGAATCGAGACGCCATGGACCGAGCCGATCAGTTTCAGAACCGCCCGGGACAATTCGAAGAATGGCGTGTAGGGCCCTCCCGCCAGGGTTATCGCCTCCGAATAGAGGACGAGCTGGCAGTACCATTCGTTCACCACTTTGCCGTCGCCGAACAGCCGCTTGAACAGCGGTTGAAGATGATTGATGTCGAGCGTCGACTTGTTGACATCGAACGCCAGGATCGATGGCATTACTGCGCCGCGCTTGCTTTCTTGAGCCCGTGCGATTTGGGTTCGCCCGACAAGGCTCGCGGTGAGGCTGCTGGTTGCGGCGGTACCGAGTCCCGCAAGCAGCTTGCGGCGGCGCGACGAGAAGGTGACATTGTCGATCATGGCTGATTCTCCCGTGGATTGGTTGCCGTGATGTTGGAACAAGAGGCGCGCCAGTCAGATTGCAGCGCTGATTTGCCCGGCTGCGCGCGGTTGGCTCGGGACCCTCTCGGCATCCCTGCTGGACGTGGTTATCCGTATGAAATCCTGTTTCAGCAGATAGAAGGACACCGCAAGCAGGACCAAATCCTTCATCAGGAACGGCACCGGCCCGGCCATCGCCGGGAACCCGGCCGCCGGATCCCAGCCACCCGGAATGAACGGGATGATCGTAAGCGTCGTAAAGAAAGTCACGGTCGAACCGAGGGCGCCAAGGGCTCCGATCCTCTTGTCCCAGAATCCGGCATACAGCAGCGCGAAGATGATCCACTCTGACGCACCCAGGAAGCGCGCGCCGCCGCGTATTCCGAAAGCCGGATACAGCCAGAAAATGAAGGGGCTGTGGCTGATAAAGGGAATCATCAGCTGCGCCCCATACTGGTGCCACTTGGTGTAGCTGAAGGCCGCGAAGATGTAGACCATCGCGGCACGCAGCAGATGGTATTCGAGATTGTCGCGGAGCAAGCCGAGCGCGGCCATTACGATTGCGATGAGCCGGATCAGATAGTTGGTTGCGCCGATGCCGCCGGCCCTCACGACATCCTGCTTCAACAAGTAAAAGGAGGCCGCGAGCAGTACGACATCCTTGACAAGGAACGGGATGTTATTGGTCATCGCCGGAAAGCCGCCGGCAACCTCGTCCCAGCCGTTCGGCATGAACGGAATGATCGTAACCGTCGCCACGAAAGTACCGCATGATCCAAGTGCGCCAAGCACTCCCGCGGTCCTGTTCCAAATCCCCCAGAACAACAGCAGGCAAATCGCCCATTCCGTGACGCCCAGAAATATGCTGGCTCCGCGAATGCCGAAGACGGGATACATCCATGAAATCAGCGGACCGTTGCTGATATAGGGGATCAAGACCTGGGCCTCGTACTCAAACCATTTCTGATACCCGAACGACAGGAAGATGATCAGCATTGACGCCCGAATGAGATGGTAATCCAGGTCCGCCCTGAGGAGACCTGACCTTGCCACTACGCGCGAGAGCTGGTTCATCATTGTCGTCTCCTCGTTGCTGAACTTGCGGCCAGGCTGTCGTCGTCATTCTCGGATGAAGGGACGCGCCCATCCTGGCGCGGAGCATCAGTGGACCCATTCAACTGACTACGTTCGCGGGCCGGGCAGCTTTGGTTACAGCCTGTGTCGCGCGCATGTGCCGGCTTATTCGAATTCGCGGCGATATACCGTAGGAGTCCAGCCGGTTGCTTTTCGAAAGGCGCTGCTGAACGAACTGACCTGGGCACAACCCCGGCTAAGCGCGACATCCGTGACCGAGCTGGTCCGGCTCGCCGGCTCGGATGCCGTTTCCCGCACAAGGAAATCCTCGAAGTACATTCTGGGTAAGTACGCGCCTTCGCCCAGGCGCTTGACGCTGTCGGCAGAGGTGATCTGAACGATAGCCTGTAAGACATGATGTACTGACGACGTCGAATCCGGGTTTGGCTTTCGCTTGGCGCGGCCCATGATCGGTAGAAGCGCGATCCATGCCGTTTTTCAGCGCGGCTCTGCTTTCGCCCATGTTGGGTGCGCTCGTTTCCATCGCTATCATCCTGTGATCATGGCCGACCGCCGCGATGCTGCGGGAATGCGAGCAAATGATGGCGGCCGATTTCGACATTTGAGGTTGTCCCCGCTTCTGCGGTGCTCTTGCCTGATCTGGAAGCCATTCGACGGATGTCACGAGACCAGGGCCGCCAGCTTTTTCAGGCCACGATGGATGTTGATCTTGACGAGTGCTGCGGATTGCCCGGTTGCGCCGGATGCACGGGCGATGCTGAGGCCCCTCAGCTTCACGAGACGGATCGCGCTGGCTTGCGCCGGTTTCAACCGGCAAGCAGATTGTCCAGCGCGGCGGCGCTTATCGCGGCCTCGCCATGATCCTCAATTGCGATTTCGTCATCGAGCGAGAGCGCGGCGAATCGGGACGCATCACGAATACGATCGATCCATTTGTAGCGTGCGATCGCGATCGCCCACGCCCCAAATGGCCTCGACGGCTGGTAAGTGTGCCGTTTGTTGTGGATCGCGAGCAGGGCGTCCTGCGTGGCGTCTTCGGCTGTGGGGCCGGGGAGTCGTCGCGCGTAGAAGCCACGCAGCCATCGGTCCAATTCCCGGAGCAATTGCTCGTAGGCATCGCCGTCGCCGGCTTGCGCAGCGGTCATGAGATGGCCCCATCGTTCCGAACGGCGGTTCCAGCTCTCCGCTTGCGCCGCTGTTCGTGTTCTGCGTTCGGTCGAAGAGGGCGTCCGTGCACGGATATGCATGTCGTTATATCCCGTGAAGAAATGCACCTGCATGGAAGTGCAGCACAATGCTTAGACGGAAGATGCTTTCAGCCACGGACCCGGACAAGCTCTCGGCTCTGATATCCAGAGCCATACGTTGGTATGGGGTCCTGGGGCTCTCGGGCTGACCCGAAGGACGTCTTGGTTGCCTGAAAGACCGGTGATCAAGCCGGCGATGCAGCCATTTGGCAGCCAATCGGTTGGAGCAATAGTCAAAGGTCGAACATCGCCGCCGGCTGTGAGTTCGAATGAGGCTGTCGAAATAATCCTGTCGGCTGTAACCGCTCTGGCCGCGCATCCGAACATCGTGGATGTGCGCTGATGCAATGGCGCCGCGAAATGCCAGCTTCGGAAACGCAACGGTTCTTTTGATCGCGGGCTGGGCACAGAACGGGAACTCCGGGAAGGACCCTTGCATGGTGACGAAAAAATCGACCCCGACGGCGGTCCGAAGGCGCGAATTCCTCGCGGGGGCGGCTATCCTGCTGTTCAGCGCCACACGTGTCGGCGCTGCGACCATCTCAGGACAGCTGCCTTGGACGCCCAATGCGGGAAGCCCGCCCTCGCGGATTAAGCTTGGGCCCTGGGAATTCTTCACCGGCGAAGAGGGCCGCGCGATGGAAGCGATCGCCGATTGCGTGATCCCGCCTGATCCCGAAACACCCGGCGGCAGGGAAGCGGGCTGCGCGGTCTTTATCGATCGGCAGCTTGCCGGCCCCTACGGCCAACAGGACGGACTCTATATTCGGCCACCCTTCCTGAACGGGAACGAAAAGCCAGGGGTCTCAATCCGAAGCGGGACCGGCGCAGAAGTACCGCGAGGCGCTGGGCTCGTTCGATCGGGCCTGCAAGTCGAAATATTCTGGCAAGGCGTTCGCTGATCTGTCTGCAGCCGAGCAGGATGCGGTCCTGAGCGGGCTGGAAAGCGGCGAGCTGAAGCTGGACCGCGCCGACGGCAAGGCGTTCTTCGAGCAGGCCATCAAGGACATCCAGATGGGGTTCTTCGCTGACCCGATCTATGGCGGCAATCGCGACATGGTGGCGTGGAAGATGATCGGCTATCCGGGCGCCCGCTACAATTATCTCGATTGGGTTAACCGTCACAACGAACGTTTTCCGCTTCCACCGGTCAGCATGACCGGCCGCGCGGAATGGACCTCTCAGGCCCGGTGAAATCGCACATGCCACGCAAGCTTCCGAAAAAAGATGTCGTGATCATCGGGTTCGGCTGGACCGGAGCCATCATGGCCAATGAACTCACCGACGAAGGTCTCGACGTCATCGCGCTCGAGCGCGGTCCCTGGCGCGACGCGCCGACCGATTTCCCGCCAGGCTACATGCAGGACGAGCTGCGCTACCGGGTCCGGCACGAACTGTTTCTGCGGCCCGATCAGATGACGTTCACATTTCGTAACAAGATCGACCAGACCGCGCTGCCGATCCGCTCATGGGGCGCCTTCATGCCCCCTAACGGCGTTGGCGGCGGCGGCGTGCACTGGAATGCCGAGATGTGGCGCTTTCTGCCATCCGACTTCGTTCTGAAGACACATCTCACCGAGCGCTACGGCAAGGATTTCTTGCCCGAAGACATGACGATTCAGGATTGGGGCATCACCTATGATGAACTCGAACCATACTATGACCGGTTCGAGTACCTGTGCGGTACCTCGGGCACGGCCGGAAATCTCAACGGGAAAATCCAGGAGGGCGGCAACCCTTTTGAAGGACCAAGGTCTCGACCCTATCCAACACCTGCGCAGGCCCAGCCGTTCAGCCACACTTTATTCGGAAAGGCCGCGCGCGAACTTGGCTACAAGCCGTTTCCTCAGCCGTCCGGCAACCTTTCGCAGGCCTATACCAATCCGCTCGGCCTACAAATGGGACCGTGCACCTATTGCGGTTTCTGCGAGTGGTTCGGTTGTAGCAACTACTCCAAAGCCAGTCCGCAGACCACGATTCTTCCCTACCTGATCCGCAAACCGAATTTTTCGGCGCGCGACAATTCGGAAGTCGTCAAGATCAATGTCGACAGGTCAGGCAAGCACGCGACCGGCGTCACCTTTATCGATACCAGCGGCGAGGAATGGGAGCAGCCCGCCGATCTCGTGATCCTGTCGGCATTCTCGCTATTCAATGTCCAGCTTCTGCTGCATTCCAAGATCGGGGTGCCTTATGACCCGGCCGCCAATACGGGGGTGATCGGGCGCAACTACACCCATCAGACGATCTCGACCGTGAACGGTTTCTTCGACCACAAGAAGTTCAACTTCAATCCCTTCATCGCCTCCGGCGCCATCGGTATGTGCATCGATGAGTTCAACGGCGATAATTTCGACCACGGTCCACACGGCTTCGTCGGCGGCGGGTATGTCGGTCAGGTGCAGACCGGCGCGAGACCGATCGAAAGCACGCTGACACCGCCCGGTACCCCGAAATGGGGGGCGGCATGGAAGAGCGCGGTGCGTGACAACTATCTGAGCACGGTCAAGCCGGGCACCGGCGTCCACGGCAGCTCTTATGCCTATCGCGACGTCTATCTGGGACTGGACCCTACCTACAAGGATCGCTTGGGGCGCCCGCTGATGCAGATCACGATGGATCTGCATGACAATGAGGTGAAGCAGAACCGCTTCCTGACGGACAAATTCGCCGAGATCATCAAGGCCATGGGGGCGGATCATGTCGCCAAACACTATCGGACCGCGCCCTACGACATCACGCAATATCAGACCACTCATGTGAACGGCGGCGCCATCATGGGCGCCGATCCCTCGACCAGTGCGCTCAACCGCTATCTGCAGAGCTGGGAGGTGCCGAACCTGTTCGTGCTGGGCGCCAGCGCTTTCCCGCAGAACGCCGGTTACAACCCGACGCTGACCGTCGGCGCGCTAACGTATTGGGCGGCCACGGCGATCCGCGAAAAGTATCTGAAAAATCCCGGGAGACTGGTCGATGCTTGAGAAAAAGGGCATTGTCGGCCTCCTTGGAGGCGTCGCAGCGTTGTGGTTCGCGATGATGCCGAGCACGAGAGCCGGCGCTTCCGGTCCGCAGGAATTCACCGAGATCGAGCGGGGTCGTTATCTCGCCATCACGTCGGACTGCGCGAGCTGCCATACGGTTCCCGGCGGAAAGCCGTTCGCGGGCGGGCGGCCGATCGAAACCCCATTCGGCAATATCGTTGCGCCCAATATCACCCCGGACCTGGACACGGGAATCGGCGCGTGGAGCGAGGAGGCGTTCGACGCCGGGGTCCGAAGGGGCATTCGGCCCGACGGCACGCGTCTCTATCCGGCAATGCCTTATAACGCTTACGCCAGGATGTCGCGCGATGACGTTGATGCGATCCGGGCGTATCTCAACTCGGTCGATCCGGTCAGCAACGCCGTGATCGCCAACACCCTGCCATTTCCATTCAACATCCGCGCAACCATGCGGGTTTGGGACGCGCTGTATTTCAAGGCAGGCGAATTCAAGCCTGATCCGGCCAAATCCGCCGAGTGGAATCGCGGCGCGTTTCTTGTGGACGGTCCGGCCCATTGCGGGGCCTGCCACACGCCGAAGACGTTTCTCGGTGGCGATCGCGCCGACCAATACCTGCAGGGCTCCTATTTGCAGGGCTGGTCTGCACCGGACATCACCAATGACAAACGCACAGGATTGGGTGAGTGGAGCGCCGAAGACGTCGCGAGCTACTTGAAGACCGGTCACAATCGCATCTCGGCCGCGACGGGTCCGATGGCCGAAGCCGTGTCCCTGTCCACGTCGCATATGACTGACGAAGATACCAGGGCGATTGCGGCCTATCTGAAGTCATTGCCGGGAAAGGCAAGCGTCGAGACGCCGTTGCTGGCGAATAGTGCGACGATGAGTGCCGGCAGCGCAATTTATCGCGACCAATGTTCGGCGTGCCATGGAATCGAGGGCAAGGGCGTTGCAAAACTTTTCCCATCGGTGGCCAGTTCCTCGATGGTGAGATCGAACGATGCCACAACGGCGATACGGATAGTGCTGCGGGGCGCGCGCAGCGTAGGGACCCGCGCGGAACCGACGGCACCGGGGATGCCCTCGTATGGATGGGAACTCGACGACGGACAGGTCGCAGCCGTTCTGAACTACATCAGAAATTCCTGGGGTGGTGCCGCGCCGGCCGTCGATGCAAAGGACGTCAGCCGCGTCCGATCGGACACCGCTTTGCGACCCGATTGAGGTTGCCATCGTCGCGCCACTCGATGCGATCAAGCGAAGATCATCGATCGTTGGAATGATCCGCTACCTGTAACCAGACCGGCTGGATCACCGAATGATGGAGGTCCGGGTCAACGGAAGCGCGGCCGCGCTGTCTGCCAGAGTAGGAGAATAGAGCTATGTCTCAGGAAATCGACCATGATCGCCGACGTTTCCTAGGTGCCGCGGCGATGACGGTTGCTGTAGCGGAGCTTGGCCTGGTTGCGCCGGCGGATGCGAAGCCTCACGCGAGCAGGAGAGTAGCCCGAGCTGCCACCAGAAAACAGGAAGCCACGAACGCCACCGTCGTCTTGGTCCATGGCGCCTGGGCAGACGGTTCAAGCTGGGCCCACGTGATTACACCGCTGCAGTCCAGAGGGCTGAAGACGTTGGCGGCGCCGATTCCGCTCACGTCGCTATCGGACGATGTTGCGGCGCTCGAGCGGGCATTGGAGCGGACCGACGGTCCGGTCGTCCTTGTCGCGCATGCCTACGCCGGCGCCGTGATAGGTGCATGCACCAACGAGAGAGTTCGATCGCTCGTGTTCATTTCGGCTCTTTCTCCCGACGAAGGTGAAACAGTAGCCGACGTGTTCTATCGCGACAAGCCGTCGCCGGAGGCGCCGAAACTTACGGCCGACAGTCACGGTCTCCTCTGGATGCCAGGCGACCGGTTCAGTGCGGCCTGGTGTCAGCATGCCCAGCCCGAGCAGGCCGCGCTCCTCGCCGCGATCCAGCGTCCCATTGCCGTCGCGGCCATCCAGGAAAAGGCTCCGAAACCGGCTTGGAAGACCAAGCCGTCATGGTATCTCGTCGCCGAGGAGGATCGGATGATCAATCCGGCGACACAATTGTTCCTGGCGCGTCGGATGGGTGCGCAGGTTCGCTCCGAGAACGTCGATCATGCGTCGCTGATCACGGCGCCGGAGCTCGTCCTCGGAATGATACACGAGGCAATCGCCGGTTCCATCGTGCGTGAGAACAGCACGCAGCAACACGGCTGAACGGGCGAGACAGGCAGCTCCCGGCACAACACGCGTCAATTCACGACAAGTTCGTCGTCAATTGGAACGGAGAACTGGAAAATGCGCCACGCGCCACTTTTGCCGCGACTCACAGCCTGCCGCCGTGGGAAGCGACCTCGGCATCCGCGGCAGATGATGAGCTTGTGATCCAGCATCTGATCGCGCTGCTGCTGCTCACGCTCCCAGGCCGAAAGAGAATCTGATCGAGGCGCGTCGGCCCGGCTCGGCTGATGGTGGCCGACCGGAGCGAGCCAGGGTAGGCGCGACGTCGGCGCGGCCGAGGCGAGACGCTCGGCGGCCCGCGACGGTAGGCAGATCGGGGAGGGCGTCGAGAGAGGTGTTTCGGTCGGAGGCATGTGCGGGCGACAGCAAGCCGATCAGGAGAAGGCCCGCCAAAGCGGAGCGGTCGAGCGTGTCTGGTTCTTCGAATGATAGGATATTGTGGCGCTCCCGTCGTGGAGGCTCTGGATGAGCGGCTCCGTTGAGAGCCACAATAGTCGCGGACGCGAAAGGCTGAATGCTACGCGATCTCGAAGATATGCTCGCTCGTCTCACGAGCGCCGATGGAGGGGTTGATTGCAGCTTCAGCGGGCCGGCTACCAGGCGTTAGCTCGGGGACCACCTCAGCGATGTCAAGATTACGATCGGGGCCATGTGGAACCACCGACTGGCCGGGTTCGAGACGCATCTGTGCGCCATCGAGATGGACTGTCACGAGGTCTGGCTCGAACGATACAAGATTGGAGATGCGGCGCACTTCGGGATAGGCGTCCAGATACGACCATGCCGCCTGGCGCGCGTCTCCGATGGAGTAATAGCTGCAGAGACCCTTGTACGGGCAGAAGGTCTGGAGCTTTACCGGGGTGAGGGCCAACTCATCGACGTCGGCACGTGGAACGTACCAACGGGGTGCAAAGCCGGACTCGTAAAGGACCACCGGCCGCTTCGTGTCGGCGATGACCTGGCCCTGATGGTTGACCACGAGGTTACGAGAGGTCTGGCGAATGTCGATGCGGTGATAGGGATCGGCGGCATGGCCGAGGATGCGTTCGTCTTCTTCGTAGAAGGCATCCATGGCCCGCCAGGCGAAGGCAATCAGACCCTGCAAATCGCCGCATAGGCGGGCAGGTTGGTGTGCTGCCACGCTCCTCGCGCCGCGATGTGTTGCTCGTCTATCCGAACGCTGTACCAGGACGTGGCCCCAAGATCGGTGTGTTGAGTGGTATGCTCGGTACGTTCCAGGAGGTGTGACGAAACGTCGGCTTCGGGGAAATACGCTACAGGGTAACGACCCGCTTCGAAGAGCAGGAGGCACCTCTCGCTATCTGCGATCCAGCGCCCGCCTAAGCGCACGCGCATGCGCCGGCGTAACGGTTCGACGTACAATAGTCGCTTGGGCAGCGGCTCGGGGACGAGAAAGTGGCCGATTGCTCCCGTTGAAAGCGGGCCTTGTTGCCAGGACAGTCCCAACTGATCTCTCCCTGCAGCACACCGATGGCGGACCTGCTCCGGCCCGTGCTGGCTTCGTCGGCGCGATCCGATGGCTATATTTCGTCCGCGGCCCGGCCTTGGTTACAGGTCATCCCACCAATTTTGCGGTGTGATGACGTCAGCCGAGATGATTCAACCAACCGCAAAGCCATCATCAATCGGTACGGTAAATCTAAACACCGCTCCGCGCGGTTCGTTTGCGGCCGCCCACAGTCTGCCGCCATGCGCAACGATGATCGAACGGCATATCGACAGTCCGACGCCCAGGCCGCCCGACTTGGTCGTATAGAAGGGTTCGAATAGCCGCGCGAGGCTCTCCGCGGACAAGCCTGGTCCTGAATCCGTGACCGATACGAGTACGCTCTCGGCATCTGCTCTCGCGGTTTGGATCAATAGATCGCGCTTGCCCTCCCTTGTCTCGCTCATGGCCTCGATGGCGTTCAGGATCAGATTAAGCGTGACTTGCTGCAGCTCGACGCGATCGCCGATGACCTTGGGCAGACGATCGGCGAATACCGTCCTGATCGCGACACCGTTCCGCGTTGCTTCAGTTTGCGTGAGTTCGATGACTTGACCAATGAGGTTGTTGATCGCCAGGGAGTGCCGGTTGGGCGGTGATTTTTTTACCAGATCCCGGATTCGCCCAATGACCTCGCTGGAGCGGATGCCGTTCTCGATGGCGCGTGTCAGCGCCCTGCGTGTCTGCGCCAGCGCCGGCGGTTGGTGATCGAGCCAGCTCAATGCCGCTTGCGCGCTGGCGATAACGGCGGTGTTCGGCTGATTGACCTCGTGGGCGATCGACGCCGTCAGCTGTCCCATCACTGCCACGCGGTTGGCGTGGGCCAGCTCCATCTGGGCCTCGCGGTAACGCTGCTCGTTGTCGCGTGCCTCGGTTTCGGCGCGCTTGCGCTCGCTGAGATCCAGCACGAAGGCAACGCCTTGTTCTTGCTCGTCGTCGAACAAGGCTCCGCCGGTCAGCACCGGCACCCGGCTGCCGTCCTTGCGGAAGAACGCCTTTTCGAACGGCTGGACGACCCGCGTCGCCTTCAATTCGGCCCGGGCGCGAGCGGTGCGCTCCTGCCATTCGGGCGGCGTCAGATCTGCCCAGCGCAACCGGCCCGCGGCGAGATCCTCGCGATCATATCCCATGGTCTTCAGGAACGCGTCATTGGCATCGAGAATGTCGGGGGTGTGATCGAAGATGAAGATCCCGATGATGTTGGCCTCGACCATCCGGCGGATCCTCGACTCCCGCTCCTGAAGCTCCCGGTACAGACGGGCATTGTCGAGCGAGGTCGCAGCTTCGGATGCAAGAAATTTGAGGATCGCGATCCGCGCTGGCGTGAAGACCCGCGAGGCGAGATTGTTCTCGAGATACAGAAATGCCACCGCCTTGCCTTGCTTGATGAGCGGCACGCACAGGGCCGATCGGACGTGCTTCTTCTGGATGTATTCGTCGCCGCCGAACGCGCTGCTTGTCGAGGCATCGTCGAGCACGACGCTTTCCTGGGTGCGGGCCGTGTAAAGTACGATCGATATCGGTACTTCAGCGGCGGAGATCGGCGAATCGGCGAGATCGACCGGACCGCCGCCAGTCACCGCCTCCGCCCGAATTCTCAGCTCGGAACCCCTCGGCAAGATCAGCACGCCGCGTTCCGCACCTGCCTGCTCGATGGCCGACCGAAGCAGGGTCTCCGTAAGCTTCTCCAGCACCATCTCGCCTGAAACGGCCTCCGATACCTTGAGAACCGTCGCAAGGTCCAACTGCTCGACAGGTGCTCCGATCGTACCTGCGGCGTTGAGCGCGGATCCTCTCTCCCGCAGGCCTGGGTGGAGTTTCTCGAGCTGGTTCACCTTCGCCTCGGCGCCCCAGCGCGCGTAGCAATCGCGCGCTCTTGTCAAGTAGGAATGAACGACCGTTCGAATGCCGCGCGCCTCGTAGAACCCTGCTGCACGTTCCGCAGCGATCGCTTCGATCTGTGCGAATCCAAATTCTTGCGCCAACCGGATCGATTCCTCGTATAGCTGTTCCGCCTCAAGTTCGCGACCTTCGATGCGCGCAAGCTCCGCCATGACGAGCTTCTGCCGGGCAGCGAAGTTTGCGGGGCAGCGGTTGGACCAGATTGTCAGTTTGCGGTGGTGTTCGCGGAGGTCGCTAAGGCGCCGCTCGCGATCCTCGGGTCGCGATGTATGATAAGCCCCGGCATGAGCCAGCGCCGTGTAGAATCGGTATTCGGTGAAATCCAAATAAGCGCGGGCGCACCATGAGAGCGTTTCTGCGCGTGCGGCGAGGGTAACCGCGATATCGTCACGCCCGGCAAGGACCTCGATCTGAATTTGCGCCGCGTAGTAGAAGAAGGCGCTAAGCGGCTCGCTCGCGTCTGAGGGCTGAAGTGCCCCTGAGCTCTCGAAGTCATTCCGCCCATCGCGCGCCGTAAGGCTCATCGCCAGATCTCTTTGCTTGACAAGGCTCTCCGCAGCCAACCGGACACCCAAACCCTCGGCGAATGCTAGGGACCGCTCGGCGCTCGAGCAGACGTCCATGAGCGGATCACCGCAGAAGAGATCCATTGATATTAGCCCGCGATGCGAATACGCCGCGAATGCCAGATCTCCGGTCGTCAAGCAGATTGCAAGAGCGCGCTGAATGAACGGCCGTCCCGATCGGATTGGAAGAATCCATGGGGTCACGTGGAGGCCGAATACCAAAAGTGCACGGCCGCTCAGTCCTATCTGCGGCTGTCTCTCAGCAAGGGCTGCGCCGAATTGCGATAGTCGGAATCCAAGTTCAGCATCGGTCGAATTGCTCGCGAGCACGCCAAATATGGCGGTCAGCGGGTAGCACGATTCAGGGCAGGTCCCGTGCGCGAGCGTCAGCCGAGTGGCCTCCACGAGCATAATATCGGACAGGTTCCGATCGGTGAGAAGCGCAGGTGTGAGTAGGTCGGCCAAGACGCCCATGGTCGCACGATGATCCGGATCAGTCATTGGTGGCAACGCATGAAGCTGGTCGTCAGACAATTTTCCGGTCAAAATCAGCAGGCGTTGCCGATCCTCATCCACCTCGCTGCGGCTGGGATGAGGAGACCAGTCAATCCCGGTTCTGTGCAAAAATGCCAGGCAAACGCTGACTGCACGCTCGAGCTGTCCCGCAGCAGTGTATAGCTGCGCCTGGAGTCTGGCGACCTCGGCACTTGTCTGAATGTCTGAACTGCTCTGCGACAGGACCGTCAATTCAGCTTCTGCCGTGTTCGAACTCGCCGAGCAGGAATTTGCATTCGGCGTGGAGCAGGCCGATCGCGAAGGCGTCTCGGCTGCACCGCGGATGCCCCTCCTCCCCGAGCAGTTCGCCGGCGATTTCGAGGTAGATTGCTGCCGCGTGGTAAGCCGTTGCATTTCGCGCGCGTCGGCCCGCGGCGAGATTGACGGCAATGACCTGTTCGCGCTCGGCGCCGTTCGTCAAAGCGGAAATGCCGCGGTTCAGCTGGTTGGCAATGATATAGACGCGCTCGTTGGTCTCGTTAGGCGTCAGCTGCGCTGCGAGGACCAGACCGATCCGAAGGTGCAAGGTGGTTCGCCTGTCCGGGTCCGGTTGAAGCCCGTACGCGGCCTCTTGCACGCGATCGTGCACGAACGCATAAGAGTTCTTGAGGCGTCGAATTAGTTCGAGATGCGTCGCGTCTCGCAAATCCGCGTGAAGCGTCTGCTCCGATACTCCGTGCACGAGGCAGAGCATTGCGATCTCGGCGCTGTTGCCCAAGCAGGCCAGTTCCAACAGGGCCCGACGTGTCTCGTCGCGCAAACCGCCCAGCTTGCCGACCATGAGATCCGCGACGTTTTCGGCGTAGCTTTTTTCCTTGATTCGCTCGAGATCCCAGCGCCATTGTCCCTTGTCATGATCGAAGGTCAGCAGTTCTTCTTCGGTCAGTGCCCGCAAAAATTGCGTTAGAAAGAACGGATTCCCGTTTGTCTTCTCGTATATCAGCTGCGCGATGGGCATGGCGTATGCCGGCTCGCAGTGAAGCGCATCCGCGGTGAATTCCTCGACAGCTGCGCGGGTGAGGGGTTCCAGGTCGATTTCCTGCACCCGTTGGCGGGAAGCCTGAATTTCGACGAGTCGTTGTGCCAGCGGATGTTTGACGTCGACATCCTTGCGTCGATGGGCGGCGATGAGAAGCAGATTTTGCAAGTCGGATCTGTTCAAAAGAAACTCGATCAGATCCAATGTGGCGACGTCGAGCCACTGCAGGTCGTCCAGGAAAAGCACGAGGGGATGGTGAGGTTTGGCGAAGATGCCAATGAAGCGTCCAACGACGAGTTGGAAGCGCCGCTGTGCGGCTTGCGGGGGAGCCTCCGGGACAGGTGGTTGATCCCCAATCACCAGCCGCAGCTCCGGTACGAGATCCACCATCAGTTGACCGAGATGGCCCAGTGCGTCGTGCAGAGCGCTACGCCAAGGTGCCAGATCGGCATCGCTCTTGGCGAGGAGGCTTTGGATAAGGCCTTGAAGCGCATGCGCGAGCGTTGCGTAAGGCATGTCGCGCTTGTGCTGATCGAACTTGCCGGAGGCGAAGAACCCTCCCAACGGGACCAAAGCCCTGTGCATTTCGTCGACCAAAGCGGACTTGCCGATACCGGAGGGGCCAGATACCAGGATCAACTCTCGCATGCCGCTCCGGGTGACGCGATCGAATGAGGTGAGCAACGTCTCGATCTCGTGCTGCCTGCCGTATAGCCGCTCGGGAATCAGCAGGCGGTCCGGCGTATCGGTTTGGGCCAGAACGAAATCATCGATCCGTCCCTGCGCTTGCCATTCGCGGAGCGAGCGTTCGAGGTCGCTCTTGAGACCGGCAGCGGTCTGGTAGCGATCCTCAGCCGTCTTGGCGAGAAGCTTCATGATGATCGCCGACACGGCGCGAGGCACGCCATCGACCAGATCGGCGGGCGGAACGGCTCGTCTTGCGATATGGTTGTGCACCCATTCCATCGGATTGGCCGCGATGAACGGCAGTACACCCGTGAGCATCCGGTAGAACGTCACGCCGAGTGCGTACAGGTCGCTGCGGGAATCGACGGACCGGTTCATGCGGCCGGTCTGCTCGGGTGCCATGTAAGCCAGCGTGCCCGCCATGGTTTCCGGTGGTTCGAGCTGCTGTCGCTCGCGAGGCAGGCGAGATGCGAGGCCGAATCCGGTGATCCTGACCTCGTCTGCCCCGTTCACCAGGAGATTGGCGGGCTTCAAATCCTTGTGTAGCAGACCCCGCCGATGGAGCTGGTCGACGGCGACGGTGATGCCGAGAGCCAATCGCAAGAAGCGGTCCGGCTTCATCGGCGCGCCGAGCAGCTGCTCGAGCGGCTCGCTGCCGGGATCTTCCAATATCAGGGAGGTTTGGCCACCGTCGCGGATCAGCTCCAGCGGGCGTACGGCCCAGGTCCCATCGAGCTCGTCGCGCAAGGCGTATTCGTGGGCGAGCCGGTCGAGGACCGCGGGCGAATGTTCCACGGCGGCTCTTACGGTCAAGACACGGCTGATGTCGCCATCGGCATCCCGGCGCCATCGGCGGCAAAAGACGCGCTCCCCGTCGTTCCACAGGAACTCGAGAGCTGCGTCCCCATGCATGGGGACCGCCGAGGGTACGTTCATCTGCCGAACTCCCCAACTGACCGTCCGCCCCGTGGATAAAGCGCGCCAACCGTCCAATCGTCCCTCATCACATTAATCCCCGAAAAGGTCCCCCACAACGCCACTTGCCAGACGAACCTGCCCGCTGCGCACTCCTCTGGCCTCCAATATTCGAAGACGCCGCCGCAAAGGTTACAGGCAGATTTGCGTGCAATTGAGAACTCTAGGGGCGGTAACTCTCCCGTGAGCTGCAGATTTCTTGGGCGGCTATCTTATTGGCTCCGCTGTAACCGAGCCGTGCCCGTCCACGAATGATTTGCCTAGACCACCCTGATCCGGCTTACGGCCCGCATGTGCGGACCGTGCATACCTGGGACGCGGCCAAAGCGAAGATGGAGCTCGTAGCATGTCCGATCTTCCCCTGATCGTCTTCGACGTCAACGAAACGCTTCTCGTCCTTCGGACAATGGAGCCGACGTTCAAGCGCATCTTCGGAGAGAAGGTCGATATGCGGCTCTGGTTCGCCGATCTCGTGATGTATTCGCTGGCCCTGACGGCGGCACGCGCCTATGTGCCGTTCACGGAGATCGGTGCTGCCGTCCTGAAGATGCTCGCCGACGCCGAAGGCATCAGGCTCGAACGCGCAGACGGCGAGGAGCTCAAGGAAAAATTCTCGACGATGCCACCTTATCCGGAAGTGCCGGGAGCGTTGCGGATGCTGCGCGCTGCCGGCTTTCGGCTGTTCACCCTGACGAACAACCTGGCCGAGGTTCAGACCCGACAGCTTGAGCGCGGGGGAATTGCGGGATTCTTCGAAAGGTCGTTCAGCGTGGACAGTGTCAAGGTCTATAAGCCGTCGCCGCAAACCTACACTCACGTGGAGAATGAACTTGGCGTTCGTCCCTCGCGGCTCTGCATGATCGCCTGCCACGCCTGGGATACGCTTGGCGCCGTGGCGGCGGGCTGGGAAGCCGCATTCATCAGGCGGCCCGGCAACGCGATCCTTGGAGCTGGTCCTCAGCCGCAGATCGTCGGCAACGACCTCGCCGATGTAGCCGAGCAGCTCATCGCCCGTCACGGTGGGCGACGTTGATCTTGCTCTTCCAGTGCGAGCCGGCGTTTATTGCATCGCTTCCTGTCGAACAATCCCCGTTCTGAGCGGGCGTCGGCCGCTGCCCGCAGGAAGTCTCGCTTGAGCAGAAAGACAGAGGCCGCAAGCGGTACGACATCCTTCATGAGGAAGAGGAACCGCAGCGAGGTCCCGGATTGGCGCCATGGGCGGCGTCGACGTCTGTCGTTGTCTGAACGGTAGCCAAGCTTCGAAGGGCGCACTGTGCACACGTTATCGTGCGTTTCTCAAACTTGCGCTGTTCGGGCGCCGGCGACCGGGATCGGCGAGGCCTGACCTCGCTCGCGTTCTGGCATCTGCGAATGACGTTGTGAGACGACGACACGGTCTTTCTGCTACGCGCCCGCGTCGCCTTGGGTGGCTCGCGTTAGCGCCGCAAACCCATACCAAAGTATGGGTCTGTGCATCACAATCGCGAGATTGTAGGGGGCACCCGCCGAACGCATGCTCGAGGCCGACATGCGCAACCGATCGTGGCGCAGCTACTGGATTTTCCTCGGTTGGGGAGACCGACCATGTGCCTCTCGCGAACAAGCATCGAATGTCACGACAGCAGCCGCCTGACCAGCTCGGGAGCGGCTTGCGCGCCGAAAGACCTTGTTGCGATCGCGTTTCGATGATGATCGCGCCTTGCGAGGGTAAGTCACGTGAAGGTTCCTTTTGTAGGAGTCGTCGATGACGACGAGGCGCTCTGCCTGTCTTTGGTGGATCTGATGCGATCGATCGGCTACCGCTCCGAGCCGTTTGACAGGGCCGAAGCGCTGTTGAGCTACGCCGACCGCTTCAGTTTCGACTGCATCATTGCCGACGTTCACATGCCTGGAATGGGGGGGCTCAACCTCGTCCGCGAGCTCCAGCAGCAGAAGGTCGGAGCGCCGGTGATACTCATTACCGCGCTTCCTCACAAGCAGCTGGACGCGGAAGCGACCTCGATCGGCGCATTCTGCCTTCTCAGAAAGCCGTTCGAAACGAGAGCGCTGCTTGAGTGTCTCGACAGGAGCCTTCGACGATGAAAGCGTTCTCGCGTGGGGACATCACGTCCCCTATGACTACGCAATCGTCACGCGGTGACGAGCCCGGGCATGCACGACCCCAGGGAGAGACGGATCGGCCGCCACATGATCGCCGGAAGACGGTCCGTTGGGAGAGATGGAACGATTGTTCGGAGCGATGGGGCCGGCTCTTGCTTGCGGCGCGAGCAGGGGATGGAGCCGCATATGAGCGATTGCTTCGGGAGCTGGATCTTTGGCTGCGGGCCTACTATGCGCGCCGGCTTCCCTATTGCGCTGCCGACGATGCGAGGCAGGAGGTGCTCTTGGCCATTCACGCGAAACGCCACACGTTTGCGTCCTCGAAGCCCTTCGGCGCCTGGCTCACGGCGATTGCCCGCTACAAATGGGTCGATCGCGTTCGCGATGCATCGCGCTACAGCGCGCTCGCGCTCGACGAAGACATCGCAATCGAGGATCACGAGGGTGCCGCGATCAGCGCCGCTGCGCTGGACCAGCTGCTTGGCCGGTTGAAGCCTGCGCAAGAGAGCGTGATCCGTCTCGTGAAGCTCAATGGTCTGAGCATCGCCCGAGCGGCTGGTGCGACTGGCCAGTCGGCGGCCCTGGTCAAGATCAATATCCACCGCGGCCTGAAGAAATTGTCGACATTGGTCTCCTGACGTCATTGCGGCCGTTGGCCGGGCCGACCGAGACGTCGTGCGAAGGAAAGGCGAAATTGCTTCAACTCCAGAACGAGGTGCGATCCGCGGTGGCCGACCTGACGACGGCGTTCCGCTATGATATCATGGAAGGGCTGAGCCTCGCGCCAAAGGCCATTCCGGCGAGATGGCTTTATGACCGCCGCGGGTCGGCTCTGTTTGAAGCCATCACGCTGCTGCCCGAGTACTACCCGACACGAACCGAGCGATCGATCCTTTCGTCCGCGGTATCGGAAATCGCCGCGCTCGCGGGGCCGGGCCGCGCAGTCATAGAATTCGGCTCAGGTTCGTCGGCAAAGACGCGACTGTTGCTGGCGGAGACGGAGCCCTCTGCCTATGTGCCGATCGACATCTCGGGCGAGTTCCTCCGGGAGTTTGCGGCAGGCTTGTCGCATGCATTCCCAGGGCTGCCGATCTATCCAACCGAGGCCGATTTCACTTATCCCTTGTTGCTGCCGGAAGAGATTGCGTCGACTGCGCGCCTCGGCTTCTTTCCGGGGTCGACGATCGGAAACCTGACCGTGCCTGCGGCCGTCGATCTGTTGCGGGCCATGACCGCGGCCCTGGGGGTCGGGTCGTTGCTGCTGATAGGCATCGATCGTATCAAGGATCAGGATATTCTCCTGCCGGCATATGACGACACGCAAGGGCTGACGGCCGCATTCAATCTCAACCTCTTGCATCGGATCAACCGCGAACTGGGCGGTTCGATTCCCCTGGGGGCGTTTCGCCACGTGGCGCGGTGGAATGATGCGGAGGCGCGTGTCGAGATGCATCTGGAAGCCATGCGCGACGTCGGCTTCGAGGTCGACGGTCGCGACTTCTCGTTGTCGAAGGGCGAGACCATCCACACGGAGAACAGCCTCAAATACGGGCGGAGGGATGCCTTCGTCCTGCTGCAGGCCGGCGGATGGAATCCCGTCGCCGATTGGACCGACGACAGAGGGCTCTTCTCGGTCATTCTCGCGGAGCAAAGGCCCGCGCCAGCGGCGCCCTAGGTTGCATCAGGGGCGCAAACGGAATCATTTCAACAATATCGCCTCAATCGGCGCAATCCACGAACAGCGAGGCCCGTACATATGCTGCATAACGTGTGCATCCTTATGTCAATCAACTGCGTCGAGGCGCGACCATGCCACTCCGTTCATCCCTCATCCTGAGCTTCGCCGCCATTCCTCTAACTGCCCTGGCAGATCCAATCCCGGCGCCGTCGCCGAAAGCGCCGAGCCCGGCTGAGAGCGTCCAGGTGCAGCCGCGCGGCAATGAATTCATGTCGAATTCACTTGCCGAGGATGCATTGCAGAAGCGCATTACCGACTTCAACCGGAAGCAGGAAGGCCTGGACGAAGATCTCGACAAGAAGCTGAAAATTTGCCGCGGGTGTTGATCGATATGCCGTTCGGCAAACAGCGATAGGTCTGCACATGAGGCATACTGTCACCGGTTTGTTCAGCGACGGAATTGGGTGCGCGTGCTACGAGCGGATCGCCCCGATCCGGGATGACGCGCTCGAGCTTGTCGTCAAGGAATTGCAGCATCGAATGCGCAATATCCTTAGTATCGTTCTGCGCTTCGTGAACAACACCGATGCGAGTACGACCGACGATTTTCGCGAGGCGCTCTCGGCACGGATCGCGACCCTGTCCGACGCTTACAGGATGATCGAATCTGCGGGAGATCAGCGAGTATCTCTTGCGGGGATGCTGGAGCGAACGCTCAAGCCGCACGCGATGTTTCACAGGGGCCACATTCTGCTCGCGGGGCCGGACTTCACGCTGGAGCCGCACGTCGCCTTGGCGCTGCACGTCATCATTCACGAGCTGGCTACGAACGCAAGCAAGTACGGCGCGCTGACATCGACTGCAGGAGCCGTCGAGGTGATTTGGGAAAGCCCGCCCTATCTCGGCGGACAAGGTCTTGCGATCCAGTGGCGGGAGCGCGGCGGACCGAGGGTGGCCAAGCCTGAACGCAGAGGCTTTGGCACGCAACTGATCGCAAGGGCCTTGCCGGGCGCGCAGGTCGATCTCGACTTCGCACCCGACGGTCTTGTTTGCCGGCTTCTGATCGATCTTGGTCAGGCGCCGACCACGCAAGGCGCTGTTAGTTAGGATCAGGAGGATCGACACCATGAGTACATTCGCGAGTGTCCCGCGCAAATCGTTCGCAAGCAGGCTGTCGATATCGGGCCTGCTGCGGGAGACCTGGATTACCACATCCTCCGGGCGTCGATGGTGATCCTGTTCTTCTTCTTCGGCTACCAGAAATGGTGGGCGTACGAGGCGGATCGCCTGGAGCCCTTCATCGGCAACGGTCCCCTGATCTGGTGGCTCTATCCCGCTTTCGGCCATCAAGGTGCCAGCTGGTTCCTCGGCGTCGCAGAATGGACCTTTGGTGCTCTGATATTCGCAGGCTTCTGGAGCAAGCGCCTCGGCATTCTGGGCTACCGGTACCTTCATCGCAACGGCCACAATCATTCCGTTTATGCCGGACGGTTGGGACGCTGCTACGGGCTGCTTTCCCGCGATGACGGGCAACGTTCCGTTCCTGATGAAGTATGTCGTGCTGCTTGCAGTATCGTTGCATCTTCTGAAGCAAGATGCGGCGCGTGTCCTGAAACGACTTGAGGCTTGAGATACACCGTAAGGCAGATGCAGATCATGGCCAGCGCGAACATGGGATAGTGCAACGCGACGGCCGCTGCGGCGAGGAAGCCGAGCAGGGTGGTCCAAGATCGCATGCGCATTATCGTGCGCGCCTGGCCTGGGATCGCCCTGATCCCCGGCCGGTCGACGGCTTGCCGGCACAGCAACAGATAGGTCGCGTTCACCATGGCGAATATGCCGGCGTAGACGGTGACAGGCAGTGGCGCCAGCCTTGAGCTCGCGATCCAGGCTGTCGAGAATGGCAGAAGCGATACGGAAAACAGATGTGCGAAGTTTCCCCAAATCAATCGGGGCGTCGCTGCGCTCGCATAGTGCAGAAGATGGTGATGGTTCACCCAGACGATGGCGATGAAGAGATAGCTGACCGCGTAGCTGATGACGGTTGGCCAGAGTTCGAACAGAGCATCGAGGGTCGGAGCGTGTGGCGGGCGCAGGTCCAGGGCGAGAATTGTAATAACGACTGCAAAAACAGCGTCCGAGAAGGCATTCAGGCGTCCTTTATTCGGAGGGTTCGCGGTCATCATTCCTGCTCCTTGCCGATGCCGGCCTGCGCGGCGGCGGTCTCGAAGCCCCGATTGGGCCTGAACACCAAGCAAGTCATGGCAACGACCCGCGAGGTGCAACGCAGCCTCTCCGCACTTTCGTAGACATTCGGACCAAACGCCGCATTGGTTACACCGGCTTCGAAAAAAATCGGCACGATGCGCAGCGAAGTGCACGGTGCGGGCTCGTGAACCGTGGCTCTCCGCAACCAAACTTGGCAACGTTCGCAAGTCCCGTTACATGTTGCGGCGTACTGACGCGCTCCCGGCCCACTCCTCGATGCGCAAGCTGCGGGGTGACGCGTCGGAACATCTGGATATGATGGTCACTACGAGACATCTCGGCATGAGGCTTGATAACGAGACGCACGAACTGGATCTGGTCGCAAAGGCGTTTCAGATCATCTCGAGAGAAATCAGCTATCAGGGATTGGCCAAGGCTCTCCTCATGGAGGCGCTGAGTTATTCCGGGGCTGCTCGGGGGGCGATCTTGCTCTGCGGGGAAAGAGAGTTGCTTGCCAAGGCCGATGCGAGCTTCCCGCGCGAGAGGGCGAACTTCCTTGCCTCCTTCCCGCCGAACGCCGAATTCCGCTTGCCGAGCGACCTCGCGGAAGAGGTGCTCGATCGAAAGAAAACGGTCGTGAGGCAAGCCGGCGCAGAGAGCTCGGCACTGATCGATCTCGCGAACCCGCCGTCTGGAAAGATAGCCCAGCTGTGCCTGCCGCTGATTCACCAGCACTGGGCGATTGGCGTTCTCTATCTCGAAGCGGATGGAGATGCGGATATCTTCACGCCGCGGTGCGTCTGGGTGACATCCTTGCTTGCCAATCAGGCCGCCGTGTCATTCGAATCGGTACGCCTGTTCGAGGCACTGCGCGAGACCAATATGTGGATGGTCAGAGGTCAGCAGATCGGCGGGATGGGCAGCTATCGTTGGAACACGCGGACCCTGCTCTCCCGTGGATCGCGCGAATGTTACCGCATCTTGGATATCGATCTGGACGTAAACCCTGTGCCTTTCGAGGTGTTCAGGAGCCGGGTCCACCCCGAGGATTATCCCGCGCTGGAGCAGGCCCTCACCGATGCGATCAGCACGAAGTCGCCATTCACCCACGAGTACCGCGTGGTCCATCGGGACAGCAAGACTTTGCATGTCGTGGCCGTTGGACAATTCGATGAGGGGCCTACGGGAGACCTCGAGCTGGAAGGCATCATCACGGATGTCTCGCAACGGAAGGCGGCGGAGCAGGCTCTCGCCGACGCGCGAAACGAACTTGCTCGGGCGACGGGTCTGACGTCCCTTGGCGAGCTTACCGGTTCGATCATTCACGAGATCGATCAGCCGCTGACGGGGATGATCATGAGCGCGGAAGCCTGCTTCCGGTGGCTCGCCAGGGATCCCGTTCAAACCGCGGAGGCCCGGAAATCGGTCGCACGCATTATCAAGCAGGCACGTCGAGCTGCGGAGGTCGTGACCGGGGTCCGGTCTCTGGTGCGGGGCACGCAGGTTTATTTTGCCGAGTTCGACATCAACGAGGCGGTTGCGGAGGTACTGCTTCTGTCGAAAAGGGAAATAGAGCGAGCCGGGGTCATTGTCCGTACCGATTTCGATCGATCATCGCCTCTTGTCGAAGCAGACCGTGTACAGGTCCAGCAGGTCGCCCTCAACCTCGTGCGCAACGCGATCGAGGCCATGGCCGGAGTTGAGGACGGGAACCGCATTTTGGCTCTCTCTTCGGAGGTCGCCGATGGTATGATTTCCGTGGCGATCGCGGATACGGGGGGCGGCATCAGCCCGGCCGATAGAGAGCGGGTCTTCGAAACGCTCTACACGACGAAGGGGGCAGGGCTCGGTCTGGGACTGTCGATCTGCCGCAAGATAGTGAAACTCCACGGAGGACAGCTATGGGTGGAAGAAAACGGGAGGTGCGGAGCGAAGTTCACCTTCGCTCTCCCGCTTCGCCAGGCGGTTCAGACGTCGGAAAGCCGGTAGACATGCCTCCTTCCGGCGTTGTTCATATTGTCGACGATGACCGTGCGGTTCGCGAATCCCTTGGCGACCTGCTTGAGTCCCTGCACTACAAAGTCGCCTTGTACGGATCAGCTTCTGATTTTCTGAAGGTTGAACTGTCGGATGCCCCTGCGTGTCTGGTGCTCGATGTCAGATTGCCTGGTACGAGTGGCTTGGAGCTGCAGGAGTACCTGACGAAAATCAATGTCGGAATCCCGGTGATCCTGATGACCGCCTTTGGCGACATT
This sequence comes from uncultured Alphaproteobacteria bacterium, assembly GCA_963738105.1. Classification (GTDB taxonomy): domain Bacteria; phylum Pseudomonadota; class Alphaproteobacteria; order Rhizobiales; family Xanthobacteraceae; genus Bradyrhizobium. Next base: position 51,697 of record CAVTWC010000050.1, on the reverse strand, counting down.
CCCATGTCGGTAAGAGGCATGAAGTTGGGGGCGGTCGATTTTCTCACCAAGCCGATACGGGATCAGGATCTTCTCGATGCGATCACTGCCGCGATCCGAAGGGACATCGATCGGCGCGACGACAACGCGCACCTTGCGCAGTTGCAGGAGAAGTTTGCACTCCTGACCACGCGCGAGCGGCAAGTGATGACGCTGGTGGCATCCGGTCTGATGAACAAGCAGGTCGCCAGCGAGCTATCGATCAGCGAAGCGACAGTCAAGATGCATCGTGGCAGCGTGATGCGGAAGCTCGGCGCAAAAACCGCGGCAATGCTCGTTCGAATGGCCGAAGCGCTCCAACTCCAGGGCTGAAGCTTCGTCTCCGGGACCGGCATCTCGTGCTGAATCATCGCAGCGCCGTCCCACACATACTTAAGTATGGGCTGGAACAGCACAAGCGTGAGATTGCCCGCCGGGGCGATGAAAAGCATGTTGTCCCTGTGCGGTGCCAGCTGGCGTTGGCAGCGCGCTTTGACCGGAGAGGTAACGCCCCTTGCGCATCTCCTCCGTGCAGAAATTCGTTGGCGATTGGACGCGGCCATCCGGAGCACAGGACAGGGCGACGACGATGGGGATGTACGTATCAAATTCGAGTGAGAGCGCGCCAAGCATGGCGGTCTCCGCTTCGCCAATCCGGCTGACGGGTGAGACGCTGTCTTCAAAACCGTCCGACGCGGTGCTTCATCCGACGGTCAGCATAACGCCTTCCGGGCCGGTGAAGCGCCTTGGGATAGGCTGGCGTTGGTGGTTTTCGGAGAGCGTTCACCTCCCGGTCGGCAACAGGATTGAATTTCGCTTTCAGGGATCGAGACATCTCCTGGCGTTGTACAACGAGGGAGCGCGGAAAAGCGGTGAGACCTCCATCGATGGCCTCTGCTCGTCGAAGATGCGAGGTTGTGAGCACAGGCTGACCTTTGTCCCGGCCGGACGCGCTTATCAGGAATGGCATGAGACTGCCTCGTCTGCGCAGGTGACCTTCCTCTACCTCGATCCCGCCGCGCTTCATAAGTCCGACGACGGCGCGGCCGGGCTCGCGCCAAGAATATACTTCGAGGATCCGCTGGTCTGGGAGACCGCATCCAAATTGAAGAAGGCGATCGAGAGCGCGGAGACGAATTGCGCGCCCTACCTCGAGGCGCTCTGCGGCGTGCTCGCCCACGAGCTTTCCAGGTCCGATCACGATCTTGCTCGCGAGCCGGCAGCGGTCAGTCGTGGAGGTCTCGCAGGTTGGCAGAAGCGCGTCGTGGTCGAGTACGTCGAGGGGCATCTGGGAGAACAGGTCTGCCTCCTGAAGCTCGCCGAGCTCGCCAGGCTCAGCGTTCACCATTTCTGCCGTGCTTTCAAGAAGTCGTTCGGAATCCCGGCCTACCAGTATCTGGTGCAGCGACGCATGGAGTTTGCCAAACTGCGACTGGCGGATCGCGCGGTATCGATTACGGACATCGCACTCAGCCTGGGCTATGCGCAAACGAGCTCCTTCAGCTCCGCCTTTCGCAAATCGACCGGTTGGACCCCCACCGACTATCGCAGGGAGTTCGAATGAGTTGACCAGGCGGAGATGGATCGGGCCGAGGACACGACAGGTACTCGCGTGGAGGCAGAAGAATCCTGGAAAGTCTGTAACCGGATCATCTCGAGCCACGAAATATTGCTGAGGCCGCCTCGGATCGACTGTCTTGGATCACCGTCGTGACGAGGCATCACGGCTGTCTAGGGCGCGCGAGGGACCGCAGATGAGCAATATTAGATACCGCAAGGCAGACGTGGACGGGCTGAACGTATTCTATCGGGAGGCTGGTCGGGCGGATGCCCCCCCTTTGCTGCTGCTTCACGGATTTCCGACAGCTAGCCACATGTTCCGCGAATTGATCCCGGCGCTCTCGGATCGCTTCCGATTGGTGGCGCCGGATTTGCCCGGGTTTGGCCAGTCCGACATGCCGGCTCGCGAAAGCTTTGCCTATACGTTCGCCGCGTTGGCGCAGGTAATCGAACGGTTTACGGAAGTCATCGGACTTGATCGTTTCTCGCTCTACGTCTTCGACTATGGTGCGCCGACGGGCTTTCGGATGGCTCTTCGGCATCCCGAGCGCATCGCTTCCATCATCTCGCAGAATGGCAATGCCTATGAGGAGGGATTGAGCGAAGGCTGGAGCCCGATCCGTGCCTACTGGCAAGCTCCATCGCAAGCGAACCGGGCGGTGCTGCGATCATTCCTTTCGCCGGAGACGACGGTTTGGCAATACACCCATGGGGTGCCCGACGCCTCCCTGATCTCCCCTGATGGATACACATTGGACAACCATTATCTCGCGCGTCCCGGCGCCGACCAGGTCCAACTCGATCTTTTCGGCGACTACAGGACCAACGTCGCCATGTATCCGGAATTTCAGGCCTACTTCCGCGAGCACAAGCCGCCCTTCCTGGCGGTCTGGGGCAAGAATGATCCCTTTTTCCTGCCGACGGGCGCGAAGGCCTTTCAGCGCGACATGCCGGGCGCCGAAGTGCGCTTCTTCGATACAGGGCACTTTGCGCTTGAGAACTCATGCTCGGGAGATCGCAGCAACGATCGGCGATTTTCTTGCCCAGCTGAATTCAAAGGGGTAACCGCCGCTTCCCTCGCCGCGGAAGACGTCAGGAGGGCCATCATGCGCGCCATCGTTCTTGAAAAATTCGGTGGCCTGGACGGCCTTGTCTATCGGGACGTTCCGGAGCCGGAGTCGCAGCTCGGTCATGTCGTCATTGACGTCAAGGGATTCGGCATCAATCATGCCGAAATGCACATGCGCCGAGGCGAATGGGCCGAAGCGGCGCCGATCAGCGGCATCGAATGCGTCGGTCTCGTGAAGTCGTGCCCGGGCAGAGAATTTCCGGTGGGCGCCAAGGTGGCCGCATTGATGGGCGGTCTCGGCCGGACCATCAATGGCAGCTACGCCGAATACACGCGTGCGCCGGTCTCGAATGTCGCACTGATCGACGCAGATTTGCCCTGGGCCGAGCTCGCAGCGATACCCGAAACCTTCGCGACGGCATGGACCTGTCTCTTCCGAAATCTCGATCTCGAGAAAGGTCAGGTTCTCGTCATTCGCGGAGCGACGTCCTCGTTCGGTCAGGCGGCGCTCAAGCTGGCGGTCAACGCCGGCGCGCGAGTCATCGCGACGACGCGCAGCCGGGAGCGCTTTGCCACGCTCGAGAAGCTCGGGGCCGCGCGGTGCGAGATTGAACGCCGCGATCTCTCAAAGTATCTGCCGGAGGCGAAGCAGGTCGACGCAGTTTTGGACCTCGTCGGCAACAGCGTCGTGCTCGACTCGCTGGCCATGCTCCGCCGGGGCGGTCGTTCCTGTCTCGCCGGCTGGCTCGGCGGGCTTGATCCGATCCCGGATTTCAATCCGCTGCTGCAGATGCCGAGCGGCGTCTATCTGACCTTCTTCGGCAGCTTCGTGTTCGGTACGCCCGGGTTTCCGCTCTCCGACGTGCCGCTGCGGGAAATCGCCGCCGACGCCGCGGCTGGCCGGCTGGACGTCAAGCCGGCCCGGGTCTTTCGCTTCGACGAGATTCGCGAGGCGCATCGCGTCATGGAGGCGAACGAGGCGATCGGAAAGATGGTCGTCGTTCGCGACTGACATTTACAAGCTTGGTATTCGGGAGGGTTCATATGTCGAAATCAGTCGCGATCGTGACGGGTGCGAGCCAGGGAATCGGCCGGGCGGCCGCGGTGCGCCTGGCGCGCGATTTCTCGGCGCTCGTCCTGGTCGCGCGAAGCCGCACCAATCTCGAGGACACCGCAAAGGCGGTCAGGGCCGCCGGCGCTGAGGTGCTGGTGATCGATGTCGATCTGGCCGAACCTCGTGCTGCTCAATCTGTCGTCGACCAGACCTTGGCGGCGTTCGGCCGGATCGATGCCCTGCTCAATATCGCGGGCGCGGTACCCCAAGTCGATCTGTTCGAGACGACGGAAGCGCAGTGGGAAGCTGGATTGGCGCTGAAGCTGCACGGCGCTCGACGGCTTACGATCGCTGCTTGGCCGTCGCTCATGGCTGCGAAGGGGGCGGTGGTGTTGATGTCGGGAAACTCGGCCTCTTTCCCCAAGGCGCCCTATGCCGCGGTCGGCACCATCAACGCCGCAATCGTTGCCTTGGCAAAGGCGTTCTCTGATAAGGGAATCAGTGATGGCGTCCAAGTCAACAGTGTCCTGCCGGGCCCGGTGATGACGGGTCGCCGCCGGTCCTACCTTGAGCACTGGGCGCCCCTGCATAACATGACCGTCGAGGAAGCTACGGCGAAGTTTCCCAAGGACGCCGGGATCGCGCGTTACGGCGAGCCGGAAGAGATTGCCGAGTTGATGGCGTTCCTCGTATCGCCCGGCGCGCGCTGGATGACCGGCTCGGCGTTGCGTATGGACGGCGGCGAGGTGAAAGCGATCTGAGTTACACGCGCGCTGGCGGGCGCACCAGAATGATGGGCTGACGAAGCTTGGCTACATGCGCCATGCCTCCGGCCGCAGTTGGTTCGCCGTCAGTCTCATCGGGAGAACATAGCATGACTCGTTCCGAACATTTCGACGTTGTCATTCTTGGTAGTGGTCAAGGCGGAAAGCTCCTCGCCTGGCATCTTGGCCGATCCGGCAAGAGGGTCGCGGTCGTCGAGCGCCGATGGGTCGGTGGCTCGTGTCCAGCCGTCGCGTGCCTTCCCTCTAAGAACGAACTGTGGAGCGCGCGTGTCGTCCATTTGGTCCGGAATGCGGCCAGATTTGGCATTCAATTGAAAGGGGTTGGAGTTGATATGCCGAAGGTTCGGCATCGCAAGGAAGTCATGGTCGAGCGTGAGATCGCTTCCCATCTGCGCGCCTACAAGGACAGTGGCGTCGAACTCATCATGGGCAATGGTCGCCTTCTCGGTCCGAAAACGATCGAGGCCAAGTTGAATGGCGGCGGCGTACGCTCGATGGTCGCTGAGAAGATTGTCATCAACGTCGGCTCCCACGCCGCCATCCCGGCTATTGCGGGCTTGCGCGACGCGCGCCCGCTGACGCACATCGAAGCGTTGGAGCTCGACGACGTGCCGCCGCACTTAATCGTGCTTGGCGGCGGGTACACCGGTATCGAGCTGGCGCAATCGTATCGCCGCTTTGGCAGCCGGGTTACGGTCATTGAACCCGGCCCGCAGATCATGGCGCGCGAAGATCCGGATGTTTCGGAAGAGATTTGTTCGGTTCTCAGCGCCGAAGGCATCGACGTTCTATCGAACGCGCAACCGAAGAGCGTCCGCGGCCTCTCCGGTGATGCCGTCTTCGTTACGGTCGATAAGGAAGGCGACAAACGGGAGATTGAAGGCAGTCACCTGTTGGTGGCAGCGGGTCGGATCGCAAATACGGCCGATATCGGCCTGGAGAATGCCGGCATTGAGCTGGACCACCGCGGTTTCATCCGGGTCAATGAACGGCTCGAGACGACCGCAGCTGGGATCTGGGCGATTGGTGAATGTGCCGGGAGCCCACAATTTACCCATGTCTCGGTCGATGATTTCAGGATCGTGCGGGACAACATGGCTGGGGGAAACCGAAACAAGAGCGATCGGCTTGTTCCACACGTGGTGTTCACGGATCCGCCGCTCGCACGCGTCGGGTTGTCCGAGGGGGAAGCGCGGCGCCACGGCCTGGCCGTTCGGATCGGAAAGTTGCCGATGTCGAACGTCCTGCGGACGGAAGCGACCGATGAAAAGGATGGATTTCATGAAGGTGGTCGTCGGAGCGACCGATGATCGAATCCTGGGTTTCGCGATGATTGGGGCAGAGGCGGGTGAGGTGATGGCGGTGATGCAGACAGCAATGTTGGCCGAGCTGCCATATATGAGAGTTCGTGATACGATCTTTGCGCACCTCACGATTGCCGAGGGGCTCGGGGCACTATTGGGGAGCCTGCCGGAGCGATCTCTTCGGTGACGAAGGATCAACGAAGCGCCGATCACGCGAATTGAGAAAAAAGCAAATCTCGGACGCCAGTTCATGCGCTGGTGATCAAAGGCCCTCGACGCCGACCAAACGTGCAGAACTACACGCGTCCCGGATGTTCTTGAGCCCCTGGTAAGTTGGGCCGTAATAAAACTCTTCCCATGCCGCGAAGGTTGGGAATTCCAACAACACGATCCGCCGCGGCCCCCATTCTCCCTCGTAAACCTTGTGCATCCCGCCTCGCACCAGATATCTGGCTCCGGCCGCTTCCAACGCCGGCTTCACGGCTGACATGAACTCCTGATATTGCTTCAGATCAAGAATCTCGACGTCGAAAATGACATAAGCCGCCATTGCACTTGTCTCCAGCCGGTTGCGTCGGAAGTCGATCTCAAGGAGACGCTCCTTCCGAGTTCGTTTCGCCCTGGAAGGTTCACTTCGGCAGCTGCTTCTCGTTGGCAGCGACTGGTTGGGCGTTCGATACCATGCCTCGCGGGCCGTTAGTCTTGCCGTGTGGCAGGAGACTATAGTTCAGAAGCACAAGTGTCGGGCGCCGTTCAGTTCAAGGAGGCGCCCGTTCGGAGTTCGCGCTGCCCTAATCAGATAGTTTTCGCAGTTGGCGCACTTCACGAGTGCCTCCGTGGGGCCTCCCTCCACGACCAGCGAGCCGAGGCCGGATACCGTGTCGCACGCGTCACACTGAATCTTCGTCAAGGTGATATCAAAAGCAAAAGCCTCCTGAAGGAGGTATGTAGCTGGGTCACCGCCAATCATGAGGTCGGAGATGTCGTCGGCCATGGCGATCATCCTCCTGATGGTCCAAAACGCTCGGTTTTGATGGCGAGAGGGTTGAAGCCGAGCCTCACGAGCATGCTCGAGATGCCTTCGACAAACCCCGTGGGACCGCAAACGAAGAACGTGGGATTTTGCTCGCTCCTAAAGCTGCTCTCTGCGAGCAGAGCCGCGTTGACCCGCCCCCGGTGTCCGTTCCAGTCGCTTGGATGCTGGCGGGTGAGCGCATAGACCAGACGCAGGTCGCGATCGCCGTGAGCCATCGTATCGAGTTCATCTCGGTATACGACGTCGGCAAAGCTACGTGCCGAATAGATCAATGATGCCGGTATGCGTGCGAGCGACCTCCTGCGGTGGCGTAACATGGCCATCAGCGGCGTAATCCCGGTGCCGCCCGCGACCAGGCAAATTGGTCCACCCAACGTTTGGCTCCAGATGAAATGCCGCCCAATGGGTCCACGAAGTTCGAGAGCGTCGCCAACCCGCAATTCGTCGAGGAGATAGGAGGAAACCTCACCGTCCTCGACCCGTTCCACGGTGAGAGTGAGCAGTCGTTCTTCCGGAGGCGATGCGATCGAGTAACCTCGTTCGGCCTGATAGCCATCATCGGCCGTGAGACGGATGTCGACGTGCTGGCCGGGCCAGTGCCCGGACCAGTTGGCCGGCTGCAGGATGATGCTCTTCACCCGGCTTGTTTCGGCTACAATGGCCTGCACGCGACCGATCTGCCACTCGATCCTGGGCTGCTGCAGCAGTGGCGCATCAGTCGCCGTCATAACGTTGCTCCCGCCAGGGGTCGCCATAGTTGTGATAACCACGCGATTCCCAGAACCCGGCCTCGTCCTTGGGCATGAAGCGGAGCCTTCGCAGCCACTTTGCGCTCTTCCAGAAGTAAAGATGCGGCACCAGAAGCCGCGCGGGGCCGCCGTGCGCCGGGGCGAGCGGTAGCCCCTCATAGCGGGTCGCGATCATCGCCTTTCCCGCGACCAGGTCAGCCACCGGGAGGTTCGTCGTGTATCCGCCGTCGCAATGCGCCATAACGTAGGCGTCCGGCGGCTCGCTCAACCCGGCAACGTTGAGGAGATCGTCGAAGCTAACGCCCTGCCAAACCGTGCTGAGCTTCGTCCATTTGGTGACGCAGTGAATGTCAACCGTGATCGTGGTCTGGGGCAGTGTCTCGAATTCGTCCCATGTCCATTTCCCCAGCAACGCCCCGCCGAGTTGAAGTGCAATCTTCCAGCCGGCGACGCGAATATCTGGCGTGGGGCCGGCCGACAGCACCGGGAAGTCGGTCGTCAGATACTGCCCCGGCGGCAGCCGGGCGTCGTCGGGTACCTGGCGCTTGGATTTGAAGCCGCGAGAAACGGGAGGTCGGTCCATGGAAGCGTACCCTCGTGTAGTGACGCGCAGGATGTCCTAGCGCGCGTCGGCTTAGCAGCCCACGTAGGCGCACATGTACCCTCATCCATGTTTTGTCGATGGCGGTCGCGGTGAATGCATCAAGATTGCGAAAGACGAAGCAATCCCGGCTGCGCAGGCAAGAACAATTTCAATGTCAGATGCGGCTCGTCCTGAAGTGGTTCAAAAGGAGAAAACGATGTCGAGCTTGAGCCAAGCCTTGCATTCCGACGAACTCGCTTACCTCGCCGCGCACGAACTGGCAGCTCGCATCCGGCGACGTGATCTGTCGCCGGTTGAAGTGATCGATGCATTCATCAAGCGGATCGAAGCGCGCAACCCGAGCCTGAATGCGCTGGTTTATCTCGATTTCGAAGGCGCTCGCACGAGGGCGAAAGAAGCCGAGCGCGCATTGGTCGCCGGCAAGCCGTGGGGGCCACTGCACGGCATCCCGTCGGCGCTCAAGGATCTGTTCGACTTCAAGCCGGGTTGGCCTGCGAGCCTGGGCGGCATCCGGGCGCTCAAACACCACGTCGTGAACGGTTACTGCGTGTTCTGCGAACGCATGGAGAAGCGTGGTGGAGCTGTGTTCCTCGGCAAGACGAACAGCCCTCTCATGGGATTTCGAGGCACCTGCGACAATTACCTGTTTGGTCCCACGCGCAACCCCTTCAATCTTGCCAAGAACACAGGCGGCTCGTCCGGAGGAAGCGCCGCGGCGGTAGCCGATGGACTGCTACCCATTGCGGAAGGTACGGATGCCGGCGGTTCGATACGAGTCCCCGCCGCGTGGTGTGGAGTGTATGGCTACAAGGCGTCGTTCGGACGCGTGCCGTTCCTCGTGCGTCCCAACGCGTTCGGCGTGGCCGACTCTCCGTTCCTGTTCGAAGGGCCCATCACGCGGACGGTCGAAGATGCCGCAATCGCGTTGAACGTACTTGCCGGCCCTGATCCGCGAGATCCCTTCAGCCTGATCGAGCCGCCCGTCGACTTCACCGCGGCGACCCGCCGTTCAATCCGTGGCCTCAAGATTGCCTATAGTCCGAATCTGGACGTCTTTCCGGTCGACGAAAAAGTCGCGGCGACGGTCCGCCGCGCGGTGCAGGCGTTCGAGGAAGCTGGCGCTCACGTGGAGGAAGTGAAGCTCGGCATCGTCCGCTCGCAACGGGAGCTGAGCGACGTCTGGTCGCGTCTCTACATGCTTCTGAACCTGCAAGCGATCGAGAACATGAAGCGTGACGGCATCGATTTGTTCGGCGAGCATCGCGACGACTTTCCACCTGAATACATGGATTGGGTCGAGAAGACCAATCGCATGTCGGGGCTCGATTTCTTCCGCGATCAGGCCGTCCGGTCGGAGATCTACGATGCCTTCCAGAACGTCCTTGAAAGATTCGATCTGTTGGTCACGCCGACTTTAGCGTGCCCGCCGGTCGACAACGCCAGCGACGGCAACACGGCTGGACCGAAGTCGATCAATGGTATCGACGTAGATCCTCTCATCGGATGGTGCCTGACCTACTTCGTCAACTTCACCGGCCATCCGGCAGCCTCGATTCCGGCAGGTTTGTCCGACGGTCTTCCGGTCGGGATGCAAATCATAGGTCGGCGAAACGCCGACTTCGCCGTGCTGGCCGCGAGCGCGGCTTTCGAGCGGCTTCGTCCCTGGCAGGACAATTACCGGATCTGCCGCGAGCGTCCCCTGCAGGTATGACGAACGATCTACGTGATCTATCGGTCAACCCACCCGCAGTATCAATGTCCGGCGACTTCGCGCCTGACGAGACTTCCTATCGGTCTCCAGGTCATTGGCAAGCCATTTTGAGGACGAAGCCGTCCTCCCTGCGTCGCGAACGTTCTCAGGTGATGCGGCACCTGAGAACGGCACCGCTTTCAAACCCCACCCACTGACCTTGCACCCTCCCGGTCGTTTCCATGACCGTCCGCGCCGCGGTCGCCGCGCCAATTGGGCCGTGCCATGTTTTCGAAGCGTGAACCTCTTCGCCGATCGCAAGGTCGGCACGGAATGCATCAAGATAGCCCAAGCGGAGGCAATCCTCAGCGCGCAAGATCTTCCGCGACCGGCTAAGTCATCGTTCGACATGTCAATCGTGCCGGCGCCTCGCGCGTTCGGCCGCAGTCGCGGGAGAAGACAATGCGCGTGAAAGTCCAGGCAGCAGCGGCGGTCATCGTAGGCAGCGCGGTCGCAACGGCCCTGTTCTTCGGATCGCTCAAGGATGGCAATGCCCAGAGCAATACGCGCTATCTGCCGGAATATACCGCGGACGGGCAGTTGCTCCTGCCGAAGAATTTCCACGAGTGGGTTTATGTCGGCTCGCCGCTGACGCCAAATGCCCTCAACGGCGGACAGGCGAACTTCCCGGAATTCCACAACGTCTATATCGAGCCGGGCTCGTATGCGATCTACAAGAAGACCGGCGAATTCCCAGAGGGAACGATCCTGTTCAAGGAGCTGCAGCTGACATTGCCGCAGGAGAATGCCGACGGCTCGCGAACGGAAGCGTCGGGACGTGGCTACTTCCCGGGCAAGTGGAACGGCGCCGACGTGACCGTCAAGGACTCGAAGCGCTTCGCCGACACCAACGGGTGGGGCTATTTCAACTTCAACCACCACGAACCGAAGGCGCCGATGGCCAAGGTGAAGTCGAAGGACGAGTGCGCCTACTGCCATATCGCCAATGCCAAGAAGGATGAGGTCTGGACCCAGTTCTATCCGCTGCTGGACAACAAGGACGCGCGGTGACCGCGTAATGGACGGAAGATCGGCATGAAGATCCTCAAAGCCGCCTGTATCGCCTTCCTCGCGACCCTTGGGATCGCGGCCGTGGTCAGGCAGTCACAGCTGCGGGCGAACGCGGCGGATGGTGTTTCGACCGGTGCGAGTGTCGCCGACCGCGACGGGCATCTGCACGTGCCAGATGACTATCGTACGACCTACCAAATCCTCGGAAGCTGGGCGATTGCGGCAGACGACAATCGCGGCTCGAAGGAGCTTCACGTCGTGTACGCCTCGCCTGGAGTGATCGGCGCCTATCGGAGGGACAAGCGCTTCCCGGACGGTGCGGTGCTGGTCAAGGAGGTGTTCAAGGCTACGACCTCTGAAATGACGACCGGCACCGTCAGCCACGCCGATGCTTTGAAGGGGTGGTTCGTCATGGTGAAGGACGCGGCGAACAGTCACCCGGGGAACCCGCTGTGGGGCGACGGCTGGGGATGGTCCTGGTTCGACGCGGGCGATCGCTCAAAAACGACGACCACGAATTACAAGGCCCAATGCCAGGCGTGCCATGTGCCCGTGCGGGCATCCGACTGGGTTTACGTCGATGGATACCCTCTGCTGAAGCCATACGATGGTGCAGGTCACCGAAAGTCATTCGATTTACCAAAGCCAATCATCAAAGGAGCGAGAGATGGCTAAAGAAGCGACGGCGAGCGAGATGGGAATGTCGAAAGGGCAGACTGGCCATCTCTATATCCAGACCAACGAGATCGAGAACGCCATTATTCACTACACGCGGCAGGCGGACGGCAAGCTGGCCGAGGTCGCGCGTATCAAGACGGGCGGCGCCGGCTCCGGTGAATTCAAGCCGATCAGCGGCCAGGACAGCGCGCCCAACTCCTTTGAGGGCGCGGGAAGCGTCATCATTACATCCGATCGGCGCTTCATGTTTGCGACCAATGGCGGAGACAACTCCGTTTCGAGCTTCCGCCTGGATAGCGACGGTCGTCTGACGCTGCTCGACGTGAAGTCGACCGGCAACCCGGTCGATGGCAGGAGCGGCACGGCCAAATCGCTGGCTTTCGCTCCGTCGACCCGCACCCTCTTCGTGCTGCACTCGTTCGGACCGGATCATCTTCGGCTGATGTCAGTCGATGCCGAAGGCATGCTCAAGACGCGGCCCGAGCGATACTCGGTGAACACGTACAGCAAGCGCAACCGTGTCTCCACCATGGTCGTGGTCTCTCCCAACGAGGAGCTGGTGCTCGTCGGCACCACTTTCGATGAACCGATCGCGCTCACCGGCCTGTATCCCGACGGCTCGCCGATTCTCTGGGTCCAGCGCGCCGGCGGCGCGTTGCACTCGATCGCGTCGAATGCGCCGGATCCGGACGGCCTCGCCGCGTTCGCCCTGCAAAAGGACGGCTCGCTCGGCACGGCCAGGTTCTACGACGCGAAGGGCGGTTCTCCGTTCTACATCGCGTTCCTGCACCAGCGCCCGAATACGTTCGTGATCGGCTATGCCGTCGGCGACGGATGCTCCATCTGCACCATCGAGAAGAACGGCTCGATCAAGATCGGCCCGCTGGTCAAGATCGACACCAGCGCGGGCCTGCCGTCCGAGCTGTGCTGGCTGGCCGTTGCGCCCGATGATCGCACGATCTACGCGACCAACTTCGGCTACAGCAATATCAGCAGCTACCGGATCAATGGAAGCGGCCTGGAGATTGCGTGCGATCCGGCGTGTCCGAAGGTCCCCGGCGACGGCACCGCGAGGGGATTGAACGGAACCGTGACGAGCGGTCCCAGCGATAGCTGGATCTCGCCGGACGGCGCCTATCTCTATCAGATCTACGGCAACGCTTCGAAGCTGGTCAGTTACAGCACCCAGCAGGACGGTTCGCTGAAGGAGATCGGCAGCGTCAAGATCCCGTACAACAGCTCTCAGGGGCTTGCGGGTTTCTGATCCCGGTTCCGCGACACGAGGTCCGGGCGTGGCCGGCATTGCCGTTCCGGGCCCGGCCTCTCCCTCGCCGACATGCGAGACAAACACGGTCAATCATGAGCCCCGAGACGGATGTTTGAAGCAATTCACGAGCGCTCTCGCGGGACATCCGCGGCTCATCCCGGCCATCCGGGAGAAGGGCAGAGCGCCACGGGAAAATTTGATCTGCAGCGCGCTGTCGGGGAAGCTCGCGTGGTGTTCTCCGGCGCCGCAAACGGCACCGAGATCATCGACGTCTATCAGAAATTTCCGATGGCCGTTGCCTTCCCGAATGTCGACGATTGTCGGCGCAAGGAGGCGGTCCTGATCAATACCTCGGGTGGTGTCGCAGGCGGCGATGAGATCAGGATCGAAGTGGTCGCTCAGGGCAATGCGTCGGTCGCGGTGACCACGCAGGCCGCGGAGAAGGTCTATCGGGCGCTCGATCGGCCTGCCCGGATCCGGACGCGGCTAAGGGCTGAGGGAAGTGCTCGGCTTGCGTGGCTTCCGCAAGAGACGATCGTCTTCAACCAGGCGCGCATCGCGCGACAGACCGAGATCGATGTGAGCTCGGGCACCGAATTGATTGCCCTCGAGTGGCTGGTTCTTGGCCGCATCGAGAGCGGGGAAGAGGTTCTTGCCGGACATATCCTGGACAGTTGGCGCGTGAGGGTCGACGGTCGTCTGGTATGGGCAGATGGCTTTCACGCGTCAGACCAGTCGCTCCTGCAGCTTCGGAAGTCGGCCCTGCTCTCGAACTGGAAGGCGATCGCGACAATGATCTATTTCGGTCCGGGTCTTGAGGCCCGGCTCGAAAGATTGCGCGAGATCGGTGCTTCCATGGAATGCGCGTGCGGCGTCACGATCGTTGGCGCGATCATCGTGGTCCGTGTCGCCGCGACTGCAAGCGTGGACCTCGGGCGAGGTCTGCGCCGCTTCCTCGATCAACTCAACCATGAACTCGGATCCGGTCCCTTCGGCGTGCCGAAGATGTGGTCCTGTTAGCAGCCCGGCCAAGTGGGAGAAGCATCTTGAATCTGTCGCCACGGGAACGAGACAAGCTGATGATAGCCCTCGCCGCGATCGTTGCGCGCGGCCGGCTCGTGCGAGGCGTCAAGCTGAATTATCCCGAAAGCATCGCATTGATTTCGGATGCCATCATGGAAGGCGCTCGCGACGGACGATCGGTCGCGGATCTGATGTCCGAAGGCGGCCGGCTGCTGCGCCGCGACCAGGTCATGGAGGGCATCCCGGAAATGATCCGCGAGATCCAGGTGGAGGCGACGTTTCCGGACGGGACCAAGCTTGTCCCGGTGCACAACCCGATCCGATAGGAGCCGATGATGCGTATCGTCCCGTTTGGTGCCGCCACGTTGAGCGTGCTTGCCTCGCCGGCCTTCGCTCATCCCATTATGAGTGCGGGCAGTTCGTTCGACGCCGGTCTCGTCCATCCGTTCAGCGGCGCCGATCATCTGGTCGCGATCACGTTGGTGGGAACGTGGAGCGCGCTTGTGGGCGGATCTGCGAGAACCGTGTGGCCGCTGACCTTTCTGATCGCGATGCTGGGCGGCTTCGCCGCGGCATGCGCGGGACTTCAGATGGGCTTTGTGGAGGCGGCGATCAGCCTCTCGGTGGTGGCGCTGGGCGCGTTCGTTGCGTTCGAATTCAGGATGCCCGTCATGCTGGGCGCGGCGGCCGTCGGCCTGTTCGCGTTCTTCCATGGTCACGCCCACGGAACTGAAGCGGCCTCGATGCTTGTCCCCTATGTGGTCGGCTTCACGACGGCGACCGCCGCTCTTCTCCTGACCGGGATGGTCATCGGGTTTTGTGGAGGACACGCGGCCAGAGGGAGTTTGCTTCGCGCGGCGGGCGTTTGTGCCGGGCTTGTCGGGCTGCTGCTGCTTGGAGGCGTGGCATGATTCCCGGGGAGGTCATTCCGGCCGACGGCGATATCGTCCTGAACGGAGACAGGGCCGGACCATCGATTGCCGTCGCCAACACCGGCGACCGGCCGGTCCAGGTGGGCAGCCATTATCACTTCGCCGAAGTGAACGCCGCACTCGCGTTCGATCGATCCGCTGCTCGTGGATGTCGCCTCGATATCCCGGCCGGGACGGCCGTGCGGTTCGAGCCGGGTCAGTCGCGCGAGGTCTCATTGGTTCCGTTTGCCGGAGCGCGGCGCATCTACGGCTTCAGCGGCGGCGTGATGGGACCTCTGGAATCAGGGACCGGTGCGTCCGGCACCAACGAATAAGGCGAGGAAGACATGTCCCACACGATGAGCCGCGCGGCCTATGCGCAGATGTTCGGCCCTACGGTCGGCGACAGGGTGCGCTTGGCGGACACCGACCTGTTCATTGAGCCCGAGAGGGACCTGACGATCTATGGCGAGGAGGTCAAGTTCGGCGGCGGCAAGGTCATTCGCGACGGCATGGGACAATCGCAGCTCACGCGCGCGCAGGGGGCGGTCGATACGGTCATTACCAACGCGCTGATCCTCGATCACTGGGGAATCGTCAAGGCCGATATCGCGATCAGGGACGGGCTCATTGCCGCCATCGGCAAGGCGGGCAACCCCGACATTCAGCCGGGTGTGTCCATCGTCATTGGACCCGGGACGGAAATCATCGCGGGCGAGGGCAAGATCATCACCGCCGGCGGAATGGATACGCACATTCATTTCATCTGCCCGCAGCAGATCGACGAAGCACTTTTCTCGGGTGTCACGACCATGATGGGTGGTGGCACCGGACCTGCCGCTGGGACGACGGCGACGACCTGTACGCCGGGGCCATGGCACATCCATCGGATGCTCGAGGCGCTGGATGGGTTCCCGATGAACTTCGGCATTTTCGGCAAGGGCAATGCGAGCTTGCCCGCGGGCCTGGTCGAGCAGATCGAGGCCGGGGCGTGTGGCCTGAAGCTGCACGAAGACTGGGGCGCAACGCCCGCGTCGATCGACTGCTGTCTCTCTGTCGCCGACGATATGGACGTGCAGGTCATGATCCACACCGATTCCCTGAACGAAGGCGGGTTCGTCGAGCGCACGATCGCAGCATTCAAGGGCAGGACGATCCATGCGGCCCATACGGAAGGGGCCGGCGGCGGGCATGCGCCGGACATCATCAAGGTCTGCGGCGAGAGCAACGTCATTCCCGCCTCGACAAATCCCACGCGTCCCTACACCGCGAACACGCTCGACGAAGCGCTCGATATGCTGATGGTGACCCACCACCTGGATCGCCGTATCCCGGAGGATGTCGCCTTCGCGGAAAGCCGCATACGAAAGGAGACGATCGCCGCAGAGGACATTTTGCACGATCTCGGCGCGTTCTCGATCGTGTCGTCGGATAGCCAGGCGATGGGGCGCGTCGGCGAGGTGATCACGCGGACGTGGCAGACCGCCGACAAGATGAAAAAGCAGTTCGGGCGGTTGCCGGAGGAGACCGGGCAGAACGACAATTTCAGGGCTCGGCGCTACATCGCGAAATACACGATCAATCCGGCCATCGTGCAGGGAATGTCACGCTATGTCGGTTCGGTCGAGGTCGGAAAGCTCGCGGACATCGTCGTCTGGGATCCGGCGTTCTTCGGGATCAAGCCCGACATGGTCTTGAAATCAGGCATGATCGTCGCCGCGATCATGGGCGACCCCAATGCATCGATTCCGACGCCTCAGCCGGAATATTACCGGCCGATGTTCGGTGCCTTTGGTCGTTCTCCCGGCAGAAATTCCGTGACCTTCGTCAGCCAGGCCTCGCTCGAAACTACGAAACCGCTGGGCCTGGCCAAGCAACTCCTGCCGGTCTCGAACACGCGGTCGATCGGCAAGCATTCCATGATTCTCAACGACGCGCTGCCCCATATGGAAGTCGATCCCGAAACCTACGAGGTGCGGGCCGACGGTCGGCTGCTCACTTGTCCGCCGGTAGATGTGGTTCCGATGGCGCAGCGCTATTTCATGTACTGACGCGTTGCCGGCATGGTGGTGCGATGACAGACGAGAGTTATGGACATACGGCGTTGGCGTTCCTGAGGCTGCAGAGCTGGCTCTCGCCGTCGTTCCCGAACGGGGCCTACAGCTACTCGCACGGTCTGGAGTGGGCTGTGGAGGCCGGCTATGTCTCCGATCGGCGTAGCCTGATCGATTGGCTCGAGGCCGACCTTTGCTACGGCTCCGGCCGAAACGAAGCCATCTTCTTCAGCGAAGCCTATCGATGCGTGGCCGACGGCACCGAGGAAGAGCTTCCGCAGCTTGCAGAACTCGCCGCTGCGTCCCGTGGCACATCCGAATTCGTGCTCGAATCCGCACAGCAATCGTCTGCGTGCCTTACGACCCTTCGCAGTGTCTGGCCCGATCGGATTCTGGACATGTTCTCCGACCCGAAATGTCCGCCGGCGCTGGCTGTCCTGCTCGGAGCGCGAGCGGCGCGTGAGCGGATTACCGTTGAAATCGCGCTGCCGGCATTCCTGCACAGCTATGTCGCCAATCTGGTGAGCGCGGGCGTGCGATTGGTGCCTCTCGGTCAGACCGATGGTCAGCTTGCCATCGCGGCGCTCGAGCGGCCGATCCTGTCGCGCAGTGAAATCGCAAGCCGTGAGACGGTCGATGATCTCGGTTCAGCGGGCGTGATGGTTGAGCTCGCGTCGATCGCGCACGAGCTCCAGTATACGAGGTTGTTTCGGTCATGAAGACGATTGAACACGAGGGTAGGTCTCGCCGCGCGCCCGGAGTTTCGGCAACCAACGGGCCGCTACGCGTCGGAATTGGCGGTCCGGTCGGTTCCGGGAAGACGGCGCTGGTCGAGGCGCTGTGCAAGCATCTGCGTAATTTCTACAAGATCTACGTGATAACAAACGATATCTACACCAAAGAAGATCAGCTCATTCTGACTCGTGCGCAGGCATTGGCGGCAGAGCGCATTATGGGCGTGGAGACGGGTGGTTGTCCTCATACGGCAATACGAGAAGACGCCTCGATGAACTTGGCCGCGATCCACGACATGAATTTGAAGTTCCCGGACACGGAGCTCTGCTTCGTCGAATTGGGCGGCGACAATCTGGCGGCTACTTTCAGCCCAGAGCTCGCGGACCTGATGGTCTATGTGATCGACGTCGCCGCGGGTGAGAAGATTCCGCGCAAGGGAGGGCCGGGGATCATGAGATCCGACTTGCTGGTGATCAACAAGATCGATCTGGCTCCGATGGTCGGCGCAAATCTTGCGGTCATGGAAGCAGACGCTCGGCGGATGCGAGGTGCGCGACCGTTCATTTTCTCCAATCTTAAAGGCGGCCAGGGCGTCGACGAGATCGCCGAATTCATTCTGCAAAAGGGCGGGCTGTCTGCTCTGGACGCTCGGCGATGACGATAACGCTCGCAGAGTTTCCCGGCCTGGCGGCAAAAAAGTTCGGCGATCGCACCGCCCTGGTGACGGGTGAGCGCAAGTTTAGCTTTCGAGAACTCGATCGGCTCTCGGGAGCTCTGGCTCAAAACCTCGTAAAGCTCGGCGTGGAACCGGGCGATCGTGTGACACTCTATTCTCCTAATTCCTGGGAGTGGATCGTAAGCTATTACGGTGCGCTCAAGGCGGGCGCGATCATCAATCCGATCAACGTAATGCTCACGCCCCCCGAAGTTGCCTACGTCACGAGAGATTGCGCGGCAAAGGTGCTGATCGGCAGTCGGGAGATGGTCGCACCGGTCGTCGCAGCGGGCGTCTCCGGCCTGACCAACGTCGTCTTTGGTTCGGACGTGGCGGAAGATATGATACCGTTCGACTCGCTTCTCGCCGGACCGTTCGGCTTCGAGCCCGTCAAGGCCGCACCTAACGCGACGTGTACGATCGGCTACACGTCCGGTACAACCGGACATCCAAAGGGCGCGATGCAATCGCACCGCGCGGTCGCGACTAACGTCGCGATGACAGCGCAAATGCATCTGAAGACAGATCGCGATGTCGTCGTCTCGGCGCTCCCTTGTCCGCACGTTTACGGGAACGTCGTGTTTCAGGCGGGAATGCTGTGCGGTTGTACGCTGGTCATGCACCCTCGCTTCGATGCGGCCGAGATCCTGGCGAGCATCGAGAGGCACAAGGCGACTATATTCGAGGGCGTGCCGACGATGTACATGTACATACTGGCTTCACCCCATCTCGAAAAGCACCAACTGTCTTCCCTGACGCGGTGCACGGTTGGAGGTCAGACGATGCCCGCCGCGAAGATGCAGGAGGTGGAGGAGCGTTTCGGCTGCCCTCTGATAGAGCTATGGGGGATGACTGAGCTTGCCGGTGCTGGCACCACGTTCCCTCTCTATGGCGAGCGGAAGCTCGGCTCTATCGGCGTTGCGATGCCCTATTGCGAGGCCCGTATCGCCGATGCGAAGGACGCGGCAAAGACCATGCCTCGTGGCGAAGTGGGTGAGCTGATGATGCGCGGACCCATCGTGATGCAGGGCTATTGGGCCAACGCTCAAGCAACCCATGAAGCGATCGAGAGTGATGGCTGGCTGCACACTGGCGACCTGGCCAGCATGGATGAGGATGGCGCGATCTTCATCGTCGATCGCAAGAAGGATATGATCAACAGCAGCGGCTTCAAGATATTTCCCGCGGAGGTCGAACGTGTGATCGCCGCCCATCCTGGGGTCGCATTGGTTGCGGTGGCTGGCGTTCCCGACCCGCTAAAAGGTGAAGTAGCCAAAGCTTACGTCGTTCTGAGGCCTGGGGCGACTGAGGATGTTGATGGCATAATTACACTCTGCCGACGCGAGCTCGCCGCTTACAAAGTCCCGCGCGCCGTACAGTTCGTTCGCGATCTTCCGAAGACGTCTACCGGAAAGATCATGCGTCGCAGGCTGACGGATTTGAACGAATAGCTTGGGGCGCCCGCAGGCCGCGGCTCCTTGCAAGGTCCGCTTCCTTAGCCAGCTAAAAAAAGAGAGGATGATTAAATCGACAATCGCGACCGATGGTGCCTCATGCGCGCGAAGTGTTGTTTCTCGCAGCCAGCATATCCGCCGCAATCGGTTGGAGCCAAATTCCTGGAGGTTCGTGGAAATGGAGGGAAGGTTACTATGACAGACGACCGTCGACGCGCCGCGGGCGAGTTAACAGAGCTTCGCCATAGCATCGACAACTTGGATGCTGCGATGTTGCATATATTGGCCGAGCGATTTCGCTGTACTCATGCGATCGGAGAGCTCAAGGCCAGATATGGAATAAAAGCGCGAGATCCCGAGCGGGAAGCGGTGCAGCTTGGCCGGCTACGGCTCCTTGCGGTACAGAGTGGGCTTGACCCGGAGTTTGCCCGGAAGTTCCACGCCCTCGTCGTTCGCGAGGTTATCGCCAATCACGAGGCGGTGCGAGGAAAGCTGGGCCCGGACAACGAGCCCTAAGTCGCCAATGCGATCGGATGCTTGCCTCGCGGAGGTGAGGCGGCATCAGATATCGGCAAGTTTTGGAGCCTGATGTGTCGGACAGATCCCTCGCGAGTGTCGTCGTTCTGGTGGTTCTATCAATCTGCTCGCTCCATCGAGCGACCGCGAACGAACTCGAAAGCCCGGCCTATGCTGCTCTCAACAGGGCGGTGTTGGAAGGCAAGGAGTTTCGTATGTTGCTCGACCTCTCCGCATGTCAGGTTCATGGCACGAGCACCGTCGGACCTCCGATTAAGGGGAGCATGCATTTTGACGGCTACATGATCCAGCCTGACGGAACGATCGCTTTTGCAACAACGCATTTTACAGCGAGGCCCGACAAGTCGGCGGTCAGGGAGTCCCTTTCGTTCAGGGTGCATGTGAACGGCAAGGTGGAAGCCCGCACGATGGTCCTGGACGCCGCTACCTACACATTACTTCGGGATACTGCCTTCGATTGTGAAATAGGAAAAGGCGCGATCTTTCACTGGTGATTATTCGGCGGACAGTCTGGCTGCATCTATGGCAATGGCGCTTGTAGCTGGCGCGGCAAGCAGGATGAAACCTGCGGCGTGCTACTTCGATAATCCCACTGTGCGAAGCATCCGATAGAACCGGCTGCTGTCACTGCCAAGAATCTCAGCGACCTCGTCGTTGAGACGCGCCATCGCTTGGTCGAGAGGACCGCGCAACGCTCGTCCTCGCTTGGTCAGATAAAGCCGATAGATCCTGCGGTCATTTTGGTCGAGGCGGCGCTCAACGAGTTTCGTGCGCTCCAGCCGATCGATAACGCCTGTCATGGTTGCACTGTCGATGACGAGGCGCAATCCCAGGTCCGCGCCTGTCTGGCCATCCTGCTCCCAGAGCACACAGAGAGCTGCATACTGCGCTGGTGTAACTTCATGCTCGGAGAGCAACTCCTTGGCGCGGCGCGTTATGCGCTGTTGGGCTTTGCCCAGCAGAAAGCTGATGCAGTCTTCAATGCGGTCCAAAGCGTTCCTCCTGACCAAAGGCCGGTTGACGATCTATCGTGTGCATGTTACTCGTACACAAGTAACTTGCATATCGAGGTTCCTTTGGAGCAATTGCCTGCAGTTGTCAACGACAGCGGCGAGCCGCAACGATGCGTCGCGGTGATTGATTGTGGTTTGGCCGTGGGGAAGGCGGCTAATGCCGCCGCAGTGATGGCGCTGACCTTGGGCGCACGCCATCCGGGTTTGGTTGGCGATGCGCTGGTTGATGCCACTGGCATGGAGTTTCCGGGCCTCATTCCAATTGGCATTCCTGTGCTCGGAGCGCAAAAGGATGAGCTTCCACGGATTCGGCATAAGGGCATCGAGGCAGGAGTAGAGGTCATTGCGTTCCCGGTGCAAGGGCAGCAGACCAATGACTATGCCGAATTCAGGCGCTCATTGAAGGAGATTGAAACGCACCGGATCGAATATCTCGGCATCATGCTCCTGGGTCCGAAGAAGAAGATCAGTCGTATTGTCGGCAAGTACAGCCTGTTACGGCAACCCTGAGGCTGTGATGCGCATTCACCTGGTTCACGCTCACCCAGAACCGCGCTCGTTCGTGAGCGCCATGCGCGACGTCATCGCCAACGAGTTCATCGATATGGGTGCCACGGTGACCGTCAGCGACCTCTACCAGATGGGATTCAATCCCGTGCTGTCTGCAAGAGATTTTGGATCGAGAAAGTGCTCGGACTATCTGGTCTACGCCCTCGAACAACGGCACGGTTACGAGACGGGCTCGCTTTCGCAGGAGATCCGCGACGAGGTTGCGAACGTTCTCGCTGCGGATGTGCTTGGATTCACGTTTCCGATCTACTGGTTCAGCGTTCCTGCAATCCTGAAGGGCTGGATCGAGCGGATTTTCCTGTCAGGACCGATGTACGGGGGCAAGCGACTTTATGACCGTGGTGGTCT
Source organism: uncultured Alphaproteobacteria bacterium (assembly GCA_963738105.1). Lineage (GTDB taxonomy): Bacteria > Pseudomonadota > Alphaproteobacteria > Rhizobiales > Xanthobacteraceae > Bradyrhizobium. Next base: position 29,452 of record CAVTWC010000050.1, on the reverse strand, counting down.
TAAGGGCAAGCGAAGCTTTGCTGCCATGACGCTCGGGGGGCGGTCGCACATGTTCGGATCCGCGGGCATCCATGGTGAGCTCGAGACCGGGATGATGCGTCACTTCTTTCAAGGAACGCTCGGCTATGTCGGCCTCGCCGTCTATCGCCCCTTCGTGGCCTATCACGTGCCTTACGTGACGGATCATGATCGAGCGGAGATGCTCGACGATCTTCGCAAGTATATCCGAGATCTTGAACGTCAGCCGCTAATGGTCACCCCGGACATTGGAGCGTTCGACCACACCCTCGCGCGTCGTTAGCGGCCAATCCTGCAGCACGAGCCCGAGCATCCATGAACGTGCAATTCTCGTCTTTCATCGCAGCGCCGGCGTTGCTTTCGTGACTTTGACGCGCCATGGTGAGCCGCGGATTCGATCCTCAAGGAGGAGCTTCTCGGGGAGAACTCGAGCTCACTTCAGCTTCCTCGGATATCGGCTGTTTATTGGCATTGATCGCCAGTCTGTCCGACATTCGCGCGAGTTCGACGATTGATCGGGCGCCCATCTTCTTCGCAGCTCGGCTACCGTGAACTCGTACCGTGTGAACGCAAACACGCAGCTCGCCTGCTATCTGCTTTGCTTGTAGGCCGGCCGATAGCCCTGCCATGACTTCTCTTTCCCGCATCGATAGGGACGCAAGCCGTGTTTGGAGCTCCGCCAATTCCGAGAATTTAGCTCGCATCGTGCTGAGTTGGTTGAAGCCACGTCGCACTGCGCTAACTAGAGCGGTTTCCACTTGATATGGGTCACTACTCGTATCCGGCATGTCGAAAGTAGTTCGCGCATTGCTCGGGTGCAAATGTCTTGATGAGCTTGCCGATCAGCTTCATCAGCGTTGTCACGGTGCGAGCGGCACCCTTGCGAAGCGCCGTCTTCAGCTTCGAGAATGCCATTTCGATCGGATTGAGATCCGGCGAGTAGGCCGGCAAATAGCGCACTTTGGCGCCGACCGCTTCGACCGCATGGCGAACGCCGTCGATCTTGTGGGTGCGCAGGTTATCCATGAAGACGATATCGCCTTTGCGCAGCGTCGGCGCGAGGATCTGCTCAACATAAGCGAGGAACGATGGCCCATCCATGGCGCCGTCAATGACATAAGGCGCTGTCAGGCCATTAATGCGTAGCGCGGCAACGAGCGTCAGCGTCTTCCAGTGGCCGTGCGGCACGCTCGCAACGAGACGCTCACCACGTGGTGAGCGGCCGCGGTGCCGGACCATCTTGGTCGTAACCGCCGTCTCGTCGATGAAGACGAGGCGCGGCGCGTCAAGCCTGGATTGCTCGAGCTTCAGTTCGGCACGCGCTGCAGCGACATCAGGACGATCCTGTTCGGCGGCGTGCAGAGTTTTTTTTGAACGTGATGTCATGGCGTTCGTAGAAACGCCAGACCGAGGTCGTACCGGTTTTCAGCCGCCTCTCGGACTTGAGCCGAGCGCGAATCTCTTCGAGCGTCAAATCCGGCTCCGCTGCGACCAGATCAAGCAGCCACTGGCGATGCGCCTCGAGCGGCGAGCGACTGTGGCCCGTGCCGGGCAATGCCGCTACACTGCCCGTTGTCGCCCAGCGCTCGATCCAGCGGATTGCGGTCGAGGCGCCGAGACCGAGCACCCGCGCCGCCTCCCGTCTGCTCTCGCCGTCTTCGACAAGTGCGACCGCCCGCGCCCTGAGGTCCTTCGAGTATCCCTTCGCCATCGCGCGACCTCGCTGTTGCTGTCAAAGCAACCCGAATCTGATTTGCGCGCTTTTGGGAACCCCCTTACTGTTCCGATTTACATCAACCGAAAACCGCTCTAGCTCAGGCCCCTTGAAGGGTTCAATAAGGTAGTCGACCGCGCCTCCCTTCAGTGCACGGAGTGCCATGCGTGGGTCGGCGTTTGACGTAACGAAGATGATAGCTGTGGTTGATTCGACAGTAGCCGCAGCCGTCTGGATAGCGAGCCCCTCTACTGCCGGATCGCAGACGATACAATGGGAGGCGGCGGTCGGGCGTGATCGAAGATAGTCCTCGACCGATGCGAGCGCTGTGATCGCAAAACCGGCTTGGCTAAGTGTCCTTCGAACCCTCGGGCGGTCTGCGGCACCGGTACTAACGACGATTACCGGCGGAGTGTCTGTCGTGCTGTGCCAAGATCGAATTTGTAACATGGGGCAGGTCCGTTGCGTTTCACCCGAGTAGACCACCTTGTTCAGATTTGGCTTGCTCGGACTTGCTGCGACCATACGATTCTTGCTGCCGTCGTCGTCCGTAACCTGGGATCTGCTGCGTCTTAGAAATGCCCTCGAAACGATCTGATGAGTATTTACCCCGCCTTCAAGCGCGCGCTATGATCGAGACGCCAACCCTCGACGGCCCTGCGGCGGCCTTCATCTGCAAGCCCGCCTATGCCGCCAACGGGTAGGACTCCCTATGTTGTACCGGCGCCCGTTAAGCGTAAGAAGCGCGAGTCGTTGTGATGTGGGTGCAGCTCGAGCTTAAGGCACGACAGTTGTTTTTAGATCCAATAGAGGGCCGGATCACACAGGGACCAGCGGACGCGATTTGGGAATTCGAAAACCTGCAACGGCTACTGGAGACAGGGACGATGGATCACCTGACGCTTGCAAAGCTGGAAGTCGTTTATTGAGCAACTTGGACCGATTGAGTTCCTTTGCACGGCGAAACCCCATACCGTTTCCGGTGTGGGGCAGTGGTCTGCACCTTGCGGGTCATGAGCTCTCCACGAGCTTCTGCCGTCCTCATGAAGGATGGCTTCCGTCGTCATGCCATTGTGTCTCCTCCGATTTAAACTTACCGTTTAGGCGGAAAATCGCAGAAAATATCGCAGATTTGAGCAATGTGGGGAAAAGCGGTAGCGGTCTCCCGCTTCCAAAATTCTGCAATCTTGTTCGCCTTCCTTCGATCATCGTAACTGCCCAGGTCACTGGTTGAATGTCTTGACGGATCACATGCATTTGTGAGTCAAGGTATGGATGACGCCGTCCAACTCCTCGTTGACCGTGCATGCACTGCTTGCCCTTGTTGGCAAGTTGCAGACGCGCAATCTGGTGTTGGAGCAGCAGAACGCGGTGCTGGCGGCGCGTATAGCCGATCTGGAACGTCGGCTTGGGCTGGATAACTCCAATAGCAGCAAACCGCCTTCGAGCGATGGCCCCGGCAAGGCTCCACGCCGGACGCAGAGCCTGCGTGAGGGCGGGCTGAAGAAGCCTGGCGGCCAGCCCGGCCATGCAGGCAGACACTTGAAGCGGTCGGAATGGATCGATCATACGATCGTGCATCGCCCCGCTAGGTGCGGGCACTGTCAGGCGGCGCTGGAGGACCATCCGGTGCAGCTTGTCGCCAGCCGTCAGACGTTCGATCTGCCCGCGCCCGTACTACTGATCGTCAAGGAACATCAGCTTTATCGTTGCAAATGCACAGGTTGCGGCGCGGTCACGGCAGGGTCGTTTCCGCCCGAGGTAAGTGCGCCAGTGCAATATGGCGGCCGGCTGGCAGCAGTGGTGGCCTATCTGTCGGCGGCACAGTTCCTGCCCGAAGATCGGCTCGGGCAAATTCTCACCGATCTGTTCGGCGTGACCATCTCGGCCGGCACGATCGGGCAAATGATCGTCCGCGCCGCCAGCCGGACGCGGGATTTCGCGGCTGCGGTGTGTGAGAAGATCCGCCAGGCACCCGTCAAGCATCTGGATGAGACCGGATTTTGGGTGGACAGCAAGCCGCAATGGCTGCATGTCGCCGGCACTGCCGGGGCCGATGGGCTGGTGCATTACCGCGTCTCACCCAAACGGGCCCGGCGCATGCGGGGATTGCTCCGTTGCCTGTGCCATGAAGTCAATCTGGCCCCTGAACGCCCGGCAGAGCAGACGGGCGCGCTGCCGCCCATCAGGATCCCCGCCGCCGAGCGGCTTTATAATCGCATCGTCCGCGAGGGTATCGCCTGGCACGAGGCATTGCCCGCGCTGCCCCGCGACATCAAACGCGGACGGATCAGGCGACGCACCGGCCATAATCTCCTGCTGCGGCTCAGGCTGCATAAAGAGGCCGTGCTACTCTTCCTGCACAACCCGACGGTGCCGTTCACCAACAACGAGGCCGAGCGCGATGCGCGCATGATGAAACTACGCCAGACGATCTCCGGCGGATTCCGTACCTCACAGGGCGCTGACAACTTTGCCACCCTCCGCACCCTGATCGGCACCGCGCGAAAGCGTGGATGGAACATTCTCGAAACACTCGTCCGATCCCCAACTCAACTCATTCATGAGCTCAGCGCTCCCTAGCCGGACAAGGCGACCTGGGCAGTTACCGATCATCTGCGATCCGTTGCGCTTAATGGTAGCGCCTGACCGGCGCGATTGGGATCTCGTTAGATTTCGCTTGCTGGAATTGGCTCAAACTTGCCCATGATGGATTGGACCGATTGATGAGCCAGCATAGAAGCGGCGGCGGCAGTGGCGCTCGCGAGATGGGCGTGGGCGGCGTCCCGATCATTGCGCGAACTCTATTGGGGATCGGATCGCACGGATAGTTGGCGTCGTGAGTGTAGGTAGGTCCGCTATCAAGGGTAGATCAGACCTGCCGTATGCGAGCGCCGGACCGCCGCTTTTGACCCTGGCTGTGTGAAAAGCCACGAGTTGGTTACGATTCCTCCGTTTCCTGATGGGGGATACGGATGGGACGCTTCGTTGAAGGCGCGGACAGATCCCAGCTGACGCTCTTGCCGGAATGTCTGGAGGATTGGGTAGACGAGGGCAACGCGGTCCATGTGATCGATGTGTTTGTCGAGGCGCTCGACCTGCACGGAATGGGATTTGAGCGTGTGATCGCCAAGGAGACGGGCCGGCCCTCCTATCATCCAGCAGTCCTTCTGAAGCTCTACATCTACGGTTATCTCAACCGGGTGCAATCCAGTCGCCGCCTGGAACGTGATCCTGGCCGTCCTGCGCCGTGAAGCGCGGTGCCTGCGCATCGCGAAACACGAACAGGCGAATCCTCACGTCGTCATTGAGCGCAATGCGCACGGAAATGCTGTCGGCGAAGCCGACGTCCAGATAGTGCCGCCGATAGTGCTCGCCCTCGAACCATTCCGGCGGCAGCGCTTCGAACAGCAGGCGGACGCGGAACGGCTCATCTCCCGACATCGAAAGGATCTGAGACAGGTCGACGTTGTCGGACCAGAGCGTATCGAACTGCTTCTGCACAGAAGCTGCCACCGCCGGCATCGGGTCCAGCACCCGGACGAGGCGCGGACGCCAGCCGAGCAAGGGATCGGACCTCTTCGGCGAAGGCAAGCGCACGACCACACCCCATAGCAAGTTGCGTGCCGACAACATGGTACGCAGCGCGGACAGCAAATGTGTCAGCGCGGCGTCGCTGTCGCCGACCGAGAACTCGGCCAGCTGATCCCAGAGTGCGTAAACTTTTTGATTTTGCGGATCGGTGGGATCCGTGGATGGATGCATGTCATTCCCAAAGCGTGTGCAGAGTTCACCGACCTCAGCGGTCACTGACCTGCGCGAACATACATAAGGGACACCGCACCACCTTTCTAGGTAGTTTTCAGACGCATCAATCGGCGCGATATTCAGCACGGGTGTTGGGAAGAAGATGGATCCTCTCGCCGTCACGACATTCGGAGACCAACGATGCGAACAGCAACGGGCGCGCGCCGGCTCGAGAGGCCTTGCGACGAACGGACAGAGAGGCGATGGCGTTTCGGCTTTTTCATCGCCCTCACATGCGCCGTTTTGATTGCAGTCGCAGCTTTCGCGCAGCAGCCACCGGCCAAGGTGTCGATCCGCCCGACCGGTCCGATGCCGGGCGTCAGCACTCCATGACTGATCCCTTTGCATTCCGGCTTCACAACGGCCATCAACCAAGAAATCGCATTGACCAAACAGGACGATCAAGTTCTCGATTGGGGTGAAGCTGCCCACGACAAGGTCAAGAGATCATCACGCGATCTCGTTCGTCTTTTGCCGCTCGATGGAGGAAGTCAGCGATGACGCACGCGGCATTTTCTGAGGCGGCGAATGCGCCCCAGGCGAAGTCCCAAATGGGCATCTCTGACACTATTCTCCCCACAAGGGATTTTCATCTGCGCGGTTTGGCACCCCTCGCGCTGTTCGTCACCTGGTACCAACGCGCCCGCTTCAGGGCGGAGCTTCTTGCCGACCTCAGGCACAAAGCCGAATACCTCAAAGAAATCGGAATTTGCCGGCACGAGGCGATGTCCGAAGCCGCCCAATTCTTCTGGGAGCCAGTCTTGCTCAGGCGCAGCCTTTCGAACCCGCCGCTCCCGTAAACGAACCGGGCGAACGCCGCCGCAGTGGCCATGCCAGCAAGCACGGCGTCCAATTTCGATGCAGTTACCTGCGCCATGCCATAGCTCGTTAGATGCGGAACAAGCGAAAGAACAAGAACGTGAGACGACTGGGCGAAACACATCAGATGATCCTCATTCGTCTGGGTTTCGGCGTCGTTCACGCCATTGGCAGCGTCCTCATGGCGCGTGCGGCACCCGAGCAAGGTGATCCTCCTTGAGGCGCAGGCTGTCGCGTTTTCGGATGTCCGCTGTTGGGGCGCAAAGCGGTCACCGGGCGTTGGCCGCGCCGGACGGCTGTGATGAGCTGAAAATTCCCTGTTAGGTCGGGAAAGTTCGCTGATTTTAGAATAATTTTCCCTGTTAACCAGCCTAGGGAAATGACTGGTAAGCTACTGCAATACAGTCCTTTTATGAGGCTGCATCCGCCTTTAGGGCGCTAAAATCGTGAAATTCCCTGTTAAATTCCCTGTTAGCAGAGAATTTGTATGGAGACAGGTGCGATCAGCACTGCGTCGCCAGCCAGCATCCAGCTAATCCATTGAAATGAATTGACTCTTCAGTTTCGGCTGGGGTGTCGCTTCGGAACTGTAGCACGCGCCTGTAGCACAGGAGATCTCGCGTGCGTGCTGTTCAACACGTGTTTCGTCGCGGCGCCGTCTACTGGTGGCGCCGTCGGCTCCCTCATAAAGACGGGGAGAGAGCGCGCGTGCCGATTGCGTTCAGCCTCAGGACGCGTGACCTTTCGAGAGCACGCAGCATCGCCGCTCACCTCGCCGTGGCGAGTGATGGCGTGTTGAGACAGGAGCGACGAGAAATGCTGTCGGCTGCACAGACGCGATCGATGCTGGAAGCAGTCGCACGCGAGCATCTGGCGAAAATGGATCGCTTGGCCGTCATGGAGACGGCCGACGGCCTGAGTGCCGAGGAAGGACGGTCCAGCGACCGGGTAATGGGATGGACGCGGCGCCTTCAGGCGGTGCAGGGCGCTTCCGCGATCGTCGGCGACGCCGAACGCCGCATGCTGGCAGAAAACGGCCTCGCGCAGTCGGAAATCGACGAGGTCGCGCAGGTACTCGATTTGCTGCGGCGTGCCTCCAACGGCTCGTCGCCGCGCCGGCGGCTGAAAGCTTTGCTGGCGGAATGCGGAGCTCCCCAGGGCGAAGGCGACCTGCTCCAAGCCGAGCGGATCTATTACCGCGGCCAGGCGGCGGCGTTGCTCGCGACCGATCGTCGATGGGTCGGCGACTTCCGTCAGGACGATGCGCTGATTGAGTATCTGCTGCAGCGAAACGAACCGCCGCGACTGCAAGAAGCAGCGCCTGCAGCGCCGATGAGGCGCAACGAGTCAGGCGCACCGGTTGAGGGGCAGGCCGACGCGTCGCCTGCGCCCGTCCCTCCAGAGGCCGCCCCGGGGCCTCCGACGGACAAGACTTCGATCACGAAGCTCACCGAGAAGATGATCGACGAGAAGGCGGCCCTGGGCGAGTGGAACGAGAAGACCCAGCGGCAGGTCAGATCGGTCATGGCCACGTTCGTCGAAATGATCGGGGACGATCAGGTGCGATCGCTCTCGCAGAGCCGAGTTGCGGAGTATCGGTCGCTTCTCCTCGCGCTTCCGCGCTCCTACGGCAAGGGTCAGCATGACAAGGAAACGCCTCTTGCGGAATGGCTTGAACGCGCGAAGAAGATGCCGAAGGAGAAAAAGGGCCGGGCCGCGGGAACGCTCAATCGACATCTATCACAATTGCAGGAGGTGCTCGTCTACATCGCAGCGCAAGGGAACAAGATCCCGGATTTCACCGGCGTATCCAATCTACGCGCAAAACAGACGACGCGTGCTCGCGATCAGCGCAACCCATTCTCGTCCGAAGACCTGATTTCGATATTTAGGCAGCCGCCGTGGACTGGCTGCGTGGGCTTGGACGACCGCATGACGCCCGGGCCCGAGATCTACCACGACGCGACCTCGATCGTACCCTATCTGGCCCGCTATACGCTGGCGCGGCGCGAAGAGATTTGCGGCCTCGACGTCGAGGACGTACTTGAGGAGAACGGCATACCCTACATCTTCATCCGGCCGAACGAGCATAGGACGCTGAAGAACGCACAATCCATGCGCCGCATTCCATTAATTGGAGAGGTGCAACGTCTCGGTTTCCTGCGCTATCATGCCGAGATCAAACGGCTCGGGCATCGCCTGCTGTTTCCCGAACTCCGGGCAGCCAGCGACAGAACGCCACTCGGCGACGTGTTCTATGGTGACTGGATTAAGGTCCAGAACGTAGCGGTTCCGAACGCGGAGGACGAGCGGAAGGCTTTCCACTCATTTCGGAAGGTGGGTGGGGCCGATCTGAAGGATGAGGAGGTTTCTTCCGAATTGCGGGCAGATATTTTAGGGCACGGTGGCAAGAACGTGACGGAGGAGCGCTACGCGAGCTCCGCCAAATCGCGGCAAATGCTTGGAGCTCTAGCGCGTCTCCCGATCGTAACAGCGCATGTAAAGGCGAGGGAAATTTGCTTGCGCCCAGACGTGCTGCAAAAGCGAAAGCGTCCATCGGCCAAGCCGAGGCGGCTAACACGGGAATCATAATCCTGGGGTCGGGGGTTCGAGTCCCTCTCTCGCTACCATCAAAATAAGCGATTTGCTTTGCTCTAGCAGTGGCCACTTACATTCGTACCACGCATCGTACCACGTTTCACGCGGCTTCCCTACTACCGGCGATTTTGGTTGGTCAGCCCTCTCAAGGCTGAAACAGGGGTTCAATTCCCCTAGGGAGCGCCAGCTAAATCAGAGTGTTAGCGGCTCCGCGCCGCGCCAGCGAAAATAGACGTCGACTAAGCGTCGAATAAACGCCAGCGAACGCCAGCGTACGCCCGGGACAAGCTTCTCATGTGGGATCGAGGATGTCCGGCTCAGAAATTTCGTTCGCCGGTGTGACGGCGGGCAGACGCTTGACCCAGTCTTCAAGATCCAGCGCCAAAATCAGAGTGCGCCGCTTGCGCTTGACGGCACGTAGCTCTCCGGATCGACTTCAAGCTCAAGACCTTTCCGGCTTTGCTCATGCCTCGACCTCGATGATAAAGGCAGGATTGAACGAACTAACCTCGTCGCCGTATCCGCAAGGATTTGAGATCAAGCGGGTGCGGCCGCGGCGAAAATCCATGGGAAAGTGCGTGTGTCCGGAAATCCAATAGTCGGGTTGATAACGATCGATCATCGAACCCAGGTCGGACGCGTAGGCGGCCGCGATCAAGCGGCCGCGCAATTGCGGCTCGATACCCTCGACGACGGCAGCGTGATGCGTCAGGACCACGGTCGGGCCATCGTGCGGCCTTGCGAGCTCCCCCTCGACGTAAGCGTGCGAGCGCAGATGCAGCATGCGGGCCTCCTGCGGCCGGAACCGCTTCCAGGATTCCGTTCCCACTTGATGCGGCGATGGTCCTGCATGGTTTCGGACGCCGTCCGCATTGCGGGCAGGCGCAAGGATTTGCCGAAGAGGCTGTAATCCGTCCATAGCGTCGCGCCGATGACACGCAATTTCCCGAAGGTTACACCTGCCTTCCTACGACACATCACGATCTCGCTATCTGTCGAGAATATCCAAGCCGTTCTTAATCACTGGGAGGAATCCAATGCGCTACGCCCTTGCTCCCCTTTTCTGCCGTCCCTGGACGTTGAACGGTATTTCTCCGCGCCTTATTGAGAGCCATTATGAGAACAACTATGGCGCCGCATTAAATCGCTTGAACGTCATCTCGGAGGAAATCGAGCAGTTCGATTTCGGCAATACTTCCGACCAATCGCTTGCTCGCCTGAAGCGCGACGAGACTGCGGCGCTCAATTCAACGCTTCTGCACGAATTGTATTTTGCAAGCCTGGGCGGCGATGGGCGCATTCTGCCGGATGCGGTCGCGAGCGCTATCGTGAAGGACTTCGGCTCGGTCGATCGCTGGCGTCGGGAGTTTGTCGGGATTGCGAATGGCATGACCGGCGGTTCTGGCTGGGTGTTGCTCACTTATGTTCCGCGTGACGGGCGGCTCATCAACCAGATCGCGTCGGAGCAGGATCAGTGCATCGCGGGGGGAGTGCCTGTGCTTGCCCTCGATATGTACGAGCACGCGTATCACCTGGAATTTGGAGCCAACGCTGGTGCCTACATCGCCGCCTTCATGCGCAACATCGACTGGTCTGCGGTTAAGCTGCGATACGAGGATGCGATCAAGGTCGCCCCACCTCGCCCTCTCGAACAAAAACAGTTTGCAGACATACCTTCGATTTCAGCCGAAGAAGTCAGGGGGATGCTGAAGTCGGGAGCGCCGGTTCAGATCATCGATACCCGCCCGAAGCACTACACCACGAAAGCGCAAGACATCATGGAAGGAGCCGTCTGGCGCGATCCGGAACGTCTGGATGACTGGATTGGTACCCTATCAAAGACCGTGCCCGTCGTCACATTCTGTGTTTATGGCTTCCACATCGGATGCGAGACGGCGTCAACGCTGCGCAAGGCCGGGTTTGACGCCCGCTACATGACAGGGGGGCATTTCGCATGGAAAGCGATCAAGGGGCCGGTGAAGCTGTTTGAATGAGGCGGTGCGGTCGCTCTCTTTGGATCAAAGCGTGTCGGCTCCGCGCATGGAGTAAGGCGAAGAGCGACCGGCTTGCGAATTGCATTTCCCTCTAACCTCTTGGGACGTCGTTATGGCGCTGACGGTAGCAGGCACGATCGAGATACCTGATTCAACGGGCACAGCATTTGACCATGGAGCTTTTGAGCCCGAGACCCGGCGCGTTTTCATTGCGCACACGGCTCGGGACAGCCTTGAGGTGGTTGATGCTGACACCAGCCAGCATGTTGCGACCTTGCGCGGCTTTCCCGAAGCGGCTGGCGTCGTGGCGGACAAAGGTAGCGTCCTGGTCACCAACCGTGGCGGTGCCAGTGTGGCTTGGGTCGCTGCGCGCACCCTGGAAACGCGGCTAGTCCTGAAGACCGGACCGCGACCGAACGGCGTCGCCATCGTTTCATCTTTGCAGGTCGCAGTCGTCGCCTGCATCGGGGACGATACCCACACGCCCCAGCTCCAGGTTCTCGGATTAGAGGGGGATCGGCGATGGTCCATTGACCTTCCCGGCCGACCGCGCTGGTGCGTGATCGATGCGAAGGACGAGCGGGTGTTCCTGGCCATCCGCGACCCTTCCATGGTGCTGGTTGCTCGACTTCCAGAACTGAACGCGGTGCAGCACTGGCCGCTTCCGTCCTACGGCGCCCACGGGATGGACATCGACCGTCAGAAAAACCTTCTATACGTGGCATGCGACGGTGGGCTGCTTGTCGAAGTCAACGTCGGGTCCGGCGAGATGCGGCGCGAGTGGTCCCTTGCCGGCGGGCCGGACGCGACCTTCTTCAATCCCAACAGCGGACTGGTCCATGTCGCCATTGGCGATCCGGGACTGATTCAGTCCATCGATCCGCACACAGGCACCAGCACTCAGTTCATGACGGCTGTCGGCGCGACGACGACAGCGCTGATCGAGCCGGATCGGCTCTACGTGTTTTCTCCCGTGCACAAGGGAATCCTTGATCTCAGAGAAGCCTAGGCAAGCGCTTCATCAACACGTCCACAGGACCGCCATCGCAGCGACGCTGTTCCCACCGGAGGTAAAACGACATGTCGGACAACATGGTCAGTTTCGAGAGCAACGAGATAGGCGTCACGCCCGAAGGTTGGACGGCTACCCTCACCGGGAGGGGAAATCCGAAATGGAAAGTCGAAAGCGATGAAACGGCACCGTTAAAATTGAAGGTACTTAAGCAATCCGGCCGAGCTACTTTCCCGCTGCTTTTGAAGAATGACACCAGCATCAAGGACGGCTTCATTGAGGTGAAGTTCAAGGCTATCGCCGGGCTCCCAAGACCGCGCAGCCGGCCTTGTTTGGCGCGCAAAAGATGCGAACAATTATTACGTGGTCCGCGCCAACGCGCTTGAGGATAATTTTGTTCTCTATAAGACCGTGAACGGCGTCCGCAGTGCGCTTGACATTGTTGGCCGGAAAGGCGGTTACGGGGTTTCCGTTCCGGTCCCCGCTAACACCTGGCATAGTCTGCGCATTGATTTCAAAGCCACGCCGCTTCAGAGCGTCTTTCAACGGCAAACAATTATTTGAGGTCGAGGATTCCACTTTCACCGATGCCGGGAAGGTAGGGCTATGGACAAAAGCCGACAGCGTGACGCTGTTTGATCAAATGACCTACGGCGAAACGAAATAGCTGCTGATCGATACCAAGGGCACGGGGCAGCCTCTATCCTGCCTCGTGCTACTCGGCGGTTAACGCGACATCGCCTCTTCAAGCACATCATCATGGCATGTGGATTGCTGCCCCGCGTTCTTGCTGCCACGGCTACGTCTTTGGCCGCAAAATCCGTAATACGGCGCGTCCGTCAACATTGCGGAGCGGCAGAACTACCCGGTGCGAATTCGGATCAACGCTGACCGAGTGCGCATTTTCGGCGTATGGAAACGTAGCAATCACCGCGGGCGAGGCCGCATCCTTGATGTCGAGCACCGATAGAGCGCCTGATTTTGGAGGCAATGTAGAGACGGCGCAGGGCAGGATCGATCGCGAGTACGTCAGGTCTGTGCGCGATCGGCAGGCTGTTGAGAACACGTCCCGTGTCTAGCGCTACGACCAATAGCCGATCGTCCTCGTCGCAGGCGACGAACGCTAGTGCCGATCCGGGCGGGATCGCTACTCCATGCGGATGCCTGCCGCCATTCAGCCGATAGCGCGCTACGACCGCGTGCGATTTGGGATCGATTGCGACAAGCTCATTGGTGTTTTTTACGGCCGCATAGACCCGCTTTGTGATCGGGTCATATTGCACATTGCCGATCAGCCCGCCCAGTTCGACCCGGCCGGTGCTTCGATCCGCTTCGCCGTCGATGATGGTCACGCCGTTGCCGAACTCATCGGTGACAAAGATCGTACGGTCGTCCGGGTCGAAGGTGATCCCATTTGGAAACACCCCACCGGGAACTCGCGCAATTTCGTGCAACGTGCGACTGTCGAGGATGACGACTTGACCACCGCCGCTGCCGATGCCGGCCATACCCGACGCCGCGGATACGAGGGCACCGACGCCTTTGCCCGGCACACTGGCATAGACCTTATGCAGCTCCGGAACGGCAAGCACGCCGGTGACCTGGGGATACCCGTCCAGCTCCGTGAGCAGCTTGTTAGTGCTGGTGTCGAACACCAGTAATTTGCCGATGCTCATGCCGGAGATGAACAAACGACCGGTGCCGGGGTCGAGGCTTTGATAATCGAAGCGGTCGATCTTCGGCCCGAGCGGCACATCGCGCTCCAGCGCGAAGAGCTGGTCCAAGGATGCCGGAGGTGCCGCGAGCGCCGGCACGGAAGCCATGCCCACGACTACCGCTCCAGCAAGCAGGGCGCGCCACACGCGGGCGGTCTTCAAACGCATCATGACTGACATGCCTTCCATGTTTCGCGCCCTCGCTGAAAATCACCGTTCGCGACTGTAGCCCTCATAGAGCTTCGCTGCATTCTCCCACCGGATCGCCTCCATGTAGACGTCGACATAGGAGGCGGCCTTGGTGCCGTAATCCATATGATAGGCGTGCTCGTACGTGTCGAGGACAAGCACAGCCCCCCGCCAAGGTCGTCGTATGATCGGACGCCCATTGGTTGACCAGCCGCTTGTCCCGCGGCGAATAGGCGAGGATTACCCAGCCTGACCCACCATCTTCGGTTTTGCCCATCGCCGCGAATTCCGTTCGCCAGCGGTCGATGCTACCAAAGTCCTTCATGATCCCATCCGCCAGAGCCCCCTTCGGCGCGGCGCCGCCGCCGAGACCTTGGAAATACGCTTCGTGCAGGATCATCGAGTTGGTGGCGATTGGCTCTTCCCGTTTCAAGCCGTTGATCATGAAGACGGGCGCCTTGGCGAAGTCCAGTTCCGCCAATTGCGTTCCGATCGCGTTGAGCCGCTTTACAGCGCCGACGTAGTTGTTCTCGTAATGGCTCACCAGCACCCTCTCGGATATGCCTTAATGTCCTTGGGGTCGAACGGGAGCGGCTTAGCTTCGTGACGCTAGGAATTCTCGCGGACCATCTGCGGCTGAACCGCCGTTCTCAATGGCGGCGCGCCCTTGCTGCTTGCCACCACTGGGTTTTCCTCCGATAGGCCCGCGGTCACCTCGGTGCGACCGTTATCGGTGAGACCAGTCTTTATGGCGAGGCGTGTGATCCGATTGTCAGTGATGGTGTACACGAAGTTGCCGTCGCCATCCGAACCTACAGCCGCGGCGGGTACTGTAAGAGCATTGGCGCGCCGGTTCATTTCGAGTGAAACCTGCGCATACGTGCCCGGATAAAGCCGTTCATTGGGATTGGGCAGGTCGATCTCGGTACGCATATTACGGGTCTCGGGATCGAGACGCAGCGAGAAGCGGGTTACCTTCCCGAGGAACGGCTCACCATCGAAGCCAGACGGCTTGACGATCGCGGGATCGCCGACGTGAAGGTGAGGTACTTCGTTCTCCGGAACGTCGCAAAACACCCGGATCGTGTCGATCCGCTGCACCGTGAAAAGTGACCCTGCCGACGGCGTCGTCCGAGTGGCAGTTGCGGCCTGGACCAAATCGCCCCGGTTCACCTGGCGGCGCGCTACCACGCCGTCGAAAGGCGCAACGATCTGCGTATAGGCGAGCAGAGTCTTGATCTTCTCCACGGTTGCGGCCGCGACGTCGACCTGGTTGGCCGCGAGGTCGCGGTTCGCCTCCGCAACACCGAGATCAGCCTTGGCGATATCCGCATTGGCGTGCACCTGATCGAGTGTCCGGTCGCTGATGAACTGCCGTCCCTCGCCCAACTGCTCCCGGTCTTTTGCCAAGGCGTTCTGAAGCGCTACGTCCGCCTTGTTGTGGTCCAGTTGGCGGCGCGCGCTCTCTAGCGAGCTTCGCTTTGATTCGAGCTGGGCCTTGGCTTCGGCAAGCTCCTGCTTCATTTCGGGAACGTCGATCACCGCGAGCACTTGGCCCGCCTTCACGTGATCGCCGATATCGACGCGAACATCCGACAGATATCCGGAGACCTTGGCGAAGAGATCTGTTTCCTCAAAGGCTTCGAGCGTGGCGTTGGTCTGGAGACGCTGGGCCACCGTGGCGCGGCGCGGACGCACAACTTCGACCCGCGGCAGGTTATCCGGCTTCCATGGACTCCAGCGAGGGCGACGGCGATGCCGCCAGACGCCAATCGGCAACGATGCCTGCCGTGCTGACGCCGACCACAACTGCCAAGACCTTGATGCCCGTTCGACTCGTGAAATTCATGGTGTTCCGCCTTTAAATTCCGTTCTGGCTGTTCCGCTTATTCCGCCGCCCGAGCATGGTGCTCAGTGAATCCGTCGCCACGATCCGACACCGACCCGAGCCGCGGCTCCGACTCGAAATAGCGGCTATGCGGGTCGTCAGGATCGAGCGACGCGGAAATCGGGGCATGCCGCGACTGCAGCGTGGCCAGGATCGCCGGCAGAATGATGAGCGTGGCGCACGTCGCGCCGAGAAGCCCGCCGATCACCGCGCGCCCAAGCGGCGCGCTTTGCTCTCCGCCTTCGCCGAGGCCCAACGCCATCGGCACCATCCCGGCCAGCATCGCGAAACTGGTCATCAGGATCGGACGCAGACGGCTCCGCGCGCCTTCTATTGCTGCCTCCCATGGTTCGCGGCCGTCGACCCGGCTGCGCTCAGCGAAAGTCACGAGCAGGATGGCGTTTGCCACGGCCACGCCGATCGCCATGATCGCGCCCATGAAGGATTGAATGTTGAGCGTGGTCCGGGTGAGCCAAAGCATGAGTACGACGCCGGCGATGACGGCGGGAATCGTCAACCCCACCGCCAGGGAAAGCCGGAACGATTGGAAATTGGCGGCCAGCAGCAGAAGGATGACACCCACCGCCATCAAGAGCCCCAGACGCAAGCCTCCGAACATCTCCGCCATCGGCTGGACTTGCCCGCGCACGGTCACGTTCACCCGATCGGGCGGCTTTCCCGTATCGCTGATCGCCTGCTGCACGCGGGCTGCCGCGCGTCCCAGATCCTCGCCGGAGATGTTGGCGCTGAGTGTCAGCATGCGCTGCATGTTGTAGCGGTCATATTCGCCGAGCGCCGTGCCGTCGGTGACGCCGGCCACGTTGCGGAGGTCGATCTGTCCGCCCGACCGGCGAGCGATCGGGAGGTTCTTTACCTCCTCCAGGGAATTCATCTGGTGCTCGGGGATCTCGACCTGCACCTGATAACCAATGCCGCTCTTGGGATCGGCCCAATAATTCGCGGAGGTGTAGCGGCTGGATGACGTGCCCGCGACAACCGATTTCGCCACGTCATCCGCCGTCACCCCCAGAACGCCGGCTCGCTCGCGGTCCACGGTCGACCTTTACGGTCGGGTAATCGAGTTCCTGCTCGAACCCGAGGTCTCGCAGCGTCGGCACCTGTGCCAATTTCGCTCGCAGCTTATCCGCGTATTGGCGGCTATCGGCGAGGTTCGGCCCGCTCACGGCCACTTCGATCGGTGTCGGCGCCCCAAAACTCATCACCCGGCTGACGATGTCGCTTGGCTCGAATGAGAAACGTACACCCGGCAGTTCCTGGGGCAATTTCTGACGCAGCCGCTCCTTCAAATCCTCGATGCCGATCTTGGTGCCGCGCTTGAGCTGCACCTGCAGCACCGCTTCCTCGGAGCCGGAGCTCCAGAGATAAATGGTATTGATCGGGTAATTGGGCGGCTGCGTGCCGACAAAGCCGAGGCTGATGTCGACGTTATCCGGCCCGACCTCGCGCTTGATCACGTCGAGTGTCTGCAGCGCGATCTGCTCGGTGCGCTCGATGCGCGTTCCCGCCGGAGCCCGGAGATGCAATTGGAGCTGGCCGGTATCCACGCTCGGAAAAATCTCGGTGCCGAGGGAGCTGCCGACCAGGAAAATGATTGCGCCGCTGATCATGAGATAGGAAAGCACGACGATGCGCCGTCGTTTCATGATGGCGCGCGCGAACCGATCGTAGCCTGGCCCGCAGCCGATCGAAAGACGTCTCTTGCGGCTTCGTGTGCGTGCTCGGATTGCGCAGCATCCAGACCGACAGCACCGGCACAAAGGTACTGGAAAGCAGATACGACCCCACCATCGAGAAGCCGACCGCCAAGGCCAGCGGTACGAACAGGTTGTGCGCAGCGCCGGTCATGAAGAAGGCGGGAATGAACACCGCCAGAATGCAGAGCATGGCCACGAAGCGCGGCAGCGTCGTCTCAGCGGTGGCCTCGCTCGCGGCACGGGCAAGGCTGCGGCCGTCGGCAAGACGGGTGTGGATGTTCTCGATGGTGACTGTCGCCTCGTCGACCAGGATGCCGACGGCCAACGCCAACCCGCCCAAGGTCATGATGTTGATGGTCTGACCCGATACCCAGAGCGCCGTCACCGACGCGAGGATCGCGAGCGGAATGTTCAAGACCACGACGAGCGAACTGCGCCAATCCCGCAGAAACAGCAGCACCATGAGGCCCGTGAGCACCGCGCCGAGAGCGCCTTCGACGAACAGGCCCTGGATGGCGCGCGTCACGTAAGGCGACTGGTCGAACTGGTAACTGACCTCAACGTCATCGGGCAGCACGGATTGGAAGCGTGGCAAGTTGGCTTTGACGGCCTGGACGACCGCGAGCGTCGAGGCATCCGCCGTTTGGTTACGGGGATGTAGACCGTGCGGCGTCCATTGACGAGCGCGTAGCCGGTCTGGATGTCGGCGCCGTCTTCGACCGATCCGACGTCGCGTATGAAGATCGTCTGAGTTCCATGCGAGCGGATGGGAATGTTGTTCAGGCCCTTGAAATCGCCGACAACGGAGTTGACCGGCACCATCGGCATGAGGTCGCCGATGCGGACGTTACCTGACGGGCTGACCGTGTTGCCGGCAGCCAACGCCTGCACCACCTCGTCCGGCGACATGTTGTAGGAACGCAGCTTCTCGGGATCCAGGCGAACGAGGATGGTGCGCTGGCTCGAACCAAAGGGCGGCGGTGCCGACACGCCCGGCAAGGTCGCGAACAATGGGCGCACCTTGAACAGCGCGGCGTCCTGAAGCTCGGCGACTGTCTTCGTCTTGCTGGAGAAGACGAGGTCGCCGACCGGAACGCTGCCCGCGTCAAACCGCATCACGAAAGGCGGCACGGTTCCCGTGGGCATGAACGCGCGGGCGCGGTCGACGTAGCCGACCGTCTCCGCCATCGCCTGCGCCATGTTGGTTCCGGCATGGAATTGGAGCTTGATCAGCCCGACGCCCTGGATCGATTTGCTTTCGACATGCTCGATGCCGGTGATGTAGAGGAAATGGTACTCATAATAGTTGACGATGAACCCTTCCATCTGCGCCGGGTCCATACCGCCGTACGGCTGGGCCACATACAGGACGGGCACCCCGAGATCCGGGAAGATGTCCCGAGACATGCGATCGATCGCCAGAAAACCCACCAATGCAACGGCTATGACCATCGTCAAAAGCGAGATCGGGCGTCGCAATGCAAACGACACCAAGTTCATCGTGACGCCTCCGCCGGTTTCGGCGCGCCCGACCGAGCGCGCCTCGACGGCACAACGAAAATAGCGGGACATTCCGGAGAAATGCGGCTCATATGTCCGTCCAAATGCTCAGCCCTCGAGGTCCACGACCTCGAGCAGCGAGCAGAACTTGGACGGCGAGCCGTCTTAGAGTGCCGGGGGTCTGCAGGCCCCGACGGTAGATGACGATCCAACATCGCAATCAGATGCGGTCGTCTCAAGTAAATTAACTTTCAGTTTTACCAAGCCTGATCCGCACGAATTTGTGATGCTCAGGAATGATCTTTTGAGGTCCGGAATGTATTGCGGAAAGGTAAAGGCTAAAGATGCGCAAGGTAATGCGCGAGCGCGGTGATTTCCTCTTCGCTCAGGGAATAGGCGACATCTGCCATCGCAGCCACGCCGCCGCCAACTCGCAAGTTCGACTTGTAGTCATGCAGCGCCTTGAAGCAGGTAATCCTCGCGCTGACCGGCGAGACGCGCAACCGCTTTCGTTCCAGCGAATGTATCGCCGTGGCACGACGCGCAGCGCCGTCCTGCAGCCGCCTCTGCACCCTTCCTGGATAAATCGGGATTATCGTCGGGTGCGGAAGCCTTCGGCGGGGTCAGCGAGGCAAAATAGGCGCCGAGATTGCGGACGTCCTCATTGTTGACCTGCTCGGCGATTGGCTGCATCACCTCGTTCTTCCGCGAGCCGCTACGGAAGAAAACCAGTTGCCACTGCAAGAATTGATCGGGTTGCCCCGCCAGCGATGGGGTGTTCTCGGTTTCGGATATGCCCGCTTCACCGTGACAGGGCGTGCATTGCGCCGCCTTTTCCTTGATCGAACTCGTCGGCTGCATTGGCGGGTCCGGCCACGACAGACGAGCATCGCTGCGGCCAGCATCAAGAGGCAAAAGCGCATCTCCGCGACAATTCCATAGAAACGTTTTCATGACTGACTCCCGCTCCGCACCAGCAACACTCACTTGACCTTATTTCCTCGACGATATCCTTCCGAGCAAAGCAAGCCGCTCTAATGTCGCTTGGGCCGCGGAGCGTTCCGAATTGCTCCCAACAAGTTTCCTGGCGGTCGGTAGTCCTTCCTCTTGCTTTTGCCTGGTGACCGAATTATTAGGAGTCAAGGGGAACAAGCAGTCTCCCCTCAAGGCTTCGGTCCAAGAACTGCGCAACGCTCGACTTGTCGAGGAGATTTGCGCATGGACGACCGTAAACATTCCATTTCACCCGATACCCTCTATGCCCGCCTAGGTTCCGACGCGGCGCCGATCATCGTCGACGTGCGGCGCGACGCCGACTTTGCCGGTGCCGAAACGCTGCTGGCTGATGCGTTCCATCGCTCACCGGATGCCGTCGAACAATGGCAAACCGATTTGCCGAGCGGGCGCCAAATCGTCACCTACTGCATTCACGGACGTGAAGTCAGCCAAGGCGTGGCCGCTGCATTGCGCCTCATGGGGGTCGACGCGAACTTCCTGGAAGGCGGCATTGCGGACTGGACTGAGCATGGATTGCCGACGCGCCGTAACATCGGGGCTAGTCCAAGCAAATGGGTGACCCGGGAACACCCGAAGATCGACCGCATCGCCTGCCCCTGGCTGATCCGACGCTTCATCGATCCCAATGCAGAGTTCATCTATGTCCCGAAGGACCAGGTCCTTGCCGTGGCTCAACAGATGGGCGGGATACCTTACGACATCGATGGCGTGGAATTCACCCATGAAGGCGAACGCTGCTCGTTCGATACAATTCTGCGCATCTACGAGATCAAGGACCCGGCGCTCGATCATCTGGCGACAATTGTCAGAGGCGCCGATACGTCGCGGCACGATCTAAGTCCTCAATGCGGCGGCCTGTTCGCGATCTCGCTCGGCCTCTCGGCGAATTTTCCAGACGATCACGAAATGCTGAAGCACGGCATGGTCATCTACGACGCGCTCTACATGTGGTGCCGCTCTCTGCAAGCCGAGACGCATAATTGGCCTGCTCGGGCAGTTGGAGCCTAAAGTGTGAACAGCAAATCCATCTGGCATCGAGCACGCACTTTTCGTGTCCTCTTCGCTGTTGCGTGTGTCACGTGCGTTGAATTGGGCGCAAGCGCTCGGGACGCGGCAGCGAAGATTGACATCGGTAAAAGTCAAATTGGGGCTCCGCCGTCCGATTTCGACCTGTCGCAAGGGCGGTGGACGGTAGTTGGTGACGCGACTGCCGCAGCTGGCTTTGCCATTGAACAATCCGGCACACCGGCGACAGAGAACCGATTTCCGCTCGCAATCTCCAAGACCGCACCACTGAAGAACGCAGAGATCAGCGTTCGCCTCAATGCGACCGGAGGCAAGTCGGATCGCGACAGCGGGCTCGCCCTACGTCTGACGACACCGGAAACCTACTATCTCGTCGAACTGGACGCGCTGCGGGATCGGGTTTCTTTTTCCCTGGTGAACGACGGCGTGTCCAACGAGATCGTAGCGGTCGATGCGGATATAGCCTCGCACACTTGGCACACGCTGACAGTTCGGGAGGTGGGTGACGAGTTCGTCGTTTCGCTCGATGGAAACTGGGTATTCACGGGGTTTGATAAAACTCTATCCCAGGCGGGCCGCATCGCACTCTGGACCAAAGGCGACAGCGTCACACGATTCGATCAAATCGAAATCGCACCGCTGCCATGAGCCTGTAGTGAACCAGCCATCTGCCGCGTTCATCCTTTCGCGGCTGTCAACACAAGGAGATTCCGATGACGATTTCAACCGAACGCCGAAGCTTCATTAAGGGAGCGGGACTTGCCGCTGCCGCCGCATCGACAACGACGCTGGCGGCAAGCACCGCATTTGCCCAAACCAACCAACCGAGCGGAGTCAAAACGATGCCGTATCAAGCAAAACCGCTGTCACTCGACCCGAAATCGATCAAGGGCATTTCGGAAAAGGTTCTCGTGAGCCATTATGAAAATAACTATGTCGGTGCCGTAAAGCGCCTCAACGCGATCGGCGCGCAGCTGGCCGAGCTCGATTTCGCAAAAGCGCCGAACTTCATGGTCAACGGGCTGAAGCGCGAAGAGTTGATCGCCGCGAACTCGATGATCCTGCATGAGATATACTTCGATGGGCTTGGTGGTGGTGCAGGTGCGACCGGCGCGCTGGCGGAGGCCATCATCCGCGATTTTGGCAGCCTAGAACGCTGGCGCGCGGAATTTTCCGCGATGGGCAAAGCAGAAGGCGGCGGCTCCGGCTGGGTGATTCTTTCCTACTCGCCGCGCGACAAGCGCCTCGTCAATCAATGGGCGGCAGACCACACCACGACGCTGGCCGGTGGCCGGCCGGTGCTTGTGCTCGATATGTACGAACACGCCTATCATATGGACTACGGTGCGGCGGCCGCGCGCTATGTCGACATCTATATGGAGGCGATCCGGTGGGACAACGCGGCGAAGCTGTACGAACAATACAGCCGCGAGAGCTAACGTCTGCAGTGCATGGCGACCTTGAGATCGATAAAATCCCTTGCCGCGAAACTCTGGCAAAGCCGCGGCAAGGTCCATTTCAAGACAACAGGCGGGGACCTTAGATGACGACGGCGACAACAATCATTCCAGAAGGCCGGATCGGCGAACTGGATCGTCAGTTCCGACGTTCCTTCGGTTCAGCATCCCTGCAAAAACACTGTGGCGTTGGTTGTGGTGTGGCGAGCGCTGAGACGTGTAGCACAACGTTTCAGTTAGCGGCCTTTTTCACCATAAGCGAGATGTCGCCTATTGGGCACGAAGCTGATGACCTGAGTCCAGGAGTGAGTAATGTCCGCTTCTGGGGTGAAATGCAGACATCCATAACGTCTGATTTGCGATCGGCCGCTTTGGCGCAAAGCGGTCGTTAAGGCTGGCTGTTAGACCAAACCTTCTTATGCTCGCTGGACCTAGCTCAAACTTCCCCATGATAGGCTGGACCGAGAGTTAAAGGTTTTCAATCGGTTAGAGGGTAGCGTATGCGCGATGTGTGTACCGAGAGATCAAAGAAAATCTGGAGACGACCAATTTGAGCAGCTTGAAGTGAACAAGCCACAGCATCAGCGGCGGGCTGATATTTCGGGAGGGCAAATCAAACGGTCTCTTCTTTTCACGGCGGATGTCGAACCGTGACGTCGCACGCCCAGGCAAGCAGCCGTGAATAATTCGCCACGTTGCATTCCTGATGCCAGATCCCTTGTCTTGCGCTAGAGTTCGGTGATCAAGACAAGCACAGGTCCAGAATGCAGAAGCCCGGCAACGACGATTTGCTGCTGATAATCGACGTGCAGAACGATTTCTGTCCCGGTGGAGCGCTGGCGGTCGCCGACGGCGACGCTGTGGTGCCGGTCATCAATCGTCTCGCCGAACGCTTCGATCACGTCGCGCTGACCCAGGACTGGCATCCCTCGGGCCACAGCTCTTTCGCCACATCGCATCCGGGAGCGAACCCCTTTGAGAGCGTCGCCATGCCATATGGGCAGCAAACCCTCTGGCCCGATCACTGCCGGCAGGGCACGGAAGGCGCGGCGTTTCACCCGAAATTGGAGATCGACCGGGCGGAGCTGATCATCCGGAAAGGCTTTCGCTCCGAAATCAATTCCTATTCGGCTTTTTTCGAGAATGACCGGCGTACGCCGACCGGTCTGGCGGGTTACTTGCGTGACCGCGGTTTACGCCGAATTTTCATGGCCGGATTAGCTACCGATTTTTGCGTGCATTTTTCAGCCGTGGACGCGCGCCGGCTCGGCTTCGACACCGTGCTTGTCGAGGCCGGATGCAGGGCCATCGATCTGGCGGGCTCGCTTGAGGCCGCCTGGGCAGGGATGGCCGCGGCCGGCGTCCAGCGTGTTGGCGATCTTTAGCGCTGCGATCGCTAAGCGGACCGCGGGGTCCGGTTCGGCATTCCACCGGCCGCGATAATCTCCGCACTCATGACCTCGATCGTCGTGCGATGCCGCATCGCGGTCTCTCGAATAAGGGCGAACGCGTCCGTCTCGGACATATCGTGACCGCGCATGATCTGCAGGACGGCGGCGAACACGACTCGGCGGGACCGGATGCGGTTCTCCAGCTTTTCGATGTGCGCGGCTTCGTCGATCCTTCGTTGAGCTGAATCGAACGCAACCACGAGCGCGGTGTAAAGCCCGGCGGAACGCAACGGCTTGATGAGGAAAGATGCCGGCCGCAGATCAAGCAACCACTTCAACCGGCTTGGCGTTTCCGTTCCGATCAGCGCGATGATCGGCACGTCGCCTTTCCACAACTCGGCCTGGTCGGACTTGATGGGAATGCTGTCCGCATCCATCAGGATGACGTCGATGGTCTGGTTCGGCGGCGGCGGTTCGGCGGGATCGTGCTCGGAGATCGTCATGCCGAGGCGGCTGAGCTGGCGGCGCACGATGGAGATCTCGCGCTCATCTCTCATCACCATGAGAGCGCGATGGCCGCGAACCGAGAAGGGCGACGGTCTGGTCATTTCACGATACGCAGATAAGTTGAGCGCTTCGTTATCGCATCATTGCGCTTTTCCGGCCTCGTGCCAATCGCCGCGAAGTCGAGGTTCGAAAGATAGGGGTCGGGACGCTCGGGGGCATCCGCCTCCCAGAAGATATTGAACTGACATCCGGGAGCGGAGCGCGCCAGCCGCGGCGTGAGGAAGCAGTGATTATTGTCGGGATCGACCCAAACCGGCCCCTGCGGGGAATTGTAGCGATGATTTGCCGCAGCGCGCCGCACGGCACCGACGTCCGCGGAACCCGCGCGGCGGATGGCGCGGGCAAGCAGCATGACGCAAACGTAGGTGGACTGTCCGTCGACGGAGACGCTGCTGTCCGCGCCGTGGCGGGCCTTCCACCGCGCCACAAAGCTGCGATTTTCAACCCCCTCGATACTTTCGAAATAAGCCGACGACGTGATGCATCCGACCGAGGCTGCCGACCCGATCAGCTTGAGCTCGGGCTCGCACAGGCTGCAGCTCAGCATCGGGATCGAGAGGCCGGCGTGCGTCGCCGCCGCGTGCAGGGTGCGCATGAAAGCGTAGCTGGATTCTCCGACCAGCGTATTGAACACAGCCGGCGGCCTTCGGTTGAGGACCTCCTTGACGATGTGGTCCACAGCGGTCTCGCCGAGCTCCAGCAGGCGTTCGGCGAGGATACGGCCGCCGGCGCTGGTCACGATTTCGCGGATGACGCGGTTCATTTCCCAGGTCCAGACATAGTTTGACCCGATGCAGAACACGTCGGTGGAGATGTGATCCAGCATATGGCGCACCAGCGGCACGACGTGCTGGTTGGGCGCGGCCCCGACATAGATGACATTGTCGCTGCTTTCGAACCCTTCGTAGCGTGCCGGATGCCAGAGCAATCGTTCGGTCCGCTCGACGATGGGAATAACCTGCTTGCGCGAGGCCGACGTGTAGCAGCCGATGATATGGTCGACATGGTCTTCGCGGATTAGCTCCGCGCATGCGGTGTGATAGCCGGCGACGACCCCGCCAGGATCGCGCAGGTGCGGCGTGAATGTGAAATCGAACTCATTGCTTTGATTGATTTCGTCGACCGCCATCAGCGCGCTCTTGCGCATCTCGCCGGCCATCATGGCATAAGGCCCCGATCGGGAAAATACGAGACCGAGAGGGATAGACGGCTTGGTCATCAAGAAGCTCTGGCGCTATACGGCAACAGTCTCGTCGCAGGAAACTAGACTTTGCTCGCTTGCATCGTCAATCTGCGCTGCGCATCATTCGGGCCGCCAGCATAAAAAAGGTGCTGGCTTTGCATTGACAAGGCTGGCGACGCTAAGACACAATAACTTCGTACGTGAATGCGTGCATGACGAAAAGTTCTCGCGCAGCCGATGACGTCTGAGCGACGACTTCCGAATTTCGTTCTGCACCTTGACCTACGCGACCATTGATAGCAGCGGCATTGATGCCATTCGGGGCCTTTTCGGGTCGCGGATGGTTTTTTCGTTTTGTCTCCCAAGTACGGGAATGGGTGAAGGGTGGAGCATGGCAGTTCGCCTTCCGACGCTGCAGCAAATCGACGATCTCGGCGCTGACTTTGGTCTCGTCCTCACCACTGACGAGATTGCTGCGTTTCAGCAGGCCTTCAAAGGACCGCTGGCATCCTACGGCCGGCTGGACGAATTGGTGCCGCCAGCTCTGGCGCCGATCGCGCCGCGATCGCCGGGCTACCGGCCCGGGGCATCTGAAAATCCTTACGGCGCCTGGTACTGGAAAACGAATATTCAGACTGGAGCCGAGGGATTGCTGAGCGGGAAGAAGGTTGCGATCAAGGATAACATCTGTGTCGCCGGCGTCCCGATGATGAATGGCTCGGCGCTGCTCGAAGGCTATGTCCCCGAACTCGACGCCACCGTGGTGACACGGATTCTCGACGCCGGCGGCACCATCGCCGGCAAGGCCGCTTGCGAGGATCTCTGCTTTTCAGGGGCAAGTCATACTTGCGCAGGCGGCGTGATCCGCAACCCGCATAATCCCGCGCACAGCGCCGGCGGCTCGTCCGGCGGCAGCGCAGCGCTGGTGGCCGCCGGCGAAGTACCGATGGCGCTCGGCGGCGACCAGGGTGGCTCGATCCGTACGCCGTCAAGCTGGTGTGGCGTTTATGGTCTGAAGCCGACTTGGGGTCTGGTGCCGACCACCGGCTCGATGCCGATCAGCTATTCCGTCGATCATTGCGGCCCGATGGGCGCCTCGGTTGAAGACGTCGCGCGCCTGCTGACCGTCATCGCCGGTCATGATGGCTGGGATACCCGAACTATCGCCGCGCGCACCGGCGACTATATGGCGGCGCTCGGCAACCCGGCCAAGGGATTGCGCATTGGCGTGCTGCGTGAGGGATTTGGCCATTCGGAAAGCGACCCCGCGGTCAATGAGAAGGTACGGCAAACCATTGCGGCGCTAGGTAAGGCCGGCATCGCAAGCGAAGAAGTCTCCGTGCCCTGGCATCTCGACGGCCCCCATGTCTGGAGCGGCATCATTCTGGAAGGCGCTGCCGAGATGATGCTGAAAGGCTATGGTGTCGGCAACAACGTCCCGGGCTACTATCCGATCTCGATGCAGGAGGCGCTCGCGCGCGGCATGGGGACGCGGATCAACGACGTGTCGCCGACCGTGAAACTGGTGCTGATGCTCGGCGAATACATGCACCGCAATTATCACGGGCGCTATCATTCCAAGGCGCAAAATCTGCGGGTATTGCTGCGCCAGGCCTACGACGAAGCGCTGCAAAAGTTTGATGCGCTGGTGATGCCAACCATTCCCTTTACCGCTACGCTGATCCCGCCGCCCGATGCACCGCTCAACACCGTGATCGACGTCGCACTAAATATGCAGGCGAACACCTGTTCGTTCGACGTTTCCGGGCATCCCGCCTTCACCGTGCCATGCGGCCGCGTCAATGGTTTGCCGGTCGGATTGATGTTGGTGGGGCGTCACTTCGAGGAAGCAACACTGATAAAGTTGGCTCGGGCGATTGAAGCCTGCGAGTTGAACTAGGATAAACGGGAAGACGCTCCAATGTCGGCGAACGATCTGCATTATTCCGAACTGGTAGAAATTGGACGGCTTATCCAAAAGCGCGAACTGTCTTCCGTGGCGGCAACGCAATCTCAATTAAATCGTATCGCACAACTCGACGGCCAGTTGAAAAGTTATGCTTACGTCATGGCTACATCGGCGCTGGAGCAGGCCGAGGCGGCCGATCTGGAAATCGCGGCAGGGAAAGTTAGGGGGCCGCTGCATGGCGTTCCGATCGCGGTTAAGGATTTGTGCTGGACCAAGGATGCACCGACCGCGGCGGGCATGAAGATCTATCGCGACAATCGTCCCAAGGAAGATGCGACCGTTGTCATTAAGCTCAAGGAGGCTGGCGCGATCATCCTCGGTAAGCTGCAATTGACCGAAGGCGCTTACGCCGACCATCATCCGGAAATCGATCCACCGCGCAATCCCTGGGATGCACGGCTTTGGTCCGGTGCGTCTTCAAGCGGATCCGGCGTCGCGACCGCGGCTGGGCTTTGCTACGGTTCGCTTGGGTCGGACACCGGGGGCTCGATCCGCTTTCCGTCGGCCGCCAACGCCGTGACCGGTTTGAAGCCGACTTGGGGGCGCGTCAGCCGCTACGGTGTGTTCGAACTCGCCGCAACGCTCGATCATATCGGGCCGATGGCACGATGCGCTGTGGATTGTGGCGCGATGCTGGGTGCGATCGCAGGCGCCGACCCAAACGATCCAACAGCTGTTCTTGAGCAGGTCCCGGATTATCTGGCCGGATTGAGTGGCAGCCTTCAGGGAACCCGGATCGGTGTTGACCCACGCTGGACCAGCGAAGGGGTCGACGCTGCCTCGACCAGGGTATTCCAGGACGCGCTGCGCGTGGCGGCTGATCTCGGTGCGAAAATTCATGAGATCGCCTTTCCCGACCCAACGAACATGATCACCGACTGGTTTCCGCTGTGCGGCGTCGAAACCGCGGTAGCCCATGAAGCAACTTATCCCGCGCGGAAATCGGATTATGGTCCGGGGCTCGCTGGTCTGATCGAACTTGGTCTGCAGCAGTCCGGCACTGACTATCAAAAGATTGTTCTGCGCCGTGAGGCCTTTCGAGGATCAGTGAGAGCGCTGTTCGAGACAGTCGATTTGCTTGCCGTGCCGGCTCAGACGTTCGCGGCGCCAACCCTCGCCAAGATGGCAACGCTGGGTGAAAATCCGGAACTGATCGCTGGTCTGCTTCGCTTCAGCTGTCCCTTCGACATGACGGGAAGTCCATCCATCACCCTTCCGGGCGGCTTTGCAGAAGCGGCAGCGGCCCGGTCGCGTTTCAATTCATTGGCCGCCATTTTGACGAAGCGCGTTTGGTTGCTGCCGGCGATGCGTACCAACGTGTCACCGACTGGCACCGCCGCCACCCGCCGCTGTGACGATATGAGGAGATCGCGATGACCGACCCCTGGCTCAAGACCTCAATCATGGCAATGCGCGGCCTTGCCAACGGCGTGGCCGGAACCCGTCACGAGCTCACGATCGAAAAACAGGGCGCCTTCCACTACGTCTACGGTCCTTATACGAAGTCCGTTCTCACGATTGATCCGGGTGATGTTGTCGTGGTCGAAACCGAAGACGCATTTGGCGGCGTCATCACCAGTGAGAAGGACAGTCCGAGCGCGAAACTGGTGTTTCCTTTTCTGAACCCGCAATGCGGCCCGATTGCCGTGAATGGGATCGAGAAGGGCGACTGCCTGGCCGTGCATATTCATGCCGTGGAGACAAGGGGCGCGCAGCCCGCCGGCAAGACCTGCATCATTCCGGAATTCGGGTGGCCTTGTCGGAACGGCGTCAACCGCGTTGTCCGCTGCCCCTGCCCGAACGGGTCAGGGTCATGCACGTCGACAAGGATGGCGTACGCTGGAGCGACAAGATCACGCTGCCGTACCAGCCG
>CAVTWC010000049.1:0-109071 GCA_963738105.1 uncultured Alphaproteobacteria bacterium | reverse complement strand
CTTCCTAGTCCGGTCAGAAAATCAGCACCGCGCCCGACGCCATATGCGCTCGAAGGTCGGCGGGATCATTTCAGAGAATTGAACGTCGGTGACGATGATCTTCGGGCGGCACACTGGATAGCGTCGACGCGACGGCAGCCAGCCCAAGTGCGCTGGCTCCGACGCCGGAGACAAAGGATCGATACATGGGCGGCGGGTCCTACCATCGTCACTGGGCTGATGGCGTTGCGGGAGGTGAAATCCGAACTACCGCGAGCGCGGTCAGGGCTGCATAGATGCAGAAGCCGCCGGCAATAGCGGCAAAGAGACCGGTTGCGCCGAGGCGCGGCCGTATACTGCCGCGAGTCCTGCCCCAGCGCTCACGAGCAACCGCACCGCGCTTGCGACGATGGTCGGGTAGGAGAGAAACGCCGGATTTCCGTTCACGGGTTGGGCGGCGAAGGAAGGCGCCTTGGCGTGGCGACGTCGGACTGGGACGGAATAACGCAGGCGTCTGCCCGCTGGAAGTTCCACTCTAAAACCGGCGTCGCTGGTCTAAGTTTCACACTCATCGCAAGGAACGGCTCGCGCGCAAGCTCGTTAATGACTTTGGAGTCATTAATTATGGCGAAAAAACCGAACGTTCCACGGTGGAACAGGCGCAAGGAATCGCGGCCGGCGGAGATCATCGCCGCGGCCGGACGGCTGTTCGCCGATCACGGTTTTGCGGCGACGAAACTCGATGATGTCGCTGTGCGCGCAGGCGTCGCGAAGGGCTCGATCTACCTGTACTTCGCCACCAAGGAGGAGTTGTTCCGCGCCGTGGTGCGGTCGGCGGTCGTCCCGCAAGTGCAGGTCGTGCGTGGGATGGCGGAGGCGTTCGAGGGCGCGCTGTCCGACTTGCTGCCCCGTCTCCTAAAAGGAGCAGCTTCCATCATGGGCCGTCCGGACGTGTTCGCCGTCATCCGCATGGTGATCGGCGAATCCCGCAATTTTCCCGATCTGGCGAACATTTGGCACGACGAGGTCGTGGCGCCCGTCCTCGGCGCTCTCTCGGGCGTCGTCGCCCGCGCCCAGGCAGCCGGCGAAGTGCCGGAGGGCGACCCGCGCCTCTACGCTTTCTCGATCGCCGGACCGCTGTTCATGGCTGCCACGTTCCGGGACGTGTTCTCGCAGGCAAGCGGCAATCTGCCCGACCTCGCGCTTCTGGCCGAACAGCATGCCCGCAGCATCCTCCGCGGTATTTCGACTGCGCCTCCAACCTGAACCTCAAGGGAGAAACATATGTCGGATGCAAAAGTCCTGATCGTCGGCGCCGGCCCGACCGGCCTGGTCCTGGCCCTGTGGCTGACCAAGCTCGGCGTCAAGCCGCGATCGTCGACAAGGCGCCGAGCCAGGACCACCTCGCGCGCGCTGGCCGTCCAGGCGCGGACCCTGGAATTCTACCGCCAGGTCGGCCTCGCCGACGCGGTGGTCGATGGCGGCCACACGGTTCCCGGCGCCCTGCTCTGGGTCGGCGGCGAGCAGAAAGCTCGCGTGCCGTTCGAGCAGTCGGCCTCGGCCTGGCGCCCTACGACTATATGTTCATCTTCCCCCAGGACGAGCATGAGACCCTGCTGAAGGGCCGCCTGCCGAGCTGGGGGTCAAGGTCGAGCGGACGACCGAGCTGATGGCCTTCACCGACGACGGCGATGGCGTAGCGCGCGGCTGCGCAATCCCGACGGCTCTGGAGAAGATGATGCGGGCCCGCTTCATCGCCGGCTGCGACGGCGCGCACTCCAAGGTGCGCGAGACCCTCGACACGGGCTTTCCCGGCGGCACCTACAGCCAGCTATTCTACGTGGCCGACGTGGAGGCCTCGGGCCAGCCGGTGAACGGCAACCTCAACCTCGATCTCGACAAGGCCGACTTCCTGGCGGTGTTCCCGCTGAAGGCGGAGGGCCACGTGCGGCTGGTGGGCGCGGTCAGCGACGAGCGCGCCCAGCACCCCGAGACCTGACACTTCGAGGATGTCTCGACGTGGCGATCGACAGCATGAAGATCGCCGGTCCGAAGGTGAACTGGTTCTCGACCTACCGGGTGCACCACCGGGTCGCGAACCACTTCAGGAAGGGCCGCGCGTTCCTGCTGGGCGATGCGGCGCACATCCACACCCCGGCCGGCGGCCAGGGCATGAACACCGGCATCGGCGACGCGGTGAACCTGTCGTGGAAGCTGGCCGCCGTGCTGTCGCAGCGCCGCGCCCGCGTTGCTCGACAGCTACGAGCCCGAGCGCATCGGCCTTTGCGCCGCGGCCTAGTGCAGACCACCGACCGCGCCTTCACCCTGGCCTCCGCCGAGGGCAAGCTCGCCGAGCTCGTCCGGACTCGTCTCGCGCCGATCCTGCTTCCGCAGATCGTCAGGTTCGATGCGGTTCGCGAGTACATCTTCCGTACGATATCGCAGATCACGTTGAACTACCGCGGCAAAGGCCTCGACGAGGGCCATGCCGGATCGGTTCATGGCGGCGAGCGGCTGCCATGGGTGCGGGGCAACGGCTTCGACAATTACGATGGCCTAAAACGCATGGCCTGGCAGGTCCACGTCTATGGCGATGCGCAGGACGGGTTGAAGCGGTGGTGCGATGATCGGGGCATCCTGCTGCACGTCTACCGATGGGAAGATGCTATGGGTGAGGCCGGCTTGAAGAAGGATGCGTTGTATCTCATCCGGCCGGATACTTACGTGGCGTTGGCGGAAAGCGAACAAAACACGGCGCATGTCGAGAGCTTTCTGAAACGGGCTCACCTCGATCCCGCGAGCAGCGATGCCGAGAACCTCGCGAACAATGCGGCCGATCCGGGATAGACGTCCACGCATCCGGCCTCGCGCAACGAGGCTTCCGAAAACCCGCCGCAGAGCACCCCGACGCGATCCTAGCCTTGCCTGCGGCGGCTGCATCGTAGGGCGAGTCACCCTTCATCGAATTCGCGTGGCAGATCGACGAACTGCCGTCCGACGAAGCGGGAATGCCGCGTGTGCTTCAGGTTCACGAAATGTTGGACCATCTGACAGATGGGAAGGTGCCAACCGAATCGATGGTTCCGCTATCAAGGAAGTGCGAAAGCTGGAACTTACCGGCACTTGGTACTGACGGGTCAAGCGCCACAGCTCTTGTATCGGCATCCCTAAGTTCAGACGAACCTTTCAAAAAATGGCAACATATTCTCCGCGGCCAGACGAAAACGCCGGCGCGTGGAAGATTTGCTCGACACGTTGCAACCCATCGTCGCAACGAGCGCCCGTCACCAACCGATCGCTCTTAAAGCGTCGCCACTCGTCCTTTCGTGTCCGCTATAAGACCCGCGCGGGATCCGACCGGCGTCCGCGACGATCTATTCGTCGCGATAGACCTTCTCGCGCTTCTCGTGGCGCTCCTGCGCTTCCACCGACAGCGTCGCGATCGGGCGGGCTTCGAGCCGCTTCAGCGAGATCGGCTCGCCGGTCTCCTCGCAATAGCCGTAGGTGTTGTCCTCGATGCGCTGCAGCGCCGCGTCAATCTTGGAGATCAGCTTGCGCTGACGGTCCCGGGCGCGCAGTTCGATCGCGCGGTCGGTTTCCGACGAAGCGCGATCGGCGAGATCGGGATGATTGACGTTCTCTTCCTGCAACGTCTGCAGGGTGATCCGCGATTCACGGAGGATCTCGTCCTTCCACGCCAGCAGCTTGGCGCGAAAATAATCGCGCTGGCGGTCGTTCATGAAAGGCTCTTTTTCGGAGGGTCGGTAGTTTTTCAACTTTTCCAAGGCCAGCCCATCTATCGTGCGAGGCGGCCCCAAAAGTGTTGGTCCGCGCGGGCCTTATATAGCGGCGCCTTGTGACAGACAATATCGGCCCTGCCGAAGCCGGAGCCGTCCCCAACGACCTTGGTGAGAGCCTATCCCGATCACACCGCAGGCGGAGCACCCTGCCTGCCCCGCCCTGCTTGCTTAAGAACCAACCGGCGGTCTCTGCCGGATGTGGCCCGGACGCTCCATCTCGCCGGCCTGCGCCACCGCGAAATCCCCGCAAGAAACCCGGCTTTTTGCCGTTTACCGCGGCCAAAAACCGGTCCGTTCCGAGCCGGAACTTTGCGATACGCTCGGCCCCAACTGAAGGCGCCGATGGTGTAGAAATGCCCGGTTTAGTTGCTTTCGTTGCGCCGGCAACTTTAGAAAGGAAGCGCCCTACCGCCGCCTCGGCCTTGTATGCCACGGGAAAACCCGGCGTGTTACCAGCCACATGCGGCGCCACAACGAAACTGCTGGCCTCCCGACGACGAGCTAGCGGCCGACCCTCGAATCACCGGCGGCGCCGATCAGCCTAGCCGGGTCGGTGTCAGCAAACACACCGAACTGCTGGCCGGGCTGGCCAGTATTGCCTCAGGGAACTTTGATCCGCGATGTCGCTGTGCTTCGCCGCGACATAAGGCTGCAGCGCGATTTTCTCCGCGGACCGGGCGATGGCGGAAATGGCGCGGCAGAAAGATACCTTAGTACTGGCCCGCTTTGGCGAGTTCGACTTCGACCCGCAATTCGATCTCGGACAAAACCGCGTCGAGGCCGGGGTCGCCGGACGAGGATTTGAGATTGGCGGCGGCGTCCCGCAGCCGGCTCACAGTAGATGCGTTGAGATTGCCCGAGAGCAGGCCGATCTTGAGGTCGTCGAGCACGTCGAGCGCGCCGCGGCCGCGTTGCACCGAACGCTTGCGGCGCTCGGTCGGATCTTCGACCCCCTGCATCGCCAGCAAGGCATCGATATTGGCCGCCGCCTTCGGCGCACTCATGGCGCGGGTCTCGGACGACGACGTGGTCTCCTCCGGCAGCGCAAAGCTGGATGAGCTGGTTCGCCTGATGTTGGCGGCCGGAGACCCCAGTGTGGTGCCGTTGGGTCCGTAGATGCGCATGATGCAATCTCGCTGTGTGACGCCAGCTTCGCCCCGTTTTGGTTAACGGGGCGTAAATGACCCGGCAAAATCTGCCGCCAGCGGGCAGTTTCGCCGCTGCCGCGGTTTGTCACCCCACCCCTGCCCTTCGCATTTTATCCAATAAAATCAAGTTATTGCCTTGAAAATACGGCGTGGCACAGCCCTCGCATAGTTAATGCCGGATCGCCGTCATGGGAGTGGCGCGCGGGTCCGAGCCAAAGACCTCAGCGGGGAGCGAGGATGCCAAGCGTGTTTTCGGCAAGCGTGTTTCGGGTGGCCTGCGCCGCGGTGCTGGCGCTCGCGATCGCGTTGCCCGTGTCGCCTGCCGCCGCGACGTCCCGCATCAAGGACCTCGCCAACATCGAAGGCGTGCGGCAGAACCAGCTGGTCGGTTACGGCCTCGTGGTCGGCCTCAACGGCACCGGCGATACCCTCAACAACATCCCCTTCACCAAGCAATCGCTGCAGGCGATGCTCGAGCGCATGGGCGTCAACATCCGCGGCGCCACCATCCGCACCGGCAACGTCGCCGCCGTGATGGTGACCGGCAACCTGCCGGCGTTCGGGACGCAAGGCACCCGGATGGACGTGACGGTGTCCTCGCTGGGCGACGCCAAGAACCTGCAAGGCGGCACCCTGCTCGTTACCCCCCTGCTCGGCGCCGACGGCAACGTCTATGCGGTGGCGCAAGGTTCGCTCGCGATCTCGGGCTTCCAGGCCGAAGGCGCCGCCGCCAGCATTACCCGTGGCGTGCCGACCGTCGGCCGCATCGCCAACGGGGCGATCATCGAACGCGAGATCGAGTTCGCACTCAACCGTCTGCCCAATGTGCGGCTGGCGCTGCGCAACGCCGATTTCACCACCGCCAAGCGGATCGCCGCCGCGGTCAACGATTATCTCGGCGCCAAGAGCGCCGAGCCGATCGATCCGTCCACGGTGCAACTGACCGTCCCTGCCGAGTTCAAGGGCAATGTCGTCGCCTTCCTGACCGAGATCGAACAGTTGCAGGTCGAGCCGGATATGTCGGCCAAGATCATCATCGACGAACGCTCCGGCATCATCGTGATGGGCCGCGATGTCCGGGTGGCCACCGTCGCGGTCGCCCAGGGCAATCTCACCGTCACGATCTCTGAAAGTCCGCAGGTCAGCCAGCCCAATCCGCTGTCGCGCGGACGCACGGTGGTGACACCGAACACCCGCGTCGGCGTCACCGAGGACGGCAAGAAATTCGCCGTCGTGAAAGACGGCGTGTCGCTGCAACAGCTGGTCGACGGCCTCAACGGGCTCGGCATCGGCCCGCGTGACCTGATCGGCATCCTGCAGGCCATCAAGGCCGCCGGCGCCATCGAAGCCGACATCGAGGTGATGTGATGCAGGCCGCAGCGAACAGCATCTACAGCGGCCTGACCGCCAAGACCGCAACGACCGCCAAGACCAGGGTGCCGTCCTATAACGGCCACCCGGACTACGACATGATCAATGCCTTGAAGAAAGTGTCGCCGCACGCGCAGGTCAAGGCCAAGGCCACCGCGACCGATTTCGAGGCGATGTTCCTCAACCAGATGTTTTCGCAGATGACCAGCGGCCTCAAGGGTGACGGCCCGTTCGGCAACACCGAGGGCACCGGGGTGTGGCGCTCGATGCTGACCGAGCAATATTCGAAATCTTTTGCCCAGGCCGGCGGCGTCGGCATTTCCAACGACGTCTATCGCACGCTGATCCTGCAGCAAGCCAACCGCGCCAGCTAAATCCAGAACACGAGACGGGGAACCAGACATGCAACAGCATCCTCAACGGCAACCGGCCGCCGCGCCGATCCCGCTGGCAACCACGCCGGCCGATGCCCGCAAGCTCGCCGAGAACCTGATGGACGTGATGAGCGCGCTACTCGGCGTCATCGAGCGCGAGACCGAGCTGGTGCGCGCCGGCAAGGTCCGCGAAGCGATGGCATTCGAGCCGAAGAAGACCGAGCTGTCGCGCCGTTATGTCGGCGCGATCACGCATCTGAAGGCCAGCCAGAAATATCTGCACCAGACCGCGCCGGAGCTTTTGAACACGCTGCACCGTCATCACGACACGTTCCGCGCCATGCTGCAGATCAATCTGACGGTGCTGGCCACCGCGCATGCGGTGTCGGAAAGCATCGTGCGCGGCGTCAACACCGAGATGCAGCGCCGCAACATTCCCAACACCTACACCGCCTCCGGACAGCGCGCGGCGCCGGGACCGCGCCACAACACGCCGCTCGCAGTCAGCCGGTCGCTCTGACTATTCTCTTCGGCGTAGTTGCCGCCGGCGGTTTTTCGATGCGAACAATTTTCATCAAATAGGCGCGCCGCCGGCAGCGCAAACTTCAGCGTGTTTTCTAACGTAACGTTGAGACGTACCCGTCATAATTGACTACTGGAGGGGTTGGGATTTGACTCGAGGAAGGCCAGGAGGCTGCCATGAGTACGGATTTCAGCATCAAGCCGGTGGGGGCGCCGGCTGTCATACCCGTTGCGCAGCCGGTCAGCGACGCAACGAGCAACGCCGTCGCGACCCAGTTGCCAGCCAGCCAAAGCGTCACCGTCGCCGACGCCAGCGCGGGCGCGCGCAATGATTTGCAATCTGCGAGCGACTTCGTATCGCACCAGGCCTTCCTCGATCGCGCGGCGGGCTCGATCGTCTATCAGGTCATCGATAGCAAGGATGGGCAGGTCGTAGATCAATTTCCCAACGAAGCGACGCTGCGCCGGCGCGCCTATTTCCACACGCTCGATCTGAACAAAAGTCAGCCCTCGCGTCCGCTCGCGACCGATCTCAAGGCCTGAAGCCTCGGTCGGCTGGCAAAGACTGTCATCGAGGTCGGATTGTCCGCTGTTCGGCCAGCGTAGCGACGCTTTGCACGATCGAAGCGTTACGCCCTGCCCGCCAGGCCCGCGGCAATGTTCGAGTTGATGTTGATCAACGACTGCAATTTTTCCGCGGTCGGATTGGACTGCAATTCCACGGTCCGCTGCATCACGAAGATCGCGATGTTGATGATGTTCTGGCGGATCTCAGGCGGCTGGGGATTGTCGTTGCTTTCCGCGGCGCTCATGAAAATGGTCCAGAGCCGGCGATTGAACAGCAACGCAGCATGAAAGCGCTTGTCGGCGCTGTTGCAGTCATTCTGAACTTCGACCAGCTTTCTGGCTGCCATCAGCAGGGTCTGCGCTTCGATGTCACGGGGAGAAGAGGACTGTTGTGCGGTGCGAGCGTAGGCGTTGGCAGCGTTCGACATTCATGACCTCAACGGGAACTGGTGCAGGCCACTGGCTTCATGGCTGCCCATGTTTTATACGGCGCTGCTTTTAAAATTGGGTTAGCGACGATTTCCAAATGCGACTGAACTCCGGCGCATCGAAAGCGCTTAGGTCGCCTACGTCATCCCCGCAAAACTACGGAGGCACAGCAGGAGACGCGCGACGTAAGAATAACAAAACGGCGGAGATTTCTCCGCCGTTTCAAGTTGTATCCAGCAAGATCTAATCAGCGCAGCAGTTGCAGCACGCTCTGCTGCGACTGGTTGGCGAGCGCCAGCGCGGAGACTGCGATAGACTGGCGGGTGGACAGCGCCTGGCTGTTCGCCGCTTCCTCGTTGGTGTCTGCAACCGTCAGGTTCGACGCACCGGTCTGCAGCACGTTGATCAGGTTCTTGTTGAAGTCCTGGCGGATCTGCACGATCGACAGGTTCGAGCCGAGCGAGGATGCGGCGGTGCGCAGCAAGGTCGAAGCCTGGGTCAACTGCTTCAACACCGTATTGGCGGAGTTGCTATCCAGGAAGTCGGTGCCGACATTCAGGTTCGAAAGAGAAAGGCCCGCGTCGTTCAAGGTGTAGCCCTGGATCGCCAGCTTCGAGGCGCCGGTTTCATCGAACGTCAGGTTGAGGGTATCGCCGTTCAGAAGGTTGATGCCGTTGAATGAAGAATCCTGCGACGTGGTGTTGATGTTGACCAGCACCTGATTGTACTGCGCCACCAGGGCGGCGCGGGTCGACTGCGAGTTCGGGTCCGCGACCGGAGCCCCCGGGGTCAGATTATTAAAAGCCGCTCCGGCGGCCGTTGCCGTGCCGGTGATGACCGGCGCGGTCGCGTTGTTGCCGATGGTCGCAGAGGCTGCGTTGTTGGTGGTCGAAAGGTTGATATGGCCTGTGGTGTCGACACTGGCCTGCAGATTGTTCGCCGCCAGTGCCGCATTGAGCTGGTTGAGCGTCGAGATCTGACCGGTACCGGTGCCGAACACGATACTGGTCGCCGTGCCATTGCCTGTCGCGGCAATCGAGAGCGTTTCGCCGCTCAGGGCCGGAGGTGTCACATTCGTCGTCGCGGCCGTCAGGCCGAGCGCCGCAAGGGCGTTGCCACTCCCGGCGGCGATCGTCAAATTGGTCGTCGTCCCGGTGCTGATCTGGAGCGCGCCGGCGTTGACGGTCGACGGGGTGGTGGATCCGGTAATGCCGTCGATCGCGGTCAGAACAGACTGAATGGTCTCCTGGCTACCGGCGCCGATACCGATCGTGACGTTGCCGTTGCCGTCCGTCGTCGTCGTCGTCTGGGTATTGCTGAAGGTGATCGTGTTGTTGTTGATCTTCAGGACTGACCCGTTCGTGAGCGCCGGAGTGCCCAGGCTGTCGCTGTTGGCACCGCCGACGAGCTTGGTATTGACGGTAATCGGCGCCGGAACAGTCAGCTGATTATTCACCACCGCTCCGGCGGCAGTGGCGTTGACGCCCGGCCCCAGCAGATTGTTCGCGTCCGCGCCGGGAATGGCGGCCGACGTCACGTTGGATTTTGTCGTATAGCCGGTGGGGGCCTGGAGCACCTGGTTGGCAATCGACTGCGCGTTGGCGATCAGGCTTTGCAGCGAGGTGATGCCGGTGTTGGCGGACTGCAGCACCTGCACGCCGTTGCCGATGCCGTCGAGCAGGTTGCTGATGTCGCTGGCGCGGTTGTTAAGGCCCTGTGCGGTGAAAAACTCGGTCGGGTTGTCCAGCGCAGTATTGACCTTGTTGCCGGTCGCCAGCGCGTTTTGCGTGGTCGCGAGCAGGGAGGCCGTTGACTGCAACGAGAGCAGGTTCTGCCGAACCGAAGCCGAGAGAACGATACCGGACATGTGTCACCTTCCAAATTTGCGTATCCGCGTTTTATCGGCACTCCTTTAAATTAAGGTTAACGGCGACTTAAGTTTCGTGATTAACGATCTACTACCGCAGTTTTCCGGCCACGGCCGGCCTTGCACACGATCCGGAATGGCTCGCGGGCCATAAAATAAAACAAGTGAAAACAAGGCGATAACGCCAAATCCCGATTCAGACGGAAAGGCCTGCGACGAGGCGCGGTACGCGACCGTCAAACGAAAAGCGGCGGGGTTTCCCCCGCCGCCTCGAGTTGTTTTTCGAAAGATCAGATCAGCGGAGCAGCTGCAGCACGCTCTGCTGCGACTGGTTGGCCAGTGACAGCGCGGAGACCGCGATCGACTGGCGGGTGGACAGCGCCTGGCTGTTCGCCGCTTCCTCGTTGGTGTCGGCCAGCGTCAGGTTCGACGCACCGGTCTGCAGCACGTTGATCAGGTTCTTGTTGAAGTCCTGGCGGATCTGCACCACCGACAGGTTCGAACCGAGCGCGGACGCTTCCGTGCGCAGCGTGGTCGAGGCCTGGGTCAACTTCGTCAACACGCCGTTGGCGGAGTTGTTGTCCAGGAAGTCGCTGCCCGTGGCCAGCTTCGCAAGTCCCAGACCGGTGGCGCCGAAGGTAACACCGGTGATCGACAGGGTCGAAGCGCCGGTTTCATCGAACGTCAGGTTCAGGGTATCGCCGTTCAGCAGGTTGATGCCGTTGAACGAGGAGTCCTGCGCCGTCGTGTTGATGTTCTGGATCACCTGGTTGTACTGAGCCACCAGGCTGTTACGGGTCGCCTGCGAGTTCGGATCAGCGACGGGAGCAACACCGGCGCTAGCCGCGAAGAACGTGCCCGCCCCGGTTCCCTGCGCCGTGCCGCCGATCGTGCCGATCGTCGACGAAGCAGCGTTGTTGCTGGTCGAGATGGTGATCACGCCGGTGGAGTCGATGCTGGCCTGCAAGTCATTCGCCGCCAACTTGGCATTAAGATCGTTGAGCGTCGAAACTTGCCCCGCGCCGGTGCCGAAGGTGATGTTAGTCGCCGTCGTGCCGCTGGTCGTGGTCGGGGTGATCGTGAGCGTTTTGCCGCTAAGTGCTGGGGGCGTAATAGCAACCGGTGTCGCAGCCACGGTCGTGAGACCGAGCGCCGCGAGCGCGTTGGCGCCAGTGCCCGACTGGGCGATCGTCAGAGACTGCGTAGTACCCGTGCTCAGCACGAGCGAACCTGCGGTGACCTTTGATGCGTTCGTGCCGGTGGCGCCG
The DNA here is from genome assembly GCA_963738105.1 of uncultured Alphaproteobacteria bacterium. Taxonomy (GTDB): domain Bacteria; phylum Pseudomonadota; class Alphaproteobacteria; order Rhizobiales; family Xanthobacteraceae; genus Bradyrhizobium. Next base: position 97,746 of record CAVTWC010000049.1, on the reverse strand, counting down.
GTGATGCTATCGATCGCGCTCAGGACCGTCTGCACCGTCGCGGTGCTGCCGGTGCCGACGCCGATCGTGACGTTGCCGTTGGCATCCGTCGCCGACGCCGCGGTCGCCGACGTGCTGAAGGTGATGGTCTTGCCATCGACGGTCAGTGTCGAGCCATCCGCGATCGCGGTGGCAAGGTCGTCCGAGCTCGCACCCGCGGTGCCTACCAGTTTGGTTGCAGCGGTGATCGACGGGGCGGTGCCGCCGGTCTGGTCGTTGGTCAGCGCCGCGCCTGTAGCGGTGTTGTTGGTTCCTGGTCCCAATAGGTTTTCAGCGGTCGCGCCGGAAATGGCGATCGACGAGAACGAGGACTTCGCCGAATAGCCGGTGGGAGCCTGGAGCACCTGGTTGGCAATCGACTGGGCGTTCGCGACCAGGCTCTGCAGCGAGGTGATGCCGGTGTTGGCGGCCTGAAGGACCTGCACGCCATTGCCGATTTGATCCAGCAGGTTGCCGATGTCGCTGGCGCGATTGTTGAGGCCCTGCGCGGTGAAGAAGCTGGTCGGATTGTCCAGCGCCGAGTTGACCTTGTTACCGGTCGCGAGAGCATTCTGGGTGGTGGCGAGGAGAGATGCAGTTGACTGCAGCGAGAGCAGGTTCTGGCGAACTGATGCGGAGAGAACGATACCTGACATTTTTCATACCTTTCTGGTGTGAAACTGATGTGTGTGCGTGGCCCCAACCTTCTTGGTCGGGAACCGGCGCACGTTGGAAGTAAGCCGCTAACAAAACCTGAATGGGCACCGCCAAACCAATGAACGGAGCGTGCCGGGGCTACGCTGGAGCGCAATACCGGCGCTGTGCGGTCTCACAACGACGCTGATATTGCTGCGCTTTTTCGCGACGCGCGTGTTGTTTACGAAGTGTTAACCACGATGGGAAAGGATTGCCGCTGGATCGGCCGAAAGCGCAATTCCCGCCTCGCTCACGCACGAAAGCCGGCGTTTGTTCAAGCTCATTGTGGCGGCGACGCACATATCAACCGGGAACGGAGAACAGGCATGGCCTTAAAGGTCGAACTCAAGCCGAATGAGCGGATCATCATCGGCAACTGCGTGGTCACCAACACGGATCAGCGCGCGCGGCTGCTGATCGACGGCGAAAATATTCCGATTCTGCGCGAAAAGGACATCCTGACGCCCGCCACCGCCGATACGCCGGCGAAGCTGGTCTATCTCGCCGTGCAGTTGATGTACATTTCGCCGGACCCGCAATCCAACCACGGCACTTACTTCAACCTGCTGCGCGACATCATCACCGCCGCGCCGAGTGCATGGCCGATCATCGAACGGATCAACACCAACATCCTGAGCGGCGATCTCTACCACGCGCTAAAGGAAGCCAGGAAACTGGTGGAATACGAGAAGAAGCTGCTGGATCACAACGCCGCCGTCGTGGCGCAGCAGAATAACGCCGCCTGATTCGGCGATCGCCTACATCGCCAGCGGCGGCGATGGTTCCACGTCAAGCACGACGCCATCGCCCGCGCGCTGACCGCCAAACTCCAGCACCGCCGAGATCATCGCATCGATATCGCAGATATCGGTGCGATGATTGACGATCGCCGCCCGTATCGCGAGATTGCCGTCCAGAACCGTGGTCGACGGTGCTGCGATCCCCGACTCCTGGATATCAGCGACGATCTCGCCATTCAGCCTGTTGGCATCAGCGCCCCGATAGCGGAAGCAGACGATATTGAGTTGAACCGGCGCCAACAGCTCCAGCCGCGGTTCGGCGAGGATGCGCGCTTCCAGATATCCGGCGAGCGCGCAGGTGCGGCTGACGACGGCGCCAAGCTTTTCGGTGCCATAGGCTTTCAGCGTGAACCAGGTCTTGAGCGCGCGGAAGCCGCGTGACAGATCGGGCCCGAGATCGCACGGCCACTGCGAGCCTGCGGCCAGGCCCCTAGTTTCGCGGCGCAGATACGCCGCCGGCGACGAAAACGTATCGCGATGCTGCCGGCCGTCGCGAACCATCAGGAAGCCGGCGTCGTAAGGCACCTGCCCCCATTTGTGGAAATCAAGCGCGATCGAATCCGCGTTTTCAATTCCGGCAAGCCGCGGCCTGATCTCCGGCGAAAGAACACCTAGCGCACCATAGGCGCCATCGACATGAAACCAGAGCTTCTCTTCCCGGCACAACGCGCTCAGCCCAGCGAGATCATCGATCGCGCCGATATCCACCGTGCCGGCGGAGCCGACGACGAGAAATGGAGTTAGGCCCGCTTCCCGATCTGCTGTTATCTGCGCACGCAACGCCGCAACGTCGATGCGATGATGCGCGTCGACCGCGATGGTGCGCAGCGCATTGCTGCCGAAGCCCGCGATATCCATCGCCTTGGTGATGCAGCCATGCGCGGCCTTCGACGTATAGGCGGTCAGCAATGCGCCGTCATCGCCGATACCGTGCTGACGGACAGGCTGTCCGAGCGCGGAAGTTCGCGCCACCAGCACCGCCATCAGATTGGCCATCGATGTGCCCGTGACGAAAATCCCGCTCGCCTCGATCGGGAAATCGAACATCGAACGCGTCCATTCGACGACCTGACGTTCGACTTCGATCGGCATGTGATCGCGACCGCCAAGATTGGCGTTCAGTCCGGCCGCCAGCATCTCCGCCAGCATGCCAACCGCGGTGCCACCGCCATGCACCCATCCCATGAAGCCGGGATGCACGTTGCCGGTCGCATAAGGCACCACGCAATCGGTGAACTCGCGATAGACCTCGCCAAGATCAGTCGGCTGCTGCGGCAGCTCGCCGCGAAACCGCGCGCGAACATCATCCGGGATCGGCGACCACACCGGGCGCTCGCGAATATTGGCAGCGTAGTCCAGCATGTCATCGAGCATGCGATGGCCCTGCGCGCGGATATCATCCCAATTTTCGGGATCGAGCGTCGCGCTCGGTTCGGACTGCAGCGATTGATGGCGCTGTACGATGGTCATGCGGCACGCTCCTGCGGTTCTCTCGCGCGGCGAACCAGCATGGCTGCGAACGCGTCGAATACCTTGCGCATCTGGGGCAATTTGTACGGAAAGATATCGGGCGGATCCATATCGTGCACGATGGCGGTATTGTCGGCTTCGAAGATCAACAACGATCCGTTTTTGGTTTCCGCACAATCCATCGTAAAATAGTCCAGACCGATCCGGCCGGCGATGGCGGAAAGTGCCGCCTGATGCCGGCGCGCGAAGTCCGCATCGAAGGTGCGCATGAACTTCTCTTCTTCGAGACGCTTGGCAGCGCTGAGCGACATTCCGGCATTGAGATACCAGATATCCCAGCGGTCAGCGATCGCCAGATGGCACGCATAGGGACGGCCATCGATGAAGACGATGCGGTATTTGCGAAACAGGCCATCGTCACCGGAATAATCGATAAAGCGCGAGACGAAGAACTCGTCTTCCTGTCGCGCATCGAGATAGCGAAGCAGCGCGGCGCGATCGTCGATCCTGGCAAGACCGGCGCCGGCATGCGATCCGCGCGGCCTGACAATCGCCGGGAAAGCGAGATCGATCGCGACGTTCGAAAGCGCAAGCGCTGAACGGCACACATCGAGCAGTTGCGCACGCGTAACGCCAATAGTCGCCGGAATTTCGAGACCGTCGATACCGCCGAGCACGCGATGCAATTTGTCGCGATCGAGATTGCAGATGTAGCGCGGCAGATTCAACAGCGGCCGTGGCCAGCGCGCGGCGAGCTGATCAATCCTGCGAAGTGCATCACGGCTCTCCTCCGAGTCGGAGGCAATCACGATGGCAATGTCATGATCGGGCAGCGGCGCAGGAAGTTCGACGTCCGGAATGACGTAGAGCGTCATCAACTCGATGCCGGAATCTTCGAGCAGAAATTCGATCGGCGTGTTGCTGCCCATGTCGGTCGCCGCCGCAAGCGCCAGCACGCGCAGCCGCGGCGTCGCCAGCGAGCAAGGCGCGCGAAACAATTGATGCGAGGCCAGGATGCTGTCCTGGATCGCAAGGCCGGCTGGCTTGTCGCCCAGCAACTGCGCGATCAGGGAAAGATCAAGCCCCTCGCCTGCTTCCACCGTGCCATCGATCAACTTGGTAATCAGCCTCTGCCACAGCGGACGAAGATCGATGCCGCCGACCTGCATTCTGGCGAGCCGCGCAACGCCCATGCGTTCGGCGCAAGCCGATTGAACCACGTCGACTTTCCGTTCGGCGACGCCTGGCATCTTACGCCGCATCGGTCGTGAGCACGGGCGCGGCAAACTGCGCGGAGATATCGCCGTTGAATACCGACGGTCCGACATGATCGAGACGGCTCTCGAGATCGGCCCAGATCTCGCCGCCCAGATCGGTCCAGCGTTTGCAAAACGCAAAATCCTCGCTGAGATAGGTTCCGGTCTTCGGGTCGATCATGCATTCGAACAACGCAAACCGATTGGGGCTGCCGGCCAGCGCATCCAGCGAATGCTCGCGAAAGAATTGCAGCGTCGGATAAGCCGTGCACATTTTTTCGAACACGTGACGCCGAATCATCAGGAACCCCGTGCCGGCATAACGCACGCGGGTAAAACCATTCACGACTTCGACATGATCGGGATCGTTGATCTCAAGCACATAGTCGAGCGACGCTGCCGGCACATTCGGCTTGCCGGTCTCGATCGCGCGTTTCGCCTTGTCCCAATTGACGCGCTTGATCGGATAGAGCGCGGCCGCCACGTCGGCGCGGGACTCGATCAGCCGAAATACCTGATTGGGCTGAAAGCCGATATCCGCGTCGATGAACAGGAAGTGCGTCGCCGTGGGATCGTCAAGGAACTGGGTCATCAGATTGGCGCGCGCGCGCGTGATCAGCGCATCGCCGTCCCGCAACAGCACCTTGAATTCGGCGTTGGACTTCGAGCGCATCGCGCTCTGTAGCTTGAAGATCGAGCTGGCGTAGATGCTGGAGACCTGCCCGCCGAAGCACGGCGTGGCCACCACAAGGTGAATTCGCTCGGTCATGAATGGCTCCGAAAGCGGCTGAAGGGCCAGCAATCCTCACCAAACAGTAAATAGACGTGGTTAACCAAATCCTAACGCCGGTTAACGCCCTCTCCTGCTACGCGTGCGTAGCCCCGGCCACGTGCCATAATTCGTCGCGCAACCGAACAATGACACTATCCCAGTCGCCAAAGGCCGGCTGCCGCATCAGCTTCGCGGTCGGGTACCAGGGCGTGTCGTCGCGATGCCTCAGCCAGCGGAAATCCGCCGCAAACGGCAGCAGGATCACGACCGGCTTGCCGAGCGCGCCGGCCAAATGCGCCACCGCGGTATCGACCGCGACCACCACATCGAGCAACGAGATGATCGCCGCCGTGTCGGCGAAATCGCGGATGTCATCGCCGAGCTGAACCAGGTTTGGCAGGCCGCGCAGCGTGTCGCGATCCGCATCGCGCATTTCGGTCTGCAGGCTCAGACATTGCAGCGGCGGATTTTCGAACAACGGAGCCATGCGCGCCAGCACGATCGAACGATTGGCGTCGTTCTTGTGGGTCGGGGAGCCGGACCAGACAAAGCCCGCACGTGGGCGGCCCGGTGGCAAGCGCTCGCGCCAATCCGCGACGCGCCCGGCCGGTGCCGCGAGGTATGGCAGCGCATTTGGAATCGTCCCGGCCTGCGTCTTGAACGCCAAGGGGAGACTGAGCAACGGCGTATGCAGGTCGAATGCAGGCCGCATTCCGCCGGACGCGATCACGGTGATATCTGATAATTGCGACAGCAGCGGTTGCAGCTCGGGCTGAACCTCACAGATCACCTTTGCACCGCGGCTCGCGAGCCATGGCGCATAACGGACGAACTGGATGGTGTCGCCAAAGCCCTGCTCCGCATGAAGCAGAATGCTCTTGCCGGCGACCGCTCCGTCTCCGAGCCAGGGCGGCGCGCGAAATGGCCGCCGGCGCCCGGCAAACGAAGCCGTCTTCCAGCGCCACTCATATTCCTTCCAGCCAATGTCGAAGTCGCCCAGCGTCAGATGCGTCATCGCAGCCTCGAAATGGGCCTCGGCAAATTCGGGTGCCGCCACAAGCGCCGCCTTGAAGTCGGCGAGTGCTTCGAGCGGCCGGTCCAGCCGGCGCCGCGCATGACCGCGATTGGTCAGGATCTGCGGATGATTTGGCATCGCCGCGAGTGCAGCGTCATAGCTCGCGATCGCCCGCATTGGCTGGTTCAGCCGCAGCAGCGTGTTGCCTCGATTGACCAGCGCGCCGACATGACCAGGCACCTGTGCCAGCGCGCCCTCGTAGCTCGACAACGCGTCGTCGAGGCGCCCCATTTCGAGGCAGGAATTGGCGAGATTATAGTGAATCTCCGGATGATCCGGTGCCAGTCTCAACGCGTTGCGAAAGCTCGAAATCGCTTCGTCAAAGCGGCCGGTAGCGTGCAGCGCAAGACCGAGATTCGACATCGCATCCGACGAAGCCGAATTGGCCTTCAGCGCCGCTGACAGGAAATGCAGCGCTTCCACCATGCGCTGGCGCTGGAAATTGAGCATGCCGAGCAGATGCAGCGCATCGAAATCGTCAGGCCGATGCTCGAGAATGCCGGCGCAGAGCTTCTCCGTCCGGTTCAGGTCGCCGCCCTGAAACGAGGAATACGCCTGCCGCTGCAGGCGCGACAGGTTCGGCATCCGGCCGGGGGTATTTTTCCACTTTGCCGACAACTGGCGGTCTTTCCGGGGAACAGGCAAACGCAAAGACCGTTCGAGAGCATCACTCTCGAATCAACCTTCACCCCGAAAGTTAGCATTTTCCATTCGCTTCGGCCTGCTATGCCGCGCGCTCGCGGCCTCCGGCCGCGCGGCGGGACAGCATGCCGGCAAAGGCGTCGAAGATCTTGCGCATCTGCGGGCCCTTGTACGGAAAAACCTCAGGCGAATCCATGTTGTGGACCACGGCGGTGTTGTCGGCCTCGAAGATCAGCAATTCGCCGTTTTTGTTTTCGGCGCAATCGATCGTGAAATAATCCAGGCCAACCCGATCGGCCAGCGCGGCCAACGCGTGCTGATGGCGGACGGCGAAGGCGCTATCGAACGTCTGCATGAAGTGGGCCTCCTCCATGCGCTTGCTGTCGCTGAAGGCCATGCCGGCGTTGAGGTACCAGATATCCCAGCGGTCGGCGACCGCCATGTGGCAGGCGTAGGCCCGGCCATCGACAAAGACGATGCGGTATTTACGGAACAGGCCATCGGCGTTGGCATAGTCGACGAAGCGCGCGACGAAGAATTCCTGCTCCGGCCTTTCCAGCAGATAGCGGCCGAGCGCGGCGCAATCGTCGATCTTGGCGAGGCCGACGCCGGCATGCGAGCCGCGCGGCCGGATGATGATCGGAAATCGCAGGTCGGCGGCAATATCGGCGGCCGCGCCTTGCGGCAGAACCAGGCCGGACAATTGCACCCGGGCCACCGCTTCGGTCGCGGGGATGTCGAGACCTTTTATTCCGGATAGCAGGCGATGCAGCTTGTCGCGATCGAGATTGCCGACGCGCTGCGGCGGATTGAGCAGCGGGCGCGGCCAGCGCGGCACCGACCGTTCGATCTTGCGCAGCGCATCGCGGCATTCTTCCGAATCGGACGCGATCACGATCGCGACGTCATGGTCGGGCAACGGTACCGGCAGTTCCACGCCATCGACGACATACAGCGTCAAGCAGCTCGATCCCCGAATGCTCCAGCAGAAATTCGATCGGCGTGTTGCCGCCCATGTCCATCGGCGCCGCGAGTGCCAGCACCCGTAGCTTCGGCTGGCCGAGCGAACACGGCGAGCGAAACAATTGATGAAACGCCAGCACTTCTTCCTGAACCGCCAGTCCCATCGCCTTGTCGCCCAGCAGCTGCGCGATCAGGCTGAGATCGAGCGCCTCGCCTGCGTCCACCGTTCCATCGGATATCTTCGCCAGGAGCTGGTCCCGCAGCGGACCCAGATCGACACCATCGAAAGCCATCGTCGTGAGCCGGGCAAATCCGATGCGGTCGGCGCTGGGATAGCGAACGAGCTCGGCGCTTTCAGCGCGCTTGGTCTCCACGGAAGGCCTCCATTGAACTCAGTCGTTGTCGCGCCCGCCGAACTAGCCGCCAGGCGGGAGATATTTGGTCAGCGTCAGCTGGGCGAGCATCGATGTGGTCTGGTATGACGCCTGCAAGCTGGTCTGCAGCGCCAGGATCTCAGTGGCCACCTGCTGCGTCGAAACGGTTTCGGTGGTGTCCACCATGTTCTGCAGCAGGGTCTGGGTCTGGGTTTGCCGCGCCGTGGCGTCCTTCATGACGGTTTGCGCGGCGGCAAAATTCGATTGAATGTCCTGGATGGTCTGCTGGCCCGGTTGCGGCGTCAGGTTGGTCGCGATGCGCTGGCTGAGCGCTCCGATTGCAGCAGCCGAATTCGTGCCGGTCGGCGAGGTGCTGAAGGCGGAGAATACCGCGATCGATTGCAGCTGCGAACGGATCGCCGCTTCATTGGCCTGCGCTCCATACTGAACCGTGATCGACGAATCGACCCGGGCAGTCGACGATGCGCGCGCCGATCCCGGTCCCGAATTACCTGTGTACCACGACACGGTGTTGGCGGAGCCGTTAACCAGCGAGGTCGGCGGCGATCCGGGCCCGACCCGCAGCGGTGGGATCGGCGCGGTCACGCTGGTGCCGCTGAAGCCGAGCCCTGCCAGCGCGGTTGCGGGTGTACTCGTGATCGATAGGCTCGCCGCGTCATCGGTGTGAATTTCGATCGCACCGCCGTCGATGGTCGAAGGCGTTGAGGTGCCGGTGATCGAGTCGATCTTCGACAGCAGCGTCTGCACGCTGTCGGTGATATTGACCTCGTTGCCGGTAGCACCGTTGGCGACGAACGTGATCGGCGTGCCGTTGACGGTAATCGTGTCGCCAACCGCGAAACCCGGGTTCAGTGAGTTCGTGCCGGAGCCACCCGACTGCAGCGCCGTTGCGCCGGTGATCGCCGTAGGCGGCGTCGCCTGGTTGCTGACCACGCTTCCGGTGGCCACGCTCGCGGTGTTGAAGAAATTGTCGCCGGCGGCTACCGCGGATGCGGCTACCAGCGTTGTCCCGGCCAGTGTGCCGATCGCGCTGTTCAACGCGGTGTTCAGGTTGCCCGCGGTCGCGGTGGGATCTGTACCGATCGTAAAGCTTCCGGCCGGCGCCGGCGTGGTCGTCGTCGCCGTCAATTGAACCGAGGCGGTGGTGCCGTCGGGCAGATTGAAGGTGAAGCTCACCTGATCGCCGGGGTTGGGATTGGTGGCGCCCAGCGCGATCGAAACGCCGGGCGGCGAGCCGGAAGGCCCTGTCACGGTGGCACCGGTCAGCGAGGACGATACGGTGCTCAATTTCAGGCCGAAGGGTGAACCGGCGGCGTCTTCCGCTACCGACACCACCGTCGGCGTCGCGGTCGGATTTGAGATCGCCAGACGCCCGGTGCCGGTAGTGCCATCGGCCTGCGCGCGTTCTGCGATGAGCGTTTTCAGTCCAGCCTGGGTCGTGGTGCCATTGATCATCTGATCGACCGGCACGGTCGCTGGCGTACCGATCGCGGTGCCGGAAAACAGATAGTGATCGCCCGCGGGGGTATTGAGAATCCCGACCATCGACGCCAGTTCGGCCGATGCATTCTGCTGGGCGATGGTTTGCCCGGTGCTGTCGAGCGTCGCTGGCGTCTCGCCCGCGGAGTTCTGCACCTGCCCGCCGATGCTCGACAACGACTGCAGCGCGTTGTTGGCCGCCGAGATCAGGGTGTTGACGTTGGTCATGGTGTCGGTGAAGGCCGAGATGCTGGCGAGCTGCGATCGCGCGGCGATGGCAAAACCCTCATTGACGCCCATACCGGCGTAACTGGTCGATTTCTCGCCGCTGGCGAGCTGCGCCGACAGCGTCGTCATCTGGTTGTTGAGGTTCAGTATCGCCAGAGCCAGCGGCGAATTGCTACTTACGCTGTTGATTGACATTCGGACTGTCCTAGACAGATTGAAGGAGTGTGGTCATCATGCTTTGCACGACCGACATCACATGCGCATTGGCGGCATAGGAATTCTGCAGCGCGATCAGATTCGACATTTCACTGTCGATGCTGACGCCGGCTACCGAATTGAATTTCTGCTGCAGCGTGGAGACGACGACGTCCTGGCCCTGCTGCAATTGCGTCGCCGTGGAGGCCGCATTGCTCTGCTGGCTCAGGAACTGCTGCATGTAATTGCTGATTGTGCCGGAAAACGGCGACGCCGCCGTGCCCAGTCCCGTTGTCGGCGAGTAGGTGAACGATCCCGTGGTCAACTGCGTAAAGAGAAAATCCGAGCGCGCGGTATCGCCGGACGCCGTCGCCGGCGACGTATTGTAGACGCTGAGACTGGCTGGATTGCTGAGCACCGCCGGATTGACCGTGATGCGCCCGGCATAGCCGGTCATTTGGGAGCCTGTGCCGGTGATCGCGCCGGTATAGGGCGAGTTGCCGTCGGTAAACACCGCCAGTTGGGTGCTGCCATTTGCGGTCGCCGTCACCGTCGTGGTCGTCGAAGCGGCGTTGACGCTCGCGGTGGCCGATCCGACCATGCTCAGCGTGGTGCCTGACCCTGAGAACACGACTCCGGGGCCGAGCGCCGCGTTCAGTTGTGACACGATCGAGGCCATTCCACCGGGCGCCGACATATTGACGCCGACCAGCTTTGGGCTGGCGTTCGGCAGGTTCTGCAGCGGCAGCGCAGTGGGGTCGGTGACATTGACGATGGAGATCTGCTGCTGGGTGTTGTTGCTGCTATTCGTAATGGTCAGGTTGATGGTGTTGCCAGGCAACATGTTCGACGTATCGACGCTGAAGCCTGCCGGCGGTCCGGTGACGGCGGTGCCGGCCGTCGTTTGACCGGACAACGCGTTCGACATCGAGGCCGCAAGCTGATCGACCTGAGTCTGCGCCTGCACCAGAGTCTGGTCGCGCAATTTAAGGTCGGCCGCGATCTGGCCCGAACTGAGCGTATTGTTCGCGACCATGTCGTAGCTGGCGCCGTTCGGAAGCTGGATCGTGAGCGATCCGACGCCATTTTGGCTGGCGTTCGTGCTGTACAGCGAATTCGCCGTCAAAGACCCCGGCGCAGAGAAATTCATCTTGGACGCAAGTGGGCCACCGACAAGTTGCGTGCCTGAAGTCGTGAAGACGTTGGCCTGATTGGAAGAGTCAGTGACAACATGAACGTCCACCAATTTCGACAGATCACTGATCGCGTTGTCGCGCTGATCCATCAGCGTGGCTGCCGCGGGATCGGTCGGGCTCAATCCCTGCAGCTGCGAGTTGATGCTGGCGATCTGGCTCATGTCGGTGTTGGCCCGGGCCACCGATGTGCCGATATCCTGTTGGACGTTCGATCGCAGCGCCTGGATGCCCTGCGTCGTCGAGTTCAGCGTCTGCGCCAGCGATTGGGCCGCCGCCAGCGCCGTAGTCTGCGCGGATTGGCTGCCCTGACTGGTCGATAACGCCTGCAACGCTGTCGTAAAGTTGCTGTACGACGTTTCGATGGTGCCATCGCCTCCGGGGGTGCCGTAGACGTTTTGCAATTGGCTCAGGATATTGGACATCTGGTCGGCATAGGCGCCCCCGGAGGTCTCCGTGCGCAACTGGCTCTGAACAAAAAGATCGAGCTGGCGATTGACGCCGGTGACCTGAACGCTGGTGCCATCGCCTCCGCTGGCTACTTCGATCTGGTTGGCGTTTTGAGTGACATAGCCAGGCGTTTGTGCGTTGGCGATATTGCCGGACACGATCGAAAGCGCGGCCTGGTTGGCGCGCAGACCAGACATCGCAGTTGCAAGGGCAGAACTCAAACCCATGATCTAATACCCACTTTGGATCGCGTTACACCGGCTTCGCGTCAAGGCCGATCAGCGCAGTACGTTCAGCAAGTCCTGAACCATGTCGTTGGCCGTGGTGATGACCTTGGTATTCGCCGAATAGGCCTGCTGGGTCACGATCAGCTTGGTGAATTGGTCGGCGATGTCGGTGTTGGAGCCCTCAAGCGACGAGCCTGCGATCGTGCCCGACGCGCCGGCGATGGCCGGCCCGGACTGGTCGGTCACGGCATAGGCTTCACCGCTGAGCGCCTGCAGGTAGTTGGTGCCGTTGAAATGCGACAGCGTAACGGAGGCGAGATCGAGATTCTGCCCGTTGGAGAACGTGCCGACTACCAGACCGTTGTTGTTGATGGCAACCGACTGAAGCTGACCCGCCGCATAACCATTCTGCTGGATCTGGTTGACGGTCGCGGCGCCGGTCGTGCTGGCAAATTGCGTCAGGGCACCGGAGGCGAAGTTCAACGCCACATTGCCAAGCGCCTGATTGTTCACGGTCACGTTGGGGATCGTGATCCCCGAACCGCTCGGGCTGATCAAGGCTCCGTTGGCATTGAAGGTGAAGGCCGTGCCGACGTTGGTCCACTCGGCCGACAGGCCGCTGGCGCTGGAGTTCGAACTCGTAGAACAGGTTCCAGGTGTCTTGATGTCCGGCACCGAGCGAAGCGCTGTCGGTCTTGGCCCAGCGCAATTGCAGGTTAATTGGCGTTCCCGCCGAATTATAACCCGTTACCGCGCCGCCGCTGATGGATTCGCTGGTGAACGCTGTGAGGTCGTTGGCGGTAACGACACCCGCGCCGATATTGGTGCCGGTCCCCATCGCCTGCGTGATCGGCTGTGTGGCGAAGCCGAGCCCCGTGAGGGCAGCCGTAGCGTTGGCCGTACCGCCGGTGATATTCAGATTTTGCGTGGTGCCGGTGCCGAGGCTGATCTGACCGGTTGCCGAGACGGTGGCCGTAGAACCGGTAAGATTTTGAATCTTGTTGAGCAGCGCTCCAACATTGTCGGTGATGTTAAGCTGGTTTCCGGTAGCGCCGGAAGCGACGAAACTGATGGTCGTGCCGTCAACCGTGATGCTGTCGCCAACAGCGAACCCCGCGGCCAGCGAGTCGCTTGGGGCAGTGCCGGACAACAATGTATTGGCCGTAATCGGGACCGGCGTTCCCATCTGATTGTTGACGACAGTGCCGGTGATGGTGGTGCTGACGGGCGGCGGCGGCGAGCCGATGATCAAGGGATTGGTCGCGAAGTCCGCGGCGTTGAGACCGCCAGCAGCGGTAATGGATTTGGGAGCCGCGGTGGTGCTCGCGGTGGTCGCGGGCGTGGTCGGGAGGTTGGCGGCGTATTGAATGGCGCTGGTGGCCTGCGCGGGGACGAAGTTGTTCTGAAACTGGAGGACTGTCGGAACGCTGCCGAGCGCGTTGCCGGTCTTCGGGTCGACCGCAACACCCATCAAATAATATCCGGCGCCGTTGACCAGGTTGCCATTGGCGTTGACCTGAAAATCGCCGGCCCTGGTATAATCGGTGACGCCGTTGAAGACCGGTTGATTGTCGACGACGCTGGTGGGCTTCTGCACCGAGAAGAAGCCGTCGCCGTTGATCGCCATATTGGTGGCAACGGTCGACGAGGTGACGGTGCCTCCGGTCGTGATTGTCTGCTGGGAAAGGGCGGTGACGCCACCCGCGACCTGCGAGGTCGGCGTCGACGATTGGGCAACGAGATCCTCGAAGCTGGTATTGATGCCCTTGTAGCCTATCGTCGAAGCGTTCGCGATGTTGCCGGAGATATTCTGCAGCGCGAATGATTGCGCCTGCAAACCGCCAACCGAAGTATTAAGCGCATCGAAGATACCCATAACATCGTCTCCAAATTCGATCCGGGGCGGCCACGCCGGCAGTGCCATGCCGTGGCCGTCATCGAAGGAGACATCGCAAGCGCTATGCCAAAATGAAACACGCGCAATATCAGCTACTTAAACAATAATGCCCCGGTCCGAAGACCGGGGCACAATTGCCGGGCGGGCAACAATTGCCGGGCCAAACCGTGATTTAGGACGCTGTCGGCGCCGCCGGATGAAACACCAACGCGAAGCCGTCCATGCAGTAACGAAGCCCGGTCGGCTTCGGTCCGTCATCGAACACGTGGCCGAGATGACCACCGCAGCGGCGGCAGTGAATTTCGGTACGCAGCATGCCGAAGGTACGGTCTTCGTGCTTGCCGACGGCGTTCTCGAGCGGCTGATAGAAGCTCGGCCAGCCGGTGCCGCTTTCGAATTTGGTCTCCGAGGAGAACAGCGGCAGGTCGCAGCCGGCGCAGGCGAAAATGCCCTTGCGATGCTCCTTGAGCAGCGGGCTGGAATTCGGGCGCTCGGTGCCTTCCTTGCGCAGGATTTCATATTGCTGTGGCGTCAACTGCGCGCGCCATTCCGCGTCAGTCTTTTCGACCTCGAATTTCTCGGCGGCCTGTGCCGGGGCGACCCGCAGCCAACGGAAGGCCGCAAGGCCGAACAGGCTGGCAACGGATGCGAGCAGGATGCGGCGGTCGATCATGGTGGTCTCCGTGGCTGAAGCGAAATCGGGCGTGTTCGCTGGGAGATACGCCGGCTAACGCCGGAAGTTACACCGGTTTGAGCCGATTTTTCTCACTTTCTTGCGAGATGCCCGCCTGCCCGCCAGCGGGACGCAATCAGGAGAGCCCGTTTGCGCCGTCACCCGGGTCCGCCGTGACCGGCGGCGGGCGACGCTCGGGACGCGGCCGGCGCGGTAGCTGGCGGGGCGGTTGACCGGGCGTTTGACCGGGACTTGGCGGACGGCCTGGCGAGCGGGTTTGCCCCTGGCGATTGGCCGCCAACCGGCGCGCCTCGCGAATGCGCTCCTTGGCCCGCGCTTTTTCCCGGTAACGGGCGAGCGCGCCGGCCGCGGCCGAACTTCCCCGCCCCCACACGCTGACGAGCTGCCCGACGACCCGGCCGGTCGGGCCGCCGGCCCAGACCAGTTCGAACGGCGAGAACAGCCGCCAGCGTTCGTCGCCCCAGAAGATGCTGCGCGCAATCAACTGCCCGGCCATCGCCGAGGTGTTCAACCCCTGGCGCCCGAAGCCGCTCGCCACCCATAGTCCTTTTCGCAACTGGCCGATCTGCGGCATGCCATGCACGGTCTGCCCGACGGCACCGCCAAACACATCGGCGATCTCGACCTTGCCGAGTTGCGGAAAAATCGTCCGGATCCGGCGCGCGATTGCGCCGGCGAAACGCTGCGGCCGTGCCGCCCAAGTGGTCTCCGGCGAAGCCCACATCAGGCGGTCGCCATCCACGATCCGGAAATGATCGACGCCATCGCTGTCGATCACAGAACCCTGGAAGGTGATCGCCTCGGCAAGGCGCTCACCGAGCGGCGCAGTCACGCCGGCATAGCGCGAGACCGGCAGCAGCGTTTCGGACAGTCGCTGCAGCGCCGCACCGAGGTGGATGTTGCCGGCAAGCACGACGTGCGAGGCGCGCAATCGCGCGGATGGCGTCACGATGCGCTTGCGAATGCCGGAGAAATCGATGCTGACGACGGGCGTATCCTCGAAGATCCGCGCCCCTGCGCGCTGCGCCAGCACCGCCAGTCCGTGGACGTAATGGCGGCCATCGATCTGAAACGCCTTGGGGTAATACATCCCGTGGAAATAACGCCCGGTCCTGAGCTGGTCGCGCACGCGCTCGACCTGCCACCCCTCCACCTCGGTCTCGAAGTCTTCGCCCAGCATCTGCAGCCGGCTGATCAGCTGATCGCCGACATCGACATTGGAAACCTCCAGTGCGCCTTCGCTGAGGCTGATTCCGGGCATCAACTCCTCGGTGGCATTGGCCCGCACAAAATCGGCACCCTGCCGCGACAAGGACCACAGTTCACGGGCGTCTTCGAACCCGACACGTTCGATTATCTCGCCGATCGGCAAACCGTAGCCCGGCATCACGGTGCCGAGCTGGTGGCCCGACGCGTTCCAGCCGACATGACGCCCCTCGAGCACGGCGACGCTGGCGCCCATGCGCGCCGCCTCCAGGGCTACGGTGAGACCGGCGAGCCCGGCGCCGACAACGCAGATGTCGACGTCCAGATCGAACGCCAGCCGCTGGCGCTCACGGTTCGCTGCAGGCTCGGATCGGGTGGTCGCGCCGGGAGAGATATCGCTCATATGGTTTTCTTACGGACCGATCGGGCGCTTGTCACCTTGCCCTGAGCCTCAGTCTGTACATTAATCGGGTAAGACTTTGAACGAATTGAGATTTGCGCCATGCGCCGTTTGATGCTGTTGCGTCACGCCAAGACCGAGAACCACGCGCCAAGCGGCCGGGATCAGGACCGCCGGCTTGACGACCGTGGTCACAAGGACGCCGCGGAGATCGGCAGCTTCATCGCCAGCCATCCGCCTTTTCCCAATTGCGTGCTGGTTTCGCCGGCCGTCCGGGCGCACCAGACCTGGGAGGTGGCCTGGGCGGCGATGAAAAAATCGGTGCCCGCGCCGCGGGTGGAACTGCTGCCGGAACTGTACGGCGCCGACCCGGCGCAATTGCTGCAAACCATCCGTGACGCTTCGGTATCCGATCCGAAGCGACTGATGGTGATCGGTCATAATCCCGGCATGCATGAACTGGCTCTGGCGCTCACCGATGGCGGCGGCGACAGCGCCGGACGCCGGGCGCTGTCAGACAATTTGCCGACCTCGGGTCTTGCGATCTTCGATTTCGCGATCAGCGACTGGGCCGATGTGGCATTCCGCCGCGGACGCCTCGCACTGTACGTCAGCCCGAAATTGCTCAGGCAGGCTGATTGAAGAAGCCTTGTTGAATCAGAGCTGTCAAAGAAGAACTGTTGAAGAACAGTCTGCGACCAAAGAAGGCGTTGGACGATTGACCTAACCGCGCGAGACTTTCGCGCGATGCTAAGTTTGGAAATGACAGGGAGGCGCAGATGTTCAATTCCATTCTCGTGCCGATTGATCTCGCCGATACCGATCTGGCGAAGCCTGCGATTGCGACCGCAGCGACGCTGTCGCAGGTCTGGAAGGGTACGGTGCGACTGCTCAACGTACTGCCGATGACACCGGTGATGCTGGCGGAATATGTGCCGGCCGATTTCGACACCCAGCAGCGGCAAACGTCCGAAGAGGCGCTCGCGATCGTCGCGCAAGAATCCGGCATCGACGCCCAGCGCATTTCCAGTGTGGTGCGGCAGGGCGGCATCTATCACGAGATCCTGGAAGAAGCCGCGGCGATCAAGGCCGATTTGATCGTGATGACATCGCACCGGCCGGCGATGCGGACCTATTTCCTCGGCTCCAATGCCGGCCATGTGGTGCGCTACGCCAAATGTTCGGTGCTGGTGGTCCGGCACTGACGGTGCGACCGCATCTGGTCGGGCGACGGGCCACTCCGCGATAAACCCCCTCGCCTTGTAAGGCTCGATCTCGCAGAGCGTCCGCTGCGTCTTGAAACTGTCGACCGTCGCCAGCATCTTCTCGCGAAGTCAATTTTCATTGCGCTCGATTGCGTGGCCCCCTGCACCAATGACATGAGCGTGATTGCCCCTGCTTTAGGCTGCCGCCGCGCACAGTTCGATCACCGTCATCGTCAATTCATTTGCTATCCTGACGAGGGCGACCAACACTCATTCCCTATCCAAACCGGAGTTCGCACCATGCGTTTGCCAATCATCCCGCCGGCGGAATTGACTGCTGAACAGAAGCCGCTGTTCGACGACATGAAGCAAGGCATCGCAAAAAGTTTTCAGGGTTTTGTGAATATTCGCGACGACGGCGCGCTGCTGGGACCATGGAATCCATGGATCCACGAACCGAGATTCGGCAAGCCGGTCTGGGAACTGGTGAAGGCGATTGCGGCGAATCCGCTGCTGCCAGGTCCGGTGCGCGAAGTCGCGATCCTGGTCACCGGCGCGCATTTCAGGTCGGCCTACGAACTCTATGCCCACGTGATCGTCGCCGAGAATCGCGGCCTGTCGGATGAAAAACTCGCGACCATCGTCGCTGGCCAGCGTCCGGTCGATCTTACGCGCCAGGAAGCGGTGGCCTTCGACGTCGCGTTCGCGCTGGTGAATGGTGGCGTGCTGCCCGAACTGACCTATCGCGCAGCGGTGCAGGAATTCGGCGAGCACGGCGCCGCCGAGCTTTCCTATCTGGTCGGGGTCTACTGCATGGTTTCGGTGACGCTGAACACGTTTGATGTTCCGGTTCCAGATTGAGCCATCCCCTACGGCAGCAGCGCCATAGGCAGATGATCGAACGTGTAGGTCTGCGGCCGGTTGCGCCTGACAAAGCCGCCGACCTGCCAGCCGAACAGCGCGGCGAAACCGATCAGAAACAGGATGCCGGCGAGTTCGCCGGTCATGATGGCGCGGATCAGCAATCCCGTCATCGCGACCGCGACCAAGGCCAGCAGCACAAGGGCCGCGATATACAGCCGTGGCTTGAGACCACCGGTCAGCACGGCGTTGCTGCCGACCTCCGCCATCCGCCGGTGCAGCGCCACGACGAAGACACAATAATCATGGTCCTGCGGCGATATCAGAACCGAGGTTTGCCAGCTCGTCGACAACAGCGCGATACGGCCGCGGTCTGCGCCGTCGATGTCGGCGCGAAACCGGCGCGATTGCATCGACACCGGACGATAGGACAACCGCACCCCGGCAATTGCCGCGTAAGGCCACACGCCGGATTTCCCGGCAATGCGCCAGGACAGGCCTTCGCCGGTCAGCTCAAACCGATGCGCGGCGCCGACCAGCGATGCCTTGTAGGCGTAACTGATTGGGGCAGGCTCGTTCGGCGCATCGATGGTCATGACGACATGCTTACCGCGACAGGCTCGCCCAAAGGAAGGCGAAACATCCGAGCGCGCCGAACGCAGTGCGGACGGCATGGAGTGCGCCCCACCGCATAATCAGCGCGCGCGAAGATGGTCCGGCCTGCTCCGGCGCGGTGGCGAGCAGCGCATCGTTGACTGGCTTGATAACCAATAGCGTCCACGGCCACGGCGCGATCATCGCAAGCGCGCCGATCAACAGGCCAGGATGCTGCTCCTGCCACCATGCGGTCATCCCCAGTGCAAAGCCTATGAGCGCGAGCGTGGCCTGCATCGCGGCGCCGCGATGGTAGGAAGGCTTCCACTCCATCAGCAGCGCGCGATCATCCAGCATCAGCCGCGCCGGCTGTTCGGCGACGTTGACGTATACGGCGGCCCCGGTGAAGATCGCAGCCACCGTCAGCGCCAAAAGACCGATCGTCATGCGCGGAGCCTTCCGGAAATCATCGCCTCGACGTGCGTGCGCAAAAGACTGCGGAAACGCGCCGCGTCAGCTTGCGTGGCCGCCTGGCTTTACCTTACAAGCGGAGCATGGCCGAGACGACTTATTTTCCGCGCCGACTGATCCTCGCCGGCGCCCTGATCACGGGCGTGCTGCTGGCACTGGCCGTGCACATGCTCGGCGCGCGTTTCGGACTGGATCTCGGCGGCCTGTGGCGATCCGACACCCATGAATTCATGCCGGCGGGCGCTGCCATCGCATGGTGGCTGATTGCCTCCGTCGGCTTCTGCGGCGGCTATTTCACCGCGACGCTGATGCACAGCGCCGTATCGGGACAGATTCCGCAACGGATGCGGCAGTTCCTGATCGGGGTCGGCGTATTGGTGTTGATCGGCGCCGGTCAGGCCGCCTCAGCGCCGAGCCCGATCCCGAGCATGTCAGGCGTGCTCGCCGGCATCGCCGCGCTGTGCCTCGGCGCGGCGATGGCCTTTTGCGGCGCGCATTTTGCGCTGCGCAGGGGTTAGTGCCCCATCACTGATGGTGCGAGGCGCCCCACCAGATCGCCGCGCCGCCCGCGAGCAGCAGCGTTGCGGAAATCAGCAGCGACGCATGCGCGCCCGATAGCAGGCCGTTGGCCTGACCGGCCAACGAACCGAACAGCGCGACGCCCAGCACGCTGCCGGTCTGCCTGACAGCATTGAGCACGCCGGCGGCGATTCCCGAGCGCGATTTCTCGACGCTACCCAGCAATGTCGAGGTTAGCGGCGGCACCAGCAGGCCGAGGCCACCGCCGATCATCACCAGCTGCGCGCAGATCGCGACATAACTGGTACCTTCCGCGATTCCGAGCAGCGCCAGGCATCCGACCGCCGACAACGCGGCGCCAAGTGCGATGGTCGCGGGCGCCCCGATACGTTCCGCCATGCGCGGCGCCAGCAGATTCACCGGCAATACCGCGCCCATCATCGGAACGAAGGCGAGCCCGGTCGCAAACGGCGACCATTGATTGACGCGCTGGAAATACAGGCTGAGCACGAAGATCAGTCCGTAGAAGGCGACATTGACCAGCAGCCCGACCAGCGACGTCAAGGCAAACATCCGGTGCCCGAACAACGACAGCGGCAGCATCGGTTGCGATGCGCGCCGTTCCTGCAACACGAACAGCATCGCCATGATCGCCGCTGCGGCAAAGCCGGCAATCACCAACGGATTGCTCCAGCCGAGCGATCCGCCTTCAATGATCGCACCGGCCAGACATCCGAGGGCCGTGATCGCGGCGAACTGGCCGGGCAAGTCGAGTTCGCGCTGCTGCGATCGCGTGGTCTCGCTGGCATAGCGCCAGCTTAGCCACAGACCCGTAAGGCCGATCGGAAGGTTGACGAGGAAAATCGATCGCCAGCCCACCAGCGCAATCAGGCCACCGCCCACCAGCGGACCTGCCGTGAGCGCGAGGCTGGCGCCGGCGGCCCAGATGCCGACGGCCCGGCCGCGCGCTTTGTCGTCAGGATAGGCGTGGCTCAGCAGCGCCAGCGAGTTGGGAACGAGGATCGCCGCTCCCAGCCCCTGAACCGCCCTCGCCGCGATCAAGCTGACCGCGTTGGGCGACAACGCGCAGGCGAGCGAGGCGGCAGTGAAAATCGCAAAGCCCGCGATGAAGACCCGCTTGGCGCCGATGCGGTCGCCGAGCGCGCCGGCGGTGAGAATGAATGCGGCAAACGCGATCGTGTAGGCGCTGACTACCCATTGCAGTTCCGAGACCCCGCCACCGAGCGACGAGCCGATGCTGTTGAGCGCGGTGTTGACAATGGTGACGTCGAGCTGGACCACGCCGTAGCCAAGGCTCATGGCAGCCAGCGTCAGCGACGTCGCCCATTTCGATGACGCTGATCTCTGCTGCGATCCGGCATCCGGCGCTGCTTTGACGGCAGAGGCTCGCGACGAGAATTGGGCAGACGGGAACTTAAGGGATGAGCTTGGCATGGGGTCACCTCCATTTCGAGGAAGTAACGCCTGAACTTTGCCCTCGTTTCCACCAAACGCTTCGGCCACGATCGAAGCATCGACGTTGAAGACACCGTTGCGCTGATGACAATGCGGCCGGCCTCACACGCGCGGCGAAACCACACGGTTCGGCAATTGGACATCCCATGCGAGGCCGAACAGAACCAGCAAGCGCAGCAGCAAGTAGGTCAGATCGATTTCCCACCAATGCCGCTGATTGGACGCAGACCCGGGTTCGGCATGATGATTGTTGTGCCAGCCCTCGCCGCTGGTGAGGATGGCGACCCAGGCGTTGTTGCGGCTGTTGTCGCCAGTCTCATAGTTGCGATATCCAAACAAATGCGGAAACGAGTTTCCGCACCACGTGACATGCCAGACCAGAACCACCCGGACGACGACGCCCCACAGCCACAGGCTGGCGCCGAATTGCAGCGCACCGCCTATCGTCTCGCTCCACACAAGTCCGGCCAAAAAGGCCGCCGCGAAATACAGCAACGACTGGGCAAGCGTAATCCAGACCACGAAGCGCTCGATCCATCGATAGAATTTGTCGCGGATGATGTCGCGCGCATAGCGATCATAGGCGTTGCCCCGATCAAGATCGGTATTTTCAACGAACAGCCAGCCGACATAGGACCAGAACAAACTGACCAGCGGGCTATGCGGATCGGCCTGGTCGTCGGCGCGGTGGTGGTGCAACCGATGGGTCGCCACCCAACGCGCTGGTGTATCCTCAACGCAGCAGGTCGCGATGATCGCAAAGCTGTGCTCCAGCCATAGCGGGCAGCTAAAACTGCGGTGGCTCAGCAGGCGATGGTAGCAGAGATTGATACCGGCGGCGCCAAACACGTAGACGCCGATCACCGCAAACGCGACACCGGTCCAGCTGAAGAACCAGGGGCTGAATGCCAAGAGCGCCAGCAAATGGTGGCTTCCGACGGTGAACACGTAGCGCCAGTTGATCCCTCGGGCGGTTGTCGCGAGTGGCAACGAAAGCTGCTCCGCCGCGAAAATCACGCAGTTCGCATCAACCCGGCCAGCTTCCTCCATCAACTTTTCCAATTCCAACTGTGAGCCAGCCTTGTACACGCCTTTGGCCGGGCCGACAGGAAATGTGGTGAAAACCAGCAGATTTCGTGATTCAGGCACCGCACCCAATATCGCGACGCAAAATGCCGCGTTGGTGGTGCCAACGCGGCGATTTGTCTCATCCATTCATCAATCAGCTTGCGGCGCGAATATTGACCTGGCCCTCCGCCAGCGTGGTCAACTTCCTGTCGGTTGCCTTTTCTTCATCGAGCGTCTTCTGCAGCACGACGGCGCAATCGTTGCGGCCGAGCTGCCTCGCCCAGGCAATCAGGCTGCCATAACGCACGATCTCGTAATGCTCGGCCGCCTGCGCGGCGTTGATCAATGCCGCATCCAGCACCTTCTTGTCCTCGACTTCGCCGGCAACCTCGTCGGCTTCCTTGATGATGCCGTCGATCGCCGGGCAATTCACCGCCTTTACCTCAGCGCCGTGCATCCTGAACACCTCCTCGAGGCGCTGGACATGCGTCCTGGTTTCGTCCAGATGGGTCAGAAAGCCCTGTTTGAGCTGCTTGTCGGTGGCTTTCTCGGCCATTTTCGGCAGTGCTTTCACCAACTGTTTCTCGGCATAATAGATGTCCTGCATTTGATGCACGAACAGATCGTTCATGGTCTTAATATCTTTGGTAAAAAGTCCCATTGCGCTGGTCCCTTGTTGATGGAACACACGCGCGCGAAAGCGTTTACTCCCGGGCGCCAATATGTTCGATGGCTGGTACAGCGCTAACCGGCTCGCCGCGGCTATGTTCCTGGCACGGCCGAAAACGTGACGATGGAACAGAGGTTTGTTGTGTGATGGAACGCCGCTCGATGGGGTCTCGCCTCAGAGTCAAGACTCAAATCCGGTCGATCAGGACATATGTAACGTGTTTGACAACCGCGCCGGTCGGGGACTGATGCTGGTGTTGTCAAGGACTGCACACCGGGGTGTTTTTGCCTTATGTATCGTTGTCAACGGAGCCGTTGGTCGCCCTTTGGCATCAATGGCTTCGAGCAAAGACTTGCCGCCCCGCCGGGAGGATGAATGCATCGACTGCTGACCACGCTCGGGCGTGGCTTCAAGGAACGGATCGGCTGGAAGCGGCTCGGTATCGCCGCTAGTCTTCTTATCATCGTCCTTGCAATCACGACGCTGGTTCGCACCCTCAAGGGCGTCGATACCGGCGTGATCCTGACCGCGCTGACGGAGATACGGCCGCACCACATCGCCCTCGCCGCGCTGTGCGTGGTGGGAGCGTTTTGTACCCTGACCTTCTATGATTTCTTCGCGCTACGGACCATCGGCAAGAAACACGTGCCGTACCGCATTGCAGCGATGTCGAGCTTCACCAGCTACACGATCGGCCACAATATCGGCGCCACCGTCTTCACGGGCGGGGCAATCCGCTTCCGGATCTATAATGATTATGGGCTGAACGCGATCGACGTCGCCAAGATCTGCTTTCTGTCTGGACTGACCTTCTGGCTCGGCAATCTGTTCGTCCTCGGGCTGGGCCTGGCGTGGCACCCGTCCGCCGCCAGCGCCATGGATTTGCTGCCGGCCTCCATCAACCGGCTGATCGCGCTGGGCTGCCTCGCCGGCATCGCGGCCTATTTCGTCTGGCTGATGATGGGCAAGGAACGCCGCGAACTCGGCCAGAATGGCTGGAAGGTGGTGCTGCCCTCGGCGCGGCTGACCCTGCTGCAGATGCTGATCGGCGTGGTCGATCTCGGTTTCTGCGCGCTGGCGATGTATCTCCTGATCCCGGCGCAGCCGCACATCGATTTTGTGTCGCTGGCGGTGGTGTTCATTCTGGCGACGCTGCTTGGCTTCGCCAGCCACGCGCCGGGCAGCCTCGGTGTGTTCGACGCCGCGATGTTGGTGGCGCTGCCCGAATTCGGCCGCGAAGAATTGCTGGCCACGCTGCTGGTGTTCCGCGTGCTGTATTTCCTGATTCCGTTTGGAATTGCGATTTCGATCATGGGCACCCGCGAACTCTGGCTCAATGTCGTTCGGCCCTGGCAGGAACGCCGCAAGCCAAGCGAGAACCACCTGGCCACCTCCGCGACGGTGACGCCGCTTCCGCAGCGCGTGAAACGCCTCAAGAAACAAGCCTGACATTCCCGCCATCAGCGAGCCCGATTTACCTGACTGACCGACGGTCAGTCACTTACTGATTGATGTCTTTACCCCCTGCCTCCAACTCGCCCGCTTCCGCCCGTCAGCGCCGTCCGAAAACCTGTTCGGCGACCGCTCCTTCCTGTTTTACCTGGGCGCGCGCAGCTTCTCGGA
This sequence comes from uncultured Alphaproteobacteria bacterium, assembly GCA_963738105.1. GTDB lineage: Bacteria > Pseudomonadota > Alphaproteobacteria > Rhizobiales > Xanthobacteraceae > Bradyrhizobium. The sequence continues at coordinate 73,203 of CAVTWC010000049.1, read as the reverse complement.
ATATTCCTACCAGATCGCGACCGTGGCGGTCGGCTGGCAGATCTACGAGTTGACCGGCAGCGCCTTCCAGCTCGGCATGGTCGGCCTGTGCAGTTCATCCCGTCGGCGGTACTGGTGTTCGCCGCAGGACATGCCGCTGACAGCTACGACCGGCGGCGCGTCGCCCAGATCTGCCAGCTATCGGAAGCGCTGATCAATGCCTGCCTGGCCTGGGGCACTTTCGCCGGATGGCTGACGGCACCGGAGATCTTTGCAGGCCTGACCCTGCTCGGCATCATTGCGGCATTCGAAGGCCCGGCCGGTTCGGCGCTGCTGCCGGGCATCGTGCCGGACGGATCGCTGCAGCACGCCACCGCGATTTCCTCCGGCTTCTTTCAGGCCGCCGCGATCTCAGGTCCGGCGCTCGGCGGCATCGCCTATGCGATCGCGCCCGGCGCGCCTTACGCGCTGATGGCGATATGTTCGCTGCTGGCGGGAATGCTGAGCAGCCTGATCAGGCTGCGCAGAGCGGTGACCGCGAAAGAGCCGCCGACATCAGACGATCTGTTCGCCGGCGTCAGATTCGTGCGCAACAACCCCGCGATATTGGGAACGATATCGCTGGATCTGTTCGCGGTGCTGCTCGGCGGCGCAACGGCGCTGCTGCCGATCTACGCCCACGACATCCTGCAAACCGGACCATGGGGGCTCGGCATACTGCGCGCAGCGCCCGCCGCCGGCGCCCTGCTGATGACGGCTGCTCTCGCCCGCCACGCGATCACGCGCCGGGTCGGGATGCGGATGTTTCAGGCGGTGATCATCTTCGGCCTCGCCACGGTCGTGTTCGCGCTCTCGCATGCGATCTGGCTGTCGGTGCTGGCGCTGGCGGTGATGGGCGCGGCGGACATGGTGAGCGTGGTGATCCGGACCTCACTGGTGCAACTGGCGACACCCGATGCGATGCGCGGCCGGGTCGGCGCGGTCAATTTCCTGTTCATCAATGCCTCCAACCAGCTCGGTCAGTTCGAGAGCGGCCTTACCGCGGCCTTGCTCGGCGCGATGCCGGCGGCCGTGCTGGGCGGCGCCGGAACGGTTGCCGTGGCGCTGTTATGGATGAAGTTGTTTCCCGCCTTGCGAAACGTGGAGCGGCTGGAATGAAAGCGAAACCTCGCCCGCGAACCAAACCGCCGGAGGTAAGGCGCGAAGAAATCATGGACGCCGCCCAGCACCTGTTTCTCAAGCAAGGCGTCGCTGCGACCACCATCGACCACGTCGCTGCGGCTGCCGAAATTGCCAAGGGCACGGTCTATCTGCACTTCACCTCCAAACAGACGTTGCTGGCCGCGCTCGGCGAGCGGTTCGCGGAGCAGCATCTGGCTTGTGTCACGGCGGCACTGGCGGCCACATCCGAGCGCGACTGGGCGGGAAAGCTCAAAGCCTGGGCCGAGGCCAGCGTGACGTTCTATCTCGATTCCATCGCGCTTCATGACATGCTATTCCATGAAGCGCGCACGCCGACCCGCGAAGGGCTCACCGACAACCTCGTCATCGACCATCTAGCGTGGCTGTTGAAGGCCGGCACCGATGCGGGTGCGTGGTCGGTCGACGATGCGCGCTTTACCGCGGTATTCCTGTTCAATGGCATGCACGGCATCGTCGATGACGCTTATGTGAAGGAAAAGCGGATTGCGAGGGGACGCCTGATCAAGCGGTTGCAGCGGATCTGTTTCAGATCGGCCGGATTGCAATCCGACGACAATTGGGATTGATGATTGCGGGTCCGGAACCTTGGCTTCGCGTTTTCGAAGCGCTGATCGCTCTTATTTCCGCCCCACCTTTGACGTCAAACGCGCCATGATCCGAATTCAGCTAATTTCGATAATTCTGTGCGCGCTGTTCGCGTGCAACACCGCGCCGGCAGCGGCGCAAACGCCACTCGCTCCGGCGGTAACGCAAGCCGCTCCGATGCAAGCGTCCGACGGTTCGATGCAGATTTCCTGGGAAGTCCGCAACCGATTCCGCCTGTTCCGCGAAGAGCGCGATTTCCTGCTGCAAACCGACAGCGCCCGGGCTGGCAGCATCCTGGCGTCCGAAGACCAGCTGGAAGCGCAGAGCGACGGCCGCGGCTGGGCACGCAACACCGTGAACCGCCTCTGTATCGATCTGAGCGGCCGCGTCAGCGAACCCTGCACACGCGATAACGTCAAGGAAAGCTACCTGACGCCGGTGGATCATCCGATCACGGTTCGGCTCACCGGACAGGTTCCGGTCGGCGCAATCTGCGCCTGGTCATTCGACGATGGCGACGCCCCGCGGCAATCGACACTGGATTGCGCCGAGCCGATCAATTTGCGGGTTCGCTATGGCCCCACCACCAACGTCACCGTCGATGTTTCCAGCGCCGACGCACCGCAGCGGGTGATCGCCGCGATCGCGGTGCGCGACATCTTCATCGCCGGCCTCGGCGACAGCATTGCTTCGGGTGAAGGCAATCCGGATCGCGCGGTCGCGCTGGCGGATGAAGGTTTCTGCTTCCGCTCCTATCTCGGAGCGGCCAACGCCCAGTATTACCGGCCGAGCCGCGCCGGCTATAAAGGCGGCCGCGCCTGTGAAGCGCCGGACTTTCTGCAGGTCTGGCAGCGCCAGAGTGCGCTCTGGTTCAACGCCGCTTGCCACCGCTCGCTCTACAGCTATCAGACGCGGACCGCGCTGGCGCTCGCGGTGCGCTACCCGCATATCGCGGTGACCTATTTGCCGCTGGCCTGCACCGGTGCCACCATTGCCGACGGCCTGTTCGGCACGCAACGCGCGCGCGAATGCACGCCGAACAAGTCCACCAATATCTGCGCAGGCACGGTCAACGCGCAATTGCCGGAATTGCGCGAAGCCCTCACTGCCGCGAAGCGCCGCCAACCCGACCGCAAGCTCGATCTGGTGCTGCTGTCGATCGGCGCCAACGATATCAATTTTTCCGGGCTGGTCGCGGACACCATCGTCGACGCGCCGACCGAGCGCGAATTGTTCACGCGCGGCGGCCTGATCGGATCGGTCGAGGATTCGCGCACCGCGCTGATGCGTGATTTGCCGCGGGGATTTGCCAAGCTCCGGGATGCGCTCAAGCCGCTGGTCGGTGATCTCTCGCACGTGGTCTATGTGTCGTACGCCAATCCGGCGCTATCGGGCGGCGGCCCCTGCCCCGGCGGCCGCGCCGGCTTCGATATCCACCCCTCGTTCAACGCCGATCCGCGGCGTCTCGCCAACGTGACCGGCTTCATCCAGAGCGAATTCCTGCCGCAACTGAAGGCGCTGGCGCTGTGTCAATCCGGCATATTGTGCCGTGATCCCGTCGGCGACCGCATGACCTTTGTCGACGCCCATCAGGCGGCGTTCGCAAATCATGGCTTCTGCGCCCGCGCCGAGACCGATCCCGACTTCGACCGGAGCTGTTTCTCCGACAAGGGGGAAAGCTTCAATCCCGATATCGTCACTGCGGCCGCCCAGCCGATGGTGTGCGGCCGCAGCGCCGGGGAATATCGCGCCTATATGCCGCGCGCCCGCTGGATCCGGGACGCCAATGACAGCTACTTCGCGGCGATGACCTATCCGCAAGGGTTGCCGTCATCGATGCAACCGTCTGATATCCATGACGCAACATGGGGAATTCTGTCGGCGGTTTATGGGGGCGCCATCCACCCCTCCGCCGAAGGCCACGCCGTGATGGCGGACGCCGCATTACCGGCGGCAACCTCGGTGCTTCGGCTCGATGCCGCCGAGCCGCCCGAGGTGACATCGGAGCCGGTTGCCCCGCTGCAAGCTCCGCCGCAGTGACCGCGGCAAACCTGTGACCCGAGAAACACGCGCGGCAAATGCGTGGGATCGATCGGCGCGAGTAATCGCAGTAAGTGCGCGGCGGAGCCGCTCGCCGTTAGCGTCCAGGCCCGGGTGCAACGCCCTTCTTGGCGCCGGTCGTTCCCGTTTTCGCTGCCGGAATTGCTGTGGTCCCGGTCGTCGCCGGTTTCGCCGGAACTGCTGTGGCCGCCGCCTGCGTCGGCAAATATTTCGCGAGGATCGCCGGATCGACCTGCGCCATCGCGGTGTCCGGCAGCCGGTACCAGACCTCGTCCTTGCCGAACAGGGAAATGCCGAGATAGCCGCGCATCGTCAGCTGCTGGCCGTCGGCGCTGACGGTCATCTTGGCATGATAGATACTGCCGTCGCGCGGATCGAGTACGTTGCCGTCCTCGTACTTCAAGCCGTTGCGCTTCATGTTGCGGATGAACGAAATTCCGAGCACCGGCGCGTTCTTGCGATCATCGGTGCATTTCGAGCAGATGTCGTTGGTGTCTTCGCCGGGCAGCGGAAACTCCCTGGCGATCACGCCTTCGAAATTGACGCCGTCGTGGTCGACGATCAGAAACCACACGACCGGTTTGCCGTTCTCGATCTTCTGCCACAACCCGGCCGCTGAAGGTCCCGCCGCCGAAGGCTCCGCGGCCTGCAGCGGTAGCATCAGCGCGAGCGCCATGACGGCGCCGGCCATGATCGGCAATGCTCTCTGGAATTTGGATACAGCAATCCGCATCATTCATTCACCTGATCAATTCACAAAATAATGAGCGCAGACTAAGGCCATTTCGCGGACGGTTCCAGTGCCGCAAACCGGTTTGTGCCGCCCGAAAGCCGCCGATCGCCGTCCAAAATGCGTCGTAATTTACTTAAGCAGCTTCAGTGACAGCCATTGTGCCGACGATCGGGATCGAACGTTCCCGGCGTTAAATCGGTTTGGCGCGAAATTAAAATCAATTGACCCCGAGCTTTTTCTGCAGGCTCGACGACGACGTGGTGTACTGGAACACCAGCCGCTTGTCCGGATAGACATAACGATGCGCCTTCTGGGCCATCAATGCGCCTTCATGGAACCCGGAGAGAATAAGCTTCAGCTTGCCCGGATAGGTGTTGATATCGCCGATCGCAAAAATTCCGGGCACGTTGGTCTCGAAGCTTGCGGTCTCGACCGGCACCAGATTGTTTTCAAGCTCGATGCCCCAGTTCGCGACCGGTCCGAGCTTCATGGTCAGGCCGAAGAACGGCAGCATGGTATCGCAATCGACCATGGTCATCGCGTTGTCGCTGCCCTTGACGTGGGCGCCGCTGAGCTTGCCGCCCTCGCCTTCGAGAGCCGTCACCTGGCCGATTTTGAGATCCATCTTGCCGGCAGCCACCAACGCGCGCATCTGCTCGACGCTGTGCGGCGCTGCGCGGAAATCGTCGCGCCGGTGCAACAGCGTCACGCGCTTGGCGATCGGATGCAGGTTGAGCGTCCAGTCCAGAGCGGAATTGCCGCCGCCGACGATCAGCAGTTTCTTGTCGCGGAACTGTTCCATCTTGCGCACGGCGTAGAACACCGAACCGCCTTCAAAGGCTTCGATGCCCGGCACCGGCGGACGCTTTGGCTGGAACGAACCGCCGCCGGCGGAGACCACGACCACCTTGCATTCGAACACCTGGCCGGCATCGGTGGTGACGCGAAAGCCGGGATTGCCGATCTTCTCGATCTTCTCCACCATCTCGTTGAGGTGGAAGGTCGGGTTGAACGGCTTGATCTGCTCCATCAGCGCCTCGGTGAGGCCCTGACCGGTAACCAGCGGGATGCCGGGAATGTCGTAGATCGGTTTTTCCGGATAAAGCTCGGCACACTGGCCGCCGATCTTGTCGAGGATGTCGACGAGATGCACCTTCATGTCGAGCAGGCCCAGTTCGAAAACGGCGAACAGTCCGCACGGGCCTGCACCAATAATCAGCACATCGGTTTTGATCGCTTCGCTCATGTCAGCTTCTTTTCGGTTGAACCGTTTGTTGAACCGTCCTTGGGACAAGGCCTGTCTAGCCAAGACGGCCGCTTGAGGAAAGCCATAAATGGCTCCCCGCTATGCCCGCAAGCCCTTGCCGGAGTTGCCGAACTCAGGTTCAAGAACAGGAAATGTCCGGAGATCGTCCCGTGAATGCACCAGCCCGTCTCGATTCCACCCCGCTGCTTGCGGATTTTCCCTTTAGGGTCATGGACAACGTGCGCTTTGCCGATCTCGACCCCAACCAGCACGTCAATAATGCGGTTTATGCGACCTATTTCGAGACCGGCCGCGTGACCCTGATGAAAGACCGCAGCTACGGGCTGATGCCGCAGGGACTGGCCTGGATGATGGTGCGGCTCGACATGCATTTCCGCGCCGAATTGCGCTGGCCCGGCACCATCGAGATGGGATTGGGATTGACGAAATTCGGCCGCACATCCGTGACGTTCGACCAGGTGGTATTCTCGGGGGATAAATGCATCGCGTCGGCGCAGTCGACATCGGTGCTGATCGATGAGATCACCCACAAGCCGACGCCGCTGACGGCGGAGATCGTCCGGAACTTTCAGCCCTGGCTGCGGCGCGGGGTCGATATCGCGCAGCCAACGCTATAACGGGGTAATCAAGCCTGTCGCTCTGGCGTGGTCACCACGAGACCATCGAGCGCATCGCTCACCTTGATCTGGCAGGACAACCGCGAATTCGGCCGCACGTCGAAGCCGAAATCCAGCATGTCTTCTTCCATCGGCGTCGGTGCGCCGACCTTTTCACGCCAGGCCTCGTCGACATAGACGTGGCAGGTCGCGCAGGCACACGCCCCGCCGCATTCCGCTTCGATCCCGGGAATGGCATTGCGGATCGCCGCTTCCATCACGGTCGCGCCGTTCTCGACGTCGATAACGCGGGATTCGCCGGTGTGGTCGATAAAGGTAATCTTGGCCATGATCGCTCGTGCTAGCGGGATTCAAATATAAGAGGGTCGGGGGTGTCCTATAACGGGTCGATCCGCTCCGCGCTAGTGCGGGGGATTTGACCCCGTCAGCGCGTTTGGCCGGGCCGCGTGCAATACCCTGCGGGAAATAGGGTGCGGGCTGGATCAGGAGCGGCGCAGGCGGGCGTCGATGGCGCTCCGCGCCTCGGCGACGGTATCCTTCAAGCCGGCCATCGCCTCCGACGGATCATCGCCATTGCGGATGGCGGCTTCCAGGGTTTCGGCGGCATCGCCGACGCGAAAGGCGCCGATCGCGCGAGCCGAGCCTTTGAGCGTATGCACCAGCGTCATGCGCTCCGAAGGCAACGCGGCGAGCCGGCCGATCAGGCCGACGGCCTGGGCCGAAAACATCGCCAGCACCTCCTGCTCGAGCGCGAGGTCGCCCAGCGTCATCCGCTCGAGATGGGCATTGTCGATCGGACCGTCATCGGGAGCGAGCGGTGGCGATGGCATCCATTCAATCCGTTCCAGATGAAGCGGCATGGTGGTAACCTCAACTCCTCTGCCGGCCGGTTTCGGCAACGCAGTTTTCGTCAGCCAACCATGGAAATGGTTAACGGAACGTTTTGCGTACCTGCCGCAAGTTCGCCTCTTTTTTGACGAAAACTTGCCACGATTGGCTGTGGTCTGCGGGAATTTTCAGGGCTCTAAAGGCCTCACGGCGTTGCGCTGTTAACGATGATTAAGATTGTATTAATCGCAACCATTTCATTCGCATCGCTCAGCCAATAGGATGTTTGCGGATGTAGCGGACAAGCCGACCCACCGTCATCACGCTTGCACACCGCTGGGGATGAGACCGGTCTGCCGCTTGCGAGGGACGCGCAAGATCAGCCGGATAGTAAAGTAAAACGAGGGCTCAGACTGAACATGGCAAACAACCCAAAGAAGGTCAAAGACCCCACCGAGGACGCGCTTTCTGCCATCCAGGAAGCTCTGAACATCAGCGATGTGTCGAGCAATGACAGCGACCTCGATCGCGCCGAGGTTCGTAACGACACGCTGGCGGCAAATTCGTCTCCGCCCGTCTTCGACGACGCAGCCTTCGACGACAGACCGAGCACCAATCGGCCGATCTTCGACGAGATCGAGGAACCGCGCCAGACCACGACCCGACGCGCCGCCAATGACGACCGCGAAACCATCGGGCAGATCCTGCAAGCCATCCAGAAGGGCCGCCCTGCCCGCAGTGCCTTTATGCTGGCATCGCTGTTCACGGTGGTCTGGCTGATCGGCGCCGCCTTGTTGACCTTCACTTTCCTGCCCTCGCTGCAGGCCGCGATGGGCCAGGGCAGCGGCGGCATGCTGGCGCTTGCCGGACTTGTTGCGGTGTTCCTCGCACCGGTGCTGCTGCTGTATTTCCTCGCCACCCTTTCGTGGCGCGGCCAGGAATTGCGCATGATCGCGCAGTCGATGGCGCAGGTTGCCATTCGCTTTTCCGAGCCCGAAGGAGCCGCAGGCGACTCCATGGTCACCGTCGGCCAGGCGATCCGCCGTGAAGTCGCAGCGATGGGTGACGGCGTCGAACGGGCCATCGCACGCGCCGGCGAACTCGAAACCCTCGTTGCCAACGAAGTCGCAGCACTTGAGCGCGCCTACAGCGACAATGAAGTGCGCATCCGCGCGCTGCTGCAGGACATCGCCCATCAGCGCGACAATCTGGTCGGCCAGGCCGAACAGGTTCGCAGCGCCATTTCCGGCGTGCAGATCGACCTGCGCCACGACATCGCGCTGATCTCGGACGCCATCGCATCGCGCGTCGACGAAGTCGCCAAGAGCATCACCGGTGCGCTCGAAGAGCGTGGCGCCCACATCACCAGTGCGCTGAGCCATGCCGGCGACAACATGATCCTCGGACTCGGCGAGCGCGGCGGCGACCTGCTCGACCGCCTCGAGGAAGCCAGCGCCGAGACCACCCGCGCGGTGCTCGACGCCAGCGAGCGCCTCACCAGCAGCCTCAATTTCAAGACCGGTCACGTGCATGACGAGTTCGTCGATCTCGCCGACCGCGTCCATGAGATGCTGAACGAGCGCATCGACCGCATCACCAGCGAATTCGAGCAGCGCTCCTCCACCATCGTCGACGGCATTTCCGACCGTACCGAACAGGTTCACGACTCCCTGAAGAATTCCAGCGACTCGCTCCTGCTGGAACTCGAACTGCGCAGCGGCGATCTGGTCAGCAAGATCGACGATGCCGGCAATCGCCTCGCGACCCAGATCATGACCAGCGGCGACAAGGCCAGCGAAGCGCTCGACGTCACCGTCAACACGCTGGTGGCGAAGGTCGCCAGCCAGACCGAAAGCGCGCACGATTCGCTGTCGCTGCAAATGAGCGCGTTCGACGAACTGGTGAAGAACCAGGGCGGCGACCTCGCGGAGAGATTCGCCCGCGACTCCGGCACGCTCGGCGCGCTGATCACCCGCCACATCTCCGAATTCGATCGCACCGTCAAAACTTTCGGCGGCGAGATCGTCGAGCGGATGGGCCAGCGCACCCAGGATATCGCCGAAAGCCTGAAGACCTATGTCGACACCTTCGACACGCGTCTGAGCTCGAACGGCGGCGAGATCACCGCCTCGCTCGATCAGCGCCTGATGCAGTTCGAAACCACGCTCGGCAACCGCGTGGCCGATCTCGACACCTCGCTCGACACCAAGATCAAGACCTTCGACAGCTCCGTCGGCGGCCATCTGCAGTCGCTTGAGCAGACCTTCGATACCCATGCCAGGTCGGTGACCGAAACGCTCGATGGCCGGCTGCAGGCCTTTGAAGAGACCTTCGATACGCGCACCAAATCCGTCACCGAAACCCTCGACGGTCGGCTTGGCCTGCTCGAGAACACGTTCGATACACGGGCAAAATCCGTCACCGAGACCATCGACGGCCGCCTCGAGACGCTGTCGGCGTCGCTGACGGACGGTGCGGCGCAGGCGATCCATTCGATTGACTCCCGCCTCACCCAGCTGACCTCGTCGCTGACCGACGGCACCGCGCAAGCTATCCAGTCGGTCGATTCCCGGCTGACCAACCTGACCTTGTCGCTGACGGACGGGACGGCGCAGGCGATCCAGTCGGTCGACGCCCGGCTGACCAATCTCACCACCTCGCTTGCGTCCGGTACAGCGCAAGCGCTCGCCGCAGTCGATCAGCGCATCTCCGATGTCACCGAGACCATCGATGGCCGCAGCGCCTATTTGAGCGACACCATTGCGGCCCGGTTCCAGGAAATCCATCAGGGCCTCGAGGGCCGGGTCGGCGCCGTCGCCACCGATATCGACATGCGGGTCTCGCAGTTCGAAGACCTGCTCGGCTCGCGCATCGAAGCCGTGGCCGGCCGCATCGAAAGCAGCGGACGCCAGGCCAGCGAAGGCCTGATGGCCCGCGCCGAGGAATTGTCGGCCGGTATCCGCTCCCACGTCGAGGACGCGGAGCGCTCGATCACCAACCTCGTGGTCAACACCAGCGAAACCATCCAGACCGGCGCACGCGCCGCCCAGCAATCGATGCTCACGGTTTCGACCGATGTCGGCGCCCAGTTGAAGCTGACCTCGGCGGAAGTCGAAAGCGCCCTCACCGCAGTTGGCACCGGTGCGGCGAACTCGATCCTGAGCAGCGCCCGCGAAGCCCAGTCCTCGCTGATCGCCTCGTCGGGCGAAGCTACCACGCAAATCAAGTCGCTGGCTGCCGACGTCGAGCGCACGCTCTCGGCCGCCGGCAATGCAACCGCTGCCTCGATCCTGTCCGGTGCGCGCGAGGCCCAGACCACATTGGTCACGGCTTCCGCCGATGCGGCGAGCCAGGTCAAGTCGCTAGCCTCCGATGTACAGCGCTCGCTGTCGATGGCCGGCAGCGCAACCGCCGAGTTGATCGTGGCAGGCGCGCGCGATGCCCAGGGCACGCTGATGACGGCTTCCACGGAAGTCGCCAACCAGGTGAAATCGCTGTCCTCCGACGTGCAGCGGTCGCTGTCGAGCGCCGGAACGTCCACCGCCGAGGCCATCACCGCCGGTGCACGGGAAGCCCAGAGCGTCCTCGTCGCCGCTTCGGCGGACTCAGCCACCCAGGTCAAGGCGCTGGCCGCCGATGTGCAGCGCTCGCTGTCGATTGCCGGCACCGCTACCGCCGAGTCGATCACGGCAAGCGCGCGGGATGCGCAAAGCCTTCTCATCAGTTCCTCGACGGAGGTGGTGAGCCAGGTCAAGGCGCTGACCGCCGACGTGCAACGTTCGTTGTCCAGTGCGGGCACCGAAACCGCGGCGTCGATCACCGCAGGCGCGCGCGATGCCCAGAGCACGCTCGTCAGCGCATCGTCGGACGCCGCCAGCCACGTCAAGTCGCTGGCCGCCGACGTCGAACGTTCGTTGACCGCGGTCGGCGCCGATACTGCCGCGTCGATCCTGAGCAGCGCCCGCGAGGCGCAGGGATCGCTGGCCGCAACGTCAGCCGACGCCGCAAGCCAGATCAAGGCGATCTCGGTCGATATCGAGCGCTCGCTCGGTGCGGTCACCGCCAACACCACCGACCACATCCAAACCACGGCGCTCAATGCCCAGAGCGCGCTGGTTGCCGCATCGAACGAAGTCAGCTCCAAAATCAAGTCGACTTCGGCCGACGTCGAACGCTCCGTGCTTGCCGCCAGCGGCGCGTTCGGCTCCACGATGACCGGCAGGACCGACGAAATCGTCACCTACGTCCAGCAGCAGGCCGATCGGCTTTCGCAGATGATCGACGGCAAGCGCGGAACGCTGGTCGACGCGATCGGTGCCAAGACCCATCAGCTCACCGCCGATATCGACCGCGTGACGTCGGACGCCCTGAAATCGATCGAGACGCGCGGTCAGGCTTTCTCGCAATCGATGACGACCAACGGGACCGATGTCGCACGCACCATCACCTCCGCCGGAGAACTGGCGACCGGTGCCATCAACAAATCGCTCAAGGATCTCGAACACTCCTCGCGCTCCGCGATCGATCAGTCGCGTCAGGTCTCGATCGCGGCCGTCACCGAAATGCAGGAAACCAGCAAGATCCTGCGCACCGATACGGTCGCCCTGTTCGAGCGGCTCCGCGAAGGCAACATCCTGCTGCAGGAAGTGCTGACCGGGGCCCACGACAACCTCAACTCGCTCGAGCGTGCGCTGGTGACCCGCGTGGCGGATTTCGTCTCCGCCATGAACGACGTCACCTCGCGCAACGGCATGGCAACCCAGGCGCTGGAAGACCAGTTGAACGTCTTCAACGGCAAGACTTCGCAGGCCCTGGACAATCTCGGGACGCTGTCCAGCGAGTTCGAAAGCCACGGCAAGACCTTGGTCGAGGCCGCCGCGGTGGTCGAGCAGAGCAACCGCAGCACCACGGCATCCGTTGCCGAACGCAAGGCGACGCTGGAATTGCTGGTCACCACGATCGACCTGCGAACCGCCGATCTGGATCAGCGGCTCTCGCGCTTCACCACCCTGCTGGATGAATTGCTGGCCGCCGCCGAAGAGCGCGCCCGCGACATCGCCCGCGTGGTGGCGGAAACCGCGGGTGCAGGCTCGGCCGCGATCAGTCATCAGTTCGCGGCGGTCCGTGAGGCGGCCGAGGAAGAACGCCGCCTGACCTCCGACACCATGAGCCGGCTCTATCACCAGGGCACGCAGGAAGCGGACGCGATGTTCAAGCAGTCCGCCGACAAGTTCGCCACTATGGTCGGCAGCATGAAGGAGATGGCCGCGGAAATGCAGCATGAGCTGGAAACCACCCGCAACGAACTGCGGCGTGGCGTGCTGGAAATGCCGCAGGAAGCCGCCGAGAGCACCTCGCAAATGCGCAAGGTGATCGTCGACCAGATCGAAGCGCTGGCCGAACTGAACCGGATCGTGGCCCGTCACGGCCGTGGCCTCGACGTGGTCAGCAGCGGCAGCAGCCGCTCGAGCGTGCAACGCGAAGAAGAGGCTGTGCTGGCAACCGTCGGCGGACGCAACGAGGCACCGGTACGCTCCGCGCCGCCGCCGCAGCCGCCCCGCGCCCGCGACACCAGCAGCGCATCGAGCCTGCCGCCGCCGGATCTTGGCATGCCCTCCTCGCGCCGCACCGAAGCGCCGCCGGTCAGCCCCGCCGATGGTGCCAACGATGGATGGCTCTCCGGCCTCCTAAACCGTGCCGATACCGGTACCGGCAACCAGGACGTCCCGCGCGGCCGTCCGCCACAGCCGCCGGCAGGTGAGCAATCCGCTGGAATTGCTGTCGCTCGACATCGGTCGCCTGATGGATCGCAACCTCGCCACCGAGATGTGGGATCGCTATCAGCGCGGCGAGAGCAAGGCCTTCACCAAACGGCTGTACACCCCGGCCGGCCAGAAAGCCTTCGATGAAGTCGCCCGCAAATATCGCGCCGACCGCAATTTCAAGCAAACGGTCGACCGCTACATCACCGAGTTCGAGCGCCTGCTCGACGAAGTCGCCCGTGAGGATCGCGGCCCGCAAGCGCTGCGCGGCCACCTCACCTCCGAGACCGGCATGGTCTATACCCTGCTGGCGCATGCGGCAGGACGGCTCGGATAAACGCGAATAGTCAGTAGCGAAATGAAAAAACGGAGGCAGCAACGCCTCCGTCTTTGTTTACGCAGCAGGATGAGCGAGGAGCCCGCATTAGCGAAGCGATATGCGGGACCATGGAACGAACCCGGATATCGCGGCGCCTGTCATCGGGCGCGCATTCGCGACCCGTTGGCTCATCCGGCTACGCTTGCTTATCAAACCGCAGCGGTTGTGCGCCAGCGGCTGTCGCGTGGCGACGGGCGGCGATGTAACCGGTGGTCCAACAGCGCTCGCGCCCGCGACAACTCGCCGGAACGGATCAGCGCCACGATGAAGGTGTCCTCGATGATCTCGCGCTGGGCGTGGCTGCCGCCGATGCGCGCGACGTCGCCGAGCGCATCTTCGAGACGTCGCGTGCAGGCCGCATAATCCTTGCTGGCGAAGGCATTCATCGCCTCGCCGATCGTGGGCACGACAGCGCCGGCGGGAAACTTTCCCTCGGCCATGCGTTGCTCGATGGCTCGCAGCCGCCCTGCAAGCGCGGCCTGATCTCCTGTCGCAGCCGCGAGCAGCGCCATATGTACTTCGACAAAGGGCAGGCTTGATTTCGGGAAAACGTTCCTGGCATAGGCGCCGGCATCGGCCCACAAGTCGGCAGGAACCGGATGGCCGTAAGCCAACAGCCGCCACAGCAGCGAGGCGCTGTCGGACACCGCGTTCAAGGGCGGCGCCGTGGTGACCGAGGGCTTGAGCACGTCGGCATAGATCGCAAGCGCACGCGAGGCGTCACCGACTTCGAGCGCGCCCAGCGCCTGATGCCAATAGATATGGCCGTAGAGGATACCCGAACGGTCGTAGCCGGCGATCCATTGTGTGACCAGCGCGTCCGCTTCCGCAACCGATCCGTCCTCAAACATCGCGTGCAGCAGTGCGTGCGCCGCATAGGCGTTGTTGCGACGAAGCCCGAAGGCGCGCTCAGTGATGGCACGGCCTTTTGCGACATGGCCGTTCTCCGTCAGCGACCAGCCATGGTTGGACAGAAACCACCAGTCCCCGCCATAGTGCGCCGCGTAGCGTTCGCACAGATCTTGTCGCGCCTGGTCGTGATCGCGCATGCCCGAAAACGCGAACAGCCCGAACGCGCCGAGCGGCAGCGACATCACCACCGCATCGCGCGGCCAGCCTTCGAGATGCTTCAGCGCAGCCGAAAGTGCGGCGGAGAGCTGGCCTTCCACGGCCAGCGCCAGCGTCTCGACATGGCTTTTCTCGCGCTCCGAGCCGCGCTGTGCGACCTTTTCCCGCGCGATCGCGGCCTCTTTCCGCGCGGCCTCGCTTTGCTGGTAGAATGAATGCACGCGGGCGCGCGCGATATGTGCCATTGCGAAATCGGGATCGGAGGCAATGGCGCGGTCGAATGCACCCCCGGCGCCCGGCCAGGCCGACAGCATCAGATCGACGCCGTCGCAATAGGCGGCGGCGGCAGACGATTCCGTCGAAAGCCGAAGCCCGTAACGGTCCTCGATGGTTGCAGCAGCCATGGCGCTCGGAGCTCTCACTGACCAGCTCGGACGGGGCTTTTTTACATGGCCGAGATCCGAAACGGAAGTCGAAGATAGCATCGCCGCCGCTACACACGCCTGTCCTCTGCTCCGGCCGCATGGCTGGTGTCCCGGCCGATGCCAGCCTAGGCGGTATCGGGCGAAGCTGGTATCGATATCGATCTCACAGGGGGGACCGCAGCATGGACAACCGTAGCGATATCTGGCTTGGCGTTGACGCGATCAAGCCGCGTTTCATCGATCTCGCCGACAAGATCTGGGCGATGCCCGAAGTGTGCTACACCGAGGCGCGCTCCGCCGCCGAACATCTGGCCGAACTGCGCCATCAGGGTTTTCGCATCACCGAGAATGTTGCCAACATTCCCACCGCCTTGATGGGTGAATGGGGTGAAGGCGGCCCCGTGATTGCTTTCCTCGGCGAATACGATGCCCTGCCCGGCCTCAGCCAGGAGGCGGGCGTGGCAGAGCCTCGCCCGATCGAGGCGGGAGGCCATGGCCACGGCTGCGGCCACAATCTGCTGGGCTCGGCCGCGCTGCTGTCGGCGACCGCGGTGAAGGACTGGCTTGCGGCGAACAAGGTGCCGGGCCGCGTGCGTTATTATGGCTGCCCTGCCGAGGAAGGCGGTGCCGCGAAAACCTTCATGGTGCGCTCGGGCGCCTTCGATGATGCCGACATCGCCATTACCTGGCACCCCAACAGCTTCTGGGAAGTGGCGGTGACGCCTTCGCTAGCCAACACCCGCGCCGATTTCATCTTCACTGGCCGCACCGCACACGCCGCGGCCTCGCCGCATCTCGGCCGCAGCGCGCTCGATGCGGTGGAGCTGATGAATGTCGGCGTCAACTACATGCGCGAGCACATGCCAAGCGACGCCCGCGTCCACTATGCCTTGCTCGACACCGGCGGCATTGCCCCCAATGTGGTGCAGGCCCACGCCCGCGTGCGCTATTCGATCCGTGCCCGCGACCTCCCCGGCATGAACGAGCTGGTTGGGCGCGTACACAAGATCGCACAAGGCGCCGCGCTGATGACCGAGACCAAAATGGAGATGCGGATCATTTCCGCGGTCTCCAACGTCCTGGACAACTCCCCGCTCGAGCAAACCCTGCACCGCATCATGGAGGACCTTGGTCCGCCGCATTTCGACGAAGCGGACAAGGCATTCGCCGCCAAGATCCAGTCGACCTTGACCGACAAGGACATCGCGTCGGTCTATCATTCGATCGGCATGGACCCCACCGAGCGGCCGCTGGCCGATTTCATCGTGCCGCTCGACGCCAAGCGCAATCCGCAGATCGGCTCGACCGATGTTGGCGATGTGAGCTGGGTGGTGCCGACCGTTCAGGTCCATGCCCCCACCGTCGCCATCGGCACCCCGTTCCACACCTGGCAGGTGGTGGCGCAGGGCAAGAGCCCGCATGCCCACAAGGCTATGGTGCAGGCCGCCAAGGCGATGGCAGCCCTCGGCGTCAAGGCGCTCAACGAGCCGGAGCTGATTGCGTCCGCCAAGGCTGATCTTGCCAAGCGTACCGCCCGCACGCCCTATGTCAGCCCCCTGCCCGACAACGTCGCGCCGCCGCTGAACATGTCGGTGGCGTGAAGCAAGACCTGAATTGGTGAATGGATTCTGCGCAGGATTCAATTTTCTCATGGGGTCGAGCTTTCCGCGAAACCCATCGCCCTTGCAATGCAACTGATGGGTGCCGCGGAGTTCCACATCAGGCCGGCCGACGGCCGGACCCGCTGGCTCCCCGCCCTACGCGCCGCCAATCATTTTACTTTTGGCGCTTCGTATCATCGTCGGGCACACGTCCGCCGTTGGCCACGCACTTCTTGAAGTAAGCCTGTTCTTGATCGCCCGAGCCTTTGGCGCTTCCGGCTGCCGGGTTACCGGGTTCGCGCGAAGGAAACGTTGGCGCGACCAGCGCGTCTCATTTCCGCGTGACTTCGACGGTTATCGCATCGGCGTCGCCGGGCATGGCCGCAAAAAGGACCGATGCGCATGCAACAGTAGCCGGCTTAATCCGGGTCATCATCGAAAGCCCTCCGGTTCAAAGATTGTTGTTTTGGCACAACTTCGGACAACAAAAAGCTTACGCGGACGTCGCGATGGAATGATCTACGGTACTTGCGCGAACGTGGCGGACCGCGCCGACGCTGCGCCGGGCATCAGCGCGAGCAGGAATCTTCATGGGGGCGCCATCCGGTAGGTGTCGGGATCATCCTTGGCCAAAAAATGCCGACACCGTACCTTAGGACAACTGTCCCTGACTTGGTTCTTGAGTTTAGATGGCTGGGTACCACCCCCAAGCGCGGTATACTAAGCCCCCACGGCCTCAGTCTCCCCAAGACTGGGGCCGTACTTTTGACAACCATGCTGGCAGACTCTCAAGCACCGCTCGTCGTCGTGTTGCCGCTGGTCGTCTCGCGGCTGATCACCTTGCCTCCGGAATTGTAAGATCTATTTCTTCTTGGCAAGCATGGCGCGCGCGCCATTGCAGACGGTCTTGACGGCAGCAGGATCATTGTTGGTAGCCTTCTCATAGACCGGGTTGTCTTTCAGGAAGTTACTGATCATCTGCTTCTCGCCGTAGACCACTTGCTCCCAAGTGAAGCCGTTGCCCTCGATCACGGAGATGGTCATTCCGCGAAGCTTGCCATCTTCCGCTGTGGTCATGTTGCAGCGCTTCTGCGCAATCATGTAGATCACGGCAGCCACCGCCGCATTGTTTTCCTTCTCGGTGGTCTGAGTGAACGCTGGTGTTGCCGTGGCGAGGAGAACGGCAGCGGTGGGGACTAGACGCTTCATTGGCTTATTCCTTTTGGAAAAAGGAAAGAGCAGCTAACGAAACCGCCCGTTGACGTGGATCAACAAACCTAAGCGGCACGTCACCGTTCAAATCCCACAACCTGTCGAATTTGCTGCCGCCCATAGGGAACCCAACGCGAGGGACACTATGCAGACACCGATTTCCGTTTCCCTCGCTGCTTGGTACTGGCCCCTTATGCCAATCCCGGACGCGAAAGGGGCCATTCGCGTTTGAACA
Source organism: uncultured Alphaproteobacteria bacterium (assembly GCA_963738105.1). Lineage (GTDB taxonomy): Bacteria > Pseudomonadota > Alphaproteobacteria > Rhizobiales > Xanthobacteraceae > Bradyrhizobium. Next base: position 55,248 of record CAVTWC010000049.1, on the reverse strand, counting down.
GGGGTCACTGATGCCGGTACTGGCCGCATTAAGCAGGCTCAATATTCAGATTAGGGCGGAACGATTCATCTTGGGGGTTCTTGGTCCTTCAGCCTTCGGCGATCCTGTCTCCGAAAGCCAAGCCACCGACCGGTCTACATTTTGCCCAATGCCCGGCGAAGGTCTCAAGCGGCCTCAGACCCCCTGAGGCCGTTTTGCTTGGACACTCGGGACGGGGATTTAGCACAACGAAACGCAAAACGCCTCCAAGCCGAATAATGCTTGGTGGCGTTCCGCCGGTACTGGAAATTGCAATCCCCCAGCGTGGATAGGTACGCGCCAGTTGGGGAAAGGTTCAAGGAAACAGCCGCGTCAGCATGTCGCTTCCGGCGACGGCGTTGAATGGCAAAGAAAACGCGCCGGTTAGGGCGGCCTGCCAACATGAGGCGGCCTTACCGCAGCGGATCATATCGGGCGAGGAGCTTTTCGTCTCGCCATAGCTCGACGGCGCAGCCGTCTGCCAACCGCCGGGCGTGTTCTTTGGCCGCCTCATCGTCGGCGCATATCAGGTCAACACGCAACTGAATGAGGTCGTCAGGGCCTATCGCGTAGGCCTTGTACTCAATCGCCATTTAGCCCCCATCGCTTCGGCCATATGCCTGTGGCGATCAGAAACCCTAATTCTGCGACTGCATGTAAGTCGAGTGAACTTGTGTTTCACAGTGCGCGCATCTGTGATCAGGACACCCGGGTACAAAACGGACCAACCCAAATCAAAAGAGACCAGTGACTTAATATGCGGATGGAAAGGGGCCAGTGCCCACTGCTTCATTAGGTTACTCGAGCCCCATACTCCCACGTGGGGATTGATTTGGGCATCGGCGGCGAGCGGGTTGAGGGTACCCCCAACGCTATCAAATCCGTGAAATTAGATCCCATGGGGAGTGGATAGCGACCGGCGCTTTAGCAAGACTCGGGCGTAACGTGCCGCGAAATCGCGGCTCCGGATCTGAAATTAGAGTGACGTTATGGCGGGAAGCCGAGTGCCCCAACAATCCTATTCCAGGTGTAGCGAGCGATCGGGTTCAGGCTGCGTCGCGCCCTTTGTCGGCGGTTTCGCCCGCCAGCGCGCGATCCACTCCCATCGCCGCGAGCAGTTTCAGCATCTCCAGCCGCGCGGTGACGTGCGACATCGTGGGACGGGTCTTGAGGGTCGCTTCATCGAGATCGTCGACCGCGGTCAATCCACGCGGATAGAACTCGCGGAAAATGACCCGCTCGGCCAATCCCTCGATATGACGGAAGTTAAGTCGTCGCGACAGCTCCTGCAGGCCTTCGCCGACCAGACGCTTGTTGCGCGACCCCAACGTCGACAACCTGTTGCGCAACACGATCCAGTCGATGGTGCCGTGGTCGCGAACGCGGCGCTGGGCGCGCGCCTCCTCGACCATCTCGGCGTAATGGCTGATGCCGGTGACGCGCAATGTCTCGGGATCGATGGTGCCGAGCACGTCGAGGTCGATAAAACTGTCATTGAGTGGCGTGATCAGGATGTCCGCCAGCGAATGCGCGCAACGTGTCAGGTAACCGTCATGGCCGGGTGTGTCGATGACGACAACGCCATATCTGTCCGCCAGCGCATCAACGGTTTCCTTGAGCGCCTTGCAGCCTGCCGTCTCCTCTTCGGCGCTCGGATAATTGAGCTTGCCGATACAAAAATGTTCGGGGACGTCGAGCGGGCGCGTCACCTGCCTGGCCCAGGCGCGCCGATTGTCGACGTAATGTGTAAAACTCTTTTGCCTTGTATCGAGATCGATGGTGGCGACACCCTGCCCGGACCGGCTCAGGGCAATGGCAACGTGCATGGCGACGGTGGACTTGCCCGATCCGCCTTTCTCGTTGCCGACAACAATCACTCGACCGGACGGCGCGCGACCTTGATTTTCAACCGACATGAAATCGCCTTTGGGAAAATTGGGGGGACATCAAGCTAAGGCTGGTTGCACGATTAGCTTTGATTCTGTGAATTCCCGCAACCGTATCCTTCGTAAAAATGCGCATCATCGATGGCGCAGTGCAATGCACGTGTCGCCTATCCGCTCGATAGCAAACAATCAGAAATTTGGTCGGCTATGCAAAGACTAGCGTTACGGCCGCCTGCGCTCGGTCGGTGCGGGCGCGGGTGCCGGCGTCGAGGCGGCGCTGTTGGACGGACCGAACAACAGACGCGTCGGATTCTTGTCGAGATTGTTCACGGCGCGACTGATATCACCTAGCGTCCTGCGGCCGTCAGACATCAACAGGCCCGATCGCTTGTCGAAATCCTCGGCCAGTTCGCGGATCGACTTCACCGTCAGGAACAACTCGCCGCCGTCCTTGCCTCCGGCCAGCGTGTCGAGCCCGAGCATCAGGCTGTCGGCCCTGGTCATCACGCCATCGACCTTGAGCATGACGTTGTCGATCTTCTCGGAATTGCGCGCCAGCGACGCGGTGAAGGTCTCGAGATTATGCAGCGAGTTCTTCACCGACTCCTGATTGTCGGCGACCACCCGGTTGATGTTCTGCAGCGTGCCCCGGATCGCCTCGGTGACGTCCTGCAGCGCGTTTGGATCGGCGGTCAGCACGGGGACACCGTCTTCGTCCAGCGGCACTCCGGGTGCGGCCTCCGCGCCACCTTTCAGCGAGATCGCGGCGACGCCGGTCAGGCCCTGGAATTCGAGCCCCACCAGCGTGTCCTTGCGGATCGGCGCGTTGTTCTCGATCATGGCGAGTGCGACAACCCGCCGCGGGTTGTCCAGCTTCACGGATATCACCTCGCCCACCCGGATACCATTGAAGTTGACACTGCCGCCGTTTCGCAGGCCGGAGGCCGGGCCCTCGAAGACGATGCGCAGCGGAGTGCGCGCCTTGGTAGTGTGGAGGCTCTGGAACCACATCACAAAGCCGAACGCCGCGGCAATCACAGCCAGGGTGAACGATCCGATCAGGACGTAATTCGCCCGCGTTTCCATCAAAACAACTCCGGCACCGAATTTTGACTAGTCCACTGGCCTACCGAGGCCCTCACCCAGGGCCCGTCCCTACCCCATGACCGCGCGGGCACGCTTGCCGTGGAAATAGGCCCTCAACCAGGGATGTTGCGAGGCCTGCATGTCGGCCATCGATCCTGCGGCAATGATCTTACCGTTCCCTAAAACGGCGATCCGGTCGCAGGCGGTGTAAAGGCTATCCAAATCGTGAGTTACCATGAAAACGGTCAGTCCTAAAGTTCGCTGCAGGGTCCGCACCAGTTCATCGAAATCGCCTGCGCCGATCGGATCGAGGCCAGAAGTCGGCTCGTCGAGGAACACAAGTTCCGGATCGAGCGCGAGCGCGCGCGCCAGCGCCACGCGCTTGATCATGCCGCCGGAGAGCTCGGACGGAAAACGATCCGCCACTTCCGGACGCAGCCCGACCATGCCGAGCTTGGCCACCATAATCTCGTCGAGCAGCCGCTGCGAGACGTTGAGATATTCGCGTACCGGAAACTGGATGTTCTGCCGTACCGTCAGCGAGGAAAACAGCGCGCCCTGCTGGAACAGGATGCCCCAGCGCCGCTCGACGCCGCGGCGCTCCTTAGTGTTGGCGGCATCGAGATCGATCCCGAACACTTCGATGCGGCCGGCGATTTTCGGCACCAGCCCGATGATGGTGCGCGTCAGCACCGACTTGCCGGCGCCGGATGGTCCGACAAAGCCGAGGATTTCGCCGCGCTTGACGTCGAGATTGAGCCCGTCGAGCACGCGCGTGGATCCGAACTGCACGGTGATGTCGCGAACCCGGATGATGGCGTCGGAGATTTCTGGCGCCATATCACATCCCGATCGAGGCAAAGAAGATCGCAAACACGCCGTCCATCACGATGACGAAGAAAATTCCCTTCACCACCGAAGACGTCGTGTGCTGACCGAGCGATTCAGCGCTGCCTTCGACCGCCAGCCCCTCGACACAGGCCACGATACCGATCACGGCGGCCATCACAGGGGCCTTGATGATGCCGACGGTGAAGTGATCGATCGAGATCGCATCGCGCAGGCGCAGCAGAAACGCCTCGGGATCGACGCCGCCATACAGCCACGCCACCAGTCCGCCGCCATAGAGGGCTGCGATCCCGCCGAGAAAGGCGAGGATCGGCAGCGCGATGATCAGCGCCAGCATCCGCGGCAGGATCAGGACCTCGATCGGGTCGAAGCCCATGGTGCGCAGCGCGTCGATCTCCTCGCGCATCTTCATCGAGCCGAGCTCGGCGGTGTAGGCGCTGCCGGAACGGCCCGCCACCATGATCGCCACCAGGAGCACGCCGATCTCGCGCAGCACCAGCACGCCGAGCATGTCGACCACGAAAATGTCGGCGCCGAACTTGCGGAAATGAAAAATGCCTTGTTGCGAGATGATGCAGCCGATCAAGAAAGTGATCAGGCCGACGATCGGCACCGCGCGCCAGCACACCTGTTCGAGATGATGCACGGTCGATGTCAGGCGGAAGGTGGTCGGGTGAAGCATGACCCGGCCGGTCGCGACCAGCACCGCGCCGAGCATGTCGATCAATTCGACGATTGTGGTGCCGAAGCCGGCGACGCTGCGGCCGATCTGATCCAGCATCCCGGTGATGGTGACCGAGTTGGAGACAACCGCAGGCGTGCCTTTGACCCGGCGCACTTCGTCGACCAGGCTGGCATAGTTGGCCGAGAGGCCCGCGATCTTGGCCTCCACGCCGCCCTGGGTCAGGCTGCGGCGAAGCCGTTCGATCAGCCAGGCGCCGAACGTATCGAGCTTTTCGACCTGCGACACATCGATGAAGATGTTGGGCCGGCTGCCCCCGAGCTTTTCGGCATCGGTGACCATCCGCTCGAGCACAGGCGCAAAGCGGGCGGTCCACGATCCCGCGGCGCACAGCGCAAGGCCGCCGCCCTCGGCAATTCGCTCCAGGGTCGGGTCGCCGCTCACAATGCCAGTTCCCGCACCTGATAGGTGCGCTTCATGTAGGTGAAAGTTCCCGCCACGCCGCCGCCTGCTTGTAGAAACATCCCCTAACCAGCCATACTTGATCACGCCGGGCAAGCATACGGTTCAGAAATTGTCAGATATCAAAACGACTTCCAGCAACACCCCGAAACTTGGCGCCCGAATCGAGCGCTGGCCGATCGCAGGCAGTTTTACCATCAGCCGCGGCGCCAAGACCGAGGCAGTGACGGTGGTGGCCGAGCTAAGCCGTGGCGGCCTGACCGGGCGCGGGGAATGCGTCCCCTACCCGCGCTATGGCGAGACCCCGGAAGCGACCTTGGCGGCTCTCAAATCGATGCGGGAGCCGCTGCGGCGCGGGCTCGACCGGGCCGCCCTGCAGACCGCGATGCCCGCGGGCGCCGCCCGTAACGCGCTGGATTGCGCCTGGCTCGACCTCGAGGCCAAGGCCAGGGGCCTGCGGGTCTGGGATATGCTCGGGCGGCCGGCGCCACGGGCCTGCACCACCGCCTACACCATTTCGCTGGGCACGCCGGAAGCCATGGCGGAAGCAACCGCCAAGGCCGCGCATCGGCCGCTGCTCAAGATCAAGCTCGGAGGCGATGGCGACGGCGCGCGCGTTACCGCAGTCCGCAAGGCCGCGCCGCAATCCGAACTCATTGTCGACGCCAATGAGGCATGGACACCGGACAATCTGGAAAGAAATCTCGCCGCCTGCGCCGAGGCCGGCGTGACGTTGGTGGAACAGCCGTTGGCGGCCGGCCGGGATGAAGCGCTGGCGCGCATCAAGCGCCCGGTTGCGGTGTGCGCCGACGAAAGCGTGCACGATCGCGCGACGTTGGAAGGACTGCGCGAGCGCTATGACGCCGTCAACATCAAGCTCGACAAAACAGGCGGACTGACGGAAGCGCTGGCGATGAGTGATGCGGCGCGCGCGCTCGGGTTTGACATCATGGTCGGCTGCATGGTCGCAACCTCATTGGCGATGGCGCCGGCAATGCTGCTGGCCAGCGAGGCGCGCTTTGTCGATCTCGACGGACCGTTGCTGTTGAAGCGCGACCGCGAGGGCGGACTGCGCTACGATGGCAGCCTGGTCTATCCGCCGGAATCGGCGCTTTGGGGATGATCGTCCGACAGATGATGATCCGCCAGCCGATGCCGCGCCAGCCAGATCAGGATGGCTCCTGAGAATGCCATCGCCGCCATCACGTAATAAACGCCCTGCCCGTGCCGGGCATACACCGCGCCCGACACGATCGATGCGCAGCTGCTGACCATGCCGCTGCAGGCCGCGAGATAGCCCTGGCCGCGCGCCATCACGTGAACGGGGACATGATGGACCAGCAGGCTCATGATCCCGACCTGGGTCAGCCCAAAGGTCAGCCCATGCATCAACTGGATCAGCGCGAGAGCAGCCAGCGGCGGGTCTTGCGCTGTCAATGTCCAGCGCGCGACCGCGCTGAGCGCTCCAATCACCACCAGCAGCGCCGGTGGCAGCGTAAAGCGCGGCGAGAGCGCAAATACCACGATTTCAGCGATCACACCGAGCCCCCACAGGCCTGCGATGGTCACGCCGCTGAGGCCGGACGCCTGCCAGGTAATCGAGCCGAATGCATAGTAAGCGGCGTGGCTGCCCTGAATCAGGGCCGATGCGATGATGATCGCCACAAAACCGGGATTGCCCAGCAGCATGCCTCCGCGGTGAAGTGAGACCGGCGCGGTCTTCAGATGATCGAGCGGCCGAAGTCCCAGGCCAAGCACAGCGCCGACCCAGGCCATGGCGGCAATGACCCAGATCAGCTGGCGAGCCGCGATGACATCGACCAGCACCCCGCAAGCCAGCGCCCCCAGGATAAAGGCCACCGACCCCCACAACCGCAGCGGCCCGTAATCGAGGCCGTATCGGGCGACGCCACGCAACGCATATGCATCCGTCAGCGGCACCATCGGTGTCCAGACACAGGCCGTGGCCGCAAAGGCGAGGAACACAGCGAGCGGCTGATGCTGCATCCCCACCACGACAAACCCGAGCGCCGTTGCGAAGGCCGTCGCGATCATCGCGCCGCGCACCGCGCGCTTCGATTCCGCAAGGCCCGTGATGAACGGCAGCAAGGTGAAGCGCGTCACTGCGGGCGCCGCAGCGATCATCCCGATCCACGAGGGATCGATCCCGATCGCCTTCAGCCAAACCGGGAAGAACGGCAGATAGGTGCCACCCAGACCGAACGTCGTACCGTAAAACAAGCTCAGCCACGCCGCGAATCGCCTGCGCGTCTCCCGAGATGCGATGGGGATTTGTGATTCGGCAGGCATCAATTCCATTGCGATTCGCTTGATATCGTGATGATCGTTAGCGTAACGCGCGGTGATTTGCGCGATGAGTTTAGCATGGCCGACGAAGCATTCGCCCTATCGCCGATCTCGGCGCGCGCCGCGCAGCCGCGCGAGGAAGATTACGACGCGATCAGCGAAGCCTTCATGGAGACTTCGCGGGGCCGCTGGTTTCTCGGCGAGTACGCCAAGCGCAACCGCAACGCCGACACCCGCATGGTGCTCGACGCGGTGGCACGGATCGAACAATCGCTCGCAGCCCAAAGGCAACCGGAGCCCGAACCAGTCCCGGATACCGGGCTTGCCGACGCGCTCACCGCAATCAAGGCCGCGCTGAGCGAAGCGCGCACAGCGGCATCGAGCGCGGTCGACGACCTCTCGCTGGAGCAACACCTGGCGCCGGTGCGCAAGGGCGCCCGGGTGATCCGGGAAATCTCGTGGCGGTGGCGCGAGATCGGCGCCGACGGCCGGATCTGCGATCTGCTCGATTCGCAGGTCAGTGCCATCGAAGCGAGCTGCGGTCACCTGTCATCGGCTGATCCTCACGCCGCGCTGAACGCCGCCTTCGATTTGCTCGGTCGAAGCATCGCGGCATTTGACGACAGCGACGATGCGCCCGGCCCCGCCGCCGCGGAGGCCGCGCCGGCGCCTGCCGCAGTGGTCGCGACGTCGGCGACCTCGCCGGACGCGATGCCCACAGCCGCTGCGCTGCAGGCCGAGACCGCGGCGAGCAACGCCGAAGCGGCGGCAAGCGCCGAGGTGGCTCCGGTCGAAGCCGCGTCACCAGAAACTTTGGCGGCTGAAGCACCAGTCGTTGCGGCCCCACCCCCGCTGCAAGCGTATGTCGAAGCCGCAGACTTGACCGCCGAGGCTTCCGACGTGACGGCTGCGGCTACAGAGGCTGTCTCGGCCATGGAGGCGCCGGCCGAAAGCGCTGTTATGACGCCGGAAGACGCCGACGCCCATGACGAGGCGGTGCTGGACATGATTGCGGCCGAAATGGCCGCCCCGGATACGTCCGACGACGAATTCGGCAGCGAGCCTGCCGAAATGGAGTTCGACGATCTGCCGTCGGCCGAGCCCCACACGATCGCCTCATCCGCGCCAATCGCGGTCGCGCCGCAGATGGTGGCAGCCGTTCAGCCGCCCGCGCCGCAACCTGCTCCCGAGCCGGAGCCTTCGCTGGGGTCAACCCTGCTCGCCAATGGATTCCTGCGAAACCCCGCAAGCGCCGCCGCCGATCCCTTGGCCGCGATCCGGCGTCTTAGCCAGGTCGAGAAGATCGCGCTGTTTTCGTGACGTCAGGCGACCAGCTTCGCAAACAGATCCGCGTCGACATTGCCGCCCGACAGCACGATGACGACGTTCTTGCCGGCGACATCGATGCGGCCGGCGAGCAGCGCCGCGAGGCCGACCGCGCCACCGGGCTCGACCACGAGCTTCAGCTCCCGATACGCAAACGCGACCGCCGCGCCCACTTCTTCATCCGACGCGGTGACGCCCTGCGCCAGCAACTGGCTGTTGATCGAGAACGTGATCTTGCCGGGCATTGCAGCCATCAAGGCATCGCAAATGGTGCGGCCTTTGGCGTGATGCGCTTCGCGATGTCCGGCGCGCAGTGACAGCCCGTGATCGTTATATTCTTCCGGTTCGGCGACGATGATCGCGGCCTGCGGAAAGCGCGCCTTCACGGCGGTCGCCGTGCCCGCGATCAGGCCGCCGCCCGACGCCGGCGCAACCACGATATCCGGCACCAGACCGAGTGCGGCCATATCCTCGGCGATTTCGCGCCCCAGCGTGCCCTGGCCCGCGATCACCAACGGATCATCATACGGCGGCACCAGCGTCGCGCCGCGCTTGCGGGCGATCTCGCCGGCGATGGCTTCGCGATCTTCGCGCTCGCGATCATAGAGCACGACTTCGGCGCCATAGCCCTTGGTGCGCTCGCGCTTCGACAGCGGCGCATCCTCTGGCATCACGATGGTCGCCTGCATGTTCAGGATCTGCGCCGCCGCCGCAACGCCCTGCGCGTGATTGCCGGACGAGAACGCCACCACGCCACCGCCGCGCGCGCCCATCGGGATCGACGACAGCTTGTTGAAGGCGCCGCGGAACTTGAACGAGCCGGTCCGCTGCAGCAGCTCCGGCTTCAGGAACACTTTGGCGCCGACCCGCTCGCTGAGAACCGGCGGCGACAGCAACGGCGTGCGCACCGCAAATGGCGCAATCACCTTGGCGGCGGAATCGATATCGGAAGACGTAACGGGCAGAACTTGAGATTGAGGAGCTTGGAAGTGATCGGTCATGCGTGAATTGTATCGCGACGCCGGGCCAACCGGCAAGCTGCGCAAAGGGCTCAGGCGACGAAACGCGGGTGCTTCGGCTCGAATTCGGCCGCTGTGTCGGCCGAATTGGCAATGCGGATATCCGCCATCTGGTCGACAAACGCCCGCGCAGAGGCTTCCCAGGTGTGCTTTTGGGCAAAGGCGAGGCAGGCCTGCGGCGAGACCTCCAGTGCGGACAGGCAGGCTATGCGCAAATCGTCGTTGAGGACGCCGACCGGCGCGGTGCCGATCACGTCACGGGGGCCCGTCACCGGGAATGCGGCGACCGGCAGGCCGCTGGCCAGGGCTTCCAGCAGCACAAGGCCGAACGTGTCGGTCCGGCTCGGGAACACGAACACGTCGGCGGCTGCATAGGCTTGCGCCAGTTCCTCGCCCTGGCGCGCGCCAAGAAACACGGCTTGGGGGTATTTTCTCGCCAGCGACGCCCGCGCCGGTCCATCGCCGACGATCAGCTTGGTGCCGGGCAGATCGAGTTCGAGGAAGGCCTCAAGATTCTTTTCGACCGCCACCCGGCCGACACAGACAAAAATCGGGCGCGGCAGCCCAAGATCGACCTCGCGCGGGTGGAACAGTCTGGCGTCGACGCCGCGCGGCCACAGCACCACGTTGCGAAAGCCGCGCGCGCGCAGTTCGGCCGCGAGCGCCGGCGTGGCTGCCATCACCGCCTGGCTCGGGCCGTGGAACCGGCGCAGCGCCGCCCAGCTCCAGGATTCCGGGATCGGCAGCCGCGCCGAGATGTATTCGGGAAAGCGGGTGTGGAAGCTGGTGGTGAACGGCAATCGATGCTTGCGGCAATAGCGCCGCACCAACAGCCCGATCGGCCCTTCGGTGGCGATGTGAATGCTGTCGGGCTGCGCCTGCTCGATCAGCTGCGCGGTCTTGGCCGGCCCCGGCAACGCCAGCCGAAGATCAGGATAGCTCGGCATCGCGAAAGTGCGGAACGATTGCGGCGTGAGGAAGCTGATCTGCGACGCCGAAACCGTCGGCCGCTTCCGCCATCATGGTCAGCGTCCGCACCACCCCGTTGACCTGAGGGTGCCACGCATCGGTCGCGACCAGGATACGCATGCCTCAGGCCGCGCGGGCCGTCACAGCGGCAATCGGAGCCACCCGGCGCAGCGGATCGGTCCAGGTGATGATTTCAAACCGGCCGTCTTCGTGCTCGACCAGCGCGGTGCAGCTCTCGACCCAGTCGCCGCAATTCATGTAGCGAATGCCATGCTCGTCGCGGATGGTGGCGTAGTGGATATGGCCGCAGATCACGCCGTCGGCGCCGTGCCGGCGGGCTTCGGCGGCCAGCGTCTGTTCGAAGGCGCCGATATAATTGACGGCGTTCTTCACCTTCAGCTTGGCCCATTGCGACAGCGACCAATAGGGCACGCCGAAGGCGCGACGGAAGAAGTTGACCAGGCGATTCATCTGGATCGCGAAAGTCATAGGCCTTGTCGCCGAGATGCGCGAGCCAGCGCGCGTTCTGCACCACGAGGTCGAAGATATCGCCGTGAATGACCAGGTAACGCCGGCCGTCGACACCGGTATGGATGGTGTTCTCGACCACATCGATGCCGCCGAAATGCGTGCCGTAATAGTTCCGCAGGAACTCGTCGTGATTGCCGGGCACGTAGATGACCTTGGCGCCCTTGCGCGCCTTGCGCAGCATCTTCTGCACGAAGTCGTTGTGCGATTGCGGCCAGTACCAGTTGGATTTCAGCGCCCAGCCATCGACGATATCACCGACGAGGTAGATGGTGTCGGCATCATGGACGCGGAGGAAGTCCAGCAACCGTTCGGCCTGCGATCCGCGTGCACCGAGGTGGACGTCCGAGATAAATAAAGTGCGAAAGCGCCTTTCGGGGCTCTCCTCACTTACCGAGTCACTTCCCATGGGCAAAGCACCTAACACTATCCCGTGACAGCGCGATGACGATTCACGTGGACGCAGACGCGCCGGCCTCGCGCCCCAATGGGCCGACCGCTCCCGCTCGGAATGTCCCCATTCCCCACCAGTGGGCCTGAACCGAATCAGACGCCTGTTTGCTGATCCGCAGATAGCAGTGCTGTGCGACAACGAGGCGACAAGGGGCTCACCGCGCCCCGGGGAACCGGAACAACGAACTAATTAGATTTGCCTAGGACGTCTGCTCATTAAGCGACTGGCCGACGGATGTCTGCTCATCCCGCAACAGCGGCGGAAAAGCAGACATTGCCCGAGGTCGCAGAAGGGGCAAGTAGCTGACGTTGGTGAGCTGGCCGACAGGATGTCCAAGCTGAGCCTTCCTAAATTAGGAAGATGGAGCTCTTGCCAATTGCAACGCACCCTCAACGCCGCCTTTCAGGATCTGCTCCGCCTGGACAGCGTCGGGCACGGCCCGCGCGAACTGGAGGGTTCCCACCATGAGGCCGAAGATGGCCGTCGCGCGTCGGTGGCTCGTTTCAGAGCCGGCGTCCGGGAGCAGCGCGGCCAGCGACGAAACGTAGCTTCGCAACCCCTCCTCGTAGGTCTGCCGGGTGGGCAGGGGCTGGCGGGCGATTTCCGGGAGCAATGCTGCCGAAGGACAGCCCTCGGCCGGGCCTTCGAGATGGGCACGGCTCAGGTAGCCCCGGATCACGCCTTCGAGGTCGAGGCCCGTCCGCTGATGTTCATCGAGGCGATGTTGCTGGTCGGCGAGCGCGCTCGCCAGCGCCTCGCCAACGAGCGCCTCCTTGGACTCGAAGTGGGGAGAGAATGCGCCTTTGGTCAGGCCGGCCTCACCCATGATTTCGGCGATCCCGGCACCGGAGACGCCGTCTCGGCGGAAGCATTTCGACGCTACATCGACTATGTGCCGTCTTGTCGCCGCCTTATGACCCTTCTCGAAACGCATCGTTCCTTCCCGTTACTGGCGCGCTCACCTCGAAACTGCTTCAAGCACCTCAGACAGGGCGCGATCAAGCTGCTGCGCAACGGCGCCGACCTCGTCACCGAACCGGCCGAAGCCGGTTAGGTGCGCAAGACACCTTCAATCCGCCTGGCAAGATTCAAAAGCGCCCGGTCGTTCCCCAAGGGGGCGTCCAGTTCAAGGCCGATCGGGAGGCCGGCGCGCGACAGGCCCATGGAAAGACTGATGCCCGGCAGACCCACGCTGCTCGCCGACACGGTGTGGTTGGCCAGAGTACGATAGCTGACCTCGCGCCCTGCGATCGGGAAGCTCGCCTGCTGTTCAAGTAAAGGCGCGGTGCAGGGCGTGGTGGGCAGCAGAATGGCCTCCGCCCCATGGACGACGAACGCCTTGTCGAACCGGCGCTGGATTTCCGGGCGGCTCACGGACAGCGCGATCTGGTAGGCCTCTGCGGAGATAGCGCCTCCGCCTTCCGGCAGGACCATGTGTCCCCACGCCTCGCGAAGGTCGGGCTTCAGGCCCTTGTAGATCGCCTCGAACGTGGTCGGGATATCGTGGTGGCGAAGAAACTCCGAGATCGCGCCCATCGTCTCATGGAAGAAAATGCTCCAGATCGCGGTCTGAGTGAGGGCGCCGAAGTCGTCACCCAGGTCTACCTCCACGACCTCGGCGCCGGCCTCCCGCAGCCGCCGCACGACATCGCGGAAGCGGGCTTCGACCTCCGGGTCGACCAGGTCGAGGAATTGTCGCGGCGCGTAGGCCAGCCGGCTCCCCTTCGCGTCGTATCCGCGTCCGGGCGGCTCCGCGCCCTGTTCACCGGTCACGACCTGATCCACGAGAGCGCAATCCTCAACGCTGCGCGCGAACACACCGGTCGTGTCGAGCGTATGGGAGATCGGCGCGACGCCATTGCGTGGCCATCGCCCGGTCGTCGGCTTGAACCCCACCACGCCGCAGAGCGATGCCGGAACCCGAATCGATCCCACGGTATCGCCTCCCAGCGACGCGGGCACGATGTTGGCGGCGACGCATGCGGCCGAGCCGCTCGACGAACCGCCCGACACGCGATCGCGGGCGTGCGGGTTCTTCACCTGACCATAGCGCGCATTGTGACCGGTCAAGCCGTAGGACATCTCCACGAGGTTGTTCTTGCCGAAGACCAGAGCGCCCGCCCCCTTGATGGCGCGGACAGCGCCCGCGTCTTCCTGCGGTACGAAGCGAGCGAGGCCGTCGAGACCCAGGCTCGTAGGCAGCCCCTTCGTCAAATAGCTGTCCTTCACCCCGAGCGGCACGCCCAGGAGCGGAGCCACCGATCCGGCCGCACGCGCTTTGTCCGCGTCCCTTGCAGCCGCGAGCACGGCGGCCTCGTCGATCGTGATGAACGCGTTGAGCTCGGCAAGCGTTCGGGCGCGCTGCAGAAGCGCCGCAGTGTAGGTCTCTGACGTGATATCGCCGTTACGAACTGCAGCTGCAGCGGCTGCGAGCCCAAGCGAAGTGAGGTCCGTGGTATCTCGCGATGCGGCTTGGCGTGAACTTGCGGTCGTGTCGTCCATCAAATCCTCGCAAAGAGCTGAGACGCGGCATCCCGTTGCCGCAATTTGCGGCGCAACCCGATGCCATTACGAGCATCATATATAATTACGATCGTAATTCAATAGAGATTGTCGCGGCCATCGGGCGTCGCCGAACACATAGGCGTGAGGCGCCAGCAGCAGCAGCAGCGGTGGCGCAGGCGCGTATGCGGGATGTCTGGGGTTGCATCATAGACGTACCTGCAGCCACGGCTGATACTGCCTAAGAACCAGAGGCAGTCGATGGGAAGGTCGCGGGGCGGGTTGACAGCAAGATTCATGCTCTCGGGGACCGCAATGGCCTGCCCGCACGGCTGGCACTTCTACAAGGTGAGACCCAAGATAATCGACTTGCCGGAAGGCTCCTCTCTCGTCTGAAGTCCGGGTCAATGCTGCTCGCCGACCGTGGCTACAACGCCGATTGGATCAGAGAACTTGCCGTGAAGAAAGGCGCGTGGGCCGACGTTCCGCCAAAACGTAATCACAAATATCCAATCTGCTTCAGCCCCATCTCTACCGAGCCCGCAACCGGCTCGAACGTTTCTTCAACCGGATCAAGCAATGTCGCCGGGTCGCGACACGTTACGATGAGCTCGCCGTGAACTATCTTGCCTTCGTCCAGCGCGCGTCCATCCGGCTTTGGCTCGTTGCGTGTTAATGAATCCACGCCCTAATAGAACCCGTGGAAATGATGAATTGGCCCGTGGCCGTGGCCGACATCGAGGCGATCGGCCGCTGCGATCGCGGCGCTGATCCAGGCTTTCGCCGAACGCACGGCGGTTTCCATGTCCTCGCCTTTGGCAAGGCCCGCCGCGATCGCTGACGACAGCGAGCATCCGGTGCCGTGGGTGTTCCTGGTGGCCACGCGCGGCGCCGCGAGCGCAATGGTGCCGTTGCCGCCGAAGAGATAATCGATGCTTTCGCTGCCCTGCCCGTGGCCGCCCTTGATCAGCACGGCGCGGCATCCCATCGCCAGCAGCCGCTGGCCCTGGCTTGCGATCGCGGCCTCGCTGGTTGCAACCGGCTCCGCCAGGAGGGCCGCCGCTTCCGGCAAATTCGGCGTCACCAGCGATGCGCGCGGAATGAGTTGGGTGCGCAATGTTTCAACCGCGTCGCGCGCCAGCAGATGATCGCCCGATGTCGCCACCATCACGGGATCGAGCACGACATGCGGCGGCGACCAGCGCGTCAATCCGGCGACGATGACATCGATCGTTGCACGTTGCGCCACCATCCCGATCTTGACGGCCTTGACGTCGAGATCGGAGAACACCGCATCGATCTGCGCGGTGACGAAATCGGCAGGCACCTCGTGGATGCCGCTGACGCCGGTGGTGTTCTGCGCGGTCAGCGCCGTGATGACCGAAGCGCCGTAAACGCCGAGCGCCGCAAATGTCTTCAGGTCGGCCTGCACGCCGGCGCCGCCTGAGGAATCAGAGCCGGCTATGGTAAGCGCAATCGGGATCGTCATCGCGTTATCAGCCGCAATTTCAGAGGCGCTTTGGAACTCATGTCCTGTCCTAGCGCGGCATGGTATTGGCAGCAAGTTCGCTTGCCACGGCGGCTCGAATTTGGCTGTATTGGCAGTAACGCGACGCCCTTCGGAGACGACAGCGATGGTTCCTTTTTTCGTTCAGTTCAAATGCAAGCTCGGCCAGTCCTATGCCGTCGCCAACGCGCTGGCCGAGGCCGAGATCGCCTCGGAAATCTACTCGACCGCCGGTGATTACGACCTGCTGGTCAAGTTCTACGTCGATAACGACACCGATATCGGCCACTTCGTCAACGAGAAGGTCCAGGTCATTCCCGGCATCCAGGACACCCACACCATCATCACGTTCAAGGCGTTCGGCCCAGGCTAGAACGGCGACCGGATCCGACACCACAGCCTATCATCCGGCATCCGCCTTGAAAGCTGAGCGCTCAAGTCGGAACGCAAGCGGAAAAATAACGACGCTCCGTTTCCGGCGTGAACTGCGCAATCGCTTATCCCTTGTCGGCCTTCTTCGGCTTCGGCGGTCCGTCGACCGCTGGCAGCGATTTGACGTAGTTCGCGATCGCAGCGCGATCGGCTTCACTCAGTTGCGAGATGTTGCGGATGACGCTTACCATCGAACCGCCGGCGCTATCGCCATCGGGCGTTTGTCCGCTTTCGAGGAAATAGGCGATATCCTTCTCGCTCCAGTCCGAGAGTCCCTTTTGCGTAATGTTGGGCACCCAGCCCTTGCCGTCCGGATCGGGCCCCCCGGCAAAGCGTTGCGCCGCGACGATGCCGCCGAGGAAGTTGCGCGAGCTGTGGCACTCCGCGCAATGACCGAGACTATTCACGAGATAGGCTCCGCGATTCCATTGCGCCGAGCGTGTGGTATCCGGCACGAACGGCTTGTGGTCCATGAACAGCAATTTCCAGATACCGATGTTGCGGCGAATGTTGAATGGAAACGGTACGTCGTGATCGCGCACCTTGCCCGACACCGGCGCCAATGTTTTAAGGTACGCGAAGAGATCGCGGATATCGTCACGCTTCGCATGCGCGTAAGTGGTGTAGGGAAACGCCGGGAAATAATGCGTGCCTGACGGAGAAACCCCCTCTGTCACCGCATTGACGAACTGCGCTTCGGTCCATCGCCCGATGCCGTCGGTGGGATCCGGCGAGATATTCGGAACGTAGAAGGTCCCGAACGGCGATGGCAGCGCGAGGCCGCCGCCGAGCTTCAGCCGATCGGGCTGGCCCGGCACGGCATGGCAGGAGGAACAACCACCGGCGTTGAAGATTATCTGTCCGTTCGCGACGTTCGGCGTATGGGCGGGTTCGGTCACGGAAACGCCGGTCACGGGCATTGTCAGCCACCAATAGGCGCCCAACGCCACCACGCCAGCCAGCACAACCACAAGGAAAATTCGTCGCAACATTCGTCGATCCCCGGCCAGATGTCATCATTTAGCGGCTAGCATGGCGTGCCTTCCAGCCATAGACTGCGGCAAAAATATCGGGTTTCGGGCCTGCGGCGGGAATAAAAATGAAAAGGCTTTGTTTTGGACTTACGACCGCACCATTACTTGACGTCAACCGGGAGAGAACCATGCTGAAGACCACGACCATTCTTGCCACGCTCGCGCTGGGTGTCGCCTTCGCCGGCCCCGCTTTTGCCGAGAAGATGAAAGCAACCCTCAGCGGCAAATCCGAGACGCCCCCCAACACCAGCGCCGGCACCGGCACCGCCGATATCGATTATGACCCCGCCACCAAGAAGCTGAGCTGGAAGATAACCTATTCCGGCCTCACCGGTCCCGCGACCGCCGGCCATTTCCATGGCCCTGCCGAACCCGGCAAGAACGCGGGCGTCGCTGTGGCTATTCCGAACGCCACGTCGAGCCCCGCCGAAGGCAGCGCCACGCTGACCGACGCTCAGGCCGCAGACCTGGAAGCCGGCAAGTACTACGTCAATATCCACACCGCAGCCAATCCGGGCGGCGAAATCCGTGGCCAGGTGACGAAGTAAGCGCTTCGCAAGACCGACATTAAATTCGAAAAAAAGAGGCGGACGCGTCAAGCGCCCGCCTCTTTTGTTTACGGATTCATTCAATCCATCCGCGCAACTTGAACCACAGCAATGGCAGCAATCCGCTGGCGATGATGGCGATCCAAGCCAGTCCATAGCCCCATGCCCAATTCAGCTCAGGCATGTTCTTGAAGTTCATGCCCCAGATGCCGGCCAGAAGTGTCGGGGGAACGCCGACCACGGAGACGATGGTGAGGATCTTGAACAGGTCGTTCTGCTCGATATTGATGAAGCCAAGGACAGCATCGAGCAGAAGCTGGATCTTGTCCGACAGCCGGGTCTCGTAATCGCTCAAGGAAGCGACATCCTTGGAGACCGCTTCGAGGCGGGTGCGTGACGGCGGCGTAATCCATTCGTGGCCGACGTCTCCGGCATAGGAAGCGATCCGGCCGACGCCCAGCAGCACGTCGCGCGCCTTGGCGAGCCGGTCGGCCAGCACGCCAACATTGGCCAACGCTTCCCTGAGTTTGCGGGTCGAGCGTACCGGACCCTTGCTCTGCGTCAGGCCTCCCTTGAAAACCGATCGGGACAGGCCATCCGCTGTCGTCCCCAAATGCTCCAGAACGTCGGCGCCGCGATCGACCATCGCTTCAAGCAGGCTCGTGAACACGCACATCCCGTTCTGCAGACTGTCGTCGGTCTCGATCCGTTTGGCCACGCTGTCGAAGTGCGGTGACGCAAAAAAGTGCACTGTAACCAGGACGTTTGCGTTGATGACGAAACCCACCGGCGTCAGATGGGCTTCGCCAAGTTCATCGAGCCTGACCGCGGGCGAGCTGAGATAGAGCACGTGGTGGTCGAGCTTAAGCCGGCTCGATGCCTCGATCTCGCTCAGTGACTCCTCGGTTGGCACGCGTATTTTGACCACACGCTCGACGAACTGAATTTCTTCCGGCGTCGGACTCAGGAGATCGATCCAGATGATTTCGGGCGCGAGCTCAGTTCCGGCGTTTTGCCAATCGCCGCCCTGACTACGGTACATTTTGAGCACGGCAGTACGCCTCCGTCTGACGTTGATATCGCCATGACACAGCCAAGCCGTTGAAGCGAAGTCAATCGCCGGAGCCTCCCATATTTGCCATAGGTGGTCGTGCTTCCGGGCTTCTTTCCAGGGTTGGCATCTCTGACGCCACTCCCGTAGTCTGGCGATCCGTCCAGCGATTTGCGGGCGCAACAACCATGGCGCGGTGGTGGGAAGCCACGCCCGCCACAAAAACTTGGGGGGAGATTGCCGTGAACTCACGCCGTCATTTTCTGAAAGGCAGCGCGGCTGCCATGGCCGCCGGCGCGGTATTCTGCAGTTGCGGCCTGTTGCCGGGCGCGCATGGCCGCGAGCCGGCCCGCCGCAAACTGCCTGTCTTGGTTGGCGGCAAGAAGATCAAGACGATTGACGTGCACGCGCATTGTCACTTCCACGAAGCAGGCGCGCTGATCGGCGCTGACGCCGCCGTCCAGGTGCCACCGTTGCTCGGCGCCTCCGAGGTTTTCATCGACATGGATCAGCGGCTTGCCGCGATGGATGCGCAAGCCATCGACATGGAGGTGCTGTCGATCAATCCGTTCTGGTACGACCGTGACCGCGATCTCGCCGGCAAGATCGTCAAGATCCAGAACGAAAAGCTCGCCGAACTCTGCGCCTCGAAACCCGACCGCTTTGCAGCCTATGCCTCGCTGACCTTGCAGGCGCCCGATCTGGCCGTGCAGGAGCTCGAAACCGCGGTGAAGAAGCAGGGTCTGAAGGGCGCCGCGATCGGCAGCATGGTGAACGGCGTGGAGTTCTCCGATGCCAGATTCCACCCGGTGTGGGCAAAAGCCGAAGAGCTCGGCGTACCCCTGTTCATCCATCCCGAAGGCATCCCCGAACTCAACAAGCGGCTCGCCGGCAATGGCCGCCTCACCAACGTGATCGGCAATCCGCTGGAGACGACGATCGCGCTATCGCATTTGATCTTCGAGGGAACGTTCGACCGCTTTCCAAAGCTGAAAGTGATCGGCGCCCATGGCGGCGGCTTCCTACCCTCCTACGCCGACCGTTCCGATCACGCCTGCCTGGTCGGCCCCAAGGGCTGCAACCCCGACATCAAGCTGAAGAAGGCGCCGACAGAATATCTCAAGCAGATTTATTTCGACTCACTGGTATTCACGCCGGAAGCGATCCGCCATCTGGTCGCCCAGGTCGGCGCCAGCCAGATAGTGATCGGCAGCGATTACCCCTATCCATGGGAGCTGCATCCGGTGGATCACATCTTCGCCTCGACATCGCTCAGCGACGCCGAAAAGGCCGATATCCTCGGCCGCAATGCGGCGAAGCTGTTCGGCTTCAAGACTTAGCCAGCTAATTTTTCGTTTGAACCGACGGTTCAGATTGCGTTGTGAGGCGTTCCCCGGATGCTGCGCAGCGCGCCCCTTGGGTGATCGGGGGTCCATCGCTTGCGGGCGTGGGTCCCGGCTTTGCCGAGCAGCGTTCCCGGACGATGCGTCGCATCGTTTGGCTGCACCGCGTCCGGGATACGAGAGGCGCTCAGTTAAGCGGAAGCCGGCCGATGCGCTCTGAGGAACGAATGGATCTGGCGCACCGCCAGTGGGATTCGCTCCTTGGGCTCCTTCCACGGAAACATGCTGACTTCCGCTTTCGGCGCCAGCATCGCGGCTTCCATCGCCACCGCATAGGGGTGGGCGGGAATGTCATCGGGCAGGATCAGCACCGGCGTCTGGCAATTGCGCACGAAATCGCGGCTCACGGTAAAGACGAAGTCGGGGTTGGTGCGGTACATCCTGGTCAGAAACTTGTCGACCGTGTCCATCGTGATCTCGGGCCGTCGTTTGACCAGCTCCGGCCCCCAGCCCTTCATGTTGCCGTCATAGAAAAAGTCGCGCGCTTCGGGACGCGACCCGCTGGGCTGCGCCAGCACCGCTGCGACCACGCGATCCGGCGCGCGCTTGATCAGATTCCAGATGAAGGGGCCGCCGATGCAGAAGCCGAGCACCATGAATTTCTGGATGCCCAGATGGTCCATTAGACCAAGATGATCGTCGGTGTATGAATCCCAAGGGCGCTCGATCTCGAGCGGGCCGGTGGATTGACCGGGATTGGCGTTGCGCAAATCCGATGCGATGACGCGATAGTCTCCCTTGAATTCCGCGATCGGGTCGAAGGGGGAGCTTGGGCCGGTGAAACCCGATATCGACGAGTTCAATCCACCGCCGGCGATCACCAGCAGCGGGAAACCAGAACCGGTCTCCTCAAAACGGATACGAACATCGCCTCTTTCGTAAAAACTCATGGCAACTCCTCCCTGCCCGAGCTGCTGAGCAAACACGCGCGGCGCGGCGGCCATGGCCGTTGCCGCGGCGCCCGTCGTCAGTATGGTGCGTCTGATTGAGTCAATCATCGGCGCCCTCCCGGTCTATTATGATAGCCGGCCTTCGTTGCGAAGTGCCGGACCGCGACGATGGACGAATTCATCCATCGCAAGCAAAAATAGCACGGGTCCTGTGACTACCGTAGATGCAATGGCGGACGGCAGCCCTGCAACGGCCGAAGGCGATGTCCGGGTTTGGTCCACCACGGGTGGACCAGCGGACATCGCCGGAAGTTCAGGTCACGCTGAACCGGAATTAGCCGTTCTTGACGCGGAACGTCTCGTGGCAGCCGCCGCATTGCTTGCCGATCACGGGAAGCGCCACCTTCAGCGCATCGAGATCCTTGACCGAGGCTTTGGCCTCGCTCACGGCCTTGCCGAAGCTTGCCGCGTGCTCCGCGAAGCCAGCTTTGTCTTCCCAGACTTTTGCGGAGGAGGAGTAATCGCCGTCCGCCTTGAGACCCTTGATGCTGTCGGGAAACAGCGTCGGAAGCTTCTTGGCGGTATCTTCGAATTGGGCGAATGCAGCATCAACGGTGGCCTGATCGTAGGGCTTTTCGCCCTTGACCATCGCAGCCAGCGCGCCGGCGTTCTTGCCATTGCCCTTCATCTGGGTCTGCGCCACCTTGACCAGATCCTGCTGCGCGACGACCGCGCCGACACCCAGCAACAATGTTCCGACAATCACGACAGTCCGCATCATCATTTTTTGGTCCCTTGTTTTCTCTTTGATCGCGCAGTCACCCCACCGACGGCGCCTGACGACTATGATCAGTGCAACACCGCGGCTGTGGGTTTATTCCGGGTATTAAAGGCTGTGCCGGCGCTGGTGCTCACGAATCGCAATCCAGACCCGTTCCGCGGTTGCGGGCATGTCGATGTGGTCGATCTTGTATTCACGCCATAGCCCCTCGATGATGGCATTAACGACAGCTGGACAGGAGCCGATCGCACCCGCCTCGCCCGCACCCTTGACGCCCAGCGGATTGGTCGTGCAGGGCACGTTGTGGGTCTCGAACACAAATGATGGGCCGTCGGCCGCGCGCGGCAACGCGTAGTCCATGAATGTCCCCGTGACCAGCTGGCCGTCCTTGGGATCATAGACCGCCTGCTCCATCAAGGCCTGGCCGATCCCTTGCATGGCGCCGCCATGAACCTGGCCGGCGAGCAACAGCGGATTCAGCGTCACCCCGAAATCGTCGACGATGACATAGTTCACGACCCGGATGATGCCGGTGGCGGGATCGATCTCGACCTCGGCGACATGGGTGCCGTTGGGGAAGGTGCCATCGGCGCTGGAGAACGTCGCGCTGGCATTCAGCTTGGACGGATCGGTCCCAGGGCGTTTTGCCAAATCGGCAAAGCTGATCGAACGGTCGGTGCCGGCGATCCGAATGCTGCCGTCGCTGATCTCGAGGTCGCCGGTGCTGGTTTCCAGCGCTTCGGCCGCGATCTCACGCAAATGAGCACCAAGCGTGCGGGTCGCGCGCTCGACGCTGACACCCCCCGATGGAATCGATGCCGAACCACCGGTGCCAAGGCCGGTCGCGATCATGTCGGTATCGCCCTGGAAGATATGCACGCGCTCCGGCGCCAGGCCGAACTGCTCGGCAACGAGTTGCGCGTAGGCTGTCTGGTGGCCCTGCCCGCTCGACTGCGTCCCGATAAGGACCGTCACGTCGCCATTCGGATCGAGCCGCACATTCGCGGTTTCCTCACCCATGGTGCCGCAGACTTCGACATAGGTCGCAAGGCCGATGCCACGCACCAGCCCCTGCTTCTTCGCCGCCTTGACGCGCTTGGGAAATTCCTTCCAGTCCGCGACTTCCATCGCCCGCTTCATATGCGCGGTGAAATCGCCGGAATCGTAGACCTTGCCGGTCGCGGTCTTGTACGGCATCGATTTCGGCGTGATGAAATTCTTGCGCCGGATCGCATCCGGCGTCATCCCGAGTTTGCGCGCGGCGGCATCGACCAGACGCTCGACTACATAGGCGGCCTCGGGACGGCCGGCGCCGCGATAGGCATCCACCGGCACCGTATTGGTGAACACCGTGCGCACGCGACAGTGGAAGGCCTGGATATCGTAAAGCCCCGGCAACATGCCGGCGCCGCCATGCGGAATGTAGGGGCCGAAGGTCGAGAGATAGGCGCCCATGTCGCCCATCAAATCGACATCCATCGCGAGAAACTTGCCGTCCTCCGCGAGCGCCATCCGCGCGGTCGTGACGTTATCGCGTCCCTGCGCATCGCCCATGAAATGATCGGCGCGATCGGCGGTCCATTTCACCGTCTTGCGCAGCTTTTTCGCGGCGACCGCGATCAGCGCGTATTCCCGGTAGGGAAACAATTTGGTGCCGAAGCCGCCGCCGACATCCGGGCAGATCACCCGCATCTTCTCGACCGGCATCTTCAGGACGTTCTGGCACAGGATATCGCGCAGCCGGTGGCTGCCCTGGCTGCCGATGGTCAGCGTCAGATGATCGCGCTTGGCGTCGTACTCGGCGACCGCCGCGCGGGTCTCCATGAAATTGGTGATGACGCGCGGATTGACCACAGATACTTCCGCAACCGCATGCGCCTTGGCGAACGCGGCGTCGGTCGCCTTCTTGTCGCCGATCGGCACGTCGAACAGCACGTTGCCGGCATGCTGAGGCCAGACCTGCGGCGCGCCCGGCTTCACGGCGTTGGCCAAGCCGACCACTGCCGGCAGCGGCGTCCAGTTGACCTCGATCGCCTCGATCGCATCGCGGGCCTGATCGATGGTCTCGGCCACCACGAACGCAACGGCATCGCCGACATGGCGCACTTCGTTGCGGGCCAGGATCGGATAGGGCGGCCCAGTAAACGGATCGACTTCGAGATTGAACAGGCAGGGCAGATCGCCGAGATCGCTGACGTCGTCGGCGGTCAGGATCGCACCTACTCCCGGCAGGCCTCGCGCCTTGCTGACATCGATGGTGAATGTCGCGTGCGCATGCGGCGAGCGCAGCATCAGCGCGTGCATCGAAGCCTGCGGCGCGTGGTCGTCGGTATAAGTGCCCTTGCCGCGAATGAGCTTGTCGTCTTCCTTGCGCAGGACGCTTTGACCGACGCCAAATTTAACGGGAGCAGCCATCGTTTCTCCAATTGCAGTCGCGATTTTCGGCCATATTGCAGCGGATCGAGGACAAGCGCAAAGGGTTTAGCTGCGCACCAGCGACCTCAGCCAGCCCTTGCCGAACAGCAGCAGGATCGCTCCGGCATAGACCACCGCACCGACCACGATCAGAATCAACAGCGTGGCCTCGTCGCGCAACGCTGGCAATACTGCCAAATAGACGCCGGCGAATTTCGCGGCCGCCCAGAGCGCTGCCGCCAGCACAGCGCCCGATGCGATAAATTTGGCCAGCGATCGCATCAGCGCGCGATCGAGTTCAAGAAATCCTCTTCGCACTGCGAAACCGAGCACCAGCAGCAGGTTGATCCAGGCTCCGATCGCTGTCCCAAGCGCAAGCCCGATCTGGGCCAGCGGTCCCATCAGCACGATCTTCAGCGCGACATTGACGGCGACGCCGATCAGCGCCGCCTTCACCGGCGTAGCCGTATCCTTGCGGGCGTAGAAAGTTGCGACCGCACTGCGGATCAGGACAAACGGGATGAGGCCGATCGCGTAGGCCGCGAGTGTCGCACCGGCCGCGGCGGCGTCGGCCTTCGAAAAAGCACCGCGCGCGAACATCGCACGGGTGATCACGTCAGGCACCGTCAGGAATGCGACGACGAACGGCACCGACGACAATAACGTGAAATCGAATGCGCGGCGCTGCGCTGCCATCGCGCCGGCATCATCGTCAGCCGTTAACCGCCGCGACATTTCCGGCAGCAGGACCGTACCGATCGCGATGCCGATCACGCCGATCGGCAGCTGGTTAAGACGATCGGCATAATATAACGCCGACAGTGCGCCTGCAGGCAGGAATGTCGCGATGATAGTATCGGCAAACAGCGCGACCTGGGTGCCCATCGAGCCCACGGTGGCGGGTCCCAACGCTCGAAAGAAGGCGCGAACATCCTCGTCGAGCTTGAGTGGCGCAAAGCGCGGTAGGCCGCCATGGGTCGAGAGATCACCCGCCAGCAGGAAATATTGCAGGAAACCGGAGATCAACACGCCCCACGCCGCGGCGTGACCTGCTGTCGGAAAGAAGGCGGCCAGCGCCAGGGTCGCCATCATCGAGATGTTGAGGAAGATCGATGCCGCAGCGGCGCTGGCGAAGCGATGCATCACATTGAGCATGCCGCCATACAGCGTCACCAGCGTGATTAGCAACAAATAGGGAAAGGTGATGCGGGTCAGTTCGATCGCCAGCCGGCGTTGCTCGGGCTCATCGGTAAAGCCGGGCGCCAGGAGGCTCATCGCCTGCGGCATGAACAGCCAGGCCGCCACCAGCAAAACCACTTGCGACAGAAACAACAGCGTGAAGATGCGATTGGCGAACAGCCGCGCCGAGACCTCGCCGCCCTTGCCGTGGACATGGGCGTAGGCCGGCACGAACGAGGCGTTGAACGCGCCCTCGGCAAAGATCGCCCGGAAGTGGTTGGGCAACCGGAACGCCACGAAAAAAGCATCCGCGACCGGGCCCGCGCCCAGGATCGCGGCCAGCATGATATCGCGGGCGAAGCCGGTCAGCCGCGAAAGAAGCGTATAGCCGCCGACGGTGAAGATACGTCCGAGCATGCGCCGCTTCTATCCTATGCGGCGGCGCTTCAAAACGGCGAAATCAGGAAGAAAGTGCGCCGCGCACAGCCTTGATGATGCGCTCCTGCGTCGGCTCGTCGAGATAGGCATGCATCGGCAGGCTGATGACATCGGCGGACAGGCTTTCGCTGACCGGCAAGCCGCCATCGGCGACCGGGTAATCCCGGTAGGCGGTCTGCTGATGCATCGATTTCACGTAATAGATCGCGGTCGGGACGCCCTGCGCCTTCAGGGCCGCTGCGAAGCCGTCGCGATCGACGCCCTTGGGCAGGCGGACGGTGTATTGCGCCCAGACCGACGTGCAGCCACTCGCCAGATGCGGGACGGTCACGACATTGCCGAGGCCTCGGGCATAGCGCTCCGCGACCTTGTTGCGCGCGGCGATCTCGTCGTCGAAGATTTTCAGCTTTTCGATCAGGATGGCGGCCTGCATGGTGTCGAGCCGCCCGGTGAGCCCGAGCCGGACATTGTCGTATTTGTCCGAACCCTGGCCGTGGACGCGGATGCTGCGCAGGGTTGCCGCGAGTTCGGCGTCATCGGTGAAAATCGCGCCGCCATCGCCGAAACAACCGAGCGGCTTGGCGGGGAAGAAGCTGGTGGCAGTGGCATGGCCGCAGGTGCCGAGGCGGCGGCCCTTGTAGCTGGCGCCAAAGCCCTGCGCGGCGTCGTCGAGCACGAACAGGCCTTCGGCTTCCGCAACCGCGCCGATGGCGTCATGGTCGGCGCTCTGACCGAACAGATCGACCGGGATCACCGCCTTTGGCTTGAGGCCCTGCTTCTTCGCCACCGCAATGCCGCGCTTGAGCGATTCCGCCGAGATATTGAAGGTCGCCTCGTCGACATCGACGAATACAGGTGTCGCGCCGGTCAGCGCCACCGCCTCGCCGGTCGCACAAAACGTAAAGGACGGACAAAAGACGGCATCGCCGCGACCGATATCTTTCGCCATCAACACCATCAGCAACGCGTCGGTGCCGCTGGCACAACTCACGACATGCTTGGCGCCCGAGAACTCGGCGAGCAGCCGTTCGAGTTCGGTCACTTCAGGACCATTGACGAACTGGCAATGCGTGAGCACGCGGGTCACGGCATCATCGATGGATTTGCCCAGCCTGCGGCGCTGCGCGCCGATATCGATAAAGGGCACGGGTTCTAGGGGCGTGTGCTGGTTCATGGCGCTTTCGAAGAAAGTTGGAAGTGGATCAGCCGACGACGCGACGCGGCCCCTTGCGGGCGGCCGCAGCAGGCTTGGCCGGGGTTTCCAGGCAACGGATGGCGATTTCGAGGCTGGCGACGCCCTCGTCGCCGGTAACAGCGGGTACGCCACCAGAGCGGACCGCGTTCAGGAACGCGATCAGTTCGGCACGCAAGGGTTCGTCGTGGCCAACCGGCAGATGGCGCATCGAGTAGCTGCCGTCGGGCTTGAAGCCGAAGCATTCGGTGACCTGGCGGGTGAGCAGATCGCCCATCACATATTTGCCCCGGGTCGCGACCGTGACGTTGCGCGCCTTGAACGGCGTCAGCCAGTTGGTGTTGATATGCGCCAGCACGCCGGAGGCGGTGCGGAACTGCAAGAGCGCAATGTCTTCGCGTTCGGCTACCGCGCTGGAGAGTTGCGGCTGCACCTCGACGATATCGGATTCGGTGAACCAGCGAATCAGGTCGATGTCATGCACGGCGAGGTCGATCACCACGCCGACATTCGACATCCGCGGCGGAAACGGACCGACGCGGGTAATCGCGATCGAGAGAATATCCTCGCCCGAGATGGCCTGCTTGATGGCAGCGACCGCCGGATTGAAGCGCTCGACATGGCCGACCATCATGGTGACGCCGGCCTGACGCGCCGCCGAGACGATCTCCTCGCCCTCCTCGACCGTGGATGCGATCGGTTTCTC
Source organism: uncultured Alphaproteobacteria bacterium (assembly GCA_963738105.1). Taxonomy (GTDB): domain Bacteria; phylum Pseudomonadota; class Alphaproteobacteria; order Rhizobiales; family Xanthobacteraceae; genus Bradyrhizobium. Next base: position 27,584 of record CAVTWC010000049.1, on the reverse strand, counting down.
GACCAGCACATGAATCTTGCGCGCGATGGTGGCAAGCGCGATCTCGTGATGCAGATGGGTCGGCGCAGCGATGGTCACGGCGTCCACACCTTCGGCGATCAATTCGTCGAGGCTTTCGAAGGTACGGCAGCCCGTCAGTTCGGTGGCGCGTGTCCGATGCGCCGGCAGTGGATCGACGACCCCGATCAATGTGGTTTCCGGCAGACCAGCCAGCACGCGGGCATGATTGCTGCCCATCACGCCAGCGCCGATCACGCCGACGCGCAATGTACGTTTCGCATTAGTTGTCCCGCTCGACACGGACCCTTTGGAACTCATTCATTCGACCCCGGTAATATATCTGTCACGAGAGCATCCCCGGGGCTCTCCTAGCATGCCGCCACAGATGTGGCGAATGCCGAGAGCCGCTCCCGAACACGTTTTGATTCAAAGAATTACACCGTTTTGGGGGATTTGCGCGAGGAATGCCGTTCAAACAGTCTTGATTTGAACCCGGAATTTGAACCCGGACCGCCGGCTTTCGCCTTCATGAGCGCCGGTAATCGTCCTCGATACGGATGATGTCGTCCTCGCCGAGGTAGCTACCGGTCTGCACCTCGATCAGTTCCAGGAGGATCTTGCCCGGATTCTCCAGCCGGTGGACGGCCCCGATCGGGATGTAGATCGATTCGTTCTCATGCACGATCTTGACCAGATCGTTGACCGTCACACGCGCAGTGCCGCGCACAACGATCCAGTGCTCGGAGCGATGATGATGCTTCTGCAGCGACAGCCGCTCGCCGGATTTCACGGTGATGCGCTTGACCTGATGGCGCTCGCCATTGTCGACCGACTGGTAGGACCCCCAGGGGCGATGCACCTTGAGGTGATTCTGCGTCACCTCGGGCGCGACCGTCTTCACTTTGGCGACCAGCCGCTTCAAGCCGTTGGCGTCCTTCTGGCGCGACACCAGCACCGCATCCTCGGTGGCCACGACCACGAGATCGTCGACCCCTTCCAGCGCGACCAGCGCCTTGTCGGTCGAGACGTTGCAGTTGCGGGAATCCTCGAACACGGCAGCCCCCTTCGCAGCGTTGCCCTGCCCGTCCTTGTCAGCCAATTCCCACACCGCATGCCAGGAGCCGACGTCGGACCAGCCGCATGATACCGGCACGACCGAGGCGCGCGCGGTCTTTTCCATCACCGCGTAATCGATCGAAATCGCCTTGGCTTTTTCGAACGCCTCCGGATCGAGCGTGACAAAACCCAGATCACGTCCCGCCTTACTGACAGCATCGCCAACCATCTGGACGCTTTCGGCGTCGACATTGCGGTATTCGTCGAGCAGCACCGAAGCGCGGAACATGAAGTTGCCGCTGTTCCAGAGATAGCCGGCCTTGATATATTCGGCCGCCGTTGCTGGATCGGGTTTTTCGACGAACTTCATGACCGAACGGACGTCACCCGAAATAACTTCGCCGGGACTGATATAGCCATACTCCGTCGCGGCACGTTCGGGCTGAACCCCGAAGGTGACGATGTTGCCGTTTGCCGCCGCGACCAGCCCTTGCCGGCAGGCGGCGACAAACGCCGCGGTATCGCCAACCACGTGATCGGCGGCGAGCGCCAGCACGATTGCTTCCTTGTCGCGCGTTTCCGCAAATACCGCACCGGCCGCGATTGCCGGGCCGGAATCCCGCCGCACCGGTTCGAGCAGGATATCGGCCTCGAGCCCGATCTCGGCGAGTTGCTCCAGCACCATGAAGCGGTACGCCGCATTGGTGATCACGATCGGGCGCTCGAACAGCGCCTTGTCCGACACCCGCAGCAACGTATCCTGAAAAGTCGAGCGCGCCCCGAACAGTGGCAGGAACTGCTTCGGACGCACCTCGCGCGACGCGGGCCACAGCCGCGTTCCAGCGCCGCCACACATGATCAGTGGAACAATTCGTCGGTCCATCGGCGTCAAACCCTGTAGTGGTCGCGATACCACGCGACAAAATCGGCAATCCCATCCTCGATGGAAGTCTCGGGTTTGAGGCCCGTATCGCGCATCAGGTCAGCAACATCGGCGAAGGTTTCCGTGACGTCACCGGGCTGCATAGGCAGCATATCCTTTACCGCCGTGCGGCCCAATGCCTTCTCCAGAAGCGCCACCACATGCATCAGGTCTTCCGGGTGCTGGTTGCCGATATTGTAGATCCGCGCCGGCGCCCTACCGGCCCCCTCAACAACGGGAACATGGTCGATCAGACCTAATACTATACGGCGGACGTCATCGATATGGGTGAAGTCACGCCGCATCTTGCCGTGGTTAAAAAGCTTGATCGGCGCGCCTTCGAGGATCGCCTTGGTAAACAGGAAAAGTGCCATATCGGGCCGCCCCCAGGACCCGTAGACGGTAAAGAACCGCAAGCCGGTGACCGGCAGCTGATAAAGATGGCTATAGGAATACGCCATCAGCTCGTTGGCCTTCTTGGTTGCGGCATAGAAGCTGACGGGCTGGTCGGTTCGGTCACTGACCGAAAAAGGTACTTTGGCATTTGCGCCATAGACCGACGATGACGACGCATAGAGCAGATGACCGCATTGATTGTGCCGGCATCCCTCCAGGACATTGGCAAAACCTTCGAGATTGGCTTCGGCATAGGCATGAGGATGATCGATCGAGTGGCGCACGCCGGCCTGGGCCGCGAGATGGATCACCACCGGAAAACGATATTTAGCAAACAATGTCGCCATCGCCGCCCGGTCGGCGAGATCAGCCTGCACGAAAGTGAACCGTGGCGCCTCGCGCAGGATGTCGAGCCTCGCGCGCTTCAACGCCGGGTCGTAATAATTGTTGAGGCTGTCAAGCCCCACAACATCGCGGCCCCGGGCCAGCAGCTCGCGGGCGACATGAAAGCCGATGAAACCCGCCGCACCCGTGACCAATATTGTCTGATCCGACATCATACCCTCAGGGGGCATCGGTTCGGCTCCCCCCGCACCGGCCCGGGCCTCTTTAACCGCCGTATTGCTGACGTCGCAATACCCGTTTGTCCGGCTTTTGCGACAATTCGTGCCTATCGAGCGCCACCCTGCTGTAGCCGTTCCGCGATTTAACAGTATTGCCAAGGTCCTTCCGCTCGCGTTTACCGCCCGTTCTGCCTTTTCACCACGGCCACCGGGCTTGGCGCTAGGGTTTCTATGCGGTAAGCACACGGCGCACAGGTTGGTCGGGCTACGCAAATGGAAGAAGCCAGAATGTCTGCGTCGATTCCTGTCGGGGCCGAGACATACTCGTCCGCCATGGCGGACGCGAAGAACTACATTTCGTGGATACTCGAATCCTTCTCCGGATATCTCGCCGCACCCGTGCTTGAGATCGGTGTCGGGCACGGTAGCTATGCCAGCCTCTTACGCAACTACGGCGAATATATCGGTGTCGACATCGACCCTGCGTCGGTTGACGAGGCCCGTGAACGTTTCCCCGATCTCGACTTCCGCGTCGTCGATATCACGAGCCCCGAGATGGTCGCGCTGGCAAGCGAGCGCAAGGTCAAGACAATCGTTTGCCTGAATGTGATCGAGCATATCGAAGATGACGCGAAGGCTGTGACCAACCTGGCCCAGGCGCTGCAACCCGGTGGGCATCTCCTGATCATTGTTCCCGCGCTTGAATTGCTCTTCAACGATCTTGACCGGCTGGCCGGCCACCACCGACGCTACAGTCGGAATCGGATGCAATCACGCCTGGTCGAGGCCGGCCTCGATGTAGTGCGCTGCGACTATTTCAACTCGATCGGGGTCTTGGCTGGCTGGCCAATCGCGCCATGCGTCATGGCTCGCTCAACGACAAGGCCGTCAACTCCCAAATCTCGCTGTTCGACAAATGGCTGGTGCCGCTCTCGCGGCTTGCCGATCCTGCAACGCGTAAGATTTTCGGCCAGTCTGTCATCGCAGTGGGACGCAAGCGATGATATCGGTCGTCATACCGGCACTCAACGAGCACGATGAGATCGCTGGAACGGTGACGCGGGTGCGCGAGGTCCTGTCCGCGCATCGGCGTCGGTGAATATGAAGTCATCGTGGTCGATGACGGTTCACGCGACGAGACGGGTCCTCGAGCCGAACAAGCCGGTGCGCGAGTGTTGCGGCATCCGCACAATGTGGGGTACGGCCGCTCGCTGAAAGACGGCATCGAGGCAGCACGTTACGACACCATCATCATCAACGATGCCGATGGGACCTACCCCATCGAATCCATCCCGAATCTGCTCGCTCTGCTACGACAAGGGTTTCGATATGGTCGTGGGTGCGCGTAGCGGCGAGCACTATCGCGAATCACTGATCAAGATGCCGCTGCGCCGGCGTGCTTGCGCTTCATCGTCGAGTTCACGGCCGGCCGATCTATCCCGGACATCAACTCGGGACTTCAGGGTATTCCACCGTGCCACCATCCTCGAGTATTACGACCATCTCTGCGATACGTTCAGCTTCACCACCTCCATGACGCTCGCTTACATGATGACGGGCAAATTCGTGGCGTATGTGCCGATCGACTACAACAAGCGCGTCGGAAAATCGAAAGTAAGGCTGCTCCGCAACTCGATGAAAACGCTGCAATACATCATCGAGGCGGCGATCTATTACAATCCGCTGAAAATGTTTATGCTGATGGCCTGCATCGTAGCGATGGCGTCCATCGTCAGCTTTGTCCTGGCGCTGGTCGCGAAACTGAACGTGTTCTTTTATGTCGGTGTCGGCGGTATCATTTCAGCGGTAATCGTTTTCTCGCTTGGGACTGCTGGCGGTTCTGTTGCGCCAGATCATGCTCAAATCGTCACGGCTCGAACGGGACAATCGCGAGATCACCCGGCAGCGACGAAACCTCCCCGACCCAGTTCCGCAAAAACCGTATTACAACCGTCTAGAGGATCCGTCATGTGCGGAGTTGCGGGCATCTATTATTCCGATCGCCGCCTCGCCCGATGAGCCAACCCTGCGCGCCATGGTCGCCGCCTTGCATCATCGCGGCCCCGACGACAGCGGTATCTTCATTGCCCCAAGCATAGCGCTCGGTCATGCCCGGCTATCGATCCGGGATCTAAGTCCGGACGGACGGCAACCTTTCGCCGACCCGTCAGGCCGCGTCGTCGTGAGCTACAATGGCGAGATCTATAACGACACGGAGATCAGGGCCGAGCTCGCGCGCGACTTTGGGTTCACGTTTCGAACCAGCTGCGATACGGAAATCATTCCGCTCGGCTATCTGGCGTGGGGCGATCGGCTGTTCGATCGCCTCGAAGGCATGTTCGCCGTTGCGCTCTGGGATCGCGACGAACAGCGCCTGCTGCTGGCGAGTGACGGCGTCGGTATCAAGCCACTTTATTATTCCGAAGCAGCAGGAGTTGTTCGCTTCGCAAGCGAGATCAAGGGAATCCTTGCCGACCCGGCGCAGGCCGAACGGCTGTCTCCCCAGGGATTGCATGCCTTTTTTGCGATGGGCTATGTCGGGCCTCAGGACACTACCTTCGAAGGGATACGTCAGGTCGCTCCGGGGACCGTCATCACCTATTGCGAGGGAAAGCGGACGGAGCGGAAATTCTGGCGGCCGACCCGGACGGCGGAAATCACGGACATTCAGGATGCGGCGAGCGAGTTGGAGCGCCTTTGGACAAAGGTGGTTGCCGATCAACTCGTGAGCGACGTGCCGGTCGGCGTCCTCCTCAGCGGCGGCATCGACAGCACGCTCGTGGCGCTCGCCGCCGACCGGTCGGGCCGCAAGCTGCCATTCTTCACCGCGAGTTTTAGCAACCAGTCGTTCGACGAAACGCCAGTTGCGCGGACGGTCGCAGACAAGATCGGAGCCGAATTTCATTCGGTTCCGATCGATGCACGTTTGGATCTGGGCGAACTCCTCGCCAAGGTCGTTCATCACTACGACGGACAGTCATGTGACGAAGCTTCGCTGGCGTTGCTACTGCTATCGCAGAAGGTGCGGCAAAACGTAACCGTGGCGCTCACTGGCGACGGCGGCGACGAATTTTTCGCGGGCTATCCGACATATGGCGCATCGAAGTGGGCCGCTCGTATCGGCCCGCTTTTGCCCGCGAGCGCGTGGAACCAGTTCGGCCAGATGTTCTACCGGCTCAGCCCGGCGGGACGAACGCGCTTGCCGCTCTCGGCGGTCGCCTATCGCTTTGCCTTCGGATTGGCGAGCGGTTCCGGCCAGGCACATCCCTTTTGGCGTCGCTACATTCCGCAGTTCATGCTGCCCAAACTTTATGGCTCCGCGTTGCAGCCGCTCCTCGCGGAAGATCCGTTCCGCGGCTACAAGGCCGAGTTCGATAATGCGGAGGGCGATCTGATCGATCGCTGCCTGCTCGCGGATCAGCGTTGGCACCTCCCCGGCGGCCTACTGCTGAAATCGGATGCGATGAGCATGGCCCAATCGCTTGAGTTGAGGGTGCCGTTGCTCGACCGGCGGATCATGGATTTCGCCGGTCGCTGCCATGCTGATCTGCTGCTGTCGCCGCGCGGCGAGAAGAAGGCGTTATTGCGGAAGCTTGCTCGGCGAATGGAAGCACCTGGAGAGGTTACCGAAGGGGCCAAAAGAGGATTCAATGCCCCCCTGGCCGAACTCCTGCGATGCGAGCTGCGGCCAAGCGCTGACCGGGTTTTTGAACGCGAAGCCGACGTCCTCGATCCGTTCATCGTTCCAGACTCGGCACGGAGACTGTGGCGAGAACACGCTGCAGGTAGCCGAGACCATTCCTATGCGATTTGGCCTATCCTGCATTTTGCTATCTCAAGGACGCTGCGACGAAGCGTAGTACCCAGCAACACCCGCCCCGCCCGCGTGGAAAGACTGGGCGTCGGAACATAAGCGCGACCGCCGAAGGAACTCGATAGAGCCATGCAAGACGATACCGGAACATTGAAAACGGACCGAGATCAAACCATTAGCGACTTCGGCGACCAATGGACGCGCCACACGGAAAATCCGGACTACTACGGCAGCGTCGAATTATTCGCAGACATAATCCAGCCGTTTCTTTCGCTCGACGATGTCAGCGGAGCAAAGTGTGCCGACATCGGTTCCGGCACCGGCAGGATCGTTCTGATGATGCTCGGCGCAGGAGCGAAATCCGTGACGGCGATCGAACCGAGCCGAGCCTATGACGTGTTGGTCCGCAATATGGCCGAAGCCGGCGATCGGGTTCGTTGCCTCAATGAGGCGGGCGAAGCCATACCAAAAGAAGACTTCGACATCGTACTTTCGATTGGAGTCCTTCACCACATTCCCGACCCTCGGCCGGTTGTGAAGGCGGCGTATGACGCTCTGCGTCCCGGCGGCAGGATGCTGGCTTGGGTTTACGGTCACGAGGGCAACGGCCTCTATCTGAGCATCTTCGGTCCGATCCGTTCGATTACCAGGAGCCTGCCGATCGCCGTGAATGAGGGCATGGCATGGATCCTTTATCCGTTCACACTCGCATACGCAGCGCTAACCCAGCGCCTGCCGTCTCTGCCGTTGTCGGATTACGTCTCGAACGTCTATATGCGCTTTCCTCCTGCCGAACGCCGGCTCGTCATCCTCGATCAAATCAATCCGCGCTGGGCTAAATATTACACACACGAAGAAGCGGAAACGCTCTTCCGCGACGCCGGCTTTTCCGACGTGCGCTTGCATCACCGGCACGGGTATTCATGGACTGTCTGCGGATCGAAATGATGATGGATATTTCCTCACGTGGGTGCTATCCGCTCTAACGACTGCGAAACAACGAACGTATACTGGCGCACTGCGCGAAACAATTTGCTCAATCAGATAACGGACACGATATGCAGCCGCGCGCACCGACTAAAGCCGCCATTTTGGTCGCTGCGGTAGTTGTGTTGGGTGCGCTATCCGTCGCAAACTATATCGGCTGGCTCCGGCTGAAACCTGAGGTTTCAGCCATCGCGTGGATCGCCGACAAACCTGATTATGAGAGCCATCTTGTCAACATGCACCATCGTGCAACCGATCGTGCCAAGGGTAGTCCAAACTCATTTCTGCCGATCTATGATGTGCAAAATCCCGGCTTTTTCCTGCTCGTCGCCGAATTATATACGCGGGCCGGCGCGAGCACACCGCTTCCGCTCGAGATCACGTCAATCATTCTGTTTAATATCGGCGCTATTTGTTTCTTCTTCTGGGCATACCTCCTTTTTAGCGACCTGATCGTCGCGACATGTGGCACCGCCTTCCTAGCGCTCTCTCAGTTTTTTCTCTTTTCCGGCGTCACCCACACGTTTCCATTCGAATTCGTCTTCTTCAATATAACCATGTTGCTCTACGTGCTTTTCTTGAGGAACAACAAGAACGGCTATCTCGTGGGCGCCCTGGTAGCCATGTTCATGACCTGCATGAATTATTGGTTTTATTACCTGTCGTCGTGGATCATCATGGTCGGGTTATGGTGGCAATATCGAGGTCGCCCCCGCATCAGGGATGTCGCGATCCTTTCTGCACCGCCGATCGCCGCCGCCGCTTTCACGGCAATCATGGTGATGTCGCTGTCTGGTGGAGTGGAGCGGGGCGCGATGCGTTTGGCTGATATCCTGGTCGCGCGCACGTTTGACGCCCGCATCCCCGGCGGTACGTGGTACCCCGACCAAAGGTTCATGCAAACCTCCGATTGGTATGACTACCCGGCCAAGGTCGTAAGCCGGCTCGACTGGGCGTATTCCTTTAACTCCTATTGGTTCGCGGTTGCCGCCGCTTGCACGTTTCTTCTCTTGTGCTTCCGCAACAGAAAGTCGCTTATCTCTGCCCTGATATTATTGCTCGGCGGGTTTTCTTGGTACTATGTGATGTTCCAGCACACACATATCCACCACTTCGTTGGGCAATACAGCTTCATGGCTATTTGTCCGATCTTCGGTTTAATTGCCTCAGAGACACTGACCACCTTTTGGGAAGCTCTGAAACGACTAGCGATATTGCTCGCTGCGGCGAAGCGTATCTTCGACAGAAGTTCAGGTAGTCAGGAACTCTCTAAATATCTGTGGAAGGCTGCTTCTGCAACGAGATATGTGATCACCGCAGCGGTTCTGGTACTTGTCGGTTCCGGAATGTTGCAGCCCTATCTGACGCATACTTACGATCTAATCAAACAGACCGTAGATCTTTCGACAGAAGTCGAACCTAAGTACCAGGAGGCCTTGCGAACGATTTGCCAAGACCATTCCGAAATCACACTCCCGGAACTGGAGGCCGCGTCGAAGGATTGGAGTTTCGAGTGGCGTCCTCGACTGATAACGGAAACAAACCGCACACCAAAATGCCCGGCTAAACCTTCGTAAGCGTTATCTTTGCCTCGATCTGCCGGGGCCGGCGCTTCGGGCCATTTCCCCCTTCGTGTGATCTCTAATAGCCGCGTCTGCGGCTTTGCAGCGAAACATAAAAATGAAACGCGAGATCGATGGACTGGTCAGCCGCCTGCCAGTCTTTGCCCGAAACGCCGGTCCGGTCGCCTGGACCTTGATTTGGATTGGCGCGGTCGGGCTCGCCGCGCTCGTCCATCTCGCTTTTTTAACGGCTTGGCCGGATCATTTTATTCACGAGGATAGTGGAGGCTATCTCGATCAGGCCCGGTCTATTCTCACCGGCCACTACATCGACGATTTTGTGCATCGTCCGTATGGTACCGCGGTTTTTCTGGTTTTTCTTTCCAAGATATTTTCACCGAACATCTTGGTGTTTGTCACGGCTCAGCATGTATTGTCCGTCGTGACAGCGGTCCTTATCGCAGCCACAGCACGCTTTTCGGGTGCCCCCCGCATTTGTTCGCTCCTCGCGTTTATACCAGCGGCACTCTTTGCACGGACAATTCACTTCGACAATATGATCGGTTCGGAGACCATTTCGGTCTTTATGATGAGCTTGGCCGCATTCATCGCATCCGGCCTCGCCTTCCGAAAGTGGCCTCCGTTCCTTGCCGCTACAGGAATAGGATTGAGCCTTGGAGCCTTGATGCTCTGTCGGTCGGCAGGCTTGGGAGTGACCGCCGTCATTCTAATGTGGCTTGCGATGTTCGTTGATTTGCCCCGGATCCGCCGGCTTGGCATTGTCGCTCTGGCGGGCGGCATCATCGCCGCGATGTATTTCACTCCGGCTGCCGTCAATTGGACGCTCGGAAAACCTCGGGCCGGCGTCGATTGGACCCTCGGAAAACCTCGGCCCGGCAGTGAAACTCTCGCGGTCATGACGTTTGTCGTCGGTTATTCAGCGGATTTCGATCACGGGGTTCAACTCGACCGTAAATCGCGAGCCCGTCAATTTGTAAATGAAAAGCGCGCCGCCAATACTCCATCAGGATGGGGCGACGATTATCAATGGCCGGTCGATGCATTAAATCTTATGCGGATACCGAATGAAAGCGATGACGACATCGACAAGGCCGTACGCGATATCTTTATCGAAACGCTGACCACTCCTTCGACGCTTTGGCATCATCTGACCCGGCATTTCGCGCGCGAAATGCTCTTTCTGTTTTTTGACGGAAATTACCCGGCGCGCCGAACGATAAGTCCCGAAGCCGACGAATTTTTTGTCAAACGCGATACGTACCCTATATTTAACAGCCCGACCGGACTTAAGTCGGGAAGGCTGATATACGACAATTACGCACCACCGAAGATACTGTCCTGGTTATTGCCGTCGGCCAGCAAATTGCAGCATGGCCTCGACAGGCTGTTCGCGGCTGGGTATGCGCCCTCATATGATCCGGAGCCGATTTGCTGCGGGCTGACGATTTCGAGCGAGTATGATTTTGAACCGGGACCAATTCGCTGGCTTTCAACTTCTACCTTGATCCTGTTGATCCTGTTGCTTGCCAGCAAAGCGCAATTCTTGTCGGAATGGTTTCCGCCATTGCCCCAAAATCTAGTCGCTGGCGGCGCATTGATGATCCTATTAGCCCTCATCAATGCCGCGTTTCCCGCGTTCCTCGTCTATGGCTTCAATCGTTACGGATACTACATCACGCCATTTATGGCCGGGGCGACCGGAATTCTCGGGGCTGTACTGCTATGGAGCAGTATGGCAGCGGTCAAGGACCACAGGTTACAACTCAGGCAACTGATCATACGAAGGTACTTCGGCATCGTTTTTGCGACCGGAGTTGCCTTTGCGGCGCTGTCGATCGCAGCCTATTTCAGTTATTCCTGCCTGCTCCCCGAAGTTTCGGCGCTCGGCTGGATCCTTGACAAGCCCGATGTTTCGAATCACGTTCTTAATATCTTCCAGCGCGCAGCGGACAGTTTGGATTATTTTCAACCGGACTACGACATCCGGGATCCGGGCTTCTTTCTGATTTTGGCAAAGCTCTATGCCCGTGCGGGTGCCACTACGTCGCTTCCGCTCCAGATCGCGTCGATTGTCCTGTTCGATATCGGAGCCGTTTGCTTTTTTTTCTGGGTATATGTGCTTTTCAGAGACTTGGTGGCCGCGGCATTTGCCACTGCGTTTCTAGCATTATCCCAGTTTTTTCTGTTTTTTGCCGGCACGACTTATACGTTTCCGTACGAGTTTTCTCTCTTCAACGTGACCATGCTGCTCGTCATAATTTTTTTGAAAAACAACAAACCCGGATATCTGGCCGGCTCCCTGATCGCCATGTTCATGATCTGCATGACCGATTGGTTCTACGCGATGTCCTCATGGATCATCATGATCGGTCTTTGGTGGCAATATAGAGGCCGGCCGCGAATGAGGGATATTGCAATCATATCCGCGCCTCCGGTGGTTGCGGCAGCCATCACCACTCTCGCGATATTCGTAAGCGGAGGCATCGGGCACGGCGCATTCCAACCATTCATGGACGCTGCCGACTGGTACACGTATCGGTCAATGGTCAAATCCCGGTTAGAATGGGCATACAATATCGATCTGCGCTCGTACGTCATCGCCTCGGCTTGCGCTATGCTGCTGCTGTCGTTTCGGAGGAGAAGCTCGGCCATCTCGACACTGATATTGCTCGTTGGCGGTCTCTCTTGGTACTATGTGATGTTTCAGGATACTTCCCACGATCATTTCGCCGGCCAATACAGCTTCATGGTGATATGCCCGTTGTTCGGTCTAATTTTAGCGGAAACCTTGGTGACGGTTTGGGAGGCGCTGAAACGTCTATTCTTGATCAGCGAGGATGCTGGTTGGCTTGGCCAAGCTGGAACGGAGAGCCGTGAATGCTCCGTGAGCGCGTCGCAGGCAGGACGGGCTGTAGCGTATACTGCTGCGGCGGCAGTAGTCGTTTTCGCAAGTTTGAACATGCTCCAGCCCTATCTGCAAAATACTTACGAGCTGATTTACCAAACAAGATCACTGTCGAGAACCATTAAATCGAACTACGAGGTCGCGGTTCAGGATATCTGCCATCGGCATTCAGAGGTCACACTGGCAGACCTCGAGGCCGCGTCGAAGGATTGGGGCTTAGACTGGAGACCGCAAATAATCGCAGAAACAAACCGCCTGCCGGAGTGCCCGCGTTGAACTCGGGAAGCCTGTGTTTGGTGCCAAGCAGTCTCGAAACGTGGTTCCTTGCGTGCGGCTATTGCCAGATTGGCTTTAAAACCATACCAAGACGCCGAAGTCCGGCAAATGGCGCCGGATTGCGCTGTTTTTGCCTCATTGCCAAACCACGCGAAGCGCGGGTGAGATGCGTCAGATCCTGCTTTCGGCCCTCAAAATTCTGATCTCCGCGGCGCTGCTATATCTGGCGCTGCGCAAGGTTAACCTTACCGACCTTGCGTCTCGCATTGATATTGCGAGCCTGGGCTGGATTGCGCTGGCGATTGCCGTGACCTTCCTGCAGATCTTTGTCGGCGCGTTGCGATGGTGCGAGATCAGCGCAGACTGCAACGCGCCGCTGACGACCAGACAAGCCACGCGCTTCAACGTGATCGGAACTTTCTTCAATCAGACGCTGCCTTCCTCGATCGGCGGCGACGCCGTACGGCTCTGGCTGGTGGCGCGCGGCGGCGCCGGCTGGCGCGCGGCGACCTATTCGATTTTCGTGGACCGCGCCATTGGCCTGATCGCGCTGGCCATTGTCATCGTCGCGAGCCTGCCGTGGAGCTACAACCTGATTTGCAACCCCGACGGCCGGTCAGCGCTGTTGTTGGTCGATTTCGCGGCGCTCGCGGCCGGGCTGGGATTTCTGGTGCTCGGCAGATTACCCTGGCCCTGGCTGAAGACGCTGGTGGGTCACACATCATTTTTACGCCTGCTCCGTGATCGCGAACCGGGTGATTTTCAGCCGGAATCATGGGCCCGCCATCGCGGTGTATTCGATCCTCGTTCATGTTCTCACCGTGGTGATCGCCTGGTGCGTGGTGAAATCGATCGACGCCCCCGTGATGTTCGGCCAGGTTTTCCAGTTGGTGCCGCCGGTGATGCTGATCACCATGTTGCCGATCTCGATCGCGGGCTGGGGCGTCCGCGAGGCCACGATGGGTCTAGCATTCGGCTATGCCGGATTGGCGACGAATGAAGGCGTCAATGTTTCGCTGCTGTTCGGCGCGGTGTATTTCATCGCCGGCGCAATCGGTGGACTGGTGTGGATTTTCAGCGCTGAAAAAGCCGCCAAAGGCGCCAAGCCGATCGAGGTTCCAAGTGAAGTCGCTGAGTGAAGTAAAAACAGCGTAACGGCCACATCCTTATCACTGAATGACGGTTTCCGAATTGACCCTCGCATTTTTAGCCCTGCTTGCCGCCGCGATGCTTTCGGCCATCATCACCTGGGCTATTCGACCGCTGATGTTGCGCCATGCGCTGGCACGGCCGAATGCACGCTCGTCGCATCGCATTCCGACGCCTCAGGGAGCGGGCATCGCGGTGATCGTGGCGACGCTACTGGTTTCCGGCGTCATCATGGCAGTCTCAGGCGCATCCGACCTGCAAATCCCGGCCGCCGTTTTTACCGCATCGCTGTTCATTGCCGTCATTGGCTTCGCCGACGACGTCAAATCCATCGAAGTGCTGCCGCGGCTGCTGCTGCAGGGCGCGGCCGTCGCAGCCATCGTCTTCACCGCGTCGAACGACCTGCGAATTGTCCCCGCCTGCCCGCTCTGGATCGAGCGCAGCCTGCTGCTGCTGGCCGGGCTCTGGTTCGTCAACCTCGTCAATTTCATGGACGGCCTGGACTGGATGTCGGTGGCCGAGGTCGTTCCGATCACCGCCGCGATGCTGCTGCTCGGCGCGCGCGGTGAATTTCCGGCCTCCTCGACCCTTGTAGCCGCGGCGCTGTGCGGCGCGATGTTCGGATTTGCGCCGTTCAACCGGCCAGTCGCGAAGATCTTTCTGGGCGACGTCGGCAGCCTGCCGATCGGCCTGTTGCTGGGCTGGTGCCTGTTGCAGCTCGGCTATGAAAAGCAATACGCCGCAGCCCTGCTGCTGCCGATGTATTATTTGTTCGATGCCACCGCGACCCTGTTGCGCCGAATGGCGCGGCGCGAGCCGTTCTGGGCGGCGCATCGCTCGCATTTCTACCAGCGTGCCACCGATAATGGCTTCACGGTATGGCGCGTGGTGGGTGAAGTCTTTGCGCTCAATCTGGCGCTGGCCGCGCTCGCCATCGGATCGGTCATGGTGCAATCGATGGCGGTCGAAATCGCGTTGCTGATCGCCGGATGCATCGCAACCGCGTTTGTGATGCGCCGGTTTTCGCAACCGCGCTCTTCGTAACTGTTCGACGCGAGGGCGGTTAGCTCCGGCGCAACAGCTTCCGCATCAGTTCAGCGTAACTGACCATGGCGCTGGCGAAATTATAACGCTGCGAAACCGTCACCGCGCGTTCGCGCATCGGCAAATCCACCGACAAGGACGCCGAGCGGATCGCGGCAGCGAGATCGTCGGGCTTGCCCGGCTCGACCACCCAGCCGATGCCATGCTCGGTCACGGTCAGCGCCGCCTCGGCATTGGCTTCGGAAACCAGAATGACCGGCCTCCCGATCGCAAGCAGATTGTAGAACCGGCTCGGCACCGACACGCCGGCCAGATCCTTGCGGTAGGGAATCAGCCAGACATCCGCAGCGGAAAGAAATGCGTCGAGATCCTGTTCCGGAACGCGCTCGACCAGACTCACATTGGGAAGCTTCGCCGCCGATTGCATCGCCTTCAGCCGATCGAAGCCGATGCCCCATCCCGACAGCATGAAATGGATATCGGGATCATCCCGCAACGACCGTGCCGCTTCAAACACGATGTCCGGATCATGGGTAAAACCCAGATTACCCGAAAGACCAACGATGAAACCAGTTTTCGCGCGGCGATACGGATTGTCGGGATCAATCGGCCGCACGCCCGGCGCCAGCGTCGCCCAGTTCGGGATAAAGCAGATCCGGTCGCGCGTGAGCCCCTTGTAGCGCAGCAGCAGCGCTTCGGTATCGCGCCCGATGATGACGACCGCGCTGAGCATGCGGAACATCAGCGCGTTGGCGCCGCGGATCAGCGTCGCGACAAAGGACGAAGGCTTCAACAGCCCCGCCATCACCAGCACGTCGGGAAACAGGTCGTGCATGATCAGCACCGAGCGGGCGCGCTTCAGCATGGCCGCCGCAGCGACCGCATAGGGCAACATGAAAGGCGCGGTGACCGTGAGCACGACATCGCCCGATCGCAACCGCCCCAGCAGCGCCACAAACACCCGGACCGTGAAAAACATTTCCGCGGTCGCGCGACGGATCAGCGCGGCCTTGGCTCCCATCCGATTCTTGATCTCGACAACCGCCGGCCGGCCGGAACCGATCGCTTCGTGATTGGCCGAACCCGGCATCCCCGAAAGCACGAGAAGCGGCGCTTCCGACGCGAGATGAGTTGCGATCGACGCCATGATGGCCGCGGTAGTGCTGTGATCAGGCGGGTAATGTTGACTAACGACGACGATTTTTGCGGTCTGCTGCATCGATGCTTTCGGCGGGTCCGCGTTGAACTACGCGGCGGTCGAACCGAATTCGGGAACCGCGTCCTTGAGGATAGCCCTGATCGTTACCCGATCGTCATTGGCAATCGCCTGCTCGAGGGTCGCGATCCACTTCCGAAGCGCCTGCATCGGCGGTTCGTTGGGCTTGGCGGCCATGATGCCGGCGACGCCGATCTCGACCGCCGGTTCCTCGCTGGCAAACAGGATTTCGTTCAGCCTCTCGCCCGGCCGCATGCCTGTGAACACCACCTCGATGTCGTGGCCAGGCTCCAGGCCCGACAGGCGGATCATGCGCTCGGCCAGATCGACGATCTTGACCGGATGCCCCATGTTCAGCACGTAAACCGCGACATCGCCGCGCGACGGCGTCAGCGCATGGGTCGCCGCGGTCAGCACGAGATCGCAGGCCTCGCGAATGGTCATGAAATACCTGACCATATCCGGATGCGTCACCGTCACCGGGCCGCCCGCTTCGATCTGCGCCTTGAACTTGGGCACCACCGAGCCGTTCGACGCCAGCACATTGCCGAACCGCACCGAAATGAAGCGCATGCGCGCTGCGCCACCGGACTGGGCCGCGAGATCATGATCGAGCGCCTGACAATACATCTCGGCGAATCGCTTGGTCAGGCCGAGCATCGAGACCGGCTCGATCGCCTTGTCGGTCGAAATCATGACCATCGCTTTCGCGCCGGCGGCCAGCGCCGCATCGGCGACGTTGACGGAGCCGAAAATGTTGGTCTTGACGCCCTCGCTCCAGTCGCGTTCGAGGATCGGCACATGCTTGAGCGCCGCGGCGTGAAACACGATGTCGGGCTTGAACTCGGCCATCAGCCGCATGATGCGCTCGCGGTCGCGAATATCGGCGATCCGGCCTTCGATCACGGCACTGGTGTCGCGCGCCGTCAGCGCCTCCGTCACCGCATAGAGCGCCGGCTCGGAATGCTCGACGACCAGCAATCGCGCCGCGCCGAAGGTCGCGACACGGGCGCAGATCTCCGAGCCGATCGAACCGCCGCCGCCGGTGACGATGACGGCCTTGCCCTTCACCAGCGCTTCGAGGCGCGCATAGTCGATCTCGACGCTGGAACGCAGCAACAGATCTTCGACATCGACCGTCGTCAGCCGTGGCGTATCGCCGCTCTCCAGTGACGGCAGCCGGCTGACGATCAGCCCGAGCCGCCGCGCCCGCATCAGCACGCCTTCGGGATGCGCTTCCGGGTCGAACGCCGACGGCGTCATTACCACGCGCGTGATCGGCTTTTCGCGCCGGGCGAAATCGCGGATCACGTCCTCGATGTCGTCGATGCCGCCAAGCACCGGAATGTTGCGGATCGACTGGCCGCGATCGGCCATCGAGGGCGACAATACGCCTACCGGCCACAGCCGGGTAACCGCGCCATTTTCGATCCCGCGCAGCAGCACCTCGGCATCCGCCGCCCGGCCGATCAGCAGCGCGGACGACGCGCCTTCCGTACGGGCATGGCGGCGAACGCGCGTGTAGCGGAAGTAACGATAGGCAAAGCGCAGCGCGCTCAGGAAGGATATCTCGAGGAACCAGTAAAGGACGATGGTGATCTTACCGGCGAAGAACGTGCCATGAACGTTGGGCGCGACGAAAACGTAATCCAGCACCAGCAGCGCAAGCGTCAGCACGGTAGCTGCGCGCAGGATGTTGAGGGCGTCCGGCAACGAAATGAAACGCCATTTCGTAGTGGTCAGATTGAAGACGTAACAGACCACCACGCTGAAGACGATAAAATAGGGCAGGATTTGCAGCAGCAGTGGCACGCGGGCGTAGAAATAGGGGCCGCCCTCAAAACGAACATAGAAGCTGGCGAACAGCGCCAGCGCCGTCGCCAGCGCGTCATGCGCCGCAATCAGTGCATTGCGGGAGGTCAGGGTCGAAAGACGCGTCATGTCGTTGGCCGGCAGCAGGAAAACGCAGGATTACAGGCTGCTGATAACCCATCTGTCGCGGCCATGCCAGCCGTCATGACTTGCGGTAATTTCCCTGTTCCGGGACCGCATCGATCGGGGCTGCCCCGAGAAGCGTGCCCCCGGCGATGCCGACACCCAGGACGTACATCCAGCCCTCGTGAAAATCGAACAAATGCGAATTGAACAGTGACGTGAATATGTTTTGCACCACCACCAGCAATCCGATCCAGGCCACCAGTCCGTCGCCGCGGAACAACAGCAAATGCGATAGCCACATCGCATACAGCACGACAATTCCGACAACGCCCCATTGCACCGCAACGTTGAGGGTCTGGTTATGCGGATTGCCGATGACCTGGGCGGTCGCGCTGGTTTTCGAACCGGTGGCGGCCAATTCGAACAGCCCGCGCGTCGAACCGGTGCCATGGCCAAACACCGGCGCTTCGGCAAAAAACTGCATCGATTTCTTCCAGAACTCCATCCGCAGACCCATCGACGTCGGAATGTTGCGTTCCTTGTACAATTGGTAGTCTCTCGCGAACGACCCAATGGTCGAGCGCAACTGTGGCGATCCCAGCCACGCCAATCCCGCCAGCACGGCCGCAAGACAGGCGATGATCGCGATGCTGCGCCACCGCAAATGCAGCAGCGCGAAAACCGCCAGCAGAACAGGCACCGTGACAAGCGCTGTCCGCGACACGATCACGAATGCCATGTTGACGAGGAAGCTCAGCGCGATGGCGACCAACAACAGCGCCGGCAGGATTTTTCTCTGCCCGCAGCAGACTGATGATCGGGATAGGCCAGCGCCACCGCGCATAGTGCGAATTCCTGGCTCTGATCGATGTAATTCTTGACCGGCACGCCATACTCGGCGTCCGCTTTCAACGCGAACTGTGGATGCAGGGCCACGATCCACGAGAACGCCATCAGCAGGCTGCAGGAAATCAGGAACGCGGTGAATACCCACATGCCGCGCGACGAACGCTGATAGTGATAAAACAGCAGCGGCAGCGCCAACAGTTTCGCAGCCGGGCTGACCGCGTAAAAGCGCGCGCCCCATGCCGCATCCGACCACAGCGTTCCGACCAACGTCAGCGTAAACAGCGCGATCGGCAAGATGCAGACCGGGCGCTTCAATGAGGCGAGGAAGGTGCTGGGTTCGAGCGTGGGCAATACCGCGATCACCCAGACCACAACGAAGATTCCGACCAGCGACGTTGACCAGGGCAGCGAGAGCGCGATCAGAACCGCGGTAATATCAGCCGTCTTGGCCCAAGCCTGCGGGTCGCGCCAGGCCGGCAGCGTAGCGCTATCAGGCGAAAACGCGGCGCCCGCGTTCACGTCCGGCCTCCGCGGGCGCGCGCGACCAGTGAGGTCGTGCTGAAGCCCTGCAGGATATCCACCAGCCGCACCTCGCCGCCATGGGCTTCGACGATCTCGTGGCCGACCACCTGCTCGCGGGTATAGTCCGCCCCCTTCACCAGCACGCTCGGCTTGATCTGCGTGATCAGGTTGAGCGGCGTGTCCTCTTCGAACAGCGCAACGAGATCAACTGCCTCCAGCGCCGCCAGCACTTCGGCGCGGGCCCGCTCGTTCTGGACCGGACGGTCCTCACCCTTGAGCCGCTTCACCGAGGCGTCGCTGTTGAGGCCGACGATCAAGCGGTCACAGGCGCCGCGCGCCGCCGTCAGCAGCTTGACGTGGCCGGGATGCAGGATATCGAAACAGCCATTGGTGAAGCCGACCCGCAGGCCCTGCTTGCGCCACTCCTGCACCTGCGCATCGAGTTCATCCGGCGTCGCGACGATTTTTTCCTCCGCCGCAAGGAACGCATGCGGCAGGATCTTGCGCCGCAGTTCAGCTGCCGTCACCACCGCCGCGCCCTGCTTGCTGACGGCCACCGCGGCCGCCGCGTTCGCCATCCGCAACGCTGCTTCCCAATCGGCGCCGGCTGCGAGCGTCACCGCAAGCACGGCTGCGACCGTATCGCCCGCACCCGAGACGTCGCGTACCCTGACCGGCAGGCCCGGCACGTGAATGGCTTCGCCCGTGCGCGGCACCAGCGTCATGCCGTACTCGCTTTGCGTCACCAGCACGGCGTCGCAATCCGCAAGCTGCATGATCTCGTGCGCCCCATCGGCGATGCTCTTTTCGGAATCTAGCCGGCTGCGGGTCGCCTCGGCGAATTCCTTGCGGTTGGGCTTGAGCAGCGTCGCGCCGCGATAGATCGCCAGATTGGCGCTCTTGGGATCGACGATCACGCGCTTGCCGAGTTTGCGCGCGGCGTCGATCACGTTGCGGATCACGCGCGCGGTCAGCACGCCCTTGGCGTAGTCGGACAACAGCACGATATCGACGCGCGGCAACAACGGCAGAATGGCGTCGATCAATTTCTGCTCGACCGCAACGGAGGCCGGCGCGGTCGTTTCCCAGTCCGCGCGCAACATGTGCGTGGAGAAGTGCTCGGATACGAAGCGCACCTTCCGCGTCGTCGGCCGGCTTGGATCGCAGACCAGCACGCTTTCGATCAGGCTTTCCTGCGCGAGTTCGGCCCTCAATTTGGCGCCGGCATCGTCCTCGCCGATCAGTCCGACAAAGATGCAGCGCGCACCCAGCGAGGCGATGTTGCGCGCGACATTGCCGGCGCCGCCGACATCGATCTCGCTGCGCTGGACGGCGATAACCGGTGCGGGAGCCTCCGGCGAAATCCGTGAAACCTCACCATAGACGAACTCGTCATGCATGAGATCGCCGACGCATAGCACGGTCTGCCGGGTCATCGCATGCGACAGGGCTTCAAAATCGAACATCTGATCTCGTTATCTGTTGCATGTGTTACGCCTTAGCGGAACCGATCGGGCTGATCGAGGAAGCCTTTGACGTAGGTGCTAACAGCGTCTTCAAGCCCCGTGAAGCCGCCATTATAGCCGGCGCGCTGCAGCCGATCGACGTCGCTTTGCGTGAAATACTGGTAGCTGTCGCGGATCGACACCGGCATGTCGATGTATTCGATATTCGGCTGCGCGCCGAGCGCGGCATAGGCCGCGAGCATCAGATCCCTGAAGCTGCACGCCTTGCCGGTGCCGACATTGAACAGCCCGCTGACCGAGGGCGTCGCCAACAGCCACATCATGACGCGCACGACATCGTCGACGTAGATGAAGTCGCGCCGCTGATCGCCGTCGGCAATGCCTTCGCGGTGCGACTTGAACAGCTGCACCTTGCGGCCCGATTTCACATCGTCAAAGCGCCGCGCCAGCACGCTCATCATGCTGCCCTTGTGATATTCATTGGGGCCGAACACGTTGAAGAACTTCAGGCCGACGCATTGCGGCGGCAGCTTCTCGCGTTTCGCGACGCGTTCGGCCACCGCCATATCGAACAGATGCTTGCTCCAGCCATAGAGATTCATCGGCCGTAGCGCCTTCAGCGCCGGCAATGAGGGATCGTCGACAAAGCCCTGCGCGCCGTCACCATAGGTCGCCGCCGACGAGGCATAGATGAAGGGGATCGCATGCGCCGTGCACCAGTCGAGCAGCCGCAGCGACAACCGGAAATTGGTCTCGATCACCAGATCGCCGTCTGTCGCGGTGGTTTCCGAGATCGCGCCGAGATGGATGACCGCATCGAGCCGGCGGCCGTTCAGCCAGGCCAGCAGTTCTGACGGCGGCAGGACGTCGGCGAGCTGACGCTTGGCGAGATTGCGCCATTTGCCGTCATGGCCGAGCAGATCGCAGACCGCAACGTCGGCGCGGCCCGAATCATTGAGCGCGGCCACGACGTTCGATCCGATAAAACCGGCTCCTCCGGTCACCAGTAACATGAAAGGTCCCTGCCCTGATTGCGCGCTTGCCAGCTTTGCCTCAGTCACGCCCGGCAGGCAACGTGGGTTGTGGGGTGTGGTGAAGGGCCAAGGCCGGACGGCGGTTGACTTTACCTGCCGCGGCGGAGCGGTTACCGACAGAGCCGAATCACGCCCAACTGATTTCGAAAATATATGAATCAAGATTCAGAAAATCAGGCTACGACGACTGACCCGGGCGACACCCGGCCGATCCTGATCGTGCCTTACATGTGGATCGGCGACTTCGTCCGTGGCCACACCGTGGTGCGGGTACTGAAGCAGCGCTGGCCGAACCGGCCTGTGGATATCCTGGTGACATCGCTCTGTGCCCCGCTGGTCGACTATATGCCCGGAATCCGTGCTGGCATCGTCTGGAACCTGCCACGAAGCCGGCTGGCGGTTGCCAAGCAATGGGGGCTCGCCAGCCAACTTCGGGCCAACCAATACGGCACCGCGCTGGTGCTGCCCCGAACCTGGAAATCAGCGATTGCCCCGGCGCTGGCCGGAATTCCGGAGCGGGTAGGTTTTGTCGGGGAAGCCCGGTTCGGCCTGCTCAATCGATGGCGCTGGGGCGAAAAGGCCCTGCCCCGTTTCATCGACAAGAACGCCGCGCTGGCGCTGCCGGACGGGGCACCGCTGCCGCCGGAATGGCCGGTACCGCAGCTTGTGGTGCCCCCGGCGGAAATCAGCCATTGGCGGCAAGCAGCGGAACTCGGAACTGCCCCGGCCGTAGCGCTGGCGCCTGGCTCGGTGGGCGCGTCCAAGCGCTGGACCTATTATGCGGAAGCGGCTCGGCTGCTCGCCCAGCAAGGGCTGGACGTCTGGGTGGTCGGCGGCCCCGGCGAGAAGGCGCTTGCGAGGGAGATCGTCGCGTCCGGCGGACCACGGGTCCGCGATCTCACCGGCACCGATCTGCGCAACGGCATCCTGGCCATCGCCGCATCCAGCGCAGCGATCTCCAACGATTCCGGGCTGATGCATATCGCGGCAGCGATCGGCACGCCGACCCTGGGCATTTTCGGCCCCACCAGCCCCTATCACTGGGCGCCGCTGAACGGCCTTGCGGCGACGATCCAGACGAAAACCACCTTGCCGTGCCAGCCCTGCCACCGCCCGGTCTGCACCCAGAACGACCATCGCTGCATGCGCGACATTCCTGCCGCCGACGTTGTCGCCGCCGCCCGCCAGGTGCTGGCCAAGGCCAGCCCCCACTGACAAGCCGCACTCACAGGATCGCCGCATCAGAATGAACGCCATCGCTCCCGCACGCACGCCGCCAAAACCCGCCGCCTTTCTCGACCGCGACGGCGTCGTCAATTACGACGACGGCCATATCGGCACGCGCGACAAGATCCGCTGGATGCCGAATGCCGCCAAAGCGATCCGGCGATTGAACGACGCCGGCTATTGGGTGTTCTTCTTCACCAATCAGTCCGGCGTCGCGCATGGTCACTTCACCGAGGACGAGCTCAACGGGCTGCTCGACTGGATGCGCGCCGAACTGGCCGCGCAGGGTGCTGTCATCGACGACGTCAGGTACTGCCCGCACTTTCCCGGCGGATCGGTCGTCGGCTATCTCGAGGATCATCACTGGCGCAAGCCGAGCCCCGGCATGATCCACGATCTGATGGATCACTGGCCGGTGCAGCATGCCGGCAGCTTTGTCATTGGCGATCGCGCCACCGATATCGAGGCCGCGGAAGCTGCAGGTTTGCCCGGATTTTTGTTTGCAGGCGGCGATCTCGATGCGTTCGTCGCGGATGTGATCCGTCAGACCAGCGTGCGGTAAACCTCGGCGATTCGATTGGCTTCCGCATCGAGACTGAATTGCGCCAGCACGCGCTCACGTCCCCGCGCGCCCATCACGGCGCATGACAAGGGATCGCGCATCAACGGCTCCAGCGCTGCGGCCAGCGCGCTGGCGTTGCCCGGCGGCGTCAGCACACCGGTGACGCCGTCCTCGACCACCAGCTCCGCCGCGCCCGCGCGCGACGCGACCAATGCCGCACCGGCCGCCATCGCTTCGATCAGCGTCAGCCCAAATCCTTCGTTGCGCGAGGTGAAGGCGTAGAGCGTCAACCGCTGATACCACCGCTGCACCTCCTCGATCGGCAACTCGCCGGTGATGACGATACGCGATTGCAATCCCGCCGCCTCGATGCGCTTTTTAAGATCGTTGGCGAACGCGGTCTGCTCCACCGCTACTGCGCCAACGATCACGGCGGTAAAATCCGGATAGCGCGGCAGCAATCGGCACATCGCTTCCACGAACACGTCGGTGCCCTTTTGCGCACGTACCCGGCCGAAACAGCCGATGGCGTAACGTCCCGGCAATTTTGCCTCCGCGAACGCCGCCGCGCGATCGGCCGGCGGTGCATAGCGATCGGTATCGACGCCATGCGGAATCACCGTCGCCGCGTGTTTGAGAAACGATGCGGAGATATCAGATGTTGCGATGATCGCGTCCATGCGCCGGATCAGCCAGCGCGTAATCCATGTGTGGTGACGTTGTGCGGCCGACGTGAATACCAGCTTCAGCGGCCAACCGAGCGATCGCAGCAACACGCCGACGATCATCTCGTTGTTGCGCCGCGCGTGCCAGATCAGCGGCGTGCGGCGGCGCCATAACTTCATGAGATCCGCCACACCCATCCGCGCGATGCCGTCGGGTGCATCGGAACCGAACCATGCCGCGCGCACGAGGCGAGCGAGTTTCGGCGCCACCATGCGGTTGGTCGCGGTGACGCCCGAATAGCGCCGATGCAAATTCGGCACGATCAGTTGCAGACCAGCGGCTGACTTGTTCTCGATCGGCACATCGGGCTCCGTTTCGCCGATGTCCTATACGCAACATTAAGCATAGTGGCCAGTTCAGCTTGGCCGGAAACCAATCTTCACCCCACAGCCGATAGCATGATCTCAAAATCAGGGAACGGGTGAGCTCATGACTGTGCTTGTCACCGGCGGCGCCGGCTATATCGGAAGTCATATGGTTCAGGCGCTGGTGGAAGCTGGCGAAAGCGTCGTCGTGATCGACAACCTCTCCACCGGCTTTTCAGCGTTCCTGCCCGAAGGCGTGCCATTGTTCATCGGCGATGCCGCGGACGAAAACCTGGTCGAGGGCGTGATCACCGCGCACAGTGTCGAAAGCATCATCCATTTCGCGGGCTCGGTGGTGGTCCCGGACTCGATGCGCGATCCGCTCGCCTACTACCGCAACAACACCATGACGACGCGCAGCCTGTTGAACGTCGCGGTGAAGTGCGGCGTCAACCGTTTCATCTTTTCATCCACCGCCGCCGTGTACGGCAATCCGGACCAGGTGCCGGTTTCCGAAAATGCGCCGACACGGCCGCTGTCGCCCTACGGCTCCTCGAAGCTGATGACCGAGATCATGCTGCATGACGTCGCATCCGCGCACGGCATGAACTATGTCGTGCTGCGCTACTTCAACGTCGCCGGCGCCGATCCGCTGGCGCGCATTGGTCTCGCCACCGTCGGCGCCACCCATCTGCTCAAGATCGCGGTCGAAGCCGCCACCGGGCAGCGCGCCAAGATCGATGTATTCGGCACCGATTATCCGACGCCGGACGGCAGCTGCATCCGCGACTTCATCCATGTCAGCGATCTCGCACAGGCCCATCGCGCGGCGCTGTCTTACCTGCGGGATGGCGGCACCTCGACGACGCTGAACTGCGGCTATGGCCGCGGCTATTCGGTGCTGGAGACCATCGAGGCGGTGCGACGCGTCTCCGGGCGCCATTTCGCGGTCCAGTATGCCGCACGCCGGCCGGGCGACATCATGACCATGGTCGCCGATACCAGCCGCATCCGCGCAGCGCTGGACTGGGCGCCCCGATACGACAATCTGGAAACCATCGCCGCCCACGCGCTGGCGTGGGAACAGAAGCTGTTCCATGAGCGTAATGGCGACCTGCAGCAAGCGGTTTCGGCCTAAAATCGGACCCGATAAGTCAAGTCCCATGCAAGCCCTGATTCGGCTTGAAAAACGCTGACATAGCGGGCAAGGAGTCATCCTCAGCAGCCCTGACGCGCTGGCCGATATCCGGCGATATCTGGCCCTTTGGCGCGGTCAATGGAAAGCGGATGACCGAACTTCCAAGAAAAATCACTGACGACCCCTATGGCGCGGCGATCCTGATTCGCCGCCTGGTCACGGAACAGGGAGCCGCTTATTGGCGGCGCTACCTGATGGCGTTCGCGCTGATGGCGGTTTCGGCCGCGACAACGGCCGGATCGGCCTATTTGCTCGGCGAGGTCATCAACCAGGCCTATGTCGACAAGAACGTCCGCGGCATTGCGATCCTGTCCGGGGTCACCCTCCTGATCTTCATGCTCAAGGGCGCGGCGACCTACGGCCACACCGTGATCCTGTCGCAGATCAGCAACGCGATCCTGGCCAACAACCAGCGGCAACTGTTTGCCAAGCTGATGAACGAAAGCATTGCATTCTTTTCAGAGCGGCATTCATCCGAATTCCTGGCGCGGCTGACCGCGGGTGCCAATTCGGTCACACAGGTGCTGAACCTGTTGATCAATGCGGTGGGACGCGATCTGCTGTCGCTGATCGCGCTGGTCATCGTGATGGTGACGCAGGATCCGCTGATGTCGCTGCTGGGATTCCTGGTCGCACCGCCGGCCATGATCGTGCTGCGCAAGCTGGTGAAGCGAATCAAGGGTCTCGCGCACAACCAGTTCACCGGCACCGCTGACATCATGGAAACCATGCAGGAATTGCTGCAGGGCATCCGCACCGTGAAAGCCTTCACGCTCGAGCAGACCATGCGCGAGCGCATCGATGTCAGCATCAGCGCGGTGGAGCGCAACGCCAACAAGATGGCGACCGTCACCAACCGTTCGAGCCCGCTGATGGAAACGCTCGGCGGTTTCGCGATCGCGGGCGGTCTGATGTATGGCGGCTATCGCGTGGTCGCGATGGGCGCGACACCCGGCGAGTTCTTCTCGTTCCTGACCGCGTTCCTGCTGGCCTATGAACCGGCCAAGCGGCTGGCGCGGTTGAACATCGAATTGAACAGCAATCTGATCGGCGCGCGGAAGCTGCTGGAGATCGTCGACAGTCCGGCCAGCGAACCTGCCGACGATCAAAAGCCCGAACTGAAACTGACCGAGGCGAGGATCGAACTGCGTGACGTCTCCTTCAGCTATCGCGCGAACGAGCCGGTACTCAACCGCATGAGTTTCGTCGCCGAGCCCGGCAAGGTCACCGCGCTGGTCGGCCCGTCCGGCGGCGGCAAATCCACGGTGCTTGCGCTGCTGCTGCGGTTTTATGAAGTGACCGAGGGCGACATCCTGATCGACGGGCAGGCGATTTCGGGCGTGTCGCGCAATTCGCTGCGGCACCAGACCGCCTATGTCGGCCAGGACGTCTATCTGTTCCGCGACACCATCCGAGAGAACATCGCGTTCGGCAAAGTCGGCGCCTCCGAGGCGGAGATCATCGCCGCCGCCAAAGCCGCCTGCGCTCATGAGTTCATCATGGGCTTTCCGCTGGGCTATGACACCCCGGTCGGCGAGCACGGCACGCAACTGTCCGGCGGCCAGCGCCAGCGCATCGCGGTGGCCCGGGCGCTGGTGAAGAATGCACCGATCATCCTGTTGGACGAGGCGACCGCGGCGCTCGATTCAGAGTCCGAAAAGCAGGTGCAGGAAGCGATTGAGCATCTCTGCCAGAACCGCACCACCATCGTGATCGCCCACCGTCTGCACACCATCATGCATGCCGACGCCATCCTGGTGGTCGAGGGCGGCGAGATCGTCGAGCGTGGGCGGCATGACGATCTGCTGCGCCGCGGCGGACGCTACGCCTCGTTCTTCCGCCTTCA
>CAVTWC010000048.1:0-6578 GCA_963738105.1 uncultured Alphaproteobacteria bacterium | reverse complement strand
CCTAGTCCGTCACGATCTTCGCGATGCACAGCAGCACAACCAGCGCGAGAAACATCAGGTCGATATAGGCCTTCATTTCGCCGTCACGGCGCAGCGTCCCGACGCTGTTGACGATCAGCTTGCGCGAAGCGTCGGCAGCAGGCCCCTCGCCGGCCAGCAGCCCCGCCATACGGCGCGCCTCGAGCTCGAGGCGCTCGACCCGCTGGAAGAAATAGAACGACCGGAACGCCGACACTGCGCGCATGCCGGCATAGGCCAGCACGAGAATCGCAAGGATCGCCCGCTGCTGGTACTTCTCCATGAAATTCAGGCTGTAATAGACCAGCGCTAGGAAAATGAAGTTGGAGATGATCCGGTAGGCGAAACCCAGGAATTTCATGCACGTGCTCCGATCGATATCAGCCGGTCAGTCCTGGTCGAACTCGATCCGAAGAAATCCGGTCGTCAGACGGCCTTGTCAGACAGGCTCGCCCGCAATCCGAATCTGAAACCCTGACGCGTCGATATCCGCCGGGATTACTACAACAAGGCAATGAATGCTTGGTTTGCAGCCGCAGCGTTCCGGCCCGGGGAACTGCAGCGCCGCAAGTTTTCCTGCCCCGCACGCCCCACGGGCGCGCCATCAACGGCATTTCACGATGTTTCTTGGTGCGCTCGGAGAGCGGTCGCATTGGGCGCGATTGCGATGCTCAACCGATCGAAACGGACGGAAAGGTGCCGATCAAACCTAAAGGCGCCTTTTGCGAGCTCCTATCCCTGTCCCAACGGTAGCCGCGCATTGTCACGATGCGAAACTCTTGAGTTTGGCTGGGGCTTCGCAGTTGGAAATTGATTCGATGACGCGGCATTCGGCCACGCGACCTCCTCTGCAGCACGCCAATATGTGCTGAAGCTCTTCACGAAGCCCGACGAGCCGCTGAATCTTGCTGTCAACGGCCTCAAGATGCTCGCCGACAAGCGCATCGATCTCTCGGCAGGAGTTCTCAGGCTGGTCCTGCAAGGCGAGCAAGGTGCGGATGGCCTCGACCTCGAAGCCCAACTCGCGCGCGTGGCGAACGAAGACAAGGCGGCGGATGTCACTGTCGCGGTAACAGCGACGGTTGCCCTCGGATCGCGGCAAGGATGGTAGGAGGCCGATCTGCTCATAGTAACGGATCGTCGGGACCTTGAGGCCGGTGCGCCTGGCAACCTCGCCAATTGGACATTCGTCGCCCATTTTGCGACCTTTCTCTTGCTCCTCTAGTGACTAGAGGATGCAGGATTTGGGTTCTGATGTCGAGGATGAAGCATGGCGGGTTGCTGCAATGACATTTCGTGTTCCCCTGAGGGGCCTGCGCCCAACAACGCCGCGTGGCGACGCGTCCTGTGGATCGCCCTTGCCATCAACGGGGGCATGTTCCTGACCGAAATCGGGAGCGGCATCGCCGCTGGTTCGGCCTCCTTGCAGGCCGATGCACTGGACTTCCTAGGGGATTCAGCGAATTACGCAATCAGCCTCGGGGTCGCCGGCATGGTTCTGGTGTGGCGAGCCCGTGCAGCGCTTTTCAAAGGCATCACGTTGCTAGTGCTCGCCTTGTGGGTGATCGGGATCACGGTCTTTCAGGCATGGTCCGGCAGCCTTCCGAAAGCAGAGGTGATGGGTATCGTTGGCATGCTGGCGCTCGTCAGCAATGCTGCCGTGGCCGTGATGCTTTTCCGCTACCGCGCCGGCGACGCCAATATGCGCTCGGTCTGGATATGTTCGCGCAACGACGCGATCGGCAATCTCGCCGTGCTGCTGGCGGCGGCGGGCGTGTTCGGAACCGGCACGGGTTGGCCGGATATCATCGTTGCAGCAATCATTGTCGCGCTGGGGATTTCCGGCGGTGTCCAGATCATTCGACATGCCATGACCGAACTTCACTTCGCGGCAGCGGCCGTACTGCCGGTTTCAACAGGGCCCGCCAGGAGCATTCCCGGCAGCTTCCGCAAATGATCGAGCGCTTGAAGATGGCACGGTTGGCGTTTGTGAGTGTCGGGTTTGCAGCCGGGATCGCCGTCGCAAGCCTGGCGCCCGGCGTCCCGCAAACAGTACGGAAGCTCGCCGGATTGGCCTTTGAGCCCGTCAGTGTGCAATCGCACGACACCGCTGCGCAGGTGCGCGGCGAAGGCAGCAAGGCGCCCGGCGACAAGCAAGCGGTCGTCAGCCTGACCGACGAGCAGTTGACGGAAGCGCACATCGACATGGCACAGGTCGATCGCGGCACCCTCGCCCACCGCATCATTGTTCCCGGAACGATCATCCCGGTCGCTGACCGGATCGCGAGGGTCGCCGTGAAACTCTACGGCACCGTAGCGGAGTTGCGAAAGAATATCGGCGATCCAGTGGTCAAGGGAGAAGTGCTCGCCGTCCTTGAAAGCCGAGAAGTCGCAGACGCCAAAAGCGAATACCTCGCCGCGCGCCTCACCAACGAGTTGCAGCAGACGCTATTTCAACGTGACAAAATGATCTGGGAGGGGCGCGCTTCCACCGAGCAGCAATTTCTCAGGTCTCAGAACCTGACCGCGCAAACTGCAATGAAATTCAATATTTCCCGCCAGAAGTTGTTCGCGCTCGGCCTCGGCGAAAGCGAGATCGCAACGCTGCCAAACGAGCCGGAAGCCTTGCTGCCTCGTCAGGAAATTCGTGCGCCGATGGCAGGCCGCGTGGTCGAGCGCAAGGTCGATCTCGGCATGGCGGTCGGGCGGGATAATCTGGAGACCGAACTGTTCGTGATTGTCGATCTCGATCGTGTCTGGGTCGAACTTGCAGTCAGTCCGACCGACCTGCCCACTGTAAAGGAAGGTCAGTCCGTGTCGATTGCGGCCCGTGGAATCGCCGAAAAGGCCGACGGCAAGGTTGTGTTCATCACTCCGCTTGTCGACAAGGAGTCGCGCGCGGCGCGTGTGGTTGCGGAAGTTGCCAACGAAAGCGGCGCCTGGCGGCCGGGTTCGTTCGTGACTGCGGCGATTGCGACCGGCGAAGAACCGGTTTCCGTTGCCGTGCCGGCCAGCGCCATTCAGACCATCGGCGCAGAAAAAGCAGTGTTCGTACGCACGGCGGAAGGTTTCGAGAAGCGCGCGGTGGTGACCGGCCGGAGTGACGATCGCCTGGCCGAGGTGCTGACAGGCTTGAAAGTCGGCGAGACCATTGCCGTCACCAACACGTTTCTGCTCAAGGCGGAATTCCTGAAGTCGTCCGCCGAGGACTGAGGGGATGATCGAATACATCCTCGCCGCTTCTGTGCGTCGCCGGTGGTTGGTGCTGCTCGTGACACTGGCTGCCGCGCTATCCGGCATATGGTCTCTCACCAAGCTACCGATTGATGCCGTTCCCGACGTGACTAACGTCCAGGTCCAGATCAACGCCCTTGCTCCGGCGCTCTCGCCCGTCGAGATCGAGAAACAGGTCACATTTCCAATCGAAACGGCGCTCGCGGGCACGCCCGGCCTGGAATCGACCCGATCGTTTTCGCGCAACGGCTTTGCCCAGGTCACTGCCATCTTTACCGACAGGACAGACATCTACTTCGCGCGCCAGCAGGTCGCTGAGCGTCTCACCGAAGCAAAGGCAAGCCTGCCGCCCGGCGTCGAGGTCCGGACGGGCCCGATATCGACCGGCCTCGGTGAAGTCTATTGGTGGTCGGTAGAGTATTTACCCGCCGGCGAAATCAGTTCATCCCGCGACGGCAAGCCGGGATGGCAGAGCGACGGTTCGTATCTCACCCCCGAAGGCGAGCGCCTCACCGACGAGTTTCAGCGAACCGTCTATTTGCGGACCGTGCAGGACTGGATCATTCGTCCTCAGATGAAGACCGTGCCGGGTGTCGCGGGCGCCGATGCGATCGGCGGATACGTGAAGCAGTACCTCGTGCAACCGGATCCCGCGCGC
The DNA here is from genome assembly GCA_963738105.1 of uncultured Alphaproteobacteria bacterium. Lineage (GTDB taxonomy): Bacteria > Pseudomonadota > Alphaproteobacteria > Rhizobiales > Xanthobacteraceae > Bradyrhizobium. Next base: position 2,668 of record CAVTWC010000048.1, on the reverse strand, counting down.
CTGATCGCTTACGGGCTCTCGTTCGGTCAAGTCGTGCGTGCCATCGAAGCCAACAATGTCAGCCGTGGCGCGAACATGATCGAGCGTAATGGCGAAGGTTATGTGGTGCGCACCAGTGGGCGCGTCGAGAACCTCGGCGATATCGAGGAAATCGTCGTTGCGACCCGTCACGCCGTGCCAGTGCGGATCCGGGACGTGGCGGAGGTGGTGCTCGGCCGTGAACTGAGAACCGGAAGTGCAAGCATGAACGGCCGCGAGGTGGTACTCGGGACGGCTCTGATGCTGGTCGGCGGCAACAGCCGGACCGTCGCGGCCGCGGCTGCGAGCAAGCTCGACGAGATCAACCGCACCCTGCCGCCCGGTATTCGCGCACGCACGATGCTCAATCGCACCCAACTCGTCGATGCCACCATCCACACCGTGGCGACGAACCTCGCCGAAGGGGCGCTGCTCGTTGTGCTGGTGCTATTCCTGCTGTTGGGCAATTTCCGCGCGGCACTGATCACGGCCATCGTCATCCCCATCACCATGCTGATTACCGCGACCGGCATGCTGCAAGGCAGGATCAGTGCGAACCTGATGAGTCTCGGAGCACTGGACTTCGGGCTAATCGTCGATGGCGCGATCATTATCGCCGAGAATTGCCTGCGGCACATGGCGGAACGCCAGCGTGAACTCGGCCGGCTCCTGTCGCTGAACGAGCGTCTGGACACCGTGACGATGTCAGCCACCGAGATGATCAGGCCGACGGTGTATGGGCAGGCAATCATTATTCTCGTCTACGTTCCACTTCTGACCTTCACCGGGGTGGAAGGCAAGACGTTCGCCCCGATGGCCATGACCGTCATCATCGCGCTGATCACGGCTTTCGTGCTTTCGTTGACCTTTGTGCCGGCGATGATCGCAATCTTCGTCAGCGCACGCGTGCAAGAGACCGAGAGTTTCATCGTCCGCGGCTTGAAGATGCTTTATCAACCTGCGCTGGCTACGGCGACACGATCACCCATCGCGGTTATCGCGACCGCGATCTTCCTTTGCGCCGCGGCGACCCTTCTGTTTGCACGGCTTGGCCAGGAGTTCACGCCGACGCTGGACGAGACGAACATCGTGATGGAAGTCAGGCGGATTCCCAGCACGTCGCTTGCACAATCGCAAACGATGCAGCTCGGCATCGAGAAGGCCGTCAGCCAATTGCCGCAGGTGGCGTTTGTGTTTTCCCGCGTCGGCACGCCGGAACTGGCAGCCGACCCGATGCCGCCAAATGCGGCGGACACCTACGTCATTATGAAGCCGCGGGACCAATGGCCCGATCCACGGATACCCAAGGACGAATTGATCCGTCAGCTCGAAGCTGAGGCGTCGAAATCACCTGGCAACCAAGTTGAATTTTCCCAACCCATCCAGATGCGTTTCAACGAATTGATTGCCGGTGTGCGCGCGGACCTGGCAGTGAAGGTCTTCGGCGACGATTTTTCCGCCATGCTGGGCGCGGCCAACCGGATTGCGGCCGTTCTAAAAGAGATTGAAGGCGCGGCCGATATCAAGGTCGAGGAGGTGCAGGGCCTGCCGGTTGTGGAGGTCAGGATCGACAAGGCGGAGATCGCCCGTCGCGGCTTGAACCTTGCGGACGTGCAGGATGTTATCGGTGTCGCGATCGGTGGCAGCCCGGCCGGACTCGTATTCGAGGGCGATCGTCGCTTCCAGATCGTTGTCCGGCTCGCCGATTCGCAACGCAGCGAAGTCCTGGCGCTCGAAAATCTGCCGGTCACCCTGCCGCAAGGCGGGTCGGACGCCGGGGCGGTCACCGTTCCCCTGCGCCAGCTTGCGAGTTTCCATGTCGGCGAAGGCCCCAATCAGATCAGCCGGGAAAACGGCAAGCGGCGCGTGGTGGTGACGGCCAATGTACGCGGTCGCGACATCGGCTCGCTTGTTGAGGAGGCTCAAGCGAAGATCGCGGAGCAGGTCACGCTGCCTGCCGGGTATTGGCTGGCCTGGGGCGGCCAATTCGAGAATCTGACCGCGGCGCGGCATCGGCTCATGATTGTCGTGCCGCTCTGCTTTGGGCTGATATTCCTGCTCCTGTTGGGCGCGCTAGGCTCCGCCCGCGACGCGCTGATCGTGTTCAGCGCCGTTCCCCTTGCGCTTACCGGGGGAGTGGCGGCGTTGTGGCTGCGCGATATGCCCTTTTCCATTTCGGCGGCGGTCGGTTTCATCGCGCTGTCGGGCATCGCCGTTCTCAATGGGCTCGTGATGTTGAGCTTTATCAGGCAGCTCATCGATGACGGGGTACCGAAGCAGAAGGCCATCATTGTTGGCGCGCTTACGCGCCTGCGTCCTGTCGTCATGACCGCGCTGGTCGCCTCTTTGGGTTTCGTACCGATGGCGATCGCAAAAGGGACCGGAGCCGAGGTGCAGAAGCCATTGGCCACCGTGGTTATCGGGGGGCTGATGAGCGCGACCTTGCTGACGCTCTTGGTTCTCCCCGCGCTATATGCGCGATTTTCAAGCGAGCAGCGCAATGCCCGAAAGGAGGACGACCTTTCGATCTCCAAAGGCTGCGGCGAAAAAAAGAGCGGGGTCTGAGTCGGTTCCTGGCGACCGGCGCATGGCCCGCGCGTTCGAGTACGACGATTTCAAACAAGTGTTGGCAAGGTGATTAGAGTGCGAG
>CAVTWC010000047.1:0-9794 GCA_963738105.1 uncultured Alphaproteobacteria bacterium | reverse complement strand
GCGAAGAAAACGAGCCGCCGGCGCTGATACGCGAACTGGTGCCGCCGGCCATGGTCGAGCGGGCGCGTGTCCTCGGCGCGGCATTCCGGGTTGCCCATCTGGTGTCGGCCGCGCGACCGGGCGTGTTGCCGGCCACGCATTTTAGAAGCGGCAGCCGCAAGCTAATGCTAGTGTTCGAACACCGCTTGGTCGATCTCGTCGCCGACCGCGTCGGCAGCCGCTTCAAGCAGCTGGCGCGGCTGATCGGCCGCTCGGGGTCGATCGTCAGGCGTTGATCGTCACGAAAATGTTCCACCCGGCCTTGGAATATATCAGTAGGCCCCGGGAGCGACCGTGGCTAACGTCGCAGCAGCACTTTACCGGAGAATTGGCCATGGCCGACTACAGCGCTCTGTCATTGACCGAACTGGAAAACCGCATCGCCATTGTCAGGGACAATATCCGGCAGCTGATCGAGCAGGCCGCGGGCGCCTCTGGCGATCGCAACGAAGAGCGGATATCGGAACGGCTCGAACAGCAGAACGCCGAGCTCGAAGCCCTGACGAAGGCGCGTGACGCCTTGTCGGCCAGGCCCTAGCTGACCCTGTCACCGGCACGATCCATCGCACTCGCCTCGCCGGCAGGCGACAATACGGGCCGTTCGATCTGACGCAGCCTGCGCCGACGCCAGAGGGTGCCTAGGACCAGCACCAGGATCACGCCGAGGACACCGCATGCGATCTCGCCGCCATTGCCGCCCTGCGCAAAGCGCGACGTAAAACCGAGCGATGCCGATAGTGCGTCGAGCCTGGCGCCGAATGCTCCGGCGAAAAACGTCTCCAGTTTGGAATGAATGGCCGGATCGGTCGCAGCGACGTCGCCGGCGATCCAGCCCAACAGCATCGCTCCGGCCCATATCAGAATCGGCAGCCGGTTGAGCAGCACCATGATCAGCGCGGCGCCCGCGACGATCAGAGGAACGCTGATCGCAAGCCCCAGGATCAACAGCGGCGCGCTGCCATTGGCGGCTGCCGCAACCGCAATGACGTTGTCCAGGCTCATCACGATATCGGCGACCACGACGATCCGCACGGCCGCCCAGAGATGCGACGCCGACTGCACCTCTTCATCATCCTGCTCGGGCACGAGGAGTTTTGCGGCGATCACGACCAGCGCGAGGCCGCCGACCAGCTTGAGATAGGGCAACGCCATCAGGGTGGCGACGATGCCGGTAAAGATGATGCGCAGGACCACCGCGGCGCCGGCGCCGAGGATCATGCCCCACAGCCGCTGGCGTGGCTGAAGCCCACGGCATGCAAGCGCGATCACGAGCGCATTGTCCCCCGACAACAGCACGTTGATCCAGATGATCTCGGTGAGCGCCACCCAGAATTGGGGGTGATGGACTTCACCATAGAATTGCCCAAGCATGACGCTGATTGCGGATGGATCGAAAAATTCCGAAAACCAGGTCAACAGGGCCTCCAACAAAGACTGCGCCTGCCTTCGCTATCGCAAAAGGGCGCGGACGTGTGGCGGCTATTTGTCGCGAATCCAGATGAGGTTCAGATGCGCCTGCTTAAACCGCAGCAGGCGTTTCCATGGCGCGCAGCTTGCGCCGCCGCCAGATCGTGCCAACCACCAGCACGGTGATCGCGCCGATAATCGAGCAGAGATATTCGTCGACGTCGCCATCGAGACGGATATGCGGCGACCAGTTGAAGATCGAGGAGGTCGCATCGAAATTGAAGGCGATCTGACCGTCGAGAACTCGCAGCAGGAAGGGATGATCGGCCGGATCGGTCGCAATCACATCGCCGGCGATCCATCCCAGCAAGGTCGCACCCAGCCAGACCAGGATCGGAAACCGGTCCAGCACCAGCATGATGAGGGCCGCGCCCGCGATGATCATGGGGATGCTGACGGCGAGCCCCAGGATCAGCAGCGGCAACTCGCCATTGGCGGCAGCGGCAACCGCGATGACGTTGTCGAGGCTCATGACGATGTCGGCAATCACCACGATCCGGATCGCATGCCACAGGCTCGTGCCGGCGGTGACGTCGTCGCCTTCGCCTTCCGGGACCAGAAGCTTGGCGGCGATCACGAGCAAGGCAAGACCGCCGACCAGTTTCAGATAAGGCAGCACCATCAGCTTCGCGACGATGCCGGTAAAGGCGATCAGCAGGATCACGGCGATGCCGGCGCCGATCGTCATGCCCCAGACGCGCTGCCGGGGCGCAAGGCCGCGGCAGGCCATCGCGATGACCAGCGCGTTGTCGCCGGACAACAGCACGTTGATCCAGATGATCTTGCCGACCGCGAGCCAGAATGTCGGTGACTGCAGATCGGCCTGGAATTGCGTCAGCAAGGTGCTGACGCTGGCGGCATTAAAGACCTGCAATAGCCCGTTCACAGCCCGCCCCTGTTGGCCGGACGGCCTTCGCGGCTGGTTTCAGCGGAAGGGCGCACCGACGTCAGCGTCAATCAGCCGACGATTTCGTTGCCCGAGAAGAATTGTGCGATTTCGATCGCCGCGGTCTCGGCGGCATCCGAACCATGCACCGAGTTTTCGCCAATCGACTTCGCATGCAACTTGCGGATGGTGCCGTCGGCGGCCTTGGAGGGATCGGTTGCGCCCATCACGTCACGATGCCTGAGCACGGCGTTCTCACCCTCGAGCACCTGAACCACGACCGGCGCGGAAATCATGAAATCGACCAGTTCGCCGAAGAACGGCCGCGCCTTGTGAACGGCGTAAAAGGTTTCGGCCTGCTCGCGGGTCATGCGAATGCGCTTCTGCGCCACGATGCGAAGCCCGGCTTTCTCGATCAGCGCGTTGATCGCGCCGGTCAGATTGCGCTCGGTCGCGTCCGGCTTGATAATCGAAAAGGTGCGTTCAATCGCCATGATCTCGTCCTTGAAAACCGCTGATGGGAGTTGCCGGGCTTATATCGGCGCCATCGCGAGACGGCAAGCGATCCGGCGAAATGGCCTCGATCGCGCAAGGCCCGACCGCCTGGAGCCGCCGACCATAGCCAAAATTACAGCGATTTCACCCAGATGAACCCATTCTGAAATGAGCGTGCCGGTCCGGTTCATGTGCGCCGGCCTAACCTGCCGTCAACCGAATGCCGCCTAACCTGAAGGAAGCATCCGGGACCGTGATGGCGCTGGTGGCGCCGAACCCCGAGGAGACGATCATGTTTCGCAAATTCTCGCTTGTTGCACTGGCCGCGGCTTCGCTTGGTATGGCCGCGTTGGCGCCGACCTCCGCCTCGGCCTGGGGTGGCTGGCATGGCGGTGGCGGTTGGCACGGTGGATGGCACGGCGGCTGGGGCGCTCCGCGCTTCTATGTCGGCGGGCCCGCTTATTATGGTTACGGCTACGGCGGCTGCTATGTGCGACGGTTGGTTCCGACCCCCTGGGGACCCCGCTGGCGTCTGATCAGCCGCTGCTACTGATCTCGATCGCTGACTTAGGCGTCGAAAAGCCCCGGCCGCGCCAGCGCCGGGGCTTTCTCTCAATTGGGCCGGAACCATCCGGCGGGCTTTCACTTCGCCTTCACCAACCGCGCACGGAAAGTGTCAGTTGAGCGAAACCATTCCCGCGTTTGCGACTTGATTATGCATCGCGCACGCAAACAGTCCAAAGCAGACCCCGATGATGACTAGCCGAATCAACGATGACAGCGAGATGATGGATCCGGCAACCAGCCGCTCGATTTGCAAGGCGGTCGGCGAGCGGCTGCAACGCGATCTGCGCCTGGACGCCATGCCGCCGTCATCCCGCCTGGAACATCTGATGGATGAGCTGCGCCGGCTGGACGAAAGCCTGCAGCGGAACTAGCTGGTGGATCACGGTTAAGCTCCCGGTGGGCGATATTTTACCCACAAACGGGTTGCGTTTGGCGGCGGGTCCGGTGACAAGGCCGGATGCTTTCAATCACCGACATATCGATCCGGATTGCCGGACGGCTGCTGATCGACAATAGCTCTGTGCAGATTGTGCCAGGCGCACGCGTTGGCTTCGTCGGCCGCAATGGCGTCGGCAAATCGACCTTGTTCCACGCCATCCGCGGCGAGTTGCCGACCGAAACCGGCAGCATCAGCATTCCGCCGCGCTGGCGCGTCGGCAGCCTCGCGCAGGAAGCGCCCGACGGCCCGGAAAGCCTGATCACCGTGGTGCTGAAGGCCGATCTGGAACGCGAAGCATTGCTGCGCGAAGCGGACACCGCGCATGATCCGACCAGAATCGCTGATATCCAAACCCGGCTCGTCGACATCGACGCCCATTCGGCCCCTGCCCGCGCCGCCGCGATCCTGAGCGGCCTTGGATTTTCCACCGCCGATCAGGCGAGGTCCTGCTCCGAATTCTCCGGCGGCTGGCGGATGCGCGTCGCACTTGCAGCGACCCTGTTCGCGGCGCCCGATTTGCTGCTGCTCGACGAACCGACCAACTATCTCGATCTCGAAGGCACGCTGTGGCTGGAAGATCATCTGGCGAATTATCCGCGCACCGTGATCGTCATCAGCCATGATCGCGATCTGCTCGATACGTCGGTGGATCAGATCCTGCATCTCGATCGCGGCAGGCTGACGCTTTACAAGGGCACCTATTCGTCGTTTGAGGAGCAGCGCGCGACGCGCGAAATGCTCGACGCCAAGCACGCCAGGCGGCAGGCCGATGAGCGCAAGCGGCTGCAGGCCTTTGTCGATCGCTTCAAGGCCAAGGCCTCGAAAGCCCGCCAGGCCCAATCCCGCGTCAAGATGCTGGAGCGAATGAAGCCCGTCACCGCGCTGGTGACGCAGGATGTGCGCGAAATCAGCTTTCCGACGCCCGAAAAGATGCTGTCGCCACCGATCATCGCGGTCGACGATGTCTCGGTCGGGTACGATCCGAAAAAGCCCGTGCTCAATCGCGTTACGTTGCGCATCGACACCGATGACCGCATCGCCCTGCTCGGTTCCAACGGCAACGGCAAATCGACGTTGGTCAAGCTGCTCGCCAACAAGCTGCAGCCGTTTTCCGGCCACGTCACTCGCGCGGAAAAACTCTCGATCGGGTATTTCGCCCAGCATCAGGTCGATGAACTCAATCTCGACGGCTCGCCCTACGATCACGTCCGCAAGCTGATGCCGGATACCCCCGAGAGCAAGGTGCGCGCCCGCGTCGGCGCGATCGGCTTCTCCGGCAAGGCCGGCGATACCGTGGTCAAGAGCCTGTCGGGTGGCGAAAAGGCGCGGCTGCTGTTGGGGCTTGCGACGTTCTTCGGCCCCAACATGATCATTCTCGACGAGCCGACCAACCATCTCGACATCGACAGTCGCGCGGCCCTCGCGGAAGCGATCAATGAATTCCCTGGCGCGGTCATCATGGTCTCCCATGATCGTTATCTGATCGAAGCCTGCGCCGATCAATTATGGGTCGTGGCCGATCATGCGGTCACCAGCTATGACGGCGACCTCGACGATTACCGGCGCATGGTGCTGTCGGCACGCGGCATGCGCACCAATTCGCGTGACCGCAACAACGAGCGTGGCAACGGCCGCGACAAGCCGCAACGCTCCAAGGGCGAGAAGCGCGTGCCGCTGAAGCAGAAGATTTCCGATGCCGAAGCCGAAATCGCGCGCATCAACGGCATCATTGCGAAAATCGATACCGCGCTGGCGCTGCCGGATTTATTCACGCGCGATCCAAAACAGGCGGCGCAATTGAGCAAGGCGCGCGCCGGCGCGGCCAGCGCCTTGCTGCGCGCCGAGGAACAATGGCTGGAAGCCAGTTCGCAATATGACGAGGCGGCGGGTTAAGCCGCTCTGGGACTTGATGATCTGGAATGGGACTTGCTGATCTGGAATTGGTCGAAACCGACGCGCGCGGCGATCAGGTCGCCGCCGGTTTCTTCTTCGCCTTGCTCTTCGCAGCCTTCGGCGCCGCCACCGGCTCGGGCCCGCGCTCGATCGAGGTCAGACGCCCAGCGGTGAAGGTATAGATCCCGGCGCGTTGCCCTTGCGAATAGCTGATGACCGCGACCCGATCGCCGCGCGAATTGTTCGACAGATTGACGCTGCCGGGCGCGCCAATGCCGCGCACGACGTCACATTCGGTATGGCCGAGCGCCACGGTACCGGTTGTGCTCGGCGGCGGCGCGCCAGCTGCACCATCGGTCAGGGCGTTGGCGCCGGCCGGCGGCGCCATGCCGGGACAAAGGCCGTCCGCGCTGACCAGATCTTCCGCCGTAATCGGCTTGTTCGGGGTCAGCGGCGGCGTTTCGATCGAAACGTTGCTGATGCTTAACCTGCCGGCCCGTGAAAACCACTGGGCATCCTTGGACAGCAGATCGGACTGAAACATATCGCCCACCCCGCCCGCACAGCCCGCCATAAGGGGCGCGACCAGAAGCAACGCCAGCAGCTGTTTTCGATGAGCGTTATCTCGCACGATAGGTTAAATTCCTGGAATTGAGTTCCTGCCCGGGCCGTAAGCCGCTGTCCCACCATCACTTTGCGGCATGACCGTGGCTATGGGCAAGCGCACGCCCCGAAACCGCAGATTATCATTAACGGCCGTGAATCGCTATTGCCGTCGTTGCCACCGGCCCCGCTCGTCGGCCTGCCAGTAAGTAACCTCGAAGCCTCGCGCCTTGCAATCGGTCCAGGCGCTGCGCGCCGCCGCAAGCGCTTCACCATCGTCGCCGTTGAAGACCAGAACCAGCCGTTGATAGCTCTCCGAATCGATCGGCAACGCGGCATTATCGACCAGAAACCTGACATTGGCCCGGTTCGGATTGCCCTCCTCCGCGATCAACACAATCGGCTGCTCGGGCGCATCACCGACACGCCATGTGGCGTGCGGCAGGAACGAATCGTCGCGATAGGTCCACAGATGGGCATCGAGCGCATCGGCGCGCTCCTCCGAAGTCGACTGCACGACCACGCGCCAGCCGCGCTCGAGCGATTTCTCGAGCAACGGCGGCAGCACGTTTTCGAGCGTCATGTCCTGCAGATGGTAGAACAGAACTTCCGTCATCGGGCTTCGGCTATCTTTCGGCTATTCTCTGATATTTCCGCTATTTCCCTGCTATTTCCTGGCTTCGTAATAGTCCGCGACCAGGCGATCGAGCAGGCGCACGCCATAGCCCGAACCCCAACTGTGATTGATCTCGGTTTTCGGCGCGCCCATCGCGGTTCCCGCGATGTCGAGATGCGCCCAGGGCGTGCCGTCGACGAAACGCTGCAGGAACTGCGCCGCGGTGATCGAACCGCCATGGCGGCCACCGGTGTTCTTCATGTCGGCGAATTGTGAGTTGATCAGCTTGTCGTATTCGGGACCGAGCGGCATGCGCCAGACCTTTTCGCCGGTCTCGATTCCGACCTTCGAGAGCCGCTCAGCCAATTCGTCATTGTTGGAAAACATGCCGGCATGCTCGGTACCGAGCGCCACCATGATCGCGCCGGTCAGGGTAGCGAGATCGACCATGAATTTCGGCTTGAACTTTTTGGTCACGTACCAGAGCACGTCGGCCAGCACCAACCGGCCCTCGGCGTCGGTGTTGATGATCTCGATGGTCTGGCCGGACATCGAGGTGACGATGTCGCCGGGGCGCTGCGCGTTGCCATCCGGCATGTTCTCGACCAGCCCGATGGCGCCGACCACGTTGACCTTGGCTTTGCGCGCGGCGAGCGCGTGCATCAGCCCGACCACGCAGGCCGCGCCGCCCATATCACCCTTCATGTCCTCCATGCCGCCGGCGGATTTGATCGAGATGCCGCCGGTGTCGAAACAAACGCCCTTACCGATGAACGCGACCGGCGCATCGCCGCGCTTGCCGCCGTTCCAGCGCATGATCACGGTCCGGCTCGGCTGCGTCGAACCCTGACCGACGCCGAGCAGCGCGCCCATTCCGAGTTTTGTCATCGCCTTGACGTCGAGCACTTCGACATCGACGCCGACTTTGCGTAGCTGCGTGGCGCGGCGGGCAAACTCCACAGGATAAAGTACGTTGGGCGGCTCGTTGACGAGTTCGCGCGCCAGGATCACGCCATCGACGATATGCGCGTCGGGCGTGAAGGCTTTGCGCGCGGCGCCGACGTCGCTGACAGCCACCGACACTTCAGCGCGCAAGGCAGCGTCTTCGTCGTCTTTCTTCTTGGTCTTGTAGCGATCGAATGTGTAGGCGCGCAGCCGCACGCCTGCGCCGATCGCGGCGGCCTGTTCCGGCTTCATCGCCGCATCCGGCAAATCGGCGATAATCGTCACGGCATCGCCGCCGGCGCGCAGCTTGCCGGCGATGACGCCGCCGAGCTTGAGAAAATCATAATCCTTGATTGCCGACAGTTTGCCGACGCCAACCACGATCAGGCGCGACGCCTTAACGCCCTCGGGCGCCAGAATATCCAGCACCGAGCCGTTCTTGCCCTTGAACCGGTTGGCCGCAGCAACGCGCCCAGCCAAATCGGCCCCCGCTCCCAGCGCCTTGCGGGCCGCGGCGCCGAGTTTCAATGAATCGTCGCAGAACACGACGAGGATGCCGCGCGAGGCGGCGGAAAACGGGACGAAGCCGACCTTGACGGCGTCGGACATGGGCAAATCCTCCAAAAATCAGGCTGTAACCGGGCCGGAAAACCCGGTCGATGTTCGCTTTGGCGGGGCTGCATGTCCGTCAAGAGCATCTTCCAAGACAAGTTCTGTTGCACTATGGCCTGCCCAGGTGCGCAAAGCCAAGCCGCCCGTGGCCGGATGGCCACATAACGTGAATTATTAACCATATCCTGAGGGTGCCACGGCCCAGCCATTTTGTTGACGGATCAAAGGGATGGTAGTGAGACAAGAGGGGCTGGCTGGAGCAGCGCGGCGCGACCATAGGGGATCCTGATTTCAGGATGGTCGCAAGCCGCGGTTCCAGCACGCAAGGTGGGATCGTACAGTTACGATGGGGTCGATCGACAAGTATATCTTTCGCACGACCCTTGGGTCGTTTGCGCTGGTCCTGATCAGCCTGACGGGCGTGATCTGGATTACGCAGGCGTTGCGCGATATCGACCTGATGACCAGCCAGGGTCAGACCATCCTGACCTTCCTGGGGGTCACCAGCCTGGTGATTCCGTCGTTGTTGAGCATCATCGCGCCGATCGCGCTGATGATCGCGGTCTCCCACACGCTCAACAAGCTCGCCACCGATTCCGAAATCATCGTGATAAACGCAGCGGGCATGTCGCCGTTCCGGCTGTTCCGCCCGTTCCTCTATGCCACCTGCGTGGTGGCGGCGATGGTCACCTTCCTCTCGGCCTACCTGGCGCCGGATGGTTTGCGACGAATCAAGCAATGGAACGCCGACATCACCGCGGACGTGCTGACCAACATCCTGCAGCCCGGCCGATTCGCGCAGCTGGAGCAGAACCTCACCATCCGCATCCGCGAGCGCAAGCCGGGCGGATTGCTCGGCGGCGTGTTCGTCGACGACCGCCGCGATCCCAAGGAACGCGTCAGCATCTACGCCGACCACGGCACCGTGCTGAAAAATGACAGCGGCTCGTTCCTGATTCTCGAGGACGGCAATCTGGAGCGGCTGGAAGCCGACAAGACCGATCCGGCCATGGTGGCGTTTGGACGTTACGCCTTCGACATGTCGAAATTCTCCAACCACGATCAAAACGTGGCGCTGGGGATTCGCGAACGATATTTCTGGGAACTTCTGAGCCCCGACGAAGACGATGCGATCTACAAGCAATTGCCCGGCCAGTTCCGTGCCGAACTGCATGATCGCTTCATGTCGCCGATCTATCCCTTTGCATTCGCCGCGCTGACCTTCGCCTTTC
>CAVTWC010000046.1:0-36935 GCA_963738105.1 uncultured Alphaproteobacteria bacterium | reverse complement strand
GATAGAATTCGTTCCTGGCCAGAAATACCGGATCGCCATCAACGTGCGTCGGCAGCGCCGGAACCGTTGGCGGCGATGAACGCATCGAGCTTCTTGCGATGAGGTCGGAGGAAATCCAGCGTGCCAATTGAAATTCGCTGACTTCGAATTCCACCGGCAGCGTGTATTCGGCATGAGCCGTGCTTTCGAGCACGTAGACTGGAGCGGGCCGACCACGCCGACCAGCGCGGGCGCGCCGTACCGCGGCGAAACACCTGCACCACACCACCTTCTCCGACATCTGCTGCAGGGCTTCCTTAAGCTTCTTTGCCTTCATCGCATGGTCGGCCGCACGCGACAGGACGATTTCGGGCGCGAAGCTCGGTACCCCGACGGAAAAAGAAATCATCGCCCTCGGTCAGGTGTCCGATCCGCAATGTGCCGTGATTGGGAATGCCGACGACGTCGCCGGCAAAGGCTTCGTCCGCCACCGCGCGATCCTGCGCGAAAAAGAACTGAGGACTGGAGAGCGACATATTCTTGCCGGTACGCACCAGCTTTGCCTTCATGCCGCGGCGTGAGTTTGCCCGAACACAGCCGCGCGAACGCGATGCGGTCGCGGTGGTTCGGATCCATATTGGCCTGGATCTTGAACACGAAGGCGGTCATCCGCGGCTCTGCTGCTTCGACCTTGCGCACATTGCTCTCCTGCGCGCGCGGCGGCGGCGCAAAACGCCGAGGCCTTCCAGCAAATCGCCGACGCCGAAATTGCGCAGCGCGCTGCCGAAATACACTGGCGTAGATGGCCCTCCCGGAACGCCTAGAGCTCGAACGGCTTGCAGGCCTCCGACACCAGCGCGAGTTCGTCCTTGATGGCACCGACATCGAGATTGGCGTTGCGGCCGGCGAGATCGGCGATGTCGATCTGTTGCGCCGCGCCGGTCTTGGCGCCACCGCCTTCGAGCAGGCGCACGCCGCCATTGGTGACGTCATAGGTGCCGAGGAAATCCCGGCCGCGGCCGACCGGCCAGGTCATCGGCGTGGTGTCGAGCGCCAGCGTCTTTTCGATTTCGTCGAGCAGATCGAAGGTATCGCGGCTCTCGCGGTCCATCTTGTTGATGAAGGTGATGATGGGAATGTCCCGCAGACGACACACCTCGAACAGTTTTCGGGTTCGCGCTTCGATGCCCTTGGCGGCGTCGATCACCATCACGGCGGAATCGACCGCGGTCAGCGTGCGATAGGTATCTTCGGAAAAGTCCTCATGGCCCGGCGTGTCCAGCAGGTTGAACACCAGATCATCGAATTCGAAGGTCATCACCGAGGTGACGACGGAGATGCCGCGCTCGCGCTCGATCTTCATCCAGTCGGAACGGGTGTTGCGGCGCTCGCCCTTGGCCTTGACCTGGCCGGCGAGATTGATCGCGCCGCCGAACAGCAGCAATTTCTCGGTCAGCGTGGTCTTGCCGGCGTCGGGATGCGAGATGATCGCAAACGTCCGCCGGCGCGCGACTTCGGTTGCGAGCGGCGAGTGGGAAGGTTTTTCGGCTGATAAGGCTAGGTCGGACATCTGCGAGCCTGTGGCAGGGAAACCCGGCCGGATCAAGGAGGAATGCGTGTTCTGACCGCTCGATATAGGGATTCCGCGCGCCGAACTCCAATTGCCGGACGCGGCCTAGCGCGCAACCAGCGCCACCGCCCAATAGGCCAGCGCGGCCACGATCGCGGAGGCCGGGATGGTGATGACCCAGGCATAGACGATCGAACTGGCCACATTCCAGCGCACCGCCGAGACGCGCCGCGCCGCGCCGACGCCGACGATGGCGCCGGTGATGGTATGCGTGGTCGATACGGGAACCCCGAGAAAGGTCGCGATGAACAGGGTCGCAGCACCGCCGGTCTCGGCGCAAAAGCCCTGCATCGGCGTCAGCTTGGTGATCCGCAGGCCCATGGTGCGGACGATTCGCCAGCCACCCATCAGGGTGCCCAGCGCCATCGACGCCTGGCACGCCAGCACCACCCAGAACGGCACCGAAAATTGCTGCGCCGAGATACCCTTGCGAGTAGAGCAGCACCGCGATGATGCCCATGGTCTTCTGCGCATCGTTGCCGCCATGGCCCAGCGAGTACAGCGAGGCGGAGGCGAATTGCAGGATCCGGAACGCACGGTCGACGGCGAACGGCGTCGAGCGGACCGAGGCCCAGGACACGATTGCGACCAGCACCAGCGCCAGCAGAAATCCGACCAGCGGCGACAGCACGATCGCAAGCATGGCCTTCGACAGGCCGCTCCAGACCGCAGCCGAAATGCCGGCCTTGGCCACGCCACCGCCGACCAGCCCGCCGATCAGCGCATGCGAACTGGACGAGGGAATTCCCGAGGCCCCAGGTGATCAGATTCCAGACGATCGCACCCGTGAGGGCGGCAAAGATCACCCGCGCATCGATCACGCTGGGTTCGATGATCCCGGTGCCGATGGTGTGCGCGACATTGAGGCCGAACACGCCGAAGGCGACGAAGTTGAAGAACGCCGCCCAGAACACCGCATATTGCGGCCGCAGCACACGGGTCGAAACGATCGTCGCGATCGAGTTGGCGGCGTCGTGCAGGCCGTTCAGGAAGTCGAACAGCAGCGCAACCGCGATCAATCCGATCAGGATGGGTAGACCTAGCGTGGCATCCACGGCGCGGCCCTGCCCTATACCTGTTCGATCACGATGCTATTGATCTCGTTGGCGACGTCGTCGAAGCGGTCGGCGACTTTCTCAAGATGGTCGTAAATCTCGGCGCCGACGATGAAATCCATCGTATTGGCGTCACGATGCTTGAGGAACAGTTCCTTCAGCCCGATATCGTGGAGATCGTCGACCCGGCCCTCCAGCTTGGTCAGTTCTTCCGTGATCGCGGTCAGCATCGAGACGTTTTCGCCGATCGACTGCATCAGCGGCAGCGCGCGGCCGACCAGATTGGCGCATTCGACCAGCAGCGTGCCGATTTCGCGCATCGGCGGCTCGAAGCTGCGGACCTCGAACAGCATCACCGCCTTGGCGGTCTGCTGCATCTGGTCGATCGCGTCGTCCATCGCTGTGATCAGGTTCTTGATATCGACGCGGTCGAACGGCGTGATGAAGGTCCGGCGCACCGCGGTCAGCACCTCGCGGGTGATGTTGTCGGCATCATTTTCGAACTGGTTGACCCGCTGGCAATGCAGGGCGGTCTCGTCCCCTCCCTTGAGCATGTCCTGCAACGCCAAGGCGCCCTGCACCACCGTCTGGGAATGCCGGGCAAACAGAGCGAAAAACCGCTCTTCCCTGGGCAGAAAGGCACGAAACCAGCGCAGCATCTGACGTATCCACGGCTTAAGGAAATGGCGGCCAAGGCAGCCGTCACATAAGTGTCATAGACGATTTGTCGGGGAAGCGGCACCGGTAAGCCGGTCATCCACCGCTTTGTGCCGGCCGAAAACGCCCGGGAACCGACCCGTTCAGAGCGACCGACGCAACAGATGCGCGATTTCGCCGATGATGCCGCGGCGGAACGCCAGCACACAGGCCACGAAGATCACGCCCTGGATCACCGTCACCCATTGGCCGTATCCCGCCAGATATTGCTGCATGGCGGTGATCACGAACGCGCCCACGACCGGACCGAAGATGGTGCCGAGGCCGCCAACCAGCGTCATCAGCACGATTTCGCCCGACATGCTCCAGTGCACGTCCGTCAGCGAGGCGTTTTGCGCGACGAATACCTTCAGCGAGCCGGCAAATCCCGCCAGCGTCCCCGACAGGATGTAGGCCAGGAGCTTGTACTGGTCGGTCTTGTAGCCGAGCGAAATGGCGCGCGGCTCATTTTCCCGGATCGCTTTCAGGACCTCGCCGAACGGTGAATTGATGGTGCGGAAGATCAGCAGGAAGCCGAGCAGGAAGCCCGCGAGAACGACGTAATACAACACCGTCGGGTTCGCGAGATTGAGGAATCCGAGCAGACGCCCCTGCGGAATACCCTGGATGCCGTCCTCGCCATGGGTGAACGGGGTCTGCAGATAGATGAAATACAGCAACTGCGACAGCGCCAGCGTGATCATCGCAAAGTAGATGCCCTGGCGGCGGATGGCGACAAGACCGGTGATGACGCCGAGGGCCGCCGCTCCCGCGGTGCCAATCAGAATGCCAAGCTCAGGCGACAAGCCCCACACTTTCAGCGCATGCGCCGTGATGTAGCCCGCGGTGCCCAGAAACATCGCGTGGCCGAACGACAATAATCCGCCATAGCCGATCAAGAGGTTGAAGGCGCACGCCAGCAGCGCAAAGCACAGCGCCTGCATCACGAAGAACGGATAGACGCCGGTAAACGGCACGATCAGCAACAGCGCCGTCATGATCACAAACGCGATCATCTCGTCGCGGATGGCGTGCGGGGTTGCGGCCAGGGTGTCGTCTGTCAAGGCTGTTGTCATGTTAGTTCGCCCGTCCCGTCAATCCAGAAGGCTTCACCAGCAGCACCAGCACCATCAAGACGAACACCACGGTGTTGGAAGCTTCCGGATAAAAGTATTTGGTCAATCCCTCGATCACACCCAGCGCAAAGCCGGTGATGATCGATCCCATGATCGATCCCATGCCGCCGATCACGACCACCGCGAACACCACGATGATCAGGTCGGCCCCCATCAGCGGCCGCACCTGGTTGATCGGCGCCGACAACACGCCGGCCAGCGCGGCAAGGCCGACACCAAGCCCGTAGGTCAGCGTGATCATCCTGGGAACATTGATGCCGAAGGCGCGTACCAGCGTCGGGTTTTCGGTGGCGGCGCGCAGATTGGCGCCAAGCCGCGTCCGCTCGATCAGGTACCAGGTGGCGATGCACACTATGAGCGAGAAGATAACCACCCAGCCGCGATAGATCGGCAGATACATGAAGCCGAGATTCATGCCGCCCTTGAGCGCATCCGGGATCGAATACGGCAGACCGGAGGACCCGAAATAGTTCTGAAAGACGCCCTGGATGATCAGCGCCATCCCGAATGTCAGCAACAATCCGTAGAGATGATCGAGGCCGGTCAGCCATTGCAGCAGCGTCCGTTCCAGGATCATGCCGAAAATCCCGACGGCGACCGGCGCCAGGATTAGCGCCGGCCAATAGCCGATATTAAGGAGATTGAGCAGGAAATACGCGCAGAACGCCCCCATCATATAGAGCGCGCCATGGGCGAAGTTGATGATGTTGAGCATGCCGAAGATCACGGCAAGTCCGAGACTGAGCAGCGCGTAAAACGAGCCGTTGATCAGTCCGACCAGGAGTTGGGCGTAAAGGGCCTGCATCTATCTTTCTCGCGCTCAATCGATCGAAACTAAACGCTCGGCGGCGTCACGCCGCCGAGCGTCGGGGAATCATTTCTTCAGCAACGGACAGGTGCTCTTGTCCAGCGGGGTAAAGGCTTCGTCCGCGGGAATGGTCGCAACCAGCTTGTAGTAATCCCAGGGAGCCTTGGATTCCGAAGGCTTCTTGACCTCGAACAGATAGGCCGGGTGAATCGTGCGGCCATTGGGCTGGATGCTGCCCTTGCCGAACAGCGGATCGTCGGTCGGCATTTCCTTCATCTTGGCGACAACCTTGGCGCCATCATGCGGATTGCCCCCAAGCGCTTCCAGCGCCTTGAAGTAATGCAGCAGGCCCGAATAGACGCCGGCATGTACCATGGTCGGCATATTGTGGTTCTTCATGCGGTCCTGGAAACGCTTGGCGAAAGCGCGATCCTGATCGTTCAGATCCCAATAGAACGTTTCGGTGAAGTTGAGGCCCTGCGCGGTGTTGAGACCGAGCGAGTGAACGTCGGTGATGAACAGCAGGAGTGCTGCGAGCTTCTGACCGCCCGCGGTCAGGCCGAATTCGGCAGCCTGCTTGATCGAGGTCGTGGTGTCGGCGCCGGCGTTCGCCAGGCCGACGATCTTGGCCTTCGAAGCCTGTGCCTGCAGCAGGAACGACGAGAAATCCGACGTGCCGAGCGGATGCTTGACGCCGCCAAGAACCTTGCCGCCGGCCGCAATCACCGCCGCGGTGGTATCGCGTTCAAGCGCGGCGCCGAACGCATAGTCGGCGGTGAGGAAGAACCAGGTATCGCCGCCGGCCTTCGCCAGTGCCGAACCGGTGCCATGCGCCAGCGTGTAGGTGTCGTAGGTCCAGTGAATGGTGTTCGGCGTGCACTGCGCGTTGGTCAGATCGGAGGTTCCCGCGCCGGAATCGATCAGAACGCCGTTCTTTTCCTTCACGACGTTGCTGACCGCCAGCGCCACGCCCGAGTTCGGAACGTCGACGATGACATCGACCTTGTCGACGTCGAACCACTGCCGCGCGATGTTCACACCGACGTCGGGCTTGTTGAGATGATCGCCGGAGATGATGTCGATCTTCCAGCCTTTGGCGGTCAGACCGGAATCCTCAACCGCCATCTGCGCCGCCAGCGTTGAGCCGGGACCGCCGAGATCGGAATAGAGACCCGACTGGTCGCTCAGCGCGCCGATCTTCACCGTCTTGTCCTGCGCGAACGCAAGATTGCCGGCCGACAGCGCCAGCGCCGTTCCCAGCAGCAGCGCCGAAATCTTGTTCTTCATGTTGGTCTCCTCTTTCTGTTCTTTTTCGTTATTTCGGATGCCGGATCTTTGGACGCCCGGTCTCCCGAGCGTCGAATTTTCAGACGCCGAGATAAGTGTGAAGCTTGTCCATGTTGGCCGACAGTTCCGAATTGGCGAAACCGTCGATCACCTTGCCATGCTCGACGATGTAGTAGCGATCGGCGACCGTCGAGGCGAAGCGGAAATTCTGCTCGACCAGCAGAATGGTAAAACCTTCCGATTTGAGCCGCGCGATGGTGTGGCCGATCTGCTGGATGATGACGGGCGCAAGACCTTCGGTCGGCTCGTCCAGCATCAGGAAGCGCGCGCCGGTGCGCAGGATCCGCGCAATCGCCAGCATCTGCTGCTCGCCACCCGACAATTTAGTGCCCTGGCTGTTGAGGCGTTCCTTCAGATTTGGAAACAGGTCGAAGATCTGCTCCAGCGACAGGCCGCCGCTGCGCACCACCGGCGGCAGCAGCAGATTTTCGCGGACGTCGAGGCTGGCGAAAATACCGCGTTCCTCCGGGCAAAACGCGACGCCCATGCGTGCGATCTTGTCCGACGTCGCCCGGATAATTTCCTTGTCGTCGAAACGAACCGAACCGGTACGCTTGCCGATGATCCCCATCACCGATTTCAAGGTGGTGGTCTTTCCGGCACCGTTGCGCCCCAGCAGCGTGACCACCTCGCCGGCGTTCACGTTGAAGTCGATGCCGTGCAGGATGTGGGACTTGCCGTACCACGCTTGCAGATTCTGAACCGTCAATACCGGCTTGCCGGCGCCAGGCGCCGACTTCGCAGTGGAGGCCTCGGCCATTTTCACATCAGCCATGACCGGCCCCCAGGTAAGCTTCCTTGACGCGTTCATCCTTGGTCAGATCGGCATAATTGCCTTCCGCCAGCACGCGGCCGCGCGTCAGCACGGTGATGATGTCGGACAGATTGGCGACGACACTCAAATTATGTTCGACCATCAGGATGGTGTATTTCGCCGAGATGCGCTTGATCAAAGCGGCGATCTTGTCGATGTCTTCATGGCCCATGCCGGCCATCGGCTCGTCGAGCAGCATCATTTCGGGATCGAGCGCCAGCGTGGTCGCGATCTCGAGCGCGCGCTTGCGCCCGTAAGGCATCTCGACCGCCGGCGTATTGGCAAACTCGCTCAGGCCGACATCATCGAGCAGTTCGCGGGCACGCCCGTTGAAGCGGTCGAGCACCGTTTTCGAGCGCCAGAAATCGAACGAGTGCCCGTGCTGGCGCTGCAAGGCGACCCGCACATTTTCCAGCGCGGTCAAATGCGGGAACACCGCCGAAATCTGGAACGAACGCACCAGCCCGAGCCGCGCCACGTCGGCCGGCGCCATCGCGGTGATATCCTGTCCCTTGTACAGGATCCGGCCGGCAGAAGGGCTCAGGAACTTGGTCAGCAGGTTGAAGCACGTGGTTTTTCCGGCCCCGTTGGGCCCGATTAACGCATGAATGCTGCCGCGGCGGACCCGAAGATCGACGTCGCGAACGGCAAAGAAACCCGCGAATTCCTTGGTTAATCCGTGGGTTTCGAGAATAAACTCATCGGCCAATAAAATTTCCCCCGTCAGCCATCCTCGCGAGTCCCGTCGCGCGTGGCCAATTTTTTCCTAACCGGCTGGTTCTCCTGAAGACGCCTTGGAAATCCGTCTTCAGGCTGCCGCCTCCGGGCCGGAATATGCCGTCAATGGCGAGGTTTACGCAAGGTCGAAAGCTTGTCATGCGGCGTGCGCCCTGACGCCGCGGCTTCGCCATTAGTCGAATTGTTCAAGCGGTATGATCGGTGCTTTTGCCCGAACTTTCGGCGTACCCGGCCGAACCGGGTGCCAAGCATCCATTAACGGTATTTCCATCCGTTTTCGCCTTTTCATCGAAAATTTGCGTATCCCGCCGATGGTTAGGTGTTTTGCATCAAGATCGGATTGTAGCCGTCATGGCATCCCCGGATATTGCCCCGCTGGAGATTGCAGCTCCGGATTTCCAGAGTGCGAACCCCACGATCGTCAAATCAATCAAGCAGCGCGATCTGCTCAACACCTGGTTGCGGCTTTATGCCCGCGACCAGCGCCCGCCGCGCATGGACGAGTATCAGCCTGCCCGGCTCGCCGATGAACTTCCCGACCTGGTTTATATGAGCGCCGACACCGCGCAGCAGCCGCCACGTTTGATAATCGACAGCGATGGCACGCGAATGTCGACCGCCTATGGCAACACCGGCAAGGGCCGATATCTCGACGAATATCTCGGGGCCAGGCTCACGCCGATCGTGATGCCGGTCTATTACACCTGCATCAAGCGCGCGCTGCCGGTCTACACCATCGCCAATATCGATGACATCTACGGCCGAATCGTCGCATACGAGCGGCTACTGCTGCCCTTTTCGGATGGCGGCGATGTCAGCCATATCATCGCATCGCTGAAGACGATCAGTGAAGACGGCAATTTCGAAATCCGGAATTTGATGCGGGGGAACGACACCTTGCCGACGCCGAAGCTCCGCGCCGTTATCGATCACGACCTGTTCCACCGCGCGCCCGGACGCATTCCGGCAGGCGACGTGATCGAATTCAGCTAATTCGAAATGGAATTTGCCAGCGCCAATCCGTCGGTGGTCCGATCCGTCAAGCAACGCGTCCTGCTTAATGCGTGGTTGCGGGCTCGCGCCACGCCGCGCCAGCGTATCCTGCCCTGCATCCGCGATTATCAGCCCGATCGTGTCGCCGACGAGATGCCGGACATGATGGGATTTGACGTCGCCGGCCGCGACGACGATGCGCGGTTCCTGATAACTCAAGAAGGCGCGCGACTGGCCGTCACCTATGGCAACGAACATATCGAACCCGCCAAGCGGACCAATCGCTATCTCGACGACGCCATCGACCCGACGCGATATGCGTGGGTCCTGTCCTGTTACCGAACTTGCCTTGCACGAAAACGGCCGACCTATTCGGTTTCCATGGTGGAGGATGCCGATGGCAAGGAAGTCTCCTTTGAGCGGCTGCTGCTGCCGTTCGGAAATGCCGATGCGGTTGAGCAGATCGTCGGCTCCTACAACGCCATCAGCATCGAGGGCAGCTTCAAGATCAGCAACCTGATGGCCGTCAAGCCAGGCACCCCGCCTGTCAGCATCCTCAAGGCCGTCATCGATCTCGATTTCGTCCGCACGCCTGTGGCACGCGACATCTCCGACGACATCATCGAAATCGACTAGGCTTTCTTCGTTGCGGATCGTGACGATGACGCAACTTCCTTGGCGTAGATCTCCGGCTTGAAGCCGACCAGCAATTTGGAGCCCGCTTCCAGTACCGGCCGCTTGATCATCGAAGGCTGCGCCAGCATCAAGGCGAGCGCCTTGCGCTCGTTGAGGCCTTCCTTGTCGCCGTCGGGCAATTTGCGGAACGTCGTGCCTGCGCGATTGAGCAGCGTTTCCCAGCCGACCTCATCGGACCAGCGCTTGAGCTTGTCCTTGGCAACGCCTTCGGTCTTGTAATCGTGAAAGTCGTACGCCACGCCATGGCTGTCGAGCCAGGCGCGGGCCTTCTTCATGGTGTCGCAGTTCTTGATGCCGTAGATGGTGGTGGCCAAGCTGATTTCCCCTCTCTCGCGTCGCTGCCGGGATCATACATCGAACCGCCAGCGCGCAAGATGCGCGTGCCCCTGCAAGCTGTGGATCAGTACAAATTCATTCACGGTCCAGCGGATCGGTTCAACCGGATATTCGTCGATCGCGCGTTCCCCGTACAACAGCGTGACGTGCGGCGTAAAATCCTTGACCGCGCGGCGCCCCATCCCCTTTTCCGCGATCGCCGCGCTGAGCCTATGCCCAAGCGATTTCAGTCGATCCGACGTCTCATCGCCCAAAAGCACCAACGGATGGCTGCCAGACCTGCCGCCAAAACTCGCAGTGCGATCGAACGAAACTTCGAATGGATTGATCTTGACGCCGGCGACAGCCTCGCAAGCGTATCGAGCCACCGGTTCGGACCAACGACCAAGAAACAGCAGCGACACGTGCAAGCAGTCCGGCGGGATCAGCTTGCCCCTGAACCGGTGCGCCCGCTGCAGAACTCCCGCGAGCCGATACATTCTCGCCGCGCTGTCAAAATCCGGAACGGCGGCGAAATACAATCGGCCGCTATCGCCCAAAACAGGGTCCATAACGCGCCACTCACCTGAAACACACAGACAGAACAAATCATGAACATCAGGCGATGTAAAGCGATATTGGCATCCCCCGCGGGGAAGCCTCATGTCGGGGCGACGTGTCAATGCGCAGCGCCAAGCAGTGGCAGGAATGGCGCAGGCGCGCATACCGATCCGTACAAGCATCGCAGCGTCATGCTGTCAGGGCCTTAGGCAGAGCGCGGCCGAATCTGGCATAGACTTGAGACTGGCACAGACTCGCGCCCCACGCGTTGCCGGGATCGACCATGGAATTCACGCTGCTGTTTCTCGCCATCTTCATCGTGATGCTGGTGGCGTGGCGAGGTCCGCGACAGCTCGCGATGGGCCTGTTTGCCGCCGTGTTGATCGCCTGCGTCGCGACCTATCTGCACCACGCCACCGACGTGCTCAAACTGTCGTTCTGAGAGGACGCGCATGACCCAGACACGCGCGATCGCCCTCAATGCCCTCAGCCTCTACGCTCTCGCGCTGCTGTTGGCCGCCGCGTTCGCGGCGCAGTTGCTGTTGGGCGAACTGCCCTGCCCGCTGTGCTTGCTGCAACGGATCATGTTTGCCACGCTTGCCGTCGGCCCGATCCTGAACATCCGCTTCGGGCCGCGCCCCAGCCACTACGCGATGTCGCTGCTGGCGGCCGTTGCCGGCGCGGTCGTGTCGACTCGGCAAGTGCTGCTGCACATCATGCCCGGCGATGCCGGTTACGGCTCGGCGCTGCTGGGCTATCATTATTACACCTGGGCGCTGATCAGCTTTATCGCGGCGATCGTGCTGCTTGCCGCGATCCTGCTGTTCGATCGCCAGTTCGAGGATGACGCCGCAGCATCACCGCTGGCCGGCAATTTGTTCGGCTATGTCGCGGTGTGGCTCGTGATCGGCCTCACCGCGATGAATGTAGTCTCGGCGTTTCTGGAATGCGGGCCCAGGGCCTGCGCCGACAATCCGGTGGTGTACGAACTACTCAAGCACTGAGACGGCCGTCACGGCCGCTTCGGAATATCGAGCCCGCGCTGCACTGCCGGCCGCGCCAGCCCGCGTTCCAGCCACGCCGGCACGTGTTTGAAGCTATCGAACGCCACCAGTTCGCGCGCGCCGTAGAAGCCGATCAGGTTGCGCACCCAGCCCAGCATCGAAATATCGGCGATGGTGTAGTCGTCATCCATGATCCACTGCCTGCCGTCGAGGCGGATCTCGATCACGCCCAGCAAGCGTTTGGACTCGGCGACGTAACGCTCGAGCGGCCGCTTGTCGGCAAACTCCTTGCCAGCGAATTTATGGAAGAAGCCGACCTGGCCGAACATTGGCCCGATCCCGCCCATCTGGAAATGCACCCACTGGATGGTCTGATAGCGCCGCGCCGGATCCGCCGGCAGCAGCTTGCCGGTCTTTTCGGCGAGATATTGCAGGATGGCGCCGGACTCGAACAAGCCGAGCGGTTTGCCGCCGGGTCCGTTGGGATCGAGGATCGCGGGAATCTTGCCGTTCGGATTGAGCGACAGAAACTCCGGCGTCTTCTGATCGTCCTTGTTGAAATCGACGAGGTGCACTTCATACGGCAGCCCGATCTCTTCCAGCATGATCGACACCTTGACGCCATTCGGCGTCGGCAGCGAATAAAGCTGCAACCGGTCGGGATGCTGCGCCGGCCAGCGCTGGGTGATCGGAAACGTGGAAAGGTCGTACATCATCATGCCCGTTATCATCGGCGCCCAAGCGGCGCGGTCCAGGCAGCAAGGATAGGAGATCGCATGCACTAGCGAAAGCCGTTTTGCGATCCATTTGCGAAAGTGCAGCGATCAATCGATGTCAGCCGAAATATCTTGCAAGTATGTTTTTATCGACCTTGCAAATATAAGTGTATTTCGGATTGACCACCTGTGTGCAACGCGCTTCCGCGATCTGGCCGAGCAGCATATAACCCTCCGCCGCCGGAATTTTCCATTCGTCTTCGAGCCAATAGACCATTTCCTCGAAGGCGATACGCATGGCATCTTCAAGCGGTCGCGCGCAGCCCAGCGTGCCGATATGGGTCGGCGTCTCGATGCGCGGATGGTTAAGCCGCGCCGGAGCCTTGGTCAGAGATACTTTAACGGTGAGCGTCGCCGCGATCTCGATGGCGCCCATTCCGTTGCATTCGCCGTCTCCCTGTATCGCGTGGCAATCTCCCAGGAAGAGATGCGCGCCATCCTTGTTGACGCGAAGCATCACGGTGTTGCCGGTCGTAATCTCCTGCACATCGAGATTGCCGCCATGCGGACCATTGTCGACGGTGAGCACGGCACCATGTACCGGCGCTACGCCGATCACGCCAATCATCGGCTTCACCGGCAATTTGAGATGTTCGTTCCAGTGCACCAGATCGTTCTTGACCTCGACCACCCTGGTCTGCATGCCGAACTCCTTGCGCCGAACCCAATCGGGGAACATGCCGATGCCGGGCCAAAGCGCGGTGAAACCCATACTGTCGAGTTCCATCTTGACGATCTCGACCTTCAGCATATCGCCGACCTTGGATCCTTTCACCTCGATCGGCCCGGTCGCGCCATTTACGAATGGAAAGGTCACGTCAGCTTCCGTCAATTGCTGGCCGAGGTGGCGAATCGTACCATCATTCGCATTGATCGCGCATTGCACCACGAAGGTCTCGCCGGGATCGACGCTGGCGATGAATTTGTGATCGCCCGAAAGGGCATATTTGATATTGCCGGCTTTAGTAACGCATTGAGACATCTTGATCTCCTGAGATTGGGTTTACTTTCAGAGGATGCGGCGCCACGGCATCAAAAGACGCTCAATCCTGCCGACAACAAATGTCAGCAGCAGCGCCAGTGCGATGGTGGCGACAAGCGCGGCAAAAACCTTCGGGATTACGTAGAGCGAACCCGCCTTGAAGATAGCGTGGCCCAACCCCTCGGACGACGACATGAACTCGCCGACGATCGCACCGATCAACGCGAAGCCAACGGTGAGTTTCAGCCCGGCGAAGATGTCGGTCAATGACGCCGGCACCACCAGCTTGCGAAAGATCTGGAATTTGGACGCGCCGAGCGTCCGCATCAGATTGATCTGATCGGTATCGACTCCCACCGCGCCCTTGTATGACGTGACCAATGCGACGATCACGACCGATAGCGTCGACATCGCGATTTTGGAGACCAGGCCCGTTCCGAACCAGATGATGATGATCGGCGCCAGCGCGATGATGGGAATGGAACCGAGCGCGATCACGAATGGCTCGACCACGCGGGAGACAAACCGCGAGTACCAAAGCGACAACCCGATGACGGTACCAAAGAAATTGCCGACCAGAAAACCAAGCAACGTCTCGAGCCCGGTAACATAGCTGTCGCGCCACAAGCTGCCGTCGCGCGCCATCTGGCCGAGGAATCCGGCGATCGCCGAGGGCGACCCGAACATGAAGGCGGCCTGCTTGTTATTGGCGGTCAGGTGATCCCACACGCCCAGCAACACCACCAGCAGTGCGAGCTGGGTCATCAGAATAGCGGCGGTCGTGCGCAATCGACGCAGCCGCAGGCCCTTCGATAAAGAAGGACCCTGCAGGGAAGACCCGGTGCGGTCCGCGCCGCTGTCCGCGTCGACCGTCACTGCAGCACAACGTCGAGATCGGCCCAGATGCGCCGAACGAACTGGGTGAAATCACGGCTTTCGCGCGCCGCCATCATATCGGTCCGATCCGCGCCCAACGCGATGTCATACACCGCCTTGACCCTGGTCGGCCGCTTCGACAGCACGATCACACGATCCGCCAGTGAAACTGCTTCCTCGATGTCATGGGTGATGAGCAGAAGTGAACGTCCTCCGGTGCGAACCAGTTTCGCCGTGTCGCTCTCGATCAGCAATTTGTTCTGGAAATCGAGCGAAGCGAACGGCTCATCGAGCAGCAGCACATCAGGTTCATTGACGAGCGTCCGCGCCAGCGCCACCCGCTGCCGCATGCCACCTGAAAGTGTCGAGGGGTAATGATCCGCGAAACCGTGAAGTCCGAGTTGATCGAGCATCGCGCGGCTGCGTTGCTCGGCCTCGCCAGTCGCCACGCCGCGAATTTCCAGGCCGAGCATCGTGTTGCTGAGCGCGGTACGCCACGGCAGCAGCAAATCCTTTTGCAGCATGTAGCCGACATTCTTGGGCTGCCCGGTGATTTCGCGGCCATGCCAGCGAATGCGCCCCGAGTCCGGCGCCAGCAGCCCGCATAACGTATTGAGCAACGTGGTCTTGCCGCACCCGGAAGGGCCGACAATGCTGATGATCTCTCCTTTGCCCAGCGTGAGGCTGAGATCACCGATCACCGGAACGATCCGGCCATCGACCTCATAACTCTTGGCGACGCGCTCGACGAGGAGCGGTGTTTCGGACACACTGCCCGTCATTTGAGACTGGCGACCGCCTTTTCGGCAAAACTGTTGTCGATGATCTGATCGAACGGAACCGAGCCCTTGGCGTTGCCAAGATACACCTGCATATCCATCAGGTTTTTCCACTGGTCCGGCTTGGTCACAACGGACTGTGCCGGGATCAGGTATTTGAGTTCGGCATCGATTGCCTTGTCGACGACGTCGCCCGGCAAATCGGGAAATTCCATCCGCGCGACCTTCTTGGAGAAGTCCGGGTCGGCGTAGGTCTTGCGCGAGGCTTCCTCGAACGAGGTGACCAGCGCCTGCACCATCGCCGGATCTTTCTGGATGGTGGTGGGTAGCACCATGATTTCGGTATTGCAGAACGGGCCGATATAGGTCGAGAAGTCGAATACGACCTTGGCGCCCTGGGCTTCGGCGGCGGCGACGCTGGGCTGATAGGCGATGGCGATATCGGCCTGCCCAGCGAGCATCGCAGCGATTTCGGTACCGGGGTTGACCGGCACGATGGTCGCATCGACGCCGACCTTGAGACCCGCCAATTCCAGCAGGCGCTTGGCAACGCTGTAATTGGTGTTCGGCTCGGGCGAAGTGACGATCTTGAGCCCCTTGAACCCCTTGGGATCGGTAATCGGCTGCAGCGTCTTTGACACGCCGAAATAATGGGCGCGCTGTACCACCGTGCCCACCACCACGCCGGGGCCGCCATTCTCGCGCGAGATCTGCGCCATTGTCGCGTCGCCGATGGCAAAATCCGCCGATCCGCCTAATACCGCCGCGAAGGTCTGCGTGTCGCCGCCGGCGGCGCTGACTTTCATATCCAGCCCGTTCTTTTCGAAAATGCCGGCGTGCATGCCGACATACAGATTGATGTATCCGAGATTGTGGACGGCCTCGCTGAAGTGCACCTCCTTGAGAGGCGCCGCAGCGGCGCGCCGTGCGCCGGCGATCGGCCCGACGGCCATACCAGCCGCGACAGCCGCCGACGTGTTCAGGAAATCGCGACGGCTGATCGAGAAGCGAGCGGCGGTGAGAAATCGGCTGACTGGGTCAGTCATGGCTCTGAACTCCTTTGAGGGGTGCTCGAATGTCGAGGCGATGCTAAGCCGAGGTGCAAACGAGCAGCAAGAACAAAGAACCGACAGCGAATGATCGAACCCGTGCAGCAGCGGTCATTACGTCACTGTTGCGACATTATGGACAGCGCCGTGATCGCTGCTGATAGATGGATTTAGCAAGACCGTGGCCCGTTGACGCCGCTTTCAGGCGTCGCGCCATCATGCCGCTTCTGACATTATGGCCGCCTAAAAAAACAGCGAAACATCCATGGGCTTGCCACTTCGCGCCAAGCCATCCGTCGCCGGCGTTGCGCGCGATCCGGGTTCAGGGATTGACCCGTACCGAGGCAAAGCGGCCGGTCAACGCGCCACCGCATTTTTCCGCCGCTATCCCAGCAGCGCGCCGTTGATCGCGCACTTTGTCACGCGTTGGAAGGATCGCCGGCGCCTCGTTTGGGGTGGTGTTTGCTGTCGGCCCGCGCAACTGCGCGAAGAGATTGCTGACCAGTACCCGCAAACGTACATTCTCGACCGCCAGATGCTCCATTTGCTTGACCGCCGGCGCATTGAGACCACCAAACCGCTGACGCCAGCGATAGAAGGTGCGAAGCGACACCCCGGCCGTTGCACAGATCTCAGCGACCGGGACACCGGCGCTTGCCTCATATAGCAAATGAAGAATTTCACTCTCGGTAAATCGCGATCGTCGCATCGGATCGACCTCACAAGATTCCTGGGCCCGCGCAGGTTTGGGTAACGATGGGTCCCCCATTTCCCGACGCCGACGACCCCAGCATATCCTCGTGCCGCCAAAAGTCATGTGGAAGCTTGCTGGCCTGTGGCGCGGGCGGCGACTTGTTTCAGGAAAGACCGTCTGATTTGGTTGCCCGTCTCGTCCCGGAGCAACCCATGGCACGCCGTCACGAAATTCCCGCTACCCCAGAAAACATGGTATGGGGATACCTTGACAGCAACACCCCTCCCGATCCTGTCCGTCAATTCCGGCGACACCATTACGCTCCACAGCTTCCCTGCGGGTGGCAAGGAGACCCTGCCCGACGACCTGACGCGGGTTCCGGCCGACTATCTCCACGCGCTGGAAACGCTTCTGCCCGGGCCCGGTCCGCATTTCATCACCGGGCCGGTGTATGTCCGCGGGGCACAGCCCGGCGATGCACTGCAGATCGACATCATCGATGTGAAGGTCCGGCAGGATTGGGGCTTCGTCTCGATCTTGCCGCTGCTCGGCACGCTGCCAGACGAATTCACCGATTACGAGACCATCCATCCGGTGATTGATCGCATCCGCAATGTTTGCGTGATGCCCTGGGGAAGCGAACTTCCCGCTCGATCCCTTCTTCGGCATCATCGCGACGGCGCCGCCGCCGAGTTGGGGACGCTGCGGATCACCCGTGCCGCGCGCGTTCGGCGGCAATATGGACAACAAAGAACTTCGCGCCGGCACAACGCTGTATCTGCCGGTTTTCAACGAAGGCGCGCTGTTCTTCGCCGGCGACGGCCACGCCGTACAGGGCGACGGCGAGGTTTGCATCACGGCGCTGGAAACCGGCGTGACCGGAACGTTCCGGCTTACCGTGCGTAAGGACATGGAACTAACTTGGCCGTTCGCCGAAAGCGCCACCCACTTCATGTCGATTGGCCTCGACGAAGATCTTGATGATGCCGCCAAGCAGGCGGTGCGCGAAATGGTCAAACATCTCTGCGCGCGCACCAACCTGACGCGCAACGAAGCCTACATGTTGTGTTCACTGGCCGGCAATCTGCGGGTCACCCAGCTCGTCGACGGCAACAAGGGTATTCACATGCTGCTGGCAAAGTCGCATCTGTAACGGCGGCAATGACCCAAATCGGTCGGACTAGTTATCCTCCAAGCTGACGATCACAGCGGCGTTGGCGATGACGATGGAATCGCTGCCCTGCTCGGCCGGTATCTCCAGCCCGCCTTTGACCGCGGTGACCGTCACTGTTCCATAAGGCAGCTCCTTCGCAACCGCTGCCGTGTCGACCGCTTCAGGATTCGGCACGGCGATGGTGACATCGACGAACATGTCCTTCGACGTCTTGCCCACCATGCGAAAGAACCCGATGCTGGAATGGCGGATCGCGTCCGAGACCGCGCGCCTCGCCGCCTTGGTCGCATCGCGGCCGTGGACATCAACGCCCATGCCCATTTCAGTAATACAGCGCACGCGTGCCATCGGATTCTCCGTGTTGTTGTTGGTGGTGTGGGGGGAGATATTGGTCGGCTCTTTCAATCGTCCCGGGCAGCCGCGGCGTCAAGTTGCGCCCACTTCGTTCCTCCTGCCGCTTCCGCAACAAGGCCGCGCGATGATGTCGGGATAGGTGCTCGCCTTCCGGGAAAATCGCAAAAATCGACATATTAGTCTTGACTAATGCATTAGCCGATGCTAATTGATCTTCCATGATTGAAGCAACCGCCGTCGACACCGTCCTGCGCACCCTCGCCGATCCCACCCGGCGGGCGGTGTTTGAGCGGATCACACGCTCCGAGGAGATCAGCGTCGCCGAGCTGACGCGCGGCAGCGGCGTGACGCAGTCGGCGATCTCGCAACATCTGCGCCTGCTCAAGCAAGCCGGCCTGATCACCGATCGCGCGCAGGGCCGCAACGTCTTCTACCGTTGCGAGCCGAAGGGGCTCGCTCCGTTGTTCGACTGGATGAGCCATTACGGCGTGTTCTGGCGCGAGCGGTTCGGCAACCTGCGAACCCTGTTGAAGGAGATCGACCCATGAACGAGACCGAACTGAAGTCCCATACGCAACAGATCGTGGTCGACGACGTGTTCCCGCACGCGCCGGAGACGATCTGGAAAACACTCACGGACGGCGAGCTGATGGGCCGCTGGCTGGGAATGACACCGACCGGGTTCGAGCCGGTAAAAGGCAAGCGCTTCACCTATCAGACCACGGCGGCCGGCGCATGGGACGGGGTCATTCAGTGCGAGGTGCTGGAGGTAATCCCGAACCAACGTCTCACCTATTCGTGGAGAGGCGGACACGAAGGCAACACCGGATATGGTTCGCGGCTGGATACGGTCGTGACGTTCACGCTTTCCAAGACGGAAAACGGAACGCGGCTTAGCCTGGTCCATTCCGGCTTCGTGCTGCCGCAGAACGAGATCGCCTTCACCAACATGGGCGGCGGCTGGAAGAAGGTGGTGCCACGGATCGGTGCCGTCGCCGGCGAGCCGCATTGACGCGACGACAGATCGCTACCGGAATTTTTTCGTCGCGTGTCGTTTTGAAGTTGCACGAAACACGGAGGTGCCGTGATGCCGGATATTTTGCATAAGGTCGGAATCAAGTCGTCCACTCATGACGTCTACAAGGCATTGACCACGCGCGAAGGGCTGTCGGACTGGTGGACCACCAGCACGCAGGCGGAAAACAGAACCGGCGGCGCGCTGCAATTCCGCTTTGGCGATCGTGGCGGGTTCGACATGAAGGTCCTGGAGCTCGATCCCGACCGCCGCGTGCTCTGGCAAGTGGTCGAAGGTCCCGAGGAATGGATCGGCACGAAAGTCGATTGGGAACTCAGACAGGAAGGCGACTGGACCCTGGTCTTCTTCAAACACCAGGGCTGGAAGGAGCCGGTCGAGTTCATGCACCATTGCAGCACCAAATGGGGCGTCTTTCTGGTCAGCCTGAAATCGCTGCTCGAAACCGGCAAGGGCGCCCCCTACCCCAACGACATCAAGATCGACAGTTGGGAATGAAGTTGCTTCAGCCGAACCAGAACGGCGAACTTGTCTGACGGGCATTGGCTACCCCCTCTTATCTATCCATCGGACAATCTCGCATGCCGCTTGCGGTATTCCGCGGGCGTGACACCGATCTGGCGAATGAAGGCGCGGCGCAGGACGTCGGCATCCGCAAAGCCGCATCGCGCCGCGACCTGCTTCGGACTATCCCCTCCATCTTCCAGCATGGCGCGAGCGGAGGTCACCCGTGCAGCCTCGACCCAGGCCGCAGGCGTCATCCCGACTTCGTCGCGAAACAATCTGGCGAAATGCCGGGGGCTCAGTTCCATCCGCTGAGCGAGGTTGGCCACGCTGTGATCGAGACCGGGATTGGCCGCTACCCAGCGCTGGATTTCCTGAAGCGCGGACCGGCCCAGGGGCGCAGCCTCGCCTTTGCGGCTAAACTGCAGCTGCCCGCCGGGACGCTTGAAGAACATGACGAGCTGGCTCGCAATCCGCATGGCAACATCGCGTCCCAAATCTTCCTCGACAAGGGCGAGAGCGAGATCCAGCCCGGCGGTGACGCCGGCGGCGGTGCGAATCTTGCCGTCCCTGACGTGTATGGCGTCCTCATCGACTTTGACTTCGGGATATCGCTCCGCAAGCTGCCGGGCGACGGCCCAATGCGTCGTCACACGGCGGCCGTTCAGCAAGCCGGCTGCGGCGAGCAGAAACGCGCCACTGCAAACCGATCCGAAGCGCCGGGTTCGTGGCGCGGTTCGGCGCAGCCAATCGAGAATCGCCGGCGCGTGACGATCGTCCGCGGCATTGGGGCATCCGGCAATCAGCAATGTGTCGATCGGCTCGTCAAAGCTGTCACCGATCACGTGATCGGCGGCCAACCGAACGCCCGAAGAACTGCGAATTTGGCCGGGCTTGCTGGAGAGGACGAGCAGTCGATACGCCGGTCGGCCGACCTGCAGGTTCGCCTCCGCAAAGACATCAAGCGGTCCCGAGACGTCCAGCAACTGCACGCCCGGCACCGCCACGATCGCGACCGTCCTGCTTTTAGGCATTGCGCACCCCGCGTCCGTTTGCGACGGCTTTTGTCTGTATTTGACGTTATACGTCGATTGCAGACATCGATATACCCTCCTAGTTTCAGCCAACAGGTTTGGCAAGGAGAATACGATGTCATTGATCGTCGAAGGCGTCTCGATCCCAGACAGCAAGCTGGCCCGGGAGATCACCGAACTGGTGCGCGACACGGAAACGCCGCTGCTGTTCCATCACTCCAGCCGCGTCTATTACTTCGGCGCCCTGGCGGGAAAGCACCGCGGGCTGAAGTTCGACCCCGAGCTGCTCTACGCCGGCGCCATGTTCCATGACATGGGGCTGACCCATCAGCACAGCACTCATGAGCGGTTTGAAGTTGACGGCGCCAATGCCGCGCGAGATTTCCTGCGCGGACATGGAATTTCGCAATCGGATATCGACACTGTCTGGACGGCGATCGCCCTCCACACCACGCCGGGCATCCCCCAGCATATGCACCCGGTGATCGCGCTGGTGACGGCGGGCGTCGAGATGGACGTGCTGGGACTGACCTACCCGGAATACAGCGAGGCCGAGCGCGAGGCTGTCGTCACGGCTTATCCCCGCACCGAGCACTTCAAGGAAGATATTATCCAGGCGTTCTACGACGGCATCAAGCACAGGCCCGATACCACCTTCGGCAACGTCAAGGCCGACGTGATCGCCGACAAGGAGCCACACTTCCACCGCGGCAACTTCTGCAGCGTCATCCGTGGGTCGGCCTGGCGAGGCTGATTTCGGCGTCACGCCGGCATCGGCGCAGGCTGCGTCACATCCTTCGGAAACGGCCTGAACGTCAACGCTATCAGAAACGCGCCAAGCCCCACCGCGAAGGAACCGATGTAGAGCCAAGCGTAGCTGGCAAAAGTATCGTAAATCAAACCGCCGGCGACCGGCCCGGTCGCCATGCCAAGACTGCCGGCCATCGCGGAGCCGCCGATCACGGTGCCCATCATCCGCATCGGAAAGTTTTCGCGGGCCAGCACCGAATACAACGGCATGGTGCCGGCATAGATGAAACCGAACAGGGCCGCCACGGCGTAGAACGCGGAAAGCTCGCGCACGAAGACGTAACCGAGCGCGCCGAACGCCTGCGCCAACAGGCCCGCGACCAGCACACGCTTGGCACCGAAACGATCGCCGAGCAGGCCGAACGCGATCCGGCCGCCCATCCCGGCCAACCCCTCGACGCTGTAGATCGTGACGGCGGCCATCATCGGAATGCCGCAGGTGACCGCATAGCTCACGGTGTGGATGATCGGACCCGAATGCGTGGCGCAGCACAGGAAATTAGTCGCGAGCAGGATGATGAATTGCGGCGAGCGCAGCGCTTGCGCCAGCGACATCTCCGCCGGCTGTGCGTCATCGCCGGCTGCCGCGGATTGTTCGGCGTCGAGCGCCGGCGGCCGGCGCACCAGCAGCGCGACCGGGATCATGACGGCGGCGACCACGGCGGCCACGACCTGCATCGAGGTTCGCCAGTCGTGGTTCGAAACCAGCCAGGCCGCGAGCGGCGACATGATCAACGGCGCCATTCCCATCCCCGCCGATACCAGCGAGACGGCAAGGCTGCGATGGGTGTCGAACCAGCCGGTGACGCAAGCCATCATTGGAGCAAAGATCGCGGAGATCGAGCCTCCGACCATCATTCCGAACATGATCTGAAACGCGAGCAGCGAGGGCGCGTGGCTGGCCAGCGCGAGGCTTGCCGGCAGCACGATCGACCCGGTCAGCACCACCGGCAGCGGCCCGAACCGGTCGGACAGAGTGCCCCAGATCATGCTGGTGCACGCCATCGCGAGGAACCCGATCGTCATGGCGCTGGACACGCCGGTGACCGACCAGCCGGTCTCCCGCGCGATCGGTTGCAGGAACACCGGCAGCGAAAACATGCCGCCGATCGCGACACAGCCCAACACGCCGCCGGCCGCGACGATCACCCAGCGATAGTAAGCATTGGTCATTCCTGGTCTCCCAAATAGCTCTCTCCGGCTGGAAGACGAATGGGCGGGGCTGAAGCCGACATAAATACAGACGGGACAGTAATTTTTTCGACCGCGATGTCGAGAGGTTCAGGATAGGCCGGCCGGCGCGCCGGCGGCGAAAGCCGGAACCGCCTTCGCCTCGGGACGCAGCATCAGATAGAATGCGGCGATGTGCGTGATCATCAGCAACGGCACATAGATGATCGGGATCGCGTAGACAGCGCCGAACTCCCCGGCCCGCGCCGGAAGATCAAGCTGGATGGCGTGGTAATAGTCGACGATAAGGTCGATCGCGCCCACGAGATTGAAGGCCAGCACGAACAGCCAAAACATCGGACGTATCCTGATCGTCATCAGCGCCAGCATGGCCAGGATTGCGGTGGCGAAGTCGGCGTAAGCGGCGAAGGTGGCAAAATCCGCCGGCATGTTGGCGCCGACCACGCCGGGAAGCATGAAGACGAGCCCGAAGAAGCGGAAGCTGTGCAGCGTGGCGATGGCACGATGCGCTTCGATCCGGTCCATCGATCTGAGCCTGGGCCAGATATACACGCCAAAGCAAAGCAGCCACGCGACATAGCCGAACACGAGATGGATACGGAACAGGGTTTCCGGTGACATGCGATCTCTCCAGGTTTTGCTTGACGCGGCCTCCATCACGCTGGCCAACCGCGTCGCGCCTGATGTGCCGGCCAGATCTACGGCCGCTTCCGGTGCGCGACTAGTTGCGATAATGTCGATGGGCCATGAAGCAGAACTTCACAGTCCGGCAAGGCGCGCTCGACGGCGTGGAAGCGTTCCTGAGCGTTGCCGAGCACCGCAGTTTTCGCAAGGCGGCCGCGCAGCTCGGGGTGACGCCCTCGGCTATCAGCCAGGCGATACGCACGCTCGAGGCGAGGGTCGGCGCCGCGCTCTTCATCCGCACCACGCGCAGTGTCGGCCTGACCGAAGCCGGCGACCGCTTCCTGTCGCGCGCCAAGCCCGCGTTCGAGGAGCTCGTCGCCGCAAGCGAGGTCGCGCGTGATCTCGGGCAGCGGCCGGCCGGACTGCTGCGCCTGACGGTGCCGCGCTCGGTGGTGCCGATCGTACTGGAGCCCCTGATCGCATCGTTCTGCGCTGAATATCCCGAGGTCGAGGTGGAGATCGCCGCCAGCGAAGAGATGGTCGACCTTGCAGCGGGCGGGTTTGACGCCGGCGTCCGGATGGGCCAGTTCATCGCCGCCGACATGATCGCGGTGCGCCTCTCTCAGCCGTTTCGCTTCATCATCGTCGGTACCCCCGCCTATCTCGCGCGCTGCGGCAAACCCGAACGTCCCGACGATCTGCGCCAGCATGCATGTTTGCGCTTGCGTCGATCCAACGGCGCGATCGCGCCATGGTCGCTCAACGACAACAGCCGCGCCATCGAGATTGCGGTATCGGGCCCGCTCATCGCCAACGACTTTCCCACCATGCTCGGCGCAGCGCTCGAAGGCGTCGGCCTTGCGCAGGTGCCTGCCCCGATCGCCACCGGCCTCGTGAAGGCCGGAAAACTCGTGCAGGTGCTGGCGCCGTTCGCGCCGATGGGGCCCGGTGTGTTTCTGTATTATCCGGGCCACCGCCAACTGATGCCGAAGCTGCGTGCGTTCGTCGATCATGTGAAGGCCCGCTCGAAGGTTGGCGGCAAAGCCCGGACGCGACGATCGGCCAGCGCCGGCTAGAGGACCTCCACCGACATTCAACAGAGCTCATGCCCATCCGCCCCATCATCCGATATCCCGACCCTCGGCTGGCGCGGCCAGCGCAGCCAGTCACCGTGTTCGACGGCGCGCTGCGCGACCTTGCCGCTGACCTGCTGGAGACGATGCACGCCGCGCCCGGCATCGGGATCACCGCGCCGCATATCGGCATCTCGCTGCGCGTCGTGGTGCTCGACCTCGATCCCGTCGACGGCGCGCGGACTTATGTCAATCCTGAGATCGTCTGGGCATCGCCCGAGATGATGAGGCATCAGGAAGGCAGCGTCTCGATGCCCGGCGTCAATGACGACATCCAGCGGCACAAGCGGGTGCGGATCAGCTATCATGACATCGACGGCACCCCACAAACCGAGGAATCCGAAGGCCTGCGCGCGGTCTGCCACCAGCATGAGATCGATCAGCTCAACGGCCTGTTCTGGATCCAGCGGCTGTCCCGCCTCAAGCGCGAGCGGCTGATCAAGCGGTTCGAGAAGCTGTCGCGGGGCTGAGGACAAACGTCGCGCCGCGGGCCTCGATCTGCTAAGTAGCAAGACGTGCCGCATGTCAGCATCGAGGCCATCATGACCGATCCGATCGACCGCGCTCCCTTTTACCACGACGGCATGCGCGAGTTGCAGGACCGTTTCGACGGACGCCGTGTCGCCGACGGCCTCGAGAAGCACCGGCTCCATTTCGAGTTCTGGGAGCAGGACCACAGACTGATCGAAGAGGCCCGATTCTTTTTCATCGCGACGAGCTACCAGGACAACGTCGATTGTTCGATGCGCTCGGGCGATCCCGGCTTCGTCAGGATCACCGGGCCCGACACGCTGGAGTATCCCGAATACGACGGCAACAACATGTACCGCACCCTCGGCAATATTCACCGCAACCCGAACGTCGGGCTGCTGTTCGTGCGCCTCGACGGCAAGACGTTTCGCACCCGCATCCGCGGCAAGGCAACGATCGACGACAGCGCGGAAACGCTGGCCCGGCATCATGGCGCCAAAGTCGTCGTGCGCGTCACCTGCGAGATCTTTCCAAACTGCCCGCGCTACATTCCCGACCTGATGGGCGAGACCGCGGAAGTGCCAGCCAACCCGTTCGTTCCCCGGCCCGGCTACGAGCCGCCGGCGCCGGAATGGAAAAGCCGGGATTACCTCAAGGACGTGCTGTCGAAGTACGATCCGCATCGGAACAGCGACGCCTAGCAGACGGCGCGTCGGCTATTTCAATTGCGTGTTGGCGATCGGCATGATCGAGGCGACGTGCCAGCCGTTCGCGTCGTGAACGAAGGTCTGGCTGATCAGAAACGTGTTGTCCTGCGATGGCTGGCCCGGCAGGCCTCGCGTGAAAACGATCGGGACCAGGATCTGCATCACGTCGTTCGAGATCACCGCGACATGAAATTGCGACATGTCGGGTTCGAGATGCCATGTGCCTTGATAGTATTCCCTGAAGCGATCGGCGACGGCATCCCGCCCGCGGGTCTCGACGTTTCGTCCGAACCAGAGCATGCCGGGCGAATCCCAGAGCATGGATTTCACCTCGTTGACATCATGCGCATTCTGCGCGGCGACGAATTTCGTGAAGAACGCCCGCGCCTCGGTCTCGTCAGCGGCGGCGGATGCCCGCCCGCCCGCGACAACCATCATGAGGACGGCGAGAACAGCGGTCACGGCCGAAAGACCTCGCATGGATCGCGCCGACGGACGCACCGTCGCAGGCTGACACTTCATAACACCGCTCCTATTAATGATACTCATCATGATTACATTCATGATATTCGTCATGTATAAAGTCAAACGATTTGGAGGCACGCACGTGAAAGTGAGCAGGGAGCAGGTTGCCGAGCACCGGGCCCGAATCCT
Organism: uncultured Alphaproteobacteria bacterium; assembly: GCA_963738105.1. GTDB lineage: Bacteria > Pseudomonadota > Alphaproteobacteria > Rhizobiales > Xanthobacteraceae > Bradyrhizobium. The sequence continues at coordinate 10,318 of CAVTWC010000046.1, read as the reverse complement.
GGACGCCGCCGCGCGGCTGTTCCGGCTGCGCGGCTTCGACGACGTCACCGTGGCCGACGTGATGAAGGAAGCCGGCCTGACGCACGGCGCGTTCTACGGGTATTTTCCGTCCAAGGAGGCGCTGATCGCGGAGGCGGTCGGGCACGCCCTGCCCCCGGCTCCCGACAAGGCCAGCCCGCGCCGCCCGGCCGCGGATTATGCCGACGGCTATCTCAGCCTCCGGCATCGCGACAACAAGGCCACCTCCTGTCTGTTTTCGAGCCTGGGCACCGGAAGCCGCGCGCGGCTCGGCCGATCTCCGGCACAGCATGACGGAGGCCGTGCGCAGCCGGATCAATCATCTCAGTGCCGAGGCGATTGGAAAGACGACTGATGAGAAGCGACGTGCCGGGATCGCCGCGTGGTCGGCCATGGTCGGCGCGATGGTGCTGGCGCGTCTCGTCGATGACGAGCGGCTGTCGAAGGAAATCCTGAAGCAGACGCGCGCCTCCCTGCCGCTGAAATAGTTTGAAAGCAGCCGGACCGGTCGAGCTAACCGAGGGCGGCATTCAATTCCAATTCAACTCTCAAAGAACGATCGAGTATCCAGGCGCGATCCCGCGGAACGATGCGCCTGAGGTCTTCGTCGGCTTGGCCGATCAAAAGAGAGGCATTGCAAGCGCGGCTCGAAGCTCACTTCTTGCCTTGCGGGTGGATCGTCTCGCCACGCTTGAGCATGGCGACGAAGGCCTCGATCTTCTTCCTGCGTCCGGCCTCCGTTTTCATGTTATGGGTGCGGAAGGCCAGCGCGAAACGGTTCTGCGCACTGAGTTTTGCCAGCATGGCCTTTGCCTTGGGCTCGGCATCAATAGCGGCCTGAAGATCGTCGGGGATCGTCATCTGCTTGCCGCCGTCGTAGGCGCGCGCCCAGCGACCATCGGACTTGGCTCGATCGACCTCCTTCAAGCCTTGTTCTGTCATCCGGCCTTCCCTGATCAGCCGCGCGACGTTATCGATGTTGATCTTGCTCCAGATACTTTTCCGGGCGCGCGGCGTGTAGCGCTGCAGATAGCTGGTATCGTCGAGACTTTTGCGGAGGCCATCGATCCAGCCCCAGCACAGCACGACGTCGATCGCTTGTTTCGGCGTGATCGATTTGATCCCCGAACCAACTTTGTGGATCTTGATCCAGATTTCGGTTTCCTTGTCGTGGCGCTGGCCGAGCCACTTGTAGAAGCTCTCGGAGTCCTTGAAGGTAACGACGTTATCGGGATTGATCTTGACCGGCGCCATCAGCAGTCCTGCTCAACGAGATGATCTTGCGTGTATCGCAAACGCACAAAGAGATTGACTTGATACCACGGGCGAGAACGGACGCATAAGACCGCCGGACACACGATCCCGATCTCGCGGCACGGTGCGCCCGAGTTTTGCTAAATCATCCGCCCCAAAGAAAGAGGGCGCAGGGAAGACCGGGTGCGCGCTGCACCCGCGGTCTCGCGTGCAAATGCAGATAGCAAAGCGCACACGAGCATACAGGTTCAGCGGAAGCAGTCCGGCCTTCCCTGCGCAATGGTTTTAACGGTTTCCTTCGTGCTCTCCTTGGTGACCGGCTTGTTTGTCACCATCGCCGGTGTGATGCGAAGCATCATCACCCACTTGACGCCAGCACCGGGGCGTCAGGACCACACGACTTCGCCGTCCGCGGATCGAGCGCTGTTCGTCAAAAGCGCATCCGCGTCCACCGCATCCCCGCCCAACGTCCGTGACGATCGCGAAACGCCCCTCTAGGTGGGCACGGGATAACGTAAGATAGGCCGGTGATTTGGGTCAAAAGGGAAGCAGAATATTTTCGCGCGCGGGACTGGACAGGTTTTGCTGATTTGCCCGACGGGTCAAGTCAGTTCGCCGCCCTGTCGTGGTTCGGATACCTGGCATAGCGCTTTTTTGAGCCAACAAGGTCGCACGAAACGCGCGCCCGACGACCTCACCACCTGCTCGGACATCGACGTGATGAGCGCGTGGTCCGACGGCCGGTTCGTGCACAAGGATGGCAGGCTCTATCCGGAAAAATAGACAGAATGGAATCCCGACGGCTGCGCTGTGAAAGCCCGGCCCATCGCAAACCGCGATCGCCGTACCGGTCCACACGCAGCTTCCTTCAATTCTGCCAAAGGATCTTTACCTGGTTCTGGTTGCAGAAGCATCGATAAACATAGGCGCATCCGCCTCCCCCGAAGTTCATCGCTGTCGCAGCGTCAGGACCTTCCTCCAATTGCGCGACAAATGACATGGGTTCATTGCAAGCGTTGCAACTCGGAACTTCCTCGCCTTGAATCCAGCTCGGCCGACCACCGACCTGACCGAGAACCTGACGCTGACCTTGCCCGGAGGAACTCGCTCCAGTCGGAGCGCGCCTTGTCGTAGTCGTCGCCCGCGACGTTAACGATTTTCGCGGCATAGCTCGTCGACCGGATGGAGTTCTTCCTGTCCGCCGGCTTAGCCAAGACGGCACCATCGACGCGCACCGAGACAGCCTTGTTGCCGCCACTGTTTGCATCCCATTCATCGCACATTCCGGGATCGCTCTGGCACATGAACAAAAGCAGGAGTTCGTCGCCGGTACGAAGCTGTCCAAGGAACTGCATTTCGGCCTGGCACGAAGCACATGTGGGCCAGGAAAATCCATCCCGAGGCGCCATTGGTTGGCCGCCGAATCTGGTGCCATCTCGTGAGGCCGACCCGGCTTCGGCAATCAACAGCGAAATAAACGGCGGCTGCATATCCAGCACTGGCGGTGCGGCCGCGGCGGTAACCGACGAGCCTGCAACGTTCGACTTCTTGAAAGGCCAGATCATGTTTGTACTCCAATGGCGGCGGGCGTCTTCGCAACCAGACAATAGATGACGCCTTCGACTGCCGATTTTGACCGACGAGCCATCGGCTCGTCACATCAACTGCACCAAACGCGCGATGGCGGCCTTACCCTCCCGCCATCAGATCCTTTGCGAGCGCCATGTACGCCGGCAGCGTCACTGGGTCGTTGGCGGCGTTGCCGGCGGCCGGGTGCGAGGCGTAACGGGCGATCACCATCTCGGCCTTCGGATCGATATAGATGCCCTGGCCGTGAACGCCGCGCGCCATGAAGGCGCCGTGCGCGTTGTGCGTCACCCACCACTGATTGCGGTAGGACGCGCCCGGCAATGTGGTGTAGCCGGCCGGCTTGAATTTCTCGGGATCGCCGCCGCGCGCGATGTCCTCGACCACTTGGGACGGCACGATCTGGCGGCCGTTGAAGCGGCCATGATTGCGGATCGTCTCGCCGAAGCGGGCCAGATCGCGCAACGTCGTCGACAGGCCGCCACCGCCGCTTTCGGTGCCGATGCGGTCGACGTGATAATGCGCGTCCTCTTCCGCGCCCATCGGAATCCAGATGCACTCGGAGAGCAAATCAGAGAGCGTCAGGCCGCTGACGCGGCGGCAGATCCAGGCCAGCACGTCGGAATTGACGGTCTTGTAGGAAAACGCCTTGCCGTGCTCGCCCTGCTTCTGTTGCCCACGCAGGAAATCGAAAATGTTGGTTGCGCCCTCATAGCCCGGCTCGATCGGCGCCATGCCGTTCGCACGCCGCAATCCCCACACGTCGGAATTCCTGTCGGTATAAACCTCGGTGTAGACGAGGCCCGTAGTCATATCCATCGCCTCGTGCACGCGCGCGTCGCCGAAAGCACTGCTCTTCAGCTCCGGCACGTAATCGGTGATCGGAGCTTGCGGATCGATCTTGCCTTCCGCGATCAGGATGCCGGCCAGCGTGCCGGTGAACGATTTCGTCACCGACATCGCGATATGCGGCTTATGGGGCTTCAGCGCGCCGAAATAGCGCTCGTAGATCAGTTTGCCCCGGTGGAGCACGGCGATGCCGTCGGTGTAAGTCTCCTCGATCATTCCAGTAAACGTCATCGGGCGTCCGTCCATCGTGACGGATTTTGACGCGCCGATATCGTGATCCTCGCGCGGCAACACGGACGCAGGTCCCGCCCCGCGCCAGACATTCACGGTCGGCACCAACTGGCGGATGTTGCTCCAGGCCCAGCGCAATTCCGGAAAGCTGCGAAACGAACCGTCCTGGAACGTGATGGTCCGATCCTGCGGCGGCGGAAAGCCCTGCATCCAGCCGAGCGTTTGCGGATCGGTATCAGCGGCGGGCGCGGGCTGCTGGTTGGCGGTGGTCGTAGCGGGCATCGGGGATCACTCCAAAGAGGCGATGCCGATGTCGTATCATGGGGTCTTTGGGCAGACATCCCACATTTGCGCCGGGGTGATCATCGCGGTGGGTTGTTGCGGCGCTGCACGATGGGCGAGCGACGGATAGCACAACAGCGATCTCGCCAGACAATCGAACGCGCGCTTGCGGTGCGTCTCGACCCACGGCAGGTGAGCAGTTTAGTGCACGGTCACCGCAATTTGAGCCCGGCTCGAGAAAATTTCGTGCTCCCGGCACCGAAGCGCCGGGAGCGATATCGTCACTTCACCAGTGCAGCCTTTTCAATGACCTCAGCGACTTCCCTGGCATGGACCACGAGAGAGGCATGACTGCCAGCGACTTCGGTCGTCTCAGCCTTCATCCTGGCTGCGAACATCTTCTGGGCCTCCGGTGCGAGCAGCTTGTCCTTGGTGCTGATCACGTAAAACGTTGGCTTGTCGCGCCAGGCGGCAATATCGACGGGTGTCTCGAACGCCACAAAATTCAACGGAAGCTGGGATTCAGCCAGGTGCGCGGCTATCTCCGGAGGAAGGTCAGCCGCGACGACCGAAGGAAATATTTTGGGGTCGATGTAAAGGTTGCCCTTGTCGTCGGGATGGATTGCCTTGCCGCCCTCGGTTGGCGGCCCGCTCTTGGAGAGCGACGCAAGCGATTCGCCGACGTTGGGCGCGAACGCGGAGACATAGACCAGCGCGGAAACCTTGGGATCGTTGCCGGCCTCCGTGATGACCACGCCACCCCATGAATGGCCGACGAGAACTGTCTTGCCATCTTGCTTGGCGAGCGCCTGTTTGGTGGCATCGACGTCAGCCGCGAGCGAGGTGAGCGGGTTTTCGACGAGCGTGACGTTGTAGCCTTTTTTCGAGAGGATATCGGCAACGGGCTGCCAACTGGTCTGATCGACGAAGGCGCCGTGCACGAGCACAATGTTGTGAGCTGCGCCCTTCGGCGGTTCAGCGGCGTGGACCGGGGCGGCTAGTGTCGTTCCGGCAAAAAGCGCGGCAGCGGCTGAGAGGAGAAGATTTCGCATAGCTGGTTCCTGATAAGTTGGCCGACGCGGGTCCGGGGATGGCCGGCGTTTCGGCAAGTCGCGGTTCTTTTCAGGTGCCTTTTCAATTGCCTTGGCGAATGGACCTCGGGATTTGTATCCCGCGATCCAAATTCAAGTATGCTACGGCCCTGCTCTCGAACTCGCTTGGGCAGCAAAATAGGGCGTTCGCCGTGAAACCCCATGACACCAACGACGGAGTTCTTGCCCCAGCGTCCGATTCTCAGCCGCAGGTCGATCTGCTCTCCGACGTTCTCAGGTTCGTTCAGCTCCACGGCGAGCGGCTGCTGACGACCGAATTTCGATCCGGCTTCAACGTCGAATTCCAGCAAGGTCCCGCCTGCATCCACGTGGTTCAGGACGGCGAAATCCGCCTCGCCGTCGACGGCCACGAGCCCTTGAAACTTTCCGCGGGCGATATCGCGGTGTTTCCTCACCCTACGCGATACCGGCTCAGCGACGGTGGCCGAGCCGACGCCACGACGGAAGCGCCGCTTGAGATCGTGGCTTCCGGCGCAACTATCCCGGTGATCAAACACGGTCAGGGTTCGATCGCGGCACGAACCATCAGCGCCACCTTTCAGTTCGAGAACAAAGGTGGTGTCTCGCCATTATTGGGGTTGCTGCCCGAAGTCATTTACATCGCGAAGGATGCCGATCAGTCCGCCCTGCTGATCCGTGATGTCGCGCAATTCCTGCCCATTGAACAGGCCGCCCAGGAGCCTGGCGCCGCGCTGATGATCTCCCGCGTGATCGATGTGCTGATCATCCGCTGTATCAGGACGTGGGCGAAATCGCTCGGGAGCCGTCAAGGCTGGATCGGGGCGCTTGCCGATGCGCGGGTCAGCCGCGCGGTCGCCGCAATCCATCGTGATCCCGCCAGGAACTGGTCGGTCGAAGCTCTGGCATCGGTCGCCGGCATGTCGCGCTCGCGATTTGCGGAGATGTTCCTGGCAACGGTCGGAGAGCCACCCTTGCGCTATCTTCATCGCTGGCGTCTTGGAATGGCTTTCGATTTGCTGCGAAGTTCAAACCTGCCGGTGGCCAAGGTTGCCCACGCGGTCGGATATGAGTTCGAGGCCGCATTCAGCCGCGCTTACAAAACCATGTTCGGCACAACGCCACGTGATGGCCGACTAACCGTTCCTCGGTAGAGCCAGCGCGAACGGGCTATTTCCAACCATACGGCGGGTTAGCGAAAGCGTGCCCCGCCATCGATAGACCGACTCGATGAAACGATTTGGTGGTTTACGCCTCGCGCCTCATCGCTTGAGCAGTGCTCACGGTGCCATTCCAAGAAATGCGGATGTGGGCGATCCGAAATACGTTGCGGCGCAAGTGCGCGGCCAGATCTATTAATTATCGATCGCACACTCTCTGGATCGTTTGTCTGTCGAGAGACCAATATTTCGAGGTCGTCGGCCGAACTGAGAAGACCACGGTCGATATCCAATGTGCCGTGCCCGAAAGGGCAATCCCGTTGCTGACGAATCCGGCCCGCTCGCTTCGACCCACGGATATGCGCCGCAGCGACTTCGGCCCGCCCTCTCCCATTGATGAGCTTTAGACCTGTGATGGCGCAGCGCTCATCGTACGCGCGCAGCACTACGCGACGGAAACTCTATCGCGTATAATCCTCGATACGGTGACGCTTATGCGGTCGCGCAGCTGATCAAATTGAAACGGCGCCTGCTCCTTCAAAACCAGCGGACGACACGTTCTCGTCAACCCGCGGCAATAAGGTACACTTTCCTCGAAACCGAGACCTACTATTCTGTTAAAGTCGCTACGGAGAGAGAGCACGGACTGCCGATTGAGCGCGTCCGGAAATCCTTCCTTGGTCATTGAGAACGCCTTCCTCGATTGGTCCCGCAACTCCGTTGAAAGGGACTGGATTTGGAAAATCGAGATCGCTTCCCCGGATTCGATGAAGGCGAGATACATGCCGGAGGCGCCAGGGTCGGGAATGATTTCCCGGACCTTTGCGATTGCAAAGTATCCTCGCGTCTCCGCGACCTTGCGCGGCTCATAGTGTCGATTATCCGATCTCCGACGCAAGTCTCAACGCGACGCAGATACTGACTGGGAAATTGATATTGTTCAGCTGAGAATGTATTCGTAGAATTGATCTTGAGCGATGAATGAATATTCCAAATCCCATAGCTTTTCAGCGCGGCCTTTCCGGAAACCTATTCAGTCCTTGGGCGACAGCTCTCCGGAAAATAAAACGCAGGCGACCTGCCCCCCTACTCCCACTCGATTGTTCTGAAGCATGAGTAACGCATCGATCTATCGAGGCAAATCTTTCCAGCGCGAGGGATTGACCGCGATGTCGCTTGGAGCGATCGCAGCTCGGCTTCCGACCGGATTACGGCAAGCGTCGCCGGCGACCTGCCGCGCGTCAGTCGCGCGATATGGACAGCCCCGCGAGAAGCGGAGCGTACGCGGCGAGCCTGCGGGATACGAACTCCGTGAAGAGCCGCACGCGCTTCGTCTTGCGTGTCTCCCCCTGTGTGAGAAGCCAGAGCGTTCCGTACATGTGCAGGTCGGTACCCGGCACCCTCACCAGCAGGGGGTCGGCATCTCCGACGAAGCACGGCAGTGTCGTCATCCCGAGCCCTTGCCGTACAGCAACGATCTGCGCCTCGGCGTCCGTGGTCCTGAACGGAACCCCCGTGGTGCGAACCTCACCCTCGCGGGCCCAGTCCGGGATTCCATGAATGCTTATGACGATCCACCGGATGGGATCAGGCGCGCCCGCACGCCACGCGGCTAGTCGATCGCGGGACATGTAGACGCCGCCGAACAGCTCCGGTCCCTTCAGGCCGTGAAGATTGAGCGGCAGGGTTTTGCGGTCGTAGACGACGCGGATCGCGACGTCGGCCTCTCGGTTGGTCAGATTTGCCAGCTCGCCGGACGACAAGATTTCCATCTCGATGTCCGGATGCAGACGCGCGAAATCGGCGAAGTCCGGCATGAGCAGGTGTGTCGCGAGGGGCGGCGCCAGCGTCACCCGCAGAAGCCCGCGCACGCTCTGGTCGCGCCCGAAGACGCGCGTCTCCAGCAGGTGCGACGACGCTTCCATCTGGTCCGCGAACTCGAGGACCTCCTCGCCCGCAGCCGTCAGGCGGTAGCCCGAAGGCAGCTTTTCGAACATGTGCACCCCGAGGCGTTCCTCGAGCTGGGCGATGCGTCGCAGCACGGTCGCGTGGTTCACACCGAGGCGCTCGGCGGCAGCCCGCACCGAGCCTCCGCGCGCGACGGCAAGAAAGTAGCGAACGTCATCCCAGTCGATCATGGTGCAATCCGGCACCGCGCGGTGCGCCTTCCAAAGCCCGTATCTAACACATCGAACAGCAGTATGTCGCGCGGTCATCATAGCCTATGCCGACAAGCGCGGCCCAATTCCGAACGGCGGACACCGATCGTCGCGGCTGGCGTCAGTCGTCCAGCCGGATCGATTTCGCACCACCGATGTGCGCGCTTCCGCACTCAACGCCTGACGCCGGCAGACCCATGTCGAGGTTCTCGGGGGCAGATGCTGTCCCGACACCACGAAAGGAGAAGTCATGGGAAAGCTTGAGGGTAAGGTTGCAGTCATCACGGGTGGATCGAGCGGCATGGCGCTGGCGAGCGCCAAGCGGTTCGTTGAAGAAGGCGCCTATGTTTTCATCACGGGCCGGAGGCAGGAGGCGCTCGACGAGGCCGTCAAGCTGATTGGCCGGAACGTGACCGGCGTGCGCGGCGACGCGGCCAATCTCGACGACCTCGACCGCCTGTTCGACACGGTCAAGCGGGAAAAGGGCAAGATCGACGTCCTGTACGCGAGCGCCGGCACGGGCGAAGCCGTCCCACTGGGCGAGATTACCGAGCAGCATTTCGATGCGACCTTCGGCCTGAATACGCGCGGCACGCTGTTTACGGTTCAGAAGGCGTTGCCGCTGTTCAACGATGGCGGATCGATCTTCATGACCGGGTCAGTTGCTTCGGTGAAAGGTTTTCCTGGTTACGGCGTGTATGCGGCGAGCAAGGCGGCGTTGCACTCATTCGCACGCACTTGGCTCAACGAACTGAAGGGCAGGAATATCCGGGTGAACGTGCTGAGCCCGGGGCCGATCGCCACACCGATGCAGGACCAAGTTCTCACCGAGGAGGCGAAGCGGATGTTCGAATCCCTGATCCCGCGGGGAAAGATGGGTCGTCCTGAGGAAATTGCGGCGGTCGCGCTGTTTCTTGCTTCAGACGATTCGAGCTTCGTGAATGGGGTGGAGTTGTCTGTCGACGGCGGCTTCTCGGCCATCTGAAGGCCGGGGAATCAAAACACGGATCGGAGAAGCATTATGAGCTATGCGATTGTAGGATTCGGCGCGGTAGGCCAGGCCCTCGCCCACGCCTTCGCCCGTAAAAACATCGACGTGGCCGTCGCGAGCCGCCGGCCGCCCGAGGCGTTGGCGCCGCAGGCTCGGGCGATTGGACCCACGGTCGTCGCCAAGTCGCTGCGGGATGCACTCGAGGCCGACACAATCATCTTGGCGGTCCCGTTCGGGGAGCATCGCGAGGTTGCGAAGGCCCTGCCGAGCTGGAAAGGCAAGACGGTCATCGACGCGATGAACGCGTTTGAGTTCCCCTTGAAGAGCTGGACGGCCTCCCGTCCTCCGCCTTCGTCGCGAAGGCGTTCACCGGCGCCAAGCTCGTGAAAGGTTTCAATCACCTGATTGCGGCCACCCTGGCTGCCGATCCGATCGTCGAGGGCGGCCACCGGGTCGTCTTTCTGTCGAGCGACGACGAGGACGCGACCGCTCCCGTGGCGGCCTTGGCCAAACAACTCGGGTTCGCACCCGTCAAGCTGGGAAAGCTCAACGAGGGTGGCGCGCTGGTGCACGCACGCGGCCGCACTTGGGGCCAGCTCATCTTCCAGGATTTGTTCAAGAAGGAGCAGTAATCGATCTACGACCGTGTGATCGACGCCGAGAACTGGTCGCGCGCGCTAACTTCTTCGAGCAGCGCGCGACCGAATATTTGAAGGC
>CAVTWC010000045.1:0-4542 GCA_963738105.1 uncultured Alphaproteobacteria bacterium | reverse complement strand
TGCGCCGGCCGAGTGAATGGCTATTCAGCTCGAAGAACTAGCGAGAGTTACGCGTGGCGCGCGCGCGGCGTCCGCAGAGCACAACCACGTGCGCAGCCGCCGATCCGGTTTTCACCCATCATATTCGGTGAATTCCTTGTAGATCCAGCTTCGGCCGTCGTGACGGCGCCAGACCTGGCCCATCAGCAATTGCCCTGTAATCGACCGCCGCGGAACAAAAACTTTCCACAGGTGCCAGACCTCGGCCCAACTGGGCTTCGGATTCAGTCCCAACATTCGAAATGAGTCTCGGCTTTCGGCAAACATCGTGGCTTTATGCAAATCCGGACGGAAATATCCTGACTTCGCACGGTAACGATCGGCGCGCGCGGCGCAATCGAAGTCGGGTCTTAACCTAACCAGTCAACCTTACCGCGGCCGTTTGAGCGCCCTCGACAACTCCCGCGGTCCGGTCCTTGATGGGCCATCGCCACTGCTTCCATTTTCCTTTGAAGGCTTGATCCGCCATGCGTCTGAGAACGGTTGACCTCAATTTGCTGGTGACGCTGGAGGCGCTGGTCGCCGAGCGCAGCGTTTCCAAGGCCGCCTTGCGGATGGGCCTTACGCAGTCCGCGGTCAGCCATGCCCTGCGGCGACTGCGCGCCACCTTCGACGACGAGCTTTTCGTTCGATCTCCCGATGGAATGGAACCCACGCTCCGGGCCATCGAGATATCGGATGCCACACGCACGGCGCTGGAGCAGATCGAGCGCACCGTCGATAAATCGGCGACCTTCGACCCAGCGACCGCGGAGCGCTCGTTCACGCTGCGAATCTCCGAATATGTTTCGAGCTATCTGCTGCAACGGCTGTGCCCGAAATTGCGCGAGCAGGCGCCCGGCATCCGCATCAATGCCGCGCATTTCACCGGCGATCCGCGCGAGGACGAGGTGATCGGCGACGAAATTCACATCGGGCCGGGGACCTCCGGCGGCCGCAGCGGCCGGCAGCGATTGCGCGTGGTGGAGGAACGGTTTGTCGTGCTGATGCGCAAGACCAACCCGGCCTCCCGCAAGAAGATGACGCTGCCGTTTTATGCGTCGCTATCTCACGTCAAGGTCGCGGGCACCATCGGCACCAATGTCATCGACGACGCGCTGAAGGTGCGCGGGTTTCACCGGCACATCGTGTTCCAGGTACCGAGCTGGCGGGACGCCCGGCATATCGTCAGTAAAACCGACCTGGTCGCCGCTATTCCGGCGCGTTGGGCCCGCGATCGCGACAGCCCGCTGTCCTGTGTGGCGGTGTCGTTTCCACTCGATGACGTAACGTTTTCGATCGATCTGGAATGGCATACGCGGGTGGCGCTTGATCCCGGACACGCCTGGCTGCGCGGCCTGATCGCCGAGCAATTCGAGATAACTTCGAGGCGAAGATGAATTAAGTTCATATTCGATATGAGGAATATGAGCTTTATTTATCGGTCGCCTGTGAAATGGTGGGCCCCGTAATCAAAAACAAAATGATAGCGGGAAATGCCATGGCCATTCAGAAGCGATATCTCGTCTACGCCGGCTTGTTCGTGTTGATGTTCATCAATTACCTCGACCGGGTGAACCTCTCGGTGGCGGCAAAGTCGATCGCCGAGAATTACGGGCTGTCGCCGATCGACATGGGCTACATCTTCTCCGCATTTCTCTGGACCTATCTGGTTTGCCTGATCCCGATGGGCCTGTTGGCGGACCGCTTCGGCGGCCGTGCCGTCACCTACAGCACGCTCGGCCTGTGGTCGCTCGCCGGCATCTGGACCGGATTGTCGACCACCTATAGCTCACTGTTTGCCTCGCGGCTGTTACTGGGGATCGGTGAATCCGCCAGCTACCCGGCGGGCGGCAAGATCATCCGCGAATGGGCGCCGGAAAGCGAACGCGGCGTCGCGTCGGCCTTCCTCAATAGCGGCGCCCATGCCGGGCTCTGCGTCGGCTCGGTCGTGGTCGGCGCGCTGATCGTAACCTATGGCTGGCGCGAGTCGTTCTACATCACGGGCGCGGCGGGCCTCGTGCTCGCCGTCGTATGGTTTGCGTTCTATGACCGTCCCGAACGAGTGTCCTGGCTCGGCAGCGCCGAACGCGACCTGATCCTCAGGGAACGTGGTGCAATCGCAGCGCCATCGGCGGGCGGCATGACCCAGGGCGCGGCGCTGAAGGGCCTGTTGAAGAGTCCCTCGATGTGGTCGCTGGCGCTGACCCAGGGCTGCGCGGGCTACACGCTCTATCTGTTCATGACCTGGCTGCCGAGCTATCTGGCGGCGACCCGCGGCATGGATGTGCTGAAGACCGGTTTGTTTTCAGCAATACCTTACGGCGTCGCGGCGGTGCTCGGCATCGGTCTCGGCTGGCTCAGCGACCGGCTGTTGAAGCGGTGGGGTGCAGTGAACAGCGACCGGCGCAAGGTGATCGCAGCGCTGCTGCTGCTGTCATCGGTCATTCTGGCGACGCCGTTCGTCGAGTCGATCTGGCTGATCGTCTCGCTGATCAGCATTTCACTCGCCTGCGTCGCGACCGCGATGGCGATGAACATCGCGCTGACGGCGGATCTGATGACCGATGGCCGCTACAACGGCGTGGCGACCAGCCTGTTGATCATGGGCGGCAATCTGTTCGGCACCGCAGCCCCCATCGTTACCGGCTATGTAGTCGCGGCGACCGGCGGTTACTCGGGAGCCTTCTTGATCGCAGGTGTCTTGCTGTTGGGCGGCGCGGTCGTGATCATCTCGGGCGCGCAGGCTCCGATCCGGCTCTCGGCGGAGCCCGATGGCGGGATCGGCGATCGCGCCGCCAAGCCGATCTGAACAGCGGATCTGAAAAAGCGATTTGACGGAGCAGATCATGACAAAACTCACCTTCACCGCGGTCTCGCGCAACTACTTCAATCTTCCGATCTGGATCGCGCAGCACCGCGGCCTGTTCGAGGCGGAAGGCCTCGACGTCGCGATCGAGCTCTATGAGGGGGTCGACGAGGTCACCCATCGGATTCGCGACGGCCGCGCCCAGCTTGGCTACGGCATCACCGAACACGTCGTGCTCGACAGCGAGGCGGGCGGTTTCCTCGAAATCGTCGGCGGCAATGTCAACAAGCTGCCGTTCTCCTTCGTGACCGGAAAGAACATCAGGACGGTCGAAGATCTGCGCGGCAAGACCGTCGGCGTGTCCTCGATCGAAGCCGGCAGTTCATCGCTGGTGATGAAGTTGTTGTCGGCGCGCGGCCTCGAATATCCGCGCGACTATGCCATGCGGGCGGTCGGGCCGATCCTGGCGCGGTGGGAGTTGTTGCAATCCGGCGAAATCGACGCCGGCCTGCAAGGCGCGCCGCTGAATTACATGGCGATCGATCAGGGCTTTCCGAGCCTGTGCGAGCCGCGGCAGGAAGTTCCGGATTTTCAGTTCACTTCGCTGAATGTCGATAGCCGATGGGCGAGCGCAAATCGGGACACGATGCGCAAGTTCATGCGCGCGTTTGTGCGCGCCCATCATTGGTTCTTTGCCAATCGGGCCGGCGTCACGCCGATCGCCATGGCAGAGACCGGCATCACCGAGAATTATGCAGAGCGCGCCTGGGACGAATACACCACCGATACGATCTTCCCGCGCGACGGCGATGCCAGTAACGCCGCCGTACAGGCGCTGATCGAGATCAGCTCGCTGATCCGCGCCGTTCCCAATCGCGTCAAATCCTCGGCGGCCGATTACATCAATCGCGGCTATCTGCACGAAGCGCAACGCGATGTCGCGGCGTTGCAGGCATCCGGAGCCTAACCCGATGGTCACGTCCGCCGCCCCCGAAATCGACTACGGCGCGCGGCTGCGTGCCGGCATCCTGCTTCCATCCGGCAATTCGGTCGCCGAACCGGAACTGCGTGCGATGCAGGCGGCGGGGACGTCGCTGCTGGTGACGCGATTGTCGCTGCGCGGCAGCTCGAAGCCGGAACTGATGCGGATGCTGGATCGCCTCGAAGCCGCCTCGGAATTATTAGCCGACGCCCAGGTCGATCGCATCGTGTTCCATTGTACCGCAGTGTCGACCTTCGCGCCTGATCTGGCCCACGGCATCCGCGAGCGGATCGAGGCCGCGTCGGGGATCGATTGCTTCACGACAGCGGAAGCGATCGTGAGCGCGCTCGCGCAGATGAAAGCCAAGACGGTATGTTTGCTGACGCCCTATATCGACGACGTGCACCGGCGCGAAATCGACTTTCTGGAAGCGAGCGGCTTTACCGTCGTCGGCGGCGCCAATCTCGGCATCGACACCAACACCGAGATGGCGACGTTGCAGCCGGAAGCTATCCTCGACTGGGCAGGCGAGAAAGTCAGCCGGGAGGCCGACGCCTGCCTGATCAGTTGCACAGCGATCAAGTCGGCGCCGGTCATCGCCCGGCTGGAACAGCTCTGCGGCATGCCGGTGCTGACCAGCAATCAAAGCATGATGTGGCACCTGCTTCGTTCGAGCGGGATCGAAGATCAGGTCACGAGATTCGGGCGCCTGTTTGCGGCGGCCGAACTGGTT
>CAVTWC010000044.1:0-109468 GCA_963738105.1 uncultured Alphaproteobacteria bacterium | reverse complement strand
ATGCGTGTGTTGTAGATATTGTGCAATCTTCGATAGATCGATAGAATTGCGGCGAAGCTTGTGTCATCAGCGACAGGAGTTGGCCCATGTCCATCGACGTAAAAGTCTACGACAACGGTGATCATACTTGCCTCGTATGGCTGCCAAGTGACGGCAAGCCAATCCCGCAATGCCGCGGCTTCACGATCCAGCGGACGAGCAACGACGGCACCAAAACCTATTTGCACGGATTTGTTGGATTTTCCGACGCCGACAAACTGGATCCCGCCGACCCTGGAAGTTCGCGCTGCAGCGTTTCATGTGGTGGGACTACGGCGTCAAGCCCGGCGACGTCGTGCAATATTCTGTTATCCCGGTGGTGGGGCCGGACAAGGATCACCTGCAGCTCTCGACCGCGGATGCCAGCGCCTTGACGACGCCAATGACGATCTCCGGCCAGGCATCGCCGAACGTGTCGGCTTTTTTCAACAAGGGTATCGTGTCGGCGCAATGGGTATCGCGTGCGCTTGCTGCACTCGGCAAGAACCCGAAAATCGCCGATCTGATTGCCGATACCACCCGCCGGGTAACGCGCTTCGCAACGCATTGAGCGGGCTGCTGCGGCCGCAGATTCTGGCGCTGCTCGACGACGTGAAGAACAACGGCGGCGAGATCTATGCGGCGTTGTACGAACTCAACGATCCCGAATTGATTGCCGCGCTGAAGTCGCTTGGCAAGAAATGCCATCTGGTGCTGGCCAACGGCGCCTTCAAGCCGCCGGCCAATGATGAGAACAAGGCCGTGCGCGCCGAATTGCGCCGATCGTCGATCTGCACGATCGCCTCGTCTCCGGCAATCACTTTGCGCACAACAAGTTCGTGGTGTTCTGCGATGCCAGGGGCACGCCGCAGCGCGTTCTCTCCGGAAGCACCAACTGGACCATGACCGGCCTTGCACGCAGGCCAATAATGGCATCATCGTCAAGATGCCGATCTGGCGGCGGATTTTCTCGCCGAATGGAATCTGATCAAGGATGCCGGCAACGCCTATCCGCCTGTTCTGGCGAAGGCCAATTCGACGTCGAAGACGTTCAATGTCGACGGCGGCCGCATCACCCAATGGTTCGCGCCGACCAGCGCCGGGCAGGATCTCGACTATGCGCGCACCCTGATCAACGGCGCCAGGCAGGGCATCCTGTTCCTGTTCTTCAATCCCGGCGTATTCGTTGCGCCCGGCAAGCCCGAAGAGAAATGGACGTTGCTGCAAAACATCCTGTTCCGGCACCATCAGGGCACCGCCAATTTCGACGGCGGTCTCTATATCCGCGGGGTCGTCAACCAGGAGATTGCCAATCTCACCACGGAGTTTGGCCGGCAAGGCGGCGGCCAAGCCCTCGACCCACGCGGCGCTCGATCCGTCATCAGGCACGCCCGTCACGCTGTTCAACGGCGGCACTCAACCGCCGCAGCACCTCGGTTACGAGTTGATGGTGCCCAAGAACATCAAAGATGTGTTTCACGACTGGGCCACGGAAATTCTCGGAGCCGGCGTCCACATTCACAGCAAGGTCATCGTGATCGATCCGTTCGGCGACCATCCCGTCGTGATGACCGGCTCGCATAACCTCGGCTACAAGGCATCGACCGCCAACGACGACAATCTGATGATCGTCGAGGGCAATGCGCCGCTCGCCGCGGCCTATGCCGCCAACATCATTGCGATCTATCAGGCGTACCGGTGGAACGCCTATGTCGAGGCGCATCGGCAGGATCCGAAGGTCTGGCACGGTCTTGTCGACAATGATGCGTGGCAAAGCGGCTATCTCACTGGCGAGGACCTCGCCGAGATTTAGTTCTGGTTGGGATCGCATCAGCCTGTCGCGGGCGCCACCACGACGCCGCAGCCGCCAAGCGCAGTGCCGGCACATCAGCCGTCTCCCAATGTTGCGCCACCGGTCCGCAAACCGGCACGCCACAAGGCCGCCGCGGCGAGAAAGAAGTCGCCGGCAAAAAGAAAGGCGGCCAAAAAGAAGAAGCCTGCAAAAAAGGCCGCTGCAAACAGTAAGGCGGCGGTGAAGAAAAAGGCCGCCAAGAAAAAACCAGCGAAAAAATCAGTGAAAAAATCAGCAAGGAAGTCGGCGAAAAAATCGGCAAAGAAGAAGCGCTGAGATCAGCAGCCTGCCGTTTTCGTTGCGCGCCCGCAAGCGCCGCCGTCGATCTGACGGCGGTCGCCTTATGCCGATCACGCGCACCCGACTGACCTCATGCTAAATTCCTGCTGGCACGGCCAAGGCGCCGGCACCCTTAACAAAACGTCAATAAAACCAGTCGTTTATGGTGAACGCTTTGTTAAGCGTCGTGGTTTATTTTGTATGACAGTGGCATCGCGTCACGGTGTCGTCTCAAGTTGCGTAAGCCGGCAGGACCATGATCGTTCGGCAGTTCATTAGTTGGGTTAGGACCGCTCCCGCAGGCGAGCGGGCAGAGGCTACGCGATCTCTGGCGCGGGCCTGGATCATCTCGGATTTGACCGAGGAGGATCGTGCAGCCGCCGAGGGCGCGCTGCTGATGCTGCTCGACGATCCGTCCCCCTTGGTGCGCCAGGCCATGGCGGAAGTATTTGCGCGCAGCACCGAGGCGCCGGGCGCCATCGTGCAGGCGCTGTCGCTGGATCAGCCGTCGGTGGCGCTTCCGGTGCTCGAACATTCACCGCTTCTGATCGACGCCGACCTCGTCGACCTGATCGCGACCGGCAGTTGCGAGACGCAATGCGCGATCGCCCGCCGCGTCAACCTGCCGCCGTCGGTATGTGCGGCGATCGCCGAAGTCGGCACCGCTTCGGCGGCATTGGAGCTGATCGAGAACGCCTGCGCCGAACTGCCGGCGTTTTCGTGGGATCGCATCGTCGAGCGCCACGGCCATCTCGCCGCGATCCGGGAATCGATGCTGGTGATGGAAGATCTGCCCGCGGCAACACGGGTCGCGCTGGTCGCCAAATTATCGGATACGCTGGCGCAATTCGTTGTCGCCCGTAACTGGCTCAGCGCCGATCGCGCGGTGCGGATCGCCGGCGAGGCGCGTGAACGCTCGACGGTGAACATCGCAGCCGTTTCGCGCGGCGATGACATGAGCGGCCTGGTGCAGCATCTGCGCGCCACCGGCCAGTTGACCGCGGGACTGATCCTGCGGGCGTTGCTGTCGGGCAATCTCGAACTGTTCGATTACGCGCTGGCGGAATTGTCCGGCCTGCCGCCGGCCCGGGTCTCCGCATTGCTGCACGATCGCGGCGGCGCCAGCCTGCAGGCGTTGCTGACGCGCGCCGGATTGCCGGAATCGACTTTTGCGGCGTTCCGGGTGGCGCTCGAAGTCAATCATGAAATCGGCTTCGTCGACACGCCCGGCGGCGCTGCGCGATTGCGGCGCCGGATGGTCGAGCGCGTGCTGACGCAGTGCGAGACCGATCCGAAAACCGCCGAGCCGCTATTGATCCTGCTGCGGCGGTTCGCGACCGAGTTGGCGCGGGAAGAGGCCCGCATGTTCTGCGACGAACTGATGGCCGAGGACGCTATCGCAATGATGCCGGATGATTTGATCGCGGCTTAGTTGCCGATAAATTCTCGGGTCGTCCCTGCGAACGCAGGGACCCATACGCCGTGTCGTCAGTGATCTGAAAAACGTTGAACCGTTCCGCTTCAACATAACCGCCAGGGGTTATGGGTCCCTGCGTTCGCAGGGACGACGCGCATACTACTCCGCCGGCACGATGCTCGGGGCCAGGATCGCTTCGAGATGCTCGGGGCGGTTGCGGTTGGCGTAGGTGAGGTATTCGTCGGCGATGCCGCGCAATTGCCGGCTCAGTTCGTTCGCGGTGCTCACCGTGTCGAGCTTGGTGCGCTCGCGCACGATGGCCTGAATGGCGTTGATGTGATGCGCGATCAGTTGCGCCGGCACCTTGCCGAGATCGGGCGCGTGCTCGATGATCCGGCACAGGCTGTCGGCCGCGGCACCTGCGGAAGGAAAGCCGAACGTAGCCGCATCGCCCTTGATGTCATGCGCGGCGTGAAACAGCTCTTCGCAATTGTCCTTGGTAAACCCGTGCTTGAGGGTCGCGGCGTAAGCCGTTGTGAGGCGGTCGCTTTCGACCGTCATCCAGTTCTTGAATTCGCCTGACAGGCCGGCGAGGGCCTTCTCGGCGCGCGCCACCGGATCGTCGAGATCCTTGTCGGCGACGCGCCGCAATACCTTGCGCAGCGGGTTGGGCTGCGTGATCACGTAGTGATCGGCGAAGGCTTCGATCTGCGGCGCTGCGGGCTTTTCTCTCGCCATGTGAATTGCTCCGGCGCTACAGGGGAGTTCTGGCTTTGTCGAGCAGCGAAGGCTGCTGCATCACTTCCATCTCGCCGCCGACGCGCCGCTCGGGACCGATATAGGCGGTGGCGGTGTTGCGCCGGCGGTCCGGACCGAAATAGGTCTTGGTCTTGATGAACGGGCGCGGGTTGGCGACCACGTTGAGAATGCGCTGATACAGCCCCTTGGCCGAGATCGGTTTGGCGAGAAATTCGGTGACGCCGGCGTCGCGCGCCACGGTGACGCGGCGCTTCTCGGAGTGTCCTGTCAACATGATGATGGGCGCGTAGGGGTTGCCCTTGGATTCTGGCTGCCGGATCATCTGCGCCAGTTCGAGACCGTCGAAGATCGGCATCGACCAGTCGGTGATGACGATGTCGGGAACGTAGTGGGTGTACATTTCCAGCGCGGTGGCGCCGTCCTCGGATTTATAGACTTCGCGCGCGCCGAACGAGTGCAGCAGCGTGCGCAGGATGCGCCGCATATGCGGATTGTCGTCGCACACGAGAAATCGCAGCTTGTTGAAATCGATGCGGAACATGGCGCGGCTCTAAGCACATACCGAACGGCTCGGTATACTCCGCGTTAACCATATCCCGCGCGCGTTAACGAATGGTTGCGATCCAGTGTCCGGACGAGCCTTTGCCTCGGCGAAAAGGCCGGCCGGCGGTTGCGATCAATGGCCGAATTGTTCGCTCAAAATGCGCTCTTCCAGGCTGTGGCCGGGGTCGAACAGCATCCGCATCGAGATGGTCTTGTCGGACAGCACTTCGACGCGGCGGACATCGCGCGCCTCGTCGTGGTCGGCGACCGCCGCGACCGGGCGCTTGTCGCCTTCGAGCACCTCGATGACGACGAACGCCGTATTGGGGAGCAGGGCGCCGCGCCAGCGCCGCGGACGGAATGCACTGATCGGCGTCAGCGCCAGCAGGGCTGCGTTGATCGGGAGGATCGGCCCCTGCGCGGAGAGATTATAGGCGGTCGATCCCGCCGGCGTCGCCACCAGGATGCCGTCGGCGATCAGCTCCGCCATGCGCTCGCGCTCGTCGATCAGGATGCGCAGGCGCGCGGCCTGATGGGTCTGGCGGAACAGCGCGACTTCGTTGATGGCGTGGTGCAGATGCACCTGGCCGTGAACGTCGGTGGCGCGCATCAACAGCGGATGGATCACGGATTCCCGCGCCGCCGCCAGCCGGGCGTGCAGGTCGTGGGTCGAGTACTCGTTCATCAGGAAGCCGACGGTGCCGCGGTGCATGCCGTAGATCGGCTTGCCCGAATGCATGTGACGATGCAGCGTTTGCAGCATCAATCCGTCACCGCCGAGCGCCACCACGACGTCGGCGCCGGCAGGATCGTGATTGCCGTACATCTCCGACAATTCCGCCAGCGCCTGCTGCGCTTCCGCGCTGGCGCTCGCAACGAAGGCGATCCGGTCATATCGCTGGGGGCTGGTCATTTAAATCGCGGGCTCGTGCTGGCGCGGATGGGAGCGGGTGCGCTGGGGTCGTCTATACGACCTCTGCCGGCTTTGTCGAGATGGCCGGGCGCCAAGAAATCTCAGGGTTGGCAATATCAGGGTTATTGCGCGGCGCCTCCGGCACAGGATCAACTCTCCGCGGGTGAGCTTGCGCAGCGGGTCAACCTGTCGCAGTTTTGGGCTAGAAAATGCGGCCGTCGGCAATGGACCGCTGAAAACCGGCTTGAAACAGGGAAGGCAATCAATATGGCCAGATCTTTGAATATGGCCGGATCTTTCGCGGCACCTCGCGATCTGCGCCTGGTGCTTGCGGCTCTGGTGTTCTCGCTGGCCTTCTCCCCCACCATCGGTGCCCGCGCGCAGGATGCGGCGCCGGAGCAGCCGGCCGCGGCTCCATCAGCCCAGAAATCAGGCGACCAGAAGCTCGGAGAAAAAGGCGGGCGTAGCAGTAATACGCCGACGTCACCGGCCGCGGCCGAACAACATCGCCTGCCGCCGGATGTCACCACCAAGCAAACCCTGGCGCTTCCGGGACGCTCGCTCGCCTTCTCGGCGACCGCGGGGTCGATCCGGCTGTTCGATGACAAGGGCGAACCGCAGGCCGATATCGCCTATACATCCTACCAGCTCGATGGCGCTGATCCGGCGACCCGTCCGGTGACCTTCCTCTTTAACGGCGGTCCAGGGGCGGCTTCGGCCTATCTGCAACTCGGTATTGCCGGCCCCTGGCGGTTGCCGATCAATGGCGATGCGGGGGTGTCATCGGCGTCGCCCGATCTGCAGCCCAATGCCGAGACCTGGCTCGATTTTACTGATCTCGTCTTCATCGATCCCGTCGGCACCGGCTACAGCCGTTTCGTCGCGACCGGCGACGACGTACGCAAGCGCTTCTTCTCGACCGAAGGCGATGTCAATTCGCTGGCGGTGACGATCCGCCGCTGGCTGGAAAAATACAATCGCCTGCTGTCGCCGAAATATCTCACCGGCGAAAGCTATGGCGGCATTCGCGGGCCGAAGATCGTTCGCGAGTTGCAGATGAACCAGGGCGTCGGCATCAAGGGTTTGATCTTGCTGTCTCCGGCGCTCGACTATCGCGAGTTGGGCGGCTCGAGCATCCTGCAATATGTCGCAAGCCTTCCCACCATGGCCGCGGTCGCGCGTGAGAGCAAAGGCGCCGTCACCCTTGCCGACATGGCCGATGTCGAGCGCTACGCGGGCGGCGAATTCCTGACCGATCTCGTCAAGGGCGTCACCGACACCGATGCGACGACGCGGATCGCCGACAAGGTGTCTGCGCTGACCGGGATCGACCAGGCGGTGAGCCGCCGGCTCGCGGGCCGCTTCGATACGATGGAATTCCGCAGGGAATTCGATCGCAAGGACGGCAAGGTGACTGGCCGTTATGACGCGTCGGTGATGGGGTTCGATCCCTATCCCGATTCCAGCTTCTTTCATTTCAGCGATCCGTCCGGCGATCCCCTGACCGCGCCGCTGACCAGCGCGGTGGTCGACCTCACCACGCGCAAACTGAACTGGCGGCCGGACGGCTCCTACCATCTGCTGTCGGGCGCGGTCATCAAGGCCTGGGACTTCGGCCGCGGCAACAGCCCGGTCGAGTTGACGTCCCAATTGCGCGAAATACTCGCGCTCGATCCCAAGCTGAAATTGCTGGTCGGGCACGGCCTGTTCGATCTCGCGACGCCGTATTTCGGCACCCGGATTTTACTCGACCAGATGCCGACATTCGGCTCACCTGCGCGCGTCAAGCTCGTGGTCTATCCCGGCGGACACATGTTCTATTCGCGCGACGCCTCGCGCCAGGCGTTCAGGACGGAAGTGCAGGCGCTGATGAAGTAGGGCGGCGCGAAGTCTTGCGCGGGGGCCTGCGTTCAGAGGGCAGGCGCATCCGGAATTTTCTGCGCTGCGCGCATGAAATTTTCGTTCTCTCGCGGTCCTCTCAACGCGTCGTTCCTGCGAACGCAGGGACCCATACGGCGAGGATTTTCGTTTGGCCGCTGTGTCGGATGTCCTCTTCTATTTTCGAAGCCAGGGGTTATGGGTCCCTGCGTTCGCAGGGACGACCTACGGAGAGCGTGTGCTAGACTATGACCGCATCGACAAACGCCATATGCGATAGCCTCGTGTTCAGGATGTGAGGCGCCGCTTGCGTGGTGCGTAGCGGCGCGCGATCTCCGCGCTCAGGATTTTTTCCGGCTTCAGGTTGGAGCCCGCGAGCCAGATATCGGTAACCGCGCCTGCCTTGTTGCGGATACGGCGTATCGGTTCGCCGTGGCTGCCGTAGCCGGCCGCGACCCGGATATTGCCGGCATCGCGGCCGGAGATTTCGAGCTCCGACGTATCCATGAAGGGATTGATCGCGCCGGGAACGGCGGCGATCACGATATTTCCGATCGGCACCAGATCTACCGCACCCCATTGGCTCCACCAGCGACCGGTCCAGTCGCGAACGCGCCGGTTCGGCGCGCCGCGCGTTGCGAATGCGCGCAGGATATGGATCGCGCCATCGAGCCACAATCCGGCCCAGCCGTCGGTGGAATTGGTCAGGATGGTGATTGCAAGCTCGCGAGCGGGCACGACGCAGGTGCGCGAGATATAGCCCTGAAAACCTCCGGTATGGCCGAACCAGTCCCAGCCGCCGGTGTTGCCGCTCATGGTGCCAAAGCCGTAATAGCCCTCCAGGCTGGCATGCGGATTGCGCCAATGCTTTCGGGTCATCTCGCGGCGGCTTGCGGTGGACAGCACGCTTCGCTTCGCATTGGGCGCCAGTTGCGCGAAGAAACGCGCAACGTCGGCCGCGGTGCTGACAAAGCCTGCGGCTGGCGCCATGGCGTGCGCCGAATTATCGCCTGATATGACGAGGCGGCGGTCGAGCGGAAGCCTCGGCGTATGCCCCCGCGCGAACGGAACGCCCTTGGCGAGCGGCATGTCGGGCGTGGTCTCGCGCAGGCCGGTGGCTGCGACGATCTCGCGCGCGATCCAGCCGCGATAGGGCTCGCCGGTGATCGTCTCGATCGCGAGGCCCAGCAAGCCAAATCCGTGGTTGGAATATTTGAGCCGGCTGCCGGACTCGATCACGGGAGGCCGCTGCAGGTCGGCCATCAGCTCCTTCTGATTGAGATAAGCCCTTCGGTCGACGAACTGGCCGGCATCGGCGCCGTCACGGGTGAGGCCGGCGCTGTGTGAAAGCAATTGCGCGATGGTCGCTTCGGCAACACGCCGATGCAGGCCCGTCACATATTGCCCGATCGGATCATCCAGCCGCAGCCTGCGGCGCTCGCGAAGCTTCATGATTCCGGCCGCGGTAAAACTCTTCGAATGCGACGCGATCCGAAAGCGGTGGCGTGGCGTCAGCTTCTCGCCGGTATCGAGATTGGCGCTACCGAAAGCATGTTCGAAGACGACCTTGCCGCGATGGCTGATGGCAATCATGCAGCCGGGCTGTTGCGATGCCCGCATCTGAAATTCGAGCCAGTCGCGGACGTAGTCCATCGCGTATTGCAGCCATGGCTCCATTGGCACACCAATATGTCGGGGAGGGGAAGCGATCTCTGAAATTCAGCCCGGTATTTATTTGAATGTTATCCGACAAAATAAAACCGGCACAACCCCCAAGGATCGTGCCGGCCGATCGACGTCGATGCGAAGTGCACGCCGCGTGCATGGTGCACTACGCACAATCTTCAACTGTAGTGCTCGTCTTGACTTAGATCAAAAGTCGGCGGATCCGACCCATGCCACCATTGTCTCGATGATTTAGGTCGAGGTCGCGGTGGGCCCTACTTGGTATGTAACTTTCGAAATCCGTAAACGCGGTCTGCTGTCGAAGAAAGAGCGCAGCCCCCGTGAAACGCGAACATTTGCGACCGAAGCCGAAGCCAAGATATTCGCCCGTGTGAAACTGGAAGAGGGGCTGGTCGTATTTGCTGGCACGATCAATCCCCAGTCCCCCAAGCGACTGATCCTTTTCCACGATGTTGCAAATTGGCTTGCCGGGTGAATTGAGCCCACCAGCAGCGAAGAGCAGTAAGGCTCGAAACGCTAAATAAGCTCCGATTCACCGTGGATTTTCATTGAGTGTTGCCATTTTGGCACGCGGCTTATCGTGCGTTCCATCTATCGTCTCACCGATTTGGGCAAACGCAATAGTTGTTATGCGCTCCGTCGGAGCCAACGGGATTGGAGGGGTTTATGAAGAAATTCGTGATTTCCGCAGCCGTGGCTATGAGTTTGGCTACGCCCGCTTTAGCTGCTGACATGGCTGTAAAGGCACCGCCGCCCGCGCCGCTTCCGATGATCTATGACTGGAGCGGCTTCTACATCGGCGCCAACGGCGGTTGGGGCCAAAGCCACAGCTGCGTCGATTTCGTCACGGCTGTAGGAACAGTCGCGAGCGGTTGCGGTGATCGGTCCGGCGGCGTTGTCGGCGGGCAGATCGGGTATCGCTGGCAAACCAATCAGTTTGTGTTCGGATTGGAAGCACAAGGCGATTGGGCCAACCTCCGCAACACGCGCGTCAGTCTGCTCAATCCGACGCTCTCAACCACAGCGAAAACCGACGGCATCGGCCTCTTCACCGGCCAGATCGGCTGGGCGTGGAACGCGTCATTACTCTACGTGAAGGGCGGCGCAGCCGTGACCAGCAATCACCTTGATGTATTCGACAACATCACCGGGCTCGGTCTGTTCTCGGCAAGTAACACGCGCTGGGGCGGCACAGTGGGCGTCGGCTATGAGTATGGCTTCGCACCCAACTGGTCGGTCGGTGTTGAATACGACCATCTGTGGATGGGGAATGCGAACAACTCCTTCTCCGTGGCCGATCCGCGCCTTGCAGCCGTACTCAATGACCGGATCAGCCAGGACGTGGATATGGTCACTGTGCGGGTTAACTACCGCTTCGGCGGCTACGGCGGCGGGTACGCGCCGCGCTACTGATTTCCCTCGTCTCCAGCAAAACTAAAAGCCCCGGCTCCGTCCGGGGCTTTTTTTGTAGACTGCCGTGGTTCGGCTGAAGCGAGAGCGCGTAGGGTGGATTAGCCGAAGGCGTAATCCGCGATTCCGAGCCGAGCTCGTGAGATCCCCATCGTTCGCCGGAAATCTCCGCCTGTTTCGCTGTCGCCAGCCCAGTCTTTCGCACGGACGTGGCGATGGGATGATATAGTATTTGAGTGGCGGATTACGCTGCGCTAATTCGCCCTACGGGCTTCAGTCATCCATCTCAACTAGCGGTAAAATTCAGATGGCGGCTTGCCAAAATGTCGCCGGAACATCGCTGTGAACGCGCTCTGGCTTGCATAGCCGCAATCGAAAGCGACATCGATAATCCGCTCGCCGTTCGCTAGCCTGCGGAGTGCGAACAGAAGCCGTGCTTGTTCGCGCCATTGCGCAAAGGTCATGCCGGTCTCCCTGACGAACAGTCGATGGACGGTCTTGGCTGTCACCTTAAGGTGCTCGGCCCATTGGGCCGCCGTCGAGGTGTCGGATGGGCGCTCGGTGATTGCCTCGCAGATCAGCTTGATGCGAGCATCTCCCGGCACGGGAAGGTGCAGCGGCAGTACGTCTGATTCCTGCAGCTCGTCCACGAGCACGCGCATAAGGCGATCTCCACGGCTACCGTCCTGATAGTCGAGCGGAACCCGAACAGCGGCGACGATGAGTTCGCGCAGGAGCGGCGACACCTCGATGACGCAGCTCTTTGCGGGAAGTGGGCGGATCGTCGTCGCGTCGATGAAAACGGTTCGAATCTTGACCTCACCCGACATCTTCACTTCGTGTTGCAGTCCGGCCGCCAGCCAGAGCCCGCGGTTCGGTGGCACGACCCACGATCCTTCCGCAGATCGCACAATCATCACGCCTTCGATTGCGTAAAGGAGCTGACCACGTGGATGGGAGTGCCATCCTGTCGAGCTCCCATCAGGATAGTTGACCTCCATCGCCGCCATTGCGCGTTGGGTATCGTGGAAATCGAGATGTTTCCGGGTCGGGTCGCTCTGCATGTCCCAATCTCTACAGTTATGTTCACTGTAGAGTGATACGGACGAACGTCAAAGCGATAGTCGTGAGTGTCAAAGGGAGCTCACGGGTATCATCATGAAGAACAAACTGGCTTTTCTTTACCCCTTCGTCGCCATCGTCCTCTGGTCCGGAAACGTCATTGTTTCCCGAATGTCCGCGCACACGATCGGGCCGGAGGCGATCACCTTCTATCGACTGTTGCTCGCAGTTCTTTTGATGAGCACGTTCGTCGCTGTGCCTGCATGGCGAAATCGCTCCGTTCTCTGGGCCCATCTTGGGCAATTCGCCATTCTCGGCTTTCTGGCGATGTGCCTGTTTCAGAGCCTGTCCTATCTCGCAGCTGAAACCACCACCGCGACGAACATGGCTGTCTTCACGGCGTTGACGCCGCTGCTCACGGTCGCATTGAGCGCGGTATTGCTAAGGGACGCCCCGACAGTCGGGATGGTCGGCGGCGGCATCCTGTCGCTTGTCGGGCTCGCCTACCTTGTCAGCGCAGGCGATCCAGCCGCGCTGGCGCGAAATGGCGTTCACCTCGGCGATCCCTTGATGTTCTTGGCTGCGCTGATCTATGCACTCTATGGCGTGCTGCTGAAGCGCTGGGACCTCCCCGTTGCCAGCTGGCAATCGACCTACATGCAGGCGATCTGCGCCCTGACGATTATGTTCCCGGCATTCCTTGCGACACCAGCGCCGATGCGCTCGCTGAACGCCGAGACGCTGCCGCTTATCGCCTATGCCGGCGGCCTGGCTTCGGTCGTTCTTCCGTTCCTGTGGGTCCGTGGCGTTCAAATCCTCGGGCCCAACCGCTGCGCGGTCTTCATGAATCTGTTGCCGGTCCTCACCGCGGTCGGCGCCATTACCCTGCTCGGCGAACCGGTGCGCTCCTACCATGTGATCGGCGGCAGTGTTGCGCTCGCGGGTGTTGTCTGCGCCGAAGTTTTCCGCCGGCCGCTGCTCGGTGCGCCTTCTGCGATGCCACAGATCGTCGAGTGAGCAAGCGCGTAGTACAAGGGCGGATTATGCTTCGCTAATCCGCCCCACGTGCTGTGTGGCGCATTCGCGCCGCTCGCCGCTCCGATCGATCCGGCCGGATGCCGATATTGCCGCCCTGCTGAATAAATTGCCTTTGAGGGTGGGTGATGCCGATCGCGGAACCGGCGATCAAATCGCGCGAGAAGGCCAAAGACGGTGCGAGCGTATGCCGTTAACGTTCCATGGATCGCGTTCACGTAGATGAACGTGGTTTGTTTGATCCAAGTCAAGAGCGCGAAGCTCCCGCGAGCGAGGCTTCGGACAGCCCGCGGTTCGGTGCGATGTGCAGGTGTCCGCGGCTTTCCTCTCTCGAAGAAGGAGAAGCGCTAATGTTGCGTCGAATTCTCATCGCTTCGGCAGCCGCAGCCATGCTGCTGGTTACTTCCTTCCCTGATTACGCCTTCGCCCGCGGTGGCGTGCGAGCGGGAGGCTACCGCGGCGGCGCGGTCGCGGTTCGAGGACCCCGGGGCGGCGCTGTCGCTGCTCGGGGATATCGGGGCGGCGCTGTCGCTGTGCGCGGCGGGCGCTACGGCTATCGCGGCTACGGCTATCGCGGATACGGTGTCGGTGCGGCGGCAGTGGGCGCGGCCGCGGTCGGCGCAGCCGCGACGGGGGCCTACTACCGCAGCGGCTGCGGCTACGACGCCTACGGCAACTGGGTTTGCCCGAACTACTGAGCGGCGCGACGCCGTTGGCCTATGGTGCTCGAAGCCGATGGTGAAGTCATCGGCATCGATGTACTCGAATAACACGCTCGGCGAGCGGCTCAGGCTGTATGTCGAAGAGAACTTCCATGATGCTTGAAGAAGAGATCAAGCTTCACAGGTTCGCCGGTATCTCGCCAGAACAGTCTTTTACCGAGGCTGGCCGCCACCGCGAGGCGGTGGTGGCCCCCGACTAGAATATGGTCATCCGTTGCTTTGGCGATGATCTCACCGGCTTCGTCCACGATGGTTTTCATGGGCCGCCTCCAATCCAACCGCGCCGGTCAGCACCGCCGCGATGGTGCGCAGTCTAACCTCGTGCCCCGGCGTTCCAACACATGAAGATCACGGCTTCCTTATTCGACATGCGACACATCGCGCACCGCCATTGTGTACCAACCGCATAAAATTGAAGCGGAATGCGCGATTGCAAATATCCTCAAAGCCCGCCGCCCCGGTTAGCGGCTACGCAAGCCGAAAAATGACAATCCGAAATATGCTGCGGTCGCGCGGTCCCCGCATTTCCGCGCGCCCCAGAGGACCCGGACGACCGTGCGGAGGGCGCCGGAAGGTTAACGACGAAGCTCCAGGCCCGCTGAGTAAAAGGATGCAGCGTGCCACGTCTCGATCATTTCTTCCCTTCATGCACGCGAGATACTGCAGGCGCTGCACCGGGACGATGAGCGGAGATCATGACCTATCGACCCACTACGCGCTAGCCAAGCTACTTAGCATGTCTGAAAGCCCGTCATGGCGCGCGCTTTCGCGCGATCGGTTGGCTCAAGCAGGCTACCGGGTGGCCTTCGACACCTGCGCGTGCAGCCTAATTTCTGTCGCCATTTCAAGCTGATTTGCCCTGTCCAGTCGCCGCGCGAAAAATAATCCGCTTCACATGCGACCCAAATCACCGGCTTATTCTCCGCCATCCCGTCCCAAACGAGGGGCGTTTCGCGATCGTCACGGACGTGGGGCGGGATGCGGTGGACGCGGAGGCGCTCTTGACGAACAGCGCTAAAGCGGACGGCGAAGTCGTGTGGTCCTGACGCCCCGATGCTGGCGTCAAGTTGTGCGGAAGCTTTTTTGCGCAGCGATGGTGGCAATAAAGCCGGTCGCCAGGGAGAGCACGCTATAAGCCGTAAAACCATCGCGCAGGGAAGGCCGGACTGCTTCCGCTGAACCTGTATGCTCGTGTGCGCTTTTTTTACTGCCTTTGCACGCGAGACCGCGGGTGCGGCGCGCACCCGGTCTTCCCTGCGCCCTCTATTTCGAGAGGGCGGACTTTTTTAAGCAAACCCGGGCGCATTGCGCCGCGGGATCGCGAAACCGCATTTGAAATCAGGATGACCTCATTGCGAGACTTGTTGCAGCTCTCGACGGCTGGTTCAGTAAACCAGACCGGTGCCCGGCGGCTTTTCCAGTGCCGCAGCCAGCGAGCGATATTCCGCGCTGTCGGTGCCGGCGATCGAGGCGATCTTGTTCAGGTGATACTCGGCCTGTTCGCGATTGCCCTGTTCAAGCTGCCACAGTCCGTAATACTGCCAGGTCCGGACATGGTTCGGATCGGCCTTGAGCGCGCGCTCGTACCAGATCTGCGAAACCTTGTAATCACCGAGCTTGCGATAGGAATAGCCGATCAAGTTGGCGACATCGGCACGATCGTCGTGACCGAGCGCCTTCAACTGGTCGATCGCGGCGGCGTAGTCGTGGTGGTCATAGATGGTGCTGTAGGCGGTGTGATAGCCCGCGAGGAAGCGCGGATCATCCAGGCTCGAGCTTCTGTCCTTCTTCTTGGCCTTGCCCTTGCCATCCGACGACGGCGGCGGCGGTGCCGGATTATCGCCGCCTGCGGCATAGGCCTTGATCACGGGGGCGGCGGCCAGCGCCATGGTAATCATGGCGAGCATAAAAAACTTCGTCGCAGATGTGCGCATGCGTATCTCCCGGTTTTCGGTGTGATGATCCTACATCCAAGCCTGAGAACATGAACAGCCGAGGCAGCAAAACATTCCCGTGACAGCGAAATTATTGGCGTCAATCGCGCGCACCGTGAGACGGCATCCGGGCCGGAACATGACCAGGAAGTCATCCAGATGAACGAAGTCCATCGCCGCGCTTCAGGATGGGTTCAGCGCCGGACCATTAGGGTCGCACCATGATCAACGAGCCCGGCCATCCGACCGGCCGCCGTAGGATCCCTAAGGAGATACCCATGTTCAAGACCATTTCCGCCGCGCTGCTCGCCATCTCCGTTCTTGCCGCGCCCGCGATGGCGGCCGGTATTGCCAAAAACACCCCCGCGCCGGTTGCGAAGACCGCCCAGGCTCCCGTCATCAACGCCGTCAAGATGAAGCCGAGCGTGCTGAATGCCAATGCCAGCATGGGCCGGCATCATCACCGCCATCATCGCTTCCACAAGCACGTGAGCTACAAGCATGTGAGCCACAAGCACTTCGCCAACAAGTCGCACCCGTTCTCGAAGGTCACGGTCAAGCACGTCAAGACCGCCATCAAGCGCGGTTGATATCGGTCCGCAGGCGCGGCTCGATCCACATTGCCCGGCCACGTCAGCGGATTTGAGAGCCGGCCCGCACGCCATTGCTTCCCCAATGGCTGCGGGCCGGTACTGCTGTGACGGCCGGCAGACGAACTGACGAGACGAATTCCATTTCGCCGGATCATGTTCTAGGGTTTGCTTCTAGGGTTTGCAGGCGCAAACCGCCGAAAGACGAGTTACGCTTGAAGTCGGGATGGGGGATATCGGCAAGATTTGCGGCGATCCTGCTGCTGGGCGCAGGACTTGCGGCTTGTCTTGCGGCCTGTGCCGCCAGCGATGACACGCGCAACATCAGCTACACCGACGATCGCAGCGGCGCCAACCAGCCGTACCCGAACGACTACCGTCCCCAACTGCTGGCGCTCCTGAAGACCTACCTCAACGATCCCGTCGGCATTCGTGACGCCGTGATTGCCGAACCGGTGCAGCGGACCGTCGGGGGGCGGCTGCGTTATGTCAGTTGCCTGCGGTTTTCCACGCGCGATTCCGACGGCAATTATCGTGACGCGCGCGAGCGGGCCGTCGTCTATGTCGATGGCAGGCTCGACCGTGTGGTGGAGAAAGCCGGCGAACTCTGCGCCGGGTCCAGCTATGCAGCGTTCCCGGAACTTGAAAAGCTGACGCGCTAACGCGGGTCGGCGTGTCCCGCAATTTCGGCGGCCGCCGGGCGCTGTAACGCTCCGATCACTTTTCGGCGAGCCCTGAACCGGAACGCGTCCTGGTAAACATATTAATGGGCAGAAGCGGCCGATTGTCGGCAAAAACCTGCAAGAAAATTGCGGGTTACTGGAACAAAATGCCGCCGTTGCTCGACCGACACAGTCGGGAAACAAAGGTGACCGGCAGCGCCGCGAAGCAACCAAATTGAGGCCACGTTGTTTGATTGATGTCACGAGCACAGTAATGGGGAACATCATGAAGAAGCTTCTACTTGGCGCCGCCGCGATGATCGCATTCGCGGCTCCGGCATTCGCCGCCGATTTGCCCGCGCGCCCCTACACCAAGGCCCCGCCCTATACGCCACCAGAGGCGGTGTATAATTGGACCGGTTTCTATATCGGCGGCCATGTCGGCGGTGCGTTCGCGGGCGACAACAGCCTGCAGGGCAGCGACGGCCGGTTCCTGGGCGGCGTGCAAGGCGGCTTCGACTATCAGTTCGCGACCAATTGGGTGATCGGTGCCGAAGCCCAGTACAGCTGGCTCACCAACAGCAACAATGGCGGGGTGCTGTTTCCGGGTAGCGGCACGCTCGTGACCTCCAACAGCGACCAGCTCGGTTCGGTCACCGGCCGGCTCGGCTACACCTGGGGTCCGACGCTGCTATACGCCAAGGGCGGCTACGCCTGGCGCGACAACTCGAATATTACCGCGACCAGCGGCGGCGTTCCGGTGGCATTCAGCACGGACGGCAACCACAAGGATGGCTACACCGTCGGCGCCGGCCTCGAATACATGTTCGCGCCCAACTGGTCGGCGAAGGTCGAGTACCAATATTACAACTTTGGCAGCAACACCTTCACCGGCGGCCCGGCTGATGTCGTCGGCACCCGCTTCCGGGATGACGAGCACACCGTCAAGGCCGGTATCAACTACCGCTTTGGCTGGGGCGGCCCGGTTGCCGCGCGCTATTAGCATCTGACTGGTTCTGATTGAATCAGAACCGGTTTCGGGCTTCGCCCGCCATAAAAGATTTACGCTTCTGTGAAACAAGGCCGGCGGCGCTCCCGCCGGCCTTTCTGTTCGGCAGCCTTGCTGTTCGAATTGGCCGGTGCGGGCGTCCGCGTCGTCCAAGATAGTGTCCAAGATATCCAGCCAAAAAATTTTGCGGCCGTCATCGGAACTTCGTCGCGTGGGTGTTATTGTGCTGCGGCGGGCTGGTGGACAACGAATATGCGTACTGTGGCGTTAGGGCTGATTTTCTCCGCGGTTGCGGTTTCCCCACCGTGTTTTGCCCAGACCATCCTGAAATCCGAGCCCCTGGTGCTCGCCCCCTACGAGGTCGTCTTCGTGCAGGATGCCTCGTGTTCGTCCGGAAAAGTCCTGAAGGTGACCGGCGCCATCCGGGGGCTGCATCGCCGGAAGGTTTGCGTGACGCTCTCCGCCGAGCAGGCATCGCTCGCGGTGGCGACTCCGTAGGGCCGATTTTCGAAGGGCTAGTCTTCGAGACCGGTCCGCAGGCCTCGGCGAAAGCCGGGCATCTCCCGTTCAAGCTACTTCCGGGATACGCCGCGCGTCCTCACGCGCTGAGCTTGAATTCGAGCTCGGCCTCTTGCTCGGCCTCGGCCTTGTTTTGGGCCGGATCTTCCTGGGGCTCCGGCTGGCAGGGCCGGATCTCGTAGTCATTATCCAGCAACGGCCGTGGCGCGGGCTTTTCCTGGTCGGAGACCGCGTCGACGACCAAGCCGCTGCGCTGGGCGAGTTTCCAAACGTCCGCCTCGGTCGGATAGGTCTTGCTCAGCCGGGCTTCACTGCAAAACAGCGCGTAGGGCATGCTTGGCTCCGTTAATCCAGTCCAACGCGCGGGGCGGGGCGGGGTTTCAGGCCCGTGCGGCGGGCCGCTTCACGGGCAAGTGAATTTGCAGGAGATTTCTGGGGGCAGATTCGGGCCCCAATTTGGCCTGGGAGTGCCCGACGCGAGGCGCGGAGTCCTGAGTCGTAAACGAGTCCTGAATCCTCGGAAAAATATAGGTCGAGACTCCCCGGGTAGAATCGCCCGATGTTTTGCCCATGACGCGAACGATCCTTCAAACCTCCTCTGAACGCCTGCCCATCGCATTGTCGGTGGCGCTGCTGGGGGCCTGTGTGGCGAACCTGACGCTGGTCTGCGTCTGGCTCGGTTGACGCCGCGCCTAATCCCCTCATCATGGCGCAAAACAGCCGAAGGCCGCGCTCAGGCGCCGGGCCGGCGCTGATATTTGGGAGGCGTCGAGTGATCGAGGCACTGAAACAACGGGTCAATGCCGATGAAATGCTGGTTCGGCGCGGCCGGTATCTCACCACGACCTTCCTGCTGGAAGTCGGCCGGACCGCGTGGCTGATCGCGATCTTCGAAGGCCGCGTCGTCTCGGTCACGTCGGGGCCGTTCGTGATGCCGTCCTCGTCGTTCGCGCTGCGCGCCAGCGAAGAGGAATGGGCAAAATTCTGGACCAGCCGGCCGCCGCCCGGATCCAACGACCTGATGGCGCTGATCAAGCGACGCGCGCTCAAGGCCGAAGGTGACCTGCAAGTTTTCATGGCGAACCTGCGCTACTTCAAGGAGGTGCTCGCCAAGCTGCGTCCGCAAGGAATTGCAAGCGAAGCCGCGAGCGGAGCTACGGCATGAGCCCGCGGTTCGAGCCGGTGATCGGCCGCTACATGCATCTCGATCTGTTCGGGCGCAAACATCGCATCTATGTCGAGGAAGCCGGCGAGGGCACGCCGCTGCTTTGCCTGCACACCGCCGGCGCCGATGGGCGGCAATACCGCGCGCTGATGAACGACGCGCGGGTGACCGCGGGGCATCGCGTGATCGCGTTCGATATGCCCTGGCATGGCAAGTCGTCGCCGCCGTCGGGTTGGCACAATGAGGAATATCAGCTCACCTCGGCGCAATACACCGGCATGATCCTGGAGATCATGACCGCGCTCGAACTCAATCGTCCGATCCTGATTGGCTGCTCGATCGGCGGACGCATCGCGTTGCATATGGCGCTCGAACATCCCGAACGCTTCAGGGCCATCATCGGCCTGCAGGCCGGCGCGCATGTCGATCCCTATTACGATTTGAATTTCCTGCACCGGCCCGATGTTCACGGCGGCGAAGTCAGCGCCGCCATCGTGTCGGGCCTGGTCGGCCCCGACGCGCCTGACGGCGATCGCTGGGAAACGCTGTGGCACTACATGCAGGGCGGTCCGGGCGTGTTCAAGGGGGATCTGTATTTCTACAAGCTCGATGGCGACATCAGGGGCCACGTCGCTGAGATCGACACCAGTCGTTGTCCGCTGTTTCTGCTATCGGGCGAGTATGATTATTCCTGCACGCCGGAAGAAACGCTTGCGGTGGCGAGCAGCATTCCCGGCAGCGAAGTCGTCATCATGCAGGGCCTCGGCCATTTCCCGATGAGCGAGAACCCGCTGGAATTTCTCAAGCACCTGCTGCCGGTGCTGGACACGATCAAGGGAATGCACGCCGTTTGAACCGAAAGCCGCTGCGCTTCGTCTAAAAGGAAAGCGGAGGGCAAATGGCCAACAGCAAGACTCAATTGATCCTGTGCGTCCTGGTCGGAATATGGTGCGTTTACAGCCTGGTCGCGCCCGGTGAGGCCTTGAGCCAGTCGGTATTGATCATGAATTACGCTGCGCTGTTTGGCGCCGCGATGGGCGCGATCGGCGCGGGCATGCAGATGGCCAAAGGCAAATAATTCACACGGTGGTCGACGTCACGGCTAGAATTTAGCGCAAGCCAGAGAATGACACGGTCCAAAATCGGGGATCCTGGGCGGATTGGACGCGAACCCAGAGATAGTCGTCGCGCGTTTCGGCCAAGCTGACGATGAAGGGCCTGAGGTTATCGAGCACAAAATCCGAGTTCGTGCCCCTGACGACCAGGATGAGGTGATGTTCTCCGGTAGTGACCCGCACGACTTCCGCCAGAAGTAACGCAGACGCCGGCCAACCTGCTTCCAGCAGCAGGTGACGCTTGGTGACCGCATAGTCGTTGCAATTGCCCTCGGCGGGGCCAATCAACCAATCGGAATCGACCGCCGGGTCTCCGGGCTTGGGGGCGATGACGGCGTTGATCACCTCGTTGATGAAATTCAACTGCGGCCAACGTTCCCCGAAGGGAATGCTCGCAATGTTCCGGCTGGAGGTGCGGTCGCACGGATATCGGGCGTAGAACTGCGTGTGGCCGAGCGGCGGCAAGAGGTTCTCGTCATCCGATCCCGCATAGGAAGGCTGCGTGAAGGCGCACAGCGACAAGCTCAGCACAGCCGCGATCGCTGCACGTTGCGCGATCGCCGATCCGGTTCGCCGGTCGCGTCCGTCGCCACTCACGCCGACGATATTTTCGCTGATCCCCTGCTCAGACATCGCTTGACGCTAGTGAGCAGTTTTGACGCTTAGCCGGATGTGCCAGTGAAATAACGGAGGCCATATCGTGTCGTGGGATGGCGACACCGTGTCATTGGAACCTGATTAAGGCGCGCGAGATCTTGGATGAGCGGTTACGCGTCCGATGCGCGCTTGATTGCGAAGAATTTGAGCGTGAGGGGGAGTCGCATCGGAGGTAGCGGCAGGCGCGTACAGAGCAGCGAGGCTCACGAAATCATCGCGAGCCGATTGAAAAAAAACGCGGCGAATGTCGCCGCGATGAGGAGGACGCCGCGAAACGTTTGCTGACCTTCGCGTTGCTGGGCCCGCGCCCTTGTCGGATTGATCCCGGCCGTCAATTTGCTCATGGCTATTGGCAAAAACCTGCAAGGCCGCAACGGCCTGACATCAGGCGAAGTTCCCGAATGTGTTGGCGTCGCCTGCGCAGGCGTGGATGCGGCGGTTGGTCGCGCTTGCCGGCGATTGCGATTCAGGTGCGGCAAACGATTAGATCTCGCCACGCTTTTCCATCGAGGATGGATTAGATGATGCGAATCATAGGAACTGTGGTCGTCGCTCTTTTGGCATTATATATAATCGATACTGAGTTTGCCGATGGTCGTTATTTCCTGGCGTTAAAAGCGATCATCAGGCATCTGGCTGACCGGGTTGGTTTTTATTTCTAGGAAGCTGCATATCGCGCGCTCCCGAGCTGCCGGTCGCGATCTAATCATGCCGTATCCCAGAATCTGACATTCCAGTGTTTCGAGATCCCGGAGTTTGAAGCTCCGCGGCGGGAAACAAAAAGCGAAAACCCCGCCTGGGGGAAGCGGGGTTTTCTTGGGAAGCGGGGGATCTGGGGGGAGATCAGCGGCTTCCTCTATAAGACGCGCGAACCCGCATAAAGTTCAGACAACAACGCCGCTCAAGCGGAATATATTCGCTTGGCGGCGCTGAGCTAATCGCTGAAGTCCCTCAAATCCTCCAGCCAATAAATCTGTCTTGAGATCCTGCGGAAGGTTCATTCAGCGAGGCGTCCTGGGTGCGGCCTAAGCACCCATGCGCAGCGGTCATCGTGCCGTTCGGAAAACGCAAAGTCGGAACCGAGTTGGGTAGCCTTTGGAAGCAGTTCCGAACGCGCGGCGGTCAGAACGAGTTTGCCAACTCGATCTCCTGCCGAAGCGCCTCGATTCTCCTGGCGGCTTCCTCGGCGGTCAGGTTCTCCGCGAACTGACGGGGCTGATAGGCCTCGATGGCGAGGGACCGAAGGGTATTGGCCTGGCCGCGGCTCATCGGGCCAGAGAGGCGATCTGGATAGCGGTCGTAGGTCATCGGAATTCCAATTTCTGAATGGACGGCTCGATCTGTGACTTGCAATTCTGTTCTATATTTGTTCTATTTCAGGGTCAACCGCAAGGGGTCTCGCCATGGACAACAGAATCAATAAAATTCGTAAGAAAATCAGTATATTAAGGGCGGAAATGCTGGAGGCCGAGCGCGCCATGCATCGGCAGATCGCTCACGACCAGGACTGCAGCGACGCCGCCACCAGGCTCATGGCCATGCGGGCTGAACTGGTACAGATGATTGGCGAACGAAGAGCCTTGGGCGATCTGATGCCGATCGGCCAGCCTGATCTGAGGAAGTCTCGCATCGCGAGGCTCAAGAAAGATCTGTCTGCTGCCTGATCGGTGCTGCCATCGTCGTTGGCCAAACGCGGCGCTCAGAAGCCGCTCTTCTCCCGGAGCGGTTGAAGCTCGTCGTCCTTGTTCTCGGTCTGGGCGGATGACTGCGCGCGTTTCTTATCCTGTGGCTGTTCCTGTGCCTTTTCATCAAGAACGACGCCTTGCTTCATTTTGTCGTGCTTCATTTTGTCTTTGGGCATGACGACCTCCGCGGCTCCGGGAGCAACGCAGAAATCCGGTTCGCGTTCATTTCGTGCAAGGCGCAATAATTGCGAAATCTTAATCTCTCGCTGAATGAAGAATCATGACCCCTGTTCGTTCTCCGAGAACAAAGGGAGTCTGTCCAAATCTGTACACAGGAACGCTTTGGCGTGTGATTTGTTTTCTTGCTGAAGCCTTCCCGGGCTTCACTTCAAGACCCGCCGCGTTCCTATCCCCGGCGCGGCGGGTTTCTTTTTGGAGTTGCGTAATGGAAGTCCCATTGTCGAAATTGCTGGAAGAGGCGGTGGATATTGCCTGGGTGTATCTGCACAGGACAGGCGAAATCGTTGACGGGATTGTCGCCGCACGCTTTCTGACCGACACGATCGAGACGATGATCCGGCGCGGCCAGCGAAACCGGATGTTCCTGGCGAATATGGCGATCCTGAAGTACAGAGCGTCCCGCAGCAACGTCGTGGATATTCGGGAGCACGCCTAGCGCGACGGGAGTTCCGTTACTGGTGGCGTTAGAGAAACGTGAATACCAGTATTGCGAAATTGAACAGAACCAGCGCGTAAATCGACCAGCGGATATATCTCTCACTCTTCGAAGCTGTCGGCCGCTGCTGCCCGGTCATAAACTCGTGCAGTAGATGGCGATTTTCCATAGGCAGCTCCGTGAATGCCGCGCATAGAATCTGCGTCGCGACTCCTCGTCAATGGGAAATGGCTGAGATCTGCAGCACGGACCGTCTGCTATTTTGCAGAGCTGCCAAACATGTGAATTGCAGGGATAATTCAATATGCGGAATTCGGGCTGAGCCTCAGAAAATATTCTTCTGCATAAGCAGCGACACCATCACCGAGAGATAAGGCGAATGCGCGCGAATATTGGATTCCGGTGAGAGTGATCGAATGGTGCCGGTTGAGAGGATTGAACTCCCGACCTTCGGTTTACAAAACCGCTGCTCTACCGCTGAGCTAAACCGGCGAACCATGGGGACGATCGTTTGATCGGCGCCCAAGTTGTCCCTGCGGCTTCGGCCGCCTGAAACTGATATCGGCGGGAAGCGCGCCGTCAAGTACCAGACTTGTTTGCCGAGGGCTACAGGGACGAAAAGCTTCTGAATGCAGCCGGTTGGAGCTACGCCGGATGCTATATTTGGCTATGGAATCAAGACTAGCCGGGACAGCTATGGCGAGGAAGTGGCATGATATCGCTGGCTTGGTCCTGGCCGTGCTTTTGGTCGCGGCTCCGACAATTGTTCGGGCGGCCGATCCGGCGTTCTGCAAGCAATATGCGCGGAGCGCGCTGGTCCAGGCACGCGAAGGGCTGGCAAGTCCGCGCTGTGGCGCCGGCCTGCAGGGCGCGCGCTGGTCGAGCGAATTTTCGGCGCAATACGAGTGGTGCCTCGAGGCGTCGCGCGAGGCCGTCGCGGTAGAGCGCGATGCGCGAACGAAAGTCTTGAAAGGCTGCGCTGACAGATAGGCTTGCAAGTAGATAGGCTTGCAAGCAGGTTCGTTCTGGTAAGCCTGCGTGCCACATACAGGCGCGCCAAAAAGGGCAGCTCGCGGCCGCCCTTTTCGCGCATCACGCTGATCCGTTACTGGCAGGGGTGTTGGCGACCGTCGTCACCCTTGAACCAGGTGCCGGGCTGGCAGACGAAGCCGTTACGCTGCCCATAGGTCTGACCATTCCAGCCGGGCCCGTAGCCGTTCCAGCCGCTGTTGGGACCACCGCTGTAATAGGCATAGGAATCGGCGCCGCGGAATGGTGCTGTTGCGATCGCGCCGGCCGTGTTGACCGCAGCATCGGCGGTAGCTAACGCGCCGCCGACGGCACCAGCCGCGACGGCACCCGGCCAGAAGCCGTTGTTGTTCCAGCCGCTAGGGTCGTTTCGATAGGCCATGTCGTCGTTGCGGCGAACGATGTTGCGGCGAGCCATATTGTCATTGCGGGAGGCCGTATGGCGCTGCTGATGGTGCTGCGGGCTCATCCGCATGTGCTTTTGCGCGTGACCGCGCGGGGCATCGTGCGCCATGATCGGGCTCGCGAGGGTTGATGAAAGAACGAGAGCGGCGGCGCCGAGAAGCGTGATTTTGGTCATGTGCTTTTCTCCGTTGGGTGGGCGCAAAGCCACTTCCGGACGTTCCCGTCCGATGGTCTGCCGGTTTCCGCGATGATTAAAGCCGACGTGACTGCGGTTACGTCTCCGCGCGACAACCAAGTGCGCTACCTCGCGTTCCGAATTTAAAGTGCGTTGCGTTCAAACCGATGTGATGTGCGGGTTCCGCTGGCCCGATCCCGATTAGGTGGCGGTGCGCGGCCATGGCGCCGCAGCCCCGGCGTCGGCACTGCCCTGCGTTAACACTTTCATTCCACGATCGGCGGCAATTGAACGGCCGCCGATGCCGACGCATTAGGCTTACCGGCGGTTTGGACCGCGGCCTTAACCCTTCCGTTTATTGATTGGGTTAGCTTGTTGCCGCAATTGGACCCCATTCGGAAACATTGTCGGAATCTTGAGCATGCGCGCCGGAATAGTTTTGGCCATTCTGATCGGAACGGCGCTGCCCGCTTCTGCCGGCGAGGGTTTTGATATCGTCATTCCCGGCCGTCCCGGGGTGCCCATCATCATCAACGGCGTCGATGTGTCCTATGCGGTCGTTGAAGGCGATTTTGGGTTAGGTCAGGGCTACCACAGGCAGCCGACCGTCTATGGCGGCCGTTATGTCGAGGGTGAGCCGAACGTCGGCCATTATTATCCGAGCCTCGGCCGCAAGCCCGGCTACGGCCGCCTGGAAATAGAACCGCCGGCGAACCGCATCCTGCCGAAACCGGGCCCGAGCTATCATCAATCCTGGTCCGCGGAATCCGCGCCGCCGAAGCCACAGCCGCCCGCGGCTGATGTCCCGTTGTATCCGCCGCCGGTGATCGTCGCGCCGCAAGAGCGCGTTCCCGGCCTGCCGCAGGATCCCGTCATGCGACCTCCCGAACTGGGCCTGCGACCGCCGAGGTAGCGACCCGATTCAGGAGCCTACGAAGAAGCGACACAATAAAAAATACCAACAGGAGAGTGTAATGCGTCAAATGATTTCAGGATTGGTTGCGGCCATTGCCGTGGTGGGCGTCAGCGCGGCGCCGGCCAGCGCCTGCGGACTGTTCACCTGTGGTGCGGCCTACGTGGCCCCGGTCTATTCGGGCTGCAACACTGGTTGCGGCGGCTGGGCCTATGAGCAGCTGCCGGATCCGGTGCAGCAATATTACCCTGAGGCGATACATCAATATTACTACGCCGATCAGGGCCCGACCTTTAGCGGTCCCGGCAATTTCGCGCCGTATCCGACCTATCGGGAAAGCGCGCTGCCCTACTACCGCTCCCCTTCGCATCCGCATTATTGGGGCCATCCGCGCATGCATTACGGCTACGCGTCGCATCACAGCATGCGCTACGGCTATTACGGTGTGCGGCATCACTACGGCTATCGCGAGCACGTTCTGCGTCGTTACTACTGATCGTCTCGCTAAAGACATGGACGCCCGTTCGCATCGAGTTGCGAGCGGGCGTCGCCGTTTAACGCCTCAGCCCATCAGGCCGAGCCGGCTGGCGCCGATATACAGCGCCAGCGCCGCGGCGTTCGACACGTTCAGGCTTTTGATTTCGCCGGGCATGTCGAGCCGCGCCACCACGCTGCAGGTGTCGCGGGTCAACTGCCGCAGGCCTTTACCCTCCGCGCCCAGCACCAGCGCCAGCGGCTGCCGCAAGGGCACCGCGCCGAGGTTCTCGCTGCCCTGGCTGTCGAGCCCCACGGTCAAAAAACCCTGGTCGTTCATCTCGGTCAGCGCGCGGGCGAGGTTTTGCACCGTGACCAGCGGCACCAGTTCCAGCGCGCCGGAAGCGGATTTTGCCAGTACGCCGGTAGCCTCCGGGCTGTGCCGCGCCGTGGTGACGATGGCCTTCACCGCGAACGCCGCCGCTGAGCGCAGGATGGCGCCGACATTGTGCGGATCGGTGATCTGGTCGAGCACCAGCACAATGCCGTCCTGGGGCAGCGTATCGATATCGGGCGAGGGCAGGGGGTCGGCCTCGGCCAGCAGGCCCTGATGCACGGCATCCGGGCCCAACCGCTGGTCGATCAGGGCCGGCCGGACGATCTCGGGCGTTACCCGGGTCTGGATATTCTCATCGGCGAGGCGCTTGGCGGCATTTTCCGACAGCAGCAGCCGCCGAATCGTGCGCTCCGGGTTCGCCAGCGCCGCCGCCACGGTATGCCAGCCATAGAGGATGACAGGCCCGTCGGAGGCCTCATTGCGGTCGCGGCGGCCCGGACGCCCCGAATCGCGGCGTTTATCGAACGATTTGCCTCGGGCTCGGCGGAACGGCGGCTTGCGGTCTCGATCAGTCATGGCGCAGCTTGTCTCACGGGTTCCGGATTATGGCAATTTGGACCCCTGCGGGGCCGGGATGGTCAGATATTAGCGGCCGTCGTTGGTTGACTTTGCCATGGCCCTTCCGCCATAAACGCGCCCGACCGGGTGCCCGCCACCGGACCCCGGTTTTAACGGAATCCATGGCCGCTCGGCCGCCTGATTGGGCGGGTTGTCAGGATGCTGTTGAGCGGGGGAGTGTCCCGAGTGGCAAAGGGAGCTGACTGTAAATCAGCCGTCTTATGACTTCGAAGGTTCGAGTCCTTCTTCCCCCACCAACCCGCTTTGCGCAGATGCGCTTCGCAGGATTTTCATCCCCTCGCAAGTCGCGGATGCCTCCGAAATCATGGTGCTGAATCGGCTGCCGCCAGATTCGCTTCGATGATCTGTCTCTCTTTATTTCGCGATCAAAATCATTAACGCGCCGCGCGATGCTGGCACGTTCGTGCGTTGCGCAAGCATCATCTCATCAAATGATTGCGCGGCTGCGTTCTCTTCTTGAACATCAACTGCGGCCTTCACGAGATCGCTATAATTGCGTGCCCGGCCGCGAAGCCGTTACGGCCTTTCGTTAGAACGCCAAATCGTGGCGCAGTTAAGCGGCAAGGCGTGCTGCGGCGCCTGCGGTGAGTTTCAGCAGAACACCCAGCATCCAGCAACAACCGATGCCGATGATCCAGACCAGCGCCGGCACCTCGTCAAACACGATCATGAAAACTGACACCAGTGCGGCGGCTGCAGCCAGCAACGTGCCGATGGCGCTGAGAAGCGCGTAGGGATTGCTGCCGAAACCTGCGTCATGGCGCGATATTGCGGGATAGGGTGCGGACGCGGGCAGCGCGGGAATGTTGGTTCCCAGATAGAAGCCGGCCGAGCTGTAAAGGATCACGCAGAACAGGATTCCGGCGGAATTGATCTCGCCGATGTTGGCGTGCGACACCAGTGCTGCGACAAAAAATCCGCCCATTGCGCCCATGAGGGCAAGACCGGCGCGCTCCGCAATTTGAGCAAATCTGTTGGACTGAAAATCACTGAATGTCCCGCTATCGACTATGTGGGTCATGACCGGACTCTCTTCTCTTATGTTTACCGCGATGAAGAGATCGTACCGGTAATCGATTTATTCCCTTGGTCGTCCTGCGCCTGGCGATTGTTAAAAAGCCGGGAATAAATTGCGCCGACGGCTGCTCTCCATCTGTGAGGCGGTGAGTGTCGAATAGTGAGAGGAGGTCATCCCCGGCGTTTTCTCGCGAGCCATCATTCGGCGATGATCGCCTCTTCGTTGCTCTGCGAGCCGTCGGCAATGCTCTGGCGACGGTGGGCCTTTATGGAGCCCTCGTCTCGACCCCAAATCCGGACCTGCGTCGTCCATAAAAGTCCTGCGTGACTGCCCTCAGCTTTTCTCCCAAGGCTGAGGGCATTTTTTCGCTCCGACGGAAGCTTCGTGCGTGATGTCTTTACGGGACGTGATCGTTTTTGTTCGCGACCATCTGCCCGGGAATAAAATCCGGCGTGATCGAATCATCTGTCTGACGGCATGGCTCGGCGTGTTCCGAGCCGGCGAGCGTCAGGGAGATGAGACATGG
Organism: uncultured Alphaproteobacteria bacterium; assembly: GCA_963738105.1. Classification (GTDB taxonomy): domain Bacteria; phylum Pseudomonadota; class Alphaproteobacteria; order Rhizobiales; family Xanthobacteraceae; genus Bradyrhizobium. The sequence continues at coordinate 80,366 of CAVTWC010000044.1, read as the reverse complement.
TCGGACAAGATCTGGTCGAACAAGATCTGGCCGAAGAAGGCTCTGGGCAATCTCGAACGGGACACGGCTACGGCGCTGCTTCGGAAGGCATTGCTTGCGCCAGGCGAGGCCGGATTCCCTGCTCGATGGGTCGGACCGCATCGATTGCTGTCATCGACGACAGGACGGTTGCTGAAAAGACTTGGGCCGATTGACCGGGGAAATCACATGCGAACCGCCATCCGCTATCTCCGCATCTCCATCGCCGGGTTTGCCGGCGGGCGCGCTGTGATTGCCGCGATGCTCGCAGGCCCTGTTGTCGGTGCGCTGCTGGCCTGCCGCATGGTCGCGGCCCAGGAGGCGACAATGGAAACGAAAATGGTGTCGATCGACAATTTCACGTTCTCGGCGAAAGAGCTGACCGTTGCCGTGGGATCGACGGTCAGATGGATCAATCACGACGACATTCCACACTCGATTGTCGCTCGGAATACCGCCTTCCGTTCGAAGGCGCTCGATACCGACGATGTCTATTACTTCACGTCCACCCGCGCCGGCACCTTCGACTATCGCTGCGGTCTGCATCCGATGATGACCGGAACGATCATCGTAAAATAGGCACAGCCAGCAAACCGAGTATGCCCGTACATGGCTAGGCTCTTTTCGATCGACCGATCTTCGTTCCGCCGCGACGGCCTCGCCGAAGTTGTGGTGGAACAGCGGGGTCGTTTGTCTGAGCCGCGGCCGGAGCCGGTCTTGCAGAAGGACGGTCGCGCGGCATTCGACGAAGTCTTTCTGCCGTACATGGCGGAAGCCTATCGTCTCGCGCGATGGCTGACCGGCAATGCAAGCGACGCCGAGGACGTCGTACAGGATGCCGCGTTGCGGGCGTTTCGCGGCATCAGGAGTTTTGGCGCGGTCAATGCCCGCGCGTGGTCGCTGACGATCGTTAGAAATACGGCCTATGGCTGGTTGATGAAGAACAGATCGAAGGCGGTGGTGTTTACGGATGATCTGAACGCTACGGAACAACGCGAGCTCGAGCACGAGGGACTGGAAGGGACCAGGGTCGAGACACATCGCTCTGTTCAAGGCGGACGCAGCGGCAGTTCAGCGGGCGCTGGCGAAATTGCCCGCGCATTTTCGCGAAGTTATCGTTCTGCGGGAGATCAATCAAATGAGCTACCGCGATACGGCAGAAGTTACAGGCGTTCCGATCGGCACGGTAATGTCTCGCCTGTCCCGAGGCAGACAGCTTCTTATCGCTCTTCTGGGAGATCGAGAGTAAAGACATGATTGGGTCAGCAAGCGAGAACGACGAATTACAGCTCAGCGCCTATTGCGACGGCGAACTCGATCCGATGTCCGCTGTGGTGTTCGAGCGGCGGATGGCCGACGATGCGCTGCTGAAGGCGCAATATGTCCGGCTGCTGTCGTTGCGGCGCGCCGTGCGCTCGCTTCCGCTAGCGAGCGTACCGCCGGGTCTTTCGGCCGGCATCAACGCGCGATTGAATGCGGATCGTGTCGTGCGCGCCGTTCGGCCGCCACAGCGCAAATGGTTGATGCAGGCGTTGGCGGCGGCGGCGGTGTTCGGCGCGGTGCTTTCCAGCTCCGTGCTGCTGACGATGGAACGTTACGATTTGCATGAGGATGTCGCCAGACAAGTTGTCGCCGGCCATATCCGCGGCCTGCTGGCGCCGCAACCGTTCGACGTGGCGTCGTCCGACCGCCACACGGTAAAACCCTGGTTCACGTCGCGCCTGCCGGAATCGCCTCAGGTCCCCGATCTGGCGTCGGAAGGGTTTATGCTGGTCGGTGGCCGCGTCGATGTGGTGGGGCACGATCCCGTCGCGACGATCGTCTACAAGCACGCCAAGCATGTGGTGAGCCTGACGACCCTGCCGCCGGATCAGTCGGTGCCCGACTGGGCGATCTCGGGATATAATGTCCGGAGCTGGAGCGATGCGCAGTTCACCTATATCGCGGTGTCGGATTTGCCCGCACCCGCTCTCGTATCATTCGAGCAGGCGTTTTCCGCCGCCTCGAAGCCTCAGGACGTAAAATAGACGCGCGGGATCGTCGGTCACTCCGGCGGTGTTGTTGATTCCCCGGCCATGCGGATGATGTTGCGCTGCGCTTTGCGTCAAACGGCGTTGACACCCTGATGGCGGCAAGATTTGCTGCCGACCAAATAGAACATCAGAGGTTTCAGGGTGCCTCAGCGAGCCAACGCGCTTCACAACGCCAACCGGCTGAAGCTTGGCCTTTTTTCGCTCAACGCCGATGGCGGGATTGCGATCACCAAAGTCCCGGAGCGCTGGCAGGCGGGCTGGTCCGACATCGCCGAGGTGGCGCGGATGGTCGATCGCGCCGGGTTCGAATTCATCCTGCCGATTGCGCGCTGGAAGGGATTTGGCGGCGAACTCGATGTCCGCACGCTCTGCTACGAGACCTTCACCTTTGCCGCAGCGCTCAGCGCGATGACCGAGCAGATCACGATCTTTTCCACGGTCCATGTGCCGGTGGTGCATCCGGTGTTCGCGGCGAAAGCGCTGGTAACGGTGGATCACGTCAGCGGCGGCCGCGCCGGATTGAATATTGTGGCCGGATGGAATCAGGGCGAGTTCGACATGTTCGGCCATGCGCTGGCCGAACACGATCGCCGCTACGAGCAGGGGCTCGAATGGTTCGACGTGATGAGCCGGATATTTACGTCGACGGAGCGGTTCGACCATGCCGGCGAATTTTACCAGCTGACCGGCGTCATCGGAAAACCACAGCCGGTGCAGCTGCCGCGTCCGCTGACGATGTCGGCGGCGTCGTCGCCGGCCGGGCGCGCGTTCGCGCTGAAGACCAGCGATCTCCTGGTCACCGTACTTGGAGTTGCCGGCGAAGGGCTCGCGCCGGTGCGGGCGCTGTCGGCCCAGCGCAGGGCCGAAGGCCGCCCGCTGCAAATCATTACCACGACGCATGTCGTCTGCCGCGAGACCGATCGGGAAGCGGCGCAGTATTACCAGCATTATGCCGTCGACAATGCCGATACAGAAGCGGTCGACTATCACATGAACATGTCGCGCCGAAACCGGCAGCTCGACACCAACGAGATCTTCAACGAACGCAAGCGCTATGCCGGCGGACTGAGTTCGCATCCGCTGATCGGCCGCCCGGAGACCATTGTGGACGAACTGGTACGGCTGCACGCCGCCGGCATCGACGGCGTGACGCTGTCGTTCGTCAATTTCAGGGACGAATTGCCGTTCTTCATCGACCGCGTGCTGCCGCTGTTGAAGCAAGCGGGCCTGCGGCAATGACCGGCTAAACAATCAATCCGGCAGTTTCTTCAACGTCGCGCGAAAACTCAGGCTCCTGGTGCCTACCAGCGTGGTGCCGAACACTTCGGCCTGGTCGTCGGCAAAGGTGCCTGAAAATCCGCTGTTGACTTCCTGGCCGCCAAACAGCGGGCGAACGAGCGGGTCGGGAAAGGGCGTGTGCTGGTTGGTTCGGAGGTGACCTTTCCAGGTGCCGTCGGCGACCGTGTAGGAGCCGGTCGACCAGAAATAGGGACCGCCGCCGAGGAATGTGCCGTTTCGCAGGATCAGCACGCCACTGTCGCGGCCCTTTACCCCGTCGAGCATGTGGATGTGGATGGAATAAAGCCCGTTCTTCATGGAGAATTCTGCCGCGCCTCCTTGGGCCCAGACGATACAGCCTGTGGCTGAGCGCGTCGAGAAGGGAAGGGCAATAGGACGCAGCGCCGGGGCGAGGCACCTGGTGGTGCTTTCGCGAAACCGTCCTGAAACAGGATAAATCGGCAAGCCGCATGAACGCGCCGCGCGAACGCTACGACTGATGGGCAGAACGCAGGAACTGCGCGAAGCCATGCAACGGAGGCGGCGATGTTACGCAAGCAGGCCACGATCATCAGCGATCACGGCCGGTCCCCTGTTTCATCCCAATCCGCTTCTGTTCAAGCGGGCGACTGGCATGACGCCACAGGCCATCACCGTTACTATGGCAGTTCGGCCAGCAATGGCGGCGAGCGAATTGCGGAGACCCGGCGCGGGCCGCGTCCGCCCTTCGTCAATTTGTTCGGCTTCTGATCCCGAAAGCAAAAGGCGCGGCGGGTTTCCCCGTCGCGCCCCAATCCTTGCACTCGCTGGTCCAGGCGCTGAGAGCGCCCTTTGCCAGACCTTCGAAAGGCCTAGCGGGCGATCCCAGCGAGGTGACAGCGCTTGGTAAAAGACACTGGATCACCTCCTTTCATTGTTGATGGAAACACGATTATAGGCACGGAATCACCTGATGTTAAGGGCCTGTCCTCGGCGCAAAATGGAACCCGGAAGGGCATTTTTGTACGGATTTGGCCGATATGACCGCCTCCACCATAACGGTTGAGGCCCCTTGCCGGGCATGATAGGTGATCGACCGGTTCGCGGGTGTAGCTCAATGGTAGAGCAGCAGCCTTCCAAGCTGAATACGAGGGTTCGATTCCCTTCACCCGCTCCAATGTTTTCAGTGACTTAACTCGATCTCCGTTCCTCATTCCGACAAGTCGTTTATTTTCATTCCGACAAACGTTCACTTTTTGGATCGGTTCGCCTTTCGCTTTTCGTGCGCGTTGATGTGTATCTCATCGTTCTTGTGCACGTAATGCTTCAGCACCTTGCCGGTGGTCCACTGGCCCTTGACCCTCAACTCGCTATCGGTCAACCCGGCGGTAGCGGCTTCAGTTGTGCCGCCATGGCGGAACGAGGTGAATGTCAGCTCGTCACGCATGCCGGCGGCCCTGATGATGGTTTTCACGACCCGGGCGAAGTGAGTCAGCATCTCGCCTTTGGTGGCCCACGGAAGCCCGCTACCATCCCTGCGAAGCATAAGGCCGCCGGTGGGACGGAGCGTCTTCATCGCGTCCAATTCGGACATAAGCTCTGGATAGAGAGGCTCGCCTGCGTTATTGAATAGCGGCGTCCAATCACCGTGACCTGTCTTCGGGTTGACAACATAGACGTGACCGGGATGCCGGTCGGGGCGATAGTGCTGGGCCAGAAAGGCCGTGTAGATGTGGTGCTCACGCTGCAGGAATTCCCAGCCTAGCAGGGCGCCGGTTGCGATCGACGGATATCCCATTTCGACCGCCTTTGCTCGAAACGCCTTGAGTTCCTTGTAGGTCGCGAACGGCGTCTCTCGGGATGTCGACTGCAGGCCCATCTTTTCGAACGGGTTCTTTGCCGGAAAGATTTTGGGGTTGGCGCGCGACACCGTATTCCATGCTGAACGCGCGGTCTTCATGGCGTGATTGACCGTCGTGCGGCGCTCGACCTTCTGGCCCTTCACTTCCTTGAAGAGGAGCTTGTCGAACAGCGCATCAACCGAGGCCGTGTCAAATTGCGAAAGCCGATGGGCTCCAAGCCTGGTCCCGTCTTGCAACCGGTATTCGCAGAGCATCTTGATGCCGGTCTCATGCACGCGGCATTGGCCAGGGCTGAGACCTTTCAGTCGCTTCGCTGTCGGCTTCGACCATGTCTGCCGGTATTCGTGAAACATCCAATCGAATGTGCCGGTCACCACGCCGATAACCGCGGCGTCGTTGCCGCCGGTGCGCCAGCTATCGAACGCCGGCAGCAAAACCCTTTCGACACGTTGGACCGCGAAGTCGTAGTCGGTGCCGAGCGCTTCGTTTGAAACCGTGCAGTCGGGTCGCCTTCGCGCCCAAGATGGCAGGTCGAAGAAATAGCCCATTTGACCATCCTTCAAAACCTTGCGGACGGTGTAGCGGGGCAGGGGGATGGCGGAACGCCTGGCCTTCATATCAGACTCCGCAGCTCCTTGGGCTCTTCCGCGTGAGCATTTCGACCTGCGGCTGCGGTCACTAGAATGCTACCGTCGGCCCGCAATTCTATCGCGGCGATGAGGATTCCCGCCTTGCGCATACCAGAGCAGGCGCGCTGGACATCGGCTTCCGTAAACCTCGTTTTGGGCATAGTGGCTCTCTCTTTTGAGAATGAAAAACAGCCACTAGGGGACCCAAGGGCATACATAGCCTCGCTTCGGTCTCTTTGGGACGGGTATCTCGGCGCTTTCGCCCGCCGTCCCGCTTTTCCCCAAGTCAACCCAGACCCGGACCCAATTGAGCAGATCAAACCCCTGATCGGCGGGCAACTCTCGATCGCCAAATACGTCACTAGTGACGTGTGTTGCAGTCATAACACAACCGGAAAAGAAGCTGGAACCAAGCATTGCCGAGCATCCAGCAGGACAGCTTATTGATTGCGCGTCATCAATTCGAACTTCAGAAAGGACGATCAACATGACCGACACCCCAAGCTTCGACCCATGCTCGGCATCAAGCAGGTTCTCGGGATCGTACCGGTGAGCCGATCGACTCTGGAGAGAATGGTTACCGCCGGACGCTTTCCGAAGTCTCACACCCTGTCAGTCGGGCGCGTCGCCTGGTTCGAGGACGAGGGGATCGCCTGGCAGACGAATCTGGCGGAGGCGGCGTGACTGTAGTGATCCCGCGCTTCGATGGCCTCGGCGATGTGAGGTGGATGGCATGAAATTCGCGGCCGACCGCCCCTACGCCGATCCTGAAGCTGCCGCCCGCAAGCTGATCGAAATCGCGAATTCGGTCGAAGCCGTCCAGGATGGCCGGCTCCACATCGAACTGCTCAATGGGCCGTTGCTATTCGAACACAACGCCACCCCGGCCGAATACACCGCCGGGCTCAATCTGGCGATCGAGCGCGGCTGGATCGAAATGCATGAGTCCGGGACGTTTGTACGCTTCACTCAGGTGGGCGCGGACCTGTTTGCGTAGGAACTATCACAAAGACCCAGGACCTACTTCCGTGCGCGGTTTGGCGCCCCCAGCCGCGCTTGAAGTGGACCCCAGGCTCGGAAAAGTTGTTCTTGGGCCTGGGGGCCTTTCTGCGTTCGGGGATTCGTAATTGCCGGCGTGAGCGCTTATCTTCGCTCCATGCCCGGCAGCTTGATCCTGATCGACGCGATCATGTCGGCGATCGACGGCTACGCCAAAGGGGGATGACCGCCGCGCCGCGCGGATAGGCGTCTGTTCAGGGAAACATGGGCACTAATCGCCCCCAACCCATGACATGGAGGTTCTGATGCGTAATCTGGCCTTGGCGATTTTGACGATCGCGGCGATTTTAACAGCGCAACGGGCATCAGCCCAAACCTACTCACCCGACTACCCCGTTTGCCTGCGGTGGGACAAGGCTTACGATTGCAGCTACACAACGCTGGCTCAGTGCAACGCGTCAGCATCGGGCCGTACGGCAGAGTGCTATATCAATCCATATTTTGCGAGAGCACAGGTACCCGCAGGTCATTGGCGGCATCGCCGCGCCTACTAAAGCTTATTTTGCGAACCGCATCGACCGCATATGTTCGGCCCATGCCCCGCAAGCCGATCGAACTGCCGAACGCCGTAAGCTGGTCACCCTCAAGGACGCAGCGACCTACATCATCGGCCTGCCGAAGAAGGAATTGGCCCTGCCGGAATGGCAGGCGGCTATTCAGGTGCTGATGCTGTGCAGCCGCGGCGGTGATTCGATGATGGCGAAGATCGATTTCATGAAAGCGCTGCATCGCGGCAGCGTGCGAGAATTCAGGATCGATCGCAAAGAAACGCATTGGGGCAAGCGAAGGCTGAAGCGGGATCAATGAAAAAGCGCCGCTGCCCCCCCTCCTTGAGACAAAGCAGCGTTCAGTCTCCGGTTTTCTCGGGAAAATCGGCCCGAAGTAATCGCGAAACGGCTGCGTTCAATTCAACATCATTTTTAAGCGCTGCGCTGAGCCGTTCGGCTAATTCAGCCAGCACCAAACGAATACTCTGAGCCATCTCCAAACAGGCCGCGTCGGTTTCGGCATGCAATCCTTTACTCAAGGCGGAATGCAAAAGCGTGAGAGGATTGTGGTGCCCTTGGATGAGCAGCGACTCTGGCATTGCACTTTTGACGAGATCAATCGATTTTGAAAACTGTGTTTCGGATTTAGCCTATTGCTCAGCGATGTGCTGTCTCTCACCCGCATACTCCTTGCGGCGCTGACCGATTAGCCCGATCAATCGCTCGACTAGGATTTGCTTCTTCAGCGAGCCCGACGGCACCTCTGGATCGCCGCGGCGACGAAAGCGACCGAATACCTTGTCATAGTTTGCCGTGAGCATCTCGCGCAGCTCGTCGAGGCTCGGCTCGGTGACGAAGCCGTATTCCTCGACCATGTGCAGCGCGCTCGGTCGCAACTCGTACAAGGATTTGCGAGGTCCGAAATTAAACGGCGGCATCTCTGGCGGCGGAGCCTCTGGCATTGCATAGCGAGCGCGTTGAGTGTGGACCTTATGGAGGTGGCGCTTCACGCCCTCAAGACTACCGCGATCGTAGGCGATCCGCATGTGTTCCAGCTTATTGACGCGCGCATTGGCGGCTTTTGACCTGGCTTCCCACATTGGATCCAGTGTTCCTCATCCGGCGGCGCGCGGCCGGTGTCGCACAGGGCCTGATAGGTCGAGCCTTCGTGTGTGACCAACTGCCCCTCGTAGTGCACTTTGTCCTCGACATACGCGTGCACGCGCGGGCCGTTCTTCTGGTCGATCAGCTGTCGGAGCCTGTCGAGACGCTCCTCGATCATCTTCTCCAGTTTGATCAGCGCATCATGGAAAGCGGCGCGCGTAGGCTGCGGTCATGTCGCGCGATACCTTATTCTTTGCGCTCTCGGTTGCTTGGTGCGCCGCGCTGGCCGGCGGCTTCTTGTTCTTTATTTTCACGCATTAAGGCTGCCTTAGTTGGCAGCCTCTGTTGACGCGCTCTCTCGTTGGGATGTCGGCTGATGGCCCAAAACGGCGGTCCCAGAATGTCTGCTCTTGCCCCGCTGTTGGGGGCTAAGCAGAAATCAGCCCCGCTCTGATCTAAGAGTACAAGCCGGGCTGAACTGGGATCTAAGACGATAGAAACGGCTAACGCGCTGGCGCCATCTTCCTCTGTATGGCGCGCGGCTTCATCGCGGCGGCCTGCGCTGGGAGATATTTTGCGACGATGGCGGGATCGATTTGGGCGATAGTGCTGTCCGGCAGACGGGTCCAAGTCTCATCCCGGCCGAGCAGCGAAATGCCGACATAGCCGCGCAGCGTCAAGTTCTGGCCGTCCGGGCTCAAGGTCATCTTGGCGCTGTAGATCTTCCCGTCGCGGGGATCGAGCACGTTGCCGTTCTCATATTTCAGACCATCGCGCTTCATGTCGCGGACGAAGGAGATACCGAGCCAGGGCGCGTTCTTGCGGTCGTCGGTGCACTCCGAACATATCCGCGGGCCTGTACTGCCCGGCTTGGGGAAAAGTTTCGCCATCAGGCCTTCGAAGACGCCGTTGTGATCGACGACCAACACGTAAAGCCGGGGCTCGCCGTTCTCGATCTTCTGCCACAGGCCCGCCGCGGAGGGCTCGGCCGCAGCAGGCCAAGCAGCGGCCGCCCAGAGGGTAAGGCCCACGATCAGCGACAGCAATCGCCGAAGCCCGATAGACAAATTCCGCATCGTTGTCACCTCGACCAATCCGTCGAATTCGATGGCCGCCTTCAATTGCTGAAGACTACGGCCATTTTGCGAGCAGGTCGTGGAAAGCTGCGGTCGCGGCCCGGATAGTGTCACGACCCATGGCTTCCGCTCAACGTTCCTGGACTGGTGCGGGGATATGACTCAGTTCGCGCGGGAGCACGTTGGAGAGTGCTTGGCTCATCAAGTCGGAAATGGCGTCGAGCGGGCGTATCGTCGTCAAGATGCGCTGAATAAACGACGCGTGATTATGGAGGCTTGGGCCGAGTACTGCGGCTGAAGTGGATAGGCCAGTAGGCCCACCCTAGTGCACTCATAAAAGCAAAAGTTCTTTTTTGCGTTCTGCGCTTCTGTTGTGTAATTTAGCATTGAACAACCTAAAGGTGCATCGAGGTGAAGAATAAAAATCATTCAGTGTAAGCGAGCGGCGCCTCGTTCAATGTCTGCCGGACAGTACGCCACTGCGGCAGATGATGATCCAAGAGAGCAACGAACCGTTCGCTGTGATTGGGAATGAGGAAGTGCAGCATTTCATGAAGAACGACGTAATCGATGCATTGGGGCGACTTCTTCGCCAACTCAAGATTGAGCCTGATGTGGCTCAGGCGCGGATTGCTGCCGCCCCACTTCGTTTTCATCTTTTGAATGAAGGCGCGCTCGACGCGGACGCCCAAGCGCCTTTCCCATTTTCCGATCAGTGGCTCCAGCGCGGCTTTTATCTCCGCGCGATACCACGCTTCTAGAATCTACCGTCGCTTGTCCGTCGATGCACGGTGCGGTACGGTCAGGACGATGGTGCGATGCCCGGAAACGGCACTGGACGGCCGCTCCCCTTCGATGATCCGCAGTAGGTAGCGGTTATGCTCCATCGCTTGTCGCTGAACGGCGGATTGGCGACGACGTAATCGAAGGTCTTGATCGCGTCGCCATCCCTGAATTTCGGGTCGGTGATCGTGTTACCCTGCACGATCAGCGCGGTCGGCATGTTGTGCAGATCATGTTCATGCGAGCCAAACCGCTTGTGGCGGCATCCTTATCCTGTCCGTATAGAGTGACGGCGCTCCCGGACTCGTCCGCCACCTTCAAGAGTAAGGAGCCGGAACCGCAGGTCGGGTCGTAGACGGTGGTATCGGCGCCGGTCGACTTCGGCGGGAGTATAGAACTGGCCTTTGCTCTTGCCGCTCTCCGTTGCGAAGTGCCGCATGAGATATTCGTAGGCGTCGCCGAGAATGTCGTCGCCTTCGGCGCGGTTCTTCGAGAAATCAAGAACCGGGCTCTGGAAAATTGAGATCAGGTCGGTGAGCCGATCGACCTTCTCCTTGCCGTCGCCAAGCTTCACAGCATCGTTGAAATCTGGAAAGTCGGCCTGGGAAAGATGCTGGTTCGCCTCCGCCCGCGGCGCGACGATCTTCTTATTGATCTGGTCGCCGATGTCGGGCTTGCCCTTGAGCGCCACCATATCGGCAAAGCTCGCACCCTTGGGCACGGTGATGGGCGCGTAGGGAATATCGGCGTATTTGTCGCTGATGTATTTGATGAAAGGAGCGAGAGGACATAGACCCAGGAAGCCATCGACATGAACAAGCAAGACGTCGTCAACACAGTTGCGCAAAAAACTGGCCTCCAACCAGTCGTCTGCGAAAAGATCATCAGCGCCGTTGAAGAGCAGGCCCCCGGCGCATTGGCCAGCGATTCCTGGGCAGCAAAGCGCGTCATGCCGAGCTCATGGCCAGCATTGCTGCACGAACGGAAGTCAGTCAGGAGGATTGTGAGACGGTCGTCACGGCGCTGGAAGACGTTGTGAAAACGACGCTGGCGGACAAACTGGGCTTTCTCAAAGGGATATTCTCGAAGTCTTAGCGCGGCGCAAATTCCAAACGACTGTTGCTGCCGTGCACTAGTCGCCCGCGACCCTCCTATTATCGTCTCCGGCTACCGGCTGTTGGGGCTTTGGGTAAGGGTCTGATCGTGTCTGCAGTGAACAACCACCTTCCGCCCCTGCGCCGCCGATCCTTGAGGCCGCTGCAGGCTGCCGCCCTGTCGCTCCTGATGCTGGGCCTGTCGATCGGCGCCAGCGTCGCCCAGGGCCCGTCCGCGCCGCGAGCGCACGTGTTTCTGATGCGCGGCTTCGCCAACGTCTTCTCCATTGGCATGGACCAAATTGGGGCCCGACTGCAGCGGATGGGCATCAACGCCACCGTTGAGAACTATCTGGCCTGGGATGCGATCGTGAACGAGGCCGCCGCAGAGTACAGAAGCGGGCGCGTCCAGAACATCATCATCGTCGGACACTCGTCCGGAGCCACGGCGGTCACGGCGGTCGCCGCGCGGCTGGGCGAGCTCGGCGTCCCAGTCAAACTCGCCGTTGCACTCGATCCGACCACGCGCGTCTTCGCCGCGGGACGTGTTGAGCGCTACCTCAATTTTTACGCCCCGGGCGGAATGGGAACGATCGTCGATAAGGGGCGGGATTTCACCGGCACCCTGCAGAACATCTCGACAGCCGGCTATCCTGGCGTCGGGCATTTCAATATCGACAAGGACCCGGGGGTCCAAGACAGGGTGATCAAAGAGATCAGCGCCGCGGCCCGTGGGCCGGCACCGCGTGCGGCGTCGCAGCCTGCCACGGCCCGTGCGACGACAGCACCGGGCCGTGTCATGGTGGGCACCGTGGTCGAGCAGCCCGCGCGCTAGCAAGATCAGCGCTATGCGCGCCTTATTGTTTCCGGAATTCGGCCCCTCTCTGTCGCTAAGGGATACCCGACGCGTTCGTGGGGCGAACACATTCACCGGAAGCGCATGGACAGGCCGGCACAGGTTGGGGTTTTTCTGATCGCGGCGCTGCTGTCCGGCGGCCTTCTGTGGGGCGCGCTTGATTTGGCCGCCGCTGGCGACACACCGACAAAACCGCGCGCCTATTTGTTCCGCGGCTTTGCCGGCATAATCTTCTCGCGCGGCACAGACGACCTCGCCGACCGAATTGAACGGGCCGGCTTCAAGGCGACGGTCAACGAAGCCGTCATGTGTCCGCAGATCGCCAAGGAGGCGATCAGTGACTACCGCCGCGACCCGGCACTGATCGTCCTGATCGGTCACTCGATGGGCGGCACCTGCGCGATCAGTTTTGCGGAAATGCTCGAGGCCGAGCACATCCCGGTCAGCCTGCTCGTCACAACCGAGCCAAATCGCATCTCGCACAAGGTGCCGCGAAACGTCGAGCGCTACATCAACATCTTCCAATCGAATAGCCTGTTGGGCGGCTTCAACGCGGCGACCGTGTCGGGCTTTCAAGGCCACGTCGCGACCTTCGATCTCGTCAAACACAGCGAAGTCTCGCACGTGAACATGGAGAAGGACGGGGCGATCCAAGAGCAAGTGATGAGCAAGATTCTCGAGCTTGCAGAGACGCCGGCCAAAGTCGAAGGCGAACCGAAGCCGATCCACTATGTGGTTCCAGCCGAAGCAGCAATCGAGCTCTGGGACAGCGGCACCTCTGTCGCCGCGCGCCCCGGCGATACGCTGCAGACGCTTGCGGCCGCCTATCACGTACCGCTCTGGTCACTCACCCAGACTAACCAGATGCAGGATGATGCGCCTCTGACGGCGGCCGCGCAGATCATCATCCCGCGCCACCTCGGTCCACTTGGGGTCCAGACGAGCCTCAAAAGTTCAAGCCAGAAGCGAGCGAAGCGTTGACGGGCGGCTCGCTAGAGCGGTTTTCGGTTGATGTGAATCGGAACAGTAAGGGGGTTCCCAAAAGCGCGCAAATCAGATTCGGGTTGCTTTGACAGCAACAGCGAGGTCGCGCGATGGCGAAGGGATACTCGAAGGACCTCAGGGCGCGGGCGGTCGCACTTGTCGAAGACGGCGAGAGCAGACGGGAGGCGGCGCGGGTGCTCGGTCTCGGCGCCTCGACCGCAATCCGCTGGATCGAGCGCTGGGCGACAACGGGCAGTGTAGCGGCATTGCCCGGCACGGGCCACAGTCGCTCGCCGCTCGAGGCGCATCGCCAGTGGCTGCTTGATCTGGTCGCAGCGGAGCCGGATTTGACGCTCGAAGAGATTCGCGCTCGGCTCAAGTCCGAGAGGCGGCTGAAAACCGGTACGACCTCGGTCTGGCGTTTCTACGAACGCCATGACATCACGTTCAAAAAAAACTCTGCACGCCGCCGAACAGGATCGTCCTGATGTCGCTGCAGCGCGTGCCGAACTGAAGCTCGAGCAATCCAGGCTTGACGCGCCGCGCCTCGTCTTCATCGACGAGACGGCGGTTACGACCAAGATGGTCCGGCACCGCGGTGCCCCGTTTCCGAAGCTCGTGATACATGGCGGCACCCTCTGACACGAGCTTCGGAAACAAAGGGACACTAGCAAATATATGATTGTAGTGCCGCTTTTCGATTTGACGTTCCTGTGCGAGCTCGCGGCAGGTGATGCAGGAACGTCAAATCGGCGGCACTAGCCGAGCCGCAAAAACGGAATCAGCATCGGGACGCGGCGGCGGTACGACTCGTACGCGTCGGCGCCAAGCTCTGAGCGCAGGAAGCGCTCTTCCGAACTCGCTTTCAGATAGATGCCAAAGATGATAAGCGCGGCACCGATGAGACCCGTGACGGTCGCCTCAGCAACCGCGGTCGCCAGCAGAGCCAGGATCAGCCCCGTATAGATCGGATGGCGCACGATGCCGTAGGGGCCCGTGTCGACAATGCAATGGTCTTCCTTGCGGGTAATCTCGCTCGACCACAGCCGCCCCAGATAGATGCGCGCCCACCAGGTAAACGCGAGTCCCGCCACCATCACGGCCGCGAGCACGTAGGCGCCGCCATAGCTGACCGGCCAGATCGGTTTCTCGCCCAACACCTGCGCCGTCAACGGGACAAGCAGGATGCCCCCGGCGATCATGGCGGCGCGGTAGGTCCAGGTGTCGAGCGAGCCGATCCGCTTCTGCGTGCGGCCGGACCAGAACGATGCCGCCACCCAGCTGCAAAGCCAGGCAACCCAGATGAGCTCGAGTATGGCGCTCTGACGACCCATGATGATCCTGATGCTTCCTGGACGGGGCGGACGGGGCGGACAATCGGTGCGCCCCGCCAACCAGCGAAGCTCCACTGGGATCCGCTTGGGACCGCCTCAATCGCCTCTCGTAATGTGGGCTCGATGGGACGCGGCGTGTAGCCGAGTTCATTCCGCGATTTTTCGCTCGACAACGCTTTGGATCGCACGGCGATGCGGATGCCTTCCACTGTGGCGGCAGGTGCCCGGCGCGTCACGTGATCGGCCAGAAATTCCATCATCGCGGCGGTCATGTGTGCAAACCCCGCAGGGACCGGAACATGGACTCCTTTGCGCCCACGGATCGTTCCCACGATGTCGAGCAGTCGTCGCAGCGAGATATGCTCGCCGCCCAGAATATAACGTTGCCCGACCTGCCCGCGCTCCATGGCGAGGCGCAGACCCATAGCGACATCGCGTACGTCGACCAGATTCAAGACGAATTCAAGGTAGACTTGCATACGCCGGCGAGCGAAATGCTGCAGCATGAGGGCCGGCGGCGTGAGATTTCCGTGGTGCGGCCCGATCGGCATGGTCGGATTGGCGATCACCACGGGAAATCCTGAGCATGCGGCCGCCACGGCGGCCTGCTCGGCGCGCATCTTCGAGCGCGTGTAGGCCCCCGGCATGTCGTCGAGCGCGGGATTGGCCCGTTCGGTAACGACTGCTCCCGGACTTGACGGACCAAACAGAATGGATTCGGTCGAGCAGTGCAGGAAGCGCGCGACGCCGCGCTTGCGCGCAGCGTCGATCACGATCTCGGTGCCACGGCAATTGACGGCATGGAAGTCGTCCTTGCGCGGCATCCACATGCCCGGCAAGCCGGCGAGGTGGAAGACCTCGTCGATATCCTCGAGGGCGTCATACACGACGGTCGGATCGAGCACCGAACCGTTGACATATTGCGTCCCTGCGGGACGTCCACACACCGGCGGGCGAAGATCGAGAATGCGCACACGGCGATCTCGTGCGAGGAGCGCGACGAGATGTTGTCCGATGAAGCCGCTGCCGCCCGTGACGAGCGTCTGCCTCAAGGGTGCTGGCCCACGGAACCGTGAGGCACCTGCGGCGCCGGTTGTTGAACGATGGCCACAAGATCCGGCCTGAGCCCAAGCGAAACGTAAAGCTTCGCAAACACGAACATGGGGCTCATGAGCATGTGGATTGGATTGTCGAGGAGTGCCGGCCAGCCACCTTCGAAATAGCGATGGCCGATAACCTGCAATACCCAACCGAAGACGGAGAGCCCGATCGCAATGATCCAGACCCAGACAACACTCACATGAGCGGCAATCAAGGCCGCCGCCAGGAGAAGCGGAACCGCCGTGGCGACGATGGCCAATCCGATTGTGAGATCGAGCACCATCCAGAATACGAGCGCCGGTATGACCAACAACGTTGCCGCGTTGGTGTGAACACCGAATGCGGTAACCGGCAACAAACTAAACGGAAGAAACGCCGCCACCGCCAGAATCGGATTGCCGATGACATGCATCAGGCAATTGCGCGCGTCGCGGTGATACTCTGCATACTCAAGAAGCAAGCGCCGAAAAATTTCACCCATGCTGTAACCCCCACCGAAGTGAATCGGCATGATCCAAACTGCGACCGACCCGATTGCTTCGCGCTGGTATCCGCGCCCAACCGAGACGGCTTTACGATGCTGAGCTGACACCGGCGGCGACGAGACGCTTGTGCACAATCCGCCCCTTGCAGGTCCCGTTCACGGGAATCCGGCAAGGCCGATCGCCCTCGAAATCAGGAGCCGCCGCTTCATTTCCCCACCCCAGCGGATGCAAGAACACTATTTCCCCACCCCAGCGGATGCAAGGACACTTTGGCTTGGGATTGCCCGCAAGTCAAACATCCATCCGGCGTGCCGGAGTCCATCCGCGAGGGTCTCCTCTCGCGGCCAAACTGTATAATATTACCGAATTCCGCGTGCGATCGGGCGGCCCTCATTGCCCGGCGCGCGCGCGCAAGCCCGACTGCGTTCAAAATGAAGGCGCCGACATCAGCAAACGTTCGCAGAACGCATGCACCACCTGGAGCGCTTGCATTGACGCTGATTGGCTCGAAAACAAAGTAGCCCATAGCTAAACAAATCCCGCCGCACGGGTTTTGTGCCCTCCGTTAAGCAAACCAGATGCCAACAAAGGTGCCCCGCTTCCCGACCTCCCTTCTGATTGCCAGACGCTTCCGACCGCGCTTGAATACTTCCATGCCACGCGACCCCTACGTCAGAGACAAATTCACTAGGGGGTGAAAATGGCTCGAGCGGTGGCGCGGGAGTATTTCGAGCGATTCCCGAAGGACCGATTCGAGACGGCTGTGGAAAGCTGGCGGCACCTTCAGTGCGATAATTACGAATTCACGATGAAACGGCTACGAGAGCCGAAGATTTTATAAGAAAGAAGCTTGAAATGCGAAAAGCCACGATGGCGGCTTCCGATCTGTCCAATTTTTATCGGGCAAAAAAAGCAAGTACCGCCGTCGCACGGACGTTCCGATCGCCAAGCCGGTCAAGGGGAAACATAAGAAGTGGATGGCATGAAGCTTACTGCCACTCGCGCCTATGCCGTCCCTGAAGCAGCGGCCCGCAAGCTGATCGAGATCGCCAATTCGGTTGAGGCAGTGCAGGACGGCCGGATCCATATCGAGTTGATCAACGGCCCGCTGCTGTTCGAGCACAAGGCCACGCCGGCCGAATACAGCGCCGGACTGAAACTGGCTATCGAGCGCGGCTGGCTGGAGATGCACGAATCCGGCACCTACGTGAAGTTCACCCAGGCCGGCGCCGAGCTGTTCGCGTGATGGCCATAGTGTGGTCGCTGCGAAGCGTGCGATGAGATCGGTACATCCTACTATGGACATTCAGGCGCATCGCTGCTCGACACGTAGATGACGTAGTCCGGCTTCAGTGCGAGGTCTTGGAGCAGACGAAGAACGGCGACGCCCTCGACGATTAAGGTAGCGGCCGCTACGCCGTCTCCGCAGTCGGACCTGTTCGCGGCCGCCTAACTGGTCGTTGGCGCGCTAAAAAAGCTGTCCGCCTAAGTCTTGGATTTTTTGAAGTTGCTCTTTGCTGGCATCGATCGGTGAGCGAACCCGAAGAATATGATCGGGGTCCCCTTCGTGCGGCGGTGACATGCCGGACAACTTCAGAAAAATCTGTCTCAGTCCAATGGCGCTCGGCCTTTGTCCCTGTCTTCTTGTAAATCTCTAAGTACCAAGGCTCGTCAGGCTTTGCCATCGCACACGCTCCACTCGTTTAGATTGTTTTACAGGCATATTCGCACGTCAGGCAAGAGGAAGTGGCGCCATGCCACGGTCGCCGTCGTGATCCTATCATCGCCCCATGATCCTCTTCCTCAAATCCTCCTCCGACGACGGCGACAACAAGATGCCGCTGCACGACAAACTGGTGCTGATCTTCAAAGAGCGGGTGAAGGAGGCCGAGGACGACCAGGACCGGGCGAGGGCGGAGAGGGATCTGGCGAAGCTTCAGGCTGGGGCAGGGACTGAATAGAATCGAAAACGGCTGATACAGTGAGAGGCGTCCGGAGCGATCCTGGCGCCTTTTTTGTTGCAGCTTCGACCGTTGAACCGGAGATTTCTAGGGCGCACATAGGGCGCAACAGCCCGAGATTTGGATGGTTTTTGGATGACTTAGCGTGAAGTCCAAAATTCAAGAAAGTGTTGGTATCGTGCACTAAAGTGAAGTTCAGTGAAGTTGCGGGGGGCATGTGGGACAAGACTTCCAAGCTGAATACGAGGGTTCGATTCCCTTCACCCGCTCCAACGCTTTCGGGCACTTACAGATCCTCCGTTTTCCGTTCAGGCAAGCATGCTCGACGGCCCTGGTGCGGACCGCGATCTGCTCGACCATAGCGAGCGCTACCGTCGACGTGTTCAAACGGATCGCTGAGAACATCGCGGCTGATTAACCCCACGGGGGCGAGCCGTGCCAGCGTCTACGATTCGCGCCGGCGGCGGCGCCTGCTGCAGTGCCTGGTTCCTGGATCGTGAAGAAGCGGCTTGGCCTGCACGTGCTGCCGTTCGGGAAGGCAGCGCGGCTGATCTTCGATACGAAGTCACCGTATGAGCTGTCGCATAACGGCCACGCTTCGCGACGCGATTTGCCGATCACGCAACCGTTGATGCCGGCGCCTTGACTTAGGCTAGATCGAGCCACCAAGGTGACCGAATGATAAACACGAAATTGCATCAGCTCTCGAAGCTGAAACTGGGACTGTCGCTGGCGGCAACCCTGCTGATGGCCGGCTGCATGCAGACCACGCTGTCACCGTCGACCGATGCCAGCATGACCTCACGCGACCGGCAACTGCTGGCGAATCCGCCTTACGTCGAAGCGCAAGTTCCTGAGCAATATCGCCGCCACGTGGTGGACTATGATCGTCCGGAACGGCCGGGCGCGATCCTGGTCGATAGCGATGCCCATTATCTCTATTACGTCCTGCCGGATCACAAGGCGTTGCGCTATGGCGTTGCCGTCGGCGAAGAGGCGATGGCCTTCTCGGGCACCGCGACCGTCGGTCGAAAGGCAGAATGGCCGGATTGGGTGCCCACATCAGGGGAGCAGGGCCGACTTGGGCCGTTCCCAAAGCGCGTTCCTGGAGGGCCGGCCAATCCGCTCGGCGCGCGCGCGCTCTATCTCTTTCAGGGCAACACCGACACGCTGTACCGAATCCACGGCACCAACCAGCCGGAATATATCGGCCAGTCCGTGTCGTCCGGCTGCATCCGCATGACCAATGCCGATGCCATCGATCTGTTCGATCGCGTCAGGATGGGCACGACCGTCGTCGTCCTGCCATTTAGTCAGAGCATCTCAAGCGGCTCGAGTTTGTTCGGCAACCGGCGGACGTGATGCGACGGCGTCAAGTTGCCGCTAGAGCATGATCCGGAGAATTGCGAAGCGGTCGTGATCCGAACAACGGCCGGCTTGCGCCTCGGCGGCGAGGTGCTTGCGATAGCGGCGTGATAATTTCGGGCCGTTCTGGTTCAGGTTCACTCATAGCCGTCGTTCTCCATGGCGATGGCCTCGACAAGTGCCGCTGAATATGCGGCGCAGAATTCTGGCGTGGTCGATCGTTCGGCAGCGAAATGCGCGCGCCTCGGTCCGCGCGAAACGAAAACGATAAAATCCCGTTGCGATGATTGCGCTCGACATACCTTGGCAACTTCACATCGCGCGAGCCATTTTTGGTTTCTCTCCATTTGCGACAGATCCAAAGAAGGACTCTTTCTTTCTTCTCTACTTCTGAATCTCTCTTAGACTTAGACCCATCAAATAATTGAACCTGCGGTAAGCCTTATTGTCATCGGCCTGACACGTCAGGGCCGGAATTAGCCGCGGCACGGCCACAGCAAACATCACGAAAATAAGAGGAGTGAGACAGTTCACAGACGTGCCTCGCATTAGGCGCTAACCAGACCCTTGCAAGGTTTTCGTCGATCGGACCGCATCGAGAAAATGAAAACGGTGGCGGCCTAGTTGAGCCGGGCAGCGCCGCTGCGAGCGCGATTACACATCACGATTACGCATTAATCGATGGCAGTCAGATAACCAGTGCACCAGGGATCGACGAGCCCTCGGGAGTCGGGTCAGCCATGATTTCCTCGCGACGTCCTGTCGCGCCGTAAACAGCTTTGTTGTGCGCGAAATGCCGGTCCGCAGGCGATTGCCCGTGTAACGCGCGTTTCACGCCGAGGTGAGCTTATTTGAAGCGGAATTTAATGGGACGGGCGCGCGGCCTCCCTACATGAAGTATCAGGTATCCGCATCGGATGCTGCAAGCAGATAGCTCGCAGTCCAGACAGCACGCTCGTCTCACGAAGCGTGATCGATGGGTCTCGTCCTACGCGGATCTAAATCGATCCATTCAGGAGAAACTAAAATGATTCCGTTTAAAGCTCTTGCAGCGGCGGCGCTGCTGTCCGCGACCATAGCGGCACCTGCATTCGCGCAAGGTCCCGGTGCGGGCGACCTGTATATGCAAAATCTACGAGAATCCGGATATAATCCGAGGAACGACTACAATCCGAATGGGACCATGAGGGCCGCCATCCAGGAGCCGGGCGCGTTCTCGTTCTATTATCCCAATCTTGACGTTCTGAACGGAGGAGCGCCAACGCCTGCTGCCAGGTTGTCTTCCGACTGGCCCGCGTTGAGGGGCGCGTGTGCGTCCGCCGGCGGCGGCATCACTTACTGCGGTGAACGTGACGACTCATATGCTTTTGCGCCTGCGGCATTCCCGCATCATCACGCCCGCCGCCATCACCGTTCCTGACTCGACCGTGCCGTACAGCACGATGCGCGGCTCCATGACCGCGGGTCGTGTTATGGCGCAGGGCGGTCCCCATCAGGCAGCGATGGCGATTTCTCTCTGTCTCGTTACCTTTGATTAGACTAGTGATCAGCCCGGGCGGCATGCCGGCCGAGCTTTTCAACTCAATGGGCGTTGAATCGAAAGGGGCCGCATTTCCGCGCCCCCCCTTTGCCGGTACAAATTTGCACGGAATGAAAAGTACCCCCCGGCTAGACCAGATTAGTGTTTTCCACAGGGCCGGATATCCGGACCAATACCGTCCGCGACACTGTCCTAATCAAAATCGCGAGTGTCCCAACTAGGACGGCCCCGGGCCGGGAGTACTGGCCGGCTTCCGATCTCCGTGGCCTGGTTTGATCTTGAAGAGCTTATTTCCTGGCCCGGCTCTGGTCCTACCTCAGGCCCAGACCCAGCCCGAGCTGGGGCCGCGTTTTCCAAAGTAACTTTGCGCGCCGAGATGGCCGGCTTCAAGTTCGGTGTTGTTCGTCCGATTGCCGACACGGGAACGATTCTCCACGTCCTCGGTTTGAAGCGTATCCTATTTGGAGGGGACGATGTCCAAAGAACTCGTCGCCAAACAAGACCTTGAACGTATCGCGATGCAGGAAATCCGGTGCTTTCCCGGCTGTGAGCATGTGACCGAAGTTGAGATCGAATATCAACTCGATAAGGTGCTCAAGACGAACTGGACTATTCACGTCTTCACCCGCGAAGGTGGCAACATGGAGCGGATTCAGTACGCGATCAACACAACGCGGAAACGGCTGCGGCATCGATATGACTTGCGGACATAATTCTAAGGATGATTTCGCAAGTGCGCGACATCTCGCGAGATAGATGCCTCCGCAATCTTTCTTCAGTTGGGGTGTGATCGCCGTGCTGCTCGACAAGGTGACAGCAGGAAGGCCGTCGCCGCGTAGCGTCGCCCGTATTGTGGCGAGGCGTGGCTGCCGTCACGCCACCGCCGCGAGGGAGATTTGCGGTGCCTGATCGTCTTGCCATTTGAATCGTGAAGTTCAGGTTCGACCCGCAGCGTATCAGGCCGTCGTCCCAAGGTCAGATCCAGTGCTCATGGTGCGAAACGTGATCGAGTATCGCGGTGATTCAACCGCGGGAATGCTGTGCTCCCAGATTCGTCGCGATGCGCCGGACATCATGTAGAGCGAGCGGGGTTCGGCATCGAGCGTGAAGCGATCCCATGACTTACCATTGCATGACTTGCCATTGGATGACTTGCGATTGGATCTGCGGAACCGGAACTTGCAGGCAGATCCCAACGAAAGGCCAAATATCTTCTCGAAATGGGGTTTGTCGCGGTGCCAGCCGATGCCGACCCCGACGTCGTATTCAGTGCAAAGAACCTGCCGGATCAGGGTGCCGGGGCCACCGAATGTTTCGACCTCCGCGATTATCTCTGTCAGCCAGGCCGGGATCGGTTCAGCCTGCTGTAACCGCCGCAAGGCATAGTCGTATCGGAATCCAAACGAAGCGACACGCCGCTTGCCTTCGAACTGACCAAACTGAAATGGCTGCAGGGGGAGAGCCCGGATCCCGCAAATGAGTTTCTGCTCGGTCTCCGCGGAAACAAAATCGGCAGCGTACCGCAACCCTTCCGGCTCCGAAGGGAGGCTTTCAAATAGTGCCAATTGCTCAGACACGCCCGTCGTCGATCCCTAAGGGTGGCAAGTCCAGCATATGTAGGTTTGCAGGGCGCCGGGCGAAAGAAGCTCGGAAGATCGGCCGATATCGGAGGCAGCCGCCGACCGAAGTCGGAGGACTTGCCTGCCTTGGCCTCAGGCCTTCGTACGACTCCTCTCAGGATCGACTGTGTTCCGCCGCCTCCAGCACGGCCGCACGCCATTCGCGTTTCACCGGCAGGATAGGAGGCATCGGCGCCACATCCGGCTCGGCTGTAGGTGCCGCGATTGAATCAATATTTTCAGTTCGCGAGGCTTTGCGCATAAAGAGATTGTAGATCAGCCATTGTGCGCGATGTCGCGCGCCGCGCAGGGGGAAGCGGCCGGCGATCGAGGAGGTCGAGTAAAATCCCTCATAGGCGCCGTCTTGGCCAATCCGCAGCTCGTCCGCCGACATTCCCGCTGGACGATAGACGACGTGGCCTTGATCATACATCGTCCAATCAAACGAAACGATGCGGTCGGCCCGCTTCATCTCGTACCAGGTCAGCGTGCCTGGATAGGGTGTCAGCACTGAATAGGCGCAGGCATCGTATTTCGCCGCGATATTAAACTTGACGGTTTCGTCGAAGACCGAAGTGTTGTCGCTATCAAATCCAAACATGAATAAGCCAAACACCATGATTCCGTAGGAATGAACCTTTTCCACTAAGGTCATGAAATTTTCGGGGCGATTGACATGCTTGTGCACGCTTTTCAACGTCTCGCGCGAAATCGACTTCGAATCCGATGCTCAGCATCGTGCATCCGCTTTCGGCTGCGAGTTCAAGCATGCGATCATCTTGCGCAAGTTTGGAGGTAACGCCGGCCTGCCATTGAATGCCGCGCCCCCTCAGGGCACGCATCACCTCTTTGGGACGTTCCGGCGTGCCGAAAAAATCCGCATCGTTCACCGAGACGGTACGCGCGCCGCAATTCTCCATCTCGTGAATGACTTCGTCGACTGGACGATAACGAAACTTGAGACCGTTCATCAGTGGTTCGGCGCAAAAAGTGCACCCTTGATGGCAGCCGCGTGAAGTCTGGACGAAGGTTCGGTTGACGTAACGATTCTTCTTGAGGAGGTCATAGCGCGGCATCGGCATGCCGACCATCGGGTGCAGGGTGTCGGATTTATAGGTCCCGCGCATCGACCCGTGCTTCAGATCGTCCAGCAGTCTGTCGATCACGAGTTCGACCTCACCGATCACGACCGCGTCGCTATGTTTCAGGGCCTCCTGCGGCATGAAGCTTGGGTGCACGCCCCCCATGACCACAGGCACGCCTTTAGCGCGGAAATGGTCGGCGATCTCATATCCACGGTTGACGTAGCTGGTCATCGCCGAAATCCCGACCAAATCGGCCTTCAGATCGAAGTCGATGGTCTCGATGTTCTCGTCCGTGAGAACGACCTCGTATTGGTCTTTCGGGATGCACGCGGCAACGGCCAGCAGGCCGGCAAGGGGAGAATACAGCGCCCGATTCAGGTAAATCGGGCG
This sequence comes from uncultured Alphaproteobacteria bacterium, assembly GCA_963738105.1. Lineage (GTDB taxonomy): Bacteria > Pseudomonadota > Alphaproteobacteria > Rhizobiales > Xanthobacteraceae > Bradyrhizobium. The sequence continues at coordinate 56,243 of CAVTWC010000044.1, read as the reverse complement.
GGTCGTGAGAGAGTTGGTTTTCGGATTAATGAGGTGGATGATGCGAGTACGCACTGGAACCTCCGTTACAAGCCCAGCCGATGCTCCAACGACCTCGCATCCGGGAAGGTTCCCGAATATGGTTGCGTGCACCGGCGCCTAACTGAGACCCGTCAAACAGGCGTCCGGCCTGACCGACAGCCAGGTTTGGCCCGATCATATCCTGCAAGACCGTTTTTATCCACGGCTCGATAGACCGGCAAAACCGCACCTGATGGCTGCGATCGGTCGAAGTGGCGGGGAGGGAAGGGACGACCGGGAGCGCGTGGACGCCATCGAGGCCGTCCTGACGCTTGAATAGTGGAGAAGCTTGATGCGTCGACTGCCGCCTTTGCTTGCTTTGTTGTTTGTCACACCCGCGCTTGCGGAGACGCTCGACTGTGCTGTGATCAAATCGACCACGCGTCCGTTCGAACTCACCTACGATTGGACCCGAACCGCTGGCGGCAAGGACCCTCTCGCCGTGCAAATGCACCAACAGGTCAACCGCAAGGCCGACGAGACGATTGTCTATGAGTTTTTTTCGCCGGGGAAATTCGTGCGCCGGACGTTAAATGGCGCCGGCTTCCGTGTGCAACTCCGCACCACCGGGGAAACAACCTCGCGCGTCTCGACTTATTCCATCGACGTGACCAAGGACTATTTTGGGCTCGGCAAGCCGTTCGATTTCAACGAGGTCGTGAAAGGCGCGGACGGCACGGTTGTTTCCGACGTCAACACGTCGGTTTCGTTCGATGGCGCGGTCAATGTCGAAGTCGGCGGATGCACCTATGCGCTGACGAAAATCATCGAGCTGAGCCATGGCTCGGTTCGCGGGGTGGCCGGGAGTAATCGAGCCGAGATATGGTATTCGCGTGATCTGAAGACTTCGCTTTACAGCCGCTCCGAAGATGGCGGCGACGGGTCCATCGTGGAGCTTCGCGCGCGCGCCATTTCGACATCGTTCACGCCGGTCGAATAGCGGGGCAGGCGTGGCCGTGACGGCATCGGGGCGCACAGCGTTCTTCAGCTCCAAATCCCATGAAACGTTTCATTGACGTCGATTTTTTCCCCGCATAGCGTTCGGGTGCCGAGCTGTGCGTGGTGCGGCCCCGGAAACAACGCTTTCGGGATTCCACTCAACAGGTGGACGGCGAACAGCCGCAAAAAAAGACAAGGGGAAGTGATGAGCCGCGCACGTCGAAACCTGCGTTATCAGGTGCCGCACCTGCCAATTCGAATGGCTCGGCGATGACCGACATCGACAAACCGCTTGCGGGCATTACGGTGGTCGAGCTCGGCCACAGCGTGGCCGCGCCCTATGCGGGGCTCATTCTGGCCGATCTCGGCGCGCGCGTGATCAAGGTCGAAAACCCCGGCGGTGGCGATTATGCGCGCGGCTGGGGGCCGCCGTTCTGGAAGGAGACGTCGAGTATCTTCCATGGCCTCAACCGCGGCAAGGAAGGCATCACCGTCGATTTCGGCGACCCGCGCGACTGCGAAAATTTGCGAGCGCTGATCCTGGACCAGGCCGATGCGGTGATCCAGAATCTGCGGCCCGGGATCCTGGAAAAATTCGGACTCACGGCCGACGTGTTGCGTGCCGAAAAGCCGTCGCTGATTTGGTGCGATATCGGAGCGTTCGGTGCCACGGGTCCGCTCGCCAGCAAGCCGGGCTACGATCCGCTTGCCCAAGCCAGCACGGGCATCATGAGCGTGACGGGCGAGGGCGGCCGGCCGCCGGTGCGCGTCGGCGTTTCCCTGGTCGATATGGGCTCCGGCATGTGGGCGGTGATCGGAATGCTCGCAGCCCTCGTCGCGCGCAACGCGGGTGGTCAGGGGCGCAGCGTTGCGACCTCGCTCTATGAGACGGGTCTTGCATGGATGACGGTGCCACTGGCCGGCTATGCGGCCTCGGGTGAAGTACGCAAGTCCTACGGTTCGGGCACCGCGGAGATCGTGCCCTATCAGGCCTTCGAGGCATCCGACGGCTGGCTGATGATCGCCGCCGGCAACGACAATCTGTTCCGCAAGCTGTGCGGCGCGCTGAGCCTCGAGGCGCTGGCTTCCGATCCCGACTTTGCTACCAACGCGGCCCGGGTCGTCAATCGCGAGCGGCTGATCCCGCAAATCGAAGCGGCGGTGCGGCGCTATTCGGCTGATGCGCTTGGCAGGGTTCTCGACCAAGCGGGCGTTCCCAATGCGCCGCTGCTCACCACCGATCAGGTTGCGCGGCATCCGCAGACCCAGGCGCTCGATATGATGGTGCGTTGCTCGGACGACGATATCGAAGTTGTCGGCATACCGCTCGCCTTCGACGGCACGCGGCCCCGCGCGCGCACGGCAGCGCCAACGTTGGGCCAGCACAATGCCATCCTTCGGACACCTGCCAGCAAGGGGACGACCAATGCAAAGTGATTTCCAGACCATCAAGGTCGAACGGCGTGACGGCGATATCCTGCTGGTCACCTTGAACCGGCCGGAGGCGTCCAATGCCCTCAACACCCAGATGGGCCTCGATCTGGTGGCGCTGTTCGAAGGCTTCTCGACCGACATCGAAGGGCTGCGGGCGGTGATCCTGACCGGGCAAGGCGACAAGGCGTTTTGCGCCGGTGGCGATCTGAAGCAGCGTAACGGCATGACCGATGAGGCCTGGCAGGCCCAGCATCTCGTCTTCGAGCGCATGCTGCGTGCGCTGCTGGCCTGCCCGATCCCGGTGATCGGCGCGATCAATGGCGCGGCCTACGGCGGTGGCTGCGAGATCGCGGCGGCACTCGACTTCGTCTACGCCTCGACCAATGCCCGCTTCGCATTGACCGAGGTGACACTCGGCATCATGCCCGGCGGTGGTGGCACGCAGAATTTGCCGCGCGCCATCGGCGAACGCCGCGCCAAGGAGTTGATTCTTTCCGGCCAGCCATTCTCCGCCTCCGAGGCCGAACAATGGGGATTGGTCAATCGGGTGTTGCCGCCTGGGGAATTGCTGCAGGCGGCGTTCGCCATTGCCCATTGCATTGCCGCCAACGGCCCGATCTCGGTGCGCCAGGCCAAGCAGGCGATCCATCGCGGTCTCCAGATGTCGCTGGCTGATGGGCTCACCTTCGAGATAGAGGCCTACAATCGTCTGGTGCCGACCGCGGACCGGCGCGAAGGTGTGCTCGCCTTCAACGAGCGCCGCAAACCGAACTTTCAAGGTAAATAAAGTAGCGCGATCCGATGCGCGAGAAAGCTCATGTTCGCGAAGTCGGGGCCCAAGGACGGCATTCAGATGGCGCCGCCGCGTGAAGCAATGCGAGCAATCAGCATACGGGAGTAGTGGAATGACTGACGGATCCATCAACGGCGAAAACATGGCGAAGCCAATGTTGTTCGAGCCGTTCACGCTTCGAGGGTTGACGCTGAAAAACCGCCTCGTTGTGCCGCCGATGGTCCACTATCGTTGCGAGCCCGGACATACCTGCGGCACGTTTCACGTCGTGCATCTGGGCCGCTACGCGTTGGGCGGCTTCGGCCTCGTCTTCGTCGAAGTGACGGCGGTCGAGGAGGTTGGATTGATCAACGAGAATGACCTCGGCATCTGGAACGATACGCAGGCCAAAAGCTTCAAGCCGCTGATCGATTTCATGAAGCGCGAGGGTACCGCGATCGGCATCCAGATCGGTCATGGCGGCCGCAAGGCCTCGTCGCAGAGCGCCATGCAGGGCATGGGGCCGCTGACTGAGGAAAACATAAAAGCCGGAGCCAGGGTCTGGCAGCCTGTCGGGCCGACGGCTGAGCCGGTCGCCAAAGGCTGGCTGACGCCGCGGCCACTGACGACAGCCGAGTGCAAGGCGATGCCCGGCACCTGGGCGGCTGCCGCCAAACGGGCGGTCGATGTTGGGTTCGACACCATCGAAATCCACATGGCGCACGGCTATCTGCTCGCCCAGTTTCTGTCGCCGGTGTCCAATACGCGCAACGACGAGTACGGTGGCGACCGCGCCGGCCGCATGCGGCTTCCTTTGGAGATCGTCGAGGCGGTGCGCCGTGAAATGCCTGCTACGATGCCGCTGTTCGTCCGTGTTTCGTCGGTCGACGGAACGGTGGAGGGCTGGAACATGGATGACACGGTGGCCCTTGCGCAGGAACTGAAGGCGCGCGGCGTCGACGTCGTCGACTGCTCCTCGGGCGGTATCTCCGGTTCGGCTACCGCGGCCCAGGTGCCACGCAGCCTCGGATTCCAGGTGCCGTTTGCCGAGCGTGTTCGCAAGGAAGCCGACATCAACACCATGGCCGTCGGCATCATTCTCGAGGCGCAGCAGGCGGAGGACATCCTTCAGAACGGGCAGGCCGATCTGATCGCGGTCGGCCGCCAGTCGCAGTTCAATCCCAATATCGCGCACCACTGGGCGCATGATCTCGGCCTTAACGCGCGCTTCGAGGACTGGTCACCGGAGTATGGCTGGTGGCTCGAGAAGCGGATCAGAACACTGGAAGGTTTTGCTACGCCGACCGGCGTCGTTACGCGCCACCTGTGACTTCTACTGCACAGGTTTGCTCGCGCTTGCAGATTCCGGTTGGATAGAGGGAAGGGCGATCAGCTAATTAATTAGGCAGTTATTCGGGAAACGATGGTTGTGGCGTTCGCGGTTGTCGCCAACCATACGGAATATTTGCCCTCGGTGATCAACTGACGCTCCGATTACGACCCGTCGCCAATTCGTCTTTGACAAGCTCTTCGGAATTTCCATGGAGACGGACATCGGGGCGTCTTATTAGGAAAATGGTTCGTCCAGAAACGCCGGCTGGCGAACCCCAAAAGGTGCCTAAACGTGCCCGATACGCCGAACATTGGCTTGGGCGACCACGATGGCGTGAAAGATGAACGATGCGGGCGTTGATGAAGACGCCGCCGGCAGGCCGTTAGCTGCCTCTATATACGGCCCTCCATGTACATAGTATGACAGCCGACATGGCAACGCTGTCATCGACCTTGCCGCGATGGTGAACAAGAACCCTGCCGGCACCCTGCATCGACGGCTGCGTTAATGATCATTACGAGAAATTAACGAGAGACAAATCGCGCGACGATGACGCATCAAAAATTCCCGAACGACTGACTGGGACGCGCCAGATCCGATCACAACATCGCGATATCCTGACGCAAATGCGGGCGAAAGCCGCGAAAACCAAAATCGCGGCACCCGCATGTCGTCAACGCAGTGCTCGGTTTCAGAAAATGATGATACCGCAAAGTTCGCACGACGGGATTTCGTGGTGATCTGCGAGAATTCATAATGAGCAAATATGAATTGATCAGGATTGCTGCCTGCTGTCGCGTGTGGGGCGATCGCGCCGGGGGGCGGGGGGAGTGTTGGTATCGTGCGGAAGGTCGTTCTGGAGAGTGGTGCAGAGGCGATCGGCATCGCGTCGCGCACACACCGCTCCCTGCAGGCTATCGTCGATGGCCAGCACCGCGGCGTTCATGATCCGCTGTTCAAGGCGCCTGCGGCCGACTCCATGAAATTCGAGTTTAATCGGGACGGCTGGATCCATTGGCCCGAGCGGGAGGACCTTTCGGATGAGTTCATGCGGTTGCTGGCGACCGCGCAGGAAGGCGGATCGACGGTTTCCGAATGCTGGCTCACCGCCAGCCGCATCGATTTTGCGGACGACCGTTCCTGGTATCGGGAGTGGATCAGGACCGCCGACGCCAGCAAGGCGCGCGCCGTTGCCGCCCTCGGCGAAGGCCATGTGCCGACCGCGAGAAGCAATTGGCTTCGCGCCATCAACTATTATCAGGCGGCTGCGCACCCGTTCGATTTTCCGGGAGAGGCCCGACGAACTTCGATCGCCGCGATGCGTGAATGTGCGGCGAATTACCTGCGGCATCGCGATCCACCGGGCGAAGTCGTCTCCATTCCCTGGGGCGACGGCGCATTGCAGGGCTATTATTTGCCGGCGCGCGCGACCGCCGAACCTCAGCCTGCGGTCATTTGCATCGGTGAGCCCGGTCATCGCAAGGAAGAGTACCTGTTCAAGCTGGCGCGCCACGCTCTTGAACGCGGCATTTCACTTCTCGCGGTGGACGTGTTGGGCGATCAGCCGGATCCCTCGTTCGAAACCCGCAATCTCGAATCGGCGGTCGGTTGCTTCATGGACTACCTGTCCGACCGCGACGATGTGGATGACAGCCGTGTCGCGATCCTTGCCGATGGCTGGGCGTCTTCCTTTGTCGCGCGAGGCATCGCTTTCGATCAGCGGTTCGCGGCGGCGGTTTGCGATGGCGGCATCTGGGATGTGCATGAACGGTCGTTTCTGGCGCGGCGGGCGGCGATGCGCGGTGCCGACGTCTTTCATGGCATGGGGACCAGCCGCGTGATGCGAAAAATCGCGTGCCCGCTGCTGATTACAAGCGGTGAAGGCGGCTGGCTGGAGCCGGGCCGGGTGACCGAACTGGTCGATCAGCTCAAGGGCGGCCGCGACGACGTCACCTTGAAGATCTTCGAGCGCGCTGAGACAGCCGCCGCGCAGGGCCATCTCGACAACCCGACGCTGGCCAATGAGTTTATCTTCGACTGGATTGCGGCCCGGCTGCGATAGGCATTGCGAAGAGGCCCCGCTCGGCCGCAACGCCCTTCAGAAATCGACGACAACTTTCAGGGTGGCTTTTTCCAACCGCCGCTTCACGGCAGCAAGCTTGCTAGTCAGGTCGGCCAGTTCGCGATCGCCGAATTCCGCGAAGATGAATTCGTTCAGGGATTCCTGCTGCGAAGCCAGGTTCGCAAGGTGCTTTGAGGTTTTGTCCGTGAGCGACATCTTGACGATTCTGGCGTCCTCGGCCGCCGTCTTGCGGCGGACAAAACCCTTCTTCTCCAGCAGCTTCGATTGGGTCGTGACGAAGGAGGGGTCGACGTGCAGCAGCTTCGAGACCACGTTGACGGCCACGCCGTCACCCTGGTCGTGGTCTGCGAGAGCTACCACAATCATCCATTGCGGGCCGCTGATCCCCAGCGTCTTGGCCCAGAACTGGCGGAGTTCTTCGAGATGCGCGCTGATCGAGGCGATCTCCCAAGAGAAGCGCCGAACGGCTTCCTGATCCTTCTTGGCGGATTCGTCCATGGGATCCCCCTGCTTCCCTGTTTCCCGTCATGATTGGTCGCTCATCCTTGTTAGTCGGATGTTGGAATCATCATTAGATAAACGGGGAACGTAAGTAAATCACTTATCTTGCGAGGCCTCGCCACTCTTGTTGATGGGCTTGAAACGAGGTCACCGATTTACGGGACTTGGGCCAGTTGCCGAAAAGCAACATCTGCTCGCAAACAATTGCTGAGTTAATAAACTAATTTGATTACCTAACTTCCAGGTTGCATAGTTGCTGGGACGGAGGGGGGATTCTCAACCGTCCCGTTGAAGGTCGTTGGCTCAAGTCTCTCGCGTTGGTGCGGGGTGTCCGAAGGCGCGAAGCGACTGAGCGGTTTTCAAGGGCAGGCAAGGAACCTTGGGGAACGAGGGTTCGATCCTGCCCCTCAGAGCAACTTGGAGGTTATCAATATGAAGATGGTTAAGAGCCTTATTCTCGGCTCAGCGGCGGCTTTCGTCGCCATGAGTGGAGCACAGGCGGCCGATCTTCCCGTCAAGGCCAAAGCGGTCGAGTACGTGAAGGTTTGCTCCCTCTATGGCGCGGGTTTCTATTACATCCCGGGCACCGACACCTGCATCAAGATCGGCGGCTATCTGCGCGTCGACACCACGTTCAACGGCGGCGTCTATGGCCAGCCGGCTTGGAACGGCGATCTGGGCCTCGGCGATCGCTATCGCGACAGCTACGTCTCGCGTTCGCGTGCCGCGCTCACGGTTGATACCCGCACCGCCACCGAATACGGCGTGGTCCGCACGTTCAGCCAGGCCGACTTCCAGTTCTCGACCCTGGGTGGCAGCAGCTACAGCCCGAACGGCATTAACTCCAACCTCGGCAACAACGGCCAGCTGCTCGACACCGTCGGCGGCGGTTACACCGCGGTTGAGTACGTCTTCATCCAGTTCGCCGGCTTCACTTTCGGTAAGTCGTCTTCGGCCTACGCGACCCCCTGGAACTCCTATCCGGGTAACATCTCGTCGAACCTGATTGGTGCTGAAGACTCCGTCACCGGCGTCAACAACATCCAGTACACCGCGCAGTTCGGCAACGGCGTGTCGGCCAGCATCGGCCTCGACGATCCGACCGTGTTCAACCGTACCTCGGTTTACAACACCGGCGTCGGCATCTCCGCGACCGGCACCAGCGGCAACGCCTACGCCGGCGTGCATATGCCCGACGTTGTCGGCAACCTCCGCGTCGACCAGGCCTGGGGCCTGTTCCAGTTGTCGGGCGAGCTTCACGAAGTGAGCGGCTCCTACAACACGTTGACCGCTTCGACCGCCGCTCCGACGGCGCTCTCGGACGCTTCGGGTCATCCGGACGCCAAGTACGGCGGTTCGGTGATGGCTGCGATCCAGATCAAGAACATCCCGACCGGACCCGGCGACGACATCAAGTTCGATGCGACCTGGGCCAAGGGTGACACCAAGAACGTGATCGGCACCAGCGGCTCTTCGCCGAGCCCGCTGATGTTGGGTGGCACGGCTGGCCAGTTCGGCCCCGCCGGCAGCATCGCCTTCGGTCCGACCACGGACGGCATTTACGCTCCGGGTGGTGCGATCCATCTGACCGAAGCGTATGGCATTCAGGGTGCGTTCAACCACAACTGGGATCCCTACTGGTCGTCGAGCTTGTTCGGCGGCATGGGCTGGGTTCGCTATGACTCGACTGCCCAGGCGAATTACTGCGCTGCCTACGGCGTCGTCGTTGCCGGTCAGGGTGCCACTTACTCCTGTAATCCGAACTACAACCTCTCGGAACTGGGCTTGGTCACCCGTTGGACTCCCGTCAAGAACCTGACGTTCGCGGCGGAAACCATCTGGACCCATCTCGACACCGGCTTCAAGGGCACGGCGACGTTCTCGCCTGGCGCTCCGTATGCCGCTTCGACCTTGGCGTTCAAGTCGCAGGACACCGTGTCGCTGCAGGTTCGCGTTCAGCGCAACTTCTGATCCCGAACGTCTGACAAGTCTCTAGTGAAACCCCGGCGGGAAACCGCCGGGGTTTTTTCTTGGCGGGTATGACGACGAACGAAAGCCCGGTCTGGCCGAGGCCCAAACAAAGGCCTCGATACCCCGATCCGGGGTCGGCTGCGGCAGGGGGGGTATGGTTTTGATGGCTCTTGCCGGGCAGGGCGGCCGGCGGCGTTAGCCTGGTCCGGTTCGGCGGGGCGCGGGCCTCGGGACGCCAAAACATCCTGCTCCTCGAAAAAACATTATTTACTCAGGTAATTTTTTCATGTAATAAGGAGTCGCATCGGCTTTAGTCCGCCGGGCTCTAGTCTCAAGGAGACATTACCTACTTTATGAAGACCTCCGAAAACCTCCAGCAATGCCCTGCTGGGGGTTTTTTCGTTTTGGGATCCGGTAACGGTCGCGTCGCGCCGGCCGAATCGATGGTCCGGCCACAGGGTTCGCCGCCAAAGCGGCGTTCAGGTCCTTTTTGACCCGGCAAACCCGACAGCGCCCTTTGTCGCGGACGCGCCGGCCTTCGACGATTTCCAGCAAGCGATTCAGCAGTGTCCGCAACCGCGACCGCAGAGCGTGCCCGCGACGGACACAGACCGCCGTGCCCTGAACGCAGTGCTCGCCAGTGAAAAATGGTGTATCGGCTGGTCTGAATGATGGTCGATGGATTTCCCGGCCACGGACAAAAATCTCGGAGGAACCCTATGTCGGCCCTGCCGCTTTCTGGCATCAAAATTCTTGATCTGACGCGCGTGCTGGCGGGTCCGCTGTCGGCGCAGATGCTGGCCGATCTCGGCGCCGAGGTGATCAAGATCGAACGTCCCGGCACTGGCGACGACGCGCGCGCGTTCGGTCCGCCCTATCTGGTCGATCCCGAAGGCAAGGAGAACAACAACAATTCGTTCTATCTCTGCGCTAACCGCGGCAAGAAGTCGGTTACCATCAATATCGCCAAGCCCGAGGGACAGGCGATCATCCGCGAGCTGGCGAAGACCGCCGACGTGATGATGGAGAATTACAAGGTCGGCGATCTCAAGCGCTACGGCCTCGACTACGAATCGATCAAGGCGATCAATCCCGGCATCATCTATTGCTCGGTGACCGGTTTCGGCCAAACCGGACCTTACGCGGGGCGCGCGGGCTATGACGCGATCCTGCAGGCGATGGGTGGCCTGATGAGCGTCACCGGCCATATCGACGGCGAGCCCGGCGAGGGCCCGATGAAGGTCGGTCCCTCGATCGTCGACTACATGACCGGCATGAACACCTCGATCGGGATTCTCACCGCGCTCTATCATCGCAAGGTCAATGGCGGCGAGGGGCAGCATGTCGACGTCTGCCTGTTCGATACCGTGATCGCCTCGCTGTCGCATTGGGCCCAGATCTATCTCGTCAACGGCAAGACGCCGCCGCGGCGCGGCACCTGGGGCAATGGCGGCATGCCCGCCGGCGTTTTCCGCTGCACCGACGGCGAACTGATGCTGGTGGTCGGCAATGACGGGCAATTCGCGCGCACCTGCGCGGTGCTGGGCGCGCCGGAGCTTGCGACCGATCCGCGGTTCGTCAAGAACAACGACCGCGTCGTGCACGGCAAGGAGATCATGGCGATTTTCGCCGGCCTGTTCCTCAAGAAGCCGATGGCCTACTGGCTCGACGAACTGGAGAAGGCCGGCGTGCCCTCCGGTCCCATCAACAGTTTCGAGCAGGTGTTCGCCGACCCGCATGTCCAGTCGCGCGGCATGCGGATCAAGGTCAATCATCCGTTCGAGCCGGAATTGTCGCTGATCCGCAATCCCCTGACGTTCTCCGGTACCCCCGTGAAGGATTATCGCGCGCCGCCGCTGCTCGGCGCCGACACCAACCAGGTGCTGTCGTCCACGCTCGGCTATGACGACGCCAAGCTCGATGGCCTGAAGAAGCAGGGGATTATCTAGGCGAGCCACGCCGACCTGGTGCTTTTAGGTTCGTCATTGCGAGCTCCGCGAAGCAATCCAGGACTACAAAGAAAAAGACTGGATTGCATTGCTGCGCTCGCAATGACGGTCGTAGGCTCTCACACCCTCTAGGAAGGCATCACTCCAATGGCGGCTCCGGTTCAAAAGACGTTCATCACCTGCGCCATCACCGGCAATCTGACGCGGCCGGAGCAGTCGCCGCATTTGCCGATCACCCCGCAGCAGATCGCCGACAGCGCGCTCGAGGCGGCGGAGGCGGGGGCCGCGATCGCGCATATCCACGTGCGCGATCCCAAGACCGGCAGCCCCTCGATGTCGATCGATCTCTATCGCGACGTGATGGATCGGATCCGCGCCCGCAACAAGCAACTGATCATCAACCTGACCACCGGCCCCGGCGGGCGTTTCGTGCCGTCGGAAGCCGATCCCAAGATCGCCGGTCCCGGCACCACGCTGATCGCGCCGGAGCGCCGGGTCGAACATGTCGAGCTGCTGCGGCCTGATATCTGCACGCTCGACCTCAACACCATGAATTCCGGCGGTCAGGTCGTGATCAACACGCCCGGCAATGTGCGCAAGATGGCCGAGCGCATGAAAGCGGCTGGAGTGATGCCGGAACTCGAATTGTTCGACAGCGGCGATTGCCATCTGGCGCGCGATCTGATCGCCGAAGGCGTGCTGCAGGGACCGGGGTTGTTCTCGCTCGTGCTCGGCGTCAAATACGGTTTCAATGCGTCGTCCGAAACCATGTTCTACGCGCGCAGCCTGTTGCCGCCGGGCGCGATCTGGTCGGGCTTCGGCATCGGCCGCGCCGAGTTTCCGATGGTGGCCCAGGCCTATTTGCTCGGCGGTCACGTCCGGGTCGGCATGGAAGACAATCTTTATATGTCGAAGGGCGTGTTGGCCAAAACCAACGCCGAACTGGTGACCCGCGCGGTCGATATCCTGCACAACCTCGGCGCCGAGATCGCCACCGCGGCGGAAACCCGCGCGATGCTCAAGCTGGCGTAACGCTGCTCGACATCGACACTTCGACCAGTTCCGTAGCATGCCGATGCGATTTGACGTTAAGTTGGCTTGATCAGCCACTTAACCGAGGGCATCGCGATGAAACGAGAAGTGATCCGCGTCGAACCGATTTCCTCCTGGCTCGAGCGATGGAAGGCGCCGGCTTCTGCAGTCACCCGTGCCGGCAATATGATCTTTGTTTCCGGATTGCCACCGTTCGATCCAGACACCGGCGAGATCTTGCCGGTGCCGATCGAGCGCCAGACCGAACTCGTGATGGCGCAGATGAAGCTGTGTCTGGAAACCGCGGGCGCATCGCTGGACAATGTGATGAAGTGCAACATCTTCTGCACCTCGGCGAAGCACTTTCCGGTCGTCAACGCGATCTATGCGCGCGACTTCCCCGAAAATCCGCCGGCGCGGATCTTTGTCTGCATCCCGGAATGGACCGGACCGTTCGATATCGAGATCGACTGCATGGCGATGATCTAGCGCCTTTGTCGTTTAGCTGACGCTATTTCGAGCGTCGTCGCGGCGTCGACGATGTCTTTTTTGTCTCATTTAGCCCGGCCTGACTCCGCACGCGAAGGCCATCGACGAATACGTCGACCAGCCGCAGCACGCTCTTCTGCCAGCCGGGCTGGTCGTGCAGATGGCACATGCCGATCAGGGCGCGTAGAACATCTTCGGGGCCGATATCGGCGCGGATCTCACCGGCTGTTACGGCACGCGCGAGCAGGGCACCGACGGCCTTGGTGAGGCGATCGAACGAGTAGGCGTGCAGTTCGGTCGAGCCATAGGCGGCGAGCTGCAACGCCGCCAGCATGCCCTTCTTGGTGGCGACGAACTCGACATTGGACCGCAGCCAGCGCCGCAAGGCCTCGACCGCGTCAGGCTCGCTCTTCAATTGATCCGCGAGGTCGCCGAGTTGTTCCACCTCGCGTCGGTAAACCGCCTCGAACAAATCCTCGCGCGTCGGAAAATGCCGGTAAAGCGTCCCGATGCCGACGCCGGCGCATTTGGCTACCGCCTCCAGGCTCGCATCGGCGCCGCCGGCGCTGAACACGGCCTTGGCGGCCTCCAGCACGCGCTCGCGATTGCGAATGGCATCGGCGCGGGGCTTGCGAACGATTTCTGCCGGGCGAACTGTCATCTCTTTTATGTGATCGTCCTTGGCCCTCTTGTAAACGGAGGGTTCCTCCACATATTCCCGCGAGCGTCAAATCCGGGTACGCCCGCCGATCCCCGTCGGCGGCGGCGGCGGTCCGATGCTGACCATAGCATTGATCGGAGTTACAGATGAACCTCTCCATCAGCCTCACCGTCAACGGCGTGCCACGGACCGTCGAGCTCGAAGATCCTCGGGTGACGCTACTCGACCTCTTGCGCGAGCGGCTGCATTTGACCGGCACCAAGAAAGGCTGCGACCGCGGCCAATGCGGCGCCTGCACCGTGCTGGTCGACGGGCGCCGGATCAATTCGTGCCTGGCGCTCGCCGTCAGCCATGACGGCGCCGCGATCCGCACCATCGAAGGCGTCGCCCAGGGCGACGAACTCCACCCGGTGCAGGCCGCGTTCATCGCCCATGATGGCCTGCAATGCGGGTTTTGCACGCCCGGCCAGATCATGAGCGCGATTGGCCTGCTGGAAGAAGGCCATGCCGGTGACGACCCGGAGCGCGTGCGCGAAGGCATGAGCGGAAATCTCTGCCGCTGCGGGGCCTATGCGGGGATAACGGAAGCCGTGCTCGAGGCGCAGAAAAACATCGCCAAATCCAATTCTGCCAAACCCGACCGGGAGCGCGCGGCATGAACAATTTCGAATATGTCAGGCCCGCCACTATCGCCGATGCCATCGCCGCCGCGGCCGAACCCGGCGCCGCGTACCTGGCCGGAGGCACCAATCTGCTCGATCTGATGAAAGGTGGAATCGCGCGCCCGGACCGGCTGGTCGATGTCTCGCGTCTGCCGGGGCTGGATCGCATCGAACCTCTGCCCGGTGGCGGTCTCCGCATCGGAGCAGGCGTGCGCAACGCCGATCTCGCCAACGACCCGGATTTCGCAAAATCCTATCCGGCGATTGCCGAGGCGCTGCTATCAGGTGCATCGGGGCAGCTTCGCAATGCCGCCACCGTCGGCGGCAATCTGCTGCAGCGAACGCGATGCGGCTATTTTTATGATCCCGCGAGTGCCTGCAACAAGCGCGCCCCCGGCTCCGGTTGCGATGCGCGTGGTGGCGAGAACCGGTTGCACGCCGTGCTGGGCTGGAGCGAGTCCTGCATCGCCACCCATCCGTCGGATTTCTGCGTGCCGCTCGTCGCACTCGATGCCCATGTCGAGATCGAGGGCTCCTCGGGCCGGCGCAAGGTGGCGGTCGAGGCGCTGCATCGTCTGCCCGGCGATACGCCCGAACACGACAGCGTGCTGGCGCCCGGCGATCTCATCGTCGCGCTGTTGCTGCCGAAGGAGGCTCAGGGTTTTGCGGCGCATGCGCGGTATCTGAAGGTCCGCGAACGCACTTCGTTTGCCTTCGCGGTGGTGTCGGCTGCGGCCGCGCTGCGGATCGAACAGGGCACGATATGGGATGCGCGGCTGGCGCTCGGCGGTGTGGCGCCCAAACCGTGGCGGGCCGTTGCCGCCGAGAAGATCCTGGCGGGCGCTATTCCCGGTGCTGCCGTGTTCCGCCGCGCCGCGGAGGCGGCGCTCGCCGACGCCAAACCTTCCGGCGACAACGGTTTCAAGATCGAACTGGCGCGGCGGCTCATCGTGCGCGCTTTGACATCAGCGGTCGCTGGAACGCCTGAGCGCGTTGCAGCTCTTCCTGCCTCTCCATTTTCCTCGGTTGCCGGAGCGCTTCATGACGCTTGAACCAAGCCTTACGCAAGACCCCTCACACGCGCGCCACGGCTCGAACATCGGTCAGCCGCTGACCCGCCGGGAAGGCGTATTGAAAGTCACGGGTGCCGCGCGCTACGCCGCGGACAATCATCCGCCCGGCATGCTTCATGCGGTTCTCGCGGTCAGCAGCATCGCGCGCGGCCGAGTGAGCTTTCTCGATGTCGAGGCGGCGAGGCGGCATCCCGGCGTCGTCGAAGTCATGACACCGGCCAACCGGCCAAAGCTCGCGGAGGATCCGGACGCCAAGCTGCATCCCTTCATGTTCCGGCTCGATCTCTTGCAGAACGACGAGGTCCGTTACGCCAACCAGGCGATCGCGGTGGTGATCGCCGAGACGCTGGAAGCGGCGACCGAAGGTGCGGCGCTGTTGTCGCCGCGATACGAGGTGCAGCCGGCCCGGATCGGTTTAGACGCGAGCGAAAGTTTTGCGCCGGCGGCCGTCGGCGTCGGCAATCCATCCGAGATGCGCCGCGGCGATGTCGAGGCGGGTCTGGTTGCGGCATCGCGACGCATTGATGCGACCTACGAGACGCCGATCCAGTATCACAATGCAATCGAGCCGCACGCCATCGTGGCGGCGTGGGATGGCGATGGGCTGTCGATCGATACGCCAAGCCAGGGCATGGCGATGGCGCAGGGCCGGATCGCGGGACTGTTCGGCATCGCGCCGGAGAAAATTCATATTCGCAGTCCCTTCCTCGGCGGCGGCTTCGGTTCGAAGGGACTGATCGCGGGGCCGCAGTTGCTCGGTATTCTGGCGGCCAGACTGGTCGGCCGGCCGGTCAAGCTCGTGCTGCGCCGCGAACACATGTACGGGCCGGTGGGGCATCGTTCCGCCAGCCGCCAGCGGCTGCGGATCGGCGTTGACGGCGATGGTCGCCTGACCGCGATCGATCACCGCGCCAGGATCGCATCGAGCACGTTCGATGATTTCTTCGAACCTGCCGCCGACGCCTCGCACACACTTTACGCCAGTCCGGCGATCGCCACCTCGCACGAGGCGGTCCGGCTCGATATCGGCACGCCGCTGTTCATGCGCGCGCCGGGCGAGGCGACCGGATCGATTGCGCTGGAGAGCGCGATTGACGAGGCGGCGCACGCCTGCGGCATGGATCCGCTCGCGTTCCGGCTGAAGAACTATGCCGACGTCGAGCCGATTTCCGGAAAGCCGTTTTCGTCGAAAGCGCTGCGTGAATGTTATGCGCAAGGCGCGGAGCGCTTCGGTTGGGCGCGCCGTCCGCTGGCGCCGGGTCAAATGCGCGATGATGCCGGCTTCCTGGTCGGCTGGGGCATGGGCACGGCAACATTTCCGGCGCTGATGTTTGCGGCCGAGGCACGCGCGTCGGTGCGGCGCGATGGGTCGGGCCTGATGGAGATTGGCGCGCACGATATGGGGCAGGGCGCGTGGACCGCGCTGGCGCAGATCGCCGCCGACGGATTAGGGCTCGACCTCGCGCAGGTCGAATTCAGATCAGGCACCTCCGACCTGCCGGACGCCGGCATTGCCGGCGGCTCCGCGCACACTGCGACTGCGGGCATGGCGATCCACAATGCCGGCGCCGCCGTGATCGCCAAACTCGCCGATCTCGCCACCGGCGATGAACGCTCGCCATTGTTTGGCGCAGGCAATGCCGGCTTCGTCGCACGCAATGGACGTCTGTTCCGGCGCGACGACGAAGGCCGCAGCGAAAGCTACAGCGATATCCTGAACCGCGCCGGCCTCGCGCAGATCGAAGCCAGCGGCAAGAGTGCCGCCGATCCTGCCGCGCAAGCCCATTACGCCATGCATGCGCATGGCGCTGTGTTCGCCGAGGTCAAGGTCGATCCTGATCTGGGTCAGATCCGCGTCACCCGCGTGGTCGGTGCGTTCGCTGCCGGACGGGTGATCAATCCGCGGATGGTACGCAGCCAGATTCTTGGCGGCATGATCTGGGGTGTGTCCTTTGCGCTGCACGAGCAGGCGGTGATGGACAAGCGCTCGGGCCGGACGCTGAACGCCAATCTGGCGGATTACCACGTGCCCGTGAATGCCGACGTGCCTTCGATGGAAGCGCTGATGATCGAGGAGCACGATCTCCACGTCAACACGCTCGGGATCAAGGGCGTCGGTGAGATCGGTATCACCGGTTCGGCGGGCGCGATCGCCAACGCGGTGTGGCATGCGACGGGCGTTCGCGTGCGCCGTTTTCCGATCGGGATCGATGAACTTGTCACGGACGATGACGTGATGTCGGCCTCAAGCTGACCGGATCATTGCAAGTGTGTAAAAATTGAAATGACCGGTTAGCAAGATCGGCATAACCGGCAGCTATCCTGGGTGCGGGAGGATTTCATGACCGATCGCATCAAGATTGTCTGCTCCAACTGCCGGAAGATCTTCAGCGAGCGCGCGCAACGATTGAAACCGGGTTATCAGACCCAATGCCTGCATTGCATGCGGCTGATCACCTTCGACGGCGGTTCGGAAGATCCGAACATCAGGCGCCCCCTGAAAGCAGCCCGCGATTTTCGGATCGCCAAGGAAGAAGCGCTGGTACGGGCGCAAATGGCAGCCCAGGCACCAAGGCGAGACGCTGCCTATTGATAGCGGGAACCAGGGAACCACAAGATAGCGGGTTCCACGGTAAGATTACCAATTAACCAGTTGTTAATTATGCGTTTGCGGGCACCAAAAGTCCGACCTAGCGTCGCGTTGCAATACTGCTCAGTAACGTACGAATTGGTGGTGCCATGAGGTATCCAGGATCTCGGACGCTTATCGCGTCTCTCAGCGGATTAGTGCTTATCCTCGCCACAAGCGACACATTCGCCGCCGGACCAGGAGTGGCGGCGCGTGCCGGGGTTTTTGCGGCGCATCCGGCTTTCCGTCCCGGGTGTCGGCCGATCGTTCGGACGTCATCGGGGACGCAACAATGTCGGCGCGTTCTTCTGGCCGGGCTTCGGCGATTGGGGTGACTATGACGGGTCGACGCCCGGCGGATACGGCGCCGATGTCCCGCCGCCGCAGGCGTCAGGCGATGTCCATTACACCTACACCTATGATGTGCCCTGGGATCAGATCCATCGCTTCCCGCCGAATGTCACCCCCTCGGCCAGACCCTACATACCGGATTGCACCGCGCAGACGGTGACGGTGCCGCGCCGCGAAGGCGGAGAGGCGACCGAGAGCGTGAACATCATGCGGTGCTATTGAGCGCGTGTGAGATACGCAGCCGTTCGGCCTGAATCAGATAAAGCGGCCTCGTTTGACGAGGCCGCTTTTTTCGTATCAGCGGCCACGATTTCAAAGCTTCAATATCTTGCGCAGATAGTCGGGGCTGACACCCAGTTGCTGCAGCCTCGCCAGATCGTCGAACATGCACCACTGCTCGGCGATGCGGCCATCGGCAATCCGGAAAATCGACATCTCCTGCATCTCAATGCGCCGTCCTGTTGGCTCGATGCCCCAGAACGCGCCCTGATGCGTGCCGGTGGAAACGTAGCGGCTGGCGACCCTGTCGCCCGAGCCGAAGACATCGATCACCCGTTCATGCCAATCGGGGAACGCGGCTCTGATCCGCCCGACACCGAAATGAATACCTTCAACGCCACGTCGCTCGGGGACTTCCGAACTAGCCGGCCAGTGCGCCACGAAATCCTGGGCATAGACGCTATCGATGAGAGCGAGGTCGCCGGTATTCCAGATGTGGTGGAGCGCTTTCACGAGTTCGATGTTGCTCATTGTTGAACATTCCCGGTGGGATCAACCGTCATTGCGAGAAGCACTTGCGACGAAGCAATCCAGTTTTTCCCAGTCGTCACCGCACGCGAAGCGGCACCTTGGCCGGTTCGCTTCCCGTCAGCGCCGTCACTGATACCGCCACCACGCGGTCGATGATGCCCTGGACGTCGTTGAGGTCGCATTTGCCTTCGGACCATTTGGTCAGCCGCTCGCTGTCGCGGATGGTCTGGTGCGCCATCGCCAGCGCGAAGTGCAGGGCCCAATAGAGATCGACCTCGCTGCGATCGGGCAGCGCGCGCCGCATCGCGGCGGAGAATTTTCGCAAATGATCGATTTCACGATTCTTGATGCGGCGGATCGGCGGCACGGATTCGATCGAGGCGCGGATCATGAAGCGCGCGGCGGTCGAGCGTTCATTGTTGGGGCCGAGACAGCCGCGCAAGGTCGGGCCGACCAGCGCGCGCAGGATCGCCTCGATGCTGGCGCGGCCGCCGCCATCGGCTTCGGCGACCTTCAATTCGTTCAGCCGCTCGCGATTGGTGGCGAGGCTGCGGGTGACGAACAATTCGGCGATCAATTCGTCCTTGGAACCGAAATGATAGTTCACCGCCGCGAGATTGACGTCGGCCTCGGCGACGATGTCGCGCAGGGTCACGTCGGCGAAACCGCGGTCGGCATAGAGCCGCTCGGCGGCACTCAGGATCGCGCCTCGGGTGTGGTCTGACGGCATCGCAAAGGTCCATGCAATCGGGATATTGCATTTCAAACGCCTGTATGAAACTATGGTTTGAAGGCTGCAATGTCAATGCGCGCGAGCGTTTCTTGCATTACGGCCGAAACCTGCGCCGTCCCGCATCGCCACGCAGATAAAGCGCGATACCGCCTTGATAAATGGCCTTGCGGAGGGCGGATTGCGGGGAGACAGTGCGGCCAACAATTTTTCGCGAAACCTAGAGGGTGAGGAGCGTCCCATGGACTTCAATATGTCAGATCGCCAGAAAGATTGGCTCAATCGCGTGCAGGCGTTCATGACCAAGCATGTTCGTCCCGCGGTACCGATCTACAAGCAGCAGGACGCCGAAGGCGCGCGCTGGAAGGTCATTCCGATCCTGGAGGATTTGAAGAAGAAGGCGAAGGCCGAAGGCCTCTGGAACATGTTCATGCCGCCGAACGCGCATGAAGACGACGAATTCCGCGGCGCGGGATTGAGCAATCTGGAATACGCACCGCTCGCCGAAGAGATGGGCCATATCGGCTGGGCCTCGGAAGTGTTCAATTGCTCCGCACCGGATACCGGTAACATGGAAGTGTTCATGCGCTACGGCTCCAAGGAGCAGAAGCGCAAATGGCTGCGGCCGCTGATGGACGGCGAGATCCGTTCGGCGTTCCTGATGACCGAGCCCGCGGTGGCTTCCTCGGATGCGACCAACATCGAGACGCGGATCGAGAAGGACGGCGACCATTACGTCATCAATGGTCGCAAATGGTGGTCGTCCGGCGTCGGCGATCCCCGCTGCAAGATCGCAATCCTGATGGGCAAGACCGATCCCTCGGCGGCGCGGCATCAGCAGCAATCGCAGATACTGGTGCCGCTCGACACCAAGGGCGTCACGGTCGAAAAGATGCTGCCGGTGTTCGGCTTCGACGATGCGCCGCACGGCCATGCCCAGGTGCTGCTGGAGAACGTCCGGGTGCCCAAGGAAAACATCCTGCTCGGCGAGGGCCGCGGCTTTGAAATCGCGCAGGGCCGTCTGGGCCCGGGCCGCATCCATCACTGCATGCGCACCATCGGCAAGGCCGAGGAAGCGCTGGAGAAAATGGTCAAGCGGCTGTCGTCGCGTACTGCGTTCGGCAAGAAGATCATCGAATATTCGATCTGGGAACAGCGCATCGCCGAAGCCCGCACCGACATCGAGATGAACCGGCTGCTGTGCCTGAAGGCTGCCGACATGATGGACAAGGTCGGCAACAAGAGTGCGCAGCTCGAAATCGCCATGATCAAGGTGGCAGCGCCCAACATGGCGTTGAAGATTCTCGACCAGGCGATCCAGGCGTTCGGCGCTGCCGGCGTTTCCGACGATGCCGGGCTGGCACGGGACTACGCGTCCATGCGCACGATGCGTCTGGCCGACGGTCCGGACGAGGTGCACAATCGCGCCATTGCCAGACTTGAACTTCGGAAGTATGCAAATTCTCCCGCTAAGCATTAAATCAAGCTTCCGCGTCGTCATTCCGGGATGGTCCGTAGGACCAGACCCGGAATCTCGAGATTCCGGGTTCGATGCTTCGCATCGCCCCGGAATGACGGGATGTTAAGAATAAGGGGAGAGCGTCATCGTGGCTGACGGCGTGAGAAAAGACGAAGAGTTTTCGGGCACGAGGCCCGTCGAGGAACGGCATCGGATCGATGAGATGCGCCTCGACGGCTGGCTGCGCGAGAACGTCGAGGGATATCAGGGCCCGCTGACCGTCCTGCAATTCAAGGGCGGTCAGTCCAATCCGACCTATCGGCTCGATACGCCCGATAGATCCTACGTGATGCGGCGCCGTCCGTTCGGCAAATTGCTGCCGTCGGCGCACGCGGTCGATCGCGAGTTCCGCGTCATCGCCGCGCTGAGCAAGCAGGATTTTCCGGTCGCGAAGGCCTATGCGCTGTGCACCGATGATAGCGTGATCGGCTCGGCCTTCTACATCATGTCGATGGAAGAGGGCCGAGTGTTCTGGGATCCTTCGCTGCCGAGCCAGACGCCGGAAGCGCGGCGCGCCATTTTCACCAGCAAGATCGAGACGCTGGCAAAACTGCACACCTACGATCCGAACGAAATCGGGCTCGCCGATTTCGGCAAGCCCGGCAATTATTTTGCACGCCAGGTCGATCGCTGGACCAAGCAATACCGGGCCTCGGAGACCCAGCACATTCCCGAATTCGAGAAGCTGGTGGAGTGGCTGCCGAAAACCATTCCGGAGCAGAAGCGGGTTTCGATCGTCCACGGCGACTACCGCCTCGACAACATGATCTTCCATCCCACGGAGCCGCGGGTGCAGGCGGTGCTGGATTGGGAACTGTCGACATTGGGCGATCCGATGGCCGACTTCACTTATCTTCTGATGCAATGGACTATGCCGGGCCTCGCCAACGCCGATCTCAAGGCGCTCAATATTCCGAGCATGGAAGAAGCCGCGCAGATCTACTGCAACGTGACCGGCAGCGCGGTGCCTGATCTCAACTGGTATTTCTCCTACAATCTGTTCCGGCTCGCCGGCATCACCCAGGGCATCGCCGGCCGCGTGCGCGACGGCACCGCGGCCAACGCCAAGGCCATGGAGTCCGCCAAGCGCACCGTGCCGCTGTCGAAGGCTTCGTGGGAATACGCGCAGAAGGCGGGCGCGAAGTAGTAGATGATGTCATCACCCGCCACCAGGTCTCGCCTTTGGCGAACCCGATGACAGGCTCCAGTGGGTGATCCAGTATTCCAGAGCGTTCGCCATAAATCGAAGAGCTGCGGCGTACTGGATACTCCGCTTTCGCGGAGTATGACGACTTTGCTTTGGAGCAGCGCTAGCGGCTCAATTGATCCTGCACATGCGGCGCCCCGGTGGCGTCTCGGAACGGAGTGAAACATGATTATCGACCACGCCAAACTGCTTGGGCTTGCCAACCGCATCGTCACGGTTGGCGGCAGCTCGCCGGCCGAGGCGGCTATTGTCAGCGAGCATCTGGTCGAGGCAAACCTGCGCGGCCATGACAGCCATGGCGTGGGCATGCTGGTCGCCTATGTGCGCGACCTCGAGGGTGGCACGCTCAAAGTCAACCAGAAGCCCGAGATCGTGTCGGACACCGGCACCATCTCGGTATGGGATGCCCATGCCGGCTATGGACAGGTGATCGCCCGTCAGGCGGTCGAATGGGCGATCGAGGCGGCAAAGAAGCACGGCGTTGCGGTGAACGGCTTGCGCAATGCGCATCATATCGGCCGCGTCGGCACTTATGGCGAGATTGCCGCGCGCGCGGGAATGGTGGCGATGCACTTCGTCAACGTGGCGTCGGGTCCGCCGCCGGTGGCGCCGTTCCGTGGCAAGGAAGGCAGGTTCCTGACCAACCCGGTGTGCATCGCGATTCCCGGCACCGATAACAACGAGCCGATCCTGCTCGATTTCGCCACCAGCCGCGTGGCGATGGGCAAGGTGAGGGTGGCGCACAATGCTGGCAAGCCAATGCTCGACGGCGCGTTGCTCGACCACGCCGGCAAGCCCACGACCAATCCATCCGTTATGTACACCGAGCCACGCGGCGTGGTGCTGCCGTTCGGCGAGCACAAGGGCTCCGGATTGGCGCTAGTGTGCGAACTCCTGGCCGGCGCCATCGTCGGCTCGGCAACGGTGACCACACCAAACCCGCCCGAACGCGGCATCATCAACGGCATGCTGAGTATCGTGATCGATCCCGCCAGGCTGTCCACGCGTGACAGCATGATGGCCGAGATCGACGAGATGATTTCCTGGGTGAAATCGGCGCAGCCCGCCGACCCGGATCTCCCGGTTCTGGTCGCCGGCGAGCCCGAGAAAATCGCCCGCGCCAATCGCATCGCCAACGGCATTGAAGTCGACGATACGACATGGGCTCAGTTGGCGGCGATTGCCGAACGCTATCAAATTCGTCTGGACAGCTGAGCGGGCCGGGACTGCTCGAGTTCACTGCGCCCGCGACGCTGTTCTTCCACTCGTGTTGGAAACTGCGTCGGCGGCTTGGCGGCGTTCGTCAGGACCGTTCTTGACCCTCAGCGTCGCCGCGACGATCTAGCGGTTCGCTCAGTGATGCTTCAGGAAATTGGGATCGATCTGCATTGACGGAGGCGTCTCGTTACTCATGAATATCGGGCGGATTGTGTGTGATTTAAATCGCCACACGTCGTCTTTGTCCAAGACACACTCATTGATCAAATCTGCCACCATAGGGGGATTTGATTGACGCTTCGATTTACCACCATAGAAAACGACTATACCCAGTACTGTTGCATAGCGTTCGCTGCTCGACGCTACGAATAGATTGGTGATCAGGTGACGCACGGCTCTCACGCCGCTAATCCCTAGTTTGTGCACTGCTTCCGTGCCGCTGTGACGAGCACGCCACTCGTAAAACGCTCGGATCTGTTCGCGCCCTTCAAACCGGTTGTGACCCACCAGCTTCACGCCGTCCGGGGTAAAAAATTCATGGGCGGTGCGCCCTTCGTTGACGTCAACGTCGTACCAATATCTCACCTCCAGACGATGAAGAGCGTGCCAGAGCAGGAGTTCGTCGTGAGTATTCATTGGCACTTCAGGCGACCCGTGAAAATTGGTCGCGATTTCGCTATCTGTCATCGAATGGACCTTTCGATTTGTAACGGCGCCTTGCTGTGCTTGGGTTTATATCACTTTCCCTGCTGAGCGGGCTTCGCCCGTGAGTTCCTCTCGAACCGTCCCGCTAAGGTCATGAGGCAGCCGCTGCCAGCCTGTATGACGTGAGAATTGGTGTCTATGTAATGACATCGGGGATAGCAGGGTGGATTGCCAGAGTTATGTCGCGTTCGTGATCGAGTTCGTCGGAACCCCTGGGCTTGAGCATTGGCCCAAACATCCCGGCGCGATTGACCCGAAGCGGGTCCTGCGTTGGTTCGAAATCCCGCAGTGCAGCGCTCTCCTGCCAGATCGAGCTGTGCTATGATCCCGCGAGAAGTCTTGATGCCGAACAGCGCCCCGCTTCATTATTTCCGAAACCAGAATGCTCAACAATCCCATCATCGTGCAGAAATACGGCGGCGCCTGTCTTGAGACACCGGCAAAGATTCGTGCAGTCGCGAGCAGTTTGGCCGATTTGCGCAGCCGTGGTTATCGCGTCGTGGCGGTTGTTTCAGCGATGGGTAAGGCCACTGACGAACTGATCAGGATGGCTTATCAGGTCAGCCCGCATCCCAACCGCCGTGAACTGGATATGTTGCTAACGACCGGCGAGCGCATCAGCATGTCCTTGATGAGCATGGCGCTGTCCGATCTCGGCGTGCCCGCCATTAGTTTTACCGGCAGTCAGGCCGGAGTGATGACCGACGAATCCCATTCCTCCGCGCGCATTTTAGATGTGCGGCCGACTCGCGTGCTCGAGGAACTCGGTCGCGGACGTATCGTGGTTCTGGCGGGCTTTCAGGGCGTGAATCCGGTGACAAGAGATATCACCACGTTAGGCCGCGGCGGCAGTGACACCACTGCGGTTGCTATGGCCGCGGCGCTAAAGGCCATGTGCTGCGAAATTATCAAGGAGGTCGATGGAGTTTGCTCGGCCGATCCGGGCATCGTGACGGATGCAAAGCCTTTGCGTCAGCTGGATTTCGCGAGCCTATCCGAGATGTGTTTTTGGGGCGCCAAGGTTTTGCATTTTCGCAGCGTGGAGCTGGCACAAAGCCAAAACATGACTTTGGTTCTGAAAAAACGGGGCGGCGCCGAATACAGCACCCAAGTGATCAAAGAGGTTGTCGGGATGGAAACCGGAAAAGTCTTGGCCGTCAACTCAATGGCTCGCATCGAACACGTGGAGATCGATTCGACCGATCTCAATCAGGGCTTTGAGAAATTCGCGCAGCATCTCAAACAAAACGGCTTGTCTTGGCCACAACTCCTGGCCTCTGCTTTCACCGCCGGAAAAACCCGCATGATGATGTCGGGCGATTCGGAGTCGCTCGACACTCTGCTGCGCACGCTGGAAACGAGCAAGGACTTGCGTAAACAGCGTGAGACCTTAAGCTCGGTGAGCCTCACCTGCTTTGGCGGTGTTTCTTCAGCTTTGCCATTTGAGGCAATTCAAATTCTGCAACAGCACGGAATTATCGTCGACAAATATGTTTTGTCCCCGCATTCGGTAAATTTGTTTGTTGCTGTGGAGAACCGCGAGGCCGCAGTCAGGGCTTTGCATTCGCTGATCTAACGGGTCGCCCGCGACGCGGCGCCAGAAGTCACCTTCTTCCAGCGATGGCCGCCGCTCACGCGATCAGGTCGTGATGCGACGCATGGAGGGCGACGACGGTCGCGACGCGGGTGTCGGCGGCATCCTCGTGGCCGGGGAAATGGAAAGCGTCCGGCGCCTGATCGGCCGGGTGATGCTCCCCGCTTTGCGAGAAAGACCCGAGCCATGAATCATGCGGACCGGCCGCGGCGGAAAGATCGGCCGCCGGAGCGCTCACGCTCGAATGCTGGAGATCGGCATCGTCCTTGAACCGGAACGAGGAATTCGCCTGGCGGAGGAAATCGTGGAGGCCGGCGTCGTCGGAGCCCTGGATCGTCACGGTCACCGTCTGGGCCGTGCCGTCGATGGTGGTCACCGTGAACGTGTCGGTCAGCGTGTTGCAGGGGTTCAGCGCCTTGACCGCGGGATTGCCCTCGTCGAGCGTATACGTCCACGTGCCGTTGGCCGTCATCGTGAAGCTGCCGTAGCCGTGATCGCTCGCCTGCGGACAGCTCACCGCCGTGAACGTGTTGTCTGGATTGTCGACGTCCTTGTCGGTCAAGGTGCCGGTCGCGCTGGGCGGAGGGTCGCAGGCTTTGCTCGGCTCGACCACGCAGCCGCGCGTGTCGCCGCAGATGACGGCAGCGTCGTTGCTGCCTTCGATCGTGATGGTCACCGTTTGCGCGGTTCCATCGACGGTCTTGACGACGAAGTCGTCGGTGAGCGTCTGGCCCACGTTGAGCGCCTGCACCGCGCAATTGGCGTTGTCGAGCGTGTAGGTCCAATGCCCGTCGGCGGTCATGGAGAAGCTGCCGTAGCCGTGATCGCTCGTTTGCGGAGAGGTCACCGCCATAAAAGTGTTCGGCGGGTTGTCGACGTCGGTATCGGTCAGTAGACCGGTCGCGGTCGGGACGCCGGGTGCGGCGTTGTGGACCCCGCCTGCCTCGACCACGTAACCGTGGGTGTCCCCGGAGACGACGGCCGCATCGTTGGAGCCTTGAATGGTAACGGTCACGACCTCGGGAGTGCCGCCGATCGTCGTCACCGTGAAGCTGTCAGTGAGCGTCTGGCCGACGTTCAGCGCCTGGACCGCGGGATTGCTGTCGTCGAGCGTGTAGGTCCAGTGCCCGTCGGTGGTTATGGTGAAGCTGCCGTAGCTGTGGTTGCTCGCATGCGGCGAACTCACCGCCGTGAACGTATTGGCCGGATCGTCGACGTCGGTATCGGTCAATATCCCCGTCACCGACGGAACGCCGTGCGCGCCGGCGGCGGCCTCGACGACGGATCCGACAGCTATTCCGGACACGATGGACGCGTCGTTCACGCCGTCGATGTCCACCGTGAAGGTCTGGCTCGCCGACGCCACGCCGTCCGAGGCCGTGATCGTGAAGTTGTCCGCGCTAGGCACCTTCAGCGCGTTGATGGCGTCGTTGTTTGGCACGTAAGTGTAGGCGCCGCTCACGCTGTTCAAGTACAGGATTCCGAACGAACCGGACTTCTCGACGTCGTAGGTAGCACCGGCGACCACGACCGGGCCTACCACGCCGCCTGCGATGCCGAAGGTCGGCGCGACGCCGGAGGCGAAGCTGGCGGAGAAGACGCCGATGCTCGCGGAGAATTTGTCGAATGCGACCGTGTCAAGCTCGACCGGGCTCGACCCCAGCGTCAGCGTTGGCAGCGGTGGCGGCGCATGGATGAGAAGCGCATCCGGAACGAGACCGGGAGTGACCGGGAGTGGGGAAAGGGAACTCTGCGGTACAAGCCCACCCGGCATGACGAAGTTGATCGGCTCCGGCGTCGGCTCTGCCGTTTCGCCCGTAGGCGAGCCGGAGCCATGCGGCCCGTGTTCCTTCGCGTAGTTGGCGAGCACCTCCTGCTGCTGGTCCCGCAGTTCCTCCATTCGCGTGGCGTTGTTCGTGGTCTGGGCAAAACTGACGGAGGATCCGGTCTTGCTGAGGACGACCGTCTGCTCGGGGTCGTCGACGATGATGTGGCGCGGCACGGCTTCCTTGGTGACGAGTTCGAAGGAGCCGTGCTCGAAATCCTTGTAGCTGATGGTGCCTTGGTCGAACACGGTGGCGTCCGGATCTGCGGCCCGGGCCTCTTTGAATGCGGAGACCATCAGAGCGACGAGGGACACTCCGCCGACCCATCCGGCGCCCGCGACGGCGGACGATCCGTCGGCGCCATCGCGGCCGCGGACGATTGGTAAAACGCGCCGGCCCGGCGTCAGCCGTAAGCCGCTGAAGACCCGTGCGAGAAACATACTAACGCCTCGCATTTTGCCGCTTCCACCGAAGCGGCTGAACGAACCTTACGAGTGTAAGTCTATCGACAAATTCTCAGGTTCGACGCGACGCTTCCGCGCCTGTCGTCCCGACCTCCCGCTCACGAAATATTGAGAGGATTCGGCAGCCCGAAATGCGCCATTTTATTGACGGTGAGCCGTCCGGAAAGGCGGCTGGCGCGACTAAAAAGGAGTAGTCCCGCGCCGCGATCTGATCCGCCGCCGGCTCTGCTATCATTCCCCCGGGGGCAAAACGGCTTTTGAACGGGAGGAGATCGATGGACGAACGCACCACGATCGCGAGTGTTTTGGGCCTCTTGCTCGCGCTGGCAGGCTCTCCGGCAGATCCCGCCCGGGCACAGGACATCAAGCCGATCGGCAAGGTTGTGACCGCCGTTGGCAAGGTGACGATAGAGCATGCCGACGCCACGGTCGTTCAGGCCAAAGTGTCTGACGATCAGGCCGGCGCGAAGGTCGGCGATCCCATCTACCGCGGCGACGTCGTCAAAACCGGCGCCGACGGTCGGGTCGGCATCAACTTCGCGGACGACAGCTCGTTCAACCTGTCGAGCAACGCCAGCATGGAAATGAACGAATTCGTCTACAACCCGGCGGGGAAGTCCAACTCGACCCTCATCAGCCTGGCCAAGGGTACGTTCACCTTCGTCGCCGGCAACGTCGCCAAGACCGGCAGCATGAAGGTCGACACCCCGGTGGCGACATTGGGAATACGAGGCACCACGCCTCACATCGAGATATCCGACGACGGCACCGTCAAGTTCTCAACGCTGATCGAGGAGGGCAAGGACAGCATCATGAAGCGCAAGGCCGCGCCCGGCGCGGCCCCGGTACGCGAGCGGAGGGCCGACCGTGGACTCGGCATCTGCCGCGGATGCTGAGGACGCGACTTGTCGTCGCAGCGCCAATCCTGGTGCTGCTGCTCGCGCCGGCGACAGCGCAAACGCCGACGCCAAAGGCGACAGGGCAATTCAGGAATGTCGAACTTTGCAACGGTGCCGCGTCGCCGGAAACGAGGATCGAGGCCTGTTCGGCCTTCATCGAGGGTCGCCGGGGCGGACCTTCGTCGCTGGCCACCGCCTACAACAATCGCGGCATCGCCTACGCCGCGAAGGCGGATTACGACCGCGCCGTCGCCGACTTCGAGAGCGCGATCGCGATTGACCCCGCTTTCGTCAAGCCCCTCAACAACCGCGGCGCGACGAGACTGAAGAAGGGCGAATACGACGCCGCGATCGAAGACTTCGACCGGGCCATCGGCCTGCAGCCGGCCTACGCCGGCGCCATCGCAAACCGCGCCGAGACCTGGCTGAAGAAGGGCGACTATGCGCGCGCGGAGAGCGACTATGCTGCGGCGACCCGTCTGAATGCGGACATGGAAGGGGCCTGGAGCGGCCTGTGCTGGATCCGGGCGGTGGCCGGCGACCCGCAGGCCGCCATGGAGGCCTGCGACAAGGCGATCGGGGCGGGCGCGCATACGGCCGCGACCTACGACTCCCGCGCGCTCGCCCGCCTGAAGGCTGGACGTCCCGATGCCGCGATTGCCGACTACGATGCCGCGCTGCGCATCGATGCGAAGCTCGCGAACGCGCTGTACGGCAGAGGAGTTGCGAAGCTCCGACGTGGCAACACCTCCTCGGGCGAGGAGGACATCGCGGCCGCGAAGGCCCTGCGGACCGATATCGCCGAGGAATTCGCGCACTACGGCGTGCAGTAGGCGTCGCGATCCGCAGCCATCTCCCAGGCTGACCTTGGCATTGTGCTGCGCGTTGTTATCGAACGATCAGTCAATCGCCTCGACGCCTTGTTCGTTCAAGCGTGCGAGCGAGCGAAGGATGTTTTCCGCGAGCGGTTGCGGGCACGCTTCGCCTTTGTCGACCAGCATAATCCAATAAACAGATAGCGCGCAGGCGATGTGTCAAGGGTACTTCCCTTTCACACAATCGCCGCACCGATGAAGTGTAAAATGCGCCCAATCTTGTTTTCGAGCGCAGCGGCGCTGGTTGCAGAGGCTCACCACTCCGTGTCGCTATGCCCGATTGTATGACGGGAGAAGCGAACATGATCTCTGCGGCATTTCCATACAAGAAGCAGCGGCGGCGGGTGCTCGGCAGCGAGATGGCTTACGTGGAAGTGGGAGAGGGCGATCCCATCGTACTTTTGCACGGAAATCCCACCTCGTCGTACCTCTGGCGCAACGTGTTGCCGCACCTGCAGCCGCTGGGCCGCTGCATCGCGCCCGACCTGATCGGCATGGGCGACTCCGACAAGCTGCCTGACAGTGGCCCCAACTCGTATCGCTTCGTCGAGCACCGCCGCTACCTCGACGCCCTGCTCGAGGCGCTGGATGTGCGCGAGCATGTCACCTTGGTCATCCATGACTGGGGTTCGGCCCTCGGCTTCGACTGGGCCAACCGCCACCGCGAGGCCGTGAAAGGTATCGCCTACATGGAGGCGATCATGGGGCCGCAGTACTGGGACCACTGGGACAAGTTCGGAATGCGCGCAGCCTTGCAGGGGCTGCGTTCTGAAAAAGGCGAGGAGATGATCCTGCGAGACAACTTCTTCATCGAGAAGATCCTGCCGGGGGCCATCCTGCGCGCCCTCTCCGCCGAGGAAATGGCGGAGTACCGACGGCCGTTCGCCGAGCCCGGCGAGGGGCGGCGGCCGACGCTGACGTGGCCCCGGCAGATCCCCATTGAGGGCGAGCCCGCCGACGTGACTGCGATCGTGAAAGCCTACGCGGAGTGGCTGAAGACGAGCAATGTGCCCAAGCTGTTCCTGAAGGCCGAACCAGGTGGGATTCTCGCCCACGGCGCGGTTCTCGACCTGGCCCGCAGCTTCCCGGCGCAGACCGAGGTGACGATCGCGGGGCTCCATTTCGTCCAGGAAGATTCGCCGGACGAGATCGGACGGGCCATTGCCGGCTGGATGCGGACGTTGGGCCGACGGGGGGCATGCAGGGCCACGATGGTGTGGCGTTCTGCGAGCACGCCGCGCGCATGCACGATAGCGAACGCCGTCGTCACCAACTGAAACTGTTGCGACGATATCTGCAGCCCCCGAACAACGATTTCGATCAGGTCGAGATTGATGGGAAAGCGGATGCGCGTCGCACCACCGTCTTGATCTCGGCGGGACGCCGCGCGCGCGTCAAGGCCGCCAGCCGTATCCGTAAGGTCTGTAGAAGCGAGCTTCGCCGGGTTCCTGGATTGCTTGCCAAGGACCGTAATCGTAATAAGGACCGTAGCCGACGGATACCGGATAGTAGCTGTAGCCGGGATAATAGCCGCCACCGTAATACGGACCATAATAGCCATAGGCGCCGCTCGCGATCGCGCCACCGATTACGGCGCCAGCGAGCGCCGCCGCTCCGAAGCCCCAGCCTCCGAAACCTCTATGGCCCCAGCCGCCTCCGTGCCAGCCGCCTCCGTGCCAGCCACCGCCGCCAAAGCCGCGCGCCGAGGCGCCGGTCGGGGACAGGCCAATTAAGACAACTGCCAACAGAGCTATCACCGTTTTTCGCGACATCGTCGTAACTCCGCACAATAGGTCGCTCCCAGCATTATGACTCTCGTCGTGCGAGATGGTTTCAAGCGTTTATCGGCAAGCTTTATCGGCAAGCCTTTATCGGAATTGGCTCTCCGTCCGCCTGCTTGATCAGCGCGGCGTCGGCGCGCGCCTCAGCACGGACTACCGTAGCTCAGCTGGATAGGGCACCACTGGCGAGTTCGACGGGCACGGCACCTCGCATTGTTGCTGGCTTTCCGGCAGCGAGGATGGCGGCCATTGCCGGGTCGCCCTCTGCTTCCAGCGCTACGATAGCTTGTCGAGCCCAAAGGTAAGACGCCTGAAAAATCTCGGTATGGCGGTCGAAGTCCATGACATCGATCCCGAGCGGGCAGGGCGGGCGTATTACCAGATCGAGTGGTCCCGTCGGCAACGTATCGTAGCGCTGATGCGCCACGAGGCTTCGCCACAGCACGTTGACGGCACTCGGCGCGGCGGGAAGCAGCTTCTTGCGAAACGGCATCAGCATTGCCGCGATCAGCTCAAGCCGTCCGGGCAACGCATCATACGCGACATCAAACAGCTCAGCCGCCGGCTCGCCGAAATGCACAACCAGATTGGGGCCACTCTTTAGTTGATGCATTGGTGCCAGCGGCGCATTATCGATCAGGCATCCATCGACAAGCATCGCACCTTCCGGCGTGTAGAACGGCGGCAATAATCCGGGAATTGCGCTTGAGGCACGCACCGCCTGCCACAGCGATCCCGAGCGGATCAATTCCAGACTATGGGTCGAAAGATTGGTTGCGACTGCCGCGAAAGGCCGCCAGCAATCCTCGATCCGGCAGTCGTGGCCGAATTGACGGGCGAGCGCCCGATCGAACGCCTTATGATCCAGCAAGGCGTAACGCGGCCAGGTTGGCCGCCGGAAGCTGCGACTCCTGACGAAAATATCGTGCGTGCCGCGCTCAAGATCTTCGGCTTCGAGGTTCTTCGCAAATCCGGCCGCCATGGCAGAGCCGACACTGGTGCCGATAAAGATATCGAATATCACGCCAAGCTCGCGCAAGGCCTTGTAGACCCCCACATGCGCCGATCCCAGGCTTCCGCCGCCGCCGGCGACGTATCCGATCGCGCGACCCGACAGGAAACGGACCAGACTGTCGAAATCAACTTGATCCTCCAGAGCGACATGGTGATGCATGAAGGAGGGCAGCCGGGCAAGCCAGGCCGCGGTTCCACTGACGTGACTGCTCCGTCGATCATGAACGCGAACGAGGCGTCGCGCCGACCTCGGGTGAACCTCGCAGGCAAAAGCCTCGACCTCCGTTAAGGGGCCCACCGGCGCATCGCCACGACAGCCGAACACAACCATGTCGGCCTGGCGGATAGCCTTGCGTGTCCAGGCATTGGCATCGCGATCTCCGAGGTAAACTACCAGCGGGGCGGTGTGCTCTAGCCTGTTGAGCCATTCAGCGACATCGGGCGCATCCGGGGCTCGCCCGGGAAACTTGGAATTGACGCGGGCGACATCGACGATCTCCGCATCGGTGGCGGCCAGCCCATCGCGGATTCGACGATCAAAGGCGCCAGGCAACAGCTCGCGTCCACCTTCGATCAGGGCCACCGTTCTGGCCTTTGGCGACGCGCGAACCGGCGCGAGGCGCGCCGTCTCCTTGCCAAAACGCAGCGCGAGCGCCGCTAGTACTGCCTCAACAATCGCGGGGGCGTCCCTGGCAAGCTTCTGGTAGGCTGTACGTGTCAACACGAGCACGCTGGTGTCGCGGATGGCAATTACATTGGCAGTGCGCGGGACATTTGCGAAGAAGCCGATTTCACCAACCAATTCGCCGGCACGGAGCTCGGCGAGAGGTTCGAGTTCGCCATTTCGGCACACGGCTAGCGCACCGTGCAGCACCAAAAACAATGAGTCCGAGGGGGCCCCCTGGGCAACGAGCCTTTCTCCCCGCACCAGATCCAGGCGAACCATTGCGTTCAGAGCCGTCATCCGCTGTTCCGAACTGAGCGTTCTGAACAGAGCGAAGTCCTCCGATAGGTTCCCCCACGCAAATGTCGCGCTCGCTTCATTCATTGGCGACATCCAGTTTCGACTGCACGGCCCGATGTTAATGCCGGGTCGCCTCGTCTGCCAGAATATAAGGGGCGGCGCGCCAGCTCTTCGCAATGCATTTATAGAAGCACTGCAACATAGATCGTGAAGCTATCCTGCCTTTACGACGCTGCAACTCGGTGCCCGCTTTCGACTTTCATAGACCGCCTCCGTTCGCGGCGGCGCTTGAGTCTGCTTGTGTGAAGGGTTTCGGATGACGGCCCATCGCGACGGTTCGGCTTGCACCGGGGCCGTCGTCCGAAAGCCTCCAGTGAAGGAACGCGCGGGAGATGAAGTGGCGATGGTGATGCCGGGCTATGGCGATTTGATCGCGGTGTTGGCGGGGGACGCAAGGCGCGAGAGCATGGCGGTGAGTTGAAGGCGGACGCTGGTGGGTCTCGGGCTCTCTTTAGCACCGATGAGCATGGCTTTCGGGACCAGTTGCGCTGTGGGACGCGCTGACGGGCATCTGTCCGGTCGAGCGTCGTCCTGGCCGGGTTGTGACCAGCGAGAAACGCGCTTGACGATGCGGGTGAGTGATGTGGCGGCCGCGCTCATGAGGTGTCGATTCTGATTGCGACGAGAGGTGTCGTCGGGCGGTGGCGTGGTTGGCAGCCGGCCTCGAAGGTCTCGATCACGAACATGCGGCCGCCACAGCAGGGGCAAGGCTTTGCGAGTGGCTGCGCCGCCGCCGGATCGATCTCGACCGCCGCTTCGGCCGCGGGCGTTGCCAGTCCCAGGAGTTCACGCGCCCGTGCGATTGTCTCGGCGCGGTTTGCGCTGGCGAACAAGCCGTAGTGGCGGATGCGGTGGAAGCCTTTGGGCAGCACGTGAATGAGGAAGCGGCGGATGAACTCGCCGACGTCGAGCGTCATCGTCGTATATCGGCCGGGGCCTTCGATCCTGTAGTTCTTGACCTTGAACGTGACGCTCCGCTGGTCGACTGCGATCAGACGGCTGTTCGAGATGGCGACGCGGTGGGTGTAGCGCGACAGATAGGTGAGCACGGCCTTTGGGCCCGCGAACGGGCGCTTGGCGTAAACGAACCAGCGCTTCTTGCCGAGCGGGGCCAGGAACGCCGCGAACGTATTGGCATCGGCCAGATGCGCATGTGAGCCCAGGAACTGCAGCCTTCCCGCCTCGTGTGCGGCCAGAAGCTTCTCCAGCATCAAGCGCCGAAACAGCTTCGACAGAACGCGCACGGGCAGCAGGAAGTCTGACTTGCATGAGATCCAGCGGCTGTCGTCCATCGAGAGCCCGCCGCCCGGCACGATCATGTGGACGTGTGGATGGTGGGTCATTGCCGAGCCCCAGCTGTGCAACACCGAGGTGATGCCGATGCGAGCTCCGAGGTGCTTCGGGTCGGCCGCGATGGTGAGCATCGTCTCCGACGAGGCCTTGAACAGCAGATCGTAGATCACGGCCTTGTTCTGGTAGGCGATGTCGCCAATCGCCGAGGGCAGCGTGAAGACGACGTGAAAATAGGGAATCGGCAGCAGTTCGGCCTCGCGCGCCGCCATCCATTGGCGTGCTGCCGCGCCCTGACACTTCGGGCAGTGCCGGTTGCGGCAGCTGTTGTAGGCGATCGTGGTGTGGGCGCAGTCCTCGCAACGCGCGACGTGACCGCCCAGCGCCGCCGTGCGGCAGTTCTCGATGGCGCTCATCACCTTGAGTTGGAGCAGGCTCACGTGACCGCGGTTGGCATGACGCCACGCGGCCCCGTGGTCGCGGAAGACGTCCGCGACCTCCAGATCTGGACGGGCCATGTGGGCCCGTTACGCTGGCGGCTCGTCCTTCTTCTTCGGCACCAGCGGCGTGAGCCTGTCCAGAGGGCTCATGACCTCGCGGATGATGTTGGTGGCCACCTGGGTGTAGCGCGCCGTGGTGTCGAGCTTGGAATGCCCGAGCAAAACCTGGATCACACGAATATCGATGTTCCGCTCGAGCAGGTGCGTGGCGAAGCTGTGTCTGAGCGTGTGCGGCGCCACCCATGCGGGCAGCTGAGCCCGCTCGGCGGCCATGTGGCAGACCCGATTGAGCTGTCGCGTGGTCATCGGGGTGATGCGATCGCGGCCAGGGAACATCCACACCTGGGGATGGGCGATGCGCCACCAGTCGCGCAGCAGCTCCAACAACCGCGGTGACAGCATCGCATGGCGATCCTTGCGGCCTTTACCCTGCTCCACGCGGAGCGTCATGCGCTTGGAATCAATATCGCAGACCTTCAGTGCGACGACCTCCATGGCGCGCAGGCCGGCGCCGTAGGCAACGCTGAGCGCCGCCTTGTGCTTCGGCCCGGGTGCGGCCTCCAGCAAGCGCAACACCTCCTCGGGCGAGAGCACGCGCGGCAGCTTGCGCGGTTCGTAGACGAACACGAGATGTCGTGTCGTCTCCGGCCGGTCGAGTGTCACCTTGAAGAAGAACCGGAGCGCGGTCACGGTCGCGTTGACGCTCGGTGGTTGCATACTGGTCTCGGTCAGATGCAGCTGGAACGCGCGCAGCTCTTCCGCCGTCGCGGTGTCGGGAGAACGTCCGAGGAAGGTCGCGAGCCTCTTGACGGCACGGATATACTCGCGTTGCGTATCGGGCACGAACCTGCGCATGTTCATGTCTTCGAGCATGCGTTGGCGCAGCGGGCTGATGGGCTTCTCGCTCATTGGGGGCTCCTGTCTTGAGGTTGGAGTGCTTGAACCCCTCAATCCTCAAGACGGAGCGCCCGCCCGTCACGTGCGCTCGCTCAGATAGTTATGATGGTAGACGTAATACCCCGACCGACCAGCAAGCGCCCTCCCGCGGTAGCGGGTTCGTTCTGTGGTCCTTTTGAGACATGCCGACTGTATCGAGCGACGTCCGCTTTTGAGTGTAACCCGGAAGAATTTCCTCACACTGAGTTCTTTTCAGTTCGACCCAAGGCGGACATTAACTCTCCGGTACCTTGGCCGTCCGCATTCGTGCTCGCGTATGGCACACGGAAGGTCGGATCATCGCTTACAGGTCCGCAGCAAAGTGCTAAGCTTTCCCTGCCCACCGCCGTGGCTAGTTTGGTCGTTCGGAGTGCGCTGTGACAGAGCAGCGGGTTCAAAGGCGATTAGCGGCGATTTTGGCTGCCGACGTGGTCGGTTACTCTGCGTTGATGCAACGCGCTGAGGAAGCTACCTATGCCGAGTTCGAGCGGCTGAAGCACGAAATAATCGAGCCCGGCCTCTCCCGCCACGACGGGCGACTGATCAAGACCACGGGTGACGGCGCGTTGGGCGAGTTCGCAAGTCCCTCGGCTGCGGTGCGATGTGCGGTGGAGATCCAGGAAAGCATCGCCTCAGGCGGAAGCTCCCTTACGCTACGCATCGGGGTTAATCTCGGGGAGGTTATCGTCGGGGCGGACGGCGATCTATTTGGCGACGGGATCAACATCGCTGTCCGGCTGGAAGGGGTCGCCGATCCAGGCGGCATCCTGATTTCCGAGAAGGTGTACAGCGAGGTCAAGGGTAAGCTGGACGTTGGCTTCGAGGACCGGGGCGAGCAGCAGCTCAAAAACATCTCAAAACCGGTCCGCACGTATGCCGTATGCGCGGGGGCGCATCACGCGCCGACCGAGCGGCTAGGTTCGGCTCCCCCACTTCCCGACCGGCCATCCATTGCCGTGTTGCCGTTTGAGAACATGAGCGGCGATCCCGAGCAGGAGTATTTTGCGGATGGGATGGTTGAGGAAATCACCACGGCGCTGTCGCGGTTCAAATGGTTGTTCGTGATCGCTCGCAATTCGAGTTTCACTTTCAAAAACAAAGCCGTCGATATCAAGGAAGTCGGACGCAAGCTTGGCGTGCGCTATGTCCTCGAGGGGTCTGTGCGCAAGGCCTCAGGGAAAGTCCGCATCGCAGGGCAATTGATCGACGCGGTTACAGGCGCGCACATTTGGGCGGACAGGTTCGAGCGTGACCTGACAGACATCTTCGCTCTACAGGACGACGTCACGGTCGCTGTTGTCTCCGCCATTGAGCCAAAATTGCTTCAAACAGAAATTGCAGAGGCGGCGCGGCGGCGACCAGAGAACCTCACCGCCTATGATTTCTATCTCCGCGCTATGCAGCAGTGGTACCCAACGACCCGCGAAGGATTGGCCGAGGCGATCAGGCTGGCTCGTCGTGCTTTGGAGCTCGATCCGCGGTTCGCCTTGGTCGCGGCTCTGGCAGGTCAGTGTCACCAGATCAACGTTGTTTTAGGCTATGCGAGCGATCCCCAGTTCGAAACCAACGAAGCAGTGCGGCTTCTTCACCTGGCACTGAGCCTCGACGATGGTGATCCCGAGACGTTGGCAAGGGCTAGCCTAATCTCGGCATTCATGGTCGGCCATCGTGAGAGTGCGATCGAAATGGCTGACCGGGCGGTCGCGCTCAATCCCAATTCATTTCTCGCATGGAGCGCCAGAGGCTGGGCCTATCTTCTTGGGGGGCAGCCGGAGGAAGCGGTCCGGAGCTTTGAACGTGCCATTCGCATGAGCCCAGTAGATCCGCTGCTACACCGGGCGTTTGCCGCGCTGGGGATAGCCTTTATTGAGCTTGGTCGCTTTGACGAGGCCATCGCCGCCGGGAAGAAAGCCCAACGTCAGAACCCGTCCTATTCGCCGGCTTACCGCTGTCTCGCATCGGCTTTCGCCCATCTCGCACGCGACGCTGAGGCGCGTGCGGCGTCGGTGCGTTCGCTTGAGGTCGATCCCGCCTTTACGATATCGGCATCCATTGCTCGGGGCTGGTCATCAAACATGAATTTGTACTTTGAGGGTCTGCGGAAAGCCGGATTGCCAGAGTAAGCCCGCGTTCGCTTGTGCAGACGAGGTGATCGAACGCGAGACGCAATGTCTGCAATTGGCACGTTTGAGGCATGCCGACTGCATCGAGCGATGTCCCCCTTTCGAGTGTAACCCGGAAAACATTTGCTCAGGCTGAGTTCTTCCGAATTTGACCCAACTCGGACCTCGCTGCTCGCCCAAATACGGCTCGCGCCACAGTGATGTCGGCGACCGATTACAGCGCGAGCGATGCCTCGGAGTAGCGGACCTCGGTCATCATGCCTGTCATCATGTGGTACAGGTTGTGGCAGTGGAATGCCCATCGTCCAGGATTGTCGGCATCAAACACGATCTTGACGCTGCTCATGGGCGGAACGAGGACGGTATCTCGTATGGCACCCGCGAGTGGAGCGCCGTTTATCCCGACAACCTGAAAGGCATGGCCGTGAAGATGCATCGGGTGCGCCATCATCGAGTGATTCGCCATTTCGATCGCTACGTGCTGACCGCGGTCGATCATCAGCGGGGTTACGTTGGGCCAATATTCACCGTTCAGCGACCAGGCAAAAGGCGTCATTCCGCCGGCGAGGATCATGCGGTGAGACACATCGGGCGCGCGCTGCGCTAGGGGGGTGGCCGCTTCGAGACGGCGTTCAAGGGAGAGATCGACCGGTGGTGCATCTTCTCCGGCCTCCGCCGCGAGGCGTGACACCAGCGCGCCGGACGCAGCAAGGACGATGCCCGTGCATGCCCGCTTGCCCTCGACCTGCGCAACGATTGGATAAGGGCCGTTCCCCGGGAGATCAATCAGCACATCGAACCGCTGCGCCATCGCGAGCGGGAGACGACTGCCGCGCAGCGGCCGGACGGGATGGCCGTCGACGGCGACGATGGTGCCGATCAGCGTACCGAAATCGATCCAGAACTGCGTCGCGGAAGCGGCGTTGATCAATCGCAGCAGGACGCGCCCGCCTGGTTCGGTGCGGACGACCTCCGGATCGGCGAACGTGCGGTCATTAGCGAGGAATGCGTCATATTCGACGTCATTGAGGTCCATCGCCGTGTCCGGCCTCATGTTCATGGCCTCCATTTCCCGCGATTTCACGCGACGCATGCTTCCCGTGTCCATGTTCATGGCGTTGCCCATGCCACTCTTCGGCATCGCACTACGACCGCCGTCGGATCTGGTCAGTCCGGCGAGCAACGCGTCCGGTGTCCGAAAGCTGAAATCATGCAGCATCAAGACCACTTCCTGCCGGTCGGCGCGCATATCCTCGGCGCTGCGCACTATCAGGGGCGCGGCCATTAGGCTCTGTTCCTGCATGCCGTGATGGGAGTGCATCCAGTAAGTCCCCGGGATCGGCACATAGTCATAGGACTGCGTGTCACCCGCTGGGATAGGTGGCGTTTGCGGCCAGGGAAAGCCGTCTTGCCTCCACGGCGGCAACTGGCCGTGCCAATGCACGAGGGTGGAAGTGCCCGCCTGATTCACAAGATCGACGTGAAAGCGCTCACCGGGCGAGAGCGTGATGCCGG
Organism: uncultured Alphaproteobacteria bacterium; assembly: GCA_963738105.1. GTDB lineage: Bacteria > Pseudomonadota > Alphaproteobacteria > Rhizobiales > Xanthobacteraceae > Bradyrhizobium. Next base: position 16,334 of record CAVTWC010000044.1, on the reverse strand, counting down.
GATTTCCGTTCGGTCCGGTGAGGCCGAATACGCGAGCTGGTTTGCCATTGACGGCGAGGGTCCTGGTGCCGGCAGTCAGACGAAGAGCGGCCGTCCGGGATTCGGGCGCGGCTGCAGCCCGCTCTTTCGTCAGGAAGGGGGTCGTGCCGGCCATAGCAATTCCGGTCGCAACGATGATCTGCCGGCGGGTTAGGAGCGTGGGGCTTTCAATTTCTCTCATCGCAGCTTGACCCATTTCGAGGAGCTTCTGTTGCGCGCCATCGCTGGACACATCGGACGGTTGCGCCGAGGTAGCAGGCTGTAGGTATGAATCGGCGCTGTGGTCTCAATTAAAATTAGTTTTAGAATACCCGGCGCTTCCGCTATTGGCACGTTTGCCGACCGTCTCGCGCGATGTCCGCTTTCGAGTGTAACCCGGAAGACATTTGCTCAGGCTGAGTTTTCCCAGTTTGACCCTGATGTATGGTCCGGCCGTGCGTTGCAAGTGGTTTCGCCGAGCTGGCGGTGAGCGGTCTTGCATCAATGTATCCGGCCTCAGATTGGAGTGTGTTATGCTCCGGGCCATCATGGATATCAGCGCGCGTGCGACCTCATTAACGGACAGGCCTCAACGGGCCATCTGGGTCACCAGTGTTCGCACGCGCCGGGAAAACCGAACCTCCATCTCGTCTCATCCTCTCGCAGACCTCGGCTGGAAACTTTGATAGGGTTACGTCATCGCTTGCTCCTCCTATCGCGCAGTTCCTTTGTTCGAGCCAAGGGCCGTTCCTTCGTCCCGGCCCGCAGCACGTCGATCGCGTCGCGCGCAGGGGCGGTCAAGGCCGGCCGTCGCGCTGGGCTTGCGGCTGGCTCCGGCGTTGCCAGGCTGCGCCTGGACCGCGCCGAGCACGGCGCGAGGATCAAGCGGGTCGGACGCCTGCATCGTCGGTCCTCGTCAGCTCGAAGGCGCGTCCTTTGGCCAGCACCACCCAGGCGATGCGGGCAAGCTTGTTGGCGAGCGCGATCGCCAGCACGTTGTGGTGCAACCGCCTCTTGGCGGCTTCGATCCAGGATTTGAGCCCGTAACGTTCCCAGTCCTTTATCCTGACCAGCACAACCCATGCCGCCTGCACAAACAGAACGCGCAGGTAGCGATTGCCGCGCCTCGAGATTTTGCCGAGGATCGTGCGGTCTCCCGTCGAGATCTGCTTGGGCACCAGTCCGAGCCAGGCGCCGAAGTCGCGGCCTTTGGAGAATACGTCTCCAGTGCCGATCGCAGCCACCATGGCGCTCGAAATGATCGGCCCGATGCCAGGCACCGTCATCAGGCGCGAACATGCCTGATCTTGACGGGCCAGTGCTTCGATCTCGCCGGAGAGGCCATCGATGCGCTGATCCAGCCGGCGCCAGTCGCCTGCCAACTCCTCGATGACACGCAACATGCGGGGCGACAGGGCATCGGTACGCGTCGCAAGGATGGTGGGCAGTTCCGTGCGCAGGAAGCCGATACCCTGGCGCACGGCGATCCCGCGTTCCAGCATGAAGGCGCGAATCTGGTTGATGATGCCGGTGCGTTGCGACACCAGCCGCTCGCGCACCCGATGCAGCGCCTGCAGATCCAGTTGCTCCGCAGTCTTGGTTGCCACGAACTTCATCGTCGGGCGCTGCACGGCTTCGGCAATCGCTTCGGCATCATTGAAGTCGTTCTTCTGTCCCTTGCTATAAGGGCGGACATATTTGGCCGGCATCAGCCTGGCATCGTGACCAAGCGATGCGAGTTTGCGGCTCAGGTGATGTGCGCCGACGCAGGCTTCCATGCCGATCAGGCAGGGCGGTATATTGGCGAGCCGCGCTTCCACCTGGCCACGCGACCACTTTTGCCGCAGCACGATGCCGCCGCGCGCATCGTGGCCCACGGCGTGGAACGAGTTCTTGCCGATATCGATGCCGATCACGGCGATCGCGGTATTGGGTGTCTGAGACATGGCGTGCTCCTTGTCTTTGGCGCCCCTTGCCAGCTTCGCTTGCTGGCGGGGCAGGAGCACGGCCGGACCATCCCATTAACGGACATCAACGGAATGGGCTATCCTCTGGGTTGGGTTATCTAGATGCACGTGAAGGTTACGCGAGCCTTAAGATGCATTCAGTGATTTGTCGGTTACGGCAGACCTTGCCTTAGCGCCAGCGGTGATAGGGTTGGTCACCTTCGACGACTATTGGGACGTTCCCATACCGTGAGTTCGCTGCTCGTCATTGCACTTGTATTTGTGCTTCCTCCGCTGGTGATTGTCGCTGCGGTCGCAGTATTCGCCATGTTCTTAACAGATGATGGCGGCGATCATCGATCGGGACCAGTGTTTTGGGTAGCAGTCCTGCTCACCTTTGCCCTTGTCGGAATAACAATGTATATGGGCCGCCTTCAGGAGGGACCAATTCCGACGTGGTGCTGGATCGCGGTCGCAATCCTCTTCGCCGTCATTCTGGTACTGCGTCGTTTCTTGAAATTGCGATGAGTGTGGAACTAAAAATTGTACTCTTGGCGATACTTGCGACATTTTTCGTCGTCGGATGCGGCGTCGTGTTCACCCAGTGGCAAAGACCAAATTGCGCATCTGGATTAACCGCGAAATTCAACCCCTACAAACCTCACCGAGGCTGGCACTGCACAGCATCCTAGTGGACCCGAGGTCTGCCTTTGGCACAAACGGACATTGCGCGAAGCATGACTTGAGTCCGTAATGCGCTCCGGAACGGACTTCGGCGAGCTCAACCCGGTGGCGCGTTCGATCGCCTCCGGCGATTTGTCCGACGGGGCAAATCACTGATTTGCCTGTCCAGCCCCGTTTAAAAAAATATTTTCATTTCCTTTCGACCCAAATCACCGGCTTATTCAGTGCTGTCTCATCCCTCACGAAGGGGCGTTGGCCATCGTCACGAGCGTTGGGATGGGATGCGGTGGACGCGGATGCGCAGATGACGAACAGCGCGTGACGCGGACGGCGAAGTCGTGTGGTCCTGACGCCCCGGTGCTGGCGTCAAGTTCTTGAGAAGCAAGCTTCTCGGGGGCGATGGTGACAATCAAGCCGGTCACCAAGGAGAGCACGAAGGAAACCGTAAAACCATTGCGCGGGGAAAGCCGGATGATCCGGTTGAACCTGTGGTCCTACCTCCGTGCTTTTTTTGCACGGACCCACGGGTGCAATCGGCACCCGGCTTTCCCCGCTCCCTTCTTTGGGTAGCGCCGCGTCCCTTTTGGGATCGCGCCGCTCCCTCTGTTGAAAAGGGGGGCAAACGTTCGGTCAAACCTCGGGTGCATCGTGCCGCGAGAAGGCGGAGGCATATGTTGGAATCCGTCATTGCGAGACGTAGCGCAAGCAATCCCAGAGAGTTTCACAATGCGAACGGTGCCTCGGGAGGCTGCTTCGTCGCCTTCGCTGCCGCTCGCAATGACGGATCTCATCGAACTAGATCGGCTTCCCCGCATACGGCATCGACGCGGTGAGGCCACCGTCAACCGGGATCGCTTGCCCATTCACATAGGACGCATCATCGCTGGCCAAAAACAATCCCATCGCCGCGAGTTCGTGCGGCTGGCCGGCGCGCTTCAGCGGATTGAGCTGGCCGATCTTGTCGGCGGTGCCGCGTTCCTTGGCGCGGTCGAACACCGGCTTGGTCATGCCGGTCTCGATCAGGCCGGGACACACCGCGTTGATGCGAACGCCAGTGCCCGACAGCGAATAGGCCGTGGTCTGCACCAGGCTGATCACGCCGGCCTTGCTCGAGGCGTAAGGATGTCCGCTGGCGCCCGACTTCAAACCCGCCACCGACGCGGTGCAGACGATGGAGCCGTATTTTTGTTTGATCATGTGAGGCATCGAATATTTGATCGCAAGGAACGGGCCGATCAGATTGATGCGCAGGATTTCCTGCCAATGTTCCACGGTCTGCTCGGCGAGCGGCACCAGCCCGCCGCTGACGCCGGCATTGGCCCAGATCGCATCAAGCTTGCCGTATTTCGACACCGCCAGATCGATGAACGCTTTGACGTCCTGTTCAGAGCCGGCGTCCGCCGTCACGGCTTCCGCGGTGCCACCGGCCTTGCGCACCTGTTCGACGGTTTCCTTGACACCCTCGGTGCGATCGACCGCGATCAGTTTTGCGCCTTCCTTGGTGAACAGCAGCGATGCCGCGCGTCCGATGCCGCTTCCCGCGCCAGTGATGATGACGGATTTGCCTTCGAGGCGGCCCATGTGTCTCTCCCTTTAGGTATTATGCAGTGCTTGCCGCTGTGCGGAATTTCAAACAAGATTTCAAACGCTGAAGTGACTTGAGGCGGCGTGTTCTCTCACGTACAGCGACGTCATGCATGATTGCAAACGCTCGTGCAAAGACTAATGAAGGGCTTCGGCGATGTCCAATACAGACAAATCAGTTGCGGCCCCGAAGGGCGCCGTTGCAACGCGCTGGTGGTGGGTGCGGCATGCGCCGGTGCGCGAAGACGGCGGCTGCATCTACGGCCAGAAGGATCTCGGCTGCGACACCAGCGATCGCGTGGTGTTCGAGGCGGTCGGAAAAATCCTGCCGCGCCATGGCGTTTGGATTTCGAGCAATCTGAAACGCACGCACCAGACTGCTGACGCGATCTGGGCCGCCGGATTTCCGAAGCCTGCTACGATGACGCAGGAGGCCGCACTCGCCGAACAGCATCTCGGCGAATGGCAGGGCATGAATCGCGCCGCGTTCCTGGCGAGCCGGCCCGCCGGCAGTCACTGGTTTGCGGCGATCGATGTTCCTGCGCCCGGCGGCGAGAGTTTCATGGATCTCTACAATCGCGTGCGTGGCGCGATCGAGCGCATCACAACAGCGCATGCGGGCCAGGACATCATCGCGGTGGCGCATGGCGGCACCATCAAGGCCGCGGTCGGTCTGGCGCTGGGTGGCCTGCCCGAAAAGGGGCTCGCCTTCGATGTCGACAATTGCTCGGTGACGCGGCTCGATCATATCGCGAGCGGCGACCATGTCAGCTGGCGGCTGCCGATGGTCAACCAGCAGCCCTGGATTGCCGACGCCTCGCACGCCGCGATGCATCAGCCGGCAGGACCGGAAGTCAAGGAGACGAAGCTCGCTTGAGCCGCGACGCCTCGGTTGTCGAAGTTCGCAAACGCTGCTTAGCTTAATTCGAAAAAATCAAAACCGGCGTATCCGCGCTGGATCAACATCAGGGAGAGACACATGACGTTGTTCGATATGTCGGGAAAGTCCGCCGTCATTACCGGCTCCACGCGCGGTATCGGCCGCGCCATCGCCGAGCGGATGGCCGAGCACGGCGCCAAGGTGGTGATCTCCTCGCGCAAGCAGGACGTTTGCGATGCCGTGACCAAGGAAATCAACGACAAGTTCGGCAAGGGAACGGCGGTCGCGATCGCGGCCAACATCTCCAGCAAGGAAAATCTCCAGCATCTGGTCGATGAATCCAACCGCGCCTTCGGCAAGATCGACGTGCTGGTCTGCAACGCGGCGTCGAATCCGTATTACGGGCCGCTCGGTGGCATTTCGGACGAGCAGTTCCGAAAGATCCTCGACAATAACATCGTCGCCAACAACTGGCTGACCAGCATGGTGGTGCCGCAGATGATCGAGCGCAAGGATGGCTCGGTCATCATCGTGTCGTCGATCGGCGGCTTGAAGGGCTCGACGGTGCTCGGCGCCTACGCGATTTCGAAGGCCGCCGACATGCAGCTGGCGCGCAATCTCGCCTGCGAATACGGCAAGCACAATATCCGCGTGAACTGCATCGCGCCCGGGCTGATCAAGACCGATTTTGCGAAAGCCTTATGGGATAATCCGGAGACGCTAAAAGCCTCCACCGCGCGCTCGCCGCTGTTGCGCATCGGCATCCCCGACGAAATCGCGGGTGCTGCGGTCTTCATGGGATCGGCGGCCGGCAACTTCATGACCGGCCAGACCATCGTGATCGATGGCGGGGCGACGATCAGTTGAGATGAACTTTCGTCGTCCCGGCGAACGCCGGGGCCATACGCCGCGTCGCCGCTGTAACCGAGTGTTGCGGACGACACGTCGCTATCGGGAGGCACGGGTTATCGGTCCCGCGCTTTCGCCGGGACGACGTCATCTGTTGCCTCACTCCACCGCGGCGTAGACCCCGTCGCGCAGGATCGAGCGGAGATATTCGCGCTGGCCGGGGCCCTGCATCATGAACACCGTGAACAGGTCTTCGGCCGGATCGATGAAGAAGAACGTGCCGGCCATCCCGCTCCAGAAGAACTGGCCGGCCGAGCCGGAGAACGGCGCCATGCCCTGATGGGTGCGGACCGCAAAGCCGAGACCGAAGCCGTGGCCGGCTGGCATCAAGGGCGAGGCGACCTTGACGTGAGGTCCGAGATGATCGGATGCCATCAGTTGCAGCGTCTTGCGGCCGACGATCCTGATACCGTCGAGCGTGCCGCCATTGAGCAGCATCTGGCTGAACCGCGCGTAATCCATCGTGGTCGAAACCAGGCCGCCGCCGCCGGATTCCATCGCGGGCTTTTCCAGCATGTTGAACAACTGCACCTTGTCGCCATTCCAGGGATCGGTCGGGAACGGCTCGGCCAGCCGGCCGGCGTTTTCCTCAGCCGCGTGGAAGGCGGTCTCGGTCATCTGCAGCGGTGCGAGGATGCGTTCGGTCAGGAAGGCGCTCAGGCTCTTGCCGGAAACCACTTCGATGATGCGGCCGAGGATGTCGGTGGAGCGGCTGTAGTTCCATTCCGCACCGGGCTGGCACACCAGCGGCAGGCTGGCGACAATGGCGGCGTGTTCGGCATTGGTGATCTTGCGGCTGCGCAGCCGCGACTGCTGATACTGCTGCTGCACCAGGCTGTTGCCGGTGTGGTCGTAGGTGATGCCGGAAGTGTGCCGCAGCAGGTCCTGGATCGTCATCGGACGCTTGAGCGGGACGAGATCGAGCTTGCCGTTGTTTTCGACGCCGACTTTCTGGTCGGCGAATTCCGGGATGAATTTCGCGACGGGGTCGTTGAGGATGAAGTGGCCGTCCTCGAGCAGCATCATGATGCCGATCGAGACGATCGGCTTGGTCATCGAGAAGATGCGGAACAGGGTGTCGTGCGCCATCGGCGCCGCGGACGCTGGGCTCTGCTTGCCGAGTGCGTCGAACCAGCCGATCTGGCCGCGCCGCGCCACCATGACGGTCGCACCGGGGAGGGTTCCCTTGTCGATCTCGCGCTTGAAGATGTCCGACATCCGCTGCAGCCGGGCCGACGACAGCCCAATCGATTCGGGCTTGGCGTGGGGAAGGGACGGGGTCTGCGGGGCGGTGGCGGATTTGGCGGCAGTTTGCGCGGTCATGGTCTCTCCCGATTTGCTCTTGTCGTTATTGGTGGCGTAGGTCGAAGTTTGGCGCAGAACCCGGCAGTTGAACAGGGCGTTTTGCCGCAATGGACCTATCGGCCGGCGGCGACCAAATCGGGGACGATGCACGGGATCGCGCCCTTGATCAGGGTGATGTTAACGGCTTCTCCCTTGCAAACAGGGCGGTGCTTATGCTTGAAACGGCGCGAACCGGCCGCGACGCAGGTTCTCTGTAGGGGTGTAGCTCAGTTGGTAGAGTACCGGTCTCCAAAACCGGTTGTCGCAGGTTCGAGCCCTGCCGCCCCTGCCAAACAATTCAATCGCTTAACGCAATGTCCGGCCCGGATTTTTCCGGGCGCCGCATTAAATTGGCTGAGTGACCCCAGTCTAATTGTCGTCGTCATCCTCCGACGGCGGCATGGGCCGATTGATCGGCCGGTTCATGGGCTGGTTCGGCTGGTTCTTGAGGCGTCGGTGCGGACCGGCCGGCTGCGGCGGCGGCACATCCTGCGGCGGAAAGAACACGGCATAACAAGGGCGGCTCAGGTTCGGCCCGGCGGCTCGAAGACAGGCCTCGACACGACCCGGATCCGGCATATAGGCGCCGCACAGCCGAAACGCGTCCGGGGTGCACGCGTCGCGCTGGTCCTGGGTGCCTTGGGCGAATGCCGGTGTCTGGAACTCCGATGTCTGGAACAGAAGCAGGAATGCGGCCGCCGCACCCCCGTAACAAATCCGATGCGCCGCGATCACGATTTCCTGCTCCATTGCCAACTCGCCGAGGGCGGATCAGGTGATAAATATGCGTCAATAAATGGGCGTCTTCGCCAAGCGGATCAGCGCCTTGAGCGCCGGGATGGGGGCTCCGCTGCCGAGCGGAATTGGGCGGCGGCAAAAGGGCGGAATTCGGATCGAATCGCCTTTCGGCCAGGGGCAGGGCCGGTCGCCGCTTCGGCACTACCGTACCTTGACCTTTCGGCCCTCCCGCAGTACATAGCCGCCACCTGCTGCCGGCCCGCTTTGACGGATATCCGGCGCGGCTTTGAATTCCCCCGAACAATCGAGCCCGCTTGGCGCTCATCCTTCAAGAGAGGGCTGGGCGCTAGAGGGCTGTTCGGATTCCCTTACTCTCAAGTATCGTCTCACGACGGACGCGGACCATAAACGATGGCTTTCAGCCCGTTCAAATTTCTGCAGGAAGTGCGCTCGGAGACCAACAAGGTCACCTGGCCGACCCGCCGCGAGACGATGATCACCACGATCATGGTGTTCGTGATGGTCGCGTTGGCTTCGATTTTCTTTTTCGCCGCGGATCAGATTATCCGTTACCTCGTCACCTTTTTGCTCGGCATCCACTGATGGACAAGCGCTGGTATATCGTTCACGCCTATTCGAACTTCGAGAAGAAGGTCGCGGAGTCGATCCGCGAGCAGTCGAAGCAGCGCGGGCTTGAGGAATTGTTCGAGCAGGTGCTGGTGCCGACCGAGAAGGTCACCGAAGTGCGCCGCGGCCGCAAGATCGACGCCGAGCGCAAGTTTTTCCCGGGCTACGTCCTGGTCAAGATGCAGCTGACCGACGAGGCGTTCCATCTGATCAAGAATACCCCGAAGGTGACGGGCTTCCTCGGCGCGGAAAACAAGCCGATGCCGATCTCGGAAGCCGAAGCCATGCGGATCCTGCATCAGGTGCAGGAAGGCGTCGAACGCCCGAAGGCGTCGGTCTCGTTCGAGATCGGCGAGAACGTGCGGGTGGCCGATGGGCCGTTCGCCTCGTTCTCCGGTGTGGTCGAGGAAATCGACGAGGCGCGTTCGCGCGTCAAGGTCGCGGTGTCGATCTTCGGACGCGCCACGCCGGTCGAACTGGAATTCGGTCAGGTCGAGAAGGTCTGATCGGAAAAGCCAAAACGCATTTCGGTGCGTCTTGGCGTTGGAGAGGTCGTGGGAGGAGGGGACGGTCGCCAACTGTCCCGATCCGAACCACGAAACCTGAAACAGCCGATTTCGGTCGGCACAACAGGAGTGACGTATGGCAAAGAAAGTGACCGGATACCTGAAATTGCAGGTGCCGGCCGGTGCGGCGAACCCTTCGCCCCCGATCGGACCCGCGCTTGGTCAGCGCGGCCTCAACATCATGGAATTCTGCAAGGCGTTCAACGCCCAGACGCAGAAGGAAGAAAAGAACACCCCGATTCCGGTGGTGATCACGATCTACGCCGATCGTTCGTTCACCTTCGAGATGAAGACCCCCCCGATGTCCTTCTTTCTGAAGCAGGCCGCCAAAATCCAGTCCGGATCGAAAGCTCCGGGCCGCGACAAGGCCGGCGCGGTGACCAAGGCGCAGGTGCGCGAGATCGCCGAGAAGAAGATGAAGGACTTGAATTGCGATTCCATCGAGTCGGCCATGAAGATGGTCGAGGGCTCCGCCCGTTCGATGGGCCTTGAAGTAGCGGGGTAACGGGTCATGGCAATCGGAAAACGTTTGAACAAGGCCCGCGAGGGTGTCGACCGCGAGAAGCTCTATCCGCTCGCGGATGCCATCAAGATGGTCAAGGAACGCGCCAAGTCGAAGTTCGACGAGACTATCGAGATCGCGATCAATCTCGGCGTCGATCCCCGTCACGCCGACCAGATGGTCCGTGGCGTCGTCAACCTGCCGAACGGCACCGGCCGCACCTTGCGGGTCGGCGTGTTCGCGCGCGGCGCCAAGGCTGAAGAAGCCAAGGCGGCGGGTGCCGATGTCGTCGGCGCCGAAGATCTGGTCGAGAAGGTCCAGGGCGGCACGATCGATTTCGATCGTTGTATCGCTACCCCTGACATGATGCCGCTGGTCGGTCGCCTCGGTAAGGTGCTCGGTCCGCGCGGCATGATGCCGAACCCGAAGATCGGCACCGTGACCATGGACGTCACCAGCGCCGTCAAGGGCGCCAAGGGCGGTTCGGTGGAATTCCGGGTCGAGAAGGCCGGCATCGTGCAGGCCGGCATCGGCAAGGCGTCGTTCACCGAAGAGAAGCTGGTCCAGAACGTCAAGGCGCTCGCGGACGCGGTCTCCAAGGCGAAGCCGGCCGGCTCCAAGGGCACCTACATCCAGCGCGTCGCGGTCTCCTCGACGATGGGCCCGGGCGTCAAGGTCGAGCCGGGCACGATCCTCGGTTAAGCGTCGAGCCTTCACATGAGTTCAGGGGCGGAACGGGGAAACCTGTTCCGCCCTTTTTGTTGCATCTGAATCCGGTCTATCCTTCGCGATGCCCGGGACGCTCAAACGACGCGAAAGAAAAACAACATGCCGGAAAAAGTCCTGATCTATTCGCGCTTTCCGAAGGCGCTGATGCTGCGGATCGGCGAACGCTTCGAACTGATGGACGCCGGCGGCAAGCCACCGCGCGAGGTATTCGCCGCGGATCAGCTCGCCGACGTCAGGGCTATGATCACGGCGGGCGGCACGCCGCTGCCCGGTGCGATGATGGACATGATGCCGGCGCTTGGCGCGATCGTCTGTTACGGCACCGGCTATGACGGGGTCGATCTGCAGGCCGCCGCCGAGCGCAAGATCACGGTCGGGCACAGTCCGGGCGCCAATGCGTCGTCGGTCGCCGATATCGCGGTGACCCTGATGCTGGCGGCAACGCGGCGTCTGATGGTCGCCGACAATTACGTGCGCAGCGGCGATTGGGCGGCGACAAAACCGTCGCCGATGATGCGCCCGCAACAGGGCATGCGCGGCCGCAGGGTCGGCGTCTACGGCATGGGTGAAATCGGCCGCAAGATCGCCGCACGCGTGGCCGCCTTCGAGACCGAAGTCGGCTATTTCAGCCGCAGCAAGCATGACGTGCCCTACCACTATCTGCCGAGCCTGGAAGCACTGGCCGAATGGTGCAGTGTGTTGATGATCGCGGTTCGCGCCGGCGCCGATACCCATCACGCCGTCGATGCCAAAATCCTGCAGCGGCTCGGCGAGGACGGCTATGTCGTCAATATCGCGCGGGGCTCGGTGATCGACCAGGCTGCGCTGATCGCGGCCCTCGAAGCCAAGACCATCGCCGGTGCGGGTCTCGACGTCTATGCCAAGGAGCCGCACCCACCGGATGCGCTGACGTCGTTTCCGAATGTGGTGCTGACACCGCATATCGGCGGCCACACCCTCGAATCCCACGTCGGCATGCAGGATTGCGTGATCGCCAACCTCGAGGCTTTTTTCGCCGGATCCGCGCTTCCCTATGCGGTCCGGGACGCCTGATCCGGTGGGCTTCTGCATCTTCGCGCAGGTGGTCAATCGGTAAACCTAAGTATCATCGCCTCAAACAAATGTACGACACTGATGAACGTCCGTGCGATGGCCCGATCCGTCTCTCTGTGATTGGTTCCGATTAGGCGGTGTCGTGCCGTCGAACTGGGATTGCGGAGGCGACATGCTGAGCAAAGAGTATTTGGAGACAGCACGGACCATACTCCGGGCAGCCCAAACAATGACCGACACACACGTTGCGGGTAAGCTTAAGGCGCTTGCTGAGGACTATGAGCGGCGAGCTGAGAAAGCCGCACACGCTGATGCTGCCAAAGTATCGGCTCGCTCGCCGGTCCGCGAATGTGAAGCACTATCATGAATGTCACCATCCAGAAGCTCAACGGCTTGTGGCACCTGATCATCGGGTCGTGTCAGATCCGTACTCCGTTCTTGGAGACAAAGGAGCGCGCGCTGGTCGTTGCGTATGCCCACCGGGCTTACCCAGGCGCCAAGATCCTCGAACGCGACTGACGGTGCGCTGACTGGTGCCCCTGGTGAACTGAAGAGAGTTTTAATGGCAATGGCGCGGTTGTCGCTCAGTCTAAACATTGTCTCCGTTGCACAGATCATGAATGATACACAAGGAGCCGAACATGAACGATCATGATGAATGGACCAGCTATTCGCACTGGGGCATGTTTTTACGGGAGCGAAATTCCTCGCTGCGATCAGGCTCAGGCGTTGAATAATATCGCAGCGGTCGAATTGAGCCAACCAGACAATTCACGCTTCGACTGCAGTTGCCAGCACATAAACACGACACGCCGGAGGTCAGGCTTGTGCGCCCCAGGAAGCGGTTCGTACTGATCAAGCCTTCGCTACTCATGGAGGCTAGCAGCCACACGGCGATGGGCGTTGCCGTCGGTCTCGCCTTTTCGTTTCTCGTCACTCACATCACTGCGTTGGGCGTCGTGACCTTGATCAACTATAGCCCTGCTCCAGACGCCGTTATGCTGATGTTCGTGGGCACATGCGCGATAACGTTCGGTATCGGAGCGACCCTGACGGGGTTAGCCATCACGTTGACTGAGGATACCGATACCAGCCGGGGCGAATAGCCTTTGCGGCTGGTGTTACCGCGCGCGAGCAACGCTCTGTAACGACATCACCGGTATGGATCCCGATGTGGCCAATAAATCAGCTCGCACCCCACCGATCCAAATGGGCCCCACAGGCCGGTTTGCCACTGGGCTCGCCATGGGCAGACCCTAAACCTAGGTATGCTCTTCTCAGCTAAATGTCGGGTACAGATCAACCTCTGTGCAATGGTTCGATCCATCTCTCTATGGCTACGGTGACCGCGCAACCGCCGATGTGTCGAGCGGCAAGACAACAGGAGCGCTTCACCGATGAGAACCATAGATGCAACCGCATTGTCAGGTTTTGCTCGCAAGACGGCTCAGTCGGCCTCCGGCTTCGCCAGCGTCGTTCACGATCTGATCAAGGATGTGCGCGACAGCTACCGGCCCCAGTCGTACGACATGCGTGGCCCCGGCCCGAAATGGCGCACCAAACATCAGCCATGGCCAAGATACGATTTTGAAGCCGTACCGCCTCGCGAGCAGGATCAGCTGATGCCGGTGGATGTACGCGGTCGCGACGCACGTAACCTCACTCCATAAGCGATCGAGGTTACAGGATCATGCTCGTGATACAGGGAATCTTGTTAGCCATCTCGCTCTCGATCAACCTCGCGACAATCGTGATGGCCGAGACCTCGAAGTGCGTGCGCATTTCCTCTGCCTGTGCTCGTTGGGCGTCAGCCCGGGGGCGGATGCTCAGCGCCGCCGCCCTTTGCATCGCAATGCCCGCCCTGATGGCTTTGCTGGGCGGTTCGGCGCAGGCCGGGGGCGCGCTCGAAGAGCGAACACTGCCAATGCATTTCAGCTGGGTCGGGTGCGAGCCCAATTGCCATGGCTGGATCAGCGCAGTCGGCGTCGTGACCCAGGACACCCCTAGGGATTTCGATGAATTCGCACGCGGACGCCAGCTTACGGGCGACACCGTGGTGCTGGACTCCAGCGGGGGATCGGTCAACGACGCCATTGCGCTCGGTCGGCGCTGGCGCAGCCTCGGTTTGCTGACAACAGTCGGCATCAGCGTTCTCGATCACACCGCGCAGGGCGATCACGCGACTATCGCGCCGCAAGCCTATTGCGAGTCGATGTGTGTTTTTCTGCTGCTGTCAGGCAAGACGCGCTACGTGCCCGAGGGCGCGCATGTCAGGGTGCATCAGATCTGGATGGGCGACCGCGCCGGGGACGCCAAGGCCGCCACTTACACCGCTCAGGATTTGATGATTGTCGAACGCGACGTCGGCCGTCTCGCCAAGTACACGTTCGACATGGGCGGCGCGGGAGATCTGTTGTCGCTGTCGCTGAACGTGCCGCCGTGGGAAAATCTGCGTGAACTGTCTCGGGAAGAATTGCGACTGACCAATCTCGTCATGACCAATATTGTTGCTGAATCGAACAGCCCTAAAGCAGCAATGGTAGTCGAGCGGGCGCCCGAACCGGTGCAGGATCGCTTCGCAAGCAGTGCGGTTACGATCGAGACAAATCCAGGGCCTGCGAAATCAACCAAGACGGCTGAAGCTACGGGGCTTACGGGCGGCGCGAGGGCGGCGGCCCCGTGTGAGCAAGAGTAGCGGGTAGCTCACTCCGGGAACTACTGAGGGTTTCCCAGAACCAACAAGGCGAGACGGCATATTCACCGCAGTAATGGGGTCAAGCGCCGACATTGGGCGAACGACCGATATTGCTCGTTCAAACTCGGACGTCGGCGGTCGTGAGCACGACCGGTCTAGTGGCGGACGGCGGTCGGCAGGTGGCGCAGCTTGTCGGGATTGCGGACGATATAGATCGCGGCGATCCGCTCGCCCTCGATAGCCATGCTCAAGGTGTGATCGAGCTCGCCGTCGAGATAGAGCAACGCGCCGACGGCGCCGTTGATCATCGCGGGCGCGATGTGGATGTCGTGTCCGGCATTCTTTGCGGCGATGGCGATGAAGAAACGCGCGATCTTGTCGGCGCCCATGATGGGATTGAGCGCCGCGGTTTTGCGACCGCCGCCATCGGCGATAGCGACCGCATCTTCGCGCAGCAATTCGGTCAGGCGCGCAACATTGCCGCTGGTGACCGCTTCGCTGAAAGCCATCAGCAGGCGGGCGTGATTGTCCGGCGTTGCCGCTGGCGTCGGGCGTTCATCGCGTACCGCGCGGCGGGCACGGGTCGCGAGTTGCCGGCACGCCGCCTCGGAGCGATCGAGCATGGCCGCGATCTCGGCAAACGGCGTGTCGAATACATCGTGAAGCAGGAAGGCCGCACGCTCCATCGGCGACAACCGGTCCAGCGCCAGCAGCAATGCAAACGAAAGGTCGTCGGCCAGTTCGGTCGCCGCATCGGGCGAAAGCCCCTCTACGTCGCACATGGGTTCGGGAAGCCAGGGCCCGACATAGATTTCCCGTTGCGCCCTGGCGCTTTTCAACCGATCGAGACACAGCCGGGTCACAATGGTGACGAGAAAGGCCTCGGGATTGTGAACGTCCTGCGCGGCGGCGAAGCGGAGATAGGCATCTTGCACGATGTCTTCAGCGTCGCTGCGGCTGCCCAGCATGCGATAGGCGAGCCCTAGCAAGCGCCCGCGATGAGGTGCAAGCGGGTCTCCGTCACGCGGCCTGTTTGATGACATCGACATTGTGTCCGTCCACGGTGACGCGGCGGCATTCCTTGGCATAGCCGAGTGCTGCCTTTATCATCGGGAACATCCGGCCCATTTGAAGCGCCAGCGTCAAGTCGACGACACCCTTTTGGCCCCATTGGGCGCGAACGGCGTCGCGATATTCTTCGTCGTCGCAAGAGCGGCGCGCCACGGCGTCGGCGAACCTGCACGCCAGACGGTTGGTGTCGCTCATTGCGTGAGTATCACGCCGCAGCACCGCTTCAATCTGGTCCCTGGGCATGCCGGCTTCCAGCGCCATGTCGACGCACAATTGGGTGCAGGGGCCGCAATCCTCCGACAGGGCGCCCACGATCTTGACGGTAAAGCTGGCTTCGACCGGGACGATTTCGCGATGGTTCGCGGCCTTCATGACGGACGCGAACTTGAAGAATGCCGACGGCGCCTCGTTCAGCATCATCTCGAGGTAGCTCGTGTCGTAACCGTAACGCTTGCTTGTTGCGCGCAGCATGCGGCGCGCGATCCAACTACGCATGACATTCTCCTTGGTTGGGGAAGGCGACATAAAGCGCGAGGGCCGACGGCAACACGATAGCGACAAGGTCGAACCCCGCATGGTGGTCGTGCCCAAAGATGATCGCGACCAGGTGGATCAGGGCATGGGCGGCCAGGAACCCGGCACCCGCGACAGCGGCCGGCTAGTATCGCGGCCGCCAGGCTCGCGCGGCCAGTGCGAGAGCGGCGACAATGAAGACCACGCCAATGTCCTGGACGAAATGCGGGTTGAACGGCCCGGTTCCGGAGGCACCAGGGGCGCTGGCGTACCAGAACGGGCCGGCAAAAAGCATTGCCAGTCCGTTGAAGAGAGTAGGTATAGCGAGAATTGCCGTTATTGTTCGCCGCATTGGGGCCTCCTGCGCACTCAGACGAGCGACGGGCCGCAGATGTGACAAAGCGGGCCAGAAAAACTTTGCGGCGCCGCTTTGTTCCAATGTGTCCGCGGCCCGAAATTTGCTCTTGGCAAGCGG
>CAVTWC010000043.1:0-159108 GCA_963738105.1 uncultured Alphaproteobacteria bacterium | reverse complement strand
GTCTGGCAGGTCGAACAGGAGAGCGGCCGCATCTTCGTCCGGCGACAACGTGAGGTGCCGAAGCCGCGCGGCAAGGCGCCGGCCGATGCGCCCGGCAATATCGTGATCGTCGGCGGCGGCGCGGCCGGCTTCGCCGCGGCCGAAATGCTGAGGCGGCAGGATTTTCAGGGCAGCATCGTGATGCTGAGCGACGATACTGCCGCGCCAGTCGATCGGCCCAATCTGTCAAAGGACTATCTCGCCGGCAGCGCGCCGGAAGATTGGCTGCCGCTGCGCCCGGATAGTTTCTATCAGGAAGCCGGCATCGACATCCGGCTCAAGGCCAGTGTCAGCGCCATCGATACCAAAGCGCGCCATGTCGCGATCGCCGACGGCAGCACGATTTCCTACGACCGCCTGCTGTTGGCGACCGGCGCCGAACCGGTGCGGCTGCCGATCCCGGGCGCCGATCAGCCGCATGTTCATACCTTGCGGTCACTGGCGGATTGCCAGGCGATCATCGCTTCCGCTGATGGCGCGCGCCGCGCCATCGTGATCGGCGCCAGCTTTATCGGGCTGGAGGCCGCTGCCGCGCTGCGCGCGCGCGAGATCGAGGTCCATGTCGTGGCGCCCGAGCAGCGGCCGATGGAGCGCGTGCTGGGGCCCGGGATGGGCGATTTCGTCCGCGCATTGCATGAGGAGCATGGCGTCATCTTCCATCTCGGAGACACCGTGACCGCGATCGACGGCAAGCGCGCGACGCTCAAAAGCGGCGGTATGCTGGAAGCCGATCTGGTCGTCGTCGGCGTCGGCGTGCGCCCGCGCCTGGCGCTGGCCGAACAGGCTGGTCTGAAGCTCGACCGCGGTGTTGCGGTGGATGCATTCCTTGAAACCAGCGTTCCCGGAATCTTCGCCGCCGGCGATATCGCGCGCTGGCCCGATCCGCATTCGAAAGAGAATATCCGGGTCGAGCATTGGGTGGTGGCGGAACGCCAGGGCCAGACCGCCGCGCGCAATATGCTGGGACAGCGCGAAGCGTTCGACGCGGTGCCGTTCTTCTGGAGCCAGCATTACGACGTGCCGATCAATTATGTCGGCCATGCCGAGGCGTGGGATGAGGTCGCCATCGATGGCGACATCTCGAAACGGGACTGCCTGTTGCGCTACAAGAGCAAGGGCCGCGTTCTAGCGGTCGCTTCGATCTATCGCGATCTCGAAAGCCTGCAGGCCGAGCTTGCGATGGAGCAGGGGACGATGCGCTGAACGCGCGTCACCGCACCGCGTGATCGGGCGAAATGCCCAGCAAGCCGGTCAGCCGCGCCCGCGGCTGCACCAGATCGTCCAGCGTATAGCCGTCGAGCACCTCGACAAAGGCGTCGCGGGCTTTCTTCAAGGCGCGCTTCAGCACGCAGCATGGCTTGATCGCGCAGGGGCCATCGACGGGCTCGAAGCACGACACGATCGCCATGTCAGGCTCGGTATGGCGCACCACCTCGCCAAGCCCGATCGCCGAGATCGGTTTTGCCAGCCGCAATCCGCCGCCACGGCCGCGAACGGTTTCGACATAGCCGGCGACGCCCAATTGATGCGCGACCTTCATCAGATGGTTTTTCGAAATGTCGTAGCTTTCGGCGATCTCCGCGATCGTCGCCAGCTGATCTTCCTTCAGCGCGAGGTACATCAGCATGCGCAGCGCGTAGTCGGTATAGACGGTCAGGCGCACTTGCTTCTCTCCGGGGCGACAGTCGCTCGATAAAAGATGTATCAATAATATTGCTTTTCGGCAAGCGCGGCCTTATAAGATGGATAAGGCGATATATCTTATAGGAGAGTTCGATGAGGACGTCCGTTTCGATCAGTGATGCGGTAGCTGCGCCGTTCCTGTTGCCGGGAACTCTGGCCTGCCGCGCCGCCGGCGTAACCAGGCAGCGGGATCTGGTCCGCATGTTGATCAACTCGTTGTTCTGGACCGTGCTCGGCGTTGTCGTTGTGGTGCTGGCGGTATGATCACGATGGCAGCGAAGCTCGATCATGTGTCCGAGGATGGCATTCGCCGGCTTGTCGACGCGTTCTACGCCAGGGTTCGGCGGGATGCCGAACTGGCGCCGATCTTCGCGCGCGCGATACCCGGCGATTGGGGCCCGCATCTCGACAAGATGTATGCCTTCTGGTCGTCGGTGATGCTCACCACCGGGCGCTACAAGGGCAATCCGCTTGCAAAGCACTTCGCCATCCCGGGCATCCAGCCGGCGCTGTTCGAGCGCTGGCTGGCGCTTTTCAACGAAACCGCCGACGAGTTGTTTGACGACGACATCAGCGCCGAGTTCCGCGCCAAGGCCGCGCGGATCGCCGAAAGCCTGAAGCTCGGATTGTTCTATCGGCCGGATCGTCCATGGCCGCCGGAGGCGGTGCGATGACCTTCGTCGTTACGGATAATTGCATCCGCTGCAAATACATGGATTGCGTCGAGGTCTGCCCGGTCGATTGTTTCTACGAGGGCGACAACATGCTGGTGATCAACCCCGATGAGTGCATCGATTGCGGGGTGTGCGAACCGGAATGCCCGGCCGAGGCGATTTTTCCCGACAGCCAGCCGGGTGTTGAGGATTGGGTCAAACTCAATGCGCAATATGCCGCCGTCTGGCCCAACATCTCGATCAAACGCGACGCGCCCGATGACGCCAAAGCGTTTGATGGCGTCGCCAACAAGCTCGAACAGTATTTCTCCGCAGAAGCCCGGGCAGGGCGACTGATTCCATCGGCCGTAGCGCGATCGCATTGAAAGCATGTGGCTATCGGCAACGCCGCGCGCTGATCGACGTGCTGTCAATCCCTGCCGTCGAGCCCGGTTTCTAGTCTTTTGTTAACCAATTGTTATGCCTACCGAATTCGGTAACGCGTCTTTAATGGCGGGAACGTAGGGTCGCTTCACGCGGCTCAGGATGAGCCGCGCCTCCGTCCAGGATGGCCGGACGTTTGCGTGCGCGTTGGAGTTACCCATGGATATCATGACGAGCGTTGGGCTGGTGTGCGGCTTCGGCGTCATCACCCTGATCATGCTGATGGGTGGCAATCTGGAAATGTTCTGGAGCGAGCACGCCGTCATCATCATCTTCGGCGGATCGATCGCCGCCACCATGATCCGCTTTCCGCTCGGCGCCATCCTGCACGGCCTGCCGCTGGGCGCAAAATTCGCCTTCACCATGAGCCGGCTCGCGGCGCACGACCTGGTCGACGAACTCGCCCGCATCGCCGAGATCGCCCGCAAGCAGGGACCGGTCGGGCTGGAAAAGGTCGAGACCAACGAGCCGTTCTTGGCCAAGGGCATCCGCTACGTCGCCGACGGCTACGATCTCGAATTCATCCGCGACAATCTCGAGCGCGACCGCGACAACTTCCTGATGCACCTCGACGAAGGCAGCAAGATCTACCGCGCCATCGGCGACTGCGCCCCGGCGTTCGGCATGATCGGAACCCTGATCGGCATGGTGCAGATGTTCGCCAACATGACCGACCCCTCGAAGCTCGGCCCGTTCATGGCGACCGCGCTGCTCGCGACGCTGTACGGCGCGCTGGTCGCCAACCTGTTCTGTCTGCCGCTCGCCGACAAGCTGCACGGCAAGCTGCTCGACGAGGAAACCAACCGCACGCTGATCATCGACGGCATCCTGATGATCCGGGATTCCAAGAGCCCGGCGCTGGTGCGGGAAATGTTGCTGGCCTATTTGCCGGAAAAGCACCGTCACGAAGAAGCCGAGCCGGTCCCGGCGTAACGCGGCCGATCGCGGTCCGGAACAAGCACCATGGCCAAGAAGAAACGTGGCGACGCGCACGGAGGAGGGCACGGCTGGTTCGTGACCTTCGCCGACCTGATGGGTCTGATGATGAGCTTCTTCGTGATGCTCGTCGCGTTTTCCACCATGGACAACAACAAGCTGAAGATCGTCGCGGGCTCGATGCGCGACGCGTTCGGCGTGCAGACCGACAAGCGCTATTCCGGCATCATCGAATCCGACGGCCTGCCGACGCGCCCGAAACTGAAATATTCCGCGCACATCAATCCCGAGGATGCGTCCAACACGCCGACCCCGGATCAGGCCGAGAACGCCAAGACCTCCGGCGCCAAGCTGAAGATGGACCGCGAGTTCGCGCTCGCCTCGGCCTCGCTGCGCCAGGCGTTGCAGGACATGCCCGAGCTGACCGAAATTTCAAAACACATCATATTCGAGGAAACCAAAGAGGGCCTCAATCTCGAAATCGTCGACCAGGATGGACGCTCGATGTTCGCCGACGGCTCCAAGGTGCCGTACGACCGCACCCGCCGGCTGATCGAGAAACTCGCAGCTCCGCTCAAGGCGACGCCGCTGCGCATTTCGATCGTCGGCCATACCGCGTCGGGCTTCGTGCCGTCGCAAAGCGACTACGGCGCGTTCGATCTTTCGGCCGACCGCGCCAATGCGGTTCGCCAGATCCTGGAGCGGGAAGGGCTGCCTCCGGCCCACATCTTTGCGGTCTCCGGCAAGGCCGACACCCAGCCGCTGTTTCCCGACGATCCGTCGCTGTCGGCCAACCGTCGCGTGACCATCACGCTGATGCGCGAAGATCCGGCGCTGCCGCCGAACCTGAAGCCTTGATCGATATAACTACCATATTACCGCGAAATTTTCCGCCGAGCGTTGCTCTGCCGGCACGGTCAGTATGACCGGTGGTGCTATGGTCGATCGGTTGACAGCTTTCCCGCAAGCGTCGATAGCCGGCCCGGATCAAATCAACCGATAGAGCGTTTTCCAGCGCAATGACCGTGAGCGTCACATCCACCGAAGCCCACGAGGGTTCGGTCACAACCGGTTTTTGGGCGCTGACGCTCGGAAGCATCGGCGTGGTCTTCGGCGACATCGGTACGTCGCCGCTCTATGCCTTTCGCGAGGCCGTCGGCGCGGCGGCGCAGGGCCAGCCGATCACACGGGCCATCGTGCTCGGCGTGCTCTCGCTGATCCTCTGGGCGCTCTTTATCGTCGTCACCGCGAAATACGTGCTGCTGCTGCTGCGCGCCGACAATCATGGCGAGGGCGGCACGTTGTCGCTGATGGCGCTGGGCCAGCGGGCCGCTCGGGCGGCGAACGCTGGCCGCTGCTGACGCTGGGCGTGATCGGCGCGTCGATGTTTATCGGCGATTCCATGATCACGCCGGCGATCTCGGTGCTATCGGCGGTCGAGGGTCTCAAGCTCGCGACGCCGGCGCTGGAACATTATGTGGTGCCGCTGACGGTCTTCATCCTGGTCGTGCTGTTCTCGGTGCAAAGCAGCGGCACGGCGCGGGTCGCCTCGGCATTCGGGCCGGTGATGGTGGTCTGGTTCTCCTGCCTCGCGGTGATGGGCCTCATCCACATCAGCGACGATCCGTCGGTACTGGCCGCGATCAATCCGCTGTACGGCATCGAGTTCCTGCTGTCGCACGGCACGATCGGGCTGGTGACGCTGGGCGCGGTGTTCCTCGCGGTCACCGGCGGGGAGGCGCTCTACGCCGATCTGGGGCATTTCGGCCGCAAGCCGATCCAGGCCGGATGGCTTTATTTCGTGCTGCCGTCGCTGCTGATCAATTATTTCGGCCAGGGCGCGCTGGTACTGTCCCATCCCGCGGCGATCGAAAACTCATTTTACCGGATGGTGCCGGAAATCATGCTGTTGCCGCTGGTCGTGCTGGCGACGGCGGCGACGGTGATCGCGAGCCAGGCGGTGATCACCGGCGCCTATTCGCTGACCCGGCAGGCCGTGCAGCTTGGTTTGCTGCCGCGTTTCGAGGTCCGCTACACCTCCGAAACCCATGCCGGCCAGATCTATCTGCCACGCGTCAACCGGCTGCTGCTGATCGGCGTGCTGCTGCTGGTGCTGCTGTTCCGGACCTCGAGCGGGCTCGCCTCCGCCTATGGCATCGCGGTCTCCACCACCATGGTCGTCGACGGCATCATGGGTTTTGTGGTGATCTGGAAGCTGTGGAACTGGCGCGCGGCGACGGCGGCGGCGGTGATCGTTCCGTTTGTCGTCGTCGATACCACCTTCTTCAGCGCCAACCTCCTGAAACTGTTCGAAGGCGCCTGGGTGCCGTTGTTGTTTGGTGTGGCGATGGCGACCACGATCTGGACCTGGCGACGCGGCGCCGCGATCCTGATCGCCAAGACACGGCGCACCGAGGTTCCGCTCACGGACCTGATCAAGAGCCTTGAAAAGCGTCCGCCTCATATCGTCAAGGGTACCGCGGTGTTTCTGACCAGCGATCCCAATTTCGTGCCCACCGCGTTGCTGCACAATCTCAAGCACAACAAGGTGCTGCACGAGCACAATGTGATCCTGACGATCGAAACCGCGCAAACCCCGCGCGTCGATCCCGCCGACCGTGTCCGCATGGAAACCATCAGCGATAAATTCGCGACCGTCCGGCTGCGCTTCGGATTCATGGAATCCCCGAACGTGCCGAAGGCGCTGGTGATCGCGCGCAAGCTCGGCTGGCAGTTCGACATCATGGCGACATCGTTTTTCGTGTCGCGGCGCTCGCTGAAGCCGTCGGCGCAGTCGGGCATGCCGCAATGGCAGGATCATCTGTTCATCGCGCTCAGCCGTTCGGCCAACGATGCCACCGATTATTTCCAAATTCCGACCGGCCGGGTGGTTGAGGTTGGGACCCAGGTCACCATTTAACGTACCTGCACATCGGGCGGGCGAGAGTTATGCTAATTTCGCATGGCCATGGCCCAGAATCGGCGTAGGCTATGCTCTGTGCGCAGGGCTATATGCCGCCGCGCTTTACTGTGTGCAGTGAAGCATTTTTGAGGCCTCAACTTCCATGACGACTGATGTCATAGCTCCCGCCGCGGAAACGTCGGCGGCCAATGGTCATGGCCAGGCCCATTCGACGGCGGGCTTCAAGGCGTTGATGCTGGGCAGTATCGGCGTCGTCTATGGCGACATCGGCACCAGCCCGCTCTACGCGCTGCGCGAAGCTGTGATCGCCGCCAGCGGCAGCGGGCCGACCGCAGCTGTCGCCCCTCAGGCGGTTCTTGGCGTGCTCTCACTGATCCTGTGGGCGCTGATCGTCGTGGTGACGCTGAAATACGTGCTGATCCTGCTGCGCGCGGACAACCATGGCGAGGGCGGGACCCTGGCCTTGATGGCGCTGGCGCAGCGCGCAGTCAGCCACGGCGCCGGTACCATCGTTCTGCTCGGCATCATCAGCGGCGCGCTGTTCTACGGCGACGCGGTCATTACGCCGGCGTTGTCGGTGCTTTCGGCGATCGAGGGCATCAAACTGGTCACCGCGACCTTCGATCCCTATGTCGTGCCGCTGACGGTCGTCATCCTGTTTGCGCTGTTTGCGGTTCAGTCGCGCGGCACCGCAAAGGTGGCGGCTTTCTTTGGGCCGATCATGACGGTGTGGTTTGCTGTCATCGCGATCGCGGCGATCGGCCCGATCATGCGCCACCCCGAAGTGCTGTTCGCGCTCAATCCGCTGCATGCGGTCTGGTTCATGCTCCATCACGGCATCATCGGATTCGTCACGCTGGGCGCGGTATTCCTCGCGGTCACCGGCGCCGAAGCGCTGTATGCCGATCTCGGCCATTTCGGCAAGCGACCGATCCAGACCGCCTGGCTCTTCATCGTGCTGCCGTCGCTGGCGATGAACTATCTGGGGCAGGGCGCGCTGTTGATCGGCGATCCGCACGCCGTCGAGAACCCGTTCTTCCTGATGTTCCCGGACTGGGCGTTGCTGCCGATGGTGTGTCTGGCGACGGTTGCGACCGTCATCGCGAGCCAGGCCGTCATCACCGGCGCCTATTCGCTGACCCGTCAAGCCATTCAGCTCGGTCTGTTGCCGCGATTTGAAATCCGCCACACCTCGGAGGCCCACTCCGGCCAGATCTATATTCCCCGCATCAACATGCTGCTGCTGGTCAGCGTGACGCTGCTGGTCCTGATGTTCCGCTCGTCGAGCGCGCTGGCGTCGGCCTACGGCATCTCGGTGACCGGGACCATGGTAGTGACGGGGATGATGGGTTTCGTCGTGATCTGGCGGGTATGGAAGTGGTCGCCGATCGCCGCCGCCGCGCTGATCGCGCCGTTTCTGTTCCTCGATCTCACCTTCCTCGCCGCGAACCTGCTCAAGGTCTTCGAGGGCGGTTGGGTGCCGCTGGCGCTCGGAGCCGTCGTGATGCTCCTGATGTATACGTGGCGGCGCGGCAGCCGACTGTTGTTCGAAAAATCGCGCAAGCTGGAGTTTCCGCTGGCCGATCTGGTGGCAATGCTGGAGAAGCGGCCGCCGCAACGGGTGTCCGGCACCGCGGTATTCCTCACCAGCGATCCCGCCAGCGCCCCGACGGCGCTGATGCACAGCCTGAAGCATTACAAGGTGCTGCACGAGAAGAACGTCATTCTCACCATCGAGACCGCGCCGACGCCGCGAATCGATCCGTCCGAACGGGTTCGGATGGAGGAGATCAGCGCGACATTTTCCCGGGTCACGCTGCGATTCGGCTTCATGGAATCGCCCAACGTGCCGAGAACGCTGGCGATCGCCCGCAAGCTCGGCTGGCAGTTCGACATCATGTCGACATCGTTCTTCCTGTCGCGGCGCGCGCTGAAGCCGGCGGCGCATTCCGGCATGCCGCGCTGGCAGGATCATTTGTTCATCGCGCTAAGCCGCACCGCCAACGACGCCACCGACTATTTCCAGATTCCGACCGGACGGGTGGTGGAAGTCGGAACGCAGGTGACTGTCTAGCTTCGCCATTTAGCGTTTCCAAACAGCGTTCTAGTGCTTGATTTTCAGCGCGCGAGGGGCGACTTTGGCCGCCGAAATAGGGGCGGTCGGCGTGGCCGATTTACCCCCGGAAGTGGATCGTTGGGAGGACTAGCGTGGCGGATCATCAGGTGCACGATTTAACACCGGACGAAGTATCGAAAGGCATCGCCGAGGGGCGTTACCTGCTGGTCGATGTTCGTGAGCCGAATGAAGTGGCCGTCGAAGCCTATCCGGACGGCGTAGTTGTTCCATTGTCGACCTTTGATCCGAAAAACATTCCCGATCCGCAAGGCAAGCAGGTGGTTTTCGCCTGCCGGTCCGGCAAGCGCTCGGTGACGGCGTCGCTGGCGGCGCAGGCTGCCGGCTTGCCCTATGACAAGCATCTGGCGGGCGGCATATTGGGTTGGAAGGCTGCCGGAATGCCGACCACGGCCGGCGGCTGATCGCACCTATGACGTCCATGAACAAGGTCTTTGCCGACCTTCCCGTCACCATTTTCGAGGCGATGTCGCAGCTTGCGCGCGACAACAACGCCATCAATCTCGGCCAGGGTTTCCCGGATGATCCCGGTCCGGAGGACATTCGCCGTGCCGCGTCGGACGCGACGATGGATGGCTACAATCAATACCCGTCGATGATGGGCATTCCGGAATTGCGGCAGGCGATCTCGGCGCATTACGGGCGCTGGCACGGGCTTAACCTCGATCCGATGACCGAGGTGATGGTGACCTCCGGCGGCACCGAAGCGCTTACCAGCGCCATCCTCGCGGTGGTCGAGCCCGGCGACGAAGTGATTGTTTTCCAGCCGGTCTATGATTCCTATTTGCCGATCATCCGCCAGGCCGGCGGCATCCCGCGGCTGTTGCGGCTCGAGCCGCCGCATTGGCGGCTCTCCGAGGAGATGCTGCGCGGCGCTTTCAACCACAAGACCAAGGCGGTGCTGTTCAACAATCCGCTCAACCCGGCGGCGGTGGTTTATCCGCGCGAAGACCTCGAATTGCTGGCGCGGTTCTGCCAGGAGTTCGATACGATCGCGATCTGCGACGAGGTCTGGGAGCACGTCGTGTTCGATGGCCGCGAGCATATTCCACTGATCACCATTCCCGGAATGCGCGACCGCACCATCAAGGTCGGCTCCGCCGGCAAAATCTTTTCGCTGACGGGCTGGAAGATCGGCTTTGTTTGCGCTGCGCCGCCATTGCTGCGTGTCGCGGCAAAGGTGCACCAGTTTCTCACCTTCACGACCGCGCCCAATCTTCAGGCCGCGGTGGCCTATGGTCTCGGCAAGCCGGCGGAATATTTCCACGACATGCGCAAGGATCTGGCGCGCAGCCGCGACCGCCTCAGCAAGGGGCTGGAGAGCCTCGGCTTCCCGGTGCTGCGCTCGCAGGGCACATACTTTCTCACCGTCGATCTGTTGCCGCTCGGACTGAACGAGACCGACGAAGCCTTCTGCCGGCGCATCGTGACCGACTACAAGGTGGCGGCGATTCCGGTCTCGGCCTTTTACGAGCAGGATGCGGTGACGTCGGTGGTGCGGTTCTGCTTCGCCAAAAAGGACGCCACGCTCGACACCGCGCTGGAGCGGCTGTCGGACGCGATCCATCGCCGATAAGAGGCCGCAGCCGATGACGCGCCGCTTCCGCTGCACGCATATCCGGTTGGTGGCTGCACTGGCGGCGGCGCTGGCGGCAGCGATATCGCCCGCGCGGGCACAGCAGCGCACGGTCAATTTCTACAATTGGTCGAACTACATGGCGCCGGGAGTGCTAGAAGACTTCACTAGGGAAACCGGCATCAAGGTCGTCTACGATACGTTCGACGCCAATGAGACGCTGGAGACCCGGTTGCTGGCCGGAAAATCCGGTTACGACGTCGTCGTTCCCACCGCCTATTTCCTGCAACGCCAGATCACGGCGCATGTCTTTCAACAACTCGACGAGTCGAAACTGCCCAATCTGGCCAATGCCTGGCCGGTGGTGACGCAACGGCTTGCGACCTATGATCCCGGCAATAGCTACGCCGCCAATTACATGTGGGGCACCACCGGCATCGGCTACAACGTCAAAGCGGTGCAGAAAATCCTCGGGCCCGACGCCAGGATCGACAGCTGGGACATGGTCTTCAAGCCGGAGAACCTGGCCAAGTTCAAGGATTGCGGCATCCACATGCTGGATTCCGCCGACGATATTTTTCCCGCGGCGCTGGGCTATCTCGGGCTCGATCCCAATTCGACCAAGCAGGCCGACCTGGAGAAGGCCGCTGATCTCATCCTCAAGATCAGGCCCTATGTTCGCAAGTTTCATTCCTCGGAATATCTGAGTGCGCTCGCGACCGGCGAGATCTGTCTCGTGGTGGGCTGGTCGGGCGACATCATGCAGGCGCGCAGCCGCGCCGCCGAGGCCAAAAGCGACATCGAAATCGGCTACGCCATCCCCAAGGAAGGCGCGCAGATGTTTTTCGACAATCTCGCGATCCCCGCCGACGCCAAAAATGTCGCCGAGGCCTATGAACTGATCAATTATCTCTATCGGCCCGATGTCGCGGCGAAGAATTCGAACTTTTTGTCTTATGCCAACGGCAACCTGGCGAGCCAGAAGCTGATCGACCCGAAAATTTTCAACGACAGGAATATCTATCCGGACGATGCGACGCTGGCGAAGCTGTTCGTGATCACCGCGCGCGATCCCGCCACCCAGCGCATCATCAACCGTCTCTGGACCAAGGTGAAGACGGGGCGGTGAGGAGCGTGTTTCGGAGGATGACTTCGTGGCGCATGGTTCGAGACGGTGCGGAGCCTGTCATTGGGCCGCGCGTTGCGCGGACCCGGTGGCGCCTCCTCACCATGAGGGCTCGTAAGGTGAGTGCCTTCTCTGCGCGCACTGACCTCATCCTGAGGAGGCGCACTTGCGCCGTCTCGAAGGATGGCGACATGATTCGAGACGAGCAGGATGCGCTCGACATCATGCGGCTTTATCGCCAGCGGCGATGCAGCCACAGCCACTGTTCCGGATATTCGCGAATCCAGCCCTCGACCACCGAGGCGATCGCCTGTGTCGTGCCCTGAACGTCGATTTGCCCCGAGGCGTCACGCACCGGCTTGACCTCTTCGGATACTTCGGCGCGGAAACGATTGTTTGGCAGACGAATGATACGCGTGCCGTGGATCGGGCATTCGAATTGCCGCCGCAGCCGCGCCAGCATCGGATTGGCTTTTGTCTTTCGGCCGAAGAACGTTACCTCCACGCCGCCGGTCAAATATTGATCGACCAGCATGGCAACGTGCTGACCTCTCTGCAGGGCCTCGGCGAGCTTTAGCGGGGCATTCCGGCCGGCCGGGATCAGCGTCCCCATGTTGACCGAGCGTATTTGTTCGATGGCGAGATCTGCCGCCTCGATGTTCAGTCGGCGGTAAAGAATCGCCGCATCGAGCCCGTGCGCGACGGCGCCCAACGCGGGCAGTTCCCAACTGCCAAGATGGCAGGCGAAAAACAACGCGGGTTTGCCGTCATCCCTGAGTTGGTCAAACAGCTCCTTGGTGCGCGGAGTGAATTCAATACGGCTTGGCTTCTCGGGATTGTCGGCATCGTAATCCCAGATATGGTCGAGGTGGGCGAACTCGGCGCCCATGCGTCCGAGATTGTCCCAGACCCCGGCCAGAATGGTTTCGATTTCCTCCGGCGATTTTTCCGGGAAGGCGGCGGTCAGATTTTCGCGGGCGATCCGTTGTTCGCGCAGCCTCGGGCCGATCAGGCGTGTGATGCGTCCGAATGCGTCGGCGGTTTTGATCGGATCGAAATAGCGCGTGGCGCGCAACAAGCCGATGGTCAGCGCCCCCACCGTGGCGCCGCCGAGCGACTTGGCGCCCGTACGCAGACGCGCCTTGGTGCGGGCGAGCAGGGGAGGCATTAGTAGCTGACGGTGATCTTGCCGAACACTCAGATCGGCTCGCGCGTCAGGATCAGCGAAGCGTTCTGGCCACCGAAGCCGAACGAGTTCGACATCACGGCGGTGACGCGGGCGTCGCGCGCCTTGTTGGGAACTACGTCGAACGGAATGGTCGGATCGGGAACGTCGTAATTGATGGTTGGCGGAATCCGCTGGTGCTCGAGCGTCAGCAGCGAAAACACCGCTTCGACCGCACCGGCGGCCGACAGCGTGTGGCCGACCATCGACTTGTTGGACGACACCGGCACCCGGCCGGTTTGCTCGCCGAACACGGTGGAAATGCCGAGATATTCCATCTTGTCGTTTTCCGGCGTACCGGTGCCGTGGGCGTTGATGTAGTCGATCTGGCCGGGAACGATGCCGGCGTCCGACAACGCATTGCGCACGCAGCCGATAATGGGCTTGCCGTCGGGGCTGGAGCGGGTGCGGTGGAAGGAGTTCGCGAGCTCGCCGCAGCCGGCCAGCACGCCGAGGATTTTCGCGCCACGCGCGGTAGCAGCTTCGTAGCTTTCCAGTACCAGCGCGCCCGCACCCTCGGCCATGACGAAGCCGTCGCGGTTCTTTGCAAACGGCCGGACCGCCGCATGCGGTGAATCATTTCGCGTCGACAACGCCGAAAGCAGCGAAAACCGGATCAGGGCTTCCGGATTGACCGATCCATCGGTCGCAACGCAGAGCGCGGCGTCGGTCTCGCCACGGCGAATGGCTTCGACGCCAAGCTGGATCGCACTGGCACCAGAGGCGCATGCCGTCGAGAGCGAAATCGGCGAGCCCTTGGTGCCGTATTTGTCGGCCAGGTAATCCGACACCGAGCCGAACAGGAAGCGCCTGTGGTAGCGGACATATTTGCCGCCGCCGCTGACCCGCAGCAGATCGTCGTAATCGAACTCGATCTTTCCGGTATCTCGTCCCAGTTCGAGCCGCTGCGGCCATTCGATCTCGACCGGCGCCACCGCTAAAAACAGCGGTCCTGGAAAATCGCCCTTGGTTCCGATTGTGGACTGCGCGATCGCTTCTTCGGCGACGATATCGGCCAGCCGTTCCGAAAGGTCGGTCGATGAGGCGGGATCTATGGGCAGGAAATCGATCGTTCCGGCGATCGATGTTTTCAGGCCGTCGGTCGGAAAGCGCGTAATGGTCCGGATGCCGGATTTGCCCGCGGTGAGTTTCGCCCAGTTATCGGCCTTGCCGGAACCGAGCGATGTCACCACGCCCATACCGGTCACAACGATGATCGGCCTGCCGAATTTATCGCGCGTAGCTGTCATGTTTCCCCCGCCAATTGCGCGCCGTGATCACTTGACGGCTTCGACCAACGCCATGCCTTCGCCCCGCCAGTGACCGGCTCCGATCACCACAATTTGGGTCGGAGGTTGCGACATTTCAACCTCCAGCGCGGTCGGATCGTTGGGGGAAAATAAGGCGCCGCGCGAGATCGAAAGCGCTGCGAGCGCCAGCCCGAGGGGAAACTGCGTTTCCATGGTGTGGCCGAACGCGGTGCCGGTGGCGCGCACCACGAAACCCGGATGTTTGCGGATAAAGGCCAGTTCCTCCGACGTCACCGGTTCGGCGCCGGTCGCGCCGGTGATGATGGCGCCCGTGCTGTCGAGCTTGCCGAGCTTCGACCACAATTTGTCGAGGGTCGTCGTGACCTCGCCAGGGCCCTTGCGCCGCGCCTGATCGGCGACGACGTTGGTCAGGCGGGCATAAGGCTTGGCGCCGCGCGCTTCCGCATGCGTTCTGGATTCGATGACAAGAAACGCGCCGGCCGAGCCCAGTGCAAAGCCGGGGTTCTCGCCGCGTGCCCACACCGGGGCATATTTGTTCTTGAGATTGAAATCGTCGAATTCGTAGAGGACGAGGAGATCCTTGCGCTCGCCGTTTTGCGAACCGCCGATCAATGCGATGTCGCTCTGGCCCGCGGCGATGCGTGCCAGCGCAATGCGCGCCGCGTCGACGCCAGCGGCTTCTTCGCCCATGAAGGTGCGGGACGATCCGGTCACGCCGTGAACGATGGCGATATTGCCCGCCAGCAGGTTCGATAGCTGGGCGAGAAACAGTGTCGGCCGCAAATCGTTCATCAGCCGTTCGTTGAGGAAGCCGGGCGCGGAATTGCCCTTTGCCTCGGCCTGCAGGATGCCGGTATCCACCGCGAGATCGCGCTCGCCGCCGCCCGCGGCGACGATCATGTCCATCCGCGCCAGGATTTCCTTGTTGCCCTTGATCCCCGCGGAATCCAGCGCCAGCCCCGCGGCATAGGTGCCGATGCGCTGCCAGGCTTCCATCTGGCGCTGATCGCCCTTTTTGGGGATCTGCGTGTCAAGATTTACCGGCACCCAGGGATGAACGATATACGGTGCAAAGCCGGTCTCATCGACATTGATACGCCGCTGATTAAGTCCGTCCCAGTTCGTGTCCAGCCCTTCGCCGAGCGAAGTCGCCAGACCGATGCCTGTGATCCAGACTTCCGCCGATCCCGGAGTGGAAGATTTCGTCTCAGTCATTGCCAATGGCCTGTTGTGGAAAACCGACGCGTTTGGCCTCGGCTTCCATGTGGCGGCGCAAATCCGGATGCGGGAATGCGACAACGCCGAAGGTGATCGTCGCGTTGCACCGCAGTTCGCCGTTCACCTTTATCTTCGCCTCGGTGATCGCGTAGCCGGAACCTTCATGAACGACGCTGGCATGGATGTTCAAGAGGTCGCCTGGATTGACGAAGCTGCGCATCTTAGCTTCCTTGACCGCAGCCAGAAACGGCATGCGCTCGAATTTTGTCAACGCGATCAGCAACCAGCCGGAACTCTGCGCCATGGCCTCGATCAGCAAGACGCCGGGCATGATCGGATGGCCCGGGAAGTGCCCCTCGAAGATCGTGTTGGTCAGGGGGACATGCGCCTCGACCGCGATCGTGCGCTCGCCGACATTGAGGTCGACGATGCGGTCAATCAACTTGAAATATTCGAGGTGCATGATGCGCGATTAGGCGCTCGCGGTCTTGGCGGCGACCAGTTCGTCGATCCGCGCGCAGAGGTTCTTCAGCACGAAGTACTGTTCGGTGGTGGCCTTGCCGTCGTTGACTTCCTGGGTCCACTTTTCCAGCGGCAACTTGATCCCGAACGCCTTGTCGATGGCAAACGCGATATCCAGAAAATCGAGGCTGTCGATCCCCAGATCGTCGATGGCATGACTCTCCGGCGTGATCGTGTCGCGCGGTATGTCGCAGGTTTCAGCGATAATCGTTGCGACCTGATCGAATGTGGATGACATCACTAAGCCTTTGATATATTGAGGATAAATTCAATGGCGGCCAGGCGACCTGGCGCCGGGTCCGGAAACGCCCTGTCCACCATCCGGAGTTGACTGCCCGTATATCGGAGCCCCGCCCCGAGTTCAATGGAGGCGGCCGGCAGGGTCGGCCGGCCCGGATCCGCCGGAATCGCACTTCCGGGCCTCCGAGCGCCAGTCGGGCGCTCAAAGCCTGCCTTTTCGGCATAAATCCGCGCCGGGGCGGGCGGCCCGGACGACGAGGCGTTCAGAAACGCGACGGAACGTACATCTCGGGTGGAATCGGTCCCCGGTGATAATCGGGGTTGTGAACCCTGGGCGGCAACAGCACAGGCTCGTGCTGCACCTCGCGATACGGAATCTGATCCAGCAGATGGGAGATGCAGTTGAGCCGGGCGCGTTTCTTGTCCACGGCATCGACGATCCACCACCGCGAATCCGGCAGATGGGTATGCTCCAGCATCGCTTCCTTGGCCTTGGTGTATTGTTCCCAGCGGCTTCGCGCCTGAACGTCCATCGGGCTGAGCTTCCACTGCTTGAGCGGATCCTGAATTCGCATGGTGAAGCGGAATTGCTGTTCCTCGTCCGTGATCGAGAACCAGTATTTGATCAGGATGATGCCTGAACGCATCAACAGGCGTTCGAACTCCGGCACCGATTGAAAGAACTCCTGATATTGCTCTTCGGTGCAAAAGCCCATGACGCGCTCGACACCGGCGCGGTTGTACCAACTGCGGTCGAACAGCACGATCTCGCCGCCGGCCGGCAGATGCGTGACATAGCGCTGGAAATACCATTGCGTCCGCTCGCGCTCACTCGGAGCCGGCAATGCGGCGACGCGGCAGATACGCGGGTTGAGACGCTGGGTGATGCGCTTGATCGCGCCGCCTTTGCCCGCGGAATCCCGGCCCTCGAACAGGACGACGACCTTTTTCTTTTCGTGCTGAACCCAGTCCTGCAGTTTGACGAGTTCGCCCTGCAGCCGGAACAGCTCCTTGAAATAAACCCTGCGATCGATCGAATTTCGGCCGGCGGGATCCGGAGCATCGTCGACCGAGGCGTCGAGCCGGTGATCGTCGAGTTCGAGCTCCAACTCCTCGTCGAGGCTGTCAGCCATTTCCTGGCGAATGCGTTCGCGCAGCGCGGTTTCGGCGGTCAGATCGGAGGCGGTCATGCAAGCTTCCCTCGGCGTGTCGTGCGACGTCGTGGGAACGACCATTGCAAAACTTGTATTGCGGGGATGTGACAGCAACCTCTGATGACGGAATTTAGCGTCGCGCTAGCTGCCGATAAGACAAGAGCGCGTGCCTGGGACTTGGCTCCGCTAGATCGACGGCGCGGAAATGCGCACGCAGTCGCGCCGTCCCATCAGCACGCAATCCTGCGTCCTGCGCAGATCGGCGATGCTCATGGCAAGCCATATTCCGATCGCGGTCAACGCGACGGTAAAGGCAAAGGCCGCAACATTTGCCAGCATGCGATGGCGGAAATCATCGGGCTCATCCCGGGGCCGCTCATAGCGCGACAGGTCGTTCGGCTCCTGCACCGAGTCCCCTGCGGGGAATCCTCCTGCCGCGGCTGTGCGTTCAGGTCCCGCCGCCAACCCGGCGTGAGCGCCGGATTACGCGGCCGAAACTGGAGCACGCGATGCTCTTCTTCCGCCGCAATGGGCCGCTGGTTTTTCACTGCTGCCAGCTCCGTGAATCCTGAGCTAAATTAGCACGCTCGCTGCGCCTGTCCCAGAAAATGTTGAGGGGAAAGCACTTAAACCGGCGACGCCTCCTCGGTGTCATGGAACCTGCCATAGTCCAGGCGGAGCCGGCCGTCGTCCTGGGTGCCGAGGATATCGACGTAGGAGCGGCCAAACAGAATGGCGTTGTGGCTGTAAGATCGTCGTGCGTGGACGGTTTGCGCTGCAACAACGTCATATCCGGACACCACCACCGCGAGTGAAACGCTTGTCGCATCGAGATCTTCGGCAGTCTGCCCATGAAGGGGGCTGTCCTCATCGATCAGATGATAGAGCGTCCAGCTCAACGCCAGCGCAGGATGCTCGTTTCGCATCAGCGGCAGTTCGTAAAATCGCCGAAACGATCCGCCTTCTGCGGTGACGACATTCTTGAGCAGCCACAATTTGGCGGTGGCATTGCCGATGATGTTGTGACGTTCGTTGGCCAGGCGCACCATCAGGGTGAGCCTGCCCTCATGGTTCGAAATCACCGGATTGTCCGCGAACATCAACCGCGCATTCGGCCGCGAGAACCGCGCAAAGATCAGTCCGGTCATCAACGACATCGAGAAGATGCCTGTGAACAGCTCGACCGTCGCGATAAAATGCCCATAATGGGTTTGCGGATGCATATCGCCGTAGCCGGCGGTCGAAAGCGTCTCGATGCTGAAATAGAGATAATCGATATAGGCCCCGCCGGGCACGTTGGCGATCGGCTGATTTCCGATCCAGTAGAACAACGCGAAAACCGCGTTAAAGGCGATGAACACCAGCGCGGCGCCGGCGATGAAAGTCGGCCAGGTGGCGGTCATGCAGCGATGGCTGATGTCGCCCCAGAAGCTGAGACGAAGGCCTTCACTGATGATGATTTCGCGGCCGCCAAATCGGACGATCTGTTCGTTCGGCGTTCGCTGTTTCCGGCTCCTGAACATCTTCCAAATCTCTTAAAAGCGCTCGCGCAAAGGTATTTAATTGCCTGCATCATCATGGCATAGTTGCGCTGATTTAAGCGAGATCTTTGCCTGGAGATAGGGGTTCAAGTCATGGCGAACACACGCGAACCGATCCTCAAGCCCATACCAATTCTCTCGCTGCGCCCGACCCAGATGACGGTCGGAATGCGCGAGGTCAAGGAAAAGCGCAAGCGCTGGCGCGAGTACAAATCGGAGAAGAAGCGCGGGGAGTCACTGGGCAAACATATGATTCCGGTCGTGCTCGGTCCCGACCAGCATTATTACGTGGTCGATCATCATCATCTCGCGCGCGCGCTTCACGATGAAGGCGTGAAGGACATTCTCGTCACCATCATCGGCGATCTCTCCATGGTCGAGCGCGACGCATTCTGGGGGGTGATGGACAACAAAAGATGGGTCTATCCCTACGACGCCAAGGGCGAGCGCCGCCATTTCAAGGATCTTCCGAAGGCCATGACCGGCCTGAAGGACGATCCGTTCCGCAGCCTTGCCGGCGAATTGCGCCGTGCCGGCGGCTTCGCCAAGGACACCACGCCGTTCAGCGAATTCCTGTGGGCGGATTTTCTGCGCCGGAAGATGTCGCGCAAAAGCGTGGACGAGAATTTCTCCAAATCGGTCGAGAAGGCGCTGGCTTTCGCGAGAAGCAAGGACGCGGTCTATCTGCCCGGCTGGTGCGGACCGGCAACGGACGATTAGCGGAGCCTGCTATCAGGGAGCCCTGCTATCGCCGGTCTACTTCGGCAAACGGCCCATCAGGTAGAATTCGTCGTTCGGGCGCATCGCGGTGACATTCGCCATCCGGTTCGACAGCGCAAAGAACGCCGAGATCGCGGCGATGTCCCAGACGTCGTCGTCGCTGAAGCCATGGCTGGCGAGATCGGCGAAATCCGGCTCGGAAACCTTGCCCGCATCGAGGCTGACCTTCATCGCGAAGTCGAGCATGGCGCGTTGGCGCGGCGTGATGTCGGCCTTGCGGTAGTTGACGGCGATCTGATCCGCGATCAGCGGGTTCTTTGCCCTGATCCGCAGGATCGCGCCATGCGCGATCACGCAATACTGGCACTGGTTGGCGCTTGAGGTGGCGACCACGATCATCTCGCGCTCGGCCTTGGTCAGGCCGCCGTCCTTGTCCATCAGCGCGTCGTGATAGGCAAAGAACGCCCGGAACTCGTCGGGCCGGTAGGCCAATGTCAGGAACACGTTCGGAACGAATCCGGACTTCTCCTGCACCGCGAGCAGGCGAGTGCGGATATCCTCCGGCAGTGTGTCGATCGGGGGCGCTGGGAAGCGTTTCGGGGTCTGGGTCATCTCAGGGATTCCGGCCCGCGGGATGCGGGCGCGCCCAAACCATAGTCGATGACGGTGTTGCCGCAAAGCGTGCGCCAGCGGGTGAGCGCGCCGGGTTACCGACCGCTTTGAGCGGTCAGCGCAGCGGCTTTTTCAGCAGCGAGAAACGGTCGGGATCGAGGCCCATGGACGGCTGCAGCATCGGCGCCTCCACCGTGCGGGCAGCCGGCCGATCGCTGATGGTCGGGTCATTGGGAACGTCGCGATGCGAGGTGGCGCCGCGCCAGCGTTCCAGCACGGCGCTGACGAAATGCATGTCGTGGCCGGCGGACGCCGACGGCACCGTCGAGATGGTGGCTTCGCTGCGCGGCAATTGATGCACCGGAACTTCCTTGAAGCGCAGCCGGGTCGGCAGCGCGACGCCTTCGCCGAAGGCCAGCACTTCGCGGGTGCCGAGCGAAGGCACGAACGACAACAGGTTGGCCGCCGCGTCCGAGACCGCCGAGCGCAGCAGCGCCTGGTCACGCTCGTTGGCAAGGCGCATGGCGAACAGCGTGTTGCACTGGGAAATGATGGTAGCGTCGAGTTCGGCGGGACGCTGGGTGACGAGCCCGAGATAGACGCCGTATTTGCGGCCTTCCTTGGCGATCCGCGACACCGCCTTGCGGGTCGGTCCGAAGCCGATGTTGCGGTCGGCGGCGGCGTATCGATGGGCTTCCTCGCAGACGAACAGCAGCGGCGAAACGCCGTCGCTCCACAGGCCGAAATCGAACGCCATGCGGCACAGCACCGAGACCACGGAATCGATGACTTCAGCCGGGAAGCCGGCGAGCTGCATCACAGTCATCGGCCGGCCGTTGGCGGGCAGCCGGAACAGATGGCTGATGACCTCCGCCATGGTGTCGCCGCCGACATTGGCGTTGTCGAACATGAAGGCGTAGCGCGGATCGTTGCGCACGGTTTCGACGCGCGAAATCAGCTTGTGATAGATGATGCGCGACGAGCGGTTCTCGAGCTTGCCCATGCGCTCGTCGATCAGCGAAATCAGATCGACCAGCCGATAGGGGACGGGCGTGTCGACGGTATAGCCGACCTGCTTGGGATCGACGCGCTTCAGGCCGACGCGATCGGTGTTCTGGTATTGGGTATAGATACCCTTTGCCATCGGAATGACTTCGGCAAGAATGTCGAGTTCCTCGGGCACGCCGGGGCGGCCGGCGAACAGCACGTCGACGATCTCTTCGAAATTGAACAGCCAGAACGGCAGTTTCAGGTTACGCGGATTGAGAACCAGCGAACGCTCGCCGAAGCAGCGGCCATACTCGTTGTGGACATCGAGCAGGAACACCCGCAGGTTCGGCCGCGACTTGAGGATCTCGTTGAGCAGCAGCGAGACGCCGCTGGATTTGCCGACGCCGGTCGAACCAAGCACCGCGAAATGCTTCGAAAGCATTTCCTCGATGTCGACATAGGCGATGACGGACGGATCCTGCTGCAGGGTGCCGACATTGATCTGGTCCGATCCGCTCGGCGCATAGACCGTGCGCAGCTCCTGATTGGTGATCAGATCGACGGCGTCGCCGATGGTCGGATAATTGGTGACGCCGCGCTGGAACTTCGGACGGTCCGGCGTGCCCATGATTTCACCGAGCAGATCGACCGATGCGCTGGCGATATAGATATCCGACGTCGGC
The DNA here is from genome assembly GCA_963738105.1 of uncultured Alphaproteobacteria bacterium. Classification (GTDB taxonomy): domain Bacteria; phylum Pseudomonadota; class Alphaproteobacteria; order Rhizobiales; family Xanthobacteraceae; genus Bradyrhizobium. The sequence goes on along the minus strand of CAVTWC010000043.1, from coordinate 137,418 downwards.
AGGTTCTCGCAGGAGACCTCGGTGATCATGGCGACGATGGTGGAATTGGCGCAACGGATGCTGATGAAACGGCCGACGGTGGCCCTGACTTCCGAGACGGCCATCTGGTTTGTCGCCAGCAGTCCGACCCGGGCGAGCGATCCGCGCACCGAAATTACTCGTCCGAAGGATGTCACAGGTCTGTAGTCCGTTAGTTGAATCGCGTGGCGTTGGGTCGACTATGGCGGCTGTGGTTGGAGAAACGGTTAAGCAGGTTAGGCCCGAGCTTCGTAAAATCCGCGGCATCTTGACCGGGATCTGCTCTGACGAGGCGATTTAACGACCTTGTTGCTGGATATTGCTGAAAACCGATAGGCTGCGGCGTGGCTTCCGGTCGAATGCTGAATTCGACTTAACGGTTGGTTTACCAAGCCGGCAGGAGGGCCGACGCGTAGGCGAACGAACTTGGGAACGAGACCGTCCCGGACGCGGGAACAGGCCGACACCGAAGCCCGCGCGCAGTTCGGCTCGCTCCGCCTGCCAAACGGCGGTAAGCTGATGATGGACCAGCCGGGAGAAAATCATGCGCGGTTTCTGGCTCGCTTCCCTCGTTGCCCTCGTCACCTGGCCGGCTTTGGCCAATGAGCGATGGGAGACGTTGCCGCCGACGCCTGCGCCGATCGCGAGCGATCGTGGCGGCCAGGCGCAGGTCAATGGCATCAGCATTCACTACGCGATCTCAGGCCATGGCTCGCCGGTGATCTTCCTGCATGGCGGTCTTGCCAATATCGACTACTGGGGCAATCAGGTGCCGGCCGTTGCGGCCCATCACACCGTCATCCTGATGGACAGCCGCGGCCATGGCCGCAGCACCCGTGACGCGCGGCCCTATGGCTACGATCTGATGGCGGACGATGTCATCGCGCTGATGGATGCCTTGAAAATTCCCAAAGCCGATATTGTCGGCTGGAGCGACGGCGGAATTCTCGGCCTCGACCTCGCGATGCGCTACAAGGACCGGATAGGCAAAGTGTTTGCCTTTGCGGCCAACACCGTGACATCGGGCGTCAAGGACGGCGTCGAGAAGAACCCGACCTTTGCCGCCTACATCGAGCGCGCCGGCCGCGAATACCGGACGCTTTCGGCAACGCCGGACGATTACAATGCCTTCGTCGAGCAGATCAGCAGGATGTGGGCCGAGCAGCCGAATTGGAGCGATGCCCAACTCAGGGACATCGACACGCCCGTCCTCGTGGTCGACGGCGATCATGACGAGGCCATCAAGCGCGAGCACACCGAATATATGGCGGCAACGATCCCGCACGCCGGGCTGTTGATTCTGCCCAACGTTAGTCACTTTGCGTTTCTGCAGGACCCCGATCAGTTCAACTTCGCCATCCTTCACTTCCTGGGTGACGAGTAGGGGGCAGTCGGCGGACCATAGAAATACGGATGCTTGTTTTTGCCGGAGCAGGTATTCTGTCCGGATTGCAGCGAACGTTGATCAGCAGGGGGGAACGCCATGTGCAGCCAATGTCGTGCCAATGAAGCCAGCGTGTTCGCGGCGACCTCACGGCGCCGCTTCCTTCAATCGGTTGGCGGCGCCGCGGCCGGCCTGGCGTTGGGGTCGCCAGCCTTCGCCAAGGACAAGAAGGCCAAGGATAAGGATAAGGATAAGGACAAGGACAAGGAATCGCCCAAGCCGCAGAACGATATCCCTCCGGATGCCGCGCTGAGCCGCCTGATGAAAGGCAACGCACGCTATGTTGAGGGCGTATCGCGGCGCCACGATTTCAAGGCCGAACGCGAGGCGCTGGTGGGCGGTCAAAATCCCTTTGCAGGAATCCTGAGTTGCGCTGACTCCCGTATCGCCCCCGAATACGCCTTCGATAGCGGCAGGGGCGATCTGTTCGTCTGCCGGGTCGCGGGCAATTTCGCCAATGACGACACCGTCGCAAGCCTGGAATACGCCGCCGCGATCCTCCACGTGCCGCTGTTTCTGGTACTCGGCCACGAAAGTTGTGGCGCGGTGAGTTCGGCGATCAAATCGATCAAGGACAACACCACGCTGCCGGGGCATCTGCCGTCGCTGGTCGCCAACATCGCGCCGGCCGTCAAAGCGACCATGGATCAGCCCGGTGACCAACTACGGAATGCGATCAAGCGCAACGTCGTCGATAACGTTGCCAAATTGAAGGCGGCGACGCCGATCCTCAGTGCCGCTGTCGAGCAGGGCAAGCTGAAGATCGTCGGCGGGATCTATCGCCTTGGCGACGGCAGGGTCGAACTGATCGCTTGAAGCGGCAAGGCTGAAGCGCACATTCGTGCAGCGAGTGTTAGGATTGACAGCAACGCTGTCACGCATACGGAGCATGCGATGAGTTATCTTGTCGGTTCAACCCTGGCCGATCAGCCGGCCGGAATTCGCTTTCGTGAGCTGTTGCAACGGCCTGAAATCCTGCAGATGCCGGGCACGCATAACGGGATGGCGGCGCTTCAGGCGCGGGATGCCGGTTTCCCCGCAGTTTATCTGTCGGGCGCGGCGATGACGGCGTCGATGGGCCTGCCGGATCTCGGTATCATCACCATAGACGAAGTCGCGTTCTTCATTCGTCAGGTATCGCGCGCCAGCGGTTTGCCGGTGCTGGTCGATGGCGACACCGGCTACGGCGAAGCGCTCAACGTCATGAACATGGTGCGGACGTTCGAGGATGCCGGCGCCGCCGCGGTTCATATCGAGGATCAGCTGCTGCCGAAGAAGTGCGGTCATCTCAACGACAAGAAGCTTGCGGCGGCGCATGACATGGCCGCCAAGGTCGCCGCAGCCGCGAAAGCGCGCCGGCATCTCTATGTCATCGCCCGAACCGATGCGGCCGCCAGCGAGGGGATGGACGGCGCAGTGGCGCGCGCAAAGCTTTATATTGAAGCCGGAGCCGATGCGATCTTTCCGGAAGCGATGACGTCAACGGCGATGTTCACAGAGTTTGCGCGCCGGGTGCCCGATGTGCCGCTGATGGCGAACATGACGGAGTTCGGCAAGACGCCTTTCATCACGGCCTCGGAATTCCAGGCGATGGGGTACCGCATGATGATCTGGCCGGTGTCGTCGCTGCGTGTCGCCAACAAGGCGCAGCAGAACTTGTTTGCGGCGCTGAAGCGGGACGGCGGTACCCATAACATGATCGATCAGATGCAGACGCGCGCCGAGCTTTACGCCACCATCGGCCTCCACGACTACGAAGCGCTGGATGCCTCGATCGTCCAGACCATCATCCCGACGGATATGCCGCAGAGGTAGAGAGCTCGGATGCGGCGTCTTCGGTCCGCGCGCCCTTGATCGATCGGTTCTCTCATGAATGCCGATGACCGCCGCGCTTGCGCGCGCCGGGCTTCTTGCCGGCTTCCGTCGGAATCATCACCACACGGCCGTATTTGACGCCGCGCTCGGCAATGATGTGATCGGCGAAATGCTGCACCTCGGCGCCGGAGCCGCGCAGGGCGGTGACCTCCATGCAATTGTCATCGTCGAGGTGGACGTGCAGCGTCGCCAGCGAGAGATCATGGTGGCCATGGTAGTTCTCGACCAGCCGGCGCGACAGATCGCGCGCGGCATGGTCATAGACATAAACCAGGGCTGCGACGCAATCGCCGGATTTGCCCTTTTCCTGCGCGGCCTGCTGCATGCCGGCCCGGGTGAAATCGCGGATCGCCTCGGAGCGGTTCTGATAGCCGCGCTCGGCGATCATGGCATCGAGTTCATCCATCAGATCATCGTCAAGCGTAATGGTGATGCGTTGCATGGCGGCCTCTTGTCTCGCGGAAAGTATGATAAATTCATACCCGGGCGGTCGATTGCTAACCTTGTGTCGGGACGCAACATAGCCTGCCCGGTGGCGGCGCGGGACTGATTCGTTGCAGCCGACGCGGGACAGCGCTTGATCGCTGCCGCGACCATGCAGGAGCGGGATCGCTCCCACGCATCCGGGCTGATTGACAGGTCCGATAGCAACGCTACGCTGTACCGCCTTACAGGAAGCCATTTCCTGAATAACAAGAAACAGAGCAGGGTGGAGCGCGATGAGCCGCGGCATCGAATTTTGAGCGAGTTCACGCGGCCATCCGCATTCGCACCCTTCCGGACCAGGAATTATCGTTTCCAGTGGCCCTCCGACCTCCTGACGTCGTGGGCGTTCGAGATGGAGACGATCATCCTCGGCTGGTATGTGCTGGTCGAGACCGGCTCGGTGCTGCTGCTGACCTTGTTTGCCGCTCTCAATTACACCGGCACGCTGCTTGCGCCGCTGTTCGGCGTGATCGGCGACCGCATCGGCCATCGCGATCTGCTCGCCGCGATGCGCGCGTCCTATATCGTGCTGGCCGCGACGTTGATGGTGCTGGCGCTCAGCGGCCATCTGAACGCCTATTATGTTTTGGTTATCGCGGCGCTGATGGGGCTGGTTCGCCCGTCCGATCTGGGCGTGCGCGGTGCGCTGGTCGCCACCATCATGCCGCATAATCAATTGATCAGCTCGATCGCGGTTTCCCGCACGACGATGGATCTGGCGCGGATCGCAGGCGCCTTGAGCGGCGCCGGATTGTTCGCCGGCTCGGGCCTCGGACCGGCCTATGTCGTGATCGTCAGCCTGTATGTGATCAGTACCGTACTGACGCTCTGCGTGGTGGTGCCTGCGGAGCAGCGCCCCTCCGCTGAAGTGGTCAAGGGCGCGCTGCAGCGTTCGCCGTTTCGGGATTTGAAGGAAGGCGTCGACCATGTCTGGACCTCGCCGCGGATGCGGGCGGCAATCTGGATCGCGTTCATCACCAATCTGACCGCCTATCCCTTCACCAACGGCCTGCTGCCCTATATCGCGCGGGAGATTTACGACAGCAACCAGACCATCCTGGGCTATCTGTCGGCCGCCTTTGCGATCGGCTCGCTGATCGGTTCGGTGACCCTGAGCGTAGTCGGGAACGTCAGGGTGGCGCGAGTTATGATCGCGACGACCGCGACGTGGTATCTCACATTGCTGCTATTTGCGCGCATGCCGAGCGTTCCCGCCGCGATGTGCAGCCTGACGATCGCCGGAATATCGCAAAGCATGTCGATGATCACGATCGCGGTGATCCTGATGCGCACCGCCAGCGAGCGTTTCCGCGGCCGGGTCATGGGCGTGCGCATGCTGACGATTTATGGACTGCCGATCGGGCTGCTGGCCGCCGGCAGCCTGATCGACCATGTCGGCTTTGTCGCCACCGCAACGCTCTATGTCGCCGCCGGCCTTGCGATGCTGATGGCGATCGCGGTGCACTGGCGGACGGATTTGCTGCACCTGCATGCGCCGGCCAATGCCAAGTGAGAGGCGTTGCAACAACGCGGTTCCTTCCGCGGCGGCCACTTTTATTTTTCGAACTTCGGTGGTCGCGCTGGCGCCGCCGATAGACTACGTTCGCCGCATCGTTCACAAGCAACGGGAGACCGCGATGACGTTCAAGGTGGTGAGCGACAGTTTTGCCGACGGCGACTATATGCCCAAGGATCATATTCTCTCGGCCGATTTCGGTTTCGGCTGCGCCGGTGGCAATCGGTCGCCTCATCTGAAATGGTCCGGCGCGCCCGCTGGCACCAAAAGCTTCGCTGTTACCTGTTACGACCCGGACGCCCCGACCGGCTCCGGCTTCTGGCACTGGCTGGTGGTGAACATCCCGCCGGATGTGAACGAACTTGCGTTAGGCGCGGGCAGTGCGGGCGGCACGCTGCCCTCCGGCGCCCTGATGACGCGGACTGATTTCGGCAAGCCGGGCTATGGCGGGCCGTGCCCACCCGAAGGGGCCCATCCGCATCGGTATCTGTTCACGGTGTTCGCGGTCGGCGACACGCTTGATGTCAATTCAGAAACATCCGCCGCGGTCATCGGCTTCAACCTGCATTTCAAAACCCTGGCGAAAGCCGCGATCATGGGGTTGTTCAAGCGCTGAATGGTACCGGCTGACGGGCGGGCGCGCATGGCAGCGGGCGCGTGGGCGCATCGCATCGAACTTTGCCTTTGATGCGATGGCGGCATAGATTCATTTTTCGGGAATTGAGCGATACGGAAGGGACGGCAATGACAAAGGGACGGCAATGACAAAGACGGGTTTGGTGGTTTCGGCGCATCCGGGCGATTTTGTCTGGCGCGCGGGCGGCGCGATCGCGCTTCACGCCAAAAAAGGCTACCGGGTCAAGATCGTCTGCCTGGCGTTCGGCGAGCGCGGCGAATCGCAATTCGCCTGGAAGCAGCCCGGCATGACCCTGGAGAAGGTCAAGGCCGGCCGCCGCGATGAGGCGGAACGGGCGGCAGCGGCGCTCGGCGCTGAAATCGAGTTCTTCGACGCCGGCGACTACCCGTTGCATCTGACGCCGGCCCATATGGAGCGGCTGATCGATATCTACCGCGAACTCAATCCGAGCTTCGTGCTGACGCACTCGCTGGAAGATCCCTACAATGTCGATCATCCGGCCGCCGCGGCTTATGCGCAGGAGGCGCGGATCGTGGCGCAGGCGATGGGTCACAAGCCGCAGGCCGACTACAATTACGCGGCACCTCCGGTCTTTCTGTTCGAGCCACATCAGCCCGAAATGTGCAACTTCAAGCCGCAGGTGATCCTCAACATCGATGAGGTCTGGGATATCAAGCGCAAGACGTTCGAGATTCTCGCGGCCCAAAAGCACTTGTGGGCGTATTACGAGCGTGTCGCGCTGCAGCGGGGCATGCAGGGCGGCCGCAATTCAGGCAAGGCCATGACCTATGGCGAGGCCTATCAGCGATTATTTCCGATGGCTTTGGAGGAACTGGTATGAAGACGGTAGTTGTCCGCAACATCGAGCGGGCCGACGCCGCGGTCGTCAAGCGGCTCGGCGCGCTCGGCGCATCCACGGTGCACGAGGCCTATGGCCGTATCGGCTTGATGAAGCCCTATATGCGGCCGGCATGGGCCGGCGGCGAAGCTGCGGGCACCGCCGTCACTGTGCTGGCGCAACCCGGCGACAACTGGATGATCCATGTCGCGGTCGAACAGTGCAAGCCCGGTGACATCCTGGTGGTCGGCTGCACCGCCGACAATACCGACGGCATGTTCGGCGATCTGCTTGCGACCTCGCTGCAGGCGCGCGGCGTGGTCGGGCTCATCCTCGATGCCGGCTGCCGCGATGTGAAGTCGCTGCGCGAGATGGGCTTTCCGGTGTGGTCGAAGGCGATCTCGGCCAAGGGCACCGTCAAGGCGACGTTGGGGAACGTCAACGTTCCCGTGGTGTGCGCCGGCGTCAATGTCGAACCGGGCGACGCCGTGATCGCCGATGACGACGGCGTGGTCGTGGTGCGACGCAAGGATATCGCTGACGTCGTGACCAAGGGCGAGAAACGCCACGCCGACGAGGAGGGCAAGCGCAAGAAGCTCGCCGCCGGCGAACTCGGGCTCGACATGTACAACATGCGCGAGGCGCTGGCGAAAGCCGGTCTCGTCTATGTCGACAAGCTGGAGTCCGACTGATGACGATGCGGCTGCGCACCTTGCTTGGCACCCATCCGTGCACAGCCGCGCTGAAGGACGGATCGATCGCATCGGATCTGGTTTCGTTTGATTTTGCGGACTATTCGCCGACCCATAAAGGCTTCAAGCCGATGGTGCGCGAAGGTGCCTTCGACGTTTCGGAGATGGCGATCGTCACCTATCTGATGGCGAAATCGTTCGGCAAGCCGATGGTGCTGTTGCCGAGCGTGGTGGTGTGGCGGTCCCAGCACGGTTACGCGCTCTACAATGCCAGGCTCGGCACGCTGAAACCCGCCGACCTCAACGGCAAGCGCGTCGGCATTCGTTCCTTCACCACCACGACCGGCGCGTGGCTGCGCGGGATCCTCGCCAATGATTATGGCGTCGATCTCAATTCGATCGACTGGGTCACCTTCGAGGATGCCCATGTCGCCGAATACAAGGACACGACCAAGCGGGCGCCCGCCGGCAAGGAAATCATCCAGATGCTGGTCGATGGCGAGCTCGATGCGGTGCTGGGCGAGAAGGTCGAACGCCCGGGTTTGAAGCCGTTATTTCCGGACGCCGCTGAAGAAAAGTCCTGGTCCGCAAAACACAGCGTCGTGCCGATCAATCACATGGTGGTGGTCAGTGAAACGCTGTCACGCTCGCATCCGGATGCGGTGCGGGAAGTTTTCCGGATGTTGCAGGCCAGTGCCGCGCGGGCGCCGGCGCAGTTCAATCCGCAAGACATCAGCCGCTCGCTGGCGATGATCAGCCACTATGCCGCGCAGCAGGGGCTTATTCCGCGGGCGTTTGCCGTCGACGAATTGTTCGACGATCTGACGCGGTCGCTGCGCTGATCTGATTCGGCATGGAGGTCATGCCAATGCAACCCGAGCCGATTTTCGATCTCGCGCATCTCGGCCATATGGAATTGCTGACGCCGAAACCCGACGAGAGCCTGAAGTTCTTCGTCGACGTGATGGGCATGACCATCAGCGGCCGCAAGGGCGAGTTGGTTTATCTGCGCGGCTGGGACGATTACGAGCGCTATTCCCTGAAACTCACGGCATCAAAAACCTCCGGGATGGAGCACATGGCGTTGCGCGCCCGCAGCCCGCAGGCGCTGGAGCGGCGGGTGGCCGCGCTGAAGGGTTCGGGTTTTGACATCGGCTGGACCGATGGCGATATGGGGCAGGGGCCGGCGTTTCGCTGCAGGGATCCCGACGGCCATGTCATCGAGCTGTATTACGAGACCGAATGGTATCAGGCGCCGCCGGAACTGAAGCCCGCGCTGAAAAACCAGGCGCAGCGCTTTCCGGCGCGCGGCGTCAATGTGCGCCGGCTCGATCACCTCAACTGCCTCGCGGTCGATATCAAAGCGAACCGGATATTCTTCGAGAATTATCTGGGCTGCCGGCTGACCGAGCAGATCGTGCTCAACGACGGCACCGAAGCGGCGATGTGGATGACGATGTCGAACAAGAGTTACGACTTCGCCTACTCACGCGATCATTCCGGCACGCCCGGCCGCTTTCATCACGTCACCTACGCGCTCGACAGCCGCGAGGAAATCCTGCGCGCCGCCGACATCTTCCTGGAGAACGGCGTCTATATCGAGACCGGCCCGCACAAGCACGCCATCCAGCAGACGTTCTTCCTCTACGTCTACGAACCCGGCGGCAACCGGGTCGAAGTCGCCAATGCGGGCGCGCGGCTGATTTTGGCGCCGGACTGGAAGCCGATCGTATGGACCGAGGAGGAGCGCAAGAAGGGTCAGGCCTGGGGCCTGAAGACCATCGAGTCCTTCCACACCCACGGCACGCCGCCGGTGGCGCATAAGTGACGTCTTTCCGGCATCAGCCGCGACGGCGATAAAAAGCCGTGACAGCGGCAGTTCTTTAAGTTAGATAGCGCCCCCATGATCAACGCCTCGAACCTGTTTTATGGCTGGTTTAACTATTTCCAAAGCCCCGGGCAGCGGAAGGGACGCGTTTGATCTGACATCAAGCCAATCGTGTTCAACAAGCTGCCAGTCTCCTGGCGGCTTTTTTTGTGCCCCCAGAAGACTCCCATTCAAGGAGACTTCACGTGACACCCTCGACCGATGACGTTCGCATCCGCGAAATCAAGGCGCTGATCACCCCAAAACGGGTGATCGACGAATTCCCTCAAACGCAACATTCATCAGAGACGGTCGCCAATTCGCGTGCCGCGCTGAGCAATATTTTGCATCATGCCGATGACAGGCTGGCCGTCGTTGTCGGCCCTTGCTCCATTCATGATCCCGATGCGGCGATGGAATACGCGCACCGCCTGCGTGCCGTCAGGGATCGTCTTTCCGGCGAGCTGGAGATCGTGATGCGGGTGTACTTCGCCAAGCCGCGCACCACCGTCGGCTGGAAGGGGCTCATCAACGATCCCGATCTCGATGGCAGCTTTCGGATCGATGACGGTCTTCGAATCTCGCGCAAACTGCTGCTCGATATCAACGAACTCGGCCTGCCGGTGGGCTCGGAATTCCTCGATATCGTCGCACCCCAATATCTGTCCGATCTGGTCGCCTGGGGCGCCATCGGGGCTCGCACGACGGAAAGCCAGGTTCATCGCGAATTGGCGTCCGGATTGTCCTGTCCGATCGGCTTCAAGAACGGCACCGACGGCAAGGTGAAGATCGCCGTCGATGCGGTCAAGGCGGCGGCGCAACCGCATCATTTCCTGGCGGTGACCAAGGACGGCCAATCGGCGATTGCCGCCACCACCGGCAATGCCGATTGCCACATCATTCTTCGCGGCGGGAACGCGCCCAATTACGAAGCCGCCGATGTCGAAGCTGCCTGCCGCGCGATGGAAGCCTCAGGATTGCATCGCGGCCGTCATGATCGACGCCAGCCATGCCAATAGCGGCTACGACCCGGAAAACCAGCCCAATGTCGTCAATGCGGTGGCCGATCAGATTGCGTCCGGAAACCGCTGCATCATCGGCGTGATGATCGAGAGCAATCTGGTCGCGGGCAAGCAAACGCATGTGCCGGGCCGGCAGCTCTGCTACGGGCAAAGCATCACCGACGGATGCATCGACTGGGATACGACCGTCAAAACCCTGGATACGCTGGCGCTTGCCGTCACGCAGCGCAGAAAGAGCGCTCGATTTGCACACTGAGTTGAGCGTCCCGAATCTAGTCGTTCAAATTTCGGGGGCACATTCGAACCGGATCGCGGCTGAGGGCGACCAACGGATGGTGACACCCCTCCGCCGCGATCAGAACTCCCAAACCCAATAGAAGCTCAAAGAAAATCCCAATGAAAACCTTGCCTGCTTTCGTCGTGGCGCTGCTGGCGCTGGCGTCACCCATGAGCTGTCTGGCCCAGACCGTCGAGAAACAAGCTTGCGATGTCAGCGTCGATATCACCGACACCGATCCCAAGGGCACCAATGTCCGGGCTGCGCCGGGCGGGGCGGTGATCGCCTCGCTGAGCAATCCCAATGTCGAGGGCTGGATCGAGGTCCACATCACTGGGCAGGCCGGCGATTGGTACGAGATCGATCGCGCCAACCTCATCAACGCCGATCTGGGGGCGGACGGGAAAGTCGTGTTCCACGGCAAGGGCTACCTGCATAAAAGCGTGGTCGGCGTCAGCGGGATGGAGAATGGCGGTGCGATCTATGGTGATCATGACGTCAAGAGTAAGCCGCTCGATCTGCATGCCGCCGGCGATCAAAAGGTGGATCTGCTGGGATGCTGGAGTGATTTCCTCAAAGTACATGTCAAGAAAGGCACCGGCTGGACCCGACAGGCCTGCACCAACATGGACACGACCTGTTCCTGATTGCGCTCGTGCGCCTGCCTGAGGGAGAAGCTGGCTTGAAACTGAAATTATTATTCGCCGCGGCTTGTGTCGCGGAATTGGCCACAGCGCCAGCGTTGGCCGCAGACTACGACGTGACGGACAAGTCGCCGTTGGTCGAGATGCATTTGCGGATACCCGCGACCGCGATGACGATAGCGCCGCTCAAGGACCAGATCCTGGCGCTGTACAAGGCCGACGCCGATCAGGCCAAGAGCGACGCCAAGGACGACAAGGAAGACAACCCGAGCTTCCAACCCTACAGCATCGACACGATCTGGCGCGTGACCTTCGAGAGCGACGCCGTGCTGAGCCTTTCGGCCGAGACCAATGCCGACACCGGCGCCGCGCATCCCAATCAGGGTTTTCAGACCCTGGTGTGGGACAAGCAGGCAAACCGGGCCGTACCCATCGAGTCGCTGTTCCCACCGGATCAGGCCAAAGCCGCGTTGGCGGCGATCGCCGACGCCGCGACCAAAGCCTGGACCAGATCCTACATTCAGCGCAGCGGGCAGCAGCCGGGACCGAATGCGGATGTCGCCAAGGACGGCATCGGCGCGGACCCCGAAAAACTCAAGAATTACGCGCTGACCTACGCCAAGGGCCAGACCACCGCCAACGGCATCGTGTTGCTGTATGGCGCCGGGCAAGTATGGCCGCATGTGCTCGGCGATTTCCGCCTCGCGGTGCCGGCCTCGGCGTTCGCGAAATATCTCGCAGCCCCGTGGAAAGCGGTGTTCGCGGGCAATTGACGCGTGTAGTCCGCGATTGCTAGCCGATCGATTGTCTGAGTTGCCCGATTGCCGGTGCAATCGTCGGACCGCCTGAACTTGGCAAAGCCACGATGCTGTTTAAGGTCTAACCGTTCGACGGGTTCGGCGGAGGTGTAGATCATGAATGTCGCAATCGTGGGGGCTGGCGCGATCGGCTGTTACTTTGGCGCGGTATTGGCCCAGGCCGGTCATTCCGTTGTCCTGATCGGCCGGCCCGTTCATGTTGACGCCATCAACCGAGACGGCCTGTTGCTCGAGACCAGGACGTTCAAGGGATACATTCCGGTCCGGGCCTCCACAGATGCCTCAGCGGTAGCGGGAGCGGACCTCGTCCTGTTCTGCGTGAAATCGCAGGATACCGAGCGTGCCGGACTTTCCATGGCTCCGTATCTGAAGCCGGGCACGCAGGTACTCAGCCTGCAAAACGGTGTCGACAACGCGGAACGGTTGCAAAAAGCGATCGGCCAGACGGTGATACCGACAGTGGTCTATCTCGGCACGGAAATGGCGGGACCGGGTCACGTCAGGCAGCACGGAGATGGTGAATTGATCATGGGCGCAACGCCGGACAGTGCGGGATTGGCCCGGTTGTTTGTCGAAGCGGGAAATCCGGCGAGGGTCGCGAACAACGTCGCGGAAGTTCTTTGGCAAAAGCTGATCACCAATTGCGCCTACAATGCTTTGTCGGGTGTTTCGCAATTGACCTATGGCCCGATGCTGGACGTTGCGGGCGCTCGTGACGTCATCCGCAACGTCGTGCAGGAATGCATCGCCGTCGCACATGGATGCGGCGTTGCGGTGCCGGAGGACATTCTCGAAAAAACTCTCGCCCTGGGCGTGAGGATGCCGAGCCAGGCCTCATCGACCGCTCAGGACCTGGCGCGAGGCAAGACCACGGAGATCGATTATCTCAATGGTTATGTCGTGCGAAAGGGAGCCGAGCTCGGCATTGCGACGCCAACAAACCTCGCACTACAGGTCATGGTCAAGCTGCGAGAGCGGAGCTTGAAGTCGAGCGCGTAGGGCAGATCACCGCTGCGGCTAATTCGCCCTGCGGATTACCTGCAGTGGTCAAACGGCGGTGACCAAGATAAAATATCCACCGCGACGGTCGAAGAAAAAGCCGCGACTTGCCTCGCTTATTGCATCAGGGAATGGAGTCCAGCATGCGCGGGATTGCACTCATAATTGCATTTGTAGTCGGATTGATCACACCGGCGTTGGCTCAGAAGGCCGAGATCGAGGCGGTCAACGCAAAATGGGCCGAATTCTTCAACAAGGGCGATTTCACTGGTGTAGCGTCGCTCTACACCACTGATGCGACCGCATTCCCGCCCGGCTCTGCGATGGTGCAGGGGGCAGCCGCGATTGGGGCAATGTGGAAAAACATGGCGGAGAAAGCTGGCGATCCGAAGCTCACAACCTTGGACGTCAAGCCACTCGGCCCCTCTGCGGCACGCGAGATCGGGACCTTCAGCTTGAAAACCAAGGCCCCGTCACCGCAGGAAGTCACCGGAAAGTATGTCGTGGTTTGGGAAAAGGTCGGAAATGACTGGAAGCTCGCGGCCGACATCTGGAACGACGGCAAGTAAGCCGCTGGTCTCGATTTAAATCGTGGATCCACGTTTGCGGGTAGGGCGGATTGGGCGAAGCATAATCCGCCGCGCTGGTTCTAAAAACATATAGCGTGGTCGATTCGAATATCAGCTTTATTTCGACGCGAGTTTCGTCGCCGCTGGCTTCCTGCTACGGACCTTATTGAGAAATTCCGCGAGCACCACCGCGTGATTCACCGTTGGGTCCCGGGCAGCATACAGCAACGTAGCCTTGCGATCGCCGATTGCCTCAAGGATCTCCGTCACGGCCGGGTTTGATTTAAGTTCCTCCCGATAGCTTTGCCTGAATTCATCGAAACGATCCGCGCGATGATCGAACCAAACCCTCAGCGCAGGAGTTGGTGCAATCTCTTTTTTCCAGAGATCTATGTGAGCGTCCTCCTTCCGAAGGCCGCGCGGCCATAATCGATCTACCAGTATCCTCTCGCCATCGCCCCGAACGCGAGGTTCGTAAACCCTCTTGATCTCGATCGATGCCATGTTCACTCCTCAACGAGTTTCGCGTTTACCAAATAGGCCAAGGCGGCCGGCCATCCAGCTCGACGAATACGCTCTGTAACGGAAACCACATCGACAACGTGAAAAACGCTTGCAGGAGCGGTTCGATGTTCACCCTATCTGTCGATAGCGATTTAGTCATCGCTCGATAGAAAACCATCTCTACGTCCCGCTCGATTATACCTTGATATGACCCAAGTCCTCCGAGAGTTCGCGCCGCAGTCGGGCTTCGCACATTACCGCAGGCCGGCAAAGTAATCGCGGGTTTGTTCTCCGCGGTTGCTGCTGGCGGTCTCGGCCTGCGGCGGGTGTGGTTTGTTGTCGCTGCAGGCCCGGGAGCCGACGGCCGATATCTGTCCGGACGATAGGGGTATTATTATCGGAGATACCCAGTGACAGCCTCTCACCGCCCAATGTTCGAAATCGGACAGTAAAGACTTACGGATTCAGTCTTGCAAAACGAGCGGCTCCGATCACATGATCTTTCCTTTAAACGCACCAAATTTGAAGATAGGGCTTGTTATGGACGCAACCGATCTGAAAGTTTTTGAGGTAGTTGCCCGGCACGGCAGCATGAATAGAGCGGCGGTTGAGCTGAATACTGTACAATCGAACGTCACTGCGCGAGTGAGGGCGTTGGAACTCGAGCTTGGTGTTCTTCTGTTTCAGCGGCATGCACGCGGCGTGAAAGTTACTCCTGCCGGGCGCCGTATGCTTCCTTTTTCGGCGCGCATATCCAGGCTGATTAGCGACGCCAAGGCCGCGGCAAGGGATGACGGCGTTCCGGGCGGTGTGCTGGAAGTCGGTACCCTGGAAACGACCGCGGCGCTCCGGCTTCCGTCGGTGCTCGCGAGCTTTACGAAAGCCTACCCAAAGGTCCGTCCCGTAGTCACGACGGGAACGACCTGCAGTCTCATCGAGGACGTTGTTGAATGCCGACTTGAGGGCGCGTTCGTTGCGGGGCCGGTCGATCATCCCGATCTGCAGCAGGAGACTGTCTTTCGCGAAAATCTTGTCCTGGTGACTCCTCGTTCAGTTCGCGGCATTGAAGATCTTTCCTCGATCAGCGAACTGAAAACCATCGTGTTCCGGATCGGTTGCTCATATCGGATAAGGTTGGACAATCTGTTGAACAGGGCTGGAATAATGGTCGCACAGCCTCTGGAATTCGGTTCGATCGAAGCAATTCTGGGCTGCGTGGCCGCGGGTGTCGGGATCACATTGCTGCCCAAGGGGATAGTCGCCACGGCGTGGCGGGACGGTCAGGTCGCGGTGCATGAACTGGAGCCCGAGTTTTCCGAAGTGCAGACCGTGTTCATTCGGCGTACGGACGCCTACGTATCCAGTGCGCTCTCGGCCTTCCTTGATATTGTACGACCGAACCCCGAATTGCATGTAGCGGCCGAGTAGAAGACGGTACATCTGCTACGACAGATCATCCGCCGGTTTCCTGAAGAATGTTGAGAGATCAAAATGAACGATGGTCGAAGTGCGGCGAGGGCAGCGAATTCGCTCGTTGACCACCCGCGGTATGATGGTTCCTTTGAAGTTTACGCTCGGAACGAGTGCGGCGATCGTCAAGACTGTGCCGCTGCTGCTTGTTGATTTGCTCAACGAAGACGGCGTAACGGGCAGGGCCTATACGTTTTGCTACCGGCCGTCGGGAGCGGTTGCGATTTCGTCGCATCTGTCCGAGGCGGTCGATCTCCTGAAGGGCAAGGATTGGACGCCCTTCGATGTGACGCAGACCCTTTCGCGTCAGTTTGCGCTGCTTGGGGTGACCGGTTCCGTGCGGATGGCACTTTCGCTGTTGGACATGGCCATGTGGGACGCGATGGCGCAGATGCAGCGTGCTCCGCTGTCCTCGCTACTCGGATCCAGCCCGAAGCCGCTCCGCGCCTATGACAGTCGCGGGCTTGGGCTGATGGAGCCGGATCGCCTCGCGACGGAAGTTCAAGCTCTTCTGGAGAGCGGTTTGAGGGCTGTTAAGCTCCGGCTCGGATATCCCTCTCTGTTCGAGGACCTTGCCGCTTTGCGCGCAGTCCGCAGCAGCATTTCCGGCGGCAATGTCGCGATCATGGTGGACTACAATCAGGCGCTGACCAGCACGGAAGCCATCCTTCGCGGAAGGGAACTGGAAAAGGAGGGAATCTACTGGCTCGAGGAGCCGATTGCTCACGATGATTATGTGGCAAGCGCCGAAATCGCGCGCGAACTGAGGGTGCCGATCCAGATCGGCGAGAACTTCAACGGTCCGGAAGGTTTGCTACGCGCCGTCAATGCTCGGGCGAGCGATTACGTGATGGTCGACGTGGCGAGGATAGGTGGCGTCACCGGTTGGCTGCAAGCGGCCGGCGTAGCCGCAGCCCACGGCATCGAAATGTCGTCGCATCTGATGCCTGAGATCAGCGCGCACCTGCTTTGCGCGACGCCGACTGCCCATTGGCTTGAGTACGTTGATTGGGCAGAGGCGATTATCGAGGAGCCGCTGAAAATTCGCGACGGAATGGTTCTCACTTCCGAGAGGGTCGGCAGCGGGATTTCATGGGACGAAGCCAAGCTAAAGCGGCTTCAGACGATCTGAGTTTCGATGGGAGCTATCAGCCGCAATCGGCGATCGCGAACCGTGCCCGCTGCCTGGATGAGCAGCGGGCCAGTCGTTGCGATCAAGCCATGGTAGGCATTACGAATTCGGCACCGGCTCGAATACCGGTTGGCCAGCGGCTCGTGATCGTTTTCAACCGGGTATAGAAGCGAACGCCTTCCGGGCCGTGCATGTAGTGGTCGCCAAAGAGCGACGCTTTCCATCCACCGAAAGAATGGAATGCCATCGGCACCGGGATCGGAACGTTGATGCCGACCATGCCAACCTTGATTTGGTGGGCAAATTCCCGAGCTGCATCGCCGTCGCGGGTGAAGATCGATGTGCCGTTGCCGAATTCGTGCTCGTTGATCATCCGTGCGGCGGTGTCGTAGTCGGGAGCACGGGCGACAGCCAGGACGGGCCCAAAAATCTCTTCCTTGTAGATCTTCATGTCCGGAGTGACGTGATCAAACAGCGACCCGCCGATGAAGTAGCCGTCCTGGTAGCCCTGCATCTTGAAGCCACGACCGTCGACGAGCAGTTTTGCACCCTCCGCGACACCAGCGTCGATGTAGCCGCGGACCTTGTCCAAATGCTGCTTGGTGACGAGCGGGCCCATTTCCGCTTCCGGATCCGTGCCGGGTCCGATCTTGAGGCTGCGAATCTTCGGCGCCAACGC
This sequence comes from uncultured Alphaproteobacteria bacterium, assembly GCA_963738105.1. GTDB lineage: Bacteria > Pseudomonadota > Alphaproteobacteria > Rhizobiales > Xanthobacteraceae > Bradyrhizobium. The sequence goes on along the minus strand of CAVTWC010000043.1, from coordinate 119,931 downwards.
GGAGATCAACCTGTTGGCGGTCGTTTCGCCCACCGGGACCGCGACGGAAATCGCCATGCAGCGTTCGCCGGCGGAGCCAAAAGCGGCGCCCATCAGGGCGTCGACTGCCTGGTCCATATCGGCATCGGGCATGATGATCATGTGGTTCTTGGCACCGCCCAGCGCCTGACAGCGCTTTCCTGTCGTCGCGGCGGTCTCATAGATGTAGCGTGCGATAGGTGTGGATCCCACGAAACTGATCGCGGAGATGTCGGGATGATGTAGCAGCGCGTCGACGGTTTCCTTGTCGCCGTGGACCACCCCGAATACACCGTCCGGAAGGCCCGCTTCCTTGAGCCACTCCGCGATCTTCACTGACGCCGATGGATCGCGTTCCGACGGTTTCAGGATAAAGGCGTTGCCACAAGCAAGCGCGACAGGAAACATCCACATCGGCACCATCGCAGGGAAATTGAACGGGGTAATGCCGGCGACCACGCCGAGAGGCTGACGCGTGGAGTAGCTATCGACGCGCGTTCCGACGTTCTCGGTCAACTCGCCCTTCAGCAGCTGCGGGGCGGCGGTCGCGAATTCCACGACTTCCATGCCGCGCTGAATTTCACCGACGGCGTCCGAGTGGACCTTGCCATGCTCGGCGACGATGATATCAGCGAGTTCGTCGGTACGTTCCTCGAGAATCCTGAGGAATCGGTTGAGTATCCTGGCCCGCCGCAAGGGCGTCGTCGCTGCCCATCCGGGCGCAGCCTTGGTTGCCGCAGCGACACCCTCCGCGACATCCGCGGCGTTCGCGACTGGCACCAACTTCGTCTGCTCACCTGTCGCGGGATTGAAGACAGACGACGTCCGGCCATTTTGGCCAGAGACTTGTTTGCCATTGATGTAATGCTTGATTTGCGTGACCACGATGACCTCCTTGTTTGCGCAAGCCCGATATGAAATGCTAAAGTCTGCACATCAACGGCAACTATCGCGGGTTTGTTGTGCAGAAATTGAAGTCGGTGGATTGGGATCGCATTCGCATATTCCTGGAGGTCGCCCGCACCGGTCAGATTCTCGGTGCCGCCAGGCGCTTGGGCGTGAACCATGCGACGGTGGCGCGGCAACTCACTGCCCTCGAGCAGGAATTGAAAACCCAGTTGGTCGAACGGCGTACGACGGGCTGCGTCCTGACAAGCGCAGGCGAAGCCCTCGTTGCCGCAGCGGAGCGGGCTGAATTGGAATTCCTTCAGGTCGGCGCTCACCTTGGCAGATCATCGGAGGCCATCGCAGGCACTGTTCGTGTCGGTGCTCCCGATGGACTGGGGAACTACTTTCTTGCCAACCAGCTTGGCGCGCTTGCCGCGCGGCATCCCGACCTGCTCATTCAACTTGTTCCACTGCCGCGGACATTCTCGCTGTCGAGGCGGGAGGCCGACATTGCGATCACGCTGGACCGTCCGAAGCAGGGCCGGCTCATTGTCAAGAAGCTGACCGACTACACGCTCAGCGTCTATGCCGCCGAAAGTTATCTGAAGCGCTTGGGACCAATCAGGAAACAGGCCGATCTCGCCGGCCATCTGTTCGTCACGCATGTCGAGGATTTCGTTTACAGCCGAGCGCTCGACTATGCGTCCGCGCTCGGAAAAGTCATGAACAGGCATTACGAGTGCGGGAGCGTGGTGGCACAGATGGAGGCGGTAAGGGGTGGCCACGGCGTGGGAATACTGCACGACTACGCCGCGCGACGATTTCCGGAACTTAAGCGGTTGCTGCCTGATATTCGGTTCGTGCGAAACTACTGGCTGGTTTCGCATCCCGACACCCATCATACGCGCAGAGTGTCGGAGGTGCATGCGCACATCGTGGCAAGCGTACGCTCAGCCCGTCGCGAATTCACGATCTGACTGCAAGTGGTGATTGCGCTTCCCAGGGCAGCGCAGGTCTGGCAGCTTGCGCCGAGCCGGCACCTTATTGGAGGACCTATGGTAGACGAACTTAAAATCGGCACGTGCGGTGTCGACCACGTTGGGCTGAGTGTTCGCGACCTCGTGAGCACGCGAAATTTCTTTTGTGATTGTCTTGGATGGCGAGTTGTCGGCGAGCGGGCAAATTATCCGGCAGTGTTCGTATCCGATGGACACGACGTCGTGACGCTGTGGCAGGTCGAATCGCCCAGCGAAGCAATCCCGTTCGATCGTCGCGCCAATGTTGGATTGCATCATTTGGCCCTCGCCGTGGCCGACCAAACCGGTCTCGATACCCTCTACAAGCGAGTGTCGAGTTGGCCTGGCGTCGTCGTCGAGTTCGGTCCGGAACCCTCGGGTGCCGGCCCCAAGATCCATTTCATCGTGCGCGAGCCCAGCGGAGTACGGATCGAGTTTGCGTTCGATCCTCGCCTCGAGGAGGCGCGCAAGGCGCGATGAGCATGTTCTAGCCGGCGATTGGCCGGGAAGAGGAGGACCTATTGTGAGTAATCCCAGGATCCTGGTGCTCGGTGCCGGGGGAATTGGCGGCTATTTCGGCGGTCGCTTGGTTGAGAGTGGTGCCGATGTCACGTTTCTTGTCCGTGAAGGACGGCGCAAAATCCTCTCCGAGCGAGGGCTGCAGATCGAGAGCCCGTTCGGGGACGCGCAGTTGGCTGTGAAGACGGTGGTCGCGTCGGATCTGGCACCGATCTATGACGCGGTCATTCTGACCTGCAAGGCATACGACCTCGATACTGCCGTTGCGGCGATCGCGCCGGCTGTGGCACCGACCGGCTACGTATTGCCCTTCCTGAACGGGATCGCCCATATCGACGTCCTGAACCAAAGGTTTGGTCAGCACCGCGTGCTCGGCGGAACTGCGAAGATTCAGTCAACGCTCACGTCGAACGGCGCAATCCGCCAATTCAACGATTGGCGCACGCTGACCTTTGGCGAGCAGTCTGGTGAAATGACGGAACGCGTCAGAACGCTGGCAGGCCTTGTTTGCCGCTGCAAAGGGTGTCGAAGCCTTCGCGGTCACCGACATCGTTCAGCGCATGTGGGAAAAGCTCGTTCACCTCTCGACCGCTGCTACGATGACCTGTCTGATGCGGGCGAATGTTGGTGAGATTGTCCGTACTCCCGATGGCCGCGAGCTTTTCCTCGACCAGCTTCAGTGTGGTGCGGCCATCGCAGCCGCCAACGGTCACACGCCCAGCGAGAGCTTTATGAGGTTGTGGGAGGAGACGTTCTCCCAACGGGACTCACAATACGCGACGTCGATGCTGCGTGACATCGAACGCGGTGGCCAGACCGAGGTCGAGCACATCCTGGGCTTCATGCTCAACAAGGCGCGCGAGGCCAACATTCCACATCGCACATTGTTGCTCGCCTATACGCACATCAAGGCTTTCGAGCAGCGGCGTGCCGCCGGTGGTTTGCCCTGATCGCGCGCAATTTGTGGCCGGCTCCATTGACGCCGTCGATCGGGGACACGACATATCCTCTACCGTCGATCCGGTCACTGCTCAGGAACAAGATATGAACGCGCCGCCAAAGATTGATCCCGTTCCCGCGCATTCTGACAGCGACGTTGTGCACTGGCTGACAAACGACACGCGCGATCAGCGCTTCATTGACAATATTTTCGCCGAGTTGTGTGGCCGGCTTCAGCGGGCGGGCATTCCCGTCAAGCGGGCGTCGCTGCATCTCCTGATCTACCATCCGCAATGGCTGGGCGCCCGGATCATGTGGACGGACGGGATGCGCGAGGCCGAGCTTGCGAGAGTAGACTACGATGTCAGGGAGCGATCCGAATACATCGACAGTCCCGCCAACGAAATCCACGACGGGGCCACCGAGGTGCGTGAGAATCTCGAACGCGATCCTTCGCTGGGCCGCAAGCACGCCGTCTATGACGAGATGCGGGCGAAAGGCCTGACCGACTACGTGGCATGGCCGCTGTACCATACGCTCGGCAAGCGGCACATGGTGACCTTTGCAACCGATCGTCCCGGAGGTTTCGAGGACGCGCATATCGCCGGCCTGTTGAAACTGTTGCCGGCACTGGCGCTGGTCAGCGAAATCCGCATGAAGAACCGGCTGGCGCGAACGCTGCTCGAAACCTATGTCGGGTCGCACGCCAGCGAGCTTATTCTGGCCGGCGCCACCAGGCGCGGCAGCGGGACGACGGTTCGCGCCGCCATCATGATCTGCGATCTGCGTGATTTCACGGGGATCTCCGACAACTGGCCGCGCGATGACGTCATTGATCTCTTGAACAGTTATTTCGACGCGATGTCGGAGCCGATTGCGCGACATGGCGGGGAAATACTGAAATTCATCGGCGACGGTCTGCTCGCCATTTTTCCGCTCAGCGAGCCGTCGGCCTGCGCCAATCTGTTGCGTGCCGTGGCCGAAGCCCGTCAGGCCATGATTGCCCTGAACGAAAAGAACAGCGAAACCGGTCGTGCGCCGCTGAATTACGGCATCGGCGTCCATGTCGGAGACGTCATGTACGGCAATATCGGGTCGCGCAGCCGGCTCGACTTCACCGTCATCGGCCCCGCGGTCAACATGGCTTCGCGTCTCGAAACCCTCACCAAACAATTGGGGAAGAAGGTGCTGCTGTCGCGCGCCTTCGCCGACTTCGTCGAACGCGATTTCGATCTCGAACGCGTCGGCGAATATCCGGTGCGCGGTTTCAACGACCCGGTCGAGCTGTTTGCGTATCACGGCTGAAAGCTGAGCTGGCGCCAGGTGCTGCCCCCAAGAGGGCGCGAACTCGTCAAACGGCCGCGATTAGCGATGTCGGGTTCGATGGTTGTGGGCTCGCCGCGTTCGCCGAGTTGACCAAGCTCCGGCCCGTTATAACCCTAAGTAATTGTGTTGAAAGAGATATTTGACTGGGGAACTAGGATTCGAACCTAGACAAACAGAGTCAGAGATCGTTGGCGCCTTTGATCTGTGGCAGGAAACCCGCCCCGTAAAGAAGCCGCGGAAACTGATTTCGGTCGAACGCGATAAGGATAAAGCCGCGCGCCTAGTGATGAGGCTCGAGCGGCAGATCTCCAAAATGCCGGCACGGTTGATCGACGGCCTGATCGCAAAGGCGCGGTGCGCGGTGGCCTACGATGAAGATTGCCTGCCTGAAGCTGATGACCCACTGGCGGTCTTTGGCGCCTCGATCGTGCGTGACCTGATTAAGATGACACAGGCGCCATCGATCGCCGCCTGACGTTCACGCTTCAATCCGTGCCGGCACCGATCGATCAGGAAGCGCAACCGGCAGCGGATGCCGCTCACGCAAGACGGATGAAGCGATAGACGATATCCTATCCCGGGCGCCAACGTGCGAACGCTGGCGCCCGGACCCACGCTCGCGGAGGAAATAACATGCGAAATTTGATCGAAGACAGAAGAGTCCTCAGGATGCAATTCGAAGCCTTCGCAAACTACGCAAGACATGAGAGCGGAAAGCCCGAATCTGCATATTGTTTCGATGCACTTGCGGCCAGCGTCGACGACGTCTCGCCCGAACTGTTGGAGGCTTATGTGGAAATGTTCCAGAAGATCGAACACAGGAAAGTCGGCAGCGCCCTAAAGCAATCGATCCAGCAGGGATTATGGTCGCCGACAGATGCCACAGAATACATGGAGCGCTTCATTGCGTTTGCATCTGGAACAGGGGCGCCTTCCTGAGCCATGCGATGACGGCGACCGGTTAGGAAGCCATGAGGCGTGGATCGCCCGGTTCAGAGCGCGGCGAACAGCAGCGTGCCCGCCTCATCGAGCACGTCGAGCAGCACGTTGTCGGCATCGTTGAACACCAAATCGTCGTTCAGCTGGATCCCGTCCGTTTGTCCGAACAGCGCTTGTACCGTTTCTCTCGCGCTCACGTTCCTTTCGACTTCGACGATATCGTAGATGTTGTTGACGACGTTCTCGACGCCGCCCTGCATCGAAGTCGCGAGGTATTCGACAGCAGCCTCCTGCTCATCGAGATCGACACCCTGGAAATTCCAGGATTTGTTGGTATTCGCGAGCCGCATCACCCATTTGTTCGGCAGCCTGACGATTAGCAGCAACATGACCATCTCCCCCATTTGCAGGGCTTTCGAAACTTGAAACTCGCAGCGCTTTGGCTATGCGGCGCCCGGTCCCTGGGCGTTGTGCTTCCCCCAGTCCGTGATCATGACCCCGACGACCAGGCTGTCGCCGGTCGCCTGCGGCGTGGCGATGATTTGAACCGGGAGCGTGCTCGGCCACGCATACGGGTCGGCCGGAGACTTGCCCGAATGGATCCAGTCTGGCGGAGGGTCGGCGGAGCCGGGGACGGCGTTGGTGTCTTGCATCACGTACCAGTAGGGGTCCGTCCCGATCGAGAACACTTGCGCCGGGAAGTGCAGCTTCACCCCGAAACGAACCGGATTGGCGCCGGTCAAGACCCAGGTGCACTGGATGTCCATCCAGTTTTCCGCGATCGAGCTGCCCGTCTTCTGGAAGACTGAAAGGTATTGGGTGCCCGCAGTCGGAGAAAGCGTGTTTCCCGGCGCCTGCTGGATGCCGCCGTTGTCGTGGCCGCCTTGCGCGAAATCGTATGCACCAAGCTGGAAGATGGTCCTGGCCGAAAGATTGGTGAACTGCATCTCGAACGCGAATGCCATGGCGCTCTCCCCGTTGACCGCACACTACGGCGAGCCACAACTTTAGACAATACGGCACGCTTCGGTTGCAACCGACGGCGAGGTGCCTTCGCTTACCGCGGCTGCCGGGGCGACGGCAAGCGCGATGGACCGGGGGAGAGAGACGATGAAAGCGGCGGCGATCGGCAGGGGGGCGGGCTTACGCGATGAAGCCGGCGTCGCGCCACAATGCGGATGGCGGCGTTGGCAGACCTGAGACACCTGTAATCGGCTGGAGGGCCACAGCGGGTGCGGGTGTGGAGAAGTCGTCATTTCGAATCCGGCGGAAAAAGCCACCGCGGTCCAAGTCTGAGCGCCGCGTAAATGACCGCCGTCAGCGCGATCAGCGCCAGAATCCATGTCAGCATTTCGCCCCCTCGATCCGCCGAATGGTTGAGATCGACGGCCGGGACTGTTCGCTAGAAAATCTGTCTCGTGAATCCTCAAGCGGAGTGCGCGGCGATTTTACCCCTGAGTCAAATTGACTCACCCTCGGCCGCTCACGATCCCGGGAATCCGGTCTGTGCAGATGCTGTAAATTTGCTGCAGACAACAAGGGGGCACGGGCTCAGGTCCGCGCCCTCAATCTATTTCATTCCCGGCCGCCCCGGACCGCGTAGCGCTGACCAGCCAATGCGCCGGCGCCGATAGGCCGGCCCATTCGCTCGCAACCCCCCGGACTCACCAGCAGGCTTCCTAAAGTCATGGTGGGCTATGCGGCCGACACCTCGGCCGGGCAGAGGTAGGTAAGGCTTGCGATTCCCAGGATCGGGCAACGCCCGTAAAATATTCCCATGGTCTTCCCATTTCGAATTTGCTGGGAAGATGAGGGGAGGAAATTCCTGCTAAGTATTTGATTTTGCTGGCTGGGGAACTAGGATTCGAACCTAGACAAACAGAGTCAGAGTCTGTTGTGCTACCGTTACACCATTCCCCAAGAATTGCCCTACAGAATCAATAGCTTGTATCGTCTGTTTGATAGCAATCGACTGCGGCGGCGGGATTCGCGTTTGCCCCGCCGGGCTGGCGCCCTTCTACTGTTCAGCCCGGGCCTTGGCAAGCGCGCGGCGATGCGCTTGTTGGGGTGCGAAAGCCGTGAAGCCGCGGCCATTTGCGACGCCGCCGGCGTCGCAGTCAGGACCGTGGCAAATGAGCGTGTATTTCCAGGAGCTCGACTTCCGCCCGACGCCGATGGGCGTGCTCAGCCTGCGGCGTCGACGGCAATTATCTTCCGGCATCGACATCTACGAAATCAAACTCGGCGACGAGTTCTTGATGTCCAGCCTGTTCACGGTCGCGGAGATCGCGCTGGCGCGGCTCGGACTGGCCGAACTGACGCGAACGGATATGGACGTTGTCGTGGGCGGCCTCGGGCTCGGTTATACGGCGCAGGCCGTGCTGGAAAATCCGCGCGTGCGATCCCTGGTCGTGGTCGATGCGCTGCCCGAGATTATCGAATGGCACGAGCAGGGGTTGCTGCCGCTTGGTAAACAACTCACCGGCGATCCGCGCTGCCGCTTCGTCCAGGGCGATTTCTTTGCGATGTCAGGTCAGGCCGACGGCTTCGATCCGACGGCGCCACGCCGCCGTTTCGACGCGGTGCTGGTGGACATCGATCACTCGCCGCGCAAGCTGCTGCATCCGCGCCACGCCGCGCTCTACGAGCCTGCCGGGCTTGCCAGCCTGGCCGAACATCTGCAGCCCGGCGGGGTCTTTGCACTTTGGTCTAATGACCCGCCGGATGAAGCATTCAATGCCGTGCTGTCAGGGGTTTTCGCAACGTCGGCGGCGCATGTCGTGACGTTCAATGACGCGCAAGGCGATTCAGGTGCCAGCAACACCGTTTATGTCGCGACCAAAACAGCTTAAGGCGAGGGCAATGCGATGATCGACGTGCTGCGGCCTTAAGCGCCGCAACTTGCCCCTGCGAAAGCGGCATGCGATGCTTGGGCGTCCAAAAATAATAAACGAATGGGGCAGGGCGGCGAACGTCCTGCACGTCATGGCCTAGAGCCACATTGGTTGGGAACGTTTTCGGAGACGATCAACATGAGATTTAAGCATGTCCTCGGGCTGCTCTGTGCTGCCTCGATTTCTGCAGCATTGGCCGGTCCGGTTTCGGCGCAAGACAAGACCGTCAAGATCGGCGCGGTGTTTCCGCTGAGCGGCAACGCCGCCAGCGCCGGCGTCCATGCCAAGGCGGCGATCGAGACCGCGATGGACGTCATCAATAACGCCCATCCCGAGCTCGGCAATTTCCCACTGGCAAAGGACGCGGGCCTTCCGGGTCTCGGTGGCGCCAAGGTCGAGGTGGTGTTCGCTGATAACCAGGGCAGCCCTGCGACCGGCCAGAACCAGACGCTGCGTCTGATCACCGAGGAGAAGGTGGTCGCGCTCACGGGCGCCTACCAGTCGGGCATCACGCTGACGGCGAGCGCGATCGCGGAAAAGTACGGCATTCCCTTCGTCAACGGTGAATCGGTCGCGGCCAATCTCACCGAGCGCGGCTTCAAATGGTTCTTCCGAACGACGCCGGTGGCGGCCGACTTCGCCAAGATCTACTACGAGTTTCTGCAGGATATGAAGGCTGCCGGTGCCAAGACCGATAATGTCGCGCTGGTGCACGACAACACCGAATATGGCACTTCTGTCGCCAGCGTCATCACCAGCGCGTTCAAGGAAAAGGGACAAAGCATCGCGCTCGATGTCGCCTATGCCGTCAATGCCACCGACGTGCAAAGCCAGGTGCTGCAGCTCAAGGAGAAAAAGCCCGACGTCGTGATCATGATCGCCTACACGTCGGATGCGATCCTGTATTCGAAGACCATGCAGGCGCTGGACTACAAGCCGCCGATGATGATCGCCGACAATTCCGGCTATTCCGATCCGTCCTTCATCAAGTCGGTCGGCAAGATCACCGCAAGGCGTCTTCAACCGCTCGTCATGGAGCGTCGGCCCTCCGGGCTCGCCGACCGCCATCATTGCCGACATGTACAAGAAGAAGAGCGGCGACGAGATGGACGATACCGCCGCACGTCAGATGCAGGCTTTCTTCGTGCTCTGCGAGGCGATCAACCGGGCCGGCTCGACCGATCCCGCCAAGATCCAGGCGGCGCTGAAGGCGACCGACCTCAAGCCCGATCAGCTGATGATCGGATACAAGGGCGTCAAGTTCGACGACAAGGGACAGAATATCCTCGCGGCCGGGGTCATCATCCAGTTACAGGACGGCGAGAACTATGTCGCGGTCTGGCCGAAGAGCGGCGCCGAGAAATCACCCGTGACGCCGTTCAAGGGCTGGTGACGAGAATTAAGGGCGGGGCATCGACCCCGCCCTGTTTTTGCGCTTGCTGAGAGCCGCCGTTCGCATGAACGATCGGGCGAAGTCTGGCGATCGTTTGCCAACATTGATCGCGGTGGCAACCGCCCAATCGAAAGACGCACGGCTTCATGTCTTCCATCCTGGTTCAGGTCATCGTCGGCGGATTGTTGCTGGGCGCCGTGTATGCGTTGTTCTCGTCAGGCCTGACGCTGATCTGGGGCATGATGAATATCGTCAATTTCGCCCATGGCGATTTTGTCATGCTCGGCATGTATGCTGCCTACGTGGTCTGGGCGTTGTTCGGCGCCGGTCCCGCGATCGGCGTGCCCGTTGCGGCACTGCTGCTGGCGACACTTGGCATCATCGTTTACTTCGCGCTGATCCGCAGCATCATGAAGGGCCCGATGCTGGCGCAGATTCTCGGCACCTTCGGGCTGGCGCTGCTGCTGCGTTACTCGGCGTTCTGGTGGTTCGGTGCCAACTTCCTGTCGCTGCCGGAAAATATCGTCGGCGGCACCTTTGACGTATTCGGGATCAGGATCCAGGCCTCCCGGCTGTTGGCGGGAGTCGTCGCGCTGGTCGTGACCGGTGGGCTGCATGTCCTGCTGACACGCACGTCATTGGGCTCGAAGATGCTGGCGGTCGCCGAAGATTCCTCCGCCGCACAGCTGATGGGGATTCGTCCCGATGGCATGCAGGCGATCGCCTGGGCGATCGCGGCCGGCGTCACCGGCATCGCGGGCGCATTGATCGCGACCTTCTTTTACGTGGTGCCGACGGTCGGCGAGACGCTTGGGATTGTCGCCTTCGTCACGGTATCGCTCGGGGGCTTCGGCAGCGTGCCGGGCGCGCTGGTCGCGGGGCTCTTGATCGGCGTGATCGAATCCCTGTCGGCGTACTGGATCGGCGCCGTTTACAAGGACATTGTCGTGTATTCGCTGTTCCTGTGCTTCCTCTGGTTCCGCCCCCAGGGCCTGATGGGGAAGACGTGATGCGACGCTTGTTGTGGCCGTCGGTGGCGCTCGCGCTTGTGATTGCCTACCCGCTGTTGTTTTCGACCCCGTTCCAGCAACGGCTCGGCGCGCTGGTGCTGCTGTATGCGATCGCGGCGTCCGCCTGGAACATCGTCGGTGGCTACGCCGGTCAGGTGTCGGTCGGGCATGTCGTGTTCTTCGGTTGCGGCGCTTATGCGGCGATGGGCGCCTACGCCCATTTTGCGCTGTCGCCGCTGGTTGGCATTCCCGTCGGGATCGTCGTCAGCGTTGCGATTGCCGCCATCATTGGTGTCCCGACGCTGCGGTTATCGGGGCACTATTTCAGCATGGCCACCATCGCGGTCGCTGAGCTGGTGCGGCTGATCGTCACCAATACCGACTATCTCGGCGCCGGTGTCGGCCTCAGCGGGCCGACCGTGCCGCGCAATATGTTCGATCTCTCCTTCATCTCGGCACTGCCGTATTATTATCTGTTCCTGGCGGTTCTGGTGCTGACGCTCGGCATCACCTGGTGGATGGCCGACAGCCGCATGGGGTTCTATTTGCGCGCCATCCGCGATTCCGAGCGGGCGGCGCGGTCGCTGGGCGCGCCGGCGAGCCGGGTCAAGCTCTACGCCTTCATGCTGAGCGCCGGTCTCACCAGCATTGCCGGCACGCTCTATGCGACGATGTTCGGTTTCGTCGATCCGGAATCCGGGCTGGGCATTCTGATCTCGGTGAAGATGCTGATCATGGCCGCGCTCGGCGGCGCGGGCCTGTTGTTCGGCCCACTGGTCGGAGCCGCGATCCTGGTGCCGTTGGAGGAAATCTCCAACAACCTGCTCGGTGGCAAGGGCGCCGGGCTTACGTTTGTCGTGTACGGCGCCATCATCGTGCTGATCGCACGCTTTCAACCCGGCGGCATTCTCAAACTGATCAACCGCCTCTGGGCGAAGCGCGCCAAAACGCAGGATGCGCCGGCTGCCACGGGAGCGCCCCATGCTTCTTGAAGCGCGCGCGGTGACCAAGGCATTCGGCAGCTTCAAGGCCGTCGACGCAGCGTCCGTGACGCTGGAGCAGGGCGATATTCTCGGCCTGATCGGGCCGAACGGCGCCGGCAAGTCGACCTTCTTCAATTGCCTGACCGGCGATCTGGAGACGACCTCGGGTAACGTGCTGTTCGAAGGCAATGACATTACCCACATGACGCCGGAGGGACGGGCGCAGCTTGGCCTGGCCCGCACGTTCCAGGTGCCGCAGACGTTCGAAGGCATGTCGGTGCTCGAGAACGTGATGATCGGCGCGTTCCTGCGCACCTCGCATCGCGCGGAAGCCGAAACCAAATCCCGCGCGGTGCTGGAGCGCGTCGGTCTCAGCAAATTGGCGGACGCGCCGGCGCGCTCGCTCGGCACGCCCGGCCGCAAGCGTCTGGAAATCGCGCGTGCGCTGGCGACCGAACCCAAGGCGCTGTTGCTCGATGAGGCCATGGCCGGTCTCACCCAGCGCGAGGTGCAACTGGCGATCGATCTGGTGCGCGACATCCATCGTTCCGGCATCACGCTCGTGATCGTCGAGCACATCATGGAAGTCATCATGTCGCTGGCGACGCGCGTGGTGGTGTTTCACCAGGGCAAGGAAATCGCCCGCGGCAGCCCGCGCGAGGTCACCAGCAACCCCGCCGTTGTCGAGGCTTATCTCGGCAAGCGCGCCGCCAAGGCCGCGGCCGGCCATACGCCGATCGAATTGATGGGCGGGCCCAAGAACGGACCTCGGACATGAGCGCGCCCTTGCTCAAGATCGATAACCTCGAAGTGCACTACGGCGATTTGATCGGGGTGTCCGACGTTTCGCTTGAGGTGCCCGAGGGCAGCGTTGTGGCGCTGCTGGGCTCGAACGGCGGCGGCAAGACCACGACGCTCAACGCCATAGCCGGGCTCATCCCTGTGCATTCGGGCTCGATCACGTTTGGCGGACAGGAGATTGGTGGCCAGCCCGCGTTCTCGATCGTGCGCAAGGGTCTTGCACTGTCGCCGGAAGGCTGGCGGCTGTTCGTGCAGCAAAGCGTCGAAAATAATCTACTGCTCGGCGCCACGCCGCTGCGCGACAAGGCGCGCACGAAGCCTCTGCTTGAGCGTGTCTATCAGATCTTCCCGAGGCTTGCAGAACGGCGCAATCAGCGTGCCGGCACCATGTCCGGCGGCGAGCGGCAGATGCTGGCAGTGGGGCGGGCGCTGATGAGCGATCCCAAGCTATTGATGCTGGACGAGCCGTCGCTGGGCCTGGCACCGGCGGTGGTCGAGTCGATGTACGAGACGTTCGGTCTGCTGCACAAGGAAGGCTTGACCATCCTGCTCGCCGAGCAGTCGATCGAACTGGCGTTGGAAGTCTCTGACTTCGCAACCGTGCTGCAGGTCGGCAGGAGCGTGTTGTCCGGCACCGCCGCCGATCTCGCCAACGATCCGCAGGTGCAGAAGGTCTATCTCGGCACCGGTTAAAGCGTTTTTGAGCGAGCTGGATACCGGCTCGCGTGAAGAAAACGCGTCCAAACAAAAATCTAGAGCTTCGGTTCTGATTCAATCAGAACCGAAACTCTAGCTTACTTCTTCATCTCGGCTTCGAGCAGCAGAAGAAGGCACCCGCTGAGCCTGACCTCCATCTCGCCATTGTGCAGGGACAGCGGCCCGGGATCGTTGAGGATGGCGTTCACCAGCGTTCCCAGCACCACCTGATAGCCAAAGGCGATGGCGCGGGTCTTGGCGGTCTTGCGCTCCTTGCCCATGACGCGGAGCAGGGGGTCCGTGGCCGCCAATGTGGTGCTGCGCGCCAGGCGTTTGAAGGTGGTCCAGCGGTCCGGCCTAGTATCGTCATGTTGCAGGGCGGCGCGCAACACGCCTTCATGCTTGCGGGCCCAGCCGATAACTCCGCCGACCAGCAGCCGGCACAGCTCCGCAAGATCAGCATTCGCCAGGCGCTCGCTCGATGCAATCCGCGACAGGCCTTGTTCGCCGTCGCGGGCGGCGAGTTCGATCAGCGCGTTGAAGTAGGCCTCCTTGCTCTCGAACCGGCTGTAGAAGGCGCCGACGGTGGCGCCGACCTCCGCGCACAGGGCCTCGATTGAGAGTTCTGCCAGACTGCGGCTGCGCAGCATCTCTGCGCCAGCCCCGAACAGCGCAGCGGTCATCTCGCGGCTGCGCTTCTGCCGCGACGGCGCGACGCCGGGAAAGTCCAGATTTTCCGTTTGGGACGACATTCGGTCTTGCAACTCCGGGCCAGCCAATCATAATTATAATTCGGATTATGGTTTCAAGCAACGGATGATCGTGGCCAGGTAGACGGAAGCGGAGCAACCGCGGCAACAGGAGCAGGGAGCAAGCAATGAGCGCAGGCAGCGAACCGACGTTCGGCGGCAAGATCGACAAGACCGTTGCGGGCTCCAAACCGTGGTGGCCGCCGACGCCAAAATCCCCCGCCGGGGCGCCCAACATCCTCGTCGTGCTGTTCGACGATGTCGGCTTTTCCGATTTCGGTTGCTACGGCTCGCCGATCAAAACGCCGACCATCGACAAATTGGCGTCCGAAGGGCTGCGCTACAGCGGCTTCCATACCACTGCGATGTGCTCGACCACCCGCGCGGCGCTATTGACCGGGCGCAACCACCATTCGGTCGGCGTTGGCTGCCTCGCCAATTTCGACAGCGGCTATCCCGGCTATCGCGGCAAGATCGCGCGCCAGGCTGGTACCCTCGCTGAAATGCTGCGGGCACACGCCTATCGCAATTACATGGTCGGCAAATGGCACGTCACGCCGCTGACCGAGAGCGGCGCCACCGGTCCCTTCGATGGCTGGCCGCTGGGCCGTGGTTTTGACCGCTTCTATGGCTTCCTCGACGCCGAGACCGACCAGTACGCGCCCGAACTCGTGTCCGACAACACCCATATCGATCCGCCCGGAACCTATGCCGACGGCTACCATCTGACCTCGGACCTGGTCGATCAATCGATCCGCTTCATCGCCGATCACGTCGCCGATAAGCCTGACGTGCCGTGGCTGACCTGGCTTGCGTTCGGCGCCTGCCATGCGCCGCATCAGGCGCCTGCCGATATCATCAAGGGCTATGACGACGTCTTCGCCCATGGCTGGGACGTCGAGCGCGAACAACGCATGGCGCGCCAGAAGGCGATGGGGATCGTGCCGCCCGAAACCAAGATGCCGCCGCGCAATGATGGCGTGAAGGCCTGGGACGAGCACTCTGCCGACGAGAAGCGGGTTTTCACGCGGCTGCAATCGGCGTTCGCCGGCATGCTCGATCACGCCGATCGCCATCTGGCGCGGTTGATCGGTTTTCTGGAGCGGGCCGGCATTCGCGACAACACCCTGATCCTGGTGCTGTCGGATAATGGCGCGAGCCAGGAGGGCGGCCCGCTCGGTTTCGTCAACGCCATGGGGCCCTACAATTTCAGGCCGGAACCAATCAGCGGAAAAGATCCGGCGCATCGACGACATCGGCGGCCCGGACTCGCACACCAATTTCCCGCATGGCTGGGCGATGGCCTCCAACACGCCGCTGCGGCGCTACAAGCAGAACACCCATGGCGGCGGCATTCGCGACCCCTTCGTAATGTCCTGGCCGAAGCGGGTAGCGGCCAAGGGCGAACTGCGTCATCAATTCGTCCACGCCAGTGATCTGGTGCCGACCTTGCTTGATTTGATCGGGATCGAGCCTCCAAGGGAGATCGCGGGTTGCCCGCAAATGCCGATCGAAGGCGAAAGCTTTGCGCGGTCGATCACCGATGCTTCGGCGCCGTCGAAGGCTTCGCCGCAATATTTCGAGATGTTCGGCCATCGCGGGCTCTGGCACCGCGGCTGGAAGGCGGTCGCCTATCATCCGCCGGGCACGCCGTTCGAGAACGACAAATGGGAGCTGTTTCATCTCGACAAGGATTTTTCCGAAGTCGACGACCTAGCTGCGCGCGAACCCGAGCGGCTGGCGGAATTGATAAAAATCTGGTGGAGCGAGGCCGAGAAGCACAATGTGCTGCCGCTCGACGATCGCTTCGGGCCGCGCTTTGCAGAGAACGCCGCGCGCTTCCAGGGGGCACGCAGCAATTTCGTGTTCCACGCCGGGATGGGGCATGTCCCGACGGATGTCGCGCCCGACGTGCGCAGCCGCAGCTACACCATCGAGGCCCATGTCGAAATCGGTGAGAGCGGCGCGGAGGGTGTGTTGATCGCCCATGGCGACGCGACCTCGGGTTACAGCCTCTACGTCAAGGATGGTCTGTTGATTCACGACCTCAATATTGGCGGCGGCCACGAGATCGTCACCTCCGACCGGAAGATTCCACCCGGCGCGCACCGGCTCGGCGTCCACGTCGAACGCCAGGTGCGCACGGAGCCGCCGGCCAAGGGCTCCCGCACCGGGTTGAGCGACTACACGCTATTGATCGACGGCGAGCCCGCCGGCTCGCTCCGGACCCAACTCGGCTTCCACACCCTGATCTCGTGGTCCGGCCTCGATATCGGCCGCGATCGTTCCAGTCCGGTGTCGCATTACGAGGCGCCGTTCGAATTCACCGGACGATTGCTGCGGGTGACGGTCGCCATGCATAACGACCAGAAGCTCGATGGCGACGGTGTCGGCGCAGCCGAGATGGCGCGGCAATAAGCAGCGCTATTTGATCTTGTCGTAAGCCGGCGCGAAGTCGGTCAGCGGCATCGGGATGGTGATCGTTTCCTTGTTCATGGTCTGGAACGACACCTTCATCTGCTTGCCTGCCTTCAGTGCAGCAAGCTCATCGGGGGCGATTGCCGTGCTGGCGTAGCAGCCGCGGTTTTCGCAGGTCTGAATCGGCAGATCGGCGGCCTTGCCATCGTCGACCTGGAATTTGGCGCCACCGGGCAGGTTGAGGCCGAGCGGCAGTTGCACCAGCATGATCGGCGCATGGGTATCGGCGGGCACGCGAATGTTGACGAGCACGACCAATTGTCCGGTCTTGCTGAGTACGGCGGTCTGCTCCATGGCGCACTCCAGCGGTGCGTTGCGGCTCGCGCTGGTGCATCGCGCGGCCCACCCGGGAGCAGCCGCGGGCGCGGGCTCTGCGGCCGCCGCGGGCGGAGCCGGCGTTGGGGCTTGCGCCGTCTGCGGCGCGCTCCTGGATTTCGGCGCTTGCTGCGCATGACCAAGCCCGCTCAGTCCGAAAGTCGTGAGCGCCGCAAGCAACACATGTCGGATACAAATCATCGCTGAGCCGGCTCCAGAATGAAGGTCTTTCGGATGTGCCGGGCCTGAACGATGCCAAACTACTCGGCGGCTTCCTTGATCGCGCCGTGCGCGTCGGTATGCCGATCCTGATCGGCATGGTCAGATCGGCTCCGGCTCGCAAACATGTTCGATAGCTTGTCGAGATAGAGATAGATCACCGGCGTCGTGAACAGCGTCAGCGCCTGGCTCACGATCAGGCCGCCGACCATCGCATAGCCGAGCGGTTGACGGATCTCCGAGCCGGTGCCGGTACCCAGCATCAGCGGCACGCCACCGAGCATGGCAGCCATCGTCGTCATCATGATCGGTCGGAAGCGGAGCAGGGCGGCCTTCCGGATTGAGTCTTCCGGCGACAGGTGCTCGTCGCGCTCGGCCGAGATCGCGAAGTCCACCATCATGATGCCGTTCTTCTTGACGATGCCGATCAAGAGGATGATGCCGATCAACGCGATCAGGCTGAAATCGTATCCGAACGCCATCAGGATCGCGAGCGCGCCGACGCCGGCCGAAGGCAGCGTGGACAAGATCGTGAGCGGATGGATGTAGCTCTCGTAGAGAATGCCGAGGATCAGATACACCACGACGAGTGCCGCCATGATCAGCAGCGGTACGGTGCCGAGCGATTGCTGGAACGCCTGGGCGGTGCCCTGGAAGCTCGAATTGAGCGTTGCCGGCGCGCCGAGATCACTCATCGCCCTCTGCACGGCGTCGGTCGCCTGACCGAGCGCCACGCCCTGGGCGAGGTTGAAGCTGATGGTGATGGCCGGAAACTGGCCCTGATGGCTGATCGAGAGCGAACGGACCGGCACGCTGCTCCAGGTCGCGAACGTCGCCAGCGGCACCTGCTCGCCGGTCAGCGGCGACTTGATGTAGAGCTTGTTGAGGGTGTCGAGGCTGCCCTGCAGTTCGGGCAGGATCTCCAGGATCACGTGATAGCTGTTGAGCTGGGTGAAGTACTGCGTGACCTGGCGCTGGCCGAACGCGTCATACAGCGTGTCGTCGATCAACTGCGGCTGGATGCCGTAGCGTGACGCGGTGTCACGGTTGACGTTCAGCTGCAATGTGGTGCCCGAGCTCTGCTGGTCGGTCGCGACGTCGCGCAGTTCGGGCAGCGTCTGCATCTTGGCCAGAATCTTGGGCGCCCATTCGTTGAGCTCGTCCAGATTGGCATCCTGCAGCGTGAATTCGAACTGCGTTCGCGTCGGACGGCCGCCGAGGCGCACGTCCTGAGCGGCCTGCATGAACAGCTTTGCGCCCTCGACTTTATCGAGCTTGGGACGCAGCCGGGCGATGATCTGCTGAGCGCTGGCCGTCCGCTCGTCACGCGGCTTCAGCGTGATGAACATGTTGCCGTTGTTGCCGGCCCGGCCGCTGCCACCAATGTTCATGGCAACCGTTGCGACGTCCGGGTCGGCACGTACGATGTCGCCAAGCGCTTCCTGGCGCTGCTTCATGGCAGCGAAAGAGATGTCCTGCGAGGCTTCTGATGTGGCCGAGATCAGGCCGACGTCCTGTTGCGGGAAGAAGCCCTTTGGAATGATGACGAAGAGATAAACCGACAGCGCGAGCGTCGCGAAGAACACCATGAGCGTGGTCCGCCGCCAGCTCATGGCGACATCGAGGCCCCTCTCATAGGCGTGCAGCATGGCGTCGAAAGCCCGCTCGCTCCAGTCGTAGAACTTGCCGTGCTTGGTATCGTGGTGCGCGCGCAGGAAGCGGGACGCCATCATCGGCGTCAGCGTCAGCGACACCACCATCGAGACGAAGATCGTCATGGTCAGGGTCACCGCGAATTCGCGGAACAGACGGCCGATGATGCCGCCCATCAGCAGCAGCGGGATCAGCACCGCGACCAGCGAAATACTGATCGACACGATGGTGAAGCCGATTTCACTGGAACCCTTGAAGGCGGCGGCGAGGGGTTTCTCGCCCTCTTCGATGTAACGCGTGATGTTTTCCAGCATCACGATGGCGTCGTCGACCACGAAACCGACGGCGATGGTCAAGGCCATCAGCGACAAGTTGTCGAGTGTATAGCCGAACACCCACATCAGGGCGCAGGCGCCGAGCAATGCCAATGGCACCGTTACGGTCGGAATGACCGTGGCCCAGAAACTGCGCAGGAAGACGAAGATGACCATCACGACGAGCGCGATGGTCAATAGCAGGGTGAATTGAACATCGGAGACCGCGGCGCGAATGGTCTGGGTACGGTCGCTGATGACCTCGATCTTGATCGCCGGCGGGATGGCGGCAACCAGCCGCGGCAGCAGCGATTTGATCTTGTCGACGGTGTCGATGACGTTGGCGCCGGGCTGCTTGTAGACAACCAGGAACACGCCGCGTTTGCCGTTGGCCCAGGCCGCCTGCTTGGCGTCTTCCGGTCCGGTAACCGCTTTGCCGATGTCGCGGATACGCAACGGGCCGCCGTTGCGGTAGGCGACAATGACGTCATTCCAGTCCTTGGATTCCAGCAACTGGTCGTTGGAGTAGATCGTATAGGCGCGTGTCGGGCCGTCGATGTTGCCCTTCGGGCTATCGACCGTCGTAATCGCGATCTGGCTGCGGACGTCCTCGAGCGACAGGCCCTTGGCGACCAGTTTCGCCGGATCGACCTGGATGCGGACCGACGGCTTTTGCTGGCCGCCGATGTTGACCTGCGCAACGCCGGAAATCTGGCTGATCTGCTGCGCGAGCTGGGCATCGACGGCGTCGCTGACGGTGGTCAGCGGCAGCGAGTCCGATGTCGCCGACAGCAGCAGGATCGGCGAGTCCGCCGGGTTGACCTTGCGGTAGGTCGGCGGCGAGGGGAGGTTTTTCGGCAATTGGCCGCTGGCGGCGTTGATCGCGCCCTGCACGTCGTTGGCCGCGCCGTCGATGCTGCGGTTGAGGTCGAACTGGATCGTGACCGCGGCGGTTCCCAGATAACTCGTCGAGGTCATCTGGGCGATGCCCGGAATCTGCGCGAATTGCCGCTCAAGCGGCTGCGCCACCGAGGAGGCCATGGTTTCCGGGCTGCCGCCCGGCAACGTCGCAGTGATCTGGATGGTCGGGAAGTCGACCTGCGGCAGGGGCGCTACCGGAAGCAGCGGATAGGCGACGAGGCCGACGAAGAGAATGCCGGCCATCATCAGCGAAGTGCCGATGGGATAGCGAATAAACGGTGCTGAAATCCCGTCGCTCATTCTTGTTGAACCTTGGATTGCGCCGGATCGGAACTGGCTACCGCCGTACTGACGAGGCTGCCGGGCGAGACCTTGTACTGGCCGGCCGTGATCACTTGTTGTCCCGGCGTAAGACCTTCTTCGATCACCGAGCGTCCGTCGATCGACGCGCTGACCTTGACCTTGTGCAGCTCGGCCTTGTTGTCCTGATTGACGGCATAAACGTACAGTCCGCTGGTGCCGTGCTGGATCGCATCGTCCGGCACCACGGTCGCGTCCTTCAGCGTCTTGACCAGAAGCCGCGTCGAGACCGACTGGCCCGGCCACAAGGCATGGTTCTTGTTGTCAAACACCGCCTTGAGGCGAATGGTTCCGCTGGTGCTGTCGACCTGATTGTTGATTACCGACAGCGTTCCCTCGGCCAGCGGCTTCTTGCCGTCGGTCGTGATGGCGATCACCTTGAGCGCCCCGGCCGCCTGGCCCTCGTTGATGTAGGGGAGCTGCTCTTCCGGGGCAGTGAAGATCACGGCGATCGGCTCGATCTGGGCGATGCTGACGATACCGGTCTGGGTCGCTGCATTGACGATGTTGCCGATATCGACCTGACGCAGGCCGGCGACGCCCGAGATCGGCGATTTGACCTGGGTGTAATCGAGCTGGGTCTGGGCGTTGAAGATGGCCGCATCATCGGCCGCGATCTGCGCCGTCAGCATCTGCACGGTGGTGCGCTGGGTATCCGTCTGCTGCTTGGTCGCGAATTCGCCGAGCTTGGTGAACCGCTGCAGATCGAGATTGGCGTTGGCGATATTGGCCTCGTCCTGCACCTTCTTGGCTTTGGCTTGATCCAGCGTCGCCTGATAGGGCCGGGGGTCAATCTCAACGAGCAAGTCACCCTGGTTGACCATCTGGCCTTCCTTGAAGGCGACTTTGTCGATCTGGCCATCGACGCGGGTTCGCACCGTCACGGTGTTGAAACCCTGCACGGTTCCGAGCCCAGTCAGATAGACCGGAAAGTCTGCTTTCTGGACCGGCGCGGTGCTGACGCGGATCGGGTTGCGCGCCGACTTCTGTGCACTGGCGGCCTTTGCCGCGGCCTGCTGCCCGCTCTGGTAGCGGTCCCAGCCATAGTAACCTGCACCCGCAACGGCTGCGATCAACAGAACCCAGATAATGGTGCGCGATTTTTTCATGTTAGCTCGTTGTTACCCGAGAAGGCGGGCCGGTTCAAAAATAAAGAAATTGTAACGTCTTCAAACTGGCTTTGGGACTCTCAGATATAATATGCGTGCACTTAATGTGTAAACATACTATCCTTTGGGAAACCTAAACATTTAGACAGGTTTGGGGACCCGGAAAGCCCATGACTCTCGAGTAAAAATGGCTCTCGACTTAAAACGCCAATTCGTCGCGCAACTTGTGGAGAGCTCCAGGCTCTTGCGCAACTACATCGATCATCGCGCCAAGGGCCGTGGTACAACCCGGGCGCAGTGGATCGTGCTGTTCCGGCTGCGGGAGCAGGAGGGGTTGTCGCAAGTCGATCTGGCGGAAGTGCTTGAACTGCAACCGATCTCGTTGGTGCGCTTGCTTGACCGGCTGGTCGAACATGGCCTGCTCGAGCGGCAGCATGATCCCCGGGACCGGCGCGCCAACCGCCTGTTCCTGACGGCGGCCGGCCGTCAGTTGGTCGACGATCTCGACAGCCTGCGCGATTCCATTGCGCAAAACGTGTTGCAGGATGTCTCCTCGGAGGCGATCCAGACCACGCTCGAAACGCTCCGGGCGATCAAGGACCGGATCAAGGGCCTCGCCGAGCATGGCGACGTCGCTGCCAAGTAGCTGGCGAGTCGCGGCTGACCGCAAGCAACATCAGCGGAGGATGGCGCGCAACCAATCGCCGAGACCGCATGCATTGGCCCAATGGTTGATCGCGTTGATGCGATTCCAAATCGCGCATCGGGTGTTCCGGTTGTCACCGGTGCGGGCGTCGTTCATATCACCGCGCGAACCTGACGCCGAACCAGCCGCCAGCCGGAGACCATCATGGATGAATTGAACGGACGCATGCTTGCGTCTCAGATCTTGATCACAGGCTTGATCGCGCGCGTCGCCAATGAGTTCTCGCGATCCCCTGCGGTTTCTCACCGAATTTCGCGATGAGGTCCGAGCGGTGGTGAAGGGTGTCAACATCGCCGGAATGGAAAATACCGATCGCGTGCGGCAGGTCGCGCAACAAACTGTCGATGAACTGTTCTCGCTGATGAAGCCGCCGAGCACCGATTGACGGCACGATCGTGAAAAACAAAAAAGGCCTGATTTGCAGGCATTTCTTGCTTTAGTTTAGAACGTTTCAAATCTGAATTTAGAACGATTTCAAACTACGATTTAGAATCGCTTTTAACTGGATAGATTCAAAGACTTCTCGGCCGTATTCGCATTGACCCGATTTTTCTCGCTCGATAACCAACATGCGGGCGCTCATGATCAATGGTCCACATGAGCGGATCGAATTTTGGTTCAGGGGCGAGTGGAATGAATAAGGCAAAGACGCCGAGGTCGCTGCGTTCGAATGCAGCGTTGAACTCGGTCAGCGAAACGTTCGACAATTATTCCGGCCGCAAGGTTTCGGCAGTCGCGGGCTTGATGGCCGTGGCTTCCTTCTCCGGCGCCGCCGAAGCGCAACAATCAAACCTCCCGCCGGTGACGGTCGATGCTCCCGTCACGCGCCCGCGTCCGACCGCCTCGAAGCCGACGCCCGACCAGATCCGCGCCCGCAGTGCCCTGCGGCGCGCGGCACGGCGGTCTCAACAACAGGCGGCAGCCGCCCCAGTGCCGTTTCCCAATGCCGGCGGTCTGAGCGCTGACCGCGACCCCTATGCGGATGCAGCGGCGCCCTACAAGGTCGACCATGTCCAGGCCTCGGGCAAATTTCCGGAGCCGTTGTTGAACACGCCGAAGACCATCACGGTTCTCAGCAAGGAAGTGCTGGCGGACGAGAATGCCACGACGTTGAAGCAGGCATTGCTCAATACCGCCGGCGTGACGCTCGGCACCGGCGAAGGCGGCAACGCCTTTGGCGACCGGTTTTTCATTCGCGGCTTCGATACCCGCAATGACATCTTCATCGACGGTGTCCGCGATTCCGGCGTCAGCGTCCGCGAGAATTTCTTCACCGAGCAGATCGAGATCCTGCGCGGACCTGGGTCGTCGTTCGCCGGCCGCGGCACGACGGGCGGTGCGATCAATATCGTTACCAAGCAGGCGACGACCGAAAAATCATTCTACAACATGGACGAGACGCTTTCGACCGACCCGGGTGAGCGCATCACGCTCGACGTCAATCAGGTGATCAGTCCGACCCTGGCCATCCGCGCCGGCGGCGTATTCCAGGACTCCAGCGTCGCCGGCCGAAGCTATACGACCAATGATACCGGTGGTGGCTTCGTCGCCATGACATACAAACCGGTCGATGCGGTTAAGGTCACCGCGAACTACATTCACACCGACGTCCACGGATTGCCGGACTTCGGCGTGCCATATTTTCGGCCGGGTCCGACCAACGCCAACGGTCTATATACGACCACGGCCGGCGGGCCAGCGCCGGACTTCGGTGTCAATCGCAACAATTTCTACGGCTTCGTCAATCGGGATTTCTTCGAAGTCCATCAGGATATCGGCACCATCAACACCGAAGTCCAGATCACGCCCGATCTCGTTATCAGCGACAAGGTGAGGGCGTCACGTTCGACGCTGAATTATATCGGCACGATTCCAGAATCGCCCAACTATACGACGGGATTGCTGACTGCCAACCCGCAGAGCCGCTATCAGCCGACGGAGGTCGTCGCGAACCAGACTGAAGCCACCTACAAGTTTACGACCGGCGACTGGCATCACACCGCGCTGGCGGGTGTGGAGATTTCCCGGGAGACCTCAAGCATCGATACCTACACTGGCTTGACGTCGGAAACGGTGGGCAACACCTCTACCAGCCCCGGCTCGTTCAACAACGTCAGGATTTTCAATCCTCAACTCACGTTTCTGCCGTTTAACAATACGCCGGCTCTCACCGGGTTGCCCACGCAGATCGCCATCGACACTGCGAGCGGGTATTTGCTCGATACCGCGAACTACCGTGATTTGCTGATCCTCAATGGCGGCGTCCGCTTCGACGACTACAACATCAAGGCCAGCGGTTTTGGTACCGTGAACGGGATCCCAGGCACCTGGGGAGCGCAAGCCGCGGACTTCGGGATGCCGAACTTCAACCTCGGCCTCACGTTAAAGCCGCTGCCGATCACCAGCGTCTATGTTGCCTATGCGACGTCGTCGGATCCAGTGGGGTCCGAATTTGACGGCACCAGCGCGAATTACGGCGGACTGGCGCCGGTCCTCAACGGTAACGCAAACCAGATCTTTGGGCCGATGCAGAACACGGCGATCGAGGTTGGCAACAAATGGGAATTGTTTGACCGTCATTTGCTCGTGAGCGGCGCGCTGTTCCAGACCGATGTCACCAATGCGCGTGAGTCGGTGAACGCTAGTAAGACAACTCCGGTCCCGAACTGTCCCTATCCGGCCAACGGCGTGGGCACGATTTCCTGCGTCAGCGCCGGTGCGGCGTATCAGATCCGCGGTATTGATCTCGAAGTCAGCGGCAAGATCACCGACAAATGGAGCGTGTTCGGCGGCCTGGTGCTGATGAAGTCGGCGGTAACGAGGTCGCTGGTCCCTTCGGCCAATCCTGCATTGTTCCCCACCAACGTTGGTCTGCCGCTCGCCAATATCGCGAACCAGTCGTTCAGCCTGCTGAGCAAGTATCAGATCGACGACAGGTGGGAAGTTGGTGCACAGGCCGTATACCGTTCCAAGATGTACGGTGGCACTTTGCTTGCCGCGAACCAGGGCACTTCGCTGCCGAGTTTCTGGCGCTTTGACACCTTCGCGGAGGCGAAGATCGACCAGCACTGGACCGCGAAGCTGTTCATCAACAACATCTTCAACAAGCTCTACTACACCGCCATGTACCAGAGCGCGTTGCCGTTCGTTCTGGAAGCGCCTGGCCGCACGGCGGCGTTGATGATCTCGGCGAGGTTCTGATTGTCCGGCGATGCTGATATGCATTCCTAATGTCCTGAGCAAAAGCGATGTGGCGGATTTCCGCCGCATCATGGACGAGTGCGCCTGGGAAGACGGCCGTTCGACTGCCGGCGCGCAATCGGCTCTTGTAAAAAGAAACGAGCAGTTGCCGCCGGACAGTGAGACGGCGCGCAAGCTCGGCAAACGCGTGATCTCGGCGCTGACGTCCAATCCGCGCTTCATCTCGGCGGCGGTGCCGCTCCATATCTTTCCGCCGCTATTCAATCGCTACGTCGCGGCGGACAGCCACCATTTTGGCATCCATGTCGACAACGCGGTGCGCGGCGATCATTTGACCGGCCTGCGTATCCGCACCGATCTGTCGGTCACGTTATTTTTATCGGAGCCGGACGAGTACGATGGCGGCGAACTTGTCGTCGAAGACCTCTATGGATCCCATGAAATCAAGCTGCCGGCCGGCGATCTCGTCGTTTATCCTGCGTCTAGTTTGCATATGGTCACCCCGGTCACCCGAGGGGTCCGTGTTGCGTCTTTTTTCTGGTTGCAGAGCATGATACGAGATGCTCATGCTCGCAGCCTGATTTTCGATCTCGACACCGCTATTCAGGCCCTGGTGGAGCGTCTTGGACGCGATGACCCTGAAACGGTCAAATTGACCGGCATCTATCACAACCTGATCCGCTACTGGGCTGAAGTATGAAGACGTCATTGTTTCGAACGACTGGGTTTCGAGCGACCTTCGCTGCCATCATCGCGCTGGCGATGTTGTCGCCGGCAGCGCCTTTGCTCGCGCAACAGAATGCCGCCCAGCCGGCACCGCAGGCTCCGCCGCCGGCCGTCACCGCACGGCCTGTCGCAGCGCCTCAGCCCGCTGCGGCAGTGCAGCAGACTCCAGCTCAGCAGGCTCCAGCTCAGCAGACTCCAACTCAGCCGGCGGCAGTTCAGCCGGCAGCACCGGCTCCCGCACCCGTGGCGGCCACCCAGCCCGTCGCTGCGCCGGCCCCGGCCGCTTCCGATGCGTCGGCACCACCCGCCGATGGTGCCGGCAAGGTTTTGAAATCGACACCTGTGGCGCTGAAGGAGCTGTCGCCCTGGCTGATGTTCCAGAACGCCGACATCATCGTTCAGGGTGTCATGGTCGGGTTGGCTTTTGCCTCGTTGGTGACCTGGACGGTCTTGATCGCGAAGCTGATCGAGCTGTCGGTCGCGCAGGGCAAACTGCGCGGGGCGCTGCGCAAGATCGGCGAGGCGCGGTCGCTGGCGGAGGCGCAATTCGCGCTGGGCGCCAACAAGGACGGCCTGTTGTCCCGGTTGCTTGCGGCGGCGATGGGCGAAGCGCGGGCCTCGGCAGGAATCTCCAGCGACGATGGCATCAAGGAGCGGGCTGCATCGAGCTTTGGTGAAATCGTTCGCGCCGAAGGGCGCAGGATCAGGGTCGGGATGGGACTATTGGCAACGATCGGCGCGACATCGCCGTTCGTCGGTCTGTTCGGCACCGTCTGGGGCATCATGAACAGCTTCATCGGCATTTCGAAGTCGCAGACCACGAACCTTGCGGTGGTAGCACCCGGCATCGCCGAAGCGTTGCTCGCGACCGCGTGCGGTCTGGTCGCGGCGATCCCGGCGGTCATCATCTACAATCACTTCGCGCGTGTGACCAAGGGCTACATGGAACTGGTCAGCCGTGCGTCGGGCGCTGCGGCGCGGTTGTTGTCGCGCGATCTCGATCGCAGCCATGGCAGCACGCATTCGCGCGCAGCGGAGTAGCCGATGGGCATTTCGCTCTCCGACAGCGATCTCGACGACGACGATTTCGGGGAGACCCATGAAATCAACGTCACGCCGTTCATCGACGTTATCCTGGTCCTCCTGATCATCTTCATGGTGGCGGCGCCGCTGTCGACCGTCGATCTGCCGATCGATCTGCCGTCGTCGACCGCAACTCCGCAGAAGAAGCCGGACAAGCCGACCTATGTCAGCATCAAGCCGGATCTGGCGGTCGCGGTCGGTGAGAATCCGGTCAAGCGGGTCGATCTGGTTCGTACGCTCGACGGCATGCCGGACTCCAGCAAGGATCGCGCTATTTTCCTCCGCTCCGACCGCGCGGTGCCCTATGGCGAGTTGATGGACGTGCTGGAGATTCTGCGGGCCGGGGGCTACACCAAGATCAAGCTCGTGGCGCTGGAAGGTGTTCCGAATCCCGACGTTTCGCCGCCATCCGCACCTGCAAATCCAACCCCCTGAACGGTGGGTAATTCGAGATGACCGGCCTCGATACCGAACAAAAGCCATCGCGTCGCCTATGGATGCTGGCGGCGGCGGCCGCATTGATGCTGCATGTCGGTTGCGGCGCGCTGGCATTCGCGCATCTGCGGGGCGATGACGACACGGATTCTCTGGGTGCGCAGGGCGACATCGGCATCGAGCTTACCTCGGCCAGTGCGGAGGATACCGATCTTCCAGCCGGACCGGATACCGACGCGTCGGTGGCTTCACCTCAGCTGGCCGAGCAGAAGGCCGAAGTCAAGGAAACCGAGCTGCCGAAGGATACGCCCACCGAAACCGAAGATCCCGATCGGGTGGTGACCACGGCCGATAACAAGAAGCCCAAGGAAGACGATCCGAAGGTGGCCGCGGTGCAAACCTCGGCATCGGAAGAGTCCGTGGCGCAGGAAGCCACCGCGCGGCAGAACATCGAAGGCACACGGGAGTCCAATACGCCGACGGTTGTTCATCAGGGCATCGGCAAGGACGCACACCAATTGGTGGCGAAATGGCAGCGCCAGCTGGCGGCCTATCTCAACCTTCATCTGCGCTATCCCGAAGTCGCAAAGGCGCGGTCGGAGGTCGTCAGGGTCAAGGTCACATTCGTGCTTGATCGGCTCGGGCATATCGTCTCGACGCGGGTCGTGCAGGGCTCCGGCGACGCGGCCTACGACGCTGCGGCGCTCGAGATGTTCCGCAAGTCCGATCCCGTGCCGCGGCCGCCTCCGGCGCAAGCTGACGAGACCCTGGAATTCACGCAGGACGTCCTGTTCCGGCCGTCGGATTTCAAGAAAAAAAGCTGATACTGCTTACGCGATGATCGGGTAAGCGGACACGGTCGAAAGGCGAATTCAGTATTGCCCGCCTCTCCCACGAAGGGAGAGGAAGGCAATTGCATCACTAACGCTAACTTTGTGGCTTCAGCTTTTCTTCACCAGCGGACAGACGCTCTTCTCGAGCGGCAGCCAGGCTTCGTCGGCCGGGATGGTGGCGATCAGCTTGTAATAGTCCCACGGATATTTCGATTCCGAAGGCTTCTTCACTTCGAACAGATAGGCCGGGTGGATCTTGCGTCCGTCGGCGCGGATCGAGCCTTTGCCGAACAACGGGTCGTCGGTCGGCAGTTCCTTCATCTTGGCAACGACGGCGCGGCCGTCGTGCGGATTGCCGCCGAGCGCCTCCAGCGCCTTGAAGTAATGGATCAGCGACGAATAGACGCCCGCCTGCACCATGGTCGGCGGGTTCTTCTTGAACCGCTCATTGAAACGTTTGGTGAAGGCGCGGGTCTGGTCGTTCATGTCCCAGTAGAAGGTCTCGGTGAAGTTGAGGCCTTGCGCGACATTGAGTCCGAGCGCGTTGACGTCGGTGATGAACATCAGCATGCCCGCAAGCTTCTGTCCGCCGGCGACGATGCCGAATTCGGCGGCTTGCTTGATCGCGTTGGTGGTGTCGCCACCGGCATTGGCGAGGCCGATCACCTTGGCCTTCGAACTCTGCGCCTGCAGCAGGAAGGAGGAGAAGTCGGATGTGTTGAGCGGGTGCTTGACGCCCCCGAGCACCTTGCCGCCGGCTGCGGTGACGGCCGCAGTCGTGTCGCGCTCCAGCGCCTGGCCGAATGCATAGTCTGCGGTGATAAGGAACCAGCTGTCGCCGCCGGATTTTACCAGTGCCTTCCCGGTGCCGTTGGCGAGCATGTAGGTGTCGTAAGCCCAGTGCACCGTATTGGGCGTACACTGCGAGCCCGTGAGATCGGACGAGCCCGAACCGGAGTTCAGGTTGACGACGTTCTTCTCCTTGGAGAGGTTCGCAATTGCGAGGCCAACGTTGGAGGCTGCGAGATCGACGAACACGTCGACCTTCTCGACGTCGATCCATTGTTTGCCGATGTTGACGGCGACGTCGGGTTTATTCTGGTGATCGGCCGAGATCAGATCGATCTTCCAGCCCTTGGCCAACAATCCGGAATCCTCGATCGCCATTTGCGCGGCGACGGCAGAGCCGGGGCCGCCGATATCCTGATAGAGCCCCGATTGATCACCGAGCGCGCCGACCTTGACGACCTTGTCGAGCTTCTCCTGTGCCACCGCACTGCCGGCAAACACCACACCTGTCGTCAGCAACAACGCTGTAACTAATTTATTCATTTCCCCTCCCAAAATTATTCCTGGCTTAAGCCAGAATATGACGGCCACTATGCCCTGCCTTGTCATTCCCGCCTAGCGGCTCCCGGCAGAATGGTTCGCCTCAGATACTGATGACCGCCGGCCCCGATATTTCACCTTGCGGAGAATTCACTGGGCGCGTGACCAGTGTCTGATATTGCTTCGGCCGGAGCGCAGAGAATCTTAGGGGGAGATCTTGGTGGAACGCGCCGGCACATCTACCGCCGCCACGGCTCCGCGTATTGGCGCGACCGGGTGGATCAGAACTTCGTTTTCACGCTCGCCTCTGGTTTGGGTGGTCGCCATCCTGGTCGCACTCGTGCATGCGGCGACCGCAAGCCGTTATGATGCGCAGCGCAACGAGCTGTATTTTCTGGTCTGCGGATGGCATCCGGATTTCGGTTATGTCGATCAGCCAC
The DNA here is from genome assembly GCA_963738105.1 of uncultured Alphaproteobacteria bacterium. Taxonomy (GTDB): domain Bacteria; phylum Pseudomonadota; class Alphaproteobacteria; order Rhizobiales; family Xanthobacteraceae; genus Bradyrhizobium. Next base: position 89,638 of record CAVTWC010000043.1, on the reverse strand, counting down.
CGCTGGTGCCGTTGATATCGGCGGCGACGCAGATCTTCGGCGTCAACATCTGGCTGTTGCGTTTGCCGGCCACCATCGTCGCGGTCGGGTTGGTGTTTCTCTGCGCGGCGTTTGCACGCTTGCTGGGCGGTGAGAGCAGGGCGGCGGTGTTTGCCGCCATCGCAGCCGGCATCGCGCCGGGCCTTGCCGGGCTCGGCTCGCATTTGACGACCTCGACCTTCGAGCCGATCGCCTGGACCGCCGCGGCCTATCTGTTGACGCGCGCCATTCTGCACGACCGGCGCGCCGACCTGATCTGGATCGGCCTGCTGGCAGGCCTGGCCATGGAAGCCAAATGGGGCATCGCGGTCTGGCTGGTGGCGCTCGGCATGGGGGTGGTCGCAAGCCCGGCACGGCGGATGTTGTTCTGGTGGCAGCTCTGGCTCGGCATCGCCATTGCCGCCACGTTGTTCGCGCCCAACCTGATCTGGCAATGGCAGCACGGCTGGCCGTTCTTCGAGGTGATCCTGCCGCACCTCGAAAGCCAGAAGAATTTCACCGGGCCGTTTTGGCGATACGAACTGGGACAGGCGCTCGCGATGAACCTGGTGCTGGCGCCGTTGTGGCTCGCAGGTGCGGTCGGGCCGTTCGTCGACCGCCGTCTCGCGCCGGCGCGCTTTCTGTCGGTGGGCTTCGTGCTGACGACGGCGTTCTATTTTCTGCAGCGCGGGACCAACTATTATTTGTTTCCGGTCTATCCGACGATGTTCGCGGTCGGCGCGGTCGTGTGCGAACGATTGAGTTTCCGGGTGACGCGGGTCTGGATCGCGGCAGCGCTGGCGGCGAGCGCGCTATTTGCTCCCATCACCTTGCCGATCCTCGAGCCGGCGCTATTGCAGCGCTACATGGAGTTTACCCACATCAGGCCCAAGCCGATCGAGGCCGCCGGGGTCGGCGCGCCGCTGACCCAAAGCATGTCCGACGAATTCGGCTGGCGCGATCTGGAGAAAAAGGTTGCGGCGGTGGTTCGTCAACTGCCGCCGCAAGACCAGGCTCGCGTCGCGATCCTGGCATCGAATTATGGAGAGGCGGCCGCGCTCGACGTCTACGGCCGCGAGGACGGCCTACCGCCGGCGCTGAGCGGTCACAATCAATACTGGCTCTGGGGGCCGCGCGGCCACGATGGTTCGCTGATCATCCACGTTGGGGGCAGTGCCGAGCCGTGGCGGCGGATCTGCGGTTCGATCGAAGATGTGGGGAGTTTTGGTAACGCCTACACTATGCCCTACGAGAACGATCGCCCGATCTTTATCTGCCGCGACTTGCGGATGCCGCTTGATCGCCTCTGGAACAGGTTGAAGCGCTTCCGCTAACCGTCGTGTCAGCGCCAATAATATCGGATACCAACATAGACCACCGCCAGGCACGCAAAGATCAAGGCGGCGGGAAGCGGGCGCTTGGCCTGCGGGCCGCTTCTGGCTTTGGCTTTTTGCGGCGCCGGACGTTTGAAGGCCGTGACGTTGTCGGTCATCGGTTCGGTTACATGCGCCAGCACGTCGGGCGGCGTACCCTTGCCGCCCATCTGCGCGTAGTAAGCGCGGTACATCAGATTGATGGTGGCGTCGCTCGCTTCCGCCTCCGGCAACTGCTTGAGCATTTCCTTGTAGCTGGCCAGGAAAGTCTGGGCTTCGGCGGGCAGGGCGGAGGCACCGTTCAGCTTGGCCATCATCTTCCAGGTCGCGAAATCCGCGCGTGCCTTGGTGTCGGCACGGCGCGCAATCATCATGTCGGCAGCTTTGATCAAAATGGCCTCAGATACGTCAGCAGCGAATGATTGGACAACAACTACGCGTTGCCGGTGACCACGAGTAGTAGCCAGATTACATAGCCGGTCACCGTCCGCAGTATCGATGAAATAACATCAAGATTTAGACCGAGTTGGGTGCCGAGCATCGGAAGCAGGATCAGAAGGCCGATCAGAATGAGCATGCCATAGGGTTCCAGGCGCGACAGCGGCACGGCGAGCGCGTTCGGCAAGAGCCCGACGGCGACCCGGCCGCCATCCAGCGGGGGAAGCGGAAGCATGTTGAAAACGGCCAGCACGACATTGATAACAAGCGCGTTTTTAAGGTTGTCGAAGATCCATTGGGCGGCGTTTTCCGGGACAAAGCCCAGCAGATGAAGGGCCGCGGCGGCGCCCAGCGCCAGCGCGATATTGGTCGCTGGTCCTGCCAGCGCCACCCAGACCATGTCCAGCCGGGGATGGCGTAGCGCACGGAAATTCACCGGCACCGGCTTGGCATAGCCGAACAGAAACGGCGAATTGGACAACAGCAGGATGGCCGGCAGCAGCAGGGTGCCGAACGGATCGATGTGCTTGAGGGGATTGAAGCTGACGCGGCCGAGCTGCCAGGCCGTGTTATCGCCGAGCCGGTGCGCGACAAAGCCGTGGGCGGCCTCATGAAATGTGATGGCGATCACGACCGGCAGGACCCAGACCGACGCCGCATAGACTGTGCTGTTTTGGAGCAATCGATGTTCCCGCCCGGTTGAACTGGCCGGGCGACGGTATAGCGTTTTCAAGCGAAGTGGCAGCCGGTTCGCGTGAAGAAAACGCGTCAAAATAAGAATCTGGGGTCTGATCGGTTCTGATCCAGTCAGAACCGATCAGGCCCCAGCACGTAAAAGCGTCAGCCCGGAACCGTCTGCGGATATTGCGGTAAACCATCCTCTAGCGTCACCCAGGCCATTTTCTCGCTGACCCAGATGTGTTCGGTCGGGGCGAAGGCGTGACGGTCATCGAAAACGGCCAAAGCGACGCCCGCCATCGTCCCGTCCCTGCGCCGGGAGAACAGCCGGGTGCCGCAGCGCGGGCAGAATACCCGGTCGAGCCGCTCCGACGACGGGTAGCTGGCGGTCTCGCCTTCGATGGCAAGCGCCTTCTGATCGAACAGAGCGCGCGCATAGAACGGCGATCCCATCGCCTTCTGGCAGTTGCGGCAGTGACAGATGCGGACGTTGACGGGCGCGCCCATCGCCTTGAAGCGCACCGCACCGCACAGACATCCGCCTTCTCTGACCACGACGCCTCCGCTGACAGCAGACTTAGTAGGTTGCGCGTCCGCCGGAAATGTCGAACACCGCGCCGGTCGAGAACGCGCAGTCCTCCGAGGCGAGCCACGCCACCATCGCCGCGAGTTCTTCCACCAGCACAAACCGTCCTTTTGGAATCTTCGACAGCATGAAGTCGATATGCTGCTGCGTCAGTTGGTCGAAGATCGCAGTCTTGGCGGCGGCCGGCGTCACCGCATTGACCGAGATCTCGTGGCCCGCGAGTTCCTTGCCCAGCGATTTCGTCAGCGCGATCAGGCCGGCCTTCGAGGCCGAATAGTGCGCCGCGTTGGGATTGCCTTCCTTGCCGGCGATCGAGGCGATGTTGACGATGCGGCCGTAGTTTTGCTTGACCATCGAGGGCACGATCGCCTTGCAGCAGATGAAGGGGCCGTCGAGATTGATGCGCATGACCTTGCGCCATTCCTCGAGGTCGGTTTCCCAGACCGTCTTGTTGATGCCGGCGATACCGGCATTGTTGACCAGGATGTCGATCTTGCCGAGTGCTTTCAGCGTGGCGTCGCGGGTGTTTTCGACCGCGGCGAGATCGGATACATCGACCTTGAAGGCGGTGACCGAAGAACCGATTTCTTTGGCGGTCTTCTCGGCCAAGGGCAAATCGTGATCCCAGATCGCGACCTTGGCGCCGGAGGCGACGAAACGCTCGGCGATGGCGCGCCCAAAACCCTGCGCGCCGCCGGTGACGACGGCACAGCGGCCGTTCAGATCGATCTTGTTCATTCTGGAAACCTCTGGTCGATTGGATGTCAGAGCATGTAGCCGCCGTCGACAACAAGGTCGACGCCGGTGGTGAACGCGCTTTCGTCGCTGGCGAGATACACGGCCATATTAGCGATTTCCTCCGCCGTGCCGAGCCGGCCCATCTTCTGGCGCGAGATGAACATCTCCTTGCCCTGTGGGCCTGCGGCGGCGGCCCGGTCGAGCATCGAGGGCGTTTCCACCGTGCCGGGGCAGATGCTGTTGCAGCGGATGCCCTGGGTGATGAAATCAAGCGCGATCGCGCGCGTGAGCAGCGAAACCGCCGCCTTGGACGCGCTGTAGACGTAGCGATTGGCCGGCGGGCGTAGCGCCGCGCACGACGAGATATTGACGATGCTGCCGCCTCCGCCTGCCAGCATCGCCGGCAGGAACGCCTTGATGGTCCGGTGCATGGACTTGACGTTGAGGTCGAACGAGAAGTCCCAGTCTTCTTCCGAACAGTCCATAATGGTGCCGTGGTGCACGAAGCCTGCCGCGTTGAGCAGGATATCGATTTTGCCGACGCGCCCGGCGAAGGCGTTGACATCGGTCGTGTTGCGGACGTCGAGCCGTGCCGTCTCGGCGATACCCTCCTGCGCGAGCGCGGCGATGCCCTTTTCATCGATGTCGGTGGCAATGACCGTGGCACCCTCGCGCGCAAATGCGATGGCGCTTGCGCGTCCGATGCCCGCCGCTGCTGCGGTGACAACGGCGCGTTTGCCCTTGAGACGGTCTCCCATGTGGTTCTCCTGATAAGTTTCTGTTTTGCACCTGCGCTGAGCCAGTCGTCCCTGCGAACGCAGGGACCCATACAGCGCGGACTTTCGTTCAGGCGGCGTGCTAGAGACCTTTTTTAACTCTGAGGTCACGGGTTATGGGTCCCTGCGTTCGCAGGGACGACGAGACGTTGCCTAGTGATTATCCCGCGCGACACCGACCTTGCCGGCGATGTCTTGGTAGCGCGTCGCGAATTCCATGCAGGCGCCGGTGGCTTGTTGACCAACGGTCGAGCGATAGAGTTCCTGCCACGGCGTCTGGTGGGCCGGAATTGGAAAGCCGCCTTTGGCCTTGAGTTCGGCGCGACGTCGTTTCAGTTCCTCGTCCGAGATCAGGATGTTGGCGCTGCCCTTGTTGAGGTCGATCCGGACCTTGTCGCCGGTCTTGAGGATCGCAAGTCCGCCATCGGCGGCGGCTTCCGGCGTGGCGTTCAGAATCGAGGGCGAACCCGATGTGCCGGATTGCCGGCCATCGCCGATGCAGGGCAGGGACAGGATCCCACGTTTGATCAGAGCCGCGGGCGGCTGCATGTTCACGACTTCGGCGCCGCCGGGATAGCCGATCGGTCCGGTGCCGCGAACGAACAGGATGCAGTGCTCATCGATATTGAGTGAGGGATCCTCGATCCGGTGATGATAATCCTCCGGTCCCTCGAACACGATGGCGCGGCCCTCGAACGCATTCAGATCCCCAGGGGTGATCAGATAGCGGTCGCGGAATTCCTTGGAGATGACGCTGGTCTTCATGATCGCGGAATCAAACAGATTGCCGCGCAGCACCAGGAAGCCGGCGTCCTTGACCAGCGGCTTGTCGTAACCCCAGATCACGTCATTGTCGGGTTTCGGTGCCTCGCGGCAATTGTCACCCATGGTACGGCCGTTGACGGTCAACGCGTCCTCATGGATGCGCTTGTGCGCCATCAATTCCCGCACCACCGACGGCACGCCGCCGGCCCGGTGGAATTCCTCGCCGAGATAGAAGCCGGCCGGCTGCATGTTCACCAGCAGCGGTACGTCGTGACCGTATTTCTGCCAATCGTCGATCGAGAGTTCGACGCCGATATGCCGCGCCAATGCGTTGATGTGGATCGGCGCGTTGGTCGAGCCGCCGATCGCTGAATTGACCACGATGCAGTTCTCGAACGCCTTGCGGGTCAGGATGTCGGAGGGCTTCAGATCCTCCCAGACCATGTCGACGATGCGGGTGCCGGTCTCATAGGCAATCTGGCCGCGCTCGCGGTAGGGGGCAGGGATCGCGGCGCAACCCGGCAGCGACATGCCGAGCGCTTCGGCCAGCGAATTCATCGTGGAGGCGGTACCCATGGTGTTGCAGTGGCCGACCGACGGCGCGGAAGAGGCCACGATATTCATGAACTCCTCGTAGTCGATCTCACCGGCGGCCAGTTCTTCGCGCGCCTTCCAGACCACGGTGCCCGACCCCGTGCGTTTGCCCTGGTGCCAGCCGTTCAGCATCGGTCCGCCCGACAGTACGATGGCGGGCATATTGACGGTCGCGGCGGCCATCAGGCAGGCGGGGGTCGTCTTGTCGCAGCCGGTGGTCAGCACCACGCCATCGAGCGGGTAGCCGAACAGGATTTCGACCAGCCCGAGATAGGCCAGGTTCCGATCCAGCGCCGCTGTGGGGCGCTTTCCGGTCTCCTGGATCGGATGCATCGGAAATTCCATCGCAATACCGCCGGCGGCGCGGATTCCCTCTCGCACGCGGTGCGCCAGTTCAAGGTGATGGCGATTGCATGGCGAAAGGTCGTTGCCGGTCTGCGCGATGCCGATGATCGGCTTGCCGGACTGCAATTCGTGCCGGGTCAGGCCGTAATTGAGGTAACGCTCGAGGTAGAGCGCGGTCATTCCCGGGTTATGCGGATTGTTGAACCATTCGCTGGAGCGGAGTTTGCGGCGCTTGCCGGTGCCGGCTGTGTCGTGCCCGTTGCTGAGGTCTTTTTTCATTTGTTTCTCCCGCTATGCAGCCTCTTATGGTCCGTTGAGGCTCTTATAGTCCGTTGAGGGCTACCTTGCGCAAAATCATACGCATTACAAACCCGAAAGTGACGGCTGCGCGTCGTCGGCTCGGGCGCATTCGACGTTAGTCCAAGAAAAATGGTTGCGCTACCAAATTGTTCTTTTTGACTTTGCATAACCGCTGGCGGCTGGCCTCAGGTCCGCCGCGCCGAACTTTGCCGTTTCATGACACTAAATCCGAGATCGACGACCGGCTGCGCCGGCCGGCGGCCCTCGACGGCCTCGATCAACATCACGGCCGCGTCTCTGCCCATTTCGTAACGGTTGGTGCGCACGCTGGTCAGGGTAGGGACCGCGCAGGACATGAATTCGAGGTCGTTGAAGCCGACGATCGCCATCTGCTCCGGAACCGACATGCGCCGGCGCTGACATTCGAACAATGCACCCAAAGCGATATCGTCATTTCCGCAGAATACAGCCTCGACGTCTGGAGTCTTGGCAAGGAGATCCGCAAGCAGAGTACCGCCGAGTGTGACGGAACTTGGCGTAGCCGTTGTGACAACACGTCGCGGGTCGAACAAATCCGCGTCGCTCATGGCGGCCTGATAGCCTTCGAGCCGCCGCTGCACCCGTGGATCCATGCGCGCACCGAGGAATCCGATGCGCCGATAGCCTTGCTCGAGGAGGTGGGAAATGCCTGCTTTGGCAGCTTCATAATGCGAGAATCCGATCATCATATCGATCGGACTGGGTCCAATTTCCATGATCTGCACGATCGGGCAGGCGACCGATTCCATGATCGATCGGGATTCGTCGGTTTGATTTATTCCGGTCACAATCAGCCCGGTCGGCTTTTGCGCGAGGAACAGGCGCAGCAGTTTTTCCTCCTGGAAGATGCTGTAGCGTGTATTGGCCAGCTGAATGCTGTAACGGCTGCCATCGAGCGCATCGTAGATGCCGCGCAATACGTCAGAGAACACATTGTTGGTCAGCGACGGGATCAGGACACCGATGACTTCGGTCCGCTGTGACGCCAGCGCGCGTGCGGCGAGGTTTGGAACATAGCCGAGCTCATTCGCTGCGCTTTCGACTCGCGCGCGCTTGCCGCTCGACAGCGCTTCGGGATTCCTGAAGAAGCGTGATGCCGTGATGGGGCTTACGCCGGCAAGTTTGGCGACTTCGGTGAGCCGGATCTTGTCGGGTTTCGTGCGTTTTCGTCCCATAGGCGCTCATATCACAGGCAATTGCTCGGACAAACTGATATTGACAGCGCAACCAAGGGATTGCTAATCGAACAATTGCCAAAACCGTATAAAATGCGGACACTGTCAGTCCGACCAGATTTCGGATCAGCCCGAAAACAGGAAGAAAAATAAGCAGGACGGTGGCGGCATCCGTCGTAGGCCGCCAGGGATTACAGGGAGGGAAGTGGATGTCGTCGGTCCAAATTCGCGACGTGCGAAAATCGTTTGGTGGCTTTGAAGTTCTGCACGGCGTGTCGATTCCGATCGAGGACGGTGCTTTCGTGGTTCTGGTCGGTCCCTCCGGCTGCGGCAAGTCGACCCTGCTGCGAATGCTGGCGGGCTTGGAAAACATCACTTCCGGGACGATTTCGATCGGTGACCGCGTGGTCAACAATGTGCAGCCGAAAGAGCGCGACATCGCAATGGTGTTCCAGAACTACGCGCTCTATCCGCACATGACTGTCGCCGACAACATGGGATTTTCGCTCAAGCTGCGGGGAGCGAGTTCCGACGAGATCGGCAAAGGCGTCAAGCGCGCCGCCGAGATCCTCGATTTGACTCCGCTGCTCGATCGCTATCCCCGGCAATTGTCCGGCGGTCAGCGCCAGCGCGTTGCCATGGGCCGCGCCATTGTGCGCGATCCGCAGGTGTTTCTGTTTGACGAACCGCTATCCAACCTCGACGCCAAGCTGCGTGTGGCGATGCGTACCGAAATCAAGGAACTGCATCAACGGTTGAAGACCACCACCGTCTATGTGACCCACGACCAGATCGAAGCCATGACCATGGCTGACAAGATCGTGGTGATGCACGACGGCATCGTCGAGCAGATCGGTTCGCCGCTCGAACTGTATGATCGCCCGGACAACCAGTTTGTCGCGAGCTTCATCGGCTCGCCGGCGATGAATTTCCTCAAAGGCAAAGTGAAGGCGAACGGCAGCGCCACGTTCGAAGGCCCCAACGGCCTGAAGTTGCCGTTGGCCTCGGCGCCGGCCAATTCCGACGGCCGGGCCGTCGTGTATGGCGTCAGACCGGAGCACTTCACGATCGCCGATGACGGCGCTGAAGCCGAGATCGTGGTCGTCGAGCCGACCGGATCGGAGACGCAGGTATTTGCCAAGCTCGGCGGCGAACAGGTCGTCGCCGTATTCCGTGAGCGCCATCAATTCAGTCCGGGCGACAAGGTCCGGCTCAAGCCCAACCCGTCGCTGATCCATCTGTTCGATGAAGCCACCGGCAAGCGGCTATAACTTTCAACGAAGCAATTGGTCGATCAAAGAGCCAATAAAACAGGGAGAATACGGAATATGACGATGTTTACACCGGATCGGCGGTCCTTGCTCAAGGGCGGCGCCACCATGCTGGCCGCCGCGGCAACGATGTCGAGCGAGCAATTGCTGGGCTACGCCAAGGCGTGGGCGCAGACCGCGCAGTGGAAGCCGGAAGCGGGCGCCAAGATCAACCTGTTGCGCTGGAAGCGCTTCGTTGAAGCCGAAGATGTCGCGTTCATGAAGATCGTCGATGCCTTCCAGAAGGCGACCGGCGTCACCATCAACGTATCGAACGAATCCTGATGATGACATCCAGCCCAAGGCGTCGGTTGCGGCCAACACCGGGCAGGGCCTCGACATGGTTTGGGGTCTCTATACGCTGCCGTTCCTGTTCCCGAACAAATGCGTCGACATGTCCGACGTCGCCGATTATCTCGGCAAGAAGTGCGGCGGCTGGTCGGCTTCGGGTGAAGCCTACGGCAAGTTCGATGGCAAGTGGATCGGCATTCCCGTCGCCGCCACCGGCGGTCTGGTGAACTACCGCGTGGCCGCGGCTGAAAAGGCCGGCCATAAGGAATTCCCCAAGGATCTCGGTGGCTTTGCCGATCTGATCAAGGGCCTGAACAAGAACGGCACGCCGGCCGGCTTTGCGCTCGGCCACGCCTCGGGCGACGCCAATGGCTGGCTGCACTGGGCGCTGTGGGCCCATGGCGGCAATCTGATCGACAAGGACAACAAGGTCGTCATCAACTCGCCGGAAACCGCCAAGTCGCTGGAATATGTGAAGGGGCTCTACGACAATTTCGTTCCGGGCACCGCGTCCTGGAACGACAGCTCCAACAACAAGGCGTTCCTGGCTGGCCAGCTTTACCTGACCACCAACGGCATCTCGATCTATGTCACGGCGAAAAAGGAAAATCCGCAGATCGCCGAAGACATGAACCATGCGCATCTTCCGGCAGGTCTCGACGGCAAGACGCGCGAATTGCACCTTGGCTTCCCGATCCTGGTCTACAACTTCACCAAGTTCCCGCAGGCCTGCAAGGCGTTCACCGCCTTCATGATGGAGCCGACGCAGTTCGATCCCTGGGTCGAATCCGCACAGGGCTATCTGTCGCCGTTCCTGCTCGGCTTCGAGAAGAACCCGATCTGGACCGCGGATCCCAAGAATACGCCGTACCGCAACGTGGCCGAAACGGCTCAGACCCCGGCCGGTATCGGCAAGATGGGCGAGAATGCCGCAGCGGCGATCGCCGACTTCGTGGTGGTCGATATGTTCGCGAATTACTGCACCGGTCGCGAAGACGTGAAGACGGCGATGGCTTCGGCGGAACGTTCCGCCAAGCGCATCTTCCGCTAAGTGTGATTGCCGGCGCGGTCTTCCGCGCCGGTTCGTTTTTATCTAGAAATCGGAACGGCGCCCGGCAAAAGCCTGTCATCTCGCCGGGCGTCGGTTTCCGGTTTGGAATTGGAGCGGCATGACTACCCTTCAGACATCGGCGCCGGCACAAGCTCCCGGCGCGTACACGCCGTCGCTTTGGGCGCGGCTCAAGGTCAACCGCAACTGGATGGCGGTGTGGTTCATGCTGCCGGCGGCGGCGTTCCTGATCCTGTTCCTGGCCTATCCGCTCGGCCTCGGCGTCTGGATGAGCTTTACCGACGAACGCATCGGCCGCACCGGGATCTTCGTTGGCCTCGAGAACTACCAGTGGCTGTGGGATGACTCGATCTTCTGGCTCTCGGTGTTCAATACGCTGCTCTATACGATCATCGCCAGCGCCATCAAATTCGTGATCGGGCTCTATCTCGCGCTCTTGCTCAACCGGCACATGCCGTTCAAGGCGATCATCCGTTCGATCGTGCTGATCCCCTTCATCGTGCCGACCGTGCTGTCGGCGATCGCGTTCTGGTGGATCTACGACTCGCAGTTTTCGATCATCTCGTGGTCGCTGATCAAAATGGGCCTGATCGACCACAACATCAATTTCCTCGGCGACGCCAATCTGGCGCGCGGCAGCGTGATCTTCGCCAATATCTGGCGCGGCGTTCCATTCGTTGCGATCACCTTGCTGGCCGGCCTGCAGACCGTGTCGCCGTCGCTCTATGAAGCCGCGACGCTCGACGGCGCCACCAACTGGCAACGCTTCCGGTACATCACCTATCCGATCCTGACGCCGATCATTGCGGTCGTCATGACTTTCTCGGTGCTGTTCACGTTTACCGACTTCCAGCTGGTCTGGGCGCTGACGCGCGGCGGTCCGGTCAACGCCACGCATCTGATGGCGACGTTGAGCTATCAGCGCGGCATCATCTCGGGCCGGCTCGGCGAGGGCGCCGCGATCGCGACCGCGATGATCCCGTTCCTGGCGGCGGCGATCGCGATTTCCTGGTTCGGCATGCAGCGCCGGAAGTGGCAGCAAGGATCGAACAATGACTGATTCAGTGTTGCCTTCGAAAGCGCCGGCCTCGGTGCAGAGCGACGACAGCGATGGCATGAGCTATCTGGAGTTGTTGCCGCGACGTCTGGTGACGCTCTATCTGCCGCTGTTCGTGATCTTGGTGGTGCTGCTGTTCCCGTTCTATTGGATGGGCCTGACGTCGATCAAGCCGGACGAGCAGCTGATCGACATGGAGAAGTACAACCCGTTCTGGGTGATCCATCCGACCTTCAAGCATATCAGCAAGCTGTTGTTCGAGACCCAGTATCCGCGCTGGCTCTGGAACACGATGTATGTGGCGGTCGGTGCCACCACGCTGTCGATTGCCGCCAGCGTGCTGGCGGCCTATGCGATCGTGCGCCTGAGGTTCAAGGGCGCCGAAGCGGTCGGCGTCCTGATCTTCTTTGCCTATCTGGTGCCGCCGTCGATCCTGTTCATTCCGCTGGCGTCGGTGATCCAGGCCTATGGCCTGTTCGACTCGCCGCTGTCGCTGATCCTGGTCTATCCGACCCTGCTGATCCCGTTCTCGACCTGGCTGTTGATGGGATACTTCAAGACCATTCCCTACGAGCTTGAGGAATGCGCGCTGATCGACGGCGCGTCGCGCTGGCAGATCCTGACCAAGATCGTGGTGCCGCTGGCCGTTCCCGGCCTGATCTCGGCCTTCATTTTTTCCTTCACGCTGTGCTGGAACGAGTTCATCTACGCGCTCACCTTCCTGCAATCGACCCCGAACAAGACGGTGCCGGTGGCGATCGTCAACGAGTTCGTCGATGGCGACATCTACAAATGGGGTTCGCTGATGGCGGGCGCGCTGGTCGGCTCTCTGCCGCTGGTCATTCTTTACGCCTTCTTCGTCGAGCATTACGTGTCGGCGATGACCGGTGCGGTGAAAGAGTAAGCGCGGGTCGCGTATTCGCGCTCTCTGGACGTCATCCTGAGGAGCGCGCCTCTTGGCGCGCGTCTCGAAGGATGGCAGCGTGCACCATCTGTGGCCATCCTTCGAGACGCATCGCCTTGCGATGCTCCTCAGAACGAGGGATGACGTGAAAAGAAGTAAGAGCAACAAGGAGTTGGGTACGTGCACATTCTGGTTCTAGGCGCGGCCGGCATGGTTGGCCGCAAATTGGTCGAGCGGCTGTTGCGCGATGGGCGTCTCGGCAAGACCGATATCACCCGCATGACGCTGCAGGACGTGGTGGCGCCGGCGACCCCCGCCAAGCCCGGCTTTCCGGTCAATATCGTGGCCGGCGATTTCGCGGTGGCGGGTTTTGCCGAAAAGCTTGTCGCTGATAGACCCGACGTGATTTTCCATTTGGCTGCGATCGTCTCCGGCGAAGCCGAGCTCGATTTCGACAAGGGCTACCGGATCAACCTCGACGGCACGCGCATGCTGCTCGATGCGGTCAGGCTGATCGGGGGAGGGTACAAGCCCCGCGTGGTCTTCACGTCCTCGATCGCGGTGTTCGGTGCGCCATTTCCGGATGCGATCGGCGACGAGTTCTTCCATACGCCGCTGCTCAGCTACGGCACCCAGAAGGCGATCGGTGAATTGCTGCTGGCCGATTATTCCCGCCGCGGCTTCATGGACGGCATCGGCATCCGGCTGCCGACCATCTGCATCCGTCCCGGCCTGCCCAACAAGGCGGCGTCCGGTTTCTTCTCCAACATCCTGCGCGAACCGCTCGCCGGCAAGGAAGCGATCCTGCCGGTTTCGGAGGACGTTCGTCACTGGCACGCCACGCCGCGCTCGGCGGTCGGCTTCCTGCTCCATGCGGCGACGATGGACACTGCGATCGCCGGCGCGCGGCGCAATCTCACCATGCCCGGCCTTTCCGCGACCGTGGGCGAACAGATTGCGGCACTGAAGCGGGTGGCAGGCGACAAGGTGGCCGCGCGGATCAAGCGCGAGCCCGACCAGTTCATCATGGGGATCGTCGACGGCTGGCCGCGGAATTTCGACGCCAAGCGCGCGGTCAAGCTCGGCTTCACCACGGCCGAAAAGACCTTTGACGACATCATCCGGATTCACATCGAGGACGAACTGGGCGGCACTTTCGCCGCCTAGCGTTATTTCGCGCAAACCTTTGCGGATGCGGCGATGACTGGGGTGGCCTGCATCGGCGAGTGCATGATCGAGCTACGGGAGGCTGAAGGCGGCCTCTACGCGCGCGGCTATGGCGGCGATACGCTCAACACCGCCATCTATCTCGCGCGCCTCGGCGTCGCCGTCGATTACATCACCGCGCTCGGCGACGATCCCATGAGCGATCAAATGATCGCAGACTGGGCTTCCGAAGGCGTTGGCACCCAACGAGTGGCGCGGTTGCCCGGCAAGTTGCCGGGTCTCTATATGATCCGGACCGACCACAATGGCGAGCGCCGCTTCTTTCACTGGCGGGAGAATTCGGCGGCGCGCAGCCTGATGGACCTCGCTGCGACCCCTGACATTCTGAAGTCGCTGGCCAGCTATGATGTGATTTATTTCTCGGCCATCACGCTATCGATTTATACCGAGGACGGGCGCGCGCGATTGATCGCGGCGCTCCAGCAAGCGCGTCAACAGGGCGCGCGGGTGGCCTTCGATACCAACTTCCGCGCGCGGGGCTGGCCTGATCTCGATGTGGCCCGTGCGGCCTATGACCGGGCGTTCGAGGTTGCCGATCATCGTGCTGGCGTCGACCGAGGATTTGTTACCGCTGTATCCTGATGAGAAACCGGAAAATCTGATGGCGCGTATCGCCAATCCCGAGGCGGTGCTTAAACTGAGCGAGCCCAAAAGCATCGTGCGGTTTGATGGCAGGCTGCACGATATCAAAGCCGATCCCATCGCCGGAAACGTGTGTGGACACCACCGCCGCCGGCGACAGTTTTGCCGCAGCCTATATCGCTGCGCGGCTGGCGGGCTCGGATCCCGTCGAGGCCTCGCGCGCCGGGCACCGCCTCGCAGGTGTGGTGGTAGGCCATCCCGGCGCCATCATCCCGCGCTCGGCGATGCCGCCGCGATCTCCATCAATTCAGTCTTCCTCGCGAAAGGGTTCTTCATGAACGCCTCAACCCCGTCAGCGCCCAGCGGACAACTCGCGACGCTATTGAGTTCGGCCCGTGTTGTTCCCGTGCTCACCATCGAACGGCGCGAGGATGCCGTGCCGCTCGCGCGAGCGCTGGTTGCCGGGGGCGTGCGCGTGCTGGAAGTGACGCTGCGCACGCCGGTTGCGATCGAGGCCGCCAAAGCCATCATCGGGAAGTGCCGGATGCTATCGTCGGGATCGGTACGATCCTGAACCCGAATGATCTTGCGCGGGCCCAAGCGCTCGGCGCCAAATTCGGTATCAGCCCGGGCAGCACGCCCGATCTGCTGAAAGCCGCGGCGGCCAGTGGTTTGCCGTTCGCGCCCGGTATCGCGACCTCATCCGAACTGATGCTGGCGTTGGCCCATGGTTTTGACCTGGTGAAATTCTTCCCGGCGGAGCAGTCCGGCGGCATCAAGGCGCTTCGGGCGCTGGCGGGGCCGTTTCCGGATATGCGGTTTTGCCCGACCGGGGGTATCGGCGAGGCCAATGCGGCATCGTGGCTCAGCGAGTCCGAACGTGGTTGCGGTCGGCGGTTCCTGGCTGTGCCCGGCGTCCGACATCAGGGCGGGCAATTGGGCCGGCATCACCGCGATCTGCAACCGAGCCATGAAGTTGCTGAAACCGGCGTGAAGTATTAGCTACGATAGGGTACAAATCCGCTCACGCAGGATAGGGAGAAAGATCATGACCGCCAGCATCGTTGGATGGGCGCATACGCCGTTCGGCAAGTTCGATACCGAGACCGTCGAAAGCCTGGTGGTCCGCGTGGCCAATGAAGCGCTGGCCGATGCCGGCATCTCTGCGGGCGATGTCGACGAGATCGTGCTCGGGCATTTCAATGCCGGATTCTCGCCGCAGGATTTTACCGCTTCGCTGGTGCTGCAGGCCGACCCGAAATTCCGCTTCAAGCCGGCGACCCGGGTCGAGAATGCCTGCGCAACCGGATCGGCCGCGGTGCATCAAGGCATCCGCGCGATCGCCTCGGGCAATGCGAAGGTCGTGCTGGTGGTTGGCGTCGAGCAGATGACGCGCACGCCCGGACCCGAGATCGGCAAGAACCTCCTGAAGGCGTCGTATCTGCCGGAGGATGGCGACACTCCCGGCGGCTTCGCCGGCGTGTTCGGCAAGATCGCGCAGAGCTATTTCCAGAAATATGGCGACCAGTCCGACGCCCTCGCGATGATCGCTGCCAAGAACCACAAGAACGGCGTCGCCAATCCCTATGCGCAGATGCGCAAGGATTTTGGCTATGATTTCTGCCGCGCCGAGAGCGAGAAGAATCCGTTCGTTGCGGGCCCCTTGAAGCGCACCGATTGCTCGCTGGTGTCGGACGGCGCGGCGGCCCTGGTGCTGACCGATGCCGAGACGGCGAAGACGATGGGCAAGGCGGTCAACATCCGCGCCACCGCGCACGCCCAGGATTTTCTGCCGATGTCGAAGCGCGACATCCTGCAGTTCGAAGGTTGCACCGTGGCGTGGCAGCAGGCGCTGCAGAAGGCCGGTGTCGAGCTGTCGGATCTTTCCTTTGTCGAAACCCATGACTGCTTCACCGTCGCCGAGCTGATCGAATATGAAGCGATGGGCCTGACGCCGCGCGGGCAGGGCGCACGCGCGATCAAGGAGGGCTGGACCCAGAAGGACGGCAAGCTACCGGTCAATCCCTCCGGCGGCCTGAAGGCCAAGGGTCACCCGATCGGCGCCACCGGCGTCTCCATGCATGTGCTGAGCGCCATGCAACTGGTCGGCCAGGCGCCCGAGGGCATGCAGATCAAGAACGCAAAGCTCGCGGGCATCTTCAACATGGGCGGCGCCGCAGTGGCGAATTACGTCTCGGTGCTGGAGCCCGCGAAGTAGGGCGGGTCTTGTCGTCCCGGCGAACGCCGGGACCCATAACCCCTGTGTGCATTGTCGCTAAGGGCTTTAGCTCCATCTCTAAATAGCGACTCCTCGCCGTATGGGTCCCGGCCTTCGCCGGGACGACGGTGATCGTGGCTCGTAGGATGAGTCGAGCCCTTCGCAAAACCTTTCGCTTTCAAAGACGAAGTTGGTGGATATCGCATCGATCCACCCAGCCTACGCGTTGTGTTCGCTGATAATGTCCGTTCGCCGGGGCGAAGCAGAAATTATTTGCTCTTACTAAATTTTTCGCGTTTTGACCCGAAACGGACATCTAGCCGCTAGACCTTCTGAACTCATAAAGTCGGCGGATAGACAACTACAGTCTCAAATTCAGGTTTCTCGACGCTGATTTTTTTCCGACCTCGCATAGGAAACTCATAATGAAACCCGGCGTGGTCGGAGCCATGCACGTTGAGCAGAACTTCCCTCGGGCAGTCTTTTGGCGAATTGACATTCAGCACGAACGGAATTGGAAACGTCATTTTGGCATTCGAAAGCATGGACGACTGAAAGTTCTTCTCCACCGTTTGGCCGTTCTCTTCCACGATTTCATCGAGGGAAAAAAACAGCAGCTTCTGAGGAGCGGCTCGAAAGCGTTGTTTTGGATTGTCGTCCGGCACAAGCTCTCCGCGCAGCGTCGCATGGCAAGCCCCAGGTGCGGCTGTGGATGTTAACGTCAGGGCACATGCTGCCACCAAAGCGAATACTGCGGTCGAGGAGACGAACGAGATGTTCACGACGAAGCTCTCAGTTGGATGCCGATGCTATCTGCATTGTGGTGAGATTGCCACTTGCGCCTGATCGCCGTACAGGTCTGGAAATGGACCCATCTCGGAAGTACCGTAACGTCGGACTTGAGTCCGGAATGCGCGCTGAACCGGACGCCTGTCGACAGTTCTGGATACGTGTTCACGATCCAAATGCAAAAAGTCCCGCACTACCGGCTAGATTTGGTGTAGTCGCCCTGTCGAGTCCCATATCGAAAAATATTTCGATTCCGTTTCGACCCAAATCACCGGCCTATTATAGCCGTCTCGTTCCACATGAGGGGCGTATCGCGATCGTCACGGACGCGGAATGAGATGCGGTGGACGCGGCAGCGTCAGGCGTGCGATGGGTCGCAGGGCGGATTGCTCTCCGTGAGCGATCTCAGGCACGCAAGACGAATGGCGCCAAGCCCGGCGAAGCCTTGGCGAGCGGGTGACTGCGTACGGTGAAGTCGTGTGGTCCTGACGCCTCGACGCTGGCGTCAAGTCTTGCGGAGGCTCGTTCGGCTCAACCGGGCCGGGCAAAACCTTAAATCCGCGAGGCGACGGTGGCAAAACAGCCGATCGCCGGGGAGATCACGAAGTAAGCCGTAAAACCATTGCGTGCGGGAATGCCGGGCGATTCCGGTGAACTCGCTGTGAATACTCGTGCGCATTTACCACTACCATGCGCGCACGAGGCTGCGGGTGCATCGGGCACCCGGCATTCCCCGCGCCCTCTTTTTGAGGGTCGCGCCGCGCCCTCTGGGCGGAAGGTCTTGGCATAACTCGGGTGCACAGCGCCGCGAGGCGCGGACGCGCGTCCGCGATAGAGGAGGCTGAGATTGAGAAGCGGATTTCTTGGAACGTCGTCCCGGCGAAGGCCGGGACCCATAACCCCCGGCGTCCGTTGTTGCTCCGGGCCTCGACTCCGTTGTTTACTTGCGACTCCTCGGCGTATGGATCCCGGCCTTCGCCGGGACGACACTGAATGTGGAGGGCCGCGCATACCCCCATACGTCCGATGCTCTTGATATTGTCCGTGGCCTGCCCTTACGTGACCCGCGAACGAGGCGCCGAATGCCCCGTGCGCGAAAACCGGGAGCGAAGCGAAACATGGGACCATTGGAAGGCATCAAGGTCATCGACATGACGACCGTGCTGATGGGGCCCTATGCCACCCAGATGCTCGGCGACTATGGCGCCGATGTCATCAAGGTCGAAAGCCTTGACGGCGACGTGACGCGGCAGATTGGTCCGACCCGCCATGCCGGCATGGGCCCGGTGTTCCTCAACACCAATCGCAGCAAGCGCAGCATCGCGCTCGATCTGAAGAATCCCGCCGGACGCGACGCCGTGTTGCGGTTGATCGCATCGGCCGACGTGCTGATCTACAATGTGCGGCCGCAGGCGATGGCCCGGCTGCAACTCGGCTACGATGTGGTTTCGAAACTCAATCCGCGCCTGATCTATGCCGGCGTATTCGGTTTCGGCCAGGACGGGCCCTATGCCGCCAAGCCTGCGTACGACGATTTGATCCAGGGCGGCTCGGGCCTGGCGCATCTGATGGCGATCGCGGGCGACGGCACGCCGCGTTATGTTCCGAACGCGCTGGTCGACCGCATTGTCGGCACCCATGCCGTTGGCGCGATCCTGGCCAGCCTGGTTCATCGCGAGCGCAGCGGACGTGGCCAGCGCGTTGACATTCCGATGCTGGAGACGATGTCGAGCTTTGTGATGGGCGATCACATGGGCGGGCTCACCTATGAACCGCCGCTCGACAAAGGCGGTTACGCGCGGCATCTGTCGCCGGATCGGCGGCCCTACAAGACAGCCGACGGCTATATCTGCGTGATCGTCTATAACGACAAGCAGTGGGATAGCTTCTTCAAGGCGACCGGGCGCGACGATCTCCGCACTCATCCGAAATTTTCGACCTTCGCCGCACGCGCGCTGAATATCGACGTGGTCTATGCTGAACTGGCGCGGATGATGCTGGATCGCACGACGGCGGAATGGACCGAACTGCTCAACAAGGCCGATATCCCGACACTGCCGATGCACGATCTCGAAAGCATCTTGACCGATCCGCATCTGACGGCGACGAATTTCTTTCCCGTGGTCAGTCATCCCAGCGAAGGCGAAATCCGCAGCATGCGTGTTCCCGCCACCTGGTCGGATACGCCGGCAAAGCCCGAGCGGCTCGCGCCGCGCTTGAGCGAACACAGCGAGGAAATTCTGCGCGAGGCCGGCTTCTCGGCGGACGAAATCGCAGGCTTGATACGGGACGGCGTCACCAAACCCGCACCCGGCATACAGGACTAGACCTATGGATTTTGCGCTATCGGCCAATCAGGAATTGATCAAGGACGCGGTCGGGAAGATCTGCACGCGCTTCGATGACGCCTATTGGCTGAAAAAAGACAAGGAGGGTGGTTTCCCCTCCGACTTCCACAAGGCGTTGGCCGACGCCGGCTGGCTCGGCATCTGCATTCCCGACGAATATGGTGGATCGGGTCTCGGCATCACCGACGCTGCGATCATGATGCGGACGATTTCGGAGTCCGGCGCCGGCATGTCCGGCGCGTCCGCCGTGCACATGAATGTGTTCGGGCTCAATCCCGTCGTTGTGTTCGGCACCAAGGAGCAATGCGCGCGCATGCTGCCGCCGATCATCTCCGGCGCCGACAAGTCCTGCTTCGCGGTGACCGAGCCGAATACCGGCCTCAACACCACCCAGCTCAAGACCCGCGCGGTGCGAAGCGGCGACAAATACATCGTTAACGGCCAGAAGGTCTGGATCTCGACCGCGCAAGTCGCCAACAAGATCCTGCTGCTGGCGCGCACCACGCCGTTGGAAGAGGTGAGAACCCCGACCCAGGGCTTGAGTTTGTTTTATACGGATTTCGACCGCAAGCGCGTCGCGGTGCACGAGATCGAGAAGATGGGCCGCAAGCCCGTTGATTCCAACGAACTGTTTTTCGAGAATTTTGAAATTCCGGTTGAGGATCGCCTCGGCGAGGAAGGCCGCGGCTTTGAGTACATCCTGCACGGCATGAACCCCGAGCGCATCCTGATCGCAGCCGAAGCGGTGGGACTGGGGCAGGTGGCGCTGAAGCGCGCCTCGGACTACGCAAAGAGCCGCATCGTGTTCAATCGCCCGATCGGCATGAACCAGGGCATCCAGCATCCGCTGGCGAAGAACTGGATGGAGTTGGAGGCCGCCTGGCTGATGGTGCTCTCCGCGGGCTGGCAATATGACCAGAACCTGCCATGCGGACCGGCGGCCAATGCCGCGAAATATCTGGCGGCCGAAGCCGGCTTCCACGCCTGCGAGCAGGCGGTCATGACCCATGGCGGCTTCGGCTATGCCAAGGAATTCCACGTCGAACGTTATCTGCGTGAATCCCTGATCCCGCGCATCGCCCCGATCAGCCCCCAGCTCATTCTCAGCTTTATTGCCGAGAAGGTCTTGGGCATGCCGAAGTCGTATTGAGAGCCATGTTCATGAGGGCCGAAAATTAAAGTTCGTCATTCCCCGATGCGCAATTGCGCATCGTGGATGCGCCTCTTGGCGCAGGCCCGGAATCCATATGTGGACGGCCCCCGAGCTGCAAGAGTTCTTGATGGTCTGATCGGATCGCTTGCATCCATATGTCCGGCCTTTTGATGCGGTCGCGCTGGACCACTGGCCAAGATGGTTTCCGCGACGCGAATTCCAAACAATCCCGCGACCTGTTTCGGCCAATGGATTCCACGGAGTGTCTCGCACCTCGGATCGATCGATCCCACCATCTGTCTCCCTTTTGCAGCTCCGGCCCGGCCACCGGGCGATGTTCGCCCGCCGGCCGATCTCTTAAGCGGCGCTCGCCGATGTCGCAGGCATCCGCGCGCCGTTGTAACTGTCACCGCTCACCATCAGCTTCCAGGCGATCCGGGCGGTCTTGTTGGCGAGCGCCACTGCCGCAAGTTTCGGCGGCTTGCGTGCGAGCAGCGCGGTCAGCCATGACGACGAACTGCCGCGCCCGCGCCGCGCCTGCTGGATCACCGCGGTCGCCCCCGCCACCAGAATGCTGCGCAACGCCTCGTCGCCAGCACGGGTGATCTTGCCGAGCCGGGTTTTACCGGCGGTGGAGTGGTCTTTCGGGGTCAGCCCGAGCCAGGCCGCAAAATCCCGGCCGGAGGCAAACGCGCGCGGGTCCGGCGCCTTCATCACCAGCGCGGTGGCGCCGATCGGCCCGACACCCGGAATCTGCGCCAGTCGCCGGCTGCAGGCGTCGGCGCGGTGCCAGACCAGCAGCTTGGCGTCGATCGCCTTCAGTTCCTCCTGCAGTCGCACATATTCCTTGCCCTGCAGCACGAACAGCTCGCGCGCCAGCGCCGGGACGGTCTCATCCTGCGCGATCCGTGACAGCAGCGGCTCGATCTTGTCCAGTCCCCTGGCCGTAGTCAGGCCGAACTCCGCCGCATAGCCGCGGATAGCGTTGCTCAGCTGGGTGCGCCGGGCGATCAACTGCGCGCGCAGCCCGAGCAGCATCAGCGCCGCCTGCTGTTCCTCGCTCTTGACCGCCACGAACTGCATCGTCGGCCGGCTCATCGCCTCGCACAGCGCCTCGGCATCGCGGCCATCGTTCTTGTTGCGCTTGACGTAGGCCTTGACGTGCTGCGGCGCTATCAGCTTCACCTCATGGCCCTGCTTGCGCAGTTCCCGCGCCCAGAAATGCGAAGCGCCGCAGGCCTCCATCCCGATCATCGTCGGCGGTAGCTTGGCGAAAAACGCCAGCACGTCATTGCGCCGCAGCTTCCGGCGCAGCACCGGCCGCTCGGCGGCATCGACCCCGTGCAACTGAAAAAAATGCTTCGACGTATCCATTCCAATGCGGATAATCTGGTCCACGGACGGCTCCCTTGTCTGAGATCTCAACAACCTCATTCTGGCACAACGCGATGCCGTAGGGGGCCGTCCACACCATCAACCCCTGTGACAGCGTTCAGCGCAGAACAACAACACGGGGCGTATGGATTCCGGGCTCGCGCAAGAGCGCGCCCCGGAATGACGGACTTGTAGGATCGCCACCATGAGCTTCATCACCGGCGTCGGTCTCACATCCTACGGCAAGCATGAAGGCTCGTCGTCGCTCGATCTGATGAGCCAGGCCGCCGAGCTTGCGATCGCCGACGCCGGGCTGAAGCGTGCGGACATTGACGGTATTCTCTGCGGCTACAGCACCGTCTCGCCGCACATCATGCTGGCGACGGTGTTCGCCGAGCATTTTGGCATTCGGCCGTCCTATGCGCACGCCGTTCAAGTTGGCGGCGCGACGGGCCTTGCGATGACCATGTTGGCGCATCAGCTGGTCGATGCCGGCGTTGCAAAGCATGTGCTGGTGGTCGGCGGCGAGAACCGGCTGACCGGGCAGAGCCGCGACGCCTCGATCCTGGCGCTGGCGCAGGTTGGGCATCCCGACTACGAGGTGCCGCTCGGCCCGACCATCCCGGCCTATTACGGCCTGGTCGCCACGCGCTACATGCATGAATACGGCGTGACCCAGGAAGACCTTGCCGAATTCGCGGTGCTGATGCGCAAGCATGCGCTGACGCATCCCGGCGCGCAATTTCACGAAGCTATTTCGGTGGCTGACGTGATGAATTCGAAACCGGTGGCGCTGCCATTAAAACTGCTGGATTGCTGTCCGGTGTCGGATGGCGGCGCTGCCTTTGTCATCAGCCGCGAGCGCACCAATGAATCCGGCGTGCGCGTGATGGGATGCGCGCAGGCGCATACCCATCAGCATGTTACGGCCGCGCCGGCTTTGAGCGAACTCGGCGCCGAGATCGCGATTGCCAAGGCAAAAGCTGTTTCCGGCGTCGCGATCTCGGACGTGCGCTATGCTGCAATCTATGACAGCTTCACCATCACATTGGCGATGCTGCTGGAAGACCTTGGCCTCGCCGGGCGGGGCGAGGCGGCGGCGCGGGTACGCTCCGGATATTTCAATGGCGACGGCGCCATGCCGCTCAACACCCATGGCGGCCTCCTGAGCTACGGTCATTGCGGCGTCGGCGGTGCGATGGCGCATCTGGTCGAAACGCATCTGCAGATGACAGGGCGCGCCGGCCATCGTCAGGTGAGGGACGCCTCGATTGCGCTGCTGCATGGCGATGGCGGCGTGCTGTCCTCGCATGTCAGCATGTTTCTGGAGCGGGTGCGATGAGCGGCAAACCAGCACCGGCGGATTGGACCAAGGGCGAAGCCGCTATCGTCTATCAATCCTGCACCGCTTGCGGCGGCCTGCAATATTTTCGCCGCAGCTTCTGTGCGGCGTGCGGCACGCCCGATCCGGTGGAGCAACGCGCCAGCGGCGAGGGCACGGTGTATGCGACGTCGCTGGTGTGCCGGGCGGCAACGCCGGAGACCCGCGCGCATGTGCCCTACAACATCATTCTCGTCGACGCCGCCGAGGGTTTTCGTATGATGGCCCATGGCGACAATGATCTTGCGATCGGCGACAGGGTCAGTGCGCGGTTCGAGCTGTTTACCGGGCGTCTGGTTCCTTATTTCGTCAAGTCGAAATGAGATTGCGGCAAATGGGACTTGAGGATTATCGAGGCGTGGAATGAAGCAATCCGGAGACGCAGAACAAACACCGGATTGCTTCAACGCATGTACGCCTGTAACGGCGGGCCTTACCGCCAGTAGAAGATGATGCCGGCGATGACGACCATGGCCGTCACCGCCAGCATTCGCGCGAACGCTTCCGAGGCTGCCCTTTTGGTGGCTTCCTTCACGTCTAACTCCCTAGACTCGGGCATGAGTCATCATTGCCTGCAAAGGCCTGATGGCTCAGTTATGCTTTACTCGGAACACCCCACGACGAGTATTCGCTTTGAAGAGTCCCCACTCAGCGAATATCGACTGTGCCAAGGTCGAACAGCAATGCGGCGGCATTTTGACTCCGGCGTGTTGCTCTCGCGTCAGACGCCGGATAGGATTCGGGCTGAGTTAAAGCCCGATAAAATCAATAACAAGTTCAGGAAAACCAAGGTGAAGTATGGCCCGTATTGAATACAGCGATCCCGCCAAAGCCAACGACCGCACACGCGAAATCCTCGGCAAGAACCGCAACGCCAATATCTTCCGGATGATGGCGCATTCGCCAAGTTACTTTGAGCAGTACTGCCGGCTCGGTGGCGCGATCCGCAACAAGGGCGAACTCGATCCTGTGGTCCGCGAACTCGCAATCACCCGCACGGGCATTCTCTGTGAAGCGCCCTATGAGATCGTGGCGCACAAGCGCATCGGCAAGAATGTCGGCGTCACCGACGAACAAAACGCCGCCCTGGAGAATTGGCAATCCGCCACCTGTTTCAACGAAGTGCAGCGCGCAGCGCTCGCCTTCGCCGATGAGATCGTCAAGCTGCGCCGCCCGACCGATGCGACCTTCAACGCCATCGCGGCCAAGCTGACGCCGGGAGCGTTGGTCGAGTTGCAGCTCTCGGTCGGCTTCTACATCATGACGTCGAAATTCCTGGAAACGTTTTCGATCGACATGCAGCCGGTAGCTGACGTGGTCTGATAAGGGTTTCCCGGTCGGTACCGCGGGAGGCGCTAATTCGCGGTCAGCAGGCTCACCTTGGTGTTGGCGACGATCAGGCGGTCGGCGAGCAAATGCGCCAGATTGCGCATGATACGTTCGCCGACCTTCGGGTTTTTCTCGCGAAACCGCTGGAAGTCCGCCAAGGGCACTTCGAGGGCGGTGACGGATTTGTCCGCCAGCACGTCAGCGGAGCGATGCGATTCCAGCAGCGCCATTTCGCCGAACGCCATGCCGGCGGTGAGGGTCGCGATCCGGATACCGTTCGGCAGCCTGACATGGACGATGCCGCTTTTGAGGAAGAACAGCGACACCGGCGGCTCGCTCGCGGTGATGATTGCCGTACCGGCTTCATAGCTGCGGATGGTGCCCAGCGAAGCGAGGTCGGCGAGTTCTTGCGCGCTCAATCCGGCGAGCAAGGGTTGTTCGGACAGTTCGGTCATTTCATGCGTGTCGATCGCGCCGCTGTAGCGGTAGACGATCTGGTCCTCGGCCCATTCGATGCAATCGTCGAGCAGCCGGAAGTTGCGCAGGTTCGAAATTCCCTCGGTCCATTCGCCGATCGCCCGCCATGTCGGGGAGGATCGTTCGACGCCGGACAGGATCGCGGTGACGTTGAAAGCCGCGAGTTCGCGAATGCCCTCGGCGAGCAGGCGACCGGCCGGCCGCGTGATCACGGCAACGCGGCGCAGGTCGAAGATAATGAAGGACGGCCGTGGCTTGGCCGCGAGTTGCCGCGACACATAGTCGATGTTGGCGAATGTCAGCGTGCCCATCAGTTCGATGATGCGGACGTCGTGATGATGGGCGGCGAGCAGCCGTTGCTCGTGCGGCCGGCGGCGGCGGCGTGACGAGCTTTTGCCGAGGTCGTAGTCGGCGATGATGCTGTTGCGGGCATTGTCGTTGCAATTCATCATGTGCAGGTCGTAATGCGACGACAGCGCTTCGCAGACCTTGATGCCGCGCACGCTGTTGCCGTGCTTGTCGAGCCTGGGCGAATAGCTGCCGAGCCCGAGCCGCGCCGGCAGCGACGCCAGGATGCCGCCGCCGACGCCGCTTTTGGCGGGAATGCCGACGCGGTAAATCCATTCGCCGGCGTAGTCGTACATGCCGGAACTGGTCATCACCGAAAGCGTGCGCGAGATCGCGTAGGGGGTCATGACCTGTTCGCAGGTCACGGGGTTGATGCCGCGGTTGGCCAGGGTAGCGGCCATCACGGCAATATCGCGCGCCGTCACCAGCACGGCGCATTGCCGAAAATAAACGTCCAGCACCGCGCTGACATCGTCGGTAATGACGTCGGAATTGCGCAGGAGATAACCGATCGCACGGTTGCGGTCGCCGGTGGCACTTTCGGAGGCATAGACCGCTTCATCGATGCCGAGTTTGCGCCCGGCGAAGCGCCCGAGCGCCTGACGGATATAGTCGAACGCGCCCGATCCCTTGGCCTTGTGGATCAGGCCGGAGCATGCGATCGCGCCGGCGTTGACCATCGGGTTGAAGGGATGGTTGTCGGCATTGAGGCGGATCGAGTTGAAGGGATCGCCCGACGGCTCGACGCCGATCGCGCGCTCCACTTGTTCGGCACCGAGCGTATCCAGCGCCAGCGCGAACACGAACGGCTTCGACATCGACTGGATCGTGAAGGGGATTCGGCTGTCGCCGACCTCATAGACGTGACCGTCGATGGTCGCGAGGCTGATGCCGAAATGCGCGGGGTCGGCCTTGCCCAGTTCCGGAATATAGTTGGCGACGGCGCCAGCGTTCTCGGCGGCAAAATCCCGATGACAGCCGTCGAGGAACCGCAGCAACGGCGTTTTGGCGTCGGTCCAATGATCGGCTTTCTGGATCGGGGCCGATGGCAAGATATTCATGGCTGATTCCACACGCGCGACATTCTGCGCCCGCGGATTTTACGCCGCATCGGCATACACTGAAACCGGCGCGAGCGCCTTTATTCGCGCCAACGACAATCGCGCATGCCGATTTTGCTCAGAAACGAGGCGCTCAGGTCTCGATAATGGCGAGAACCTGTCCCTCCGCGACCACGTCGTCCAATTTGACGAGGAGCGATTTGAGTTTGCCGGAAGCGGGCGCCGCAACCGGGATCTCCATCTTCATGGCTTCGACAAATGCAATGTCGTCGCCGTCGCCGACGCTCCCGCCAACGTCAACCGGCAGCGCGCAAACGCGCCCCGCCACCTCAGTCACGATCTTGATTTCTGGCATTCCACTCTCCGGCACAGCGCCGCGCGATTGGTATACGGAATACGCGCATCGAGAGGGCGGGCGCCCTCGGCTTACTGTTGTCGCCGCAGATTGCCTGAGGTAGCTTTGTCCGCAAGTGGAATTTTATTCCGCATAGCGAAATTGGATAGGGTATGGGACGACGCTCGGAGCGGCTTAGTAAGCAGGGAATGCTCGCCAGTGATCTTGCGGGCGAGGGCGATGTGATCCAGGTGGTATCGCGCGCGTTCGACGTGTTGCGCTGCTTCGAAGGTCACGAGGCGCGATTGGGCAATCTCGAAATCTCCAATCGCTGCGGTTTGCCGCGCTCGACGGTATCGCGCCTGACGCACACACTGACGCGGATGGGTCAACTGGTTTATCTGCCGCGCGACCAGAAATACCGCATCGGCCCCAGCGCGGTTGCGATGAGCACCTCGATGATGCGCGGCTTGCAGCTGCGCAATCTGATCCGACAGCGGCTGCAGGAGGTCGCCGAGCAATTGCCAGGCACCGTCGGCTTCGTGATTCCGGATCGCTTCCATCTCGTCTATCTCGAACATGGCCGTGCTGCGAATGCACTCGGCTTGCACGAGGGCACCGGCAGTCGAATCGCGATGGCCACCACCGCCGCAGGCCACGCGTATGTCGCCGCACTCGACGCCGATATCGGCGATGCCCTGATCGCGGAAATGGAGCGTGAAGTTCCCGAGAGCGCCAAGCTGCTGCGGCCGCGCATCGAGACCAATCGCTGCTTCCTGCACGAACATGGCTACGTCGTCGCCTGCGGACTATGGAGCCCGCACATCAATGGCCTCGCGGTGCCGGTGTGGTCGCCGCAATATCAGACGTTCGTAGTGGTCACGATCGGCTTGTTGTCGGCGATGTTCGACGAGGCACGGCTGCATCGGGAGGTCGCGCCGCGGCTGCTGGAATTGAGCGCCGCCATTGCCGGTCTGCTCGAAGGCACCGATGGAGATATCTTCACGGCTCGAATGGAGAGCAAGCCGCTTCCGGTATCAACGCATAATAATAAGATTATCAAGACGGAGGGTACGAATGAACTGGAAGCCGGAGCTCGACGATCTCGCGCGGCGGGAAGCCTTCGCGCGCGAGATGGGCGGCGCTGACAAGGTCAAGCGTCAGCGCGACCAGGGCCGGCTTACCGTTCGCGAACGTATCGAAAAGCTGATCGACCAGAACAGCTTTCATGAGGTCGGCGCAGTGTCCGGCGTCGGCGAATATGACGAAAGCGGCGAACTCAAACATCTGACGCCGGCCAATTGCGTGTTCGGCCGTGGCAAGGTCGAGGGCCGCACGGTCGTCGTGGTTGGCGACGATTTCACCGTGCGCGGCGGTTCGGCCGATGCCTCGATCTCGGCGAAGCCGCTGATGGCTGAGGAGATGGCGCATGACTTCCGGCTGCCGATTATCCGGGTGATCGAAGGCTCCGGCGGCGGCGGCTCGGTCAAAACCATCGAAACCAAGGGCGCGGCCAATCTGCCCGGCGGCATCGGCGGCACCCGCTGGTACTGGTACACGACGTCGAACATGGCCCGCGTGCCGGTGGTCGGTCTCGGATTGGGATCGGTGGCGGGCCTCGGCGCCGCGCGCCTTGCTGCGAGCCACTATTCGGTGATGACCAAGAACTCCGCGATGTTTGTCGCTGGCCCGCCAGTGGTAAAGCGCCTTGGCCAGGACCTGACCAAACAGGAACTCGGCGGCGCCGATATTCAGACCCGTGCCGGCGGCGTCGATCACGCCGTCGACACCGAAGAGGAAGCCTTTGCCTGCGCGCGGCGCTTCCTGTCCTATCTGCCGTCGTCAGTCTATGAGCTGCCGCCGACACTGCCCTGCGACGACGATCCGGAACGCGCGGAAGAAAGCCTGATGAAGGCTGTGCCGCGCAGTCGCCGTCAGGTCTACAAGATGCGCCCGATCATCGACGCCGTGGTCGATAAAGGCTCGTTCTTCGAGATGAACGCCAATTTCGGCCGCTCGATGATCGTAGGCCTGGCGCGGCTGGAAGGCCGCGCGGTGCTGCTATTGGCCAGCGATCCCTTCCACTATGGCGGCTCCTGGACCGCGGAAGCCTGTCAGAAGGTGGTGCGCTGGGTCGATTTCGCCGAGACCTTCCATTTGCCGGTCGTGTATCTGATGGATTGTCCGGGTTTCATGATTGGCCTCGAAGCCGAGAAGGCAGCCACCATCCGTCACGGCGTGCGTGCGATGGCCGCGGTCAACCAGACCACGGTGCCCTGGTGCACTATCATCGTGCGCAATTCCTTTGGCGTCGCCGGCGTGGTGCATCAGCCTGCGGATCGCTTCTCGATGCGCTACGCGTGGCCATCGGCCTATTGGGGCTCGCTGCCGCTGGAAGGCGGCATTGAGGCGGCCTATCGCGCCGACATCGACGCGGCGGAAGATCCCAAGGCAAAACTGAAAGAGATCGAGGACCGGCTTAACAAATTGCGCTCGCCGTTTCGTTCGGCCGAGAAATTCTGGGTCGAGGAGATCATCGATCCGCGCAAGACGCGCTCGCTGTTGTGCGAATTCGCCCGTCTCGCCGAACCGATCCGCACCCCGGGCCCGGCGACGAACATGACGATCCGACCATAGGCCGCGGTTCCTCATGGTGAGGAGCGCGCTCTTGCGCGCGTCTCGAACCATGAGATGCCAGGAAATCATCCTTCGAGACGCGGCCAAGGTGCCGCTCCTCGGGACGAGGGCGGCGTCGTAACTACGCCGCCACCGGCTTCGGCTGACGCGAGATCGCCAGCGTGATCAGCGAGGCGAACAGGCACAGTGCACCGGCGACAAAGAACGCCGGCAGATAGCTTGAAAGCACCGTCCGCGACAGGCCCGCGCCGAATGCGGCGGTCGCAGCGCCCAATTGGTGACCCGCGAAAATCCAGCCGAACACCAGATTGGCACGCTCGGGGCCGAAACGCTGCGCGGTCAGGCGCACCGTCGGCGGCACCGTGGCGATCCAGTCGAGACCATAGAACATTGCAAACAGCGACAGACCGTAGAACGAAAAGTCGGTGAAGGGCAGGAACACCAGCGACAGGCCGCGCAGCCCGTAATACCAGAACAGCAAGTATCGGTTGTCGTAGCGATCCGACAGCCAGCCCGAGGCGATGGTGCCGACGAAATCGAAGATGCCCATGGCTGCGAGCAGGCTTGCGGCTTGCACCTGCGGAATGCCGAAATCGAGGCACATCGGAATCAGATGCACCTGGATCAGGCCGTTGGTGCTGGCGCCGCAGACGAAGAAGGTCGCGAACAGGATCCAGAACACGCGTGTTTTGGAAGCATCGCGCAGCGTGCCGAGCGCCGCGGCCACGATCGGCGCATTGCTCGGCGCGGGGGCCGGGAGCGGCTGCTTGCCGTCATCGCCGAACGGCCGCAATCCGAGATCGCCCGGGCGATCGCGCATCACCATCAAGACCGCAAACGCGACAATGCCGAGCATGCCGCACATCAGGCCGAGCGCCGTTCGCCAACCCATCACTTCGGTGAGGTGGGCGAGCAACGGCAGGAATACCAATTGTCCGGTCGCTGCACTCGCGGTGAGGATGCCAACCACCAATCCGCGCCGGGCGTTAAACCAGCGCGCGGCAATGGTGGCGCCCAGCACCAGCGCCGTCATGCCCGTGCCGATGCCGACCACGACGCCCCAGAGCAGGATCAACTGCCAGACCTGCGTCATCGCCAGTGAGAGCATCAGCGCCGAGACCACAGTCAGCAGCGCCGACAGCGTCACATTGCGCAGGCCGTAGCGGTTCATCAGAGCCGCCGCGAACGGCGCCATCAGCCCGAACAGGATAAACCGGATCGACAGCGCCGACGAAATCTGCGCGGTGGTCCAGCCGAATTCCTTTTGCAGGGGAACGATGAACACGCCGGGCGCGCCGACGGCGCCGGCGCTGACCAGCGCGGTCAGGAAGGTAACGCCGACCATCACCCAGCCGTAGTGGATGTTACGGCGGGCGAGGATGGCCGACAGCCAATTCGAGATCATTGAGCCTCAGAAGGTTTGCTTGATTTGCCTGAACTTACATATGACCGAACGGCCCTTCGACTGAAAGGGCATAGTTCCCTCGTTTTCAGACATCCGCGTTAATGCACGATGCGCTCCACCGCGATCGCTGTCGCTTCACCGCCGCCGATGCACAGCGAAGCAATGCCGCGCTTCAGGCCCTTTGCTTCGAGCGCATGCAACAAGGTGACGATCAGCCGCGCGCCGGTGGCACCGATCGGATGACCCAACGCACAGGCGCCGCCGTTGATGTTCAGTTTGTCGCGGGGGATGCCGAGATCGCGTGCCGCCGCCATCGGTACCACCGCGAAGGCTTCGTTGATTTCGAACAGGTCCACGTCGCTGACGCTCCAGCCGACCTTGTCGAGCAGTTTGCGGATCGCCGGGATCGGCGCCGTCGTGAACCATTGCGGCTCCTGGCTGTGGGTGGCGTGACCCTTGATTTCGGCGAGCACCGGCAGGCCATCGCGGTCGGCGAGCGAGCGGCGCGCCAGCACCAACGCTGCGGCGCCGTCGGCATTCGCGGAAGACGCCGCCGGCGTGATGGTGCCATTGGCGCGAAATGCGGGTTTTAATCCGGGGATTTTGGCGGGATCGACTTTAAGCGGAATCTCGTCATTGCCGATAATGCGGGGACCGGCCTTTTCCGTCACCGTCAGCGGCGCGATCTCGGCCTGGAACGCGCCACTCTCCACCGCCTTGCGGGCGCGGGTCAGCGTCTCCATCGCGTAGCTGTCCTGGTCCTTGCGGCTGAACTGATAGGCCTCCGCGGTCTGTTCACCGAAATCACCCATCGAGCGGCCGACCTCATAGGCGTCTTCGAGGCCGTCCATCATCATGTGATCGATGATCCGGTCATGACCGGCGCGGTAGCCGCCGCGGGCCTTCGCCAGCAGATACGGCGCATTGCTCATGCTCTCCATGCCGCCGGACACCACGATCTCGGCGGAACCGGCGCTGATAATGTCGTGGGCCAGCATGGTCGCTTTCATGCCGGAGCCGCACACCTTGTTGATGGTCGTCGCACCCGTCGCATCCGGCAGTTTGGCGCCGCGGGCGGCCTGCCGCGCCGGCGCCTGGCCCTGTCCGGCCGGCAGCACGCAGCCCATGAACACTTCGTCGATCCGCTCGGGTGAGAGCTTGGCGCGTTCGACCGCGGCGCCGATCACATGGGAACCGAGCTTGTGCGCGCTGAAGGGCACCAGATCGCCCATGAACTTGCCGAGCGGGGTGCGGGCGGCGGAAACGATGACGACCGGATCGGAAGCTGTGGCCATGACGGTGCTCCTTGGCTATCGCGAATTGTTTGGATGATAGACATCATATAATGCGCTGCAAAAAATGCAACGGCGGGCAGGGTCTAAATTTGTCGTGAAGGGGTAGCCGTCATGCCCGCCTGCGCGGGCATGACGCATTCATAGGCGATGACGAACTTATCGCTTTCTATCGATAAAACCCTGCATCAGCCGCTGCGGCTCGCCGCCGACGAATGACCGTCCGAACGCGCCGATGCTGAGGTCGACCGATTCCTTCAGCGGCAGTTCTTCCCATTGCCGGAGCAGGTCTTTTTGCGCCCGCAGCGCGCCTGGGCCGCATTCCAGCAACATCGCGATAACGCGCTCGACCGCGGCATCGAGGCCGCCTTGCGGCGCCATCACGTCGATCAATCCCCAGGCCAAAGCGGTCGGGGCGTCGATGTTTTCGGCGGTCATCAGCAGCCAGCGGGCGCGGCCCCAGCCGATCAGCCGCGGCAACAATGCCGCATGGATGACCGAGGGGATGCCGACCCTGACTTCCGGCATTCCGAATTTGGCGTCGTGGGCGGCGACCCGAAAATCACAGGCGGCGGCGACTTCGAGGCCGCCGCCGAGACACCAGCCCGGCATCCGCGCGATCACCGGCGCCGGAAACGCCCGCACGGCTTCGCAGAGATCGCGCAAGCCGGTGATGAATTTCTCCGCCGATTTCTGCTCGAGCTTCGCCATCTCCTTGATGTCGGCGCCGCCGATCATGCTTTTTTCGCTCTGGCCCGCCAGCACCAGCACGCGAATGTCCTGGTCCTTTGCCAGCGTTTCCAGTCCTTCGCGGACGGCGTTGATCACAGGTGTTCCAAGGATGTTGAGCGATCCGGCATTGCTGATCGTCAGCCGGACGACGCCGCGCGGGTCGCGATCGACGCCGCAATGGGGATTGAGCATGGACATGGAAGGTCTCGCATTCGTGAGGATGCCGGGTACTTTGCATCACTTCCCGGGCAATCCCCAGTCTTGTCAAGGGTTGCCACGGGTGGGACCCGCCCGGCCTGATGATGGCAATGAAGCGGCGGCCCGGCTCCGACCGCCAGGTGCGACAAACAAAATGGAGCTTTTTGCGGTATCCGGTGTTATTATATGACTGCAGACATTCAATAGGACCACCTATGCGCTATTCCAGGGAACATAAGCTCGAAACCCACGCCCGGATCGTGAAGCGGGCCTCGGTGCGGCTGCGCGAGAAGGGCGCCCATGGCATCGGCGTCGCCGATTTGATGAAGGACGCCGGTCTGACCCATGGCGGATTCTATGCCCATTTCGACTCGCGCGAAGCGCTGGTCATCGAGGCGTTTGCCCATGCGATGGACCGCTCGACCGAGCGCTGGCGCAAGATCGGCGAAACGACGGCTCCGGACAAGCGTTTGGCGATGATTGTGGATTCCTACCTGACCCCGGTGCATCGCGACGATCCCGGTCACGGTTGCGCGATTCCGACGCTGGGCGCGGAAATCGCCCGCGAGAGCCCCAAGACCCGCAAGGCATTCGCCGCCAAGCTGGAGCAGATGATCGACATGATGTCGGATCAGATCCCGGATATTTCGCGCAAGGCGGCGCGCAAGCAGGCGATGTCGGCGATCGCGACCATGATGGGAACACTGGTGATGGCCCGTGTCGCCGGCACCGGCGAGTTTTCCGAGGAGATTCTTGCCGCCGGACGCGAGGCCGTGCTCGGCCGCGCGGTGGCCCCGAAACGACCGGCCAGGAAGCCAAGCTCCAGGAAGGCCGCGGCCCCGGCCCGGAGTTAATGGGCCTGAGGTAGAAGCGCAGGCGGCCTTGGGCCCCGGCTATCCCGGCCATAAGGTATTGGCCTACGTAATTGGTCGAAGCCTGGGTCGAATGCGCCGGGATTGCGGCGCGTCCACGCATTTTCGCAAAACCGCCGCGTTGAGAGGCCCCTTTCCAAACGCCGTAAAGACTGCAAGATGCCGCCAAAATCGGCTCTTCAGTCTTGGAGGAACACATGCGCTCAATCGGACATTTTATCGACGGCCGCGAGGTCAAGGGCACGTCGGGACGAACCGCTGACGTCTTCGAACCCATGACTGGCGACGTCCAGGGCAAGGTGGCGCTGGCGTCCAAGGCCGAGGTTCGCGCCGCGGTCGAGAACGCCAAGGCGGCGCAGGTCGAGTGGGCGAACACCAACCCGCAGCGCCGCGCCCGCGTCATGATGAAATTCCTTGAACTGGCCCAGCGCGACTATGACAAGCTCGCGGAGCTGTTGGCGCGCGAACACGGCAAGACCGTTCCCGATGCCAAGGGCGACATCCAGCGCGGGCTTGAAGTGGTCGAATTCGCCTGCGGCATTCCGCATCTCATGAAGGGCGAATACACCGAAGGCGCCGGCCCCGGCATCGATATCTACTCGCTGCGGCAGCCGCTGGGTGTGGTCGCCGGCATCACGCCGTTCAATTTCCCGGCAATGATCCCGATGTGGAAGTTCGCCCCGGCGATCGCCTGCGGCAATGCATTCATCCTCAAGCCGTCGGAGCGCGATCCGGGCGTGCCGATGATGCTGGCGCAGCTG
Organism: uncultured Alphaproteobacteria bacterium; assembly: GCA_963738105.1. Classification (GTDB taxonomy): domain Bacteria; phylum Pseudomonadota; class Alphaproteobacteria; order Rhizobiales; family Xanthobacteraceae; genus Bradyrhizobium. The sequence continues at coordinate 54,664 of CAVTWC010000043.1, read as the reverse complement.
ATGATCGAAGCCGGTCTGCCGGCCGGCATTCTCAATGTCGTCAACGGTGATAAGGAAGCGGTCGATGCCATTCTCGACGATCCCGATATCAAGGCTGTCGGCTTTGTCGGCTCGTCGCCGATCGCCCAATACATCTATGAGCGGGCTGCCGCGAACGGCAAGCGTTGCCAGTGTTTCGGCGGCGCCAAGAACCACGCCATCATCATGCCGGACGCCGATATGGATCAGGCGGTCGACGCGTTGATCGGTGCGGGCTACGGCTCGGCTGGCGAACGCTGCATGGCGGTCTCGGTCGCGGTCCCCGTCGGCAAGACCACCGCCGACCGGCTGATGGAGAAGCTCATTCCGCGCGTCGAATCCTTGAAGATCGGCACCTCGATCGATCCGTCGGCCGATTATGGCCCGCTGGTCACTGCGGAGGCTGTCGCCAAGGTCCGGAACTACATCGATATCGGCGTCAAGGAAGGCGCCACACTCGCGGTCGATGGTCGCGGCTTCAAGATGCAGGGCTACGAGAAGGGCTTCTATCTCGGCGGTTGTCTGTTCGACAACGTCACCAAGGACATGCGCATCTACAACGAAGAGATTTTTGGGCCGGTGCTGTCGGTGGTGCGCGCCAAGGATTATTCCGAAGCGCTGGCGCTACCGTCGGATCACGACTACGGCAACGGCGTTGCGATCTTTACCCGCGACGGCGACGCGGCGCGCGACTTTGCGGCCAAGGTCAATGTCGGCATGGTCGGCATCAACGTGCCCATCCCGGTACCGATCGCCTACTATACTTTCGGTGGTTGGAAGAAGTCCGGCTTCGGCGATCTCAATCAGCACGGCCCGGATTCGATCCGCTTCTACACCAAGACCAAGACGGTGACCTCGCGTTGGCCGTCCGGCGTCAAGGAGGGCGCGGAATTCTCGATCCCGACGATGAACTGACGCGAAGTAGCGGTAGGACCTAGAGCCGTCATTGCGAGCGCAGCGAAGCAATCCAGACTTACTTTGCAGCCCCTGGATTGCTTCATCGCTTCGCTCCTCGCAATGACAAACGAGTGTGATTAGCGCGGATAACGGATGCAGTTCGCTCTCGACGAGGACCAGCTTGCGGTTCGCGATATGGCGCGGGACTTTGCCGCCGAAAAAATCGCGCCGCATGCGGTCCGCTGGGATGAGGAGAAGCATTTTCCGGTCGATGTGATGCGCGAGGCGGCGACGCTCGGGATGGGTGGCGTCTATATCCGCGATGACGTCGGCGGTTCGGCGCTGACTCGATTTGATGCCGCGTTAATTTTCGAAGCGTTGGCGCAGGGTTGCCCGACCGTGTCGGCCTTCATCTCGATCCACAACATGGCGTCGTGGATGATCGATGCCTATGGCGACGACACCCAGCGGCATAAATGGCTGCCGAAGCTCTGCACCATGGAGCTGTTGGCCAGCTATTGCCTGACCGAACCCGGTTCGGGATCGGACGCCGCGGCGCTGTGCACCCGCGCGGTGCGCGACGGCGATCATTACGTGCTCAACGGCCAGAAGCAGTTCATCTCCGGCGCCGGCAAAAGCGATCTCTACGTCGTGATGGTGCGCACCGGTGGCGAGGGGCCGGGCGGTATCTCGACATTGGTGGTCGAGGGCGACACGCCGGGGCTGTCGGTCGGCGCCAATGAGCGCAAGATGGGCTGGAACGCGCAGCCGACCCGCGCGGTGATCTTCGAGAATGCCCGTGTGCCCGTGGCCAACCGGCTCGGCGATGAAGGCATCGGCTTCAAGATCGCGATGGCGGGCCTCGATGGCGGCCGCATCAATATCGCGGCCTGTTCGCTCGGCGGTGCGCAATGCGCGCTCGATAAGTCGCTGGCCTATATGAAGGAGCGCAAGGCGTTCGGAAAACGCCTTGACGAATTCCAGGCGCTGCAATTTCGCCTCGCCGACATGGCGACCGAGCTGGAGGCGGCGCGGACGTTTGTCTGGCGCGCGGCTGCGGCGCTCGATCGCAAGGACGCCGATGCCTCCATGCTGTGCGCGATGGCCAAGCGATTCGGAACGGACGTCGGATTCGAGGTCGCCAACCAGGCGCTGCAACTGCACGGCGGTTATGGCTATCTCAGCGAATACGGTATCGAGAAGATCGTACGCGATTTGCGCGTGCACCAGATCCTCGAAGGCACCAACGAAATCATGCGGCTGATCGTATCGCGCAAGTTGATCGAGGGCGCACGATGACGGCCTCCATTGCCGCCATTGCGGACGAAGGCGATCTGATCGTCCGGCGCGAGGGCTCGGCTGGTATTATCCGGCTTAATCGCCCCAAGGCGATCAACGCCATGACGCTGGAAATGTCTGAAGGCATCGACGCCGCGCTGGACCAATTCGAAGCCGATCCGGCGGTCGCAGCGATAGTGTTGGAAGGCGCGGGCGAACGCGGGCTGTGCGCGGGTGGCGATATCCGCGGGCTCTACGAAAGCTCGCGCACAGGCGGCGATCTCGGCAAGCGGTTCTGGCGCCAGGAATACGTCATGAATGCGCGGATCGCCAAATTTCGAAAGCCCTATGTCGCTTTCATGGATGGGCTGGTGATGGGCGGCGGGGTGGGTTTGTCGGCGCATGCACGGCACCGCGTCGTGACCGAGAAAACAAAACTCGCGATGCCCGAGGTCGGTCTCGGCTTTTTCCCCGATGTCGGCGGCACCTGGTTGTTGTCGCGCTCGCCGGGCGAGATCGGCACCTACTTCGGATTGACCGGCCAGACCATGAACGGTCCCGATGCGATCTATGCGCGCTTTGCCGACGCGGTGGTGCCGTCGGCCAAACTGGCGCCCTTGCGCGAAGTGCTGACAAAGCTTCGCCCCGGCACGACGTCAGGCGAGGTCAAGCTGCTGATCGAGGGCTTCGCGACCGGCGAGACCTCAGGTCCCGTGGCCGCGATGCAGTCGAACATTGATGCCTGGTTCGGCTACGATCGGATGGAAGATATCGTCGCAGCACTGAAGCGCGACGGCTCGGAACTGGCGGCAGCGACCCTGAAAACGCTGAGCGAAAAATCGCCGCGTGGCATGGTGGTGACGCTCAAGCTGTTGCGGCTGGCGCGCGGTTCATCCTCGCTGGAGCAGTGCCTGGTGCGGGAGTATCGCGCGGCGCTGCAAGTGTTTGCCAGCGACGATTTTCGCGAGGGCGTGCGTGCGGCGGTGATCGACAAGGATCGCAATCCGCGGTGGTCGCCCGCCAAAATCGAGGATGTGACGCCGGAAATGGTCGCGCCTTACTTCGCCGAAATCGGGGCTGACGAGTTGAAATTCGAGCAATCAAAATAGAAACGCGCGGATGGAGGGAATTTGACATGGCCAATATCGCATTCATCGGCCTCGGCAACATGGGCGGACCGATGGCCGCCAATCTGGTCAAGGCCGGTCACAAGGTGACGGCGTTCGATCTGGTGGAAGCCTCGCGCCATCAGGCCAAAAGCGACGGCGCCGATATCGCGGAAAGTGCCGCGGGCTCGGTCAAGGGCGCCGATGTCGTGATCACGATGCTGCCGGCGGGCAAGCACGTGTTGTCGGTCTGGGGCGACGTGATCGCGGCGATGGGCAAGGGCGCCCTGATCATCGATTGCTCGACCATCGATGTTGAAAGCTCCAAGCAGGCGCACGCGCTGGCGGCCAAACACGGCATTGCTTCGGTCGATGCGCCGGTGTCGGGCGGTACCGGAGGCGCCAAGGGCGCAACCTTGACCTTCATGTGCGGCGGCGAGGACAAGGCGTTTGCGGCGGCAAAGCCCGTGCTGGAAAACATGGGCAAGAAAATCGTGCATTGCGGCGGCGCCGGCGCAGGGCAGGCCGCCAAGATCTGCAACAACATGATCCTCGGCGTCTCCATGATCGCGGTGAGCGAAGCCTTTGCGCTCGCCGAAAAACTCGGCCTGTCGCATCAGGCGCTGTTCGATGTCGCTTCGACCTCGTCGGGGCAATGCTGGTCGCTGACGACATACTGCCCCGTGCCGGGTCCGGTACCGACGTCGCCGGCCAATAACGACTACAAGCCCGGCTTTGCCTCGGCGTTGATGGTGAAGGACCTGACCCTGGCGCAAGATGCCGCCAAAGCCGCGGGCGCCGCGACCCCGCTCGGCAAGCATGCACAGGAGATCTACAAGGCGTTCGACGCGGCTGGACATGGCGGAGTTGATTTCTCCGGTATCGTTCAGCACGTGCGCAGCCTTGCTGGAAAAGGCTGAAACGCCATGACCACATTCCAGGACGCGCGCGCCTTCCTGCTCAAACACCGAACTGATTACGATACCGCGGTAAAAGGCTTCCGCTGGCCTGATCCGGTGCCATTCAACTGGGCGCTGGACTGGTTCGACGCGGAATTGGCGCGTAATGCCGACAGCAAGGATCGTCCCGCGCTGTGGATCGTCGATGCCGGCAGCAACAAAGAGACAAAACTTTCGTTCGCGGTATTGTCGCGCCGTTCCAACCAGGTGGCAAACTTCCTGCGCGCGCAGGGCCTCAAGCGCGGCGACCATCTGTTGCTGTTGCTCGGCAATGTCGTGCCGCTGTGGGAGACCATGCTGGCGGCGATCAAACTCGGCGCGGTGGTGATCCCGGCAACGACCCTGCTGACCCCGGACGAATTGCAGGACCGGCTCGATCGCGGCCGCGCCAGGGTCGTGGTGGCTTCGCAGGATCAGGTGGCGAAATTCGCAGGCCTCGGCGGCGACAGACTGGTCCGTATTGCGGTCGGCGCGTCGTCAAACCATGAAGGCTGGCTGCCCTTCGAGCAGGCTGCAACCTTTCCGGAGGATTTCAAACCGGACGGTCCGACCAACGCTGAAGACCCGATGCTGCTCTATTTCACCTCGGGCACCACGGCCAAACCAAAACTGGTGCGGCACAGCCAGCGCAGCTATCCCGTCGGTGGTCTCTCGACGATGTACTGGCTTGGCCTGCAGCCGGGCGACGTGCATCTGAACATTTCCTCGCCGGGATGGGCCAAGCACGCCTGGAGCTGCTTGTTCGCGCCCTGGAACGCGGGCGCTACCGTGTTCGTGGTCAACCAGCCGCGCTTCGACGCCAAGGGATTGCTGGCGATCATCGGCCGCTGCGGCGTCACCACGCTGTGCGCGCCCCCGACAGTGTGGCGGCTGTTCATCCAGGAGAAGCTGGCGACTTTCAAGGTCTCCTTGCGCGAGGTCTGCGGCGCCGGCGAGCCGCTCAATCCCGAAGTGATCGATCAGGTCAAAGCGGCCTGGGGGCTGACGATCCGCGACGGCTACGGCCAGACCGAGACCACGGCGCTGGCCGGCAATTCGCCGGGGCAGAAGGTCAAGGTCGGATCGATGGGCCGGCCGCTGCCGGGCTATCGCGTGCAGATCACCGATGGCGATGGCCACGTAACCAAGGAGGGCGAGGTCAGCTTGCTGCTTGGCGCTGACCGGCCTGCCGGCTTGATGCAGGGCTATCAGGGCGAGGACGGCAAATTGAGCGGCGCCGATGGCGATCTCTATCGCAGCGGCGACGTGGTGTTCGTCGACGACGAGGGCTACCTGACCTTTGTCGGCCGCTCCGATGACGTGTTCAAATCGTCCGATTACCGGATCAGTCCGTTTGAGTTGGAAAGCATTCTGCTGGAGCACGAAGCGGTCGCGGAGGCTGCGGTGGTGCCGAGCCCCGATCCAATCCGGCTCGCGATCCCCAAGGCCTATGTGCTGCTGGTCGCGGGTACTGAGCGTTCGGCGCAGACTGCGCTATCGATCTTTCTGCATCTGCATACGCGGCTCGCGCCGTTCAAACGCATCCGCAAGATCGAACTGGTGACCGAGTTGCCCAAGACGATTTCCGGAAAAATCCGCCGGGTGCAGTTGCGCCGGCTGGAACACGACAATGACCGCAGCGACGCGTTGCGCGGGCAGGAATTCCGCGAAGAGGAGTTTCCGGAACTGCAAAAGGTGCGGGCGGCCGGATCCACGGAAAGTTGAAAGAAAGATCTGAACGAATGAATGAAGTCTGGAAGAAGCCGCCGATCTCGCTGGAAGCCTATCAGAAGATGGTCGGCCATGAAGTCGGCGTGTCCTCGTGGCATGTGGTCGATCAGAAGCGGATCGACGTCTACGCCGATGTGATCGAGGATCATCAGTTCATCCATGTCGATCCGGAACGGGCCAGAAGGGAAACCGCATTCGGCACCACGATCGCGCACGGCTTTCTGACGATGTCACTGATGAGCATCATGTCCTATGAGGTGATGCCGGTGATCGAAGGCACCACGATGGGCGTTAATTACGGTTTTGACAAACTGCGCTTCATCTCGCCGGTGCGGTCAGGTTCGCGGGTCCGCGGTCGCTTTACCTTGGCGGAAGCCAAGCTGCGCAAACCCAAGGAATTGCAGTCGCTGACCCATGTCACGGTCGAGATCGAGGGCGAGGAAAAACCCGCGCTGGTGGCCGACTGGATCGGCTTGATTTATTTTGCTTAACACACACCCGTCATGGCCGGACCCAGGGCGTGACGAAAGAACCCACACTCAGGAATTCTCCCTATGACAATCAGATTTGACGGACGCGTCGCCATCGTCACCGGCGCGGGCAATGGCCTTGGACGCGCGCATGCGCTGGGGCTGGCAAGCCGCGGCGCCAAGGTCGTGGTCAATGATTTCGGCGGCGCCCGCGACGGCACCGGCGGATCGCTGACCCCGGCGGATGCCGTGGTCGAGGAAATCCGTAAGGCGGGTGGGATAGCGATGGCCGATGGCGCCGACGTTTCCAATTTCGAGCAGGTCACCGCGATGGTGGCGCGCGCCACCAAGGAGTGGGGTAGCGTCGATCTGCTGTGCGCCAATGCCGGCATCCTGCGCGACAAATCCTTTGGCAAAATGGAGGTCGCGGATTTTGCCAAGGTGCTGGACGTGCATCTCGTCGGCACCTTCTATTGCTGCAAGGCGGTGTGGGAAGGCATGCGTGCGCGCAATTACGGCCGCATCGTCGTCACCACCTCGTCGTCGGGTCTCTACGGCAATTTCGGCCAGGCCAATTATGGCGCGGCGAAAACCGGCATGGTCGGCCTGATGAATGTGCTGGCCGAGGAAGGCCGCAAGAACAACATCCGCGTCAACACGATATCGCCGACCGCCGCGACCCGAATGACCGAAGAACTGCTGCCGCCGCAGGCATTGGCGTTGATGAAGCCGGAGGCGATTACGCCGGCGGTGGAATTCCTGCTCAGCGAGGACGCCCCGACCCGCACCATCATGGGCGCCGGTGCAGGGTCTTTCGCCGTGATCAATATCCTGGAGACCGAAGGCGTCAACCTGCCGGCCTCGGAATGGACGCCGGACGCGGTCGCGGCGAACTTTGCTGCGATCAGCGACATGTCGAACGCAAAGAACCTGCAAGGCGCGTTCGAGCAGACCCAGAAATATGTTGCGCAGGCTGCGGCGAGGGCGGGCGTGAAGTTGTAACGCCGGACATCTATCCGCATTCATTCGTCATGGCCGGGCTTGTCCCGGCCATCCACGTCTTTGAGTATCAGGGAAAGTAAGTCGTGGATGCCCGGGACAAGCCCGGGCATGACGACTCTTCTTGTGGCGGCCGATACAGCCTACATTACACGATGCCTCCGACTCAAACCCACATCGCCATCATCGGTGCCGGTCCCTGCCGGCCTGATGGCGGCTGAAGTGCTGGCGCAAGGCGGCGCCAGTGTCACCGTCTATGACGCCATGCCCTCGGCGGGACGCAAGTTTCTGATGGCCGGGCGCGGCGGGCTCAACCTGACGCATGGTGAACCGTTGCCACAGTTCCTGGCGCGCTATGGCAATGCGATGCCGCATCTCAAGGCGGCGATCGAGGCATTTCCGCCAAGCGCGCTGCGCGGCTGGAGCGAAGCACTGGGCCAGCCGACGTTCGTCGGTTCCAGCGGCCGGGTATTTCCGCAAGCCTTCAAGGCCTCGCCCTTGCTGCGCGCGTGGCTGCGGCGGCTTGATGCCAATGGTGTGCAGTTCGCGCTGCGACATCGCTGGACCGGTTGGGACGACGCCGGCCATCTGCTGTTTCAGACACCGGATGGCTCGCGCGCGGTTGAGGCGCGCGCCGTGGTGCTGGCGCTCGGTGGCGCCAGCTGGCCACGACTGGGCTCGGACGGGTCGTGGGTGGAAGCGCTGGCCGCCAAGGGAGTGGCCATCTCACCGCTGCTGCCGGCCAATTGCGGGTTCACGGTCGCCTGGTCCGATATCTTCCGTGATCGCTTTCAAGGCCAGCCCTTGAAAGGCATTGCGTTGTCGTTCGGTGAGCACGCTGCGCGCGGTGAAGCCATGATCACGGCGGCGGGTATCGAAGGTGGCGCGGTCTACGCGCTATCGGCGCCGCTGCGGGAAGCGGTCCTCGCACAAGGGCAGGCGACGCTGCACATTGCGTTACGGCCCGATCTTAACCGCAGCGATCTTGCCGCGCGACTGGCGGTGCCTCGGGGAAAGCAGTCATTTTCAAACTGGCTGCGCAAGGCGGCGCATCTGTCGCCGGTCGGCATTGGATTGTTGCAGGAGGCGGCGATGGCCTCCAGCGTATCGCTCGTCGTCGCTCCCTGCAGCCGAGCTTGCCGCGTGGATCAACGCGGTGCCGGTACAGCTCAACGGCGTCGCCCCGATCGCGCGCGCGATCTCCACCGCCGGCGGCGTCGCGTTCGACGAACTCGATGATCGCTTCATGATCCGCCGTTTGCCCGGCGTGTTTGCGGCGGGCGAAATGCTCGACTGGGAAGCGCCGACCGGCGGCTATCTGCTGCAGGCGTCGTTTGCGACAGGTGCGGCGGCGGGTAGGGGCGTGCTGAGGTGGCTCAGTGAAGCCGGACAATCAAAATGAACCGATCAGATCGTCATTGCGAGCGCAGCGAAGCAATCCAGGACTCCAAAGGAAAGCTGGATTGCTTCGTCGCTGCGCTCCTCGCAATGACGGCATCAGGAGATCACCGTAGCTTCCCCCGTGCCGCCACCGGCAATATCCCGATTATCTCCTCGCCGCGCACCATCACGACCTCGTCCATCATGTTGACGACGACACAGACGTGATTGGGCACGATCCGCACGACGTCGCCGACATTGGGGCGGGTATTGCTGCGGGCGAGATCGAGAAAGCCGTGCTCTTCGGCAAAGCGCGCGATCTTCGCTTCGGGATGTTCGAGGATCAGGCCGTGGCCCTCAAGGCCGCCGCCGGTATCTGAGGTCAGCGTCTTGGAGCCGGCATCGAGGATGCCGCGCTCCGGACCGGCGCGGCTGACCACGGTCGAGTAGATGTTCAGCGCGCAATCGTCCCAGTCGGCGACACCCGCGGCGACCTGCATCCGATCGTTGTAGATGTAGGTGCCGGGCCGATGCTCGGTGGCGCCCTTGAGCTTGCCGACATTTTTCAGGTTCGGCGTGCCGCCGGTTGAAACCATCGCCGCGTCAAGTCCGTGTTCGCGGATTCCGGCCAAAGCCTGATCGAAAAATGTCTGCGCATCGGCCCAACCGGTTTCGGTCGGGTACAGCATGAAGCCGCCGAAGGTGAGCCCCTTCGAGGCCGCGATCTCGCGCGCCAGCGCAATCGCCTCGGCCGGCGTCTCGACCCCGGCACGCTTGCGGCCCGTGTCGCATTCGACCACTACCGACAACGGGCGACCGGAAATCGCCGCCGCCTGCGGCAAGCTCGCGATGACGACCGAATTATCGGCGGCAACCGTCATGTTGGCCTTGGCCTGCAGCGCGGCTAGCCGCGCCATCTTCTCGTCGCCGATCAGATTATAGCTGATGAGGATGTCGTCGATCCCGGCCTCTGCCATCACCTCGGCCTCGCCGAGCTTCTGGCAGGTAATACCCTTCGCGCCGGCAGCGACCTGCATCTTCGCCAGCATCGGGCTTTTGTGGGTCTTGATATGCGGCCGGTTGGCGACCCCGGCGGCATCGCAGGCGGCCTGGATCCGGGCGATGTTGCGCTCGACCCGGTCCATGTCGATCACGGCGGCCGGCGTGCCATATTCACGGGCGATTTTGGCGGCGAGGGATGTGGTCATCGGTCAGGCGCTCTCTATCTCTTCGCGCAACACTTCAAGCTCCAGCCATTTATCCTCGGCCTCCTGCAATTCCTTCTGCGCCGTGGTCAGCGCTGCCGAGGCGGAATTGAATTTCTTGCGATCCTTTTTGTAGAGATTGGGATCGTCGAGGAACCGTTGCTGCTTGGCGATTTCGGCCTGCAGCTTGGCCATCGTCTTCGGCAGTGTTTCCAGCGCGTGCTTCTCGTTGAAATTCAGCTTGCGTTTTGACGCGCCCGAAGACGCGCTGGCTTTGGCTCCCTTGCCGGCCTCCTTGCGGTCGTCGGCCGCGGTCTTCGCCGCCTCGCGCTTCAGATCGGCGCCGCGTTGTTTCAACATGTCGGTATAGCCGCCGGCATATTCGGTCCAGACGCCGTTGCCCTCGGGCACGATCACCGAGGTCACGACGCGATCGAGGAAGTCGCGGTCATGGCTGATCAGGATCACGGTGCCCTCGTAATCGCCGAGCATTTCCTCCAGCACGTCGAGGGTTTCCAGATCAAGGTCGTTGGTCGGCTCGTCCAGCACCAGCAGGTTGGAAGGTTTTGCGAGCGCGCGCGCCAGCATCAACCGGCCGCGTTCACCGCCGGAGAGCACCTCTAGCGGCGTGCGCATCTGTTCCTGCGCAAACAGGAAGTCCTTCATGTAGCTGACGACGTGCCTCGGCTTGCCGCCGACCATGACGTTGTCGCTGCCGCCACCGGTCAGGGCATCGGCCAATGTCGATTTCGGATCGAGGCTTTCGCGGTGCTGATCGAGCGTCGCCATTTCGATATTGGCGCCGAACCGGATGGTGCCGCTATCCGGCGGGTTGCCGCCGGTCAGCATTTCGATCAGCGTGGTCTTGCCGGCGCCGTTCGGCCCGACGATGCCGATGCGGTCGCCGCGCTGTACCCGGATCGAGAAATCATCGACGATTTTGCGGTCGCCGTAGCTCCGGCTGATCCCCTTGGCCTCGATGATCAGCTTGCCGGATTTATCAGCTTCGGCGGCAGCAAGGTTGGCATTGCCGGCGGCGCCGCGATAGTCGCGGCGTTGCTCGCGCAACGCATACAGATTGCCGAGCCGCTTGACGTTGCGCTTGCGCCGTCCCGAAACGCCGTAGCGCAGCCAATGCTCCTCGTTGACGATCTTGCGATCGAGCTTGTGCTGGTCGCGCTCTTCCTCGGCGAGCACTTCGTCGCGCCAGGCTTCGAAGGCGCTGAATCCGCGGTCGATCTGCCGGATCTGGCCGCGATCGAGCCACGCGGTCGAGCGCGACAGATTGGACAGGAAGCGGCGGTCATGGCTGATGATCACGAGCGCGCTGCGGCGGCTGCCGAGTTCGCTTTCCAGCCATTCGATGGTGGTGAGATCGAGATGGTTGGTCGGCTCGTCCAGCAGCAGGATATCGGGCGAGGGCGCCAGCACGCGCGCCAGCGCCGCACGGCGGGCCTCACCGCCGGAGACATGGGCGGGATCTTCATCGCCATGCAGGCCGAGCTGCTCCAGCACATAGCGGGCCTGATAATGATCATCGCCCGGCGCCATCCCGGCTTCGACATAGGCGAGCGTGGTGGCGAAGCCGGTGAAATCCGGCTCCTGCGGCAGATAGCGGACGGTCGCGCCCGGCTGTACGAAGCGGCTGCCACTGTCGGGTTCGACCAGGCCTGCCGCGATCTTCAGCAGCGTCGATTTGCCGGAGCCGTTGCGGCCGATCAGGCAGACGCGTTCGGACGTCGATACCGATAATTCGACGCCTGACAACAACGGCGTCCCGCCGAAGGTCAGCTTGATGTCTTTCAGTTGAATCAGTGGGGGCGCCATAGGCTCACTTCAATCTTGTTTTAAGGCAGGCCGGGTGGCCTGCTGGCGCTGGATGCGGCGAATGGTTTGATCGAGCGCCGACAGGAACGTCGAGCGGTCGCGTGGTGCGAACGATTTGGGGCCACCGGTGACCTCACCGGACGAACGCAGATCGGTCATCAGGTTACGAACCGCCAGGGTCATGCCGATCGAGGCTTCCGTGAACGGCTTGCCGTTTGGAGCGATCACCTCGGCACCGGCCTTGACGCAGCGGCTCGCGAGCGGGATGTCGGAGGTGACAACGATATCGCCCTTGCCGGCGCGTTCCGCAATCCAGTCGTCAGCAGCATCCATTCCCGGAACCCGCGGCAATGCGCTCGATCAGGGGATCCTGCGGCACGCGAATAAAATTGCCGGCGACGACGCTGACCGGCAAAGCGTGCCTGGCCGCGACGCGATAGATTTCGTCTTTGACCGGGCAGGCGTCGGCGTCGACATAGATGCGGGTGGTGGTCAAATCAGGCGTCATCGGTTGGGTTATGGGGCCGTTTGCGGTCGTGCCGGGTGGTACTCCATCGCCCGCGAAAATGCGAGGGAAACACCCGGTGAAACCGGCTTGCCACGGCACTTTGTTGGCGTAGGATTATGCCCAGAAAAATAGCCGAAATCAGGGAACAGGCATGACATCTCAGCTCGAAACCTACCGTGTGTCGGCCTTCAACACCTCAAAGCAATCGGAAAACAAGATTCACGACGATACCGTAGCGCGGAAGTTCGGTTTCAGCGGTGGGCTGGTGCCCGGTGTCGATGTGCTGGCCTATATGATCCACATGCCGGTCGCCAAATGGGGCCGGGCGTTTCTCGAACGCGGCGTGATCGAGGCCCGCTTCGTCAAGCCGGTCTATGATGGCGAGTTTGCCGACGTCACGGCCAGCGAAAGCGATGGCGTGCTGTCGATCGACGTCGAAAGCAAAGGCGAGCATTGCGCCACCGGGACGGCGTCATTGCCTGCTTCGGTGCCGTCATTTTCGTTGGCGAATTACAGCGACACGCCTGCGGTGACCGAACGGCGGCCGGTCAGTTCGGCATCGTATGCCGTGGGCAAATGGCTCGGCAGCGCGCCACGCGCCTGGGCCGGCGACGCCGCCAGCGAATATCTGAGAGATATCCGCGAACACGATCCGATTTATACGCGCGAGGGGCTCGGTCATCCCGGCGTGCTGCAAAAGGTGATGAACAAGGTGCTGGTCGACAACGCGATCCTCGGCCCCTGGATTTATGTCGGCAGCCGCATGCAGTTGCTGTCGGCAGGCAAGGCCGGCGATGAAATCACCGCGCGGGCCAAAGTCATCGGTAATTACGAGAAGAAGGGCCACCTTTTCGTCGAGCTCGACGCGCTCGTGATCGCCAATGGCAAGACACCATTGGCGCATTGCCATCACATCGCGATCTACCAGCCGCGTGAGCGTGCGGCGGCGTAGGGGCATAGACGGTCGGCTACCCTGCGCATCGCGAGTTTCAAGTTCGTCATGCCCGGCCTTGTGCCGGGCATCCACGACTTTCTTTAGCGCCAAAGACGTGGATGCCCGGGACAAGCCCGGGCATGACGGAAAGAAACTGCAGCGTTATTCGTTGCCGGCCTACGCCGCCTTCGTCTTCGCATCCTGGATTGCGCGCCAGACCCGCTCTGACGTCAGCGGCATATCGATGTGTGAAATGCCGTACTCCGAGAGCGCGTCGACCACCGCGTTGACGAGGCAGACCAGGCTGCCGGCGCAGCCGGCTTCGCCGCAGCCTTTGGTGCCCAGCGGATTGGATTTTGCCGGCGAGGGATGATCGCCAACTTCCATCAGCGGAATGTCGCCGGCGCGCGGCATCGCGTAATCCATGAACGAGCCGGTAATCGGCTGGCCGCTTTCGTCGTAGCTGACTTCCTCCATCAGCGCCTGGCCGATGCCCTGTGCGACGCCACCATGCAACTGGCCCGCCACGATCATCGGGTTGACGACCGTGCCGAAATCATTGACGGCGCTGTAGCGCACAATCTGCACGATGCCGGTTTCGGGATCGATTTCGACCTCGGCGACGTGGCAGCCGTTCGGGAAGGTCGACACCGTTTCCTTGGTGTTGTGATCGACGTCGAGCGAGGAGGGCACGCCTTCAGGCATCTTGTCCTCGCGGGTCCGCCGCGCCAGCTCCATGATGTCGATGCTGCGGTCGGTGCCGGCGATGGTGAAGCGGCCATTGGCGAATTCGATATCGCCTTCGGATGCCTCCATCAGATGCGCGGCCGCCTGCTTGCCCTTGGCGATCACCAGCGCCGAGGATTCCACGATCGCCTGACCGGTCGCTGTGATCGAACGCGAGCCGCCGGTGCCGTTGCCGAAGCGCACCAGGTCGCTGTCATTTTGTTCGAGCGTGATCTTGTCGAAGGGAACGCCGAGCTGCGCCGACAGCACCTGCGCGAACGGCGTGGCGTGACCCTGGCCGTAATCCAGCGTGCCAGTGGTCAGCTTGACCGAACCGTCGGGCTCGAACGTGATCTTGCCGAGTTCGCCGCTCGGCGGCGCGGTGACTTCGAGATAGGAGCCGACTGCGATGCCGCGCAGCTTGCCGTTCTTGCGGCTTTCCTTCTTGCGCTTGGCGAAGTTGTCATGGTCGGAAATTTCCAGCGCCTTGTTGAATACGCCCTGGAAGTCGCCGCTGTCATAGGTGACGCCGGAGGCCGCCGCGAACGGCAACTGGGCCGGCTTGATAAAATTGCGCTTGCGCATGGTGAGGCGGTTGATGCCCATCTCATCGGCGGCGCGATCGATCAGCCGCTCCATGTAGTAATTCGCTTCGGGGCGCCCGGCGCCGCGATAGGCGCCCATCAAAGTGGTGTTGGTCAGCACGGTCTTGATGTCGACGCCGAGCAGCGGCGTGCGATAGACGCTGGCGAGGTTCTTGCCGGTGTTGAGCGAGAGCGGCCCGGGCGACACGCCGCTGATATAGGCGCCGAGATTGCCATAGCCGTTGAGGCGAACCGCGAGGAACTTGCCTTCGGCGTCGAGTGCGAGTTCCGCATGAATGATCTGGGCGCGGCCCTGGCTATCAGACAAAAAGCTGGTCGAACGCTCGTCGGTCCATTTCACCGGCCGGCCGATTTCCTTCGATGCATGCAGGATGCAGGTATATTCGGGATAGCTGATGTTCTTCATCCCGAACGAGCCGCCGACATTCCCGGTCAGGATGCGGACCTTCTCGGCCGGAACATTCAGAATCTTGGCCAGCGTGGCCCGGTTGCCCGACACGCCCTGGGTCGGAACCTGGATCGTGAACCGCTCGCTGCTCTTGTCATAAGCACCGATCGCGACCCGCGGTTCCATCGACACCACGGCGACGCGGGTGTTGACGATATCGAGTTTTGTCACGTGGGCGGCGCCGGCAAATGCGGCATCGATCTTGGCGGTGTCGCCATAATGGTAATCGAGCGCCACATTGTTCGGGATGTGATCGTAAAGCTGCGGTGCGCCGGGCTTGGACGCTTCCTCGGCATTGGTCACCGCGGGCAGCGGCTCGATATCTAGTTCGACGGATTCCGCCGCGTCGCGGGCCTGCGCCAACGTTTCCGCGACCACGAAGGCCACGGGGTCGCCGACATAGCGCACCTTGTCGGTCGCCAGCGCCATGCGGTTGGTCTGCAACAGGGGTGAACCGTCGCGGCTCTTCAGCGGCAGGCCGCAGGTGAAGGGCCCGTAATTCGCAGGCGCCAGATCCGCGCCGGTCCAGGCGCCCAGCACGCCGGGCATGGCCTTGGCAGCGGAGGTGTCGATGCCCTTGATAATGCCGTGGGCGTGGCTGGAGCGCACGATCCAGGCATAGGCCTGCCCGGGCAGGCTGAAATCGTCGGTATATTTGCCTTTGCCGCGCACCAGGGTGTCGTCTTCCTTGCGTCGGACCGGCTGTCCGACCCCGTATTTTTGCAGTGCGATAGCGTTTTCGAGCGACGACGGCGAAGTGTGATCTTGCATGTGGGGACCTGAAAATGCCCGGCTTTGGCTTAATTTGCGGGCCTATCCCCCAGATAAACCAGCAACACCCTGACGACAACGCCTGATTGGGCATGGTCCTATGTGGCTCGCTGTTGCGCCCGGGGCCGGCGCTGCTAAGGTTTCGGTGAACGGAATCCTCACCGGCCACCGTTGGCCGCGGAAAGACAGTTTAATGAACGACGATACGCGGCTTCGCGATGGCCTTGCGCTCAGCGAGAGGACGCAAGAATTGATCGCGGCGGCGGGTCCAGGCTTTTTGGGGCAAAGCTTGCTGGGACAGGCGCTGCCGGAAGCGGGCCATTCGCCGGGGGTCGGAAACGGCGTCTATGCCGCGCTTGACCTCGGCACCAATAATTGCCGGCTGTTGATCGCCTGTCCGTCCGGGGACAGTTTTCGCGTGGTGGATTCGTTCTCCCGGATCATCCGGTTGGGCGAGGGGATTTCGGCGACCGGTTGCATCAGTGACGCTGCGATCGAACGCGCGATCGGCGCGCTGAGCATTTGCCGGGACAAGATCCAGTCCCGGAAAGCCAAACGCTTGCGGCTGATCGCAACCGAAGCCTGCCGGGCGGCCTCCAACGCCACCTGCTTCCGCGACCGCGTCGCCGCCGAAACCGGGATCCGGCTGGAAGTCATCAACCGCGAGACCGAAGCCGCACTCGCGGTGCTCGGCTGTTCGCCGTTGCTCGATCCGAACGGGCGCGGCGCCGTGCTGTTCGACATCGGTGGCGGTTCGACCGAACTGGTCCGGATCGAGCGCGATCCGACCGAGCCGAACGCCGCGCCGCGGATCAAGGCGTGGATGTCGATCCCGCTTGGCGTCGTCACCCTGGCGGAACGTTTCGGCGGCCGGGACGTCACGCCGCAATCCTACGCGCTGATGGTGCAGGAAGTCGCCAACCACATCGGGCCGTTCGCGGCCGAGCATGGCGGCGATCTCAGAGACATGCATCTGCTCGGGACCTCGGGCACGGTGACGACGTTGGCCGGCGTGCATCTCAATCTGCTGCGCTACGATCGCCGCCGGATCGACGGTATCTGGATGAACAACGCCGATATCACCGCGACCATCGCGCGCCTGCTGGCCATGAGCTATCAGGAACGCGCCGACAATCATTGCATCAGCATCGAGCGCGCCGATCTGGTGCTGGCGGGCTGCGCCATCCTCGACGCGATCCGCAACGCCTTTCCGTTGCCGCGGCTGCGCGTCGCCGATCGCGGCCTTCGCGAGGGCATGCTGGTCGAGATGATGCGCGAGGACGGCGTTCTCGGTACACACTAATGTCATTCCGAGGCGCATCGAAGATGCGGAACGCGACGTCGCAGTTCGCGATGTGCAATCGCGCACAGGTCTGCACCTTGCGGACGCATCTCGGGAATGACGAGCAAGCAAACCGATATGGCGAAAGACACCACCGGCCGGCTGCACGTCACGGTAAAGACCGGAGGCAAGCGCAAGCTGTCATCGAAACTGTGGCTGGAACGCCAACTCAACGATCCCTATGTGGCACAGGCCAAGCGGGACGGCTATCGCTCGCGTGCCGCCTACAAGCTGCTCGAGATCGACGACAAGCATCATTTCCTCAAGCACGGCCTCACGGTTGTAGACCTCGGCGCGGCGCCCGGCGGCTGGAGCCAGATCGCGGCCAGGCGCACTGGCTCGGCCGATGGCAAGGGCAAGGTGGTTGCGATCGATCTGCTGGAGATGCCGGAGATTCCCGGGCGTCAGCTTCGCGCAGCTCGATTTCCTGGCTGACGACGCCCCTGAGAAACTGATTGCGATGATGGGCGGGCGCGCCGATGTGGTGCTGTCCGACATGGCCGCCAACACCACGGGGCATCGCAAGACCGATCAACTGCGCATTCTCGGCCTCGTCGAAGGCGCTGCCGCGTTTGCCGCCGACGTGCTCAATCCCGGCGGTACGTTCGTTGCAAAAGTGTTTCAAAGCGGCGCCGACGCCGATCTGCTGGCGCAGCTCAAGCGCGACTTCGCCACCGTGAAGCACGTCAAGCCAGCCTCGAGCCGGCAGGATTCCTCGGAGCGTTACGTGCTGGCGATCGGCTTTCGGGGCGGACCACAGAAGCAATCGTAAGGAGTTTTATCGTCGTCATGCCCGGCCTTGTGCCGGGCATCCACGTCTTCCTTGACGGCTTTGAAGTAGACGTGGATGGCCGGGACAAGCGCCGGCCACGACGAAGTTGAGGTTGTTCGTGTCTGCAGAATTTCAGGATTGTCTTGCAGGTTTTGTGCAAACGCGGATCTGCACACGCAAGCGACACAAAGTCTCTGATATCTGACGTTTCGCTGAGGCCGGCTGTCGGCTTCCGTCGCAACGCGGCTGTCTTGCATGCTCAAACGTATCGCCACGATCGCCCTTTGGTGTGTGGCGCCCATCCTCATCTTCGTCAGCGCCAATCTTTATGATCCTTATCTCGCGATGATCCGCGGCTGGGGCGATGTAGCCTTGGCGGTCGGCGAACTCGCCGGAATCGCCGTGCTGCTCGGTTGCGGATATTGGCGCCGGGGCGGCGTCGCAGCAAAGCTTCTGGTCCTGCTGTGGTGCCTGCCGCCGCTGGCAATGGCATCAGCGGTGACGGTCTTTCATCTACGCAAGCACGCCGTGCTTCAGGCCGATGGCCCGCGCGCGCGGGAATTGGGACGGCATTTTGTTGTCGGCTATTCTTCGTTTGACGAGATTTCTGTACTCGCCGCGAAGGGGCTGATCGGCGGCATCTATATTACCCGGCACAATATCGGGGGGCGTTCGGCCGACGTTCTGAGATCGGAAATCGCGCGGCTTCAGACCATCCGGCGCGACGCGGGGCTTCCGTCACTGATCGTCGCCGCCGATCAGGAAGGCGGCATCGTCTCGCATCTATCGCCACCGTTGACATCGCTGCCGGCGCTCGCGACGCTAGCGGCGTTGCCGTCGGCAGAACGGTCAGCAAAGGCCGAAGCGTATGGCCGCAGCCACGGCCGCGAACTGGAGTCGCTCGGGATCACCTTGAATTTCGCGCCGGTGGTCGATCTGCTTCGAACTGAGGCGTCCAATCCGCTCGACTTCAACAGCCTGATCAGCCGCCGCGCAATTGCGGGCGATCCGCAGATTGTGAGCGATATCGCGGCGGCCTATGCGCGGGGCCTGGAAGCCTCCGGCGTCGAAGCCACCGTGAAGCATTTTCCTGGGTTAGGGCGCATCCGGGAAGACACCCATCACTTTCGCGCCGATCTCGCCACGCCGGTTGCCGAACTCGAAGCTTCGGATTGGCTGCCGTTCCGCAAGGTCCTGAGCCGCTCGAGCGCCTATCTGATGGTCGGACATGTGGCAGTCACGGCGATCGATCCGACGAAGGCGGCGTCGCATTCCAAGCGCGTGATCAACGATCTGTTGCGGAAGCAATGGGGCTATCAGGGCATCATCATCACCGATGATCTCGTGATGGGCCCGATCTATGAGCACGGCGTCTGTGCCGCCGTCACCGAAGCGCTCAATGCTGGAGTGGATTTGCTGCTGGTCGCCTATGACGGCCTGCAGTTCTACCGCATGTATCATTGCGCGCTTAGCGCGTCGGATGACGGCAAGCTGGACGACGCGATGCTGAAGAGCAGCCTTGCCCGATTGAACCTGAAAAGACCTGATATCGCGGATCGCGCCGCCTCGGCCTCGAATTCCGCACGCTGATCCCGGCGGTCATCCTGCTGTCATCTTGCGCTTGGCCTTAACCACGCGGCCATTTTGCCGGCGGGTTTGTCGGCGACCATGCCGGAGCCTCAGGGCCTGTTAACCGTCTTCTGTTGGACAATGCGATGCTGGGGTGGGGAACGGGTCGTTGAAAGGCATCGCTGGATATCTCGGAACCGGCCGTGAGCCGAAACCACGTGTTGGCTACCGGTCGCCCCGTGTCTCGGTGGCGTGCTTGCTTGCCGCGATCGCCAGTGCGGCCGTTTCGGTTTCAGCCCATGCGGCGAACCCGTCGGACCCGGCCGCAACGGGAACAGTTTCACCGGTGCCAGCCGCCGATCCGCCGAAGCAAGCTGATTCTTCGCCTGCGCGCGCCGTCCAAGCGGGACAGACCGCTCTGTTCAAGGCCGTCGTTCGCGCGTTGGTCGAAAAGGAAGTGCAGAATACCGGTTTGCCGGCCGACATCGCCGATGCGGTGGTTCATGTCGAGAGCAATTACGATCCGTCGACCATCGGCGGCGTCGGAGAAATCGGGCTGATGCAGATCCGGCCCGAAACGGCGGCGATGCTTGGCTTCAGGGGTAGCAATGACGAACTCGCCAGACCGGAAATCAACATCCATTACGGCGTGATCTATCTCAGCAAGGCCTGGCGTCTCGCCAATGGCGATCTGTGCCGCGCCCTGATGAAATATCGCGCCGGCCACGGCGAGGAGACCATGACGCCGCGCTCGGTGACTTACTGCCAGCGGGCGCGCAACCATCTTGCCGCGCTAGGCTCGCCGTTCGCGCTTGGAGGCGCGGTGTCGCCTGTGAGTGTTCCGCCGATCGCTCCGGCTGTGGCATCGGCGCCTTCCAGCGCCCCTTCCAAGCCGGTGCTGGATTCGGCGAAACCGGTTTCACCGACCGCGGTCTATGCGCGTTACCGGCAGGGAACGGCGGCGGCCAGCCAGGCGTTCTGGGCCGCGCACGATGCGCGGGTCCGTGCCATTACGGCGCGCATCGAGTCCCGATGGCGCCGGGTGGCGTCGCGCTAGGCTTTTGTTTGACGCTCAGCCCAGTCGCTGATCCCGCGCATTGGCGGTTTCGGTGGCTGCGGTCTCTTCCGGCTCGGCATCGCGCTCGGGTGGCGGAATGACGATCGGGCCGCGGCCGGAGACCTGATGGCCGGCGTCGGAGGGCATCTCCCAGAAGAAATACGCCGACAGCGTCGAGACTACTGCCACCACGATGAAGGCCGGCGCGAACAGGCTCGCGTTCAGCTCGGTCACATGATGGAGCCACATTGTCGTTTCCACCGAAGCCGCGCCGACGGCGACGCCGGCAGACACCGCCAATTGCTGGTTGACGCTGACCAGCGTGGTGGCGCGGCTCATCAGGCCCGGCTCGACCTCGGCGTAGGCGAGGGTGTTGATCGCGGTGAATTGCAGCGAGCGGAAGAAGCCGCCGACCACCAGCAGGATCATGATCAGCAGCAATGGCGTCGTGACCGTGAACAACGCGCAGGCCGCCAGAAAGACCGAGCTCACGATGGCGTTGATAGTCATGATGCTGCGAAAGCCGAAGGTGCGGATGATGCGCGCCGCCAGCGTCTTCATGCCCATGGCGCCGGCCGCGGAGGCGAAGGTCACGAGACCCGAATTGAGCGGCGTCAGGCCGAAACCGATCTGCAACAACAGCGGCAGCAGGAACGGCAATGAGCCGATGCCGAGCCGGAACATGAAGCCGCCGATGATGCTGGCGCGCATCGTCGGCAACCGCAGCAACGAGAAATCCAGCACCGGCGAAGCGGTCCGCCGCGCGTGGATTACGTAGAGCGTCATCGAGATGCTGCCGACCGCGACCAGCGCGATGACGACGCTCCATGGCAGCAGATTGAGGCCCGCGACCGAAAGCCCGAACGCGATGCCGCCGAGGCCAATTCCCGCCAGCACCAGCCCGTAGAGATCGAAACGCTCGGGGTTTTCGCTGCGGATCGGATCGATGTAGCGCAGCGCCATCACGATGCCGAGCAGGCCGATCGGAATGTTGATCAGGAAGATCCAGTGCCACGTCAGATACGTCGTGATGAAGCCGCCGAGCGGCGGCCCGAGCACCGGGCCGATCAGCGCCGGCACCGTCACCCACGCCATCGCATTGACCAGCGCGCTCTTGTCGATCGAGCGCAGCAGTACCAGACGGCCGACCGGCGTCATCATCGCCCCGCCAAAGCCCTGCACGATGCGTGCGATCACGAAATCGGTGACGGAGGACGACAGCGCGCAGCCGATCGATCCCACCATGAAGACCGCGACCGCGAGACTGAACACCATCCGCGCGCCAAAACGGTCGGCGGTCCAGCCGCTCGCCGGAATGAACACCGCGAGCGACAGCAAATAGGAGGTGATCGCAAGTTTCAGGGTCAGCGGGCTGGTGCCGATATCCGCCGCGATCGCCGGAAGTGACGTCGCAATGACCGTGGAATCCATGTTTTCCATGAACAAGGCAGTGGCCACGATGAGCGGGATCAGGCGTTCTTTGTTCATCAGGATTTGGGGAGGAGAGCCGGAAATGGGAGCCCGGGCTGTATCACCCCATTGTCGCACAAGCTATTGCGGAACCGCGGAAATCACCTAAATCATCGTGACCCTGCGACAGGCGCAGAGCTGGACCGGCTCGCCGTCGGACCGCTCCTGCCGGGCGGCGGAATACGGGGCGCGCGGACCTGAAAACCCTGTGCATGGCTGGCAAACGCTTTGATTTAACTGCCCGTCATGCTATCGACCGCCGCCAACCCTACCGATGGGCTCGATTCGCCGGTGAAGCCACTAGCTTCGCCGGAGAAGGTGCTTATCCCGAGGTAATTGCGGCAAACAGGCCGCCGAATGGAGTTGGTAATGGCGACAGTGCAGGGACTTCAGGGGATTCGCGAAGCCTATACGTTTGACGATGTGCTGCTCAGGCCCGGTCTTTCCGACATCTTGCCTTCAGAGGCCGATATCCGCTCCCACGTCACCCGCGCCATCCCGCTCAATATTCCGATTATCGCCTCCGCGATGGATACCGTCACCGAAGCGCGCATGGCGATCGCGATGGCGCAGGCCGGCGGCATCGGCGTCATCCACCGCAATTTCGACGTCGATGGCCAGGCCGCCCAGGTGCGGCAGGTCAAGAAGTTCGAATCCGGCATGGTGGTCAATCCGCTGACCATCGGTCCCGACGCGATGCTGTCGGATGCGCTGGCGCTGATGAACGATCACGGATTTTCCGGCATTCCGGTGGTCACCGGTGCTGCCAAGGGCGTACCGGGCAAGCTGGTCGGCATTCTCACCAACCGCGACGTCCGTTTCGCAACCGACCCGCGCCAGAAGATTTCCGAACTGATGACGCACGAAAACCTTGTGACGGTACGCGAAGGCGTCAGCCAGGACGAGGCGAAGCGGATGCTGCACAAGCACCGCATCGAAAAGCTGCTGGTGGTCGATGAGCAATATCGCTGCGTCGGTCTGATCACCGTCAAGGACATGGAAAAAGCGGTTGCCCATCCGCTCGCCTGCAAGGATGCGCAGGGCCGATTGCGGGTCGCGGCCGCGACTACCGTCGGCGAGGGCGGCTACGAGCGCACCGAGCGGCTGATCGATGCCGGCGTCGACGTGATCGTGGTCGACACCGCGCATGGCCATTCCTCGCGCGTGCTGGAAGCGGTCAACCGCATCAAGCGTTTGTCCAACGCGGTGCAGGTGATCGCCGGCAATATCGCGACGCAGGAAGGCGCGCAGGCGCTGATCGATGCGGGTGCGGATGCGATCAAGGTCGGCATCGGTCCGGGTTCGATCTGCACCACGCGCATCGTGGCCGGCGTCGGCGTGCCGCAGTTGACCGCGATCATGGATGCGGTCGAAGCTGCGAAGAAGGCCAACGTTTCCGTAATTGCCGATGGCGGCATCAAATATTCAGGCGATCTCGCCAAGGCGCTCGCCGCCGGTGCCGACATCGCCATGGTCGGCTCGCTTTTGGCCGGCACTGATGAGACCCCAGGCGAAGTGTTCCTGTGGCAGGGCCGTTCCTACAAGGCCTATCGCGGCATGGGCTCGGTCGGCGCGATGGCGCGCGGCTCGGCCGATCGCTACTTCCAGCAGGACATCAAGGACACGCTAAAACTGGTGCCGGAAGGCATCGAGGGCCAGGTGCCGTATAAGGGCCCGGTCGGCAATGTCATGCACCAGCTCGCCGGTGGCTTGCGCGCCGCGATGGGCTATGTCGGCGCCCGAAACCTCGCCGAGTTTCATGCCAAGGCGCAATTTGTGCGCATCACCGGCGCGGGCTTGCGTGAAAGCCACGTCCACGACGTCACCATCACCCGCGAAAGCCCGAACTATCCGGGCGGTGGTTAGTTCTCGGCCTTAATTAGGCCACCACAACACGCACGAAACCGGCTAGCGTTCGCTCAAGGCAGCGCTGGTTCCCGCGCGAATGCGCGTCGTGCGTCTCCGTGCCGCGTTCCCCCAGACGATGTATCGCAACACAATCCGAAAAGAGAAGCAGGTCTTATGGTTGATTGGTCGGACGAAAAGCTTGCCGCACTTGCAGACAAGGATCTGAAAACTTTGCTTGCGAATGCGGAACGAAAATCCGCCACCGATCTGGTCGCCAAGTGCGCCGCCGAGATCGAACGGCGAGACGCCGCCAAACCGCGGAAGACGGCCAAGCCTCGTACCGAGCTGAAGGAATTCGAGCACGCGGTATCCGGCGAATTGGCTACGGTCGGCAAGGCGATGGCCGAGAAATACGATCTGTCGGAGGAAACGGCGAAGGCGAAGTCGGCCGGCGTCAAGGGGTTTCGTTCGCACAAGCTGCTGGATAGCCAGGGCTATGCCAAGCTCGGCGGCTCGCAGCGCGACGGCACGGTCGCGGTCGACCGCTACATTTCCTATCGGCTTGGCAACGACATCGTGACGTTGGGCGTCTGGCTGTTGAAGGACGCGCCGATCGAGGCCCACGAGTTTCACGTCAGCGGCCCGGCCGCAATGATCGAGGGCGGCAAGTCGTTCGTGGAAGTGCGACCGGGGATCTCGGAAAAGGACGCGCAGGAAACGCGGCTGATCCGGTCCTTCAAGGACCTGCCGAGCGCGGCGGCGGCTTTCGACGCGGCGCTGGCAAAAATCACGGCGTAGTATCGGGCGGCATTTCTGCGCTATGCTATCGTCGAATAAATAAAATCGGAGGAAACCAGGATGTCCCAGGCCAAGCGTGTCGTTCTTGTTTCGCGCCCGGTGGGCGAACCCAAGGCGTCGGATTTCCGTGTCGAGGAATACGCGCTGCCGACACCGGGCGAAGGCCAGGTGCTGTTGCGCACCATCTGGCTGTCACTCGATCCCTATATGCGCGGACGCATGAGCGACGGGCCATCCTATGCCGCGCCGGTACCGATCGGTGGCGTGATGGAAGGCGGCACGGTTTCCGAGGTGATCGCTTCGAACAATCCGGGTTTTGCCAAGGGCGACATCGTGCTGTCGCGGGCGGGCTGGCAGACCCATGCGCTTTCCGACGGCAAGGCGCTGAGCAAGGTTGATCCCAAGCTCGGCCCGATCTCGACCGCGGTGGGCGTGCTCGGCATGCCCGGCATGACCGCCTATACCGGACTGCTCGATATCGGCAAACCGCAAGCAGGCGAAACCGTCGTCGTCGCCGCAGCGTCCGGTGCGGTCGGCTCGGCGGTCGGCCAGATCGCGAAGATCAAGGGCGCCCGTGCCGTGGGTATCGCCGGCGGCAAAGACAAATGCGATTACGTGACCAAAGAACTCGGCTTTGATGCCTGCCTCGATCACCGCGATCCGCAACTGGCCGCCAAGCTCAAGGAAGCTTGTCCCAAGGGGATCGACGTGTATTTCGAGAATGTCGGCGGTGCGGTGTTCGAGGCGGTGTTTCCGCTGCTCAACGCGTTCGCCCGCGTGCCGGTTTGCGGCCTGATCGCGCATTACAACGACACCGAAGCGCATGTGCCGAAATGGGCTTCGTCGATGATGCGCGCCGTATTGACCAAGCGTTTGACCATCCGCGGCTTCATCGTCAGCGATTTCGCCGCGCGTCATGGCGACTTCCTGCGCGACATGTCGGGGTGGGTGCGCGAGGGCAAGGTCAAGCACCGTGAGTTCGTCACCGAAGGCCTCGACAGTGCGCCCGATGCCTTCATGGGGCTGTTGAAGGGCGCCAATTTCGGCAAGCAACTGGTGCGCGTCGGACCCGACAAAGCCTAGACACCAAATTCACTGCCCGATCGGACCATCAAAAAAACGGAGCGGGAATGAACAAACCCGTCGATGTCCTGATTATCGGCGCCGGCGCCTCCGGCGCCGCGGTGGCGTGGAGCCTCGCCGAGACCAAGATGCACATTCTCTGCCTCGACCAGGGCGGCTGGATGAATTAAACCGAATATCCGAGCACGGGGCGAGACTGGGAGGCGCGCTTTTACGGCGACTATTCGCCGAGCCCCAATATCCGCGCCCGGCCCGAGGATTACCCCATCAACGACGATCATTCGCCGATCAAGGTGGTGAATTTCAACGGCGTCGGCGGTTCGACGGTGATGTACACCGCGCATTGGCCGCGCCTGCATCCATCCGATTTTCGCGTCAAGACGCTCGATGGCGTCGCCGACGACTGGCCGATCGATTACGATACGCTGGTACCGTTTTTTGCCGAGAACGACCGGATCATGGGCACCTCCGGGCTATCAGGCGATCCCGCCTCGCCATTGACGGATCCGCCGATGCCACCGCAACCGCTCGGCCGCTCGGGCGCGATCCTTGGCAAGGCGATGAACAAGCTCGGCTGGCACTGGTGGCCGTCGGACACGACGGTTGCAACCATGGATTACGAGGGGCGGGCCCGCTGCATCAACCTCGGCCATTGCACGCCGGCCTGCGCGCAGGGCGCGAAAGCCAGCACCGACATCACCTATTGGCCGTTGGCGTTGCGCGCTGGTGTCGAGCTGCGCACGCATTGCCGGGTGCGCGAGATCGTCACCAACGACGAGGGCATGGCATCCGGCGTGATCTATTACGACAAGGATGGCGTCGAGCAATTCCAGGCCGCCGAAGTCGTGGTGATCGCCTGCAACGGCATCGGCACGCCGCGACTGCTGTTGAACTCGGCCTCCAACCGTTTCCCGAACGGGTTAGCCAATTCAAGCGGACTGGTCGGCAAGAACCTGATGTTTCATCCGTACAGCCAGGTCTACGGCTATGTCGAAGAGCCGACCGACAGCAACCGCGCGCCGCCGACATGTCTCTGGAGCAAGGAATTTTACGAGACGGACCCTTCGCGGGACTTCGTGCGTGGCTATGCCATCCAGTTCGGCCGTGGTGCCGGGCCGGTGTTCGAAGCCGTCGCCAGCGAGGCCAAGGGCATTCTGCCATGGGGCGCGGATCACCACCGCGTCTTTCGCAAGCTCAACGGTCACCGTATTGCCGCGTCGGCGATCTGCGAGGATCTGCCGGAGGAACATAACCGTGTCACGCTGGATCCCGTCCTGAAGGATAGCCACGGCATTCCGGCGCCGCGCGTCGATTACACCATCAGCAAGAACAGCGCGAAGATGATGGAGCATGGCATCGTCAGGGCCAAGCAGGTGTTGGCCGCGGCCGGCGCGACCGACATCTGCGTCAATGCTCCGATCCTCTATGGCGGCTGGCATCTGCTCGGCACCGCGCGCATGGGCACCGATCCGAAGCGATCGGTGGTCAACGAATGGGGCAGGTCGCACGATGTGAAGAATCTGTTCATCGTCGACGGCAGCGTGTTCGTCACCTCAGGCGGCGTCAATCCGACCTCGACGATCCAGGCCATCGCGCTCTACGTCGCCGACCAGATGAAGCAGCGTCTCGCCAATTTGTTCGATTGAGATTGAGGCAGTCATATCAGTGGAAACAAATCTCACAGCCCCTCAACGTGACGATTTGCGCGTGATCGCCGCGATGATCATTCCGGCCAGCACCGAATACAATGTGCCCGGCGCCGACGACGCGGTCATTCAGGCCGACATGCTGGCCACGCTCGGCCGCGACGCGCCGGCGGTCCGCGCCGCGCTCGATCGTCTGGCGCGGCTCGCCGGCCAGCCGCTCGCCAGTCTGGATGCGGCACGCCGCGACGCCGTTGCCCAGCAATTCCGCGCCTCCGGCGGAACGGACGCCGCCACGCTCGTTCGCGTGGTGCTGCAATGCTATTACCGCGACGACCGCGTGCTGCGCTCGCTGGGGCTGGAGCTGCGGCCGCCGTTCCCGAAAGGCTATGAACTGGAGGGAGGCGACTGGTCGTTGCTCGATCCCGTCAAGGCACGTCCGTCGAGTTTGCGGCGGACGAGTTAGTAGAGCGTAGATGGGGTAACGGGCCCTGGCCTCCCTTCCAAGCAAGTGGCGCTAGCTACGGCGCTATTGGAGGCGCGCGTCGCGCGGCTTGCTTGGAAGGGAGGCGGTCGTCCCTCACATTGATGGTGTAGCGGAGTTGAGGTCAGGCCTCGCTCCAAGCATCGAGGAGAGACGACCATGGACCATTATGCCGGAATTGACGTGTCATTGGAATACTCGAGCGTGTGTGTAGTCGATACGAATGGCAAGATCGTTCGGGAGATCAAGGTGGCGAGCGAACCGGCGGCGCTGATCGGCTGGTTCCGTTCGCTCGGGTTCGATCTGACCAGGATCGGACTTGAGGCAGGGCCGCTATCGCAGTGGCTCTACGCGGCAATGAAGCAGGCCGGCCTTGCGGTCGAACTTCTCGAGACGCGGCACGTGAGCGATGCATTCAAGGCGATGCCGGTGAAGTCAGACCGCAACGACGCCCGCAACATCGCTCAACTGATGCGGCTCGGCTGGTTCCGGCCGGTGTACTGCAAGTCGATAAATGCACAGGAGATCCGCGCGACGTTGACGACGCGGAAGCTGATCCAGAGCAAGTTGCAGGACATCGAGAACAGCTTGCGCGGGACCTTGCGTGGCTTCGGACTGAAGGTCGGCAAGACGACGAAGCGCAGCTTTGCGTCGCGGATCAGCGAGCTGGTGGTCGGCCATCCGGTCCTTGAGACGATCGCCGCAGCGATGCTCGCGGTTCACATGGTGCTGCTGCGCGAGTTCAACAGCCTTGAGAAGCGGGTGCGGGTGATGTCGCTCTTGGATGCCAAGGCCAGGCTGTTGATGTCGACCCCGGCTGTGGGGCCGATCATCTCGCTGACCTATGCCAGCGCCATCGATGATCCCTCCCGTTTTACCTCATCAAAGCGAGCGGGACCGCTGTTCGGGTTGACGCCGAAGAAGCATCAGTCTGGCGAGACCGACTACTCCGGCCGGATCAGCAAGCTCGGTGACGCTTCCGTGCGCGAGGCGCTATATGAAGCCGCCCACATCATATTGACGAAGCCGATCAAGCGTTGCTCGGCGCTCAAGAGCTGGGCCATGCGGATCGCCCGACGCGCCGGCATGAACAAGGCTAAGGTGGCGCTGGCGCGCAAGCTCGCGGTGATCATGCTTCGCATGCTCAAGGACAACATGCCCTTCGATCCGGCGGCTAGGGCAGCCGCCGCAGCGTCCTAAAAACAGGAGCAATAGGTTTTCGGGCAGGTCGCAACACCAGCCTTCCTGAAGCGAAGTCCCTTCGCCGGGACGATGGACCAGGTCAGGCCGACATCCGGGTTGTCGACGCTTCCAAACGATGCGATCACGCTTTCCGTAGATTGGCCGACCTGCTCCTCTCTAGAACCCCATCAGGCGACGGCCCCCGCGCCGATCCCGTACAGAAGCAAGTTCCCGGCGAGAGGATGAAGCAAAAAAGGGATTGACTAACCAGGCCCGTTACAGAAGCCCGGATGAGCAAAGCGATATCCGGGTTCGTCTCGCGGTCCCGCATATCGCAAGTGCTCATGCGGGCTACGCGCTGAGCATGATGGCTACATCATCCCCGTCGCACGCTGGCGCCACCGTCGACCGGTAGCGTCACGCCCGTGATGAAGTTGGCTTCGTCGGAGGCGAGGAACAGCGCAGCGTTGGCGACGTCCCAGCCGGTGCCCATCTTCTTGCGCAAGGGCACCTGGGAATCGCGTTCGGCTTCGACCTCGGCGCGGGTTTTCTTGAATTCGCGGGCGCGGGTATCGACCGCCATTGGCGTGTTCATCAAGCCGGGCAGGATCACGTTGGCGCGGATGCCATATTTCGCGTTTTGATAGGCCAGCTGCTCGGTGAACGCCACCATCGCCGATTTGGTCGCCTTGTAGGCGACATAGGGATAGGTCGTGATCACGGCCATCGATGAGATGTTGATGATGGCGCCGCTGTTTTGCGCGCGCATGATCGGGATCACGTGCTTGGCTGCGAGAATGCAGCTCTTGAGGTTGATCGCGATGCAACGGTCGAGCGCCTCTTCGGTAATGTCGAGCAGTTCGGCATCGCCGCCGGAAAGGCTCACGCCGACATTGTTGTGCAGGATATCGATGCGGCCCCATCTGGTATGCGCGTCGGCGACCATCGCCTTGAGCTGCGCCTCCTTGGTGACGTCGGCCTTGAAGGCGACCGCGGTGCCGCCTTTGGCCGTGATCATGTCGACTGTTTCCTGCGCCGAGTCGAGGTGATGATCGACGCACAGCACCTTGGCGCCTTCGCGCGCAAAGGTCAGCGCGGTGGCGCGGCCGTTGCCCATGCCTTCGCCGGGCGATTGTCCGGCGCCGACGACGATGGCGACACGATCTTGCAAACGCATCTCAGTTCACTCCCGGGATCGGGTACTGCTGCAGTACCTCTTTGTAATAGGGCTCGTTGTCCATCTTCATGGTGGCGAGCACGCGGACCACGGCGCAATAGAACGCGATGGTGAGCACCAGATCGGTCATGTGCTCGTTGGAGAGGTCCTTCTTGATCTCGGCGAAGGTCGCATCCGACATTGCGAGTTCACGCACCATCTCGCGGGCGCCTTTCAGGATCGCCTTGGCCAACGGCTCAAGTTTGGATGGCTTGCCCTCGGTCTCGGCCATCATGGCGACGATATCGTCGTCGGTGACGCCGAACTCCTTGCCGATCTTCACATGGTGGGTGAATTCATATTCCGACTTCTCCATCCAGCCGACCTGCAGGATCGCCAGTTCGCGCAAGCGCGGATCAAGCTTGCTCTTGAAGCGGATATAGCCGCCCATGCCGCTGAAGGCGCGCGCCATGTCGGGCGAGTTGACCAATAGCTTGTGCAGATTGGTGTTGCGCTTGAGCATGTCGCGATATTCCGGCGCGACCTGGTCGGGCTCGAGGTAGGGCAGGCGGGCCATGTTGGTGGTTCTCCCTTGGTGATTTTTTATTAACGAGGTTGCGATTCGCGTTCCGGGGCCTGCAGCGTGACGCCGCCATCGACCACCAGCACTTGGCCCGTAATGTAGCGGGCGTGGTCGCTGAGCAGGAACTTGACGGCGTGGCCGACGTCCCACCCGGTGCCTTCGGTCTTCAGCACGGACGCATTGGCGCGCTGGGTGCGCGCCGTATCGCTCATGCCGCGGGCATACACCATCGGCGTGTACATCGGGCCAGGGCAAATGCAGTTGACGCGGATATTGTCGCGGCCGTGATCGACCGCCATCGCCTGGGTCAATCCGATCACCGCGGCCTTGGAGGTCGTATAGGTGGTGAGGCCGCGGGGCCGTAGCGCCGAGATCGAGGAGATGTTGACGATCGCGCCACCCTTGGCGGTCCTGATCATCGCGGGAATGGCGTATTTCGAGAGCAGGAACATGGTCTCGACATTGACCTGCATCACCCGTCGGTATTCCTCGGGCTTTTCATCGACGACGCTGCCGCGGCTGCCGATCCCGACATTGTTGTCGAGATAATCCAGCCGGCCGAAACGATCGACTGACGCCTCGACCAGCGCTTTGCATTCGGCCTCGCTGGTGACATTGCTGGCCATCGCCGCCGCCGTGCCGCCTTCGGCGCGGATCATTTCGGCGGTGCGTTCGGCCAGTGCGAGATCACGATCCGCGACCAGCACCTTGACGCCAGCGCGCGCCAGCAGGATCGCGGCGGCTCGGCCATTGCCGATACCGTCGCCGGCAGCACCGCCGCCGCTAATGAGTGCAACCTTGCCGGCCAAGCCGGAATCGTCCTCGGACCCCATCACCGCGTTTCCTCTGTTTTTGGCTGGTCCGCGTCCGGCCATGAGCCGGCAACACGTCCGCTGTTTTGGTCATAGCAGAGATAACGTGGCGATGTCGTCGGCCTGTTTTGGGATTGCAGACCCTAGTTCTACGCAGCCTTTGCCTGGCGCAGCCGCAATCCTACGCAGACTTGCCCAGCAGCGAATTCATATCGATGTCGTTCTGCCCGGGCGCCCTGACGTGGCGGACTTCAAAGCTATTGGGCTGGAATCGATATTCCACCAGTCCAACCTCCTTGGTGCCAATCACTTCCTGAATCGCATCCGGAATGATGAAGCCCGCGGAAGGTGCCCAAATGTGTCGGGTGCGGGAATAGGTAAAATCCCGCCGCTGGTGGACATGGCCGCTGGCGATCAGCCGGCAATCGACGGCGCCAAGCATCTCGATCAGTTGTGCGCGCGCAGGCATCGGCACATAACGGATCGCTGTTGCCGCGAGCTCGGGATCGTCGGGTGCGTTGAGAAAAAGCGGCTTGTGCAGAAACAGCGCCAGCGGTTTGCCGCCTGTTCTGGAAAGCTGCAACGCCAGCCATTCGAACTGTTCGGCCTCGCGTGCAAGTCCGGTGTTCATGACCAGCGAATTGAGGCCGATGAAATACCAGCCGGCGGCCTCGAAACACCAGCGGTCTTCGCCGATGATGGTATGGTACGCTTTTAAATTCGCATCCGTAACCGGATGCGATGGCGTGGTCCCGACCGCGGTCGGGTTGTCGCCGATATCGTGATTGCCGGGGAGAAAACGGCAAGCGACCGGAAGCGCATCATGCAGCGTTCTGGCAAATTCGAGATCGCCCGGGCTGGTCGGTCCATCGAAGGCGAGGTCGCCGCTGTTGATCACCAGATCGGGTTGCTTCGCATCGATGTATTCGCTGATCCGCTGGAAATTATCGGTCAGGCTGGGCAAACGGCGGGCGAGATGGGTGTCGGAAATCTGGATCAGGCGAAATTCACGCATGCAATATTCCTTCCGGCATGGATAGTATCCGTGACTGACGTCGGAACAATGAAAAAGAAATTTCGCGGGGAGGAATGCCATGAAGATCATCGACGCGCAGGTCCACATCTGGTCGCAGACGGTGATGCCGACCACCGGTCTGCACCGCAAGGTCGAGAAGTTCACCGCCGAGGAACTGCTGAAAGAGATGGACGAGGCCGGCGTCGATGCCGCGCTGATCCATCCGCCAGGCGGCTGGGATCCAGATTCCAATGCGATTGCGATCGAGGCGGCGCGGAAATATCCGGATCGTTTCGCGATCATGGGACAATTTGCGCTCGATGTGCCCGAGAACCGCAAGCTCATTCATGGCTGGCGCAATCAGCCGGGCATGATGGGCCTGCGCTGGCCGTTCCTGCAGCCGGCGCAGCAGAAGATGCTGATGGATGGCGAGGTCGAGTGGCTATGGCCCGCCGCAGCGAAGGAAGGACTGCCGCTCGCGATGATGGGCGGATTGTTTCTGCCGAAATTTCGCGAGATTGCCGAACGCCATCCGGACCTCAAGCTGCTGATCGATCATTGCGGCCTCAATCGTCATGGCCAGGACGCCGAGGCTTTCATTCATCTCGACGAATTGCTGGCGTTGGCAAAACTGCCGAATGTCGCGGTGAAGGCGACGGGCGCGCCGCATTATTCGACGCAAGGCTATCCGTTTCGCAACATCCAGGATGGCCTGCATCGCATCTTCGACGCGTTCGGGCCGAAGCGGATGTTCTGGGGCACCGATATCACGCGAATGCCCTGCAGCTATCGTCAGTGTGTCACCTTTTTCACGGAGGAGTTGCCCTGGCTGAAGGGCACAGACCTCGATGATGTCATGGGTCGCAGCCTCTGTCGCTGGATCGGATGGAATTACCGATTCGACTAATTACTGTTCCGTGCTATCCTTATGGTCAGGACGAAATCGGGATTGATCTGCCGATGAATATCCTCGATCCACAAGGTCCCATAGGCGCCGCCCAGAGGACCATTCTGATCGACTCCGTCGGGATCATGTTGGCGATCGTCCTGCCCACGATCGCAGCTATTTTCGCGTTCGCGTTCTGGTTCCGGCAATCAAATCCCCGCGCGACCTATCTGCCCAATTGGGCCCATTCCGGGCGCATCGAGCTCGTGGTGTGGTCGATCCCCGCGCTCACCGTGATTCTGCTCGGCGGTGTGGCATGGATCGGCGCGCATGAGCTAGATCCAGCCAAACCTGTTGAGGGAACGGGGCAGAGCCTTACTATCCAGGTGGTGTCGCTCGACTGGAAATGGCTGTTTATCTACCCGGACCAGCGGATCGCGACCGTCAATACGCTGACCGTTCCCGTCGGCGCGCCGCTGAATTTTCAGCTGACATCCGCGAGCGTGATGAACGCTTTTTTCATCCCGCAATTCGGCAGCATGATCTACACCATGAATGGCATGACGACCCGGCTCTGGCTGCGCGCCGATGAGGTCGGCACCTATCAGGGCCTGTCCTCGCATTTCAGTGGCGATGGCTTTCCCTCCATGATGTTCGACGTGCACGTGGTGTCGCAGACCGATTTTTCCGACTTTGCGAGCAAGACTGCCAAGAGTGATCAGGCGCTGAATGTCGACAGTTACAAGGAACTGATCAAGCAATTCGTGCCCAAGGACAAGATGTTCTATCGATTGACGGATCCCGAATTGTTCCTGGGGATCACGACCCAGCGCATCCCGCCGGGGCCGGGGCCGGAGCAAACAGCGAAAATCGGAGCCGCGAATGCTCGGTAAGCTGACGTGGGCCGCGATCCCGTTCGATCAGCCCATCCCGCTTGTCGCGGGCGCGGTGGTGCTGGTTGCGATCCTGGCCGTTCTGGTCTGGGTGGTCGTGAAGGGTCATTTGCCATATCTCTGGGATGAGTGGATCACCAGCGTCGATCACAAGCGGATCGGCGTGATGTACACACTGCTGGCGATGGTGATGCTGCTGCGCGGCTTCAGCGACGCCATCATGATGCGAATGCAGCAGGCGCTCGCGTTCCATTCGAATGGGTTTCTGCCGCCGGAGCATTACAACCAGATCTTCTCGGCGCACGGCACTATCATGATCTTCTTTGTCGCGATGCCGTTCGTGATCGGATTGATGAATTTGGTGGTGCCGCTGCAGCTCGGTGTGCGCGACGTGGCGTTTCCGACGCTGAACTCGGTCGGGTTCTGGCTTACCGCGACCGGCGCGTTGCTGGTGAATGTCTCGCTGGTCGTCGGCGAGTTCGCGCGCACCGGCTGGCTGCCTTATCCGCCTTTGTCGGAATTGACCTATTCGCCCGGCGTCGGCGTCGATTATTACCTGTGGTCGCTGCAGATATCCGGCATCGGCACGCTGGTCGCCGGCATCAATCTCGTGACCACCGTGCTGAAAATCCGCACCAAGGGCATGAACTATTTGCGCATGCCGATGTTCTGCTGGACCACGCTGGCGTCCAATCTCCTGATCATCGCGGCGTTTCCGATCCTGACCGCGACCTTGGCGATGCTGATCCTCGATCGCTATTTCGGCTTTCATTTCTTCACCAATGAAGCCGGCGGCAACATGATGATGTTCATGAACCTGATCTGGGCCTGGGGACATCCCGAGGTCTATATCCTGGTGCTGCCGGCGTTCGGGATCTTCTCCGAAGTGGTCTCGACGTTCTCCGGCAAGCCGCTGTTCGGCTATCGGTCGATGGTGCTGGCGACCATGTCGATCTGTATCATTTCGTTCATGGTGTGGCTGCATCACTTCTTCACCATGGGCGCCGGGCCCGACGTCAACGCCATCTTCGGCATCGCCAGCATGATCATCGCGGTGCCGACCGGCGTGAAGATCTACAACTGGCTGTTCACGATGTACGGCGGCCGCATCCGCTTCAACACCCCGATGCTGTGGTCGATGGGATTCATGGTGACGTTCATCATCGGCGGGCTGACCGGCGTGCTGGTGGCGGTGCCGCCGGCCGACTTCCTGCTGCACAACAGCCTGTTCCTGGTCGCGCACTTCCACAATGTGATCATCGGCGGCGTGCTGTTCGGCGCGTTCGCCGGTTACACTTACTGGTTTCCCAAGGCGTTCGGATTCCGGCTCCATGAGGGGCTCGGCAAGGCTGCGTTCTGGTTCTGGCTGATCGGCTTCTACGTCGCCTTCATGCCGTTGTATGCCGTTGGTTTTCTCGGCATGACCCGGCGCATGCAGCATTACGACGTCCCGGAATGGCGGCCATGGCTGCTGCTCGCAGGCGTCGGCGCGATCCTGATCCTGATCGCGATCATATTCCAGATCGCACAGCTCGTTGTCAGCATCCGCGACCGCGAGGCATTGCGCGACCATACCGGCGACCCCTGGGACGGACGCTCGCTGGAATGGGCCACCGCATCGCCGCCGCCGGTGTTCAATTTCGCGGTGTTGCCCGATGTCCGCGGCGAGGATGCCTATTGGGCGATGAAGGTACATGCCAGGCAGGCCAGCGCCGACAAGCGCGAAACCGACTACCAGCCGATCGAGATGCCGCGCAATTCGCCGACCGGATTCGTCTGTGCGTTCTTCGCAACCTTCACGGGGTTCGCGCTGATCTGGCACATCTGGTGGCTGATGATCGCCGGATTGATCGGCGCGTTCGCGACCTTCGTGGTGTTCGCCTGGCGCGACCACGACGAATATGAAATCCCGGCGGAAGAAGTCGCGCGGATCGATCGCGAGAACATCAGCGAAAGGCGCCATATGGTCAGCGCCGCGGGAGGATTGTCGTGACCACGGTGACCGTCACGCATGACCTGCACCAGGTGCAGGACGTTGGGGTGACGGAACATCCGGGTCCGGCGCCGAAGCGGATCGTGACCGCCTATGGCTTCTGGATATTCATCCTCAGCGACATGGTGATGTTCTCCTGCTTCTTCGCGGCCTTTGCCGTGCTGTCGGGGGAAACCGCCGGAGGGCCGCACGGCTCCGAACTGTTCAACCTGACGAATGTCGCGATCGAAACCGCTTGCCTGCTGCTGTCGAGTTTTACCTGCGGCATGGCCAGCATCGCCGCCGATGTTCGCAACCGGTTCTGGTTCCATGTGTCGATGGCGGTCACCTGCGTTTTGGGCCTCGCCTTTCTGTTCATCGAATTCCGCGAGTTCGCCGATCTGGTGGCGCGCGGCGCGGGCCCCTCGCGCAGTGCCTTCCTGTCGTCCTTCTTCACCTTGGTCGGCTGCCACGGCCTGCACGTCTCGGCCGGTGTCCTGTGGCTGCTGACGATGATGGCGCAGGTGGTCGCCAAGGGTTTCCGGGCCGATATCCTGCGCCGCATCTCCTGCTTTACATTGTTCTGGCACGCGCTCGATATCATCTGGGTCGCGGTGTTTTCGGTGGTCTATCTGCTCGGGAGCGGCACATGACCGACATCCATCACCCGCACGATCACATCGACCTCGCGCCCGGCGAGGAAGAGGAAGTCCGGATTGGCCCTCGGCTGGCCGGCTATGTCGTCGGCCTCGGCCTTGCCGT
Organism: uncultured Alphaproteobacteria bacterium; assembly: GCA_963738105.1. Classification (GTDB taxonomy): domain Bacteria; phylum Pseudomonadota; class Alphaproteobacteria; order Rhizobiales; family Xanthobacteraceae; genus Bradyrhizobium. The sequence goes on along the minus strand of CAVTWC010000043.1, from coordinate 17,496 downwards.
CCTGCTGACCGCAACGTCGTTTTTTGTCGCCGGCACCCACCTTGTCTGGGAGCCCAGCATTCCCGTCGCCATCATCGTGCTGGCGATCGCCCAGATGGGCGTGCATCTGGTGTTCTTCCTTCACATCACCACCGGCGCCGATAACACCAACAACGTGCTGGCGCTCGCGTTCGGTCTGCTGATCGTGATTCTGGTGATCGGCGGCTCGCTCTGGATCATGACGAACCTCAATCACAACATGATGCCGATAGATCAGATCATGCAGATGCAGCGCTGAACGACCCTGCGCTGGCTTACTTGCTCGCCCTGCAATTATAGGCGCGCCTGAAACCCTCGGCCTGGGCGTCGTCCTCGGAGCAGAACCAGCGATCCGGTTGGGTCAGCGCCGGATAGCTGCGGCAGCCCTGCAGATGATAGATGCCGACATTGCCGGTGACGCGGGCGCGCACCGCGAATTTGCCCTTGATGCTGCAGCGGGGCGGCATCGCCAGATCCTGCGGAAACAGCACGCTGCGGATTTCGCGATCCTTGTCGGCGCGGCAGGCGCCGCCGAGCAGGGCGCCGTCCTTTTTGCCGAGCCGGAATTCCTGCGGCGCAACGAAACAGCCTTTCCAGATACCCTTGCGATCGTCCTTGGCTGCCGCCTGATCCTTGTCGAAGTGGCTTTTGGCCGAGGGCTGGAAATTCGTCGCAAAGCCGAGCCGGATCAGCTGCTGGTTCAGGCTCACGGTTTCGCCCTGGACGGTGCAGAGGCCGAGATGGCGCTTTCGATGCGCCTTGTCCGGCCCAAGATCGTCGCAATGAATGGCGTGGCCGCCGACCAGCCTGGTCAATTGATCGCGCGCGTCGACGCCGCAACTCCAGGGATCGGCGTGGTCATCGATGCAGACCTGATCGAGCTCCGGCGCATCGACGCCATCGAGCCGATAGGTTGTGTCGCCGAGCTGGATCGTGTTGGCGTCCCTAACGATCGGGCTCGCGGCCCGGACCGGGTTCGCCAGCAGTGCCGTTGCGGCCAACAGCGCGATCAAACACAACGCGGACCGGATCGAGCGGATCGGATGTCGGGACGGCATGCTGTCTCTCGGGGGGAGGAAGTGTGGGCGCGGATGCAATTTTCCTAGCACAGCCCCGTGATGCAAGACCAACACCTTGAGTTACGCAACGCTGCAACGTTCCCCGGATGCAGCGCAGCGCACTGCTGGTCCGGTGTCCATCATTTGGCCGGCCTCGGCGAACCGGAGCACCGCCGCCTTCGGCAGCGGGGCCTCGAACTCGACCTCGGGTTTTGACGGGCTGATGCCGAGATAATCCAGCGCGGCGTGGTGCATATCGTAGGCCACGAAGGCGAGCAGTCCGAGCACCACGGCAGCCGCCACGCCGTGCCGGACCATATCGCGGCCCGTGCGGTATCCGCTTCGAAAATACACCGCCAGCATGATGGCGACCGCGAGCGCGGCGGCGATGCCGGCCAATGCCGACATCAGCATGCCGAGCGTGTCGTCCGGATTGTCACCGGCAAACAACGGCAGCGAACCAACGTTGTTGGCGTTTGCCGCGAGGTATGAGGTCACGGATTCCGGTATCAGGTTCATCGCAGTCATCCGGCGTCTGGGCCGATTCGAGCTAAAATCGCGGGAACCGTCGTGACGTTGGTCTCGGAACGGCCGCGGGCGGTTCAACCGGGAACCGCGCCTTTCCTGGCCGCTTCATTGTCAGCGGCAGGCGCGGTCGCTATAGCGGGGCTTGCGCTCAATCCGGGGGAGGATTCCAATGTCGGTTCAGTGGGTTTTGCTACCCGTCTTCGTGCTGCTCGGCCTCACATTCGCGCTGCTGTTCGGGATGGCCACCACCCGCACCCGCGCGCTGAAGGGCGGCAACGTCAAGTTCAGGGACGTCGCGGCTGGCCAGCCGAATTGGCCTGGTGGCGCCGCTCAGCTCGGCAATTGCTTCAGCAACCAGTTTGAAGTGCCTGTATTGTTTTATGTCCTGATCGCACTGGCATTGCCGCTGCGCCATGCCGATCTCGTCATCGTGCTGCTGTCCTGGGTATTCGTGATCACCCGCTTTGCCCATGCCGGCATATTCGTCACGTCAAACAACGTGCAGCACCGCGGCATGGCATGGTTCGCCGGCGTGCTGGTGCTGTTTGCGATGTGGCTGTATTTCGCGCTGAAAATCCTGCTGCTGATCTGACGCAGCTTCCACGTTTAACGAACTGAAAGACCATAATGACTCCCGCCGCACGGCTCTCCGCCGCTATTGAACTGATCGAAACCATCGACGCGCAGCGCGTGCCGGCGGCGAAAGCGCTGAAGGAGTGGGGCACCGCGCACCGCTATGCCGGCTCGGGCGACCGCGCCGCGATCTCGGGCCTGATCTGGGATGTGCTGCGCCGGCGTTCCTCCAGTGCCTGGATCATGGAGGAAGATACGCCGCGGGCGCGCCTGCTCGGCATGCTCAAGCTCGAACGCGGCATGGACGTCGATGCCATCAGTAACCTGTGCCACGGCGAGCGTTTTGCGCCCGAACCCCTGAGCACAGCCGAGCGCGCGGCTCTGACCTCACGCACGCTTGACGCCGCGCCGGCGCACATCGCCGGCGATTATCCGGAATGGCTCGACGGCTACCTCGCGCAGGTCTTTGGCGATGACCGGGTCGCGGAGGCAACCGCGATGGCGAGCCGCGCGCCGCTCGATCTGCGCGTCAACACCCTAAAGGCCAAGCGCGAGAAGGTGCTGGGCTCGATCAGGCATCTCGGCGCCCAGCCGACGCCGTGGTCGCCGATCGGCCTGCGCATCGAACTCGGCGCCGACGCCCGCAATCCCGGCATTCACGCCGAGGAGGATTTTATCAAGGGTGCCATCGAAGTGCAGGACGAGGGCTCGCAACTCGCGGCGCTGTTGTCGGCGGCAAAACCCGGCGAGCAGGTGATCGATCTCTGCGCCGGCGCCGGCGGCAAGACCCTGGCGCTGGCCGCGATGATGCAGGGCAAGGGCCGGCTGATCGCGACCGACCACGACAAGCGGCAGCTGGCGCCGATCTACGAGCGGCTGTCGCGCGCCGGCGTCCACAACGCCGATATCCGCACCCCCAAGGGCGACACCGACACGCTTTCCGACATCCACGCCTCCGCCGATCTGGTGCTGATCGATGCGCCCTGCACGGGCACCGGCACCTGGCGGCGCAACCCCGACGCCAAATGGCGGATGCGCCCGGGCGCGCTCGAGGTGCGGCTGAAGGATCAGATCGAGGTGCTGGATCGCGCCGCCGGCCTCGTCAAACCGGGCGGCCGCATCGCCTACATCACCTGCTCGGTGCTGCCGCCGGAAAACGGCGAGCAGGTCAGGGCGTTTGTCGCCCGCCATCCGGAATTCGCCCCGGTGCCGCCGAGCCAGACCGCGACGGTGCTGTGGGACAAGGCCGAGGAGTTTGCTGAAGCCGCGCTCCAGATCGGACGAAGGCTGGCTGATGACGCCGCGCCGCACCGGCACGGACGGGTTTTTCGTGTCGGTGTTGAAGAAGGCAGCTAACACACGTCATTCCGGGATGGCGCGAAGCGCCAGACCCGAAATATCGAGCATTCCGGGTTCGATGCTTCGCATCGCCCCGGAATGACGGTGTTCCTCCAGCGACAACGGCGTAGCCGTTGCGCAGGGATGACGGCGGAGCTGTTGCGGTGTGGCCATCAAGTTCGTCATGCCCGGGCTTGTCCCGGGCATCCACGTCTTACTTGCTTTGAGCGCCAAAAGACGTGGATGAGCCGGCCATGACGGCTCTACCGCTCCCGTCGCCCCAATGATCGCGGAGCTCTGTGAAAGGCTTCGACCAAGCTAGGTCAATAATACTGACCTATATCGCATCTCCATGCCCGCAGAAGCATGTGGGTCCCCGGTTTGGGCGGTTGCGAGCCTGTCCCCCGTCGCGTATTTGCTAGCCATGACAGCAGCACAGCCAGCCAGCCAGTCGGCGCCTTCAGTGGCGTCGGCGCATGACAAGATTCTGATCGTCGATTTCGGCAGTCAGGTGACGCAACTGATCGCGCGCCGCGTGCGCGAGGAGGGCGTCTATTCCGAAATCGTGCCGTTCCAGAAGGCGGAAGCCGCCTTCAAGGAGATGAAGCCGAAAGCGGTGATCCTCTCCGGCGGACCGGAATCGGTGCATGAGGAAGGCTCGCCGCGCGCCCCGCAATCGATCTTCGATTCCGGGCGTGCCGGTGCTCGGCATCTGCTATGGCCAGATGACGATGGCGGCCCAGCTCGGCGGCGAAGTCGAAGGCGGCCATCACCGCGAGTTCGGCCGCGCCGATGTCGAGGTCAAGGCCGCCAGCTCGCTGTTCGATTCCACCTGGGGCATGGGCGAGAAGCATCCGGTGTGGATGAGCCATGGCGATCGCATCACCAAAATGCCGCCGGGCTTTGCGGTGGCCGGCGTGTCGCCGAACGCGCCGTTCGCGGTGATCCAGGACGAGAAGCGCAAATATTACGGCCTGATGTTCCACCCCGAAGTGGTGCACACGCCCGATGGTGCGAAACTGATCCGCAATTTCGTGCGCAAGGTCGCCGGCCTCACCGGCGACTGGACCATGCGCGCGTTCCGCGAGGAAGCGATCGAGAAGATCCGCGCCCAGGTCGGCAAGGGCAGGGTGATCTGCGGGCTGTCCGGCGGCGTCGACTCCGCGGTCGCCGCCGTGCTGATCCACGAGGCGATCGGCGACCAGCTCACCTGCGTGTTCGTCGATCACGGCATGCTGCGGCTCGACGAGGCCAAGACCGTGGTCGACCTGTTCCGGCACCACTACAACATCCCGCTGGTGCATGTGGACGCCTCAAAGGTATTTCTGGGCGAACTCGAAGGGGTCACCGACCCCGAAGTGAAGCGCAAGACCATCGGGCGTCTGTTCATCGACGTGTTCGATGAGGAAGCCAAGAAGATCGGCGGCGCTGATTTCCTGGCGCAAGGCACGCTCTATCCCGACGTGATCGAGAGTGTCTCGTTCACCGGCGGCCCCTCGGTGACCATCAAATCGCACCACAATGTCGGCGGCCTTCCGGCGCGCATGAACATGAAGCTGGTCGAGCCGCTGCGCGAATTGTTCAAGGACGAAGTCCGCGTGTTGGGGCGCGAACTCGGCCTGCCCGAAATCTTCGTCGGCCGCCATCCGTTCCCCGGCCCGGGCCTCGCGATCCGCTGCCCCGGCGAGATCACGCGCGAAAAGCTCGACATCCTCCGCAACGCCGACGCCGTCTATATCGACCAGATCCGCAAGGCCGGCCTCTACGACGATATCTGGCAGGCGTTTGCGGTGCTGCTGCCGGTCAAAACCGTCGGCGTGATGGGCGACGGCCGCACCTACGAATACGTCGTCGGCCTGCGCGCCGTGACCTCGACCGACGGCATGACCGCGGACTTCTATGCCTTCGACATGAAATTTCTCGGCGCCACCGCGACGCGGATCATCAACGAGGTCAAGGGCGTCAATCGGGTGGTGTATGACGTGACGAGCAAGCCGCCGGGGACGATTGAGTGGGAGTAGGGCAGATTTGCCGGCCTTTACAGCCCGTGTTTCCACGCACGCGCTAGCTCGCAGTCCGTGGAGCATCCAGACCCATCGGGGGTCGCTTTGTTGCAGCCGTAACGAGATTTCTGTCCGCTGAAATTGTCTCGCCATGTTTTGTACGCAACTTGCTTTGCAAAGATGCGGATCGAGAAGGACAGACAAAATGCCTTATGCGGACGTCAACGGTCAGCGGCTCTACTATGAAGACACCGGCGGAACCGGCCCGGCCATCGTCTTCTCTCACGGACTTCTGTTGGACGGGACGATGTTCGCGCCGCAGGTGGCGGCGATGCGCAACAAATATCGGTGCATCGTTTGGGATGAGCGTGGCCATGGCAAGACCGCCGGCGAGACGCTGGCGCCGTTTTCCTACTACAACTCCGCGAACGATCTCGACGCGTTGCTCGGGTTCCTCGGCATCGACAGTGCCATTGTCGCCGGCGTGTCCCAGGGGGCGTTCCTGGGGATGCGATGCGCACTGGTTCATCCGGAACGTGTGCGCGCGCTGATCCTGATCGCCTCCCAGACCGGCGTCGAGGATGCGGCGACGCTCGAAGGCTATCGCAAGTTGGCCGACGCCTGGATTGCCGCCAACCTGCCGGACGAAGTCGCAGCGACCATCGCGCACATCATTTTTGGTTCCGACTGGCCGGGTGTCGCCGCATGGAAAGCGAAGTGGCGCGCCATGACCGCTCCGAACCTGCTGGCCTGCCTGGATACGCTCGGCAGCCGCGACGATATCGGCGACAAGGTCTCCGCGATCCGAGTCCCGACGCTGGTCATCCATGGCGACGCCGACACGGCCATCCTGCTGGCGAAGGGGCAGGCCATGAAGGCATCCATTCCTGATGCGGAGATGGCGGTGGCCGCGGGCGGTCACTCCGTCAATTTGACCAACCCGGTTCCGGTCAACGCGGCCATCGAGGCCTTCCTGGCACGCCATCGCCTTGGGGCTTGAGCCACGGCGGCGCGCACGGGGAACGTCGTAGGGTGGATTAGCCGAAGGCGTAATCCACCGCATCCTTTCGTCGTTTCGATTCGTGATGGCGGGTTACGCTTTCGCTAACCCTCACCGAGTCCGTCCATTGCCCGGCACCGAGAAATTCGCCCCTTGATCTTGCAGCATCGGCCGATGGCTGATTTGCAATGAGGATCTAACGCCGGGGGCGCGAAAATCCATGACCGGGGTGCGTGAGAGGCTGGGTAGTTGGATGAGAGTTGGTAGAACTCGTAGGGTGGATTGGCCGGAGGCGTAATCCACCGCCAGTCGTGCTCGTGAGGCGGGTTACACTTTTGCTAATTTAACCCGCCCTACGTACTCACGTGCCGGGTGGAGGAGCCGTCCACAGCATCAAAAGCACCCATTTCCGCATGTCCTGCCTCAGCAGCCGGAGGCCTCAATCTTCTTGACTCAGCAGCCGGAGGCTTCAATCTTCGCGGTCAGCTAGCCGAGTGGAACTCAGCTGATCGATCTTTGGATCGAGCGCGCAGTCGGGGGACATTGTCGTGAAGAGTTGCGACACCAGATTGCTGAGCCGGCGTGAATTCAATGAACGTTGCGTCGCGCTTGGTTCGTTGGTGACCTTGTCAGGCGCGTTGGCTCCCGATGCAGCGACTGCCGTCGCCGCAACGGGCGCAGCGCGGACCGTCACGTTTCGCGACGGCATCGTTGTCCCGGCGATCGGTCAGGGCTCTTGGCATATCGGGCAGGGAAGACATCCGGCAGCTGACGAGGAAGAAGCGTTGCGCACGGGCCTTTCGCTCGGGATGAGACTGATCGACACGTCGGGGAATTACGGTGAAGGCCGTTCCGAAGAACTGATTAAGCGCGCGATTGCCGGCCAGCGTGACCGCGCCTTCGTGGTGTCCAAGGTGGAAGCCGATGAGGTCACTGGAGATGCCATGGCACGTGCTTGTGAGGCGAGCCTTACACGGCTGGGTACTGATCATCTCGATCTCTATTTGCTGCACTCGCCAACTCCGAATGCCGAACTGTCCGAGGTCGTGGCGGGGTTCGAAAGTCTACGCAAAGCCGGCAAGATTCGTGCCTGGGGCGTGTCCAATTTCACAGTCACCCAAATGGAAGATCTGTTCCGTATTCCGGAAGGCGATCGCTGCGTGACCAATCAGGTCTTTTACAACCTCGACGGCCGCAGCATTGAACGCGACCTACTGCCGTGGTGTGAACGGCACAGAATGCCGGTGATGGCCTATTCGCCGCTTGGCGGCCTCGGCGCAAGCCTGCTGGGTGACCCGAACCTTGGGCGCATTGCCGCAGCGCACGCTTGCTCCGCAGCCGCGGTTGCACTGGCCTGGACCATCCGCGGCGGTAACGTCATTGCTATTCCCGAATCCGGGTCTGTGGCACATGTAAAGGAAAACGCCGTCGCACTGTCACTGACACTGACACCTCAGGAGCTTCAAACACTGGATGCAGCGCATCCGCTATCAGGCCGCTAAAGTTGAATTGGCCCTGGCAGGGCGGAATAGCGGAATTGATCTCGCCGACTGATTTGCCCCGTCGGAAAAATCGCTGTCCAGTTCCGCGCGAAAAAATATTCTGCTTCCCTTTTTACCCAAATCACCGGCCTATTTGCGTTATCCCGTGCCCACCAAGAGGGGCGTTTCGCGATCGTCACGGACGTTGGGCGGGGATGCGGTGGACGCGGATGCGCTTTTGACGAACAGCGCTCGATCCGCGGACGGCGAAGTCGTGTGGTCCTGACGCCCCGGCGCTGGCGTCAAGTTTTTGAGAAGCTGCGCTTCTCAGAGGCGATGGTGACAAACAAGCCGGTCACCAAGGAGAGCACGAAGGAAACCGTTAAAACCATTGCGCAGGGAAGGCCGGACTGCTTCCGCTGAACCTGTATGCTCGTGTGCGCCTTGCTATCTGCATTTGCACGCGAGACCGCGGGTGCAGCGCGCACCCGGTCTTCCCCGCGCCCTCTCTTGAAGGTCGCGTTGCGCCCTCTTTCTTTGGGGCGGATCATCTTGCAAAACTCGGGCGCAGTGTGTCGCGAGATCGGGTGCGTATGCCTGATCGTTCTTTGACAATTGAATCGGAATCAAAAATTCGCAAGGAGCAGAGCCGTCAGGGCCTACCCCAACCTTCGCGACGTTGTGGCCTTCAAATATCCGGTCGCGCGCTGCTCGAAGAAGTTAGCGCGCGACCAATTCTCGGCGTCGATCACACGGTCGTGGATCGATTACGGCTCCTTCTTGAACAAATCCTGGAAGATGAGCTGGCCCCAAGTGCGGCCGCGTGCGTGCACCAGCGCGCCGCCCTCGTTGAGCTTTCCCAGCTTGACGGGTGCGAACCCGAGTTGTTCGGCCAAGGCCGCCACGGGAGCGATCGCGTCCTCGTCGTCACCAGACAAAAAGACGACTCGGTGCCCGCCCTCGACGATCGGATCGGCAGCCAGGGTGGCCGCAACCAGGTGATTGAAAGCTTTCACGAGCTTGGCGCCGGTGAACGCCTTCGCGACGAAGGCGGAGGAGGGGAGACCGTCCAGCTCTTCAGGGACTGGAAACGCGTTCGTCGTGTCGATGACCGTCTTGCCTTTCCAGCTCGGCAAGGCCTTCGCAACCTCGCGATGTTCCGCGAACGGGACCGCCAGGATGATTGTGTCGGCCTCGAGTGCATCCCGCAGCGACTTGGCGACGACCGTGGGTCCAATCGCCCGAGCCTGCGGCGCCAACGCCTCGGGCGGCCGGCGGCTCGCGACGGTCACCTTGATGTTCTTGCGGGCGAAGGCATGGGCGAGGGCCTGGCCTATCTTGCCGAATCCTATAATCGCGTAGCTCATCATGCTTCTCCGATTTTCAGATGGCCGAGAAGCCGCCGTCGACAGACAACTCCACCCCATTCACGAAGCTTGAATTGTCTGAAGCAAGAAACAGCGCGACCGCCGCAATTTCCTCAGGACGACCCATCTTTCCCCGCGGGATCAGGGATTCGAACATCCGCTTCGCCTCCTCGGTGAGAACCTGGTCCTGCATCGGTGTGGCGATCGGCCCCGGGCTCAGCACGTTCACCCGGATATTCCTGCCCTTCAGTTCGTTGAGCCAAGTGCGTGCGAATGAGCGCAACGCCGCCTTGCTCGCCGAATACACGCCGTAACCGGGAAAACCTTTCACCGAAGCAACTGACCCGGTCATGAAGATCGATCCGCCATCGTTGAACAGCGGTAACGCCCTCTGAACCGTAAACAGCGTGCCGCGCGTATTCAGGTCGAAGGTCGCATCGAAATGCTGCTCGGTAATCTCGCCCAGTGGGACGGCTTCGCCCGTGCCGGCGCTCGCGTACAGGACGTCGATCTTGCCCTTTTCCCGTTTGACCGTGTCGAACAGACGGTCGAGGTCGTCGAGATTGGCCGCGTCGCCGCGCACGCCGATCACGTTCCGGCCAATCAGCCTGACGGCCTCGTCGAGCGCCTCCTGCCTCCGGCCCGTGATGAAAACATAGGCGCCTTCTTCAACGAACCGCTTGGCGCTCGCCAGTGCCATACCGCTCGATCCACCCGTGATGACTGCAACCTTACCCTCAAGCTTTCCCATAACTTCTCCTTTCGTGGTGTCGGGACAGCATCTGCCCCCGAGAACCTCGAGATGGGTCTGCCGGCGTCAGGCGTTGAGTGCAGAAGCGCGCACATCGGTGGTGCGAAATCGATCCGGCTGGACGACTGACGCCAGCCGCGATGATCGGTGTCCGCCGTTCGGAATTGGGCCGCGCTTGTCGGCATGGGCTATGATGACCGCCCCGCGCCACCACATACAAGAGGATGTTCGATGTGTTGGATACCGGCTTTGGAAGGCGCACCGCGCGGTGCGGGATTGCACCATGATCGACTGGGATGACGTTCGCTACTTTCTTGCCGTCGCGCGCGGAGGCTCGGTGCGGGCTGCCGCCGAGCGCCTCGGTGTGAATCACTCAACCGTGCTGCGACGCATCGCCCAGCTCGAGCAACGCCTCGGGGCGCACATGTTCGAGAAGCTGCCTTCGGGCTACCGCCTGACGGCTGCGGGGGAGGAGGTCCTCGAACTCGCGGTCCAGATGGAAGCATCGTCGCACCAGCTGGAGACGCGGGTCTTCGGGCGCGACCAGAGTGTGCGCGGGCTTCTGCGGGTGACACTGCCACCGCCCCTCGCGACACACCTGCTCATGCCGGACTTCGCCGATTTCGCGCGACTGCATCCGGATATCGAGATGGACATCTTGTCGTCGGGCGAGCTGGCAAATCTGACCAACCGAGAGGCCGACGTCGCGATCCGCGTCGTCTACGACCGAAAATCCCTGCCGCTCAATCTTCACGGCCTGAAGGGACCGGAGCTGTTCGGAGGCGTCTACTTGTCGCGCGATCGACTAGCCGCTTGGCGTGCGGGCGCGCCTGATCCTATCCGGTGGATCGTCATAAGCATTCATGGAATCCCGGACTGGGCCCACGAGGGTGAGGTTCGCACCACGGGGGGGCCGTTCAGGACCACGGACGGCGAGGCGCAGATCGTTGCTGTACGGCAAGGACTCGGGATGACGACACTGCCGTGCTTCGTTGGCGATGCCGACCCCCTGCTGGTGAGGGTGCCGGGTACCGACCTGCACATGTACGGAACGGTTTGGCTCCTTACACAGGGGGAGACACGCAAGACGAAGCGCGTGCGGCTCTTCACCGAGTTCGTATCCCGCAGGCTCGCCGCGTACGCTCCGCTTCTCGCGGGGCTGTCCATATCGCGCGACTGACGCGCGGCAGGTCGCCGGCGACGCTTGCCGTATCCGGTCGGAAGCCGAGCTACAATCGCTTGAAGCGGCGTCGCGGTTAATCCCTCCGCGCTGGAAAAATTTTTGCACGACAAATCAACTCATTAGGCACGATGCGAACAATCGAGTAGGAGTAGGGGGCAAAGGCGCCTGCGCTTTATTTTCCGTCTGTCGCGCAAGGACCAAATAGGTTGCGGAAAGGCCGTCCTGAAAAGCTATGGGATTTGGAATATTCATTCATCGCTCAGACTCAATTTACGAAGACACACCGGCCGAACAATATCAATTTCCCAGCCAGTATCTGCGTCGCGTTGAAGCCTGCGTCGGAGATTGGATAATCTACTATGAGCCCCGCAAGGTCGCGGAGACGCGAGGCTACTTTGCAATTGCAAAGGTCCGTGAAATCATTTCCGACCCTGGCGCTCCCGGAATGTATCTGGCTTTGATCGAGCCTGGCAGCTATCTCGATTTTGCTAATCCAGTCGCTTTCAACGGAGCAACAGGGCCAATCGAACAAGGCGTCCTCAATGACCAGGGACGGATTTCCGGACGGGCTCAATCGGCGGTCCGTCCAATCTCACCCAGCGATTTCAAACGAATAACCGATCTTGGCTTCGAGGAAAGAGTACCTTTGTTGCCGCGGCTTGACGACGACGTCTCGTCCGCTGGTTTTGACGAGACGCAGGCGCCCTTTCAATTTGATCAGCAGCGCGACCGCATCAGCGTCACCGTATCGAGGATTATGCGCGATAGAGTCTTCCGTCGCGTAGTGCTGCGCGCGTACGATGAGCGCTGCGCCATCACAGGCTTAAAGCTTATCAATGGGAGAGGGCGGGCCGAAGTCGCTGCGGCGCATATCCGTCCGGTCGAAGCGAGCGGACCGGATATCGTCAGCAACGGGCTTGCTCTTTCGGGCACGGCACATTGGATGTTCGACCGTGGTCTTATCAGTTTGGCCGACGACCTCGAAATATTGGTCTCTCGACAGACAAACGATCCAGAGAGTGTGCGATCGATAATTAATAGATCTGGCCGCGCACTTGCGCCGCAACGTATTTCGGATCGCCCACATCCGCATTTCTTGGAATGGCACCGTGAGCACTGCTTCAAGCGATGAGGCGCGAGGCGTAAACCACCAAATCGTTTCATCGAGTCGTGCTCACGATGGCGGGGCACGCTTTCGCTAACCCGCCGTATGGTTGGAAATAGCCGTTCGCGCTGGCTCTACCGAGGAACGGTTAGTCGGCCATCACGTGGCGTTGTGCCGAACATGGTTTTGTAAGCGCGGCTGAATGCGGCCTCGGACTCATATCCGACCGCGTGGGCAACCTTGGCCACCGGCAGGTTTGAACTTCGCAGCAAATCGAAAGCCATTCCAAGACGCCAGCGATGAAGATAGCGCAAAGGTGGCTCTCCGACCGTTGCCAGGAACATCTCCGCAAATCGCGAGCGCGACATGCCGGCGACCGATGCCAGAGCTTCGACCGACCAGTTCCTGGCGGGATCACGATGGATTGCGGCGACCGCGCGGCTGACCCGCGCATCGGCAAGCGCCCCGATCCAGCCTTGACGGCTCCCGAGCGATTTCGCCCACGTCCTGATACAGCGGATGATCAGCACATCGATTACGCGGGAGATCATCAGCGCGGCGCCAGGCTCCTGGGCGGCCTGTTCAATGGGCAGGAATTGCGCGACATCACGGATCAGCAGGGCGGACTGATCGGCATCCTTCGCGATGTAAATGACTTCGGGCAGCAACCCCAATAATGGCGAGACACCACCTTTGTTCTCGAACTGAAAGGTGGCGCTGATGGTTCGTGCCGCGATCGAACCCTGACCGTGTTTGATCACCGGGATAGTTGCGCCGGAAGCCACGATCTCAAGCGGCGCTTCCGTCGTGGCGTCGGCTCGGCCACCGTCGCTGAGCCGGTATCGCGTAGGGTGAGGAAACACCGCGATATCGCCCGCGGAAAGTTTCAAGGGCTCGTGGCCGTCGACGGCGAGGCGGATTTCGCCGTCCTGAACCACGTGGATGCAGGCGGGACCTTGCTGGAATTCGACGTTGAAGCCGGATCGAAATTCGGTCGTCAGCAGCCGCTCGCCGTGGAGCTGAACGAACCTGAGAACGTCGGAGAGCAGATCGACCTGCGGCTGAGAATCGGACGCTGGGGCAAGAACTCCGTCGTTGGTGTCATGGGGTTTCACGGCGAACGCCCTATTTTGCTGCCCAAGCGAGTTCGAGAGCAGGGCCGTAGCATACTTGAATTTGGATCGCGGGATACAAATCCCGAGGTCCATTCGCCAAGGCAATTGAAAAGGCACCTGAAAAGAACCGCGACTTGCCGAAACGCCGGCCACCCCCGGACCCGCGTCGGCCAACTTATCAGGAACCAGCTATGCGAAATTTTCTCCTCTCAGCCGCCGTCGCGCTTTTTGCCGGAACGACACTAGCCGCCCCGGTCCACGCCGCTGAACCGCCGAAGGGCGCAGCTCACAACATCGTGCTCGTGCACGGCGCCTTCGTCGATCGGACCAGTTGGCAGCCCGTCGCCGATATCCTCTCGAAAAAAGGCTACAACGTCACGCTCGTCGAAAACCCGCTCACCTCGCTCGCGGCTGACGTCGATGCCACCAAACAGGCGCTCGCCAGGCAAGATGGCAAGACAGTTCTCGTCGGCCATTCATGGGGTGGCGTGGTCATCACGGAGGCCGGCAACGATCCCAAGGTTTCCGCGCTGGTCTATGTCTCCGCGTTCGCGCCCAACGTCGGCGAATCGCTTGCGTCGCTCTCCAAGAGCGGGCCGCCAACCGAGGGCGGCAAGGCAATCCATCCCGACGACAAGGGCAACCTTTACATCGACCCCAAAATATTTCCTTCGGTCGTCGCGGCTGACCTTCCTCCGGAGATAGCCGCGCACCTGGCTGAATCCCAGCTTCCGTTGAATTTTGTGGCGTTCGAGACACCCGTCGATATTGCCGCCTGGCGCGACAAGCCGACGTTTTACGTGATCAGCACCAAGGACAAGCTGCTCGCACCGGAGGCCCAGAAGATGTTCGCAGCCAGGATGAAGGCTGAGACGACCGAAGTCGCTGGCAGTCATGCCTCTCTCGTGGTCCATGCCAGGGAAGTCGCTGAGGTCATTGAAAAGGCTGCACTGGTGAAGTGACGATATCGCTCCCGGCGCTTCGGTGCCGGGAGCACGAAATTTTCTCGAGCCGGGCTCAAATTGCGGTGACCGTGCACTAAACTGCTCACCTGCCGTGGGTCGAGACGCACCGCAAGCGCGCGTTCGATTGTCTGGCGAGATCGCTGTTGTGCTATCCGTCGCTCGCCCATCGTGCAGCGCCGCAACAACCCACCGCGATGATCACCCCGGCGCAAATGTGGGATGTCTGCCCAAAGACCCCATGATACGACATCGGCATCGCCTCTTTGGAGTGATCCCCGATGCCCGCTACGACCACCGCCAACCAGCAGCCCGCGCCCGCCGCTGATACCGATCCGCAAACGCTCGGCTGGATGCAGGGCTTTCCGCCGCCGCAGGATCGGACCATCACGTTCCAGGACGGTTCGTTTCGCAGCTTTCCGGAATTGCGCTGGGCCTGGAGCAACATCCGCCAGTTGGTGCCGACCGTGAATGTCTGGCGCGGGGCGGGACCTGCGTCCGTGTTGCCGCGCGAGGATCACGATATCGGCGCGTCAAAATCCGTCACGATGGACGGACGCCCGATGACGTTTACTGGAATGATCGAGGAGACTTACACCGACGGCATCGCCGTGCTCCACCGGGGCAAACTGATCTACGAGCGCTATTTCGGCGCGCTGAAGCCCCATAAGCCGCATATCGCGATGTCGGTGACGAAATCGTTCACCGGCACGCTGGCCGGCATCTTGATCGCGGAAGGCAAGATCGATCCGCAAGCTCCGATCACCGATTACGTGCCGGAGCTGAAGAACAGTGCTTTCGGCGACGCGCGCGTGCACGAGGCGATGGATATGACTACGGGCCTCGTCTACACCGAGGTTTATACCGACAGGAATTCCGACGTGTGGGGATTGCGGCGTGCGAACGGCATGGCGCCGATCGAGCCGGGCTATGAGGGCGCAACCAACATTTTCGATTTCCTGCGTGGGCAACAGAAGCAGGGCGAGCACGGCAAGGCGTTTTCCTACAAGACCGTCAATTCCGACGTGCTGGCCTGGATCTGCCGCCGCGTCAGCGGCCTGGCGCTCTCCGATTTGCTCTCCGAGCGCATCTGGATTCCGATGGGCGCGGAAGAGGACGCGCATTATCACGTCGACCGCATCGGCACCGAAAGCGGCGGTGGCGGCCTGTCGACGACGTTGCGCGATCTGGCCCGCTTCGGCGAGACGATCCGCAATCATGGCCGCTTCAACGGCCGCCAGATCGTGCCGTCCCAAGTGGTCGAGGACATCGCGCGCGGCGGCGATCCCGAGAAATTCAAGCCGGCCGGCTACACCACATTGCCGGGCGCGTCCTACCGCAATCAGTGGTGGGTGACGCACAACGCGCACGGCGCCTTCATGGCGCGCGGCGTTCACGGCCAGGGCATCTATATCGACCCGAAAGCCGAGATGGTGATCGCCCGTTACGCCTCGCACCCGGCCGCCGGCAACGCCGCCAACGACCCCGTGACACTGCCGGCGTACATGGCGCTGGCGAAAGATCTGATGGCGGGAGGGTGAGGCCGCCATCGCGCGTTTGGTGCAGTTGATGTGACGAGCCGATGGCTCGTCGGTCAAAATCGGCAGTCGAAGGCGTCATCTATTGCCTGGTTGCGAAGACGCCCGCCGCCATTGGAGTACAAACATGATCTGGCCTTTCAAGAAGTCGAACGTTGCAGGCTCGTCGGTTACCGCCGCGGCCGCACCGCCAGTGCTGGATATGCAGCCGCCGTTTATTTCGCTGTTGATTGCCGAAGCCGGGTCGGCCTCGCGAGATGGCACCGAATTCGGCGGCCAACCAATGGCGCCTCGGGATGGATTTTCCTGGCCCACATGTGCTTCGTGCCAGGCCGAAATGCAGTTCCTTGGACAGCTTCGTACCGGCGACGAACTCCTGCTTTTGTTCATGTGCCAGAGCGATCCCGGAATGTGCGATGAATGGGATGCAAACAGTGGCGGCAACAAGGCTGTCTCGGTGCGCGTCGATGGTGCCGTCTTGGCTAAGCCGGCGGACAGGAAGAACTCCATCCGGTCGACGAGCTATGCCGCGAAAATCGTTAACGTCGCGGGCGACGACTACGACAAGGCGCGCTCCGACTGGAGCAAGTCCTCCGGGCAAGGTCAGCGTCAGGTTCTCGGTCAGGTCGGTGGTCGGCCGAGCTGAATTCAAGGCGAGGAAGTTCCGAGTTGCGACGCTTGCAATGAACCCATGTCATTTGTCGCGCAATTGGAGGAAGGTCCTGACGCTGCGACAGCGATGAACTTCGGGGGAGGCGGATGCGCCTATGTTTATCGATGCTTCTGCAACCAGAACCAGGTAAAGATCCTTTGGCAGAATTGAAGGAAGCTGCGTGTGGACCGGTACGGCGATCGCGGTTTGCGATGGGCCGGGCTTTCACAGCGCAGCCGTCGGGATTCCATTCTGTCTATTTTTCCGGATAGAGCCTGCCATCCTTGTGCACGAACCGGCCGTCGGACCACGCGCTCATCACGTCGATGTCCGAGCAGGTGGCGAGGTCGTCGGGCGCGCGTTTCGTGCGACCTTGTTGGCTCAAAAAAGCGCTATGCCAGGTATCCGAACCACGACAGGGCGGCGAACTGACTTGCCCCGTCGGGCAAATCAGCAAAACCTGTCCAGTCCCGCGCGCGAAAATATTCTGCTTCCCTTTTGACCCAAATCACCGGCCTATCTTACGTTATCCCGTGCCCACCTAGAGGGGCGTTTCGCGATCGTCACGGACGTTGGGCGGGGATGCGGTGGACGCGGATGCGCTTTTGACGAACAGCGCTCGATCCGCGGACGGCGAAGTCGTGTGGTCCTGACGCCCCGGTGCTGGCGTCAAGTGGGTGATGATGCTTCGCATCACACCGGCGATGGTGACAAACAAGCCGGTCACCAAGGAGAGCACGAAGGAAACCGTTAAAACCATTGCGCAGGGAAGGCCGGACTGCTTCCGCTGAACCTGTATGCTCGTGTGCGCTTTGCTATCTGCA
>CAVTWC010000042.1:0-296639 GCA_963738105.1 uncultured Alphaproteobacteria bacterium | reverse complement strand
GCTGACGCATCTCGCGGTTAGCCTTCAAAAGCTTCCGCCGATCCGCTGCTCGCGCGCGACACCAGCGTGTCGTCGGGTTCGGGCAATGGCTTGCCGTTGTCGCGAAACCGGTTGGTGATGGGATAGCGGCGGTCGCGGCCGAAATTCTTTTCCGTCACCTTGACGCCCGGCGCAGCCTGCCGGCGCTTGTATTCGGCGATGTTGAGCAGGCGGTCGATCCGCGCCACCACGTCGCGATCGAAATCCGTCTGCCACGATCGAGGCCAGCGGCTCCTCGCGTTCGACCAGCCGTTCCAGGATCGCATCCAGCATGTCGTAGGGCGGCAGCGAATCCTGGTCGGTCTGGTTTTCGCGCAGCTCCGCGGTCGGCGGCCGCGTGATGATGTTGACCGGAATGACTTCGCCCGACGGGCCGAGCGCGCCTTCGGGCTTCCATGAATTGCGCAGGCTCGAAAGCCGGAACACTTCGGTCTTGTAGATATCCTTGATCGGATTGAAGCCGCCGTTCATGTCGCCATAGAGCGTGGCGTAGCCGACCGACATTTCCGACTTGTTGCCGGTCGTGACCACCATCGCGCCAGTCTTGTTGGAGATCGCCATCAACAGCGTGCCGCGGGTACGCGCCTGCAAATTCTCTTCGGTGATGTCGCGCGGCAGGCCCGCGAAGGTGCCGGACAGGATTTTCTCGAAACCGTTCACGGCCTGCGCGATCGGCAGCACCTCGTAGCGGATGCCGAGCGCTGCGGCGAGCTTTGCAGCATCGTCGAGCGAGACCTGCGCGGTGAAGCGAAACGGCAGCATGACGCCGCGGACGCGCTCCGCGCCGAGCGCATCGACCGCGATCGCCGCGCACAGCGCGGAATCGATGCCGCCGGAGACGCCCAGCAGCACGCCGGGAAATCCGTTCTTGCCGACATAGTCGCGCAGGCCGAGCACGCAGGCGGCGTAGTCGCCCTTGTCGCCGTCGAGCAACGGCGCCACCGGTCCGTCGCAGCGCCAGCCGGCGTCGCGTCCGTTCCAGCGCAAGGTGGTGATGTTCTCTTCGAACGCCGGCAATCTGCGCGGCGACCGACAGATCGGCATTCAGCGCGAACGACGCGCCGTCGAACACCAGTTCGTCCTGGCCGCCGACTTCATTGAGATAGATCAGCGGCAGCCCGCTCTCGGTGACGCGCGCCACCGCGACCGACAACCGCACATCGTTCTTGTCGCGCGCGTAAGGCGAGCCGTTCGGCACGACCAGGATTTCCGCGCCGGTTTCGGCAAGGCATTCGACGACGTTCTCGTAGTCGGCGGATTCCTCGAGCCAGATGTCCTCGCAGATCGGCACCCCGACCCGGATGCCGCGGACCGTCATCGGGCCCGCGGCGGGTCCGCGCGCGAACAGGCGCTTTTCGTCGAACACGCCGTAATTCGGCAGATTGGCCTTGAAGCGAAGCGCCGCGACGCGTCCGCCATCGAGCAGCGCGACAGGCATTGTAGAGCTTGCCGTCATCGACCCAGGGCGTGCCGATCAGCATGGCGGGGCCGCCATCGGCGGTCTCGCGCGCCAGCTCCTCGATCGCCGCGCGGCAGGCCGACTGGAACGCCGGCTTCAGCACCAGATCCTCCGGCGGATAGCCGGCGATGAACAATTCGGACAGCACCACGAGATCGGCGCCGTCGGCCGCGCGCGCGCGCGCGCGCGGCGCGCGCCTTGGCGGCGTTGCCGGCGACATCGCCGACCGTCGGGTTGAGCTGGGCCAGCGTAATCAGAAATTGAGAGGCGGGTTCGGTCATGGACGGATCGTGCCTTGCGCGGGCGGAAACTGCAATTGCATGCTTTATATCGCGCCCATGCGCTCGGCGATGGCGAAGATCCAGAACAGCCCCGCCATCATCAGCGCGACGCCGACCGCTGCCGAGCCCATGTCCTTGACCCGCCCGATCTGCGGATCGTGCTCGGTGGTCAGGCGGTCGGCGAGCTTCTCGATCGCGGTGTTGAGCAGTTCGACGATCAGCACCAGCACGACGGCGGCGACCAGTTCGATCCGGCGCATCACCGTGACGCCGACCAGCCACGCCATCGGAACCGCCAGCACCAGCGCGACCAATTCCTCGCGAATGGCCTGCTCCGACCTGATCGCGAACGCCAGGCCGTTACGCGAATTGATCGTTGCCCGCCAGAACCTCAGCAACTCTAAAGACCCGCTACGGCCGGCATCGGCTTGATCTTGTTGCCGCGGTCCTGCTTGAGCAATTCGGCGATCAGGAACGCCATGTCGATCGACTGCTCGGCGTTGAGGCGGGGATCGCAGACCGTGTGATAGCGGTCGCTGAGATCTTCATGGCTGATGGCGCGCGCGCCGCCGATGCATTCGGTGACGTCCTGCCCGGTCATCTCCAGATGAACGCCGCCGGCATGGGTGCCCTCCGCCGCGTGGATGGTGAAGAACGACTTCACCTCCGACAGGATGCGGTCGAACGGCCGGGTCTTGTAGCCGAGTTCGAGGTGATGGTGTTGCCGTGCATCGGATCGCACGACCACACCACCGCGCGGCCTTCGCGCTGCACGGCGCGGATCATGCCC
Source organism: uncultured Alphaproteobacteria bacterium (assembly GCA_963738105.1). Lineage (GTDB taxonomy): Bacteria > Pseudomonadota > Alphaproteobacteria > Rhizobiales > Xanthobacteraceae > Bradyrhizobium. The sequence goes on along the minus strand of CAVTWC010000042.1, from coordinate 294,070 downwards.
GGCAGATGGTCGCCGACCTTGTCCGAGCCGAAGCGGTTGATCAGCGTCAGCCGTCCCGGCTCGTTGTCCGGATTGAGCACGTCGATCAGCTTCAGCAATTCGTCCGGCTTCAGCGAGGGGCCGCATTTCAAGCCGATCGGGTTCTTGATGCCGCGGAAATATTCGACATGGCCATGATCGAGCTGGCGGGTGCGGTCGCCGATCCAGATCATGTGGCCCGAGGTCGCGTACCAGTCGCCGGTGGTGGAATCGACCCGGGTGAACGCCTGCTCGTAGCCGAGCAACAGCGCCTCATGGCTGGTGTAGATATCGGTGGCGCGCAATTCCGGATGGCTCTCGAGATCGAGGCCGCAGGCGCGCATGAAATTCAGCGCGTCGGAAATGCGATCCGCCAGTTCGCGGTAGCGGCGTGACTGCGGCGAATCCTTCAGGAAGCCGAGCATCCATTGATGCACGCTGCCGAGATTGGCAAAACCGCCGGTCGCGAACGCGCGCAGAAGATTGAGCGTCGCCGCCGACTGGCGATACGCCATCAGCTGGCGCTGCGGATCGGGCGTGCGCGATTCCGCGGTGAAGGCGATGTCGTTGACGATATCGCCGCGATAGCTCGGCAGTTCGACGCCGTTGACCTTCTCCATCGGCGACGAACGCGGTTTTGCAAACTGACCGGCGATGCGGCCGACCTTCACCACCGGCAACGCGCCGGCATAGGTCAGCACTACCGCCATCTGCAGCAGCACGCGGAAGAAATCGCGGATGTTGTTGGCGCCATGCTCGGCAAAGCTTTCGGCGCAATCGCCGCCCTGCAGCAGGAAAGCCTCGCCGTTGGCGACCCGTCCGAGCGCCTTCTTCAGGCTGCGGGCCTCGCCTGCAAAAACCAGCGGAGGAAATGTCGCAAGCTGCGCCTCGACGTCGGCCAAAGCCTTCGCGTTGGGATAATCGGGTACTTGCAGCACCGGCTTGGCGCGCCAGCTGTCTGGTGTCCACCGCTCGGACATGACGTTAACTCCTGAGCAAAAACCGCTACTTATGAGGTGGGGGCGGAAGGCCGGGTTATACACAGGCCGGTGGCGAACCGCTATCGGATTTCTAGCTTCAGATACAACCCCTTGCGGCAAAAGCCAAATTCGCATTTGCTCGGCAGTCGCGAAAGTACAGGGGTTATCGCGGTGGCCGAGGCTGCGCCGAACGATTTTTTCACCGACGACATCAGCTTGCCCGCGACGGACGGATATTTGCTGGGAGCGACGCTGTTTTTGCCGCTCGGCGCCAAGCGTCACGCCGTCCTGATCAATTCCGCCACCGCGGTGCCGCGCCAGGTCTATCGCGGCTTCGCCGGCTATCTGGCGAAGCGCGGCTGCGCCGTCCTGACCTATGATTATCGCGGCACCGGCGGCAGCCGGCAGATGTCGCTGGTCGGCTACAACCAGCCGAAATCGCTGGTCGGCTTCAAGGCCTCGATGTCGGACTGGGCGGCGCTCGATGTCACCGCCGCGGTCGCCTGGATGCGCGAACGCTACAAAACCCTGCCGCTCGCCTATGTCGGGCATTCCTTCGGCGGCCAGGCGCTGGGGCTGCTCGCCAACAACAGCGAAATCTCGCGGGCGTTGCTGGTCGCCTCGCAAGCGACCTACTGGAAGCTGATCGCCTCGCCGGAGCGCTATCGGATCTATGCATTGCTGAATTTCATCGGCAGCCCGTTGACCCGGTTGATGGGTTACACGCCGGGCTGGACCGGTGTCGGGCCAGGATCTGCCGAGGGGTGTGTTCGAGCAAGGCCTTCGCTGGATGATGAACAAACGCTATCTGTTCGACGATCCCAATCTCGTCGCGTTGCAGAATTTTGCCAACTACAAGGGCGCGATGCGCGCGCTGTGCATGGCCGACGATCCCTGGGCGACGCGCCCGGCGGTCGAACTGCTGTGTTCGGGATTTACCTCGATTACACCTGAGATCCTGACCATTGCGCCCGCCGATGCCGGTAGCAGAAAGATCGGTCATTTCGGTTTCTTCCGCTCCCAACACCGCGACACCCTCTGGCGCGGCGCCGCCGAATGGCTGCAGGCGACGGAGTAAATCGAGCGGGTGCAAGGACCCGAGGGTACGAAGCGAGGCCACAACCACCGTCATTGCGAGCGTTAGCGAAGCAATCCAGGGGCTGCAAGGAAAGGGCTGGATTGCGTCGTCGCTCCGCTCCTCGCAATGACGTGGATGAATCGAGACACAACTACGCTTTCTCGCGACACGATGCGCCCGAGCTTTGCAAATTCATCGGCCCCCAAATCAGAGGGCGCAGGCGACCCTCAAGAGAGGGCGCAGTGCTACCCCCAGAGGGGAGCAGGCGATCCCAAGAGGGACGCAGGGAAGACCGGGTGCGCGCTGCACCCGCGGTCTCGCGTGCAAATGCAGATAGCAAAGCGCACACGAGCATACAGGTTCAGCGGAAGCAGTCCGGCCTTCCCTGCGCAATGGTTTTAACGGTTTCCTTCGAGCTCTCCTCGGTGACCGGCTTGTTTGTCACCGTCATCCGCAAGAAGCGTGCTTCTTGCGAACTTGACGCCAGCACCGGGGCGTCAGGACCACACGGCTTGAAGTCCAGCCGCTTTTTCGGCCTGTTGAAAACGGCGGAAGCACCTGAAAGTACGGGCTTTGTTCGATTTCTGCTGAAAGAACCAAAGGCCCGCCGAAACCCGCCGGGCCCCAATAGGCCCTAATTTCACCCTTATGCGCTGGGCGCGGCTTGGCCCTCGCCCCTGTGCAGTTCTGCGGGTTCACCCCTACCCACGCCGACCCCATTCGGCTTGCAACGTGCTCGCCATCAAAAACCAGCGCAAACCTTGACATATCGGTTCCCTCCGTAGAGCGGTAAGCTTCGCAAGGGAGGGGTTATGAAGTCGGGATCGATCTTGGGGGTGTTCGTTGCATTTGGCATTTCGGCTCATAGCAACGCCAGTGAGCAACTTGCAGCAGTCGGTCCCGGAACCGCCACATGTGCGGAATTCGGCAGGTCCTTCAAACAAACGCCCGAACTCACAGAGGCAATGTATTATTCTTGGGCTCAAGGCTTTATGAGCGCGAGTAATTTGGCTCTCCTCTTGAGCAAGCAGCCAGTGCATAATTTTGCAAAGTTATCGATCAAAGCCGGTCAATCGTACTTGCGCGGATATTGCGACAAGCACCCACTCTTGCCATTCGGGCTGGGCGTGGAGGAACTATTGAAGACAGTTCCGCTGGAGGCGATACGGTCCAACTGATGCAAATTTCAAACTGAGACACTACCGCCCGTCGCCTGTCCCCGTCGCGGTGCCGCGCTCGACGCTGGCGTGGCCCGTCGTCTGCGGTGAAATGGTTTCCGAACCGGAAACCACTCGCCGCCTGCCGCCGCTCGGCACTTCTTTAGTGGCTGAAGAAGTCGCGCCGTGACGGTGACGCGCTCGACCTAGCGTGATGATGCCGTGATACCGTCTGCTATCGGTCGCCTGTCCGCGTCGTGACGCTGTCGCCGTCGGTCGTGATGATGCGATGGGCGCGAAGGGCTTGCGATGTCTGCGTTACGCCCCCGATGCGGACATCCGGGCTGGCCCGCAGCACGCGACATCGATGTCTTTTACTCAATCACCTCGTCGGCTCTGCCGAGCAGCGTCGGCGGCACGGTTAGTCCGAGCCTCTTTGCCGTCTTGAGGTTGACCGCAAGTTCAAAGCGGGTTGGCTGCTGTACCGGCAGTTCACTGGGGCGAGCGCCCTTGATAATCTTGGCAACATAGCCCGCAGATCGGCGGTACATATCAGAGAAGCTCGGTCCGTATGATAGAAGGCCACCATCTCGCACATATGCTGCTGCTTCCCAAATCGAGGGCAACTGGTGTTGTGACGTTAGTTCAACTAACCGCTTGCGGTGAAAATTGAAGAAGGGTGACGCCATTCCTACAACACCATTGACGGTTTGGCTCACAGCACCGGCGAACGCTTCTGCGAACTTGTCATCATCGGAAACCTCGGCCACCACTAGTTCGAGCCCCAAGGTACCCGCGCTCGGTTTAGCCTCTGCCAATCCGGTCGAACCCATACTTGGGTCATGCAAGAGCAGAACTTTTGTCAGGGCTGGCACCGCATCCTTCAATAGCTGCAATCGCTTGCTCTCCAGATCGGTACCTGACATGGACAAGCCCGTTAGGTTCCCGCCCGGCCGAGCAAGGCTTTGGATAAACCCGTCGCTTATTGGATCGTTGAGAATTGCAAACACAATTGGTGATTTTACCTTGGCGTCAAGCAAAGCGCGCACTGGCTGTGGGCCAGCCGTAACGATGACGGCAAAATTGCCCTTCGCGAGGTCGGTGGCGTGTTGCCGCAAGCGGTTTGAGCTACCTTCGCCCCACAAATAATCAACATTGATATTTTGGCCATCGATCAGTCCATTTTCCGTCAGCCCCGCTTTGAATTGTTTAATCTGCGTCGGGTCTATATTTGTTGCGCTGGACGCGCCGAGATAGGCAATGTGTGGGATCGGAACAGTTTGCTGTGCCTGAGCGACGAGCGGCCACGCCACTGCCGTGCCACCGAGAAGCGTGATGAAATCGCGCCGTTGCATGTACCCCCCTTGAGGGTAAACCTCATCGACGCCCCAAGCCTATCACTTTTGCGGCGGGGCGGCGGGTGGGAAAGGGCAGCCAATCGACCCCAGACGCTGCGACCTAATGTCTGAGTTGGGTCAGAAGGGCGAAATTCCGCAGCCCATGTCTGATTTGGCCCAAAGACGGACACCCCAATCGTTGATGGCTCGCACCGTGTCGAGGTGATGACGCGATGCGCGGCGGTTGGCGGGGACCGTCCAAGGATGGCGGTCCCTCCGCAAATCGGTCGCCAAGGTACTACCGAGCGCATGGGAAACTGGGGGGACCGCGCGACGGCAGCCTTTCAACATATTTGCCCTGGCGTTTTTTCGAGTTGCGTAGCGGATTAGTGCGAACTGGTACGCAAAGGCGGTGCGCCGAAGGGGCAGAAGCTGACGCCAAACTGCGAATACTTGATGCTCGGTTCACAGGGCGGCCTCAGGTCCCGCTCTGCCGTTGCAGCATCGCCTCCTCAACTTGCGCCGCGAGAACCGTGAGGTGGCTGTGAAGCCGGTCAAACATCTCGCGCTTGGCTTGGTCCGTTGCGAGGTCGCGGATCAGAGCGCATTCGGCTGCGTCTTTCCGGAGCTTTTCGACTTGCGCCAGATAGTCCTTCATCGCGGAGGTCCCCTGTTCGGTTCCCGAGTTTCGGTCCGGGAACAAGCGGAAGTCAAATAAACAACTACGCCCGCGTAGCTTGGGTTCGGTCACGTCGAGACCGGCCCGGGAACAAGTCATGACCCAATCTGCGAAGAGCATACCCGAATGGCTGACGACCGACCCGCTTGTCATCGTCGTGACGCTGGCGATTATCGGCCTCTTTATAGCCGTCGATTAAGCCGGCCAATCCGGCCCGTAACCGAGACGCACGATCCAAACAGGCCACTCTGAAACGCCCAACGCCACCACGCGGAATATGGTCGTGTGGTGACGTTGGTATTTCCATGGCCGGGCCCTCAAATCCCCAGCAGCCTGATGTAGCAAGTGATTTTGCAATGCCGGGTGAACGTTGAATTCAGAAGCCGTTCATGATCAGCCGCCAAGCGGGCGAAGCTGCAGCAGCGATCGGCTACTACGATCAGACCGCATCGCGGTGCCGGGGTTGCTGCGCCGCCTGCCGCCCAGGCAACACCCCTTCGGGACAGGTGTTTCTTCCGGCCCCCAAGGCAGTGGGAAGCGTTCGACGCAGGTTCCCGCAAAATTGCATTTTTTTTTGCCGTTGTTTGGCGGAACGGAGATGTCGCTCACCTCGTTGCACAATCTAAAGCAACGCGGGAGCACTGGGACGAAATGGAGGAAATGTTGCAAACGGCCTTGGTCGTTGCCTTTGCGGCGGTGTTGCTGATCGCCGGTGAACTTTCCATGGCATATCGATCGACAAAAATCGTCAACGGGCCCGCGATTGCCGCAGTAGCTCGTGGAGTGAAAAATCCATGGGGGCCATTTCCAAGCTCTGCAACATTGTCCCTTCCACGGAGACTGAGTTTAGACACAAATTGAGGGAGGTGACTGATGCGCCAACTAATGCTCGCCGCTATCGCGTTACTGATTGGTGCGTCCTCGACATTAGCCCAGGGCCATATGGGCACCCCGCAGGAGCAACAGGCGTGCACGCGAGACGCACAGCGACTTTGCAGGAAGCAGTTGGGCGACGACAGCGCGGTTCAGCAATGTTTGCAGCAAAACCGCACAAAGCTGAGCCGGAGTTGCCAGAAGGTATTTCAGAGCCACGGAATGTAACTAAAAACTGCCTGGCGTCCGCGAGTTTGCGACCCAGCGGATGCGCATCGAGCGGATCATCGATATCGACCAGATAGGTCAACAGCGCACCGGACGCCTCGTGCACGTAGCGGCGACGTTCGTGACGGGTGCTCATGTCACCTCTTCCCGATCTCGTTGCTGATGCGATTGTGTCTGATAGTAGTAGTCTGGTCCAGCGCTGGACTGGTTCCGACCTTCCAGTGCGGCGGCATCGTCGGCCTGCTGGCTCCAAGGGCAGGTCGGCGTGTCGGCTTTCAGCACATTTGGATTTTTACTTTTCGGCTGGCCTAGCCGCAAAACCGGGGCGCTGATGATGCTCAATAAACTGGCCCAATCGCCAATCGCGATTGAGACGTGGCCCATCGATCGGCCCCAACGCTACGAACGCAACGCACGGACGCACTCGCCTGAGCAGATTGAGCAGCTTCGGAGTTCGTTTCGGACATACGGTCAGGTCTGGCCGATCCTTGTTCGCGAGGATGGCACCGTCATTTCCGGCCACGGTCGGATCGAAGCGGCGAAAGCCGAGGGATATGAAACACTGCAGGTGATCGTCGCGCGCGGCTGGACGCCCGAGCAATGCCGCTCGTTCGCGCTGCTCGACAACCGTGTGCCGCTCAATGCGGCCTGGGACGACGAGATGCTGCGGATCGAGATCGCCGATCTCACCGGGCTGGGCATTGATGTCGGCACACTCGGCTTTGCGACCCGCGAACTGGATTTACTGCTCGGCCCGATCGTCGGGGCAGCCGATCCCGATGACGTGCCCGCGCTGCCCGTCGAGGCCGTCACGATCGTGGGCGATCAATGGGTGCTCGGTGGACACCGATTGCTGTGCGGCGACGCGACCTCGGCGGCAGATGTTCTGACCGCATTGGGTGGCGAGACGCCTGTCCTGATGGTGACCGATCCCCCGTATGGGGTTGAGTACGATCCCGAGTGGCGGTCGAACGCAAATCGGTGGGCCGGATCGACCGTCAAGCTGGGCGCAAAGGCGTTTGGCAAGGTGTCGAACGATGACAACGCAAGCTGGGCTCCGGCGTGGAAGCTGTTTCCCGGTGATGTCGCCTATGTTTGGCACGGCGGGCTGCGCTGCATCGATCAGGCGGAAAGTCTTGAGCAGGTGGGTTTCGTGATCCGCAGCCAGATCGTCTGGAACAAGGGTCGGCTGGTGATCGGGCGTGGCGACTATCATTGGCAGCATGATAGTGCTGCTGGTACGCCGTCCGCAAAGGCAAGCGCGGGCATTGGAACGGTAGCCGCACCGAAAGTACCGTGTGGGACATCCCGAAGCCGATGGCGTCCGAGACAGGGCACTCGACGCAGAAGCCCATCGATTGCATGCGTCGCCCGATGGAAACCAACTCGAGCCGCGGTGACGCGGTTTATGAGCCGTTCAGCGGCAGCGGCACCTCGATCATTGCTGCGGAAATGATCGGGCGGCGCTGCTTTGCGTTGGAGATTGATCCGGCCCACGTCGATGTCGCGGTACTGCGCTGGCAGACCTTCACCGGGCAGACCGCGACGCTCGCGGCCACTGGCCAAACGTTCGAGCAGGTGAAAGCGCAGCGGGCGCGGGGTGCTGTGTGAGGTGGGGTATTTTGGAAAGCCGGTTTGCCGCGCCGACGTTCGTTGGGCGCGGCCCGCCGATCTGCCGAGCTACCATCGGCGGCGCCACCACAATGGCAGGTTAGGCTGAGCGACCTACCCGACTGGGACTGGTACGATATCAGCGCCCACCTTCGTTGCTCGAAACGCGGTACGGTGGGATTTGTCGACCCCCGGCTCGATTGGACCGAGGTCGTCAATTTCAATAAGGGCGTTTGCTGACACCTAGCTCCGCAGCGGAATGCCAGAAACGAATACCTTAGACGAAGCGTCATCGACGCCGGCTGAAGTTAGCGCCGAGACAAAAGCCTCATACATGGCCCATGGATATGCACTTGGACCGATGACGATACGATTCAACATGTTGGCAAGGCTGATGTCGTTCAGGTCATCGGGCGGTCCACCTCCAATGGGGATTTTGTAGACAAGTTGGGGGACGCCGCCGATCGTCTCGATGCTGGAAGTCATGAGCTGCGAGGGCAATCGCTTCGGGTTGTGGACGACTCGCCACTCTCGCTCTTCGTGAAATCCCTCATGTTTGAGGCAAACTGTGCCACTCAGTAACATGTAGAAAATCGTGCTTATCAGTCGCTGTCGGTCCGTGCTGTTGAGCAATGCGACGTTCTTTTTCGCATTTTAAATCACAGCATTTATCTCAGCCGACAATTGTTCGTTCGTGAAGTAAGCGACCGGCGAAATGAAAATATTTAAAAGTTGCCCGACTAAAGGGCTGGTAGCGGGAATTTTAAGAACGAACGCCACTCGCGCCGTCGAACTTCCGCCAAAGGCCCGCCACATCGAAAGGCGGCCGTGCGTATCTTCATCGGTGTCATGCTCTGAAATCGAGGAAATAAACGTCCCGAACTGAGTGTCACGCCACCAACCATCGAACAACTTTATCGCTTCCCCGCCGGCCCCCGCAACGTTCTCATCCAGCCAGCGCAACAACAACTTCAGATTATCCTCGCCCCTCAGCTTCGCAATGCCGTGCTGGACCTCGCTGTAATCCGCCATGCACGTGGTGTTTCTCATCCATATCGATTTGGATTTAATGATGCTAAGCGCCGCGGCAGCAGACGTGTAGTGCGAAAACCTACCGCCGGCGACAACAAATTTCTCCTTTCGCTGCGAGGCGTATGGCATGAAGATCTCAGACAGCTTTTGAGCGATTGCTAGATCATACGGGCTTATTGCCATGCGTTTTCTCTCGGAGGCAACTATATGTGTTCGCGGTTGCAATAAACGGAGGATACTCGCAAGGCGATTCGAAGCAATAGGCTCACTGAACGGGCCCCGCCGGCGGCCTCCGGATATGCGAAGCGGTTCGTGTGCTGACTTCTCCACATCCGCGACCGCCGGTGGCTCAAGGGCATTCCCTACCCCAATGGATTGATAATTTGCGCAACGAGCGTGAAAAAGCTTCGCTGGGCCATGCCCTGGCGCCGCAAACCAATTCCTCGACTGCACTATTGGACCAGCGGAAGCCCGTCGACCGCACGGGCAGACGGCTTTAAGACCATCCTAGTCTACTGCGTTGGCCCTCCCGTTGGCGATCCACGCCCACGGTGCTGGCACAACGCCAGAATTTCGCTGGATAGCCTTCCTGAATGGCCGTGGCACGACATCTGCGCCCACCTGAAATGTACGAAGTGCGGCAGCGTTGGTTGGGTCGATCCGCGGCCGGACTGGACCGAGGTGATCAACTTCAACAAAGGTGTGGGCTGAGAGGCATGCGTTGGTTCAGATGACAGTCGACCGGTGCGATTTTCAGGTGCCGCCGGTCGGTCCAGGCTGGTATGGCATCATTGCCGGTGACGCAGCGGGAAATGTCCTGCGCCAGGCGGCATTCTGGAATGGCAGCGACTGGGTGAAATATCCTGTCAGGGCTTACGCCCGCTCAATCGGGACTTTTCCAACGAAACAGGCCGCCCTCGATTGGGCGGTCGCACAGCCGGATTAAACCAAGTGAAACTGACCGAGAACCGCCCCTACGCCGACCCGGAAGTCGCCGCCCGCAAGCTGCTCGAAATCGCCAATTCAGTCGAAGCCGTTCAGGATGGGCGCATCTACATCGAGCTGATCAACGGCCCGATGCTGTTCGAGCACAAGGCGACGCCTGCTGAGTACAAGGCCGGGCTCGATCTCGCGATCGCGCGCGGCTGGCTGGAACTGCATAGGTCCGGCACCTACGTTAAGTTCACTCAGGCTGGCGCGGAGTTGTTCGCGTGAAGAGGCCGCCAACTGAAGCGGCCTTACTTGCCGTCGTGCCCTAACATCTTCCTGGTCTTGCGATTGAAGAAGTGCAGCCTCGCGCACGCCGGGCAGGATACCGGCTCATACTCGTCGTCCCGCGCGTTCTCGTCATCATCCATCCATCCCTGGATGTTCTGCAAAGTTGCCGGGCATTTGAAAATGAAAGGGCCGCTCATCTTTTGAGTGTGGCCCCGCTTCGGGGTCTTGTCTTGATCTTACTCAAATAAGTAGAACTAAAAAGATTGCAGCATCCTAAAACGACAAAACCCCAGCGGACGCTGAAAGAGGCCGCCAAGTGAGGCGGCCTACTTCTATTCCGGCGGCTGAAGTCCCGGGGATTGCAGCCATTCGCTAATATGGGATCCAGTCTCGGCCTGCCGGGCTTTGCGGATCATTTCATCGCGTCTCGCGCCCGGTGGAAGCAATTTGGCTTCAGCTCGCAGGCGCTTTGCTTCTTCGGCAAGTCGTTCTTCAAGTGATTGGGTTCGATTAAAACGGCGGCGTTCCATGACACAACCTCGTCGAGACTTTTGCGGGTCCTAACCGCAGGGTTTGAGGAAGGTACGATCCTATTATGCCGCCGGCCGACGTTCCGTTCCAAAGTGAACACAACCAAATCAGGCTAACAGGCCATCACCAGGGTGAGTAGCCGGGGGTGAGCCCGCCTATGGCACGGCAATTGCAATTATTCAGATGCTGGGGATTGCAGGAGGAGAAATGGGCCGGATTACCCCGGCCTTCCCTGTCGGGCGCGTTCGGCGGTAACTAGCTGGTCTTTCAAAATATCGTAGCCAACCTCGCGGAGGCAGGGATTGGGCCAAATCCGGTCATCCGAACAGTCGCTGCCGACCTCCTGAATTTCGAGCCGATCACTTTTGCCCACCGGCGCCGTAACACTGGCTTCGACCTTCGGCGCGAAGCCGAGGAGAACGGTGATGCCGGCGGCGACAAACGCGCTAAGGGCAACGGCTGAAAGAACTTTGATCATGACGGTCCCCTGTCATGGGCCTTTGCGGCCCCTTCATTTGATGGTCGATTGGTATCCAGCGCCGGTTTCCGGATGTCTTCGCCGATGCGGAAAACGGTTTCGTCCCGCCGGAGTTTTGTGTCGTCGCCGCCCGGGGACGAAACATTGCCAGCTTGCATAGAAGACTCGGCGACCCAGCTTGGGTTCAGGGACTTTGGCAATAAAAATCCCGGTTGAAGCTATATGCGCTTTCGTTAGTGCCGACGTCGACGAGGAAGGCTGGCGCCATTAGCGCTCCGAAGTGGTCCCGCAAGTTTGAAGATCCGATCGTCCTGGCCGACGGCCGGAAGCTCCTGACGCTGCGGGATGCCGCGACCTTCATCACAAAATTGCCAAAGGCGGAACGGGATCTCGAGATATGGCAGATCGCGGTTGAGAACTTGATCCGGGCTGCAGAGACCGGCGGCGCGCGGCTCATGCTGGCGCGCATCGGCGTGTTGAAGGCGCTGCGCCGCGACGTGGTGAGAGAGTTCAACCCCGATCGCACAGAGACGCATTGGGGCAAGCGGAAGCTGAAGCGGGATCAGTGAAAGGGGCCGCCAACCGAGGCGACCTTACTTTAGGAAAACAGCAATGGTCGTTAGCGCGATCGGCAACAAACCAAGCGCAAACACCACAATATGAAACTTAATGTCGGTGTCCATCGGGAGACACTCCCATCCTGTAGTCGGGAGCGCTGAAAGGCGTCTCTCAGTCACCGATGTTAGCCGGGGACAATTCGATGATGATCGAAGCCTACATTATGCCGGACAACAAACTCAACCCAAATTAGGTCACCGGGGCGCGAAACAGGCCAGTACCACGCATTGGGGAAAGCGGAAGCTGATGCGCGGCCGCAAGTTGGTCACACTCCAAGCCCTCGCGGCACCGTTTGCATGAAGAGGCCGCCAACTGACGCGGCCATTCGTCCTGTTCTGTTTCGATGCAGTGATTTAACTCGCTATCGGCGCGGATTAGGCGCGTAGTGAGGTCGGAGGTTACCATGGTTTCGACCGATCATTTCCGACATGAATTACTTGCCCAGATGAACCGCGCGGCCAAGGGCGGCCTGATAGACGTTCTGATCAGTTCAGGGGAGCTGTATCGCTCGCTCGGTGGCTATCCAGGCTCAATGCATGGAATGCCGTCTTGCTGCGAAGCTATGCAGGCTGAAATGAAGCCCGGCGATACGGTGCTAGTCGGCGCACCAACGGTGCTGGCATGACTGTCCGGTATCTGCTTCCGCGCGCGACCTGAGGCGGCCAGAAAGGTTCAAATGATAAAACAGGTATTGAACTTAACAGAACATGAATGCCCTGGATGCGATGGGACTGGTTTTCCGCCCGTTGCGCAGCCACGGCCCGGCTTCAGAATCTATCCTGTTCGGTGCAAGGAATGCCTTGGCAAGGGACGGATCGCCAACTAAAGCGGCCTTTATTTCTAGGACTGAGCAAAATTGACCATGTAAGATTGCCAAAGCAGTCCATGCTCAGGCCATGGCATCAGAAGCGACAACGCTCACCCGTGAAGAATTTGCTTCCCTGCTTGCGGTCGGTAGCGCGCCTGTTCATGGCTGCGCGCCCGCGATCCCGGCCGCGCACGCCGCCCGATTGATCGCACTGGGCTACATGGTGGACCTCGCAGGTCGGCTGCGCATGACCACGCCGGGCCGATTCCGAATATATGCCGGGCAGATCGCCGACGGCCTTACTTCGCCGAATAAACTCGGCCCGAACCCACCCATTTGAAGAGAAAAGTCCGATTGTGAGCTAGGTCACAGCTACTCGGGCACGGCCCTTGCTAGTCTAGTTACGCTGGGAATTTCAGGGCCCAGTAATAACCGCCGCCGGGACACGATATTTCGAGCCCGACGGTGCAGTTTTTACGAGTGAGTTTGCTTTGCCCGATCCTACCAACCGGGACGGTGATTCCCCATCCGTTGCCGGTTGCGCTTCTTGACCGACGGCGCCTGCGCTTCTTTGTTGGCATGTCGCTTTGCCACAAACGCTGCAAAGACGCGCTTTGGTCACCCGGGCTGTGCCAAAACCGATCAGCGAGGGCACCATTCATTATGGAACGCAAAAGACATTTTGAGATAGCTACCGCAGTGCACGAGACGACGACTATCGAAACCATGATTGTCGGTGCGCGCAGGGGTACGGGCCGTACCATGTTACTGAATCAGCAATTCCAATCATTTGGTGGCTCGTTGAGACGTGCGGCTGTTGAAAACGCACGCAACAAAGCATACCGGTTTGAGTCCGTGCGTTGTTTTGAGGGCGAGCCGGACAACGAACCGATAGATCGATCCAAGTTCGAACTTTATACTTGGCGGCTAAGGAAAACGTTGCGGTGAAGATAACGAGCCGCTGCCTCCTGTGCGAGGATTGCGGTTAGGTCTGCGAGCGCCATCCGGACAAGCCCACGCCTGCCCTTGCGGCGCCTGGTGCGCCCTGCCCCACAATGCGACCAACGACGGAAACGCGCCACGCATGCCCGGCGGCTTCAAAACCGAGGTCGATAAGGATGGCTGGCGGAACTGATAAAGAAGCCGGACCGTGTCGGGGTGACGACCAGATCCGGCAGGATCCACTCGGGGGTGTGGCATCACACCCGACGCTATAAGATTGGGAGGCCGCGGATCGTTCCAAGGATTCGTAATCCCTGCGCCGTTTCCTATCTAAACCCCATGCCGAATTCGCCCGTTCGAGCCCTGTATCCCGACCCGCGGAACCGCGGTCCCGGCCGGACCGGACTGGATCCACGAGATCAAGCACGACGGTTACCGCCTGATCGTCCAGCGCCAGGACAAGCGCGTGCGGTTGTTCACCCGCAACGGCCACGACTGGACCGACCGCTATCCGCTGATCGTCGAGGCGGGGCTGAAAAACCGATCGAGTTCGTTCGTGATCGATGGCGAGGCGGTGCTCCTCGGCGTCGACGGCATCAGCGATTTCGACGGATTGCACAGCCGGAGGTTTGATGCCGAAGTGCAGCTTTACGCCTTCGACGCCCTGATGCTGGATGGCGATGACCTCCGCAAGCTGCCGCTATCGATGCGAAAGACCAACCTTGCCCGGCTATTGGCCCGCCGGCCGGAGGGCATCTTCGTGGCGCCGTTCGAACAGGGCGAGATCGGTCCGGATCTGTTCAGGAAAGCCTGCGAGTTCAAGCTCGAGGGGCTAGTATCGAAGCATCGCGGCCGCGCCTACCGGACCGGCCGGTCGCCTAATTGGGTCAAGGTGAAAAACCCCCATCACCCGGCGATGACCCGCGTCATGGAAGCTTTTTAACGGGAAACGGCCCCGCTTCGGCGGTAGCGTCGGAACGAAATCACCGTGCCTGGTTTGAATCGGCGTTGTGTAGCGTGGAGTTTGTAAACGGCGGCCTTTCAGCGGACTAGGCCCGCGGCCCGGTGAGAACCGGCCGGAAGGAGTGAACGTGCGTGAGCTGGTGGAAACGTGGAGCGCTCGGCACCATGACAGATGAGAGCGCGAAGAAGGCGCGCCTGATGAGGGTGATGGACGAGATGATCAAGGAGCTACAACGCCAAGGCGTGGCCGAGGTGCTCTCCAATCTCAACTTCGATCCAAAGGCGATGGCCGAGGTGATGATCAAGGCGGCGGATGGCGAGGTGGTGCCATTCCCGAGCGGCCGGCAGGACCGGTGAGTATTAAGCGGAGCGCTCGCGGGCGGTGCTGATCGTCCCCCCGCCGGGACTCCCGGTAATCCTGGGATGAAACCGGGCCCTGCGGCGAGGAACAGCCGACGGCATTGTCTGGACATCGTCCATGCACAAGATCTACTTCGGCATCATCATGATCATTTCCCTGCTCGTGCTCGTCAGCGCGCTTGTCACGGCGCTGAGTGAGATGTGAGCGCGGAGCGATCGGCCCGGAATTGTCCGTGAAGGCTTGCGAAAGCTCGAGGGCCTGTTGACGCGGCCGCGCCTTACAGGACGGGCCAGTCACCCAATCGGGTCATGGTGAAAAATCCCACTCATCCGGCGACGACCCGCGTCCTGGAAACTTTTTAACGGAAACGGCCCCACCTGGGGGCAAGCAGGGCCGGGCTTCCGGGTGCGTCTTTGTGGGGAGAAGACATCTGCTTAATGTGCCATCTTTCGAATGGTGCCACGCCTGCGACAAACGGCCCCGCCAACTCAGGGCCGCCGAGCCGGCCTAACTGCCAGAACTGGCTCGTCGACATAATTGGCGGCGCGGTCAGACGTGCCTCGATTCGGCGCGGTCATAACCGGATTCGACGCAGCTGAAATTCGCCATCGACCGCTACGAGGGAGGCGCGATCGGCGGGCTGGCGTTAAGAAGCTGAGAAAGGGCAGTGACGAGCTGCGCCGGTGCGAACGGCTTTGCCAGCATGATGCTGTTCGGGACGCCCTTGGACGCCCAGTCGTCAACATCTTTGCCACTCATGTAAACAATGGGAAAATTGGGATCGATTTCTCGGGCATGTCTGGCGACATCCCAGCCGTCTAGATTGCCTTCCCCGAGATTGATGTCGGTGACCAGCGCTCGATATTTTCCTTCGGACGTGTCGAGCAACGCCACAGCTTTTTCGCCCGTGGAAGCTATCGATATCTCAAAGCCTCCATCGGTAAGGCTCTCTTCGACGACACTCTGAATGAGTTGATCGTCTTCGACAACCAAGATAACCGGCACATTGTCCACCTCATGCCCCCCGCTGCGAAATGCAGCGGTGGCACCACGCGGGAACGCGGCTTTCGTTCCATGGAACCGCTCAAAACTGACCTTATGGATCGGAGCGAGCTTGTCGCTTTCTCATCCTCCAGCCGGCCACCAAACGCGGCCCGCACCAAAGTTCAACGTCGTAGCCGTCAGCCAAGCGCTCGGCCTTGGCCACGGCTTCATCGTCGCTCTCGCAAAACAGCAGTTCGAAACCGATAAAACGCCCGTCCATCCCGACAGGAAACACCCGGTACTCGACCATTCCGACTGGTCCCTACTAACGGAAGAGCCATTCTATAACGGGACGAAAACAATCTGGGTACGGTAGCCGACCTAAGATCCACTATTTAGACCTGAGCTCCTGCCCCGCCGGCTTGACCGAAGCCACGCTGCTTGTGCGGCAGCATGGCCCTGCGCATCCGCGGCAAATGGAAGTGTGGGCCATCCAAAGCCTGATCAGCGATCGGGATCATGCTTTAAGGACTCGCCGCAGCAGGCTGCAACCGTCAGATAGTAGATCACCGGCAACTCTCCGAGGACTGCCGGCCCACCAATTCTCTCTTCCTATGCGCGAAACGCCAACGTGCCGCACCCATACGGAAACTCCGTTTGGCCCCCAGCAGCAGTGCGATTTGAATCTTTCAACAAGCGCTCGCCGGCAATAGACCAATTCGGGCGTGCCCGTTTGCGACTCCATGAAACCCGCTGTTGGTTGTCCTAACCGCAACGACCTGTTTGTTCCTTCGATCGGAACAGCAATTTCGATTCGCCACGATCGCAATATCCGGCGGTCTCACGGGCTCAAAATCTCTTTCTTTCGAAAAAGCCCCGTCTGCCCGGGTGCAGCAGCCTCCAGGGCGCGGACCTGAACCCCAGCGCCCTGTCGCAGTGTCTGCCTCGCACAGGATTCATACCAGCCGGCAAAGCTGCATTCTGGAACTGCGTCGGCTGGACGGAATATCCGGTAATGGGATGGTCCGGCCGTGCTCCTGCCCCGCCAGCCAGCGAAGCTGGCAAGGGGCGCCAAAGACAAGGAGCACGCCATGTCTCAGACACCCAATACCGCGATCGCCGTGATCGGCATCGATATCGGCAAGAACTCGTTCTGTGGCAGACTTGCCTACTGGAAAATGACCGGCTCCGGGCGCATATTCGCCGGATGGAACGGGAACGCTACATCGCGAGACGCATCGAACACTGGCATGTCGTGCGGATTGGTGAAGAAGGCCAAGAGACAGTTATGGAAATAACGGACTCAGAGGAAGCCGCGAAGACCGAAGCCGCCAAGCTGGACCGCGAAGCAGAGCGCAGACCCAATGACTAGCCACCCAAACGCCCGGTACTGGCCCCTTTCCATCCCCTTGTAGTCGCAGTGGTCCCTTTTCGCCAAAATGAACAAAAAGGCCATTTCGCCGTCTTATAAAACGAGACGGCCATGGGGCCGCTCCACGCGCGAATGCGGAACTGCCGATGTGTGAAAGGTGCGTCGAGATCGATAAGGACGTGGCGCGCTACAAACGCCTCAAACTTCAGATCTTGGACCGTCAAGCGGCCGAAGCCGCCGACCGACTAATGGCAAAGCTGGAAGAAGAGAAGGCAGCCCTTCATCCCGCGAAGTAAGGCCGCCTCATGTGTGGATGGCCCCCGAGATGCAAGAGTTTTTTACGTGAAGCGCAGAGGTCACTTGCGGTCATGTGTGCGGCCTTTCTGTGCGGTCGCACTTGGACCGCTGGCCTTGATGGATTCCGCGGGTCGAGGCCTTATCAGTTGGGCCCAGATTTGAGTCCCTCTAAGGCGGTCAGGCTTCTCTCGATCCGTCGGGTCGATGACTGTGCCATCACGTATTTTTGCTCTCGCAAGCTTACAGACGCGTCGCGGTCAGATCATGCTGGCATTGCGGCACGTCGGTAAGTATCCTGCCTGCTCATGACGGCCCAAGCTACACGTGCCGTCTTGTTGGATCCAGGGATCAACCTTAGCCGCCTTCGCACAAAGCAGCACGGTGTGTGCACTGTTGACGAGCAGACGACGAAGATAACTGTCGCCTCGCTTGCTAATCCCACCGAGGCGCGCTTTGCCGCCGGTGGAGTTCTGCCTCGGCACCAGGCCGAGCCAAGCAGCAAACTCTGGGCCGTTGCGGAACACTTTTGCATCCGCAACTGTCGCTGCAATCGCAGTCGCGATGATCGGCCCGATCCCCGGGATGGTAGCCAGACGCTGGCTGACGGGATTGTTCTTGTGCCAAGCAAGAACCTGCATCTCCAAGCGCAGCAACCCGCGCCTGTAACTCGTTGATCTGGCCGGTAATCATCTTTAGTGCCTGACGAGCCATATCCGGTATGCGCTCGTTGCTGTTGTCCATGACAATCGCAATCAGGCCTGCCACCTTGTGCAGGCCCTGCGCCTCGATCAGACCGAACTCGGCCATGTGACCACGAAGTGCGTTGACCAGCATCGTGCGCTGGCGGATCAGCAGATCCCGGACTCGGTGCATCAGGAGCGCCGATTGCTGCTCGATCGTCTTTACCGGCACGAAGCGCATCGATGGACGCTTGACCGCCTCGCAGATCGCCTCAGCATCAGCCGCGTCGTTCTTGTTGCGCTTGACGTAGGCCTTCACGGATTGCGGTGGCATGAGCCGCACTTCATGGCCCAGCCCGGTCAACTCGCGGGCCCAGTGGTGTGCTGTCGCGCAAGCTTCCATGCCGACCAGACATGGTGGGAGGCCGGTAAAAAAACCAATAACTGCGCCGCAGCCGTTTAACCACAACAGCCGTTCCTGTCTCATCGATGCCATGGACTTGGAAAATGTTCTTGGCCAGGTCCAGCCCAATTGTTGTAATCTCGCTCATGGACGGCTCCCGTTGCTGGTGATCTTCGACCACCACCATTTTGGCATGTAGATGTCGTCAGGGGGCCATCCACCCTATCAGTTGGCGGCTTCTTTCATTCATCGTGCCGTGGCGACCGATCAGCGCGCGCCAATCCAACTACAATCCCACCTTCTCCCTTGTAGACAAGGTCAAAGATGTCGGCTGCGGTTTGTAGCCACCGGTCCTTTGCAGGCCGGTCAGCGTCGGGCTCTGGTAGCTTTTGAAACGGGTCCGGAAATTTGGTTCCGGGCCGCTCGGGGGATGGCCCAAAAGAAACGGCCCCAGTCGGCGACAACCGGGGCCGCAGCTTATACCCGCCAACATAGGGGGATGGATTGGCAGGCCCATGGGCAAGGCCCCGCCCGAGGAATTGTTCCCAGCCCGGTGAACCTTGGCATGCTCTGTGCAGACAGATCACCACCGGGGGATTGCATTGTCCGGACCCATCCCAGCGCCGCCAGCATTATTCAGCTTGGCGGCGTTGTGCTTTTGGTGGTTTCCTTCCAAAACGCGAGTGACCCTTTCACGTCGGGAATGGCAAAAGGGGCAAGTACCAAACGCCTTAGAGATCCCGAACCAATCTCGCCAAGTCGATTATCGATAAAGGGCGACGCAGATGAACGGGTTCCATCCCTCAAAAAGCCCGAAGTGGAGCCAAGGGAGAGGCAAGCCGGGCCACTTGGCTGCCCCCCCGGAACAGCGGACAGAAGCTTCCCTCTTGGCGGCACAAACCGTTGGCGGCGCAAGGAAGATTGAGCGGCTTCGTCTGCCGCTGCCAATTCGGCCAAGTCCGTGGCGAAGTCGAATACGATGTGGATCGGCTCCGCATCCTTGTGAGCATCGTGATAGCTATCCACATCATTCATTTGTCGGCAATCGCCCACGACCCCCTGCCTTCGGTGCTGGAAAAATACCTGCATGTTGGCGCGGGGCGGTGCGAATATCATCCCAACTCATCTCCTTCGTAGCATCACTCAATAGCGGAGCCGGGTGAAGGAGACCGACGCGCCGACCTTTGGGTCGGTCGACACGCAAGAGGCGGCTTTAGATGGGGCGAGATCACAACCGGATTCGATCCTGCCATGAAATTCGCCGCCAACCGTCCCTACTCCGATCCTGAGGCCGCGGCGCGCAACCTGATCGAGATCGCCAATTCGGCCGAGGCCGTCTAGGATGGCCGGATCCACATCGAACTGCTCAACGGGCCGATGCTGTTCGAGCATAAGGCCACGCCCGCGGAATACAGCGCCGGCCTTCTGCGGCGATCACATCCGCGGCAATCTGTCGTTAAATCTCCGCGAATGAGCAATATTGACCAGTAGCCCAAAGCGCGTTGCAGCATACTGTTCAGATCGTGGCCGAGCTTTCAGTGCATCCACTGAGACCGTTCGACGCCCGCCAAA
This sequence comes from uncultured Alphaproteobacteria bacterium, assembly GCA_963738105.1. Taxonomy (GTDB): domain Bacteria; phylum Pseudomonadota; class Alphaproteobacteria; order Rhizobiales; family Xanthobacteraceae; genus Bradyrhizobium. The sequence continues at coordinate 273,850 of CAVTWC010000042.1, read as the reverse complement.
AGCGCAGGGATCAATTCATGTTGCAACAGCGACCTTGCGAGCAATCGCTGATATTCGAATATCATTCAGAAAGTGAGGCAAACAGCCTGCGTAAGCAAGCTGAGGGCATGCCTTATGGGATTCGACGCGACGAACTCTTGCGGCAAGCCAGCCAGATAGACGTTGCCACACATATAAACCAGCGGCTTTCGCTCCCTGGCCAAACCGCCAAGTAAATGCATTACAAGAGTGTCTATCTTCGCTTCGAATGTAACCACGTCGACCTACTTCAGTGAAAAAACGTTGAAGAATAATTCTGCTCCCACCTATGGGAAGGTGGCATCAAGGAGAAGCACTATGCCGCTGATTTTCAGCGCCTCACCTGAAGCAGATGCAAATCACCCCAACGGCGTGAGGTTTCCAATGAAAGACGGAGATGATACCGTCTTCGTGACGGTATCTCGGCTAGCACTCGACCGCAGAGCGACACGAGATCGTCACCAAAGCTCTGGTGACATGGCCACGCTTTTCAGTCGTTATAGAAAAGAAATAGAAGCTGCTGCGAACGCAAAACATGACGCCCTTCGCATAGACGAGCGCGCCGACATTGTCATATTGGCTGGGGATCTCCCTGGTTAGTGCGCCCCGCCGAAAAGCATGCCGAAACCGCTGCTTAGCGCGCAGCGTCTGTGCCAACCTTTTTGATCTGCCCGTCCAGCACGGACACGACGCTGTAGAACTGCCGAATTTATTTGCGCGCCGACAAAGGAACCTTTGACGCAGTGGTTTGTCCGTCTGGGAGAAATACGGCAGTAGTAGTCATGTCCCGCAATTTCGGCTTTCGCCCACGCGGTCCCGGCAATCGACCGCCGATGTGACCCTTGTTACAGTTGGCCTCGCGGCGATCGGTTAGCGCGGTAACCTTTTCCCCGCGCCCTTAAACTCACCGACTCGCACGTAGGGGCCAAAGTAACGGTGGAACCTTTATACTAAGTATCAGTTGACCGACATCACCGCGCCGTTCCCGGCTTCGACCGGTGACTGAGAGTTCGGTAGCGCTCCCGCCTCCATATCGGAGAGCAATATGCTTGAGCGAACCCAAGATCGCCTGCCGACGCAAATGCCGAGCGGCATATCCCAATCTTGCGGCTAATCTATCGACATTAAAGGCGTGCCAGAATGTTCGCAGCCCACCTGATGTTCGCAGCCCACCTGAAAGTAACGCGATGAAGTCCGCCGGACCATCGCGCAGATTCTTAGTTGTCGGCTTACTTGCCGCTTCCCTATCTGTCGGGGCTTCTGCGCAAGACCAAAGCGAGATGCGCATCGCGCTAGGCGGCTTTTCTGGAGACGCGACACTTTGCTACGCCTATTATTCGGTGGTCGCGAACTGCATCCGCAAGCAAAATCCGGAACTAGCAACCAGGGCTGATGAAGCCGCTCAAGCCAGCCTGAAGATGAGTTTCGATGCCGGCAAGGCCGTGGGTATGTCGCAGAGGGGAATCCTCGCTCGCACCCAGATTGACCTCAACGAACAAACCGCGGACATCGACGACGACTGCATCAACGTTGCCGTGATACTGAACAAGCACGCACCGTTCTGCAAAAACTTGCAGGAACACGGTACCGAACGTCTGCAGGCGATTATCGACGGAACAGGCAAATAAGTAGACCGCCGCTCGGGACTCGAAAAGCGCTTCCTATCTAACCCATCCGCTCGCGAAGCGCGCCTTCGATAGCGCCGTAGCAAGCAAGCGGCGCGGGGTCTCCCCCTTCATAGGCCTTCGTTCACTGCGTCGTACCCTCAAACAGAGGGCACACTATGGATCAGCGAGCTTTTGGCATGTTATCATTACGTCGCAGGCTTGGGGATCATGCGCCCATCGCGAATCTCATAGGTCACTGCGTTCCCTTTCCCGACGTCTATGGCCCGTTCCGGATCGAGCCAAGCCTCGGTCAAGGCGCTTTCAATGGTATGCTGCTGAACTTTCTTGCACTTCGGGCAAACGAACGTGCGCAAGTCCCGGTCGGTATAGCCCGGCTCGATCGCCGAGAATTTGATCGGCGAGCCGCAAGCCGTGCATTGGGGACCTTGATTTTGTGCGTCGAGCATCGGCGTTGCCTCAGCTCGGCGCTCTAAGTTCGGCGTCAATCCAACCCGCCGCTTTGGATTTGAAGGGATCAGACGCAATAACGCTGATCTCAACCTGATCGCAACGCGGGCATTCGAACAGACGATGTTCGAAACCGATAGGCCCCCGTGAAACGCGCTCCAATATCATCCGTGTTTGGCAGCGAGGACAACGAGGCCGCTCGATAGCGGTCAAGAACTGTTGGGTTGAGGACATGGATGCTTCCCTTCTTTGGGCGGGAGCGTTACCGGACTCTCAGTCACCGATGGATGCTGTGATTGGGCGATGATAGAGCAAGCATGCAACCTCTGAAGGGACGCCGCTGGTCAATTTTGCTCACTTTTGAAAAGTTAATGAATTAGAAAGCTGGCCGAGGGAACGTGTTCAACCCCGATCGCAGAGAGACTCATTGGGACATCTGTCCCGGCTGCTTCCGACACCTCAATGGGAGAGTTCTCGGCGGCGACGATCGTGAGTTCGACGGTCACTCCTGCCGCAGAGGCTGCGGCCAAACTCCGTGACTTCATGGATTTAACAGGGACGATCCTGCCCCCGACCGCCCGGCTTGCGGATGCGTCCGGCGCCCTAACTGCACTGGTCAACGAGCTGGAATTGGAGGGCGGGCAACCGACGACACCTGGGAATTGGCGATCGAAACGATGCTCGGTTTTGCCAACGAATCCGCTTGATCTTCAAACCTGACCACCCAGCGTCTTTACATATTCGCAAACGTTCGCATCGCCGCCACAACAGCGCTCCCCAAATAGGGCTTCGGAATAAACAGGGCATTGGGCGGTAAGCTAAGGGGCTTGGCTCGGCCGGTGGTGACGATGATGTGCACGGGCGGCCAGCGGTGGTTGACGAACGCGGCGAGCCTCAAGCCGTCCATCGAGCCGGGCATGTTGATGTCGGTAAAAACCAGATGAATGTCTTGCCGGGATTCCAGGACGTGAATGGCGTGGTCGGCATCGGAAACCGATACGACCTGATAGCCAGCGTCCTCCAATTCATCCTTGAGCGTTTCACGGATGAGAAATTCGTCTTCGACAATCAGGACAGTTGGCATGGCGACCCCGCGTGGGGCTATCACAGGCCACGACTGCGAGCGAACAAGCAACTTATCACCTAATCGTTCCGACTCCGTAAACTATTCTGACGGGTTGACAGCGAGTGTGGCTCGATTGCCGGAATGATCTCAGGGTGACCTTTCGTCACACGTGCCCGCCGGTCACGGCATCGTGTCCTCGGCCACCACACAAAGGATGGAATGCCCCAGCACTCTAACGCTTGGCATCACGTCGACCATTTCACGGGCATTCCCCAAATCGCACGTCGGTACCCTGTCTGGTCCCGGCTGCTTGAACCCCGCTACCTTAAGGCAAAACGTTCAATGCCCAAATTTGCTATCGGCGACGTCGTCGACAAAGATAAAACGCACAGCGGAACCGTTATTGCTGTTTTTATGACCGTCGAAGGCGAGCAAAGATACGCCGTGGATATGGAAGGCTACGGTGCACTGCAGTTTATCATGGAGTGCAACCTGATCCCGCATGAGACGCCGCAATGAAGACGGCAAATGCCAGCTAGATTTGGCTAATCCACGCGGCGCCAAGAATTGTTCCCCAGGTTGCCGCGATTGAAATCGCCAATAGGACGACAGCCCAACAAGCGATAGACAGAGCAGAATCCCGTCTTCCTCAAGATACGCCAATGACAGCAAGGCCACCAGGAGAGCCGGAACAATCTAATTGAGTGGTAGCGGCACTATCTCGATCGCTACACCGTGACTATCGCGACGCATCGCGTAGGGCAAACGCCCACGCATGACGAGCGATCTGCTCGTCTTCCTGTGAGGCAACGACGCGTACACCACACCGCGGCGCGGAACGAAGGCGGGACTCGTCCTTGCGGGCGACACCGGCCCAGTCGAGCCCGCCGCAGATCGCAGCCCGCACCTCTCCGTCATTCTCTCCGATGCCGCCGGTAAAGACAATCAGGTCTACCCCGCCTAGCACAGCAATCATCGCGGCTATCTGCTTGCGGACGGAATAGCAGAACATGTCGATGGCCAACCGGGCATTGACGCTCGTTGACGCGGCTTCACGGAGACATCGCATATCGCTGCTGATGCCTGAAATTCCAAGCAACCCGGAACGATGGTCGATCATGTCCTCGAGCATGTCCGCGTCAAGCTTCTTTTCACGCATCAGGTAAATCAGCACACCAGGGTCGATCTCGCCGCTGCGCGTGCCCATGACAACGCCGCCCGACGGGGTCAGTCCCATGCTGGTGTCGATCGATTTTCCGTTCCTGACCGCGGTAACGCTGGCGCCATTGCCGAGATGGGCAATGATCAGTCGCTCCAGCGCGTCGTGGCCAAGCTGATGTAGGATGGATTTGCAAGAAAGGCCGTGAAAGCCGTAGCGCTGAATACCCTCGGATTGCAATTCCCTGGGTATCGGAAGCACGCGAGCAACATCCGGCAAATCGATATGAAACGTCGTGTCGAAACATGCGATTTGGGGTAACCCCGGAAAGTGCCCCCGCGCAAAACGGATCACCGATAAAGCGGCGGGCGTATGCAGCGGCGCAAAGGCCGACGCAGCGTCCAATTGATGCATTACTTGTTCGTCGATCAGGCAATGCTGCCGCAGCTTCGGTCCGCCGTGCACGACACGGTGACCGATGGCGACCGGGGCCGGCGCGCCGCTATCGTCAAGGAATTTTCCGATGCGGGCGACAGCGTCCCTCTGACTGGCGATGGGCGCTGTCTCGGCTAGCTTTGCATGGTTGCCCAAGTCCTGCGCGTGAAACTGGCTGCCCTCCTCGCCGATCGCTTCTGCCTCGCCTGTCAGCAGCATGTCCGCTTTCGTCGGGCCGACCCGATACAGGCCGAACTTGAGCGAGGACGAGCCGCTATTCAAGGCGAGCACAACCAATTCGGAGGTGACATGTGTTGATGCCAACATCGCGCTCAGGCCGCCCAGCGCCAATCGCGAATCTCTGGGAGGTCGTCGCCGTGCTCGCTGATGTAGAGCTTGTGGCGTTCCATGTCGGTCCAGTACCGCGCCGTCGCCTTCTCAACCTGATCGCCCAGGCGCGGAATGCGCCGGATGGCATCGAGTGCCAGCTGGAAGCGATCGAGATTATTCAACACGACCATGTCGAACGGCGTGGTCGTGGTGCCCTCGTCGCGGTAACCGCGGACATGGATATTGTCATGGTTATGCCGCCGGTAGGTCAGTTTGTGAATCACCGAGGGATAACCGTGGAAGGCGAAGATCACCGGTCTGTCGGTGGTAAACAGTTCGTCGAAATCCTGATCCTCCAGGCCATGGGGATGCTCCGATTGCGGCTGGAGTATCATCAGATCGACCACGTTGACGACGCGGATCCGGATATCCGGGATATATTGGCGCAACAGCGATACGGCAGCCATCGTTTCCAATGTCGGCACATCGCCGGCGCAGGCCATCACGACGTCGGGATTATCGGCGCCGTTGCTGGCCCATTGCCAGATGCCGGCGCCGGCGGCGCAATGGCGGGTGGCCGAACCGATATCGAGCCACTGCCATTCCGGTTGTTTGCCGGCGATGACAAGGTTGATGTAGTTACGGCTGCGCAAGCAATGATCGGCGACCGAAAGCAGGCAGTTAGCATCGGGCGGCAGATAGATGCGCACCACGTCGGCCTTCTTGTTGGCGACATGATCGATAAAGCCGGGATCCTGGTGCGAGAAGCCGTTGTGATCCTGCCGCCAGACATGAGACGTCAGCAGGTAGTTCAGCGAGGCGATCGGCTTGCGCCACGGAATCCCCTTGCTGACCTTCAGCCATTTGGCATGCTGGTTGAACATGGAGTTGATAATGTGGATGAACGCCTCGTAGCACGAGAACAGGCCGTGGCGTCCCGTCAGCAGATAACCCTCGAGCCAGCCTTCGCACATGTGTTCGCTGAGCATTTCCATGACGCGGCCGTTGACGCTGAGATCGATGTCGACCGCCTCGACCTCGGCCATCCATTCCTTGCCGGAAACCTCATAGACGGCCTCCAGCCTGTTGGAGGCGGTCTCGTCAGGGCCGAACAGCCGAAAGTTCTGCTTGCCGAGATTGAGCTTCATCACATCGCGCAGAAATGTTCCGAGCACCCGCGTCGCTTCCGCGCGAACCTCGCCGGGCCGGGATACCGCCACGGCGTAATCGTGGAAGTGCGGCATCGACAGCGGCTGCAGCAATTCACCGCCATTGGCGTGCGGATTGGAGCCCATGCGACGACGGCCTGTTGGCGCCAGCGCAGCGAGTTCCTCGCGAAATTTGCCGCGCTCGTCGAATAATTCCTGCGGCCGGTAGCTCTTCATCCAGCCTTCGAGCTGCTTGAGGTGTTCGGGGTTTTTGAAGTCCGCGATCGGTACCTGATGCGCGCGCCAGGTCCCCTCGACCGGCAGGCCGTCGACAAATTTCGGTCCGGTCCAGCCCTTGGGCGTTTGAAACACAATCATTGGCCATTGCGGTCGCGGCACTCGATCGGTTGTGCCAGCGGACCTCGCGGCACTCTGGATCTGGCGGATCTGCGCCAGGATGTTGTCCAGCGTCTCGGCAAGGCTTTGATGCACCAGCGCGGGATCGTCGCCCTCAACAAAATGGGGATCGTAGCCGTAGCCGCGCAACAGCTCGGTCAGTTCCTGCCGGCTAATTCGGGCCAACACCGTTGGATTGGCAATCTTGAATCCGTTCAGATGAAGGATCGGAAGCACGGCGCCGTCACGCGCGGGATTGAGGAACTTGTTGGAGTGCCAACTGGTGGCGAGCGCGCCGGTTTCAGCTTCTCCGTCGCCAATGATACAACTGACGATCAGATCCGGGTTGTCGAAGGCGGCGCCATAGGCATGGGCCAGCGAATAGCCGAGTTCGCCGCCTTCATGAATTGACCCCGGAGTTTCCGGCGCGACATGGCTTGGAATACCGTAAGGCCAGGAAAACTGGCGGAACAGCCGCTGCAGGCCGTTCCGGTTCCGCTCGATCGCCGGATAATGCTCCGTGTAGGAGCCTTCGAGATAGCTATGCGCCACGATGCCGGGACCGCCGTGACCGGGTCCAATCACGTAGATCATGTTCAGGTCGTTGTCTTTGATCAGCCGGTTGAGGTGAACGTAGAGGAAATTCAGCCCCGTCGTCGTTCCCCAATGACCGAGCAACCGGGGCTTGACGTGCTCAAGCGTCAGCGGTGCTTCGAGCAGCGGGTTGTCTTGCAGATAGATCTGCCCAACCGAAAGATAGTTCGCGGCGCACCAGTAAGCATGCATCTTGTTGAGAAGATCGGGTGATAATGGATTGGACATGGCCGACTCCAAACATGGCTCGCAATGTTTTAGCCAGCGAACACCGGCCCCCCGGCAACCGCAGGCGCAGATCTCGCCCATTCAGTCGAGGCAGGAGCGCGCGGGGCTGACGAACGCGCGCTCCTGCTCTTTGTCAGAAATTGAAGAACTTCTTGCGCAGTCCGGCCTCGTATTCGCTCTTCGCCGCTTTGACCCGGCTGCGAATCGCATCCTCTGCGAAGTGCGCAGCCTCCCGGTGGTCGATTTCCGTGACCGTATGATTTCCTGAAGCTAGTGCTTCTTCGTGCCGAATAGCGCCAACCCATTCTTCCACGGCTGCCTTGTATTTAACCTGCAACCGATCGAGCTCTTGAGTGTCTGGTTCCATCGTTTCGTCCTCCTAAACTTACAGTCTATTCAGCCGTCATGAACAACCCAAGACACGCACAACGGAGCGCTAAAGCGCGCCGGCCGTCCACGTGATCAGTTCGGTTGCGATGCTCTTGAAACCATCATCGAACGCGGCTGCGGCGGAGGTCGGATCGAGCTTGCCGAACTTTTGGCTTTGTAAAAACACACGAGACGCAACAACGTGCCCATCCTTGGCAAGAATTCTGGCTGAAAGTCCGATCTCAGCCGTAAAATCCGGATCCGACTTGATCTGAAATGTTCTGACATCGATCAGAAGCTGGTCATCTGCTTCCAGTCCGTCCATTGAACGCAGCGGAGCATGGTCGATGTCATAATTCTCGAAACCCTGAATCAGTTTGGCCTGAAGCATCTTCGGAATGCTGTCGCTCCACTGCATGTCGGCGAAGGCAGGATGTTCCCCGCCGGGCGAAAACAGCATGCGCTGCGTCTGCAACATAACGACGGCGGTCGGCTCAGGAATTGTGATCACTCCCTTAATCGGCTTTTTCGGAGCCACAAAGTCCTTTGGCGCGATCAGATCGTAAGCGACCTTTTGCGTCGGCGCCGAGCCGCCCCCGGTCATGCGTTCAAGGCCGGCTACTATGTTGTCGAGACCTCCGGTGTTCTTGGCCAAACCTGCCGAAAAAATCTTCAGATTGGCGATCGTGTCCTTCAGCGGCTCGGCATTATCGGCCAGCACAGAATTGACCCGGCCAAGCGCGTTGCGCGCGGCCTGCGTCATGCTCAGCCCGGCAGCCGGATCGGCAATCAGCGTTTGTGCCCCGGTGGACGGTTCAACATCCTTGCCGCCTTCAAGCGCAATCACCGGGACGCCAGTCACCCCCTGAAAATCGAGGCCAACCTTGGTATCGGCCCGCACCGGAGTGCCCGTTGCAACGGCAATCGTCACATTGACCCGCCGCGGACTATCGGCAGCGAGACCCAGATCCGTAACTTCCCCGACCTGTATGCCGTTGAAGAGCACCGCTGCGCCAACCAGTAGGCCAGAGACCGAACCGTCGAACTGAACGTGATGCAGCGTTCGCGCTCCCACCCCTGCGCTATTATGAAGCCAATATACAAAACCGAATACGGCACCGATCGCCGCCAGTACAAAGGCGCCGACAATGATGAAGGGAGCGCGGGTTTCCATCTTTCCTCAATTCACTTCTGTTGCATCATCAAGGAGCGCTTGCCATGAAAATACGCCTTGACCCACGGATGATCCGAACCAGCCAGCTCTGCCATCGACCCAATGGCAACGATCTTTCCGTCGGCCAGTGCCGCAACGCGATCGCAAACGGTGTTCAGGCTGGCGAGATCGTGCGTGACCATGAAGACCGTCAGCCCGAGCGTTTCATGCAGCGTCTTGATGAGATCGTCGAATTCGCCAGCGGCGATCGGATCCAACCCAGACGTCGGCTCGTCGAGAAAGACGATGGCCGGATCGAGTGCCAGCGCCCGCGCCAGTGCGACCCGCTTGGTCATTCCGCCGGAGAGTTCGGAAGGAAACTTGTCGCCGTCTTCCGGCGTCAGGCCAACCATCTCTAGTTTGGCGGTGGCTATCTCGACCATAAGCGCTTCGGACAGGACCATATTTTCGCGCAGCGGAAACTGTACGTTCTGTAGTGCGGTCAATGATGAAAACAGGGCGCCCTGCTGGAACAGGATCCCCCATTTGACCGCAGCATCATGTGCATCTCGACCACGGGCGCCCTCGATATCGATACCCATGACCTCGATATCGCCACTGCGTTTGGGGATGAGGCCGATGATCGTCCGCATCAGCACGGATTTGCCGCCGCCGGAAGCGCCGACCAGGCCAAGAATTTCACCCTTGCGAACGTCCAACGACAGGTGATCGAGCACAGTCTGTCGGCCGAAACCCACCACGAGATCACGGACGCGAATGGCAAACTGCGCTGAAATTCCGTCCACGATCACATTCCGATCGATGCGAAGAAAACGGCAAAAATGCCATCGAGCACAATTACCAGGAAGATCGATTTGACGACCGAGATCGTGGTCTGCTTTCCCAATGATTCCGCGCTGCCCTTGACTCTCAATCCTTCACTGCTGGCGACGATACCGATCATCAACGCCATGAACGGTGCCTTGATGATGCCGACCTCGAAATGTGTCACCGACACGGCTTCATGAAGTCGCGCAATGAAGGTCGCAGGGCTCATTCCGCCGTAAAACCAGGCCACCAGACCGCCGCCGTAGAGCGCCGCCATTGAGCCTATGAAAGCGAGGATCGGGAGCGCGCAGACCAACGCGATGATGCGGGGCAGGATCAGCACTTCGACCGGATCATGGCCCATGGTCGATAGAGCGTCGATTTCCTCGCGCATTTTCATCGAACCGAGCTCAGCGGTGTAGGCGCTTCCAGACCGGCCGGCCACCATGATGGCGACGATCAGAACCCCGATCTCGCGCAGGACGAGGATGCCGACGAGATCGACGACATAGGACTCGGCGCCGAATTTTCGAAAATGAAAGATACCTTGCTGAGCAATGATGGCACCGATCAGGAACGTGACCAGCGCGATGATTGGAATCGCTCGCCACCCGACTTGGTGCAGATGATAGACAAGCGATTTGACCCGAAGCGAACGCGGACGCAGCACGATCCTGAACATGGCCGAAGCCAACGCTCCCAGCATCTGCAGAAAGACGGAGACGTCCTGCGTAGCGCCGAAAGTGGAGCGGCCGACCACCTCCAATCGCGCGAGCACCGGATTTTGCGCCGCTATGCTGACCGGCTTACGGCGGTTGACCTGCCTGATGTCGTCGATCAAACCTTCATAGCGGTCGGCCGCACCGACAACGGTAGCGCTGCGACCGGAATCCAGCGCTCTGCGCGACATTTTTTCAAACAGCCACGCCCCGAGCGTGTCCAGCTCCCCCACGTCGGACATATCGATTTTCAGATTCTTTGTCTCCACCAGCCTTGGCGAGACGGCATCGAAGAGCCCTTCGAGCACCGTACCGTGGGCAACCGTCCACGGCCCACTTGGGCTTAGTTCCAGCGTTTCGTTGTGGGTTAGCGCGCCCAGCAGCGGAGCGGCGCTCAATCTCTGTGCCGGTCAGAGATCACTTGTGCCGTTTCGATGAAACCGCGAGCGCCGATTCCAACAGCGGCGCGTAAATCTCGGCCGGCGCGGCAATCGCGACGTTTCATGGGGCCTTACTCCGGCTGTTTGTGGGCTCGCGTTGACAAGTTCCGATATCCACATCGGTTCCCCACCTGCGACAAATCGTGGAATCAGCACACGCCGAGTTCCTTGCGTATCGCCTCGGCGTTATCAACCGCAAAGAGATGCTCTGAATCGTATGATTGAAGGGCTCCGTCTTTCATATGGCAGAGAGCCGCGACGTATTTTTTGTGATCAGGCGTTGCAGTCAATGCCCTACTCCGCAGGCAAGAGTTTTGGCTGGGCCCTTATCCGCCGCGTCCGACGCATGCCATGAATAACGAGCGGTATCCCGCAGAAAAACACCGTGCCGATAACCACAAGGGCGACATATAGCCCGGGCGATCCCATCGGCAGCTGGTCCGGTGGAAAGAACGCCACCAGAAAGCTGAACACCACGCCGACAAGGCCAATTCCGGCGGTCAGCCACATCCCCGGCAAGCCGCCGGGGACGCTGAACGGCCGGACCAATGTCGGCCTGCTGGAGCGAAGCTTGATGGCAGCCGCATACATGAACATGTAGGCGATCAGGTAAAGCGCGATAGTCATGGCGGAGATCAAAAAGAAGACGACCGAAACATCCTCTATGACAAAATAGAGCAAGGACATGACTGTCACGACGGCGCCCTGCACCAAGAGAATAGTGGTTGGCATGCCGTGCTCATTGGTACGCTGCAATAGCGGAGGTAGCTCGCCGTCGTCAGCGGTGGCGAGCAGCCCCTGACACGGGCTGCCAAGCCAGGCAAAAACGCCGCTGATCGCACCGATCCCCACCAGAAATGAAAGCACCGGTACAAGCCACCCGATGTGCCAGACATCGGCGATGACAGCATTGTACGTATCGAAGACGGCGGATTGCAGGGATATCTTCTCGTAGGGCAGGATCGCCGCGATCGGGATTGCGCCCAATGTGAAGATGACAAGAGAAATAATCGCCCCCAGGCCAATCGCGAACGGATATTCGCGGCTGGGCTGTTTCATTTCAGTTACGTGCACCGCCTGCACTTCGACGCCGGCAAACAGCAATACAATCCCGGCCAGAAACGCAACCGTTCCAAAGCCATGGATCGACGGCCAATAGCGCGCCTGACCCGAGTCCGCGACTGCGGGATCAGTCAGATGCTGCCACGCAATCGGATGACCTGAGCTGACCCAGTACGCAAGCAGCACGAGCAGACCGAGGCCAGGTACGATCGTGCCAAGGATGAACGTCCAATTGGCGATTTTGGCAAAGATCTCCACGCCCTGAAGTACGACGAAAGTCGCGAGCCAGTACACAATGATACAGAATGTTCCGACAAAGATTCCATTCTGCGCCAGTTCAGGGCGACCGATCGTATAGGCCAGCGCCGCTGCACCGAAGGTCAGCGCGACCGGATACCAAACGACGTTCTGGATCCACTGGAGCCAGATTGCCAGGAATCCCCAGCGTATGCCGAACGCTTCCCCGACCCACGCATAGATACCGCCCTTTTTGTCGGCAAATGCACCGCCCAGCTCGGCCGACACCAGTGATGCGGGAACGAGATAGAAGACAACCGTGAACGCGAGATAGGCGAACATCGTCATTTCTTCCTTGGCCAGCAGCGGCAAACCTCGCAGGCTGGTCACCACGGCGGCGGCCGTCAGAAGACCAATTGACGTTGCGCTCAGATAGGTTTTGCGATCATTGATCGGTTTCATCGGACCTTCTCCAATGGCGCAGGCGCGAGCGTGGCAACGGGCGAGCGCCGATCACTTTCCGGCGACACGAGCAAGGGAGCTTTTGGCACACCGTGATGGGTAAACGTGGTGCCCTCGGTCGCGACCTGTGGTGTTCCGAGAGGATGCTTTTTCAAGTAGTCGATCGATCGCTGGATATCCTGCACGAGCATGTCAGCCATATCCCGGGTGAAGCCGTGACGGACCAGAACGCGCATCACCACCACGTCCGTGATATTGGGCAGCATGCTGTAGGCCGCGACTTGCCAGCCTCGGACCCGCAGGCGGTCGGAGAGCTCGAACAATGAGTAGCCCGGTTGCACGCCGTCCTTGATCATCCACGATATTGCGGGGATGCCCTTACGACTGTCGCCATCGAACGCAAGCTCGAAGGGTCCGAGCTTGCAGATTTCCTGTCCGATGAGCCTGGCATTGTCATAGCTGTTCTTCAGAATGCGATGGTAGCCCTCGCGCCCTAGCCGAAGGAACAGGTAGTACTGGGAAATGATCTGGCCGCCGGGGCGCGAGAAGTTCAGCGCGAAAGTAGGCATGTTGCCGCCGAGATAGTTCACATTGAAAATCAATTCTTCCGGCAGGTCTGAGCGGTCACGCCACACCACCCAGCCGACGCCGAGCGGGGCCAATCCGTATTTATGGCCCGAGGCATTGATCGAGCGGACCCGCGGAATGCGAAAGTCCCAGATCAGGTCCGGTTCCATGAACGGCGCGGTGAAGCCACCGGACGCAGCGTCAACATGCACCGGAATATCGAGATGCTTGCCGCGTGCTAGCGCATCGAGCGCGGCCGCCACCTCGGCAACTGGCTCATATTGGCAGGTAAAAGTAACCCCGAAGGTCGGCATTACCGCGATGGTGTTCTGATCGACCCGCTTGATTACCTCGTCCGGCGTCATGCCAAGCCGCCTCCGCTCCAGCGGAATCTCTCGCAGTTCGACATCGAAATAGCGGGCGAATTTATGCCAGCAGACTTGAACGGGGCCGGTGACGATATTTGGCTTGTCAACCGGCTTGCCAAGAGCGCGCATGCGCTCGCGCCACTTCCATTTCAGCGCCAAACCGCCAAGCATGCTCGCTTCGCTCGAACCTGTCGTCGAGCAACCGATCGTGTCGGCCGCTTTGGGCGAATTCCAGAGATCGGCAAGGATATGAACGCAGCGATTCTCCAACTCCGCTGTGGCGGGGTATTCGTCCTTGTCGATCATGTTCTTGTCGATCGACAGATCCATCAACTGATGAACCTCAGGATCGAGCCAGGTCTGGCAGAAGGTGGCCAAATTCTGCCTCGCGTTGCCGTCCAGAAAAAGCTCATCACGAACCAGTGCATGGGCCACATCAGGCCGCATCCCATGTTCAGGCATTCGATATTTAGGAACCGCGACGTCAGCAGCCTCGGTGCCGAAAATATCCGCGTCCGGCGAACGCCTTATGTCGTTCCAATCATGAAGCGGCATCTGTCTTCCCAACTTTTAATAGGAACCACGCGCCACGATCTCGTCGCCGCCCATGAGATGGTGCGCTTGTTCAGGCGGACAGTCTGCCAGAGCATCTCAGAAGTCTGGTCAAAACAGACCACATCGGAGGGATTCTTTCAGTTTCCGAGGTTCGGGCGGATCAACCATCTCGGAAGTTTCGATCAGGCTTATGGAGCTGCCATTGGCGGCCGTCCCCTGCGCGACACGGTCACGTCGCATCGGAGCCTTCAATCAGAAAACGCCCAGGCGGTGCCGAATTCGGCGCCCATCCCGTGGCTTTGCTATGGATCCCGTTTTATTTCAGGTTTGTCGTACAGCACCGCGTTCAGCAGCGCATTATGGACTTCGATTTTCCCGTTGTAGCTGATGAAACCGAGCTTGCGGAACTTGTTCATGAAGAAGCTGACGCGAGAGCGGGTCGTTCCGATCATCTCCGCCAGGGTTTCCTGGCTGATGTTCGGGCTGATCGCCTGCGGGCTGCCCTCCTTGCCGAAATTCGCGAGCAAAAGCAGCAGACGCGCCAATCGCTTCTCGCTCGAGTTAAAGAGCTGATCAATCAGATCCTCCTCAATTCGACTGTTTCTGGTTAACAGATACGCCATGAACATCTCGGAGAATTTCGGCTCACTGTGAAGGGCTACGAGCATCGCGGGCTTGGTGATGGCCGTGACGAGGCACGCTTCCATAGCGGTTGTCGTCGCAATGCGAAGCGCATGGCCGTTCATGCATCCCTCGCCGAAAAACTGGCCAGGCTCCAGGATTCCGACAACCGCTTCCTTGCCCTGTTCGGAGATGACGACAACCTTCACCCGGCCCTTTTGGATGTAATAAATCGTATCGGCCACGTCTCCCTGAGCGAATACGACCTGATCCTTGAGATACTCGACAATCGTCTTCCCCTCCCCCACCTTGGCCAGAAAGGCCTTGGGGTCGAACGCACGCTGATTTGTCTTGGCCATCATGCTTTCAATAGGGTCCGCGGCGACCTGCCGACTTTAGGCCATTCTGACGACAAATGTCAGAACGAAAGCCGTATCGGCGGCGGGCTAAACGTCCATTTCAGGGAAAATGAGGGAGTAGCGCGCAAGGCTTCCCCACAGGCAAAGCAGCGTGGCCCGTCACGCGGTCCGACGTGGTCAAATTGACACATATAGAAGGCGGAGTCTGAGCAATTTTGCTCACACAGGCCCCCGGCGGGGTGGTGAATAGGTGAGCAATTTTGCTCAGACTCACCGCGGGAAATAGTTCAAACTTGGTAAAACAAGCGATCGAGATGCGGAGCCCGTCTCGGGCACGAACCTCCTATCGCGGGATTCGCCATGTTCGAGCCTTTCGAAGCAAGTGGAAAGTCGCCCGATTTTATTGCATTTTCGATCGTTCGGGACGAACTCCCCTACCGCCTGCGGCAGCAATCCCTGCTCGGCGAGTTTGGCCGATCAGCGCTGCAGACACGAGATCTCAAGCAAATTCTGCAGCGCGCGACCGCACTTTGCGCGGAGGGCTTGGAAAGCCCTTTTGCCAAGGTCCTTGAGTACATCCCGGAAGAAAACCGGCTTCTCATGCGGGCTGGTTTCGGCTGGGACTTCGGGGCGATCGACAATATCACGCACGGCGCCAATCGCGAATCCCCCGCCGGGTACGCATATCATATCGGCCAAGGCATCATTTCGAATAGTCTTGAGGAGGAGCCTAGATTTGAAATCCCTGAACTTCTCAGAGATCATGGGGTACGGCGCGTCATCAACGTCCTGATCGAGGTGGGTGGCGCGGGAAATGGGCCGTTCGGCATTTTGGAGGTTGATAGCCCGGATCCCGGGCGGTTTGACCACGCGGATGCCGATTTCCTGACCGGATTTGCGGGGCTGTTGGGCATCGCCATCGAACGTCAGCAAGCAGACGCGAAGCTTGCCGAGGCGGTCGAATATCAGGACCTGCTTTCGCGGGAAATGAGCCATCGCGTCAAAAACAGCCTCGCCTCGGTTGTCGGCCTGCTTCACGTTCAGGCGCGTGGCTCACATTCGGTGGACATCCGAAATGCGCTGGAAGATGCCGGCTCCCGCGTAGCAGCCATCGCGCAGGTCCATGATCAACTATGGCGCGGTTCACGGATCGGTTTCATCGATCTCGCGGATTTCATGAATCAGCTGTGCAAGCAGTTGGGGAATAATGCGGAGGATCTCGTTCTGAATTGCCATGCCGACCCGATGCTGGTCTCGGCCGACCACGCTATTCCCCTCGGCCTTCTGATCAACGAATTCGTTACGAACGCGGTCAAATATGCCTATCCAGATGGTGTTGGAGTGATCGACGTCTCCGCTCACGAAATTGACGGCTGCCTTCACGTCGAGATTTCCGATTACGGCGTCGGCCTGCCGCAGGGATTTGACATCAACAAGCCGCGAACCAACCTCGGGTTCAAGGTCATCACGGGTCTGGTGCGGCAACTTCAGGGTCACGTCGCGATTAGCCACAACGAGCCCAGCGGCGCGCGGTTCTTGCTCGAGCTGCCGATCTTATCTGAAGCCGTGGGTAGCGACGCCGCTGCTGCGATGGTCGATTTATGAATTTGCGACGGCCTCGTGAGTGATACATCCAACGCGAGTATCGTGTCAGTTCCGCAGCATTGCCGACTCTCTGTTACAGAACCGCCGAGTGGAGCGGTGATGTCCCGATTTTGCCGCCCAAGAACCCGGACGAATGGTCAATATTGTTCAGAAGGGCGGTTAACCTCCAGCCCAACTAAAACAGTTGCATGTCTCAATTCGCCAAAACGAAAACGTTCAATAGGTGATAGTGATCAACGCGCCAGCAGCATGTTACTTCGCCTGCTAGCAGTCCCCGCAGGTGCCGCTCCTCGAGAAACTCTAGTTGGAATGAAACATCGCGTGAGAATGCTCTTGCGCCTCAGCGTCACAGGCTTATGTGAAGAGCGGCTAGCACTCGCTGATTGCGACTGCCAATCCCAGAAATAATCACAAAAGCCAAGGAGGATCGCATGAAATTCCGCCCGCTCCACGACCGGGTTGTGGTCAAGCGTATCGACGCCGAAGACAAAACCGCAGGCGGCATCATCATTCCGGACAGTGCCAAGGAAAAGCCCTCGCAGGGCGAAATCACCGCCGTCGGTCCGGGCGGCCGTGACGAAGCCGGCAAGCTGATCCCGATCGACCTCAAGCTCGGCGACCGCGTCCTGTTCGGCAAATGGTCCGGCACCGAAGTCAAGCTCGATGGCCAGGAACTTCTGATCATGAAAGAGAGCGACATCATGGGCGTTCTCACCGACGTCCCCGCCGCCAAGAAGAAGGCCGCTTAAGCGCTTTAGCCCGTTCCCCTCATCCTGAGGAGCCGGCGCAGCCGGCGTCTCGAAGGAAGAGGCCTGCAATCCAAATCTCATCCCTCAGGAATCCGCCCAGTCGCGCGGTCATTGGGATCTGAGAATACGGAGATCGTTATGTCAGCCAAAGAAGTTAAATTCGGCGTCGATGCCCGCGATCGTATGCTGCGCGGCGTCGAAATTCTCAACAACGCGGTCAAGGTGACGCTCGGCCCCAAGGGCCGCAACGTCGTGCTCGACAAGTCGTTCGGCGCCCCCCGCATCACCAAGGACGGGGTCACCGTCGCCAAGGAAATCGAGCTTGATGACAAGTTCGAGAACATGGGCGCCCAGATGGTCCGCGAAGTCGCCTCCAAGGCGGCCGACGCGGCCGGCGACGGCACCACTACCGCGACCGTGCTGGCCGCCGCGATCGTCCGTGAAGGCGCCAAGTCGGTTGCCGCCGGCATGAACCCGATGGATCTCAAGCGCGGTATCGATCTGGCGGTGGAAGCCGTCGTCGCCGACCTCGTCAAGAACTCCAAGAAGGTCACCTCAAACGAGGAAATCGCCCAGGTCGGTACAATTTCCTCTAATGGCGACGCGGAAATTGGCAAGTTCCTAGCCGACGCCGTGAAGAAGGTCGGCAACGAGGGCGTCATCACGGTTGAAGAAGCCAAGTCGCTCGAGACCGAACTCGAAGTCGTCGAAGGCATGCAGTTCGACCGCGGTTACATCTCGCCCTACTTCGTCACCAACGCCGACAAGATGCGCGTTGAGATGGACGATGCCTACGTCCTTATCAACGAAAAGAAGCTGTCTCAGTTGAACGAATTGCTTCCCTTGCTCGAAGCCGTGGTACAGAGCGGCAAGCCGCTTGTGATTATCGCGGAAGACGTCGAAGGCGAGGCTTTGGCCACGCTGGTCGTGAACCGGCTGCGCGGTGGTCTGAAGGTCGCAGCCGTCAAGGCTCCGGGCTTCGGCGATCGCCGCAAGGCGATGCTGCAAGATATCGCAATTCTGACCGGTGGTCAGGCGATCTCGGAAGATCTCGGCATCAAGATGGAGAATGTCACGCTTGCCATGCTCGGCCGCGCAAAGAAGGTGATGATCGACAAGGAGAACACCACCATCGTCAGCGGCGCCGGCAAGAAGGCCGACATCGAAGCCCGCGTGACGCAGATCAAGGCGCAGATCGAGGAAACCACCTCGGACTATGACCGCGAGAAGCTGCAGGAGCGTCTGGCCAAGCTCGCAGGCGGCGTCGCGGTGATCCGCGTCGGCGGCGCGACCGAGGTCGAGGTAAAGGAGCGCAAGGATCGCGTTGATGACGCGATGCATGCGACCCGTGCGGCGGTTGAGGAAGGCATCGTTCCGGGCGGCGGCGTCGCCCTGTTGCGTGCCTCCCAGCACCTCAAGGGGCTTCGCACCAAGAACGATGACCAGAAGACCGGCGTCGAGATCGTGCGCAAATCGCTGTCCTATCCGGCCCGCCAGATCGCGATCAACGCGGGCGAGGACGGTTCCGTCATCGTCGGCAAGATCCTGGAGAAGGATCAGTATGCCTACGGCTTCGACTCGCAGACCGGCGAATACGGCAACCTGGTCTCCAAGGGCATCATCGACCCAACCAAGGTGGTTCGTGTTGCGATCCAGAACGCGGCCTCGGTCGCGGCGCTGCTGATCACCACCGAAGCCATGGTGGCCGAAGTGCCGAAGAAGAACGCCGGCGGCGGCGGCATGCCTCCGGGCGGTGGCATGGGCGGCATGGGTGGTATGGACTTCTAATTCCAACCGTTCAGCGCTCAAAAGAAAAAGAAAGGCCCGGCAGCGATGCCGGGCTTTTCTGCATTAGCTACGCGTCCATCTCGACGATAGCTGCGCGGAGGTGGCCGCTCCCAAGGAGAGGCCGCGACGGTCAGGATGCACGCGGGCAGATTGTCTTGCGACACAAATGGTCACGTCACCAGATTGAGGCCCGGTTTGCCAATATGCCATCCTGTCTGATCGGCATGGAGGCCTGCGTCGGGGCGCATCATCTCAGTCGTCGACTTAAGGCGCTTGGCTACGACGCTCGGCTGATGCCGGCGAGGTACGCGCGGCCCTATTTCAGGGGCCAGAATAATGAATTCAGTGATGGAGAGGCGATCGCCGAAGCGGTGCAGCAGCCAACGATGAAGTTCGTAGTCACGAAGACCGCCGATCAACTGGATCGACAAGCGCTGCACCGGGTACGGGAGCGGCTAGTCAGCCATAGTCCGGACCAGCGATAGCCGTTGGCGCGACCAAGTCATAGATCGCGTCGCGGATCGTCCGTGAGAATGTCCACTGTAGAGTCAGGAACGAAAGTATCTGCTACATAGTTTTTATCGACCGAACCAAACCGGATAATAGTGTGCGTATAAATCCAGCCACCCGGCACTCTGAAACGGAATATAGTTTCGTCATACTGTCCGGAGACATGATCCTTAAAGACTTCTTCGTGGGTGTGAAGCTTTTGCTTGGGCATGAACATCTTTCGAGTGCCGCTGCCAATTTCCACCAAAATCAACTGACTTCCCACGCTTCAAAGACAAAGCCGCGAGGCGGTTGACTTGCTCATCGTTCGACAGACGGCCGTTGTCGCTCTCCAAGATCGCTCTTGAGCATACCGCAAAAGATACGCTTGGCAGCGGAGCTGATCGCTCATGCCACGTCCGAACCGCCATCCGGTCATAGCCGTAGTGCCGAAATCCTCCTCGCGTGAGCGCCACGTCACGAGATGTCTTATGAAACATCCGCGATTGTTCGCGGTGCAGATCTCAAGCCAGTCTATGAAATGCCGGCGGCAAGGGCTCGCGCACGAGTTCGCTTAGATTCAGAACCTCGCCGCTTTCCGTGATGTCCGAGACGAGAACCTCGACAAAGGGATGTTGACGGTTGAAGGTGGCGCCTCGCTGGTATTTCGCGCTCACAATCCGCCCAATCGCTGCAAGGTTCAGCTTGCCAAGCGCATTGTATTGATCGCGGAACAGACTTTGTCGTCCTCCACGGTGCTCGACAGACTCGGCCCAGACGTCCAACACCTTGCGGCCTAGGAACGCCTCGACCCGTTCAGTTCCATCCTGGGCGTAAAGTCGTAGCCCATCCATGTTATGGGGTCCGCCATCGACGCTGAATTGTGTAAGTGACATCGGGAGTCCTCCTATTCTCGGCGTTTATTCACATCGGCGGTCCGTCGCGGACTGCGCCTCCCTCGTTTTCCCATCGCGACAGAGCCGCAGCGCCCAATCTCGCATCGCTAGGCGTGTCTTCTGTCAAAGGCAGTTTGCCGCGACCAGCTTCATTCTTTTGCTTGTGCAGAAATCGGGCGATCTGCCCGCGGAGCGCCGCTGTCTCCAACAACTTGCCCATGGATCCCGCGGTATCGAAGATCTCCCGTTGCAGCAACGTCGGCAAGGTGTTCCATTGCATGATGACCGCCGCCCCAAGACACCGCAAAACGTGCTCTTCTTCGGCAGCAAGGGCCGCTCCGCGGGACCGTTCGTCCTCTGCTATATGCACGGCATAGTTATAAGCATCCGCGAGACCTCGTTCGTTATCCGCCAACGCGACGAAACGGTCCTCCAAGTCTTGAAATTTACGGCTTTCGTCGGCGCTGGTCGAACTCTTGACGAGCTCGCCGCACTCGGTTGCTTTCGCGCGATACTGCTGAGATTTGAACATGCAGAGCCCTTTCCTTGGAAGTCTCTGCCCATTCCGACCAATCTCGGTGGTTGATCAGGATACACACGAATATAGGGATCAAAGGTTCGAATAACGAGCCCCAGGGCACAAATAAGATGGCCCGAAAAGAGCGTGCGAATGGGTAAGCACGATAAGGGCGGCGACATCCTCAGTCATTTTCGTTGGCCCCCCTGCTGATTGATCTCAGCGATCTTACGAAGGCAATCGGCTTCGGAATCATGCGGGCCCGAGACCAAGGTTCCGCTGACCTTAGTCGCGTACCAGCCGGATACCACGCCAACGCGAAGTGACTCTTCCGTTTTGACGTGACGCGGCGAAAGATTTTGCATGGAATGCTTTCAGTTGGTGTTCGAGACTGCTCGAACGGAGGTGAGTCTTTCAGCTTTCGAGACGAACAGCAGCGTCGTTCAGCTTTCACCGGAGAGCCGGCTAAAGTCCGCAAGTACTGCCGCAACTAGATCGCGGTGATGCGTATCGGTGCGGGCGAGCCTTTGCCGCCGCCTCAGGCCACGAGGTCGCCGGCACGGCAAGAAGCTGGATTTCGACAAGGCCCTGGCGGTCGCGCAGTAGTTTGGCGTTAGCCTCGACGTCGGCGAGCACGCGGCGGATGTCGGTCGCCTTTTGTGCCGCCATGCCGCGATGCTTGTCGAGATCGACAGGATTATCATTCATGCGATGAACTCGCATCGATGCGCTGCGCGTCGGACAGATCGATCGAACTGATCGAAACCATCTCCATCGTTGAACTGCGCGGCACTGCCGCCGGAACCATGATCATGGTGGCAACACGGCGGAACACGGGGAATGACAATCCTTCGATCATCTCCTCATCTGTGATGACCTCGTAGGCGCCCGCAGGCAGCAGGCGATCGATGCCCTTGATCCGGAAAGGGTGTTTGAAGGTGATGGTTTCCCGCCGCGAGCGCATCGTCATGCCCGGCTGTCTTTCGCAAACAGTTCTACGCTGGTGCTGTAGTTGTGCACGCATTCACCGTGCGCTCTTTAGGCCCGCCTAGCTATCGCTTTCTCGCGGGACCGGCGTCGTCAGGTCGAATGACCCTTCTAGGTGTTTTGCACGAGAAGAAGGCGGGCCAGGAGCCGGAAGAGCTCTGCTAAACAAAACTGCTCGCCGAAGCCAACAGTTCGTTTCCATTAGCGTCGCGTATCTCTTTGTTGGCCGCCGCTCTGCTGGCCGCCCTGGTTTGAACTTTGCGTCTATTGCCCAGGCGTCTGCTTCGGTTTCTGGCCGGACTTAGCGGACTAATTGCCCTGTCGATTCTGCTGACCATACTTGTTGGGATCACTCTGTTTGTCATCACGTCTCCCTAATGGTCGGGAACTTATGACAACCGAGCATACAGCGGTTCGTTCCGGCAAATCAGAAAGAAAGCCGTCAATTCAAATGTGGCAGACTACTTGCTAATTATCGCGACCTTTGTGGGGAGCGGAGGACGCAAGCTTATCTTGCATCAGCTCTGCGTCGAAATTTCGGCCCCCACACGTC
Source organism: uncultured Alphaproteobacteria bacterium (assembly GCA_963738105.1). Taxonomy (GTDB): domain Bacteria; phylum Pseudomonadota; class Alphaproteobacteria; order Rhizobiales; family Xanthobacteraceae; genus Bradyrhizobium. The sequence goes on along the minus strand of CAVTWC010000042.1, from coordinate 251,077 downwards.
CCTAGTCACCGCAAGTCCAAGAGACGCTTCAGAGCTATTCGCTACCGCGAACGATAAGCAAGTCGGTCGCGATCCACTCGGCCGAGGTCAAGAACTATCTGTACGGCAATGAGGCTAGCAACATCATCGCGCGCAATACCGCGGCTTGGTCAACCTTAGCCCGACCGCCAAGAGCCTCCAGGCGAATCGCCCGGCGAAATCCGGCAGCCCGAAACCTCTTGCGTCGCTTCTCGCGTGGCGCAACGCATCTACAAAGCCTGGGTTTTTGGCTCCTTGAATGCCTTTTTCTTCAAGGCAGAAAGAAAGTTTCCCCTAGCTCGTGGCCGAGATTTACCGGCCAATCTCATTTCGAGCTTCACAACAAGATTCTCGAAGTTTGTGCGTGTTGCTCCAGTCAACGGTCGCTGCTGATAATAGCTGTACAGCCGTTGAGTGATGACGGCTGTCATCCACCTTGGCGTATCGCCGCCGTCGCTTCCAACGTGCTCGACCGCAGCTTCGAAGCCGCCGCTCCCAACCGCAAATGGATTGCCGACTTCACCTATCTCTGGACCGCGGAGGGCTGGCTCTAACGTGGCCGCCGTCGTCGATCTGTTCTCGCGCCGGGTGGTTGGCTGGTCGATGAACGCAGCGATGACGGCACAGCTCGTCACCGACGCCCTGGTGATGGCGATCTGGCGACGGGGCAAACCGGACGCGCTGCTGCATCATTCCGATCGCGGCAGCCAATATACCAGCGAGCAGTTCCAGCGGCTGATGGCCGATCACGGCGTCGTCTGTTCGATGAGCCGTTCCGGCGACGTCTGGGACAATGCAGCGATGGAGAGCTTCTTCTCGTCGTTGAAGACCGAGCGGACCGCGCGCAGAATGTACCGAACGAGGAACGACGCCAAGGCTGACGTGTTCGATTATATTGAGCGCTTCTACAATCCGAAACGCCGGCATTCGACGATCGGATATTTGAGCCCTATGGAGTTCGAGCGGCAGGCTGGATTGGCTTAAGCCGGTGTCAACAGAAACGGGTGCAGCTCAACTGTTACGTGTTAAGAGATACGCCATGAACAGCTCGGAAAATTTCGGCTCGGTATGAAGGACGGCAATCATCGCCTCTTTGGTTATTGAGGTGATCACACATTCTTCCATCGCCGTTGTGGTTGCGATACGCAATGGATGGCCATCGAGGCACCCCTCGCCGAAGAACTGGCCTGGTTCTAAAATCCCGACTACCGCTTCCTTACCTTGCTTGGATAGGACAGTGAGCTTGACGCTGCCTTTTTGAATATAACAAACGGTATCCGCCACGTCTCCTTGCTCGAAGACGTGCTGGTTTTTCTCAAATTTCAAGATCGTTTTGCCCGCCCCTACCTTGGCGAGAAAGGCTTTAGGGTCGAACCCGTTATTGGCGAGGTTTCCCACATGAACCTCCTTTGCTCCGATGAACGAGCGCGCGTCGCTTTATAGCGGTTCCAACGCCAAAATGAAGCAGCTGCGCACGTTTGTCGCTGGAACCTTCATCGGCTGACTCTATGTGCTCTCTGTCCAATACTGGACGCACGACAACTGGTAGACACCATGAGAACTTTCTTTTAGCGACGGTCGCTATTCTCGCATTCGCGGCACCTTCATTCGCACAGGACAAACAGAACAAAACTGTCGGTCAAGCGCCACCATACGGGGGAAGTGAGCGATGCGAAAAGCCCGGCAAGATGGCCGGGCTGATCGAAAGTATTAATTTGGACTAATGCGAACCACTAAACTGAATAATGCTCAGTGGCGTTGCTTGGAGCCGGACAGCGCAATCCCCCGGTAATAACCATAACAGCACAAACGCAATGCGCCGTCTGTTCAAAATTGCTCACCTTCTGGGACCGACTTTGGGCCGCTCGCAGATTCGAACGCACCGATAGGAACAGATCGGCAATTTGGCATCTTTCCTGAACTAGGAGGTAGCTCAGGTCGCTGAGACCGAATGTCCGAGTCGGGTCAATCGCGTCACTTTGACCGCGCGCCGCCCACTCCGACGGGCGTACGCGCGGTCGCCAGATCGTTTTTAGGCCGTGCTGCGCCGTCACTCCAGCAACCTCGAGCCGGCCGGGCTCATAGACCACCTAGGTTCGGCGCCCTGGAACGAATCTCAGAGGGACCGCTTGGTCTTATGTCGGATTCCTGCCCCTGGGATCGCGTCACTCCAAGGGCGGCCTCGGTTCCCGGCGAACTGGGGCCGTCACGTCCTACAGCGAGGCTTCGAAATGAGGTCGCTATGAGTGTCAATGTCAACGCCACAGCCCGCTCGCTGCTGCTGTCCGAATTCGTATCGGCGTTCTTTCTCGCCATGCGCTATTTCTTCAAGCCGAAGCCGACGCTGAACTATCCGTTCGAGAAGGGGCCGATCTCGCCGCGCTTCCGGGGCGAGCACGCCTTGCGCCGCTATCCGAATGGTGAAGAGCGCTGCATCGCCTGCAAGCTGTGCGAGGCAATCTGCCCGGCGCAGGCGATCACCATCGAGGCCGGCCCGCGCCGCAATGACGGCACTCGTCGCGCCGTGCGTTACGACATCGACATGGTGAAATGCATCTATTGCGGCCTGTGCCAGGAAGCCTGCCCGGTCGATGCCATCGTCGAGGGACCGAATTTCGAATTCGCGACCGAGACTCGCGAGGAACTTTATTATGACAAGGCGAAACTTCTCGCCAATGGCGACCGCTGGGAGCGAGAGATTGCAAAATCGATCGAACTAGACGCGCCGTACCGGTGAGGGCATGATCCTTCGCGCTGTCGGCAGGCCTGACATCCGATAACCCCGCCGTGACTCTAGAAAGCCCGCTGGTGAGTCCGGGATTCGGGGGCTGTCCATGGGCCGGGTTCCGGTCCACCGCAGGGACCGCCAGCCCAGCTTGCCCGGTTGCACCTTACCTCGGGTTCCGACGAAACCGTTTCCGTGGGGCCGCGAAGTCGGCCTGAAACGAATTCCGGCTATTGATGTATTTTATTAAACAACGGTGTTCGGTCATGTTGACCACAAACCATTTCAGCACGACGAATTTCACAGGCAGAAAGTCGATCGAGGACCGCACGTGCAGCCGTTGCGGGGCCAAACTCGAACTGGTGAACACGATGCTTGACTCCGCAAAGGGACGCATCATCCGCGTGTTCAACTGCCAGTGCGGAAGGCAAACATGGACCTCCGATTCAGAGTAAACCCGTCATTCGGTAGTAAGGCGCGGACCTGAGCCCGCGCGACGCGCTGGTCAGTCCGCCAACTTCTCCGCACCCGCGACCGGCAGCGTTTGGACGGCCCTCGCCGCACGATCGCTTGTCGGGGAACAATGTCTGCGAAGCCGCTAATTTTGAAAAGTGAGCAATTTTGAACAGACATCGCAGTGCGAATGTGCTGTCTTGCTCATCACCCAGGGGATTGCGCGGTCTGGACCCAAATCAACGCCACCATGCAATATTCAGCTTGGTGGCGTTGTGCATTTGAGGGGTCCGCGTTTGAGACAGTCGATCCTTAGCGCTTCAACCGCCTGGCATGCGCGGCTAACCGTTGCCGGTTACGCTTCCGGTGAGATCGGCGCCGCCGCTCCTTTGTTGGCATGCCCTTTGCCAACTTCGAAAGGGGCCAGTACCAATCGGATCACGCGGCAATCAATAGTTTTGGCTTCCGGCGATATGGACGGTGCGATTAGCGAACATCCTCAGGATGAATTGGCCTGCGGACATATGCCGCAGTTGTGGCCACTAAACTGGGCCGCTTTTGCATAGCGGACGCTCGGTCGGTACGCTTAGACTGGTCAGCGCGCGGTCAAGTGCGGCCGGACCTCATTCCGCTTGCTGCCGCGCGGTAAATTTGGTGATGTGGAATGCGTGTCGTTGCGACAGTTGAACGTTCTGACGCGACGCTCCACGACATGATCGCGATACCCGGCGGCACCTTCCGCATGGGCTCGGACAAGCACTATCCGGAAGAGGCACCGGTCCACCGCGTCACGGTGGACGACTTCTGGATGGACCGTCATCCGGTGACAAACCGAGAATTCAGGGCGTTCGTGAAGGCTACCGGCCACGTCACCGTCGCCGAGGTTACGCCAGATCCGAAGGACTATCCCGGAATGCTCCCGCACATGGTCTATGCGGGCTCACTGATGTTCTTGCCACCCAACCATCCGGTCAATCTCCGCGACTTCAGCCAGTGGTGGACGTTCGCCAAGGGCGCGCAATGGCGGCATCCCTACGGACCTGGAAGCAACATCCGTGGGCTGGACGATCATCCAGTCGTGCATGTGGCTTTCAGCGATGCGGTCGCCTACGCGAAATGGGTCGGCAAGGATTTGCCAACCGAGGCGGAATGGGAGTTTGCGGCGCGCGGCGGGCTCGACCGCGCCGAATTTGCGTGGGGCGATGAGTTCACGCCGCAAGGGCATCACATGGCCAATACCTGGCAGGGTGAATTTCCCCGCCAGAACACCAGGGAGGACGGTTTCGAGCGCACCTCGCCGGTCACCGCATTCCCGCCGAACGGATACGGGTTGCAGGACATGATCGGCAATGTCTGGGAGTGGACGGCCGACTGGTACTCGCCACGGCACCAAGCAGATGCGCCAAAAGCCTGCTGTATCCCCGAGAATCCGCGCGGCGGCCGCGAGGCTGATAGCTACGACCCCAGAACGACCAACGTCAAGATTCCACAAAAGGTCATCAAGGGCGGCTCGCATTTGTGCGCGCCGAATTACTGCCGACGCTACCGGCCGGCTGCGCGCCATGCGGAGCCGGTCGACACATCCACGAGTTCATCTTGGCTTTCGGTGCATCAGGCGAGGAGCTACTGACGCATCATAAAAAGGAGAGCGACGTCATGTTGGATTTTACGTTCAATGAAAAGCCGCCTTCTGCCGCAACGCCGCCACGCAAGACACCTGGTCGGCACAAGCGGTCCTGCGCCGCTCTGCTTGGCGCGACAATGTTGATGTCGCTGTCCGGGCCAGCGAGCACGCCGGCAACCGCACAGCAGCCGGCGCAAAAACCCAACATCCTCTTCATCATGGGCGATGATATCGGCTGGATGCAACCGAGCATATACCATCGCGGCTTGATGGTAGGTGAAACGCCGAACATCGACCGCATCGGAAACGATGGCGCTATCTTCATGGACTATGTCGCCATGCAGAGCTGCACCTCCGGCCGCAACGCGTTCTTCACGGGCATGTACCCATTGCGTACGGGAATGATCCCGCCACAACTGCCCGGCAGTCCATCCTATTTGCGACCCGGCACGCCGGCGCTTGCGAAGTTCCTGCTCGATCTCGGCTACAACACCGGCGAGTTCGGCAAGAATCACCTCGGTGACCATACCGCGGCCTTGCCGACGGCACATGGCTTCCAGGAATACTGGGGTTACCTCTATCACCTCGACGCGATGCAGGGGGTGAGCTTCCCCGACATCAACAAGACCCCGCTCGTGCAGGGTGTCGCTCCGCCGTGCCAAAACACGCCAATCCCCGGTGTCCCCGAGGTTCCCGGCGCGGTGGATCCGAAGACCACTATATGCATGACGCCTCCGCGTCCGGTGCTCTCGTGCAAGTCCGCCGACGGCAGCGAGAAGAACCAGATGTGCAAGGACGACGGCCCGCTGACGCTGGACCGGTCGAAGACGGTAGATGAGGAAATCTCGGCAAAAGTGGTCGACTTCATCGACCGCAACGATCCGAAGAAGACCAACAAGCCGTTCTTCGTCTGGTACAACCCGGCGCGCATGCACGTCACCACCGTGTTGTCGGACAAGTACATGGCCATGGTCGGCGAGCCGGGCGGCAAGGACTGGGGCGTCAACGAAGCCGGCATGAAGCAGATGGACGACAACATCGGCGTCGTTCTCAAGAAGCTGGAAGACATGGGCCAGCTTGATAACACCATCGTCGTGTTCACCACCGACAATGGCGCCGAGGCGATCTCATTCCCGGACGGCGGCGTCACCCCGTTCAAGGGCCAGAAGGGCGAGGCTTGGGAAGGCGGCTACCGCGCGCCGATGGTCGTGCGCTGGCCGGGCCACATCAAGCCCGGCACGGTCAAGAACCAGTTGTTCGCCGCGCTCGACTGGGTGCCCACGCTCGTCGATATCGCCGGCGGGCCAAAGGGCGACGGGCTGAAGACGCAGATCGAGGCCGGACAATACCCCGGCATCGTCAAGACCACGCTCGACGGCTTCGACCAGCGAGCCTATCTCGAAGGCTCATCGGACAAGTCGGCCCGCGACTTCTTCTTCTACTTCTCGGGCGCGACGCCCTCGGCCGTTCGCTACAAGAACTGGAAGATGTACTACACGATGTCGCAGCCGGGACCGGCCGGCTGGATCCTGCCGCTCATTCCATTCCACTTTACCTTGGTTCAGAACATCAAGCGCGATCCGTTCGAACAGGCGGTCGGCATCGACGTGAAGAGCGCCATGGCTATGGGCGGTGCGCTCGGCGGTCCGGTGACAGCTTTCCAGTATGACTGGAATATGCTGCCCATCGGTCAGCAGTTGTGGCTGAGACATCTGGAGTCATACGAGAAGTTCCCGCCGCTGCAGGCACCCGAAAGCTATAATCTCAGTGGGATCTTGGAACAGGTCAAAAAGGCGAACGCCAGTCACGCGAGCGACTAGCCGGTTGCGACGACTTTTCTCCCGAAGCGGGCGCCATGTTCTGGCGCCCGCGAATCGCAAGAAACACCCAACCACGTTTGAACCATTTTGAGCTGGCCCGGGAGTCTGATTAAGGGCGTAGACGACAACGCCAAGCGACAGCGGTGCGTCGCCGGTTTGGTCCGGTCGCTGCGCCCCGGTGGCGGGCCGATCGCGGCGCGCGGCTGCCTGTACGGTGGCGCGGCTTGCCTGTAACTCTAGTCTTCGTCCGGCTCGCGCGCGACCGGCGGCTCGTCGGCCCGGTCCACCTCGTGCTCTTCCTCTTCCTCTTCCCCGCCCTCTTCGTCGTCATCTTCATCTTCATCAGGATCTCGGGGCGGCATCATGTTGCCCATGATCACGAAGGGACGCCCGCCGATCAAGCCAGTGGAAAGGCCCTCGGGGATGTGTGGGGTCATGTTGTTGCTCCTTGGGTGTGGTTCTGCTCCGGTTTCTGCATGGGGGTTAGCGCCCATGCTTAAGTTCGACCAACGAAAGGGGCCGCCAACTGAGCCAGCCTTACCGGACGCCCAGTTGTTTGATCGCCAGAGCCGAAAGCTGCGCGGCGTCATGAACACCGGTTCGCGCGATGTTGATTATCGTCTTCGCAATCATTTCAGTCAGGGGATCGTCGCGATCCTTGACACAGAGGATATGCAACGTCTGCTCGTAAGCTGCTGTGACGCGGCTAATCTCGTCCGGCTGCATCGTGGAGTTTTGCAATAGTCGATAAATAGCCACCTCTATTGATCTTGTTTCGGTGCCTGCAGCCCGCGTGAGGTCAGCCACTCGTTCATGTGAGAAGTCGTCTCTAATTGGCGGGCTCTGCGAACAAGGCGCTCACGCTCAATGCCCGGCGGGGTACCTTGAGCCTGCTTGCGCAGCCGTTTTGCTTCCCCAGGGAGGCCTTCTTCAAGGGGAATAGTTTTTGTGAAACGGCGATGCTCTGGCATACGCTGCTCCATCCGTTAGAGGATTGGCGGGAGCGCGACCGACGTTCTCATCACCGATAACTGCCACGATACCGTGCGGCGATGGGAGCAGTGTGCACCCGGAACCAGAGCCGCGCCAGAACAAAGAGCTAACGAGAGGCTTAAACATGGGGGACCTCGCCGCAACAAGCAGCGCGGGAAACGGAAATCGGCGTCCGTATAGCGTCCCTTACGCCCGGTTTCCTATGGGCGGCAGCAAATTCAACAAGACGTCGGATTTGAACGGTGACGTGCCGCTCAGGTTTCTTGATCTACGTCAACGGGTGGTTTCGCTAGCTGCTCTTTCCTTTTTCCAAAAGGAATAAGCCAATGAAGCGTCTAGTCCCCACCGCTGCCGTTCTCCTTGCCACGTCAACACCAGCGTTCACTCAGACCACCGAGAAGGAAAACAATGCGGCGGCGGCTGCCGTGATCTACATGATTGCGCAGAAGCGCTGCAACATGACCACAGCGGAAGATGGCAAGCTTCGCGGAATGACCGTCTCCGTGATCGAGGACAACGGCTTCACTTGGGAGCAAGTGGTCTACGGTGAGAAGCAGATGATCGGTAACTTCCTGAAAGACAACCCGGTCTATGAGAAGGCTACTAACAATGATCCTGCTGCCGTCAAGACCGTCTGCAATGGCGCGCGCGCCATGCTTGCCAAGAAGAAATAGATCTTACTATCCTTCCGAACTCACGATGGTCGCAAGGTTCTCAAATTGGTGCGCCAGCGCTGTCCAACTACGTGAAATGCCCAAAAGCACAGCGGATCGGCGGGCCGAATTCGCTGGATCATCTCCGAGGGTTTTGTAATTCGCCGCATATGCTCTGCATTGTTCAACTGTCGGCATCTGGCCCTTCCGCCGGTGCCCATTGGCCCAGCCGTGTTTGAGGGCAACATTCTACTCCCTCTGCAGTTCCTCGCCTACTATTCAGTGGTCGTCTCGCTGGTCGTGATGCGCGCGCGACGGCGCGATCGTCGAAGAATGGCGGATGTGAGTGCAACCGTCCAATGAAATAGATCAAGACGAGGACGGGCAGAGCGAGTAGACTTTTAAATCTTGGGGCAGTCCAGCAAGGGAGGCAGTCATGATCTCTCGACGGAAGCTTCTTTCTTCTTTAGGCTTGGCGACTGCAATAGCCGCGTTCCCGACCGTGCTGATGGTCCCTGACGCGGAGGCTCAGACCGCTGGCATGGAAAGGCGTCAAGATCGACGTGAGGGGCGACACGAGCGCCGCGAGGATCGCCGTGATGCGCGCCAAGTGCGCCGCGAGGGTCGCCGTGAGGCGCGCCAAGTGCGGCGCGGCGTTACGACGGAGCCAGGAGTTACGACGGGGACAGCTAAGTAGCTTAGCTCGAGCGTAGTGGGTCGATAGGTCATCATCTCCGCTCATCGTCTCGGTGCAGCGCCTGCAGTAGCTCGCGTGCATGAAGGGAAGAAATGATCGAGACGTGGCACGCTGCATCCTTCTACTCAGCGGGCAGAGCGCTTCGTCGTTAACCTTCCGGCGCCCTCCGCACAGTCGTCCGGGTCCTGTGGAGCGAAAAAGGATGGGCGGGGACCGCGCGATCGCACCTATTGAGCATACTTGCGTTTTTTGTTTTTCGGCTTGCGTAGCGGATTTAGTGCGAACTGGTACTACAATGGCCGCGTGCCATGAATGGCGGCCGCGTGGTCGCCTGGGCGCTGGCTCGGCTTGCGTGGTGTACTTTGGCCCTGCGCTGGCGGCGCGCGGTACGGGCTTTTTAATGGCCTCAATGGCCTCATTCTATCACCTCGTCGGCGCGGGCGAGCAAGGAAGGCGGCACGGTGAGGCCGAGTGCCTTGGCGGTCTTCATATTGATCACCAACTCAAATTTGGTCGGCTGCTCAACCGGGAGATCGGAAGGCTTGGTGCCTTTGAGGATTTTATCGACGTAGCCGCCTGCACGAAAATACAAATCGGGTAAATCGGGGCCGTATGAAATCAATCCGCCATTGGCGGCGAATAGCCGGAATAGATAAATCGCAGGTAGACGATGCTCAGCCGCCAGCGCGGTAACTCGCGGGGCGTTGCTAACGGTCAAAGGATCGCCAAAAACCATTATTGCATCGGCGTGCTGGGCCGCGGCCGAGGTAAAGGCGATGTCCAGTTCCTCCGCCGTGGTTGCTTCTACTACCGGGAAAGCCACGCTTAGTTTCCGGGCAAGTTGGGGCAACTCCTCCGCTACGATCAGCCTGTGAACTGGATTGCCCGGATTGACCAACATCGCAATATTTGAGGCGGTAGGAACCATTTCCCGAAGGGTTGCTATCCCTTTGCCAGTGAAATTTCCCGGTACGAAGGTCGCAAGACCCGTCAGGTTGCCGCCGGGACGCGATAGGCTTTGGACGAGGCCGATCCCTACGGGATCAGCCACAGCCACGAATACAATCGGAATGCTGGCAGTTGCCGATTTCAGGGCTACGGCTGCTTGCGGGTTAGTGGCGATAAGCAGATCGGGGCTGAGAGCGATCAATTCCGCCGCCAGAGCTGGCAGACGATCCTGAGACGGAGCATAACGGTATTCGATGATCAGGTTTCGTCCCTCAATCCACCCATGGCTTCGCAGGCCGTCAAGCCACGCTTTCTGAATGGTCGGCACCGGCTCATTGATGTTGAGAAAACCAAGCCGACGACGTGTCCCCTGCGCCCACGAATGCCTTGGCGAAACGAGCAGCGCCGCAGTGGCCGCTATGAACTCGCGCCGCTTCATTCGATCCTCATCTCAGCTTGAGGACGGACGGACGGAGCGCAGCGTAACACGTCTCGATGGTGGTCGCACTCACCGCATGCGCAAAGGCGGCGGTGACGCAGGTCGCGTCGTCTCGAGCTTGCGCTGACTACTTGCGGTTCCGTTCGTTCACGTCGAGACTGGCCCGCGCCGTCCCTTGCCCTGCTGCTTGATGGCCCACAGCCGATAGGATTCGTCCTCGTAGGGGTCATGCCCTGTTGGCGGCGGGACCAGCTTCGCGCCCTCCGTGCGGAACTGGTCGAGGCCACGGCCCATCGCCTTGCCCTTGATCGTGTGCCCGCCGAATTTTTCTTGGACAGCGGCACCGTCGAGCGCTTCCTGCAAGGCGCGAGGTTCAGCAGCGACCTTATAACCCGGGCGTTTCTTGGTTTGGAGTATGAACCCGGCAAAGGCTATCCGGTATTTGAGCTTGAGCTAGTGCGCGCGTAAATGGTCCAGCGGCGGCGTCCCTCCGGCTTCATCGAACCGTGCCTGCCGTCGAAGGCGCTGCGGGCCGGGTAGCGCGTCAGTTTGACTGTAGGCAAAAAAAATAAGCCTAGTTTCGGGAATTTTTGGATCCGAAATCGGTTTATTGGCGGATGTTCGAAGTGACACTTGAAAAACGGGGCCAATCTAGATGGTGGTGGCGGGTTCAGGACCTGTCCGGAAAAGCCTTTATGACTGGATGGGAAAACAGCCGCTCAGAGGCTAAATATCAGGGGGAGCGCGCGCTGTTCCTGCTCTTGATGACCACAGGAAGTATTTATGACCCACCCCAAACGTCCTAGTGTAGCCAATGACTAAGATGGTCCCCCACTTTGAGCCTGAAATGATTAAAACCGGTCGCTGGTTCGTTTCGGTAAAGACAGGAAATGGTCCGAACTCCCATATCGGAGACTTCGAGACCGAAGCAGACGCCAAGAACTGGATTTTGACCAAATCGAAAGACTGGCCCAGCAAACCGGATGCACCCACGTGATCCCCGAACGCCCTAGGGACCCCAACCAGCTCGCGGCAAACTGACCCACTACCCGGGCCGGACATGTGCTCTATTGCCTGAGGCCATCGGCATCCTCCCGCTTCCGCGCCGAAACGAAGGAGCCGCCAACTGAGGCGGCATTACTGCTCTAACTCTTTAAGAATGCGGTCGCGCTGCGCAACGTTTTGATCTTGCATGTGGCGAAAGGTCGTAAGCAGGTCCAATGCAATGGTGATGTCGCACCCGTCACGCTCTAGGTCAGCAATGATCTGCTCTTGCCTCTCAATATAGCGGCGACCGCTAGCGATGTGTCGCTCGGCTTGAGCAAGGTGCGCCTGTTGCATCGCGCGGTCCATAATCAATCCTAGTCCAACTGAGGTGGCCTTACGTTGGCGGCCTCAGTTCGCCCAAAAGCCATCCGAGCGTATCGGTCATCATTGGATCGGTCGCTATCATAATCTTTTCAACGTGATCGCATTTGGCGCACTCAAACGTGCGTAAGTCAAAATTCAGGCCTCCCGGCATGATACGGGCGAGCCCCATTGGGCCTTGGCATTTCGAACATTGCCTGGCGATCAGCGGGATTGCGGCTGTGGAGTTAGGATTGGTCATTGCATGCCACCTTGCTTCAGGCGGGAGCGCAACACTCTCAGTCACCGATAGATGCCAACCGGCGCGGTGATGGAACCCATATGATACCTTGAGCCGCAAAGCGCTAGTCAGTATTGCTCACGATCTTAAAGAAATTCACGCGTTGTCAGTGAATTAGGACCGCCGGGATCCCCTCGGCGGTCGCCGAACGCGGCGCGCAAGGCTCTTGGACGCGGTCGCGCAGCGCGGCCATGCGCCAGCACCCCACCCGGCCCTGACGCGACGGCTGACACGTGGCCGGGATGGCCCCGTCGCGTTTTGGTAAGCCGCCCTGGCAACGGCCAGGACAGCCCCGGCGTCGTTCCGGGCGTTTCGTTGGCACGCGGTACCGTGACCAGCCGCAGGCCAAGCAGTGCGAGCGGGCTGATGTCGCTGCGATGCTCGCAAGCAAGGCCGTGTTCCCACGCGGCGAACACTAGCGCCGCTTCCTGCCGCTCGATGTCGAGCAAGTCTCTCTGCGCCTCGGCTTCGCGCCGCTGTTTGTCTTCATGGCTCAAGCTGGCAGCGTCGTCGCTCTCGGCGTCAATCTCTGCATCAAGTTTCGCGATCCACGCATCCCGATGCCGCCACGCCTCCATCGCGACTGTGTCGGGCACCTCTACGAACGCAATGGCACCCGGCTATAGTCGCCTCCTGATCGCGCTACGCGGTGTTGATCGTTATCGTGGTAGTCTGGCCTAGCACTGGACTGGTTCCGACCTTCCAGTGCGGCGGCATCGTCGGCCCGCTGGCTCCAAGGGCAGGTCGGCGGTGTCTCCTGCATCATACTGATCATTTGGGTTGTCATTGCCTGCCGGTCCTGCGCGCCTGACCGCGCCTCTCGGTTGGTGGTGGCTGGTGTCATGAGAGCCTGTCCACGACGCGCGTGGCCGCGTCATAAATCCGCTCCAGCGCGACCCGCTCGGGGCCGATGCGGACGGATATGGACGGGTTGTCCTATATCCCCCGTCACGCGCGCGGGTGTACGCCTATAACCCGCTGACCTGTCCATATCCGTCCGCATCCCTCAATCGTTATTGATATCATTGGCATTTCCCCGCCGGATGAGCCGGATGCCGCTGAAGGCTCTCGTTCTGGCGTTGCCCTTCCTGCATGGCGTGAACCCGCGAGCCTGCATCTGTTCAGAGAAGCCCTTGGCCGTACCGGGTTGATCGTTGGTCTGCGTTGCGTAGGCCGTCCACGCGGTGAACAGCGCGCCGACGCTCTCCCACTTCCAGTCGTTGCCGATATCGACATCGCACTGATCATCGAGCCACTGCCCGAACACGTCCTCGCCGGAGAAGTACTCGTCGGTCGCGTCGCGCACGATGGTGGGTGGAGCGAGACCCATGCGCTGCCACTCAAGACAGCCGTCAATGACCCAGCGCAGGATCGCGGGCCATTCAGCCTTCAACTTCTCGGGTAAGTGCTTGTCGCGCTCGGCCATCGGGATTTGGACCGTGAACGGCACCAGCAACAGCCGTCGCCGCATCGCCGGGTCCACGTTACTCAGCCTCGGCTTGTGGTTGCCGATGATGAACAGCTTGAAGGTCGGCTTGAAGTCGAAAAAGTCCTGCCGCATGAAGCGTGCGGTCAGCATGTCGCCGCCAGTCAGGGCCTTGAGCTTGGTCTCGTCCCAGCGACGGCCTTCCTGCGTCTCCTGCGCGATGACCAGCCGCTTGCCGCGCAGCTTGGCAACGTCGGTCGGATGTCGCTCGGCGTTGCCTGCGATGAACGTCCCCATGTCAGCGACGGTGGCATGGTCCCCAAGGATTTCACCGATGGTGTTGATGAAGGTGCCCTTGCCGTTCATTCCGGTGCCGTAGCCAAACACAAAGGTATGTTCGGAGATGTCGGCGGTCGCGCAGTAACCGACATAGCGTTGCAGGAAGCTGATCAGTTCTGCGTTGTGATCAGTGATGCGGTCGAGGAAACGCGACCATGCCGGATGTGGTGTGCCAGGCGGTGCGATGGTGGACGCGGTCACCTGGGTCAGATGGTTGTCGCGGTTGGGCGGGCTTTCCATCCCGGTGCGCAGATCGACCACACCTTGCGAAACTCCCAGTAGGTAGGGCTTCGCGTCCCATTGCTCTCCGGTCGTGGCGAGCCGCCCATCGTAGCGCGCGAGCCGTTCGACGGCTGCGACGGTCTTTGCCGATGCGATGGCGGTTGCCACGCGCGGCACGTCGCAGGCTTCGGCCATCTCCCGACTAACCTTGCGCGACATGGTGAACACGCGGTTGATGTTATCGGGCTTCCAGACTGAACCATTCCAGTTCAGCCAGCGGCCCCAGTCAGCGACAAAACGCAGCTGGTTCGCATGCCGATCAGCGAACGTAAGTGCGATGGCTTCTTCGCTGAACTCTGGCGCGGTATCGTTCGCGGGCTTGGGCTTGGGCAGCTTCTTCTCGCGCGGTGCCGCCTCGCGGAATGTACCGGCCCCTTGCTCGCGCAGAATATCGTTGGCTTCCCGTGCTTTGCGTTCACGCCGGATACGCGCAAGCTCGGCATCTACAACGTCGTGCTTGCTCATAGTAGTTCTCCCAGCCTGAAAAGCAGCTCGTCGGTGACGTTGGGATAGCGTGACCGCAGCGCGATCAGACGCGCGATGACGTCGCGAACTTGTTCACTCGACAGATCACCAAGGCGGTCGCGGCAGGCGCTCTCCAGCAGCGCCGCAGTGCCGCGCTCGCGCAGGGAATACATCAGGGCATCGACGGTGCTTTCCGCCGCTCGACGGTGTTGTGGCGGCGCCTCAGGGGCTGGGCGCTGGTGGACGCGGCGGCGCTTGAATGCCGCTGCCATGATCGCCTGGACGGCATCCAGACCCATGGTACGAACGAGGCCGCAAGCCACTGCGAGGTTCTGCGCGCGATCCACGGCATTGAGGAAGCGCATGCGGTCAACATCTTCGCCTGCGTCGGCGACATCGGCGAGCGCGTCACAGACGGCGGCGAACGTCTCCGGGGTCGGGGTAACAAGAAGAGCCGTAGCCGCAACATGAAGCGGGCTGATCTCGATGTCGGCGTCGTCGAGGCGGCGGGCGTTGTCGGCAGGCACGGCGTGGCCTTTCGGGTGAAAGGCTGGGGCTTGCGGTGTGTCGCGCGCTGGTCCATTTATGAGGGCGTTGAAGTCCCCTACACATTTGGCCGGTGCGCTGTTGCCGCAGCGCCCGGCTTTCTACGTGGCGCCGCGGGGGTGGTTTCGGCGGCCACGGCCCCGGCCATTGATTTCATTCTGCCACGCGGCGACCTCGTCCGCGTACCAGATGCGCCGGTTCGGGCTGATGTACGTGGATTTCGGAAACAAGCCTTTTTTCTCCATCCGCCAGAGCGTTACGGGCGAGACCGGCACGATCTGCAGAACCTGCTCCTGATTGAGCATGCGGCGAGGCACGGACGTCTCCGATGCACCATCTTGCAGTTCGGCTTGCTTTTTGATCGCCGTGTTCATGGCGTTCACTCCACGGCAGCGGTCGCGGCCTCGCGCTCGCGACGCCACTCGGTTTCGGCCTCTTCGGTGATGATCACGCGATCAAGAATTCGGGTTTCGCGCGGACCGAGGCCACGCTCGCGCATTTTCCGATAGAACCCTTCGGACAGTGCGTGTCGGGCACAGAATTGCGGGATCGAGAAGGCTTTGCGCGGGATACCCGCAGCCTGCAGCGCCGCCGCCGTTTCAGCCTTCGTCTGGTTTGCCATCTCCGCCTCTCCTCAGTGAAGGACACCGAGGAGCATGCGACATCGCCGGCAAAATGCACGTATGCAAGTGTGCATACACTGTGCATGCACAAAATAACCGGAGCGACGCTTACCGGCGGCGCAGACGCCCTACGGCTCGACTTCGGAGGATGGTGGTGCGATTGACCGTGTGCCCGTGTTGCTTCTCGTAGTCGTTGCCGACCTTCTTGACGATCTCAGCGTCAGAGAGATTTGCCGGTGGCCTCCCATCAGGCGGCCAGAACCGGCGCGCGATCAAGTTGATGCGGGCTTCCTTCGGCCCTTCTGGCTCGGTGTCAGCCTTTCGGGCCTTCGATTTGGTGCTGGCGGGTTTGAGCAGCTTCTCCGCCCATGGTGGCGGGATCAGACCGTCGCGGATGGCGAGAGCGCGGTCGATGGCCTTGGCCGCCATGTCCAGTCGAGCGGCCTGCTCCAGCTTTTCGGACATCATCC
This sequence comes from uncultured Alphaproteobacteria bacterium, assembly GCA_963738105.1. Taxonomy (GTDB): domain Bacteria; phylum Pseudomonadota; class Alphaproteobacteria; order Rhizobiales; family Xanthobacteraceae; genus Bradyrhizobium. The sequence continues at coordinate 234,908 of CAVTWC010000042.1, read as the reverse complement.
TCTGGAAGGCGGCGCGCTGCTCCGGGGTGAGCGCCAACCTATCGATAGCGGTTGGCTGCTCAGACGTGGTACGGTCACGCTTAGCCTTGCCCATGTGCTCATCCTCACTGGGTTGGTCAGTCCGGGCCGGGGCGTTGAGAGCGCCTTCCGGCCCGGTCGCACTGTATCACTGGCAGCGCGCCGAACGCACCAGCGGCCGAACAGCGAGTTTCACGGGATTTCAAAAGAAAAGCCCGGCCAGCTTCGCGCTGGCCGGGCTGCTCAAGTTGAATTTCCGGGATCAGGCTGCGAGCCGCAACTCGTCCCGAACGATGGCCGTCGGTGCAGGCTCGCCGATGATGCGCCGCAGCTCGGCGGCGATGCCATTGAGCACCCCGCGCTTCTGCTGCATGCGTTTCGACTGGTTATAGATGCCGGTGACCCGGCTGATCTTCTCGCCGTCATCCTTGGTCACGGCGTGGTCCAAGGTCTTCGCGATAGCAGCGTCCGAGTAACCGAGTTCGCCTGCCAGCGTCGCCGCAGTCCTGCGCAAATCGTGCGGCGTGAAGGGCTTGAGGCCCAAAAGCTCGCAGAGACCCGGCGTCTTGGTCTTGCCCTTGCACTTCTCGTGCTTGGTACCACGCAGCGCGGTTGCCATAGCGGTCCGATGGATGGGCTGGTCCTCATAGACCGGGCTCTCGAACACGAACTGCTGGCCTTCTCTGGTCATCGCTTCCTTGATGATCTCGACCGCCAGATCAGACAGCGGCTGCTCGATCTTTCTCCGTTTTTTGACCCTCCGGACCGGAACATCGAAGCGTGGGAACTCGCCGTCGAGGCCGACCAGCTCGTCGCGGTGCGCGGCCAGCAGCTCGCCGGAGCGCAGCATGGTGACCAACTCGAATTTGAGCGCCAGCCGCGTCCTGCGATCCCAAGGCAGATCGCCGCGGTCGAGACCAGACCAGAATATCCTGATCTCGTCCTCGGAGAGCACTCGGGTGCGCGCATGCTCCTTGTCGAGCGGCGGCAAGTTGGCGCAAGGGCTCGCGGTCACATATTCGCGGCCCGCCTCGGCGGCCCAATTGAACAGGCCCGAGGCCGCGCGCCGCATGTGGCGGGCATTGGCGACCGAAGCCTTGCTGCCCGGATATCGACCAACGACGATATCATCCGAGAGCGTGGCGATGTCGCGCTTGGTGACCGTGCTCGCGGCCATCTTGCCGAGACGCGGGCTGAGGAACCGCTGCAGATGGCACCCGACGTTGCTCCATGTTTCGATGCGGGGCCGCATCTCGCCATCGGCCTTGAGGACGAGCGCCTTCATCCATGCGACCCGCTCGACGATGATCTCGTCAACCGTCTTGCCTTGCGCGGCCTTCTCAGCCTGTTTCTGCGAAAGCAGCGCGACAAGCTCGGCGGGCGACATCGCCTTCATCGCATAGACCTTGCTGCGGGCATGATCGACCCGGAAGGTCTCCGCATTGTAGTCGCCGATCTTGATCGAGCGCTGCTTGCCGGTCGTCGGGTGGGTGAATTTGAAGTTGAAGGCCGCCATGCCGGACGTGGTGCGGCTAATGTACAAGCCGGGGGCCTTGCGGTCGTAGAGTTTGTCGCGCTGATCGACCCGCTTCTCGCACATGCGGTCGGTGAGGATGACGCTGCCGTTGCGACCGCGTTTGCCAGCCGGTTCGCTGGTGATAGTCTCTGTCATGGTTTCAGGCTCCGTGAGGGTTTGGGACCATGGGCTTGGCCCTGGGCCTCTCAGTCCTTGGAGGGTCGAGAGAGGCTTAGGGCCGGGCCCTAGATTTGGCGAAATGCGCTGAAAGCTGATGAATGAGGGTAGAAGAAAAACCCTATAAATAAAGGGTTTTGTTGCTTTCAGCGTCTTTCACCGGATACCAAAATATAGCCCACACGACTTCGCCGTCCGCCTCTGCGCTGTTCGTCAAGAGCGCATCCGCGTCCACCGCATCTCATCCCAACGTTCGTGACGATGGCCAACGTCCCCTCGTGAGGGATGAGACGGCACGAAATAAGCCGGTGATTTGGGCTCGAAGGGAAGCAGAATATTTTTGCAAACGGGGCTGGACAGGCAAATCAGTGATTTGCCTGTCGGGCCATCTAAACGCTCGCGCCAGCGCTTTGTATTTCGGCGAATGGCGGATTACGCTATCCATCATCCGCGCCTTGCGATCTCGCCGGGCGTTCGTCGATTGAGGAGAATTCATGCGTATTGCGGTTGTCGGCGCCGGAGGCGTTGGAGGCGGGTTTGGTGCGGCGCTGGCCAACGCGGGGGCCGATGTCACCTTCATCGCGCGCGGCGCACATCTTGCTGCCATGAAGAGCCAGGGCTTGAAGATCCAGGGTGGCCGCGGCGAGACCCATCTGGTGCCGACCCAGGCCACCGACAATCCTGCCGATGTCGGCATCGTCGACATCGTGCTGTTTTGCGTCAAGCTCTGGGACGTCGAAAGCGCGGGTCAGCACATCAAGCCGCTGGTCGGCCCCAACACGGCGGTGATCCCGCTGCAAAACGGCATCGACGCCGCCGAGCGGCTGACCCCGATCCTCGGCAGTAACGCCGTGATGGGCGGCGTGGCGCAAATCAGCGCATCAATCACGGGACCTGGCGTGATTCAGCAGGTCGGCACCTTCATGCGCATGATCTTCGGTGAACTCGACGGCAAGCGCAGCAAGCGGGGCGAGGACTTGCTGGCGCTGTGCCTGAAAGCCGGCTTCGACGCCACCTTGAGCGAGCAGATCCTGACCGATCTGTGGATGAAGTTCATCCTGCTCGCCACCAACGCCAGCATCACGGCCGCGACGCGCCAGCCGATCGGCAAATTGCGAGACGATCCCGACATCCGGCCGATGTTCATGGCGGCCTACCAGGAAACCATCGATGTCGGTCGCGCCAAGGGAATCGCCCTGCCCGGCAATGCGCTCGACAAGGTTGTCGAATTCAACGCCCATGCACCGCCCACGATGAAAGCGTCGATGGCGCTCGATCTCGATCGCGGCAACCGGCTCGAACTGCCTTGGCTCGGCGGCAAGGTGGTGCAGCTCGGACGCGAGCTTGGTGTCCCCACACCAACGCACACCACACTGTACGCGATGCTGAAGCCTTACATCATGGGTACACCCGCCTGACCGCAGAGCGATCACATATGGAATTTTCTGTGCTGGCAGCACGTGAAACGTTTCGGGTTTGCGCGGTCTTTCAACAAGTCGTCCCTGCGAACGCAGGGACCCATACCCCGTGTCCTATCGTTTTAGCTATGAGCTGGAAGCGTTCTATAAATCAGGAACGCCAGGGGTTATGGGTCCCTGCGTTCGCAGGGACGACCCGCTTCGGCCTCGCGCTCAGGAATACCGCACCAAGGCCTGGCCGACGATACGGACGAGGTCGGCCTGCCGCTTGGCGCCGGTCTTGCCGAAGATGCGCTGCAGATATTGCCGCGCGCTGCCCTCGGTGATCCCGAGGATCGATGCGATCTCCTTGATCGTGTGCCCGGCCATCAACAAGGCGGTCAGCCGCGCCTGCACTGGCGACAGTGCAAATATCCGCTCGAGCACCTTCTCTTGCGGTTCGTCGCGCCAGGGCGCCGCCGGTGGCGGTACGGATAATGACGGCTTGAGGTTGAGGGCACGATGCACCGTGAACGCACGCGCCAGGTGCGGCACCAGTTCCCCGACCAATTCGCAATCCTGCATATCGAAGCCCGGGGAAACGGCCTTTCTGGTAAAGCCGAGAAAGTTGGTTACGCCGTGCCCGGCCGGCACGCCGACCACCAGCGTGTACTCGATGTCGAGCGGCTTGAGGGCTTCGAGATAGACCCGGGACTGTCGTAGTTGCGATTCCGGCACGACCATCCGGCAATGTAGCGGCCGGTACGGGCTCTGCCGGAATGCCGGCATACGCGGATCCTCGTTCATCAATGCGGCGTAGCGACCGACCGAGACCGAGTCCCAATTCGCGGTATTCAGCACGACATATTCCAGCGTGCCGTCACCATGCGCGATCTCGCTGACATAGGCATTGTCGGCCTTCACCAGCGCCGCCGCCGCACCGAGGAACGGCTTCCACTGCGACGCATCGAGCGCCGCGGCGTAAACCAGATCGACCGCCGTCAGGAGCTGGCCAATGCGCGCGGAATCAAGGTTCATTCGAAAAATCCAGGTAGCGGAAAATGAATCAGGAAATATCAGGCGAGCCACGGCATTGCCCCAGCCGGGGCCGTATAGTTCCCTAGAAACATTAGGAAATAAAGGGCTGTATATCCAGGAATATGGGGACACCGGCAGCGACCGCAGCTCCGGGCCGCGCGGGTCGAAGCGCTGCGATCCTTATTTCGTGACGGCCCGTCCGCAGTGTCGCACGATCGGGATGCAAAAATTCCGAGCGGAAATGCCAAGAGAATGCCGCCACACTGGCAAACTTCCGACACACGATCACGGCGAAAAAAGGATAGTCCGACATGACGAGTCGCGACGGCCGACACCCGCTTTACGGTGTTGCCGTCGCGCAAATTTTTTAAGGGGGCTTTCGTGCCGCAAAAAATCATTTTTCGATTCATCGCGCTGGCCTTCGCCTTGATGACGGCCCCCGCTTTCGCACAGAGCAATCCCGCATTTCAGGCTGCCCCGCCTGCGATCAATAGCGCCAACGCGCTGACACCCGACCAGGCGAAGCGGGCGCTCGATACGCTGCAGGACGACAGCAAACGCGCGCAGATGATCGATACGCTGCGCGCGATCGCCAATGCTTCGCCCGAAAATGCCTCGCCTGCCAATGCCGCGCCCCCGGCACCGGCTGCGGCCCCCGCACCGCAATCGCCGATCCCGCTCACCGCGGACAGCCTTGGCGCCCAGCTGTTGCTGACGGTGTCCGAACAGGTCGGCGATATCTCGCACCAGGTTGCCGACGTCGCGCGGACGCTGACGCACTTTCCGGCGTTCTATTACTGGATCGTGCGAACGGCCAACGATCCCGACGCCTATAACCAGTTGCTCGATATCGCCTGGAAACTCGCGCTCGTATTCGGTTGCGCCTTCGCGGCCGAATGGTTGATCTTCCGTGCCATCAAGCGGCCGGTAGCGCTGCTGGAAGCGCGGCTTCCGCAGGAAATACCTGCCCCGGCGCAAGCGCCTGATATCGCCGACCCGCCCTCCTCCGCGGCCGACGTCGCCGCGGAGCCCGAATTGCGCCAGCGGCGGCTTAGTCTGGCGCGCGCCTGGCAGTCGCTGGTCCGGCTGCCGTTCGTGCTGGGACGCTTGCTGCTCGAACTGCTCCCGGTACTGGCCTTTGTCGGGGTCGCCACGATGCTATTGGGCACCGAGATCGGCGAATACGTAACCACCCGGCTGGTGATCTTCGCCGTCGTCAACGCCTATGCGCTGTCGCGCGGCTTGATCTGCATGACGCGGGCGCTGGCGGGACCTTTCGGCCTCATCAGGGTTCGCGCCGAAACCGCGGCCTATATCGAGATCTGGGCGCGGCGCATCGTCACCGTCGCGGTCACCGGCATCGCCTTCGCCAATGTGGCGCTGTTGCTCGGCCTGCACCGCGGCGGCTATGCGGCGCTGCTGCGGTTGGTGATGCTGATCGTGCACCTGTTTGTCGTCGTCATCATCCTGCAGTGCCGCCGCCAGGTCGCCGCCGCGATCCGCGCGCCCGATGGCCGCGAGGGCGCGGCTGCGAGGGCGCGCAATCGCATCGCCGCGTTGTGGCACTATCTGGCGATCGCGCTCGACCTCGCCTTGTGGGCGGTATGGGCCCTCAATATCCGCAACGGCTATTCGCTGCTGCTGCAGTATTTCGTCGGCACCATCGCGGTCGTGCTGATCACGCGGCTGGTCACCATGGTAGTGCTGAGCCTGATCGATCGCGGCTTTCGGATCAGCCCGGATCTCCTGCAGCGCTTTCCTGGCCTGGAAGCCCGCGCCAATCGCTATCTGCCGCTGTTGCGCAAAATCGTCTCCGCCGTCATCGCCGTGATCGGCTTCGTGGCCCTGCTTGAAGTCTGGGGCGTCGACGCCGTCGTCTGGTTCTATGGCGGCCAGATCGGCAGCCGCTTGCTGTCGGCCGTGGTGACGATCGGCATCGCCGCCCTCGCAGCGGCGGTGATCTGGGAGGCCAGCAACGCGCTGATGGACCGCCAGCTCAATGCGCTGTCGCGTGACGGCCATTACGCCCGCGCCGCACGCTTGCGGACCTTTCAGCCGATGTTGCGAACCGCGCTGTTCTGCGTGATCGTCGCGGTGGTCGGCCTGACCGCGCTGAGCGAAATCGGCGTCAATGTCGCGCCGCTACTCGCCGGCGCCGGCATCGTCGGCATCGCCATCGGCTTCGGTTCGCAGAAGCTGGTGCAGGATCTCATCACCGGACTGTTTCTGCTGCTGGAGAATACCGTGCAGGTCGGCGACAACGTCACGGTATCCGGCCTGTCGGGGACCGTCGAGAATGTGTCGATCCGTACCATCCGCCTGCGCGCCGGCGACGGCGCGGTGCACATCGTTCCCTTCAGCGCGGTGACGACGCTGACCAACTCCAGCCGTGGCGCCGGCAATGCCGCCGTCAGCGTCAACGTCGCCTACAAGGAAGACACCGACCGCGCCGGCCAGATCCTGAAGGATATCGTCACCGAAATGCGCAAGGAAAGCGAATACCGGCAGGCGATCCGCGGCGATCTGGAATTGTGGGGCGTCGACAAGGTCGACGGCGCGATGGCCTCGATCGTCGGCCAGATCCGTTGCACCGACAGCGGCCGCTGGCCGGTGCAACGCGAATTCAACCGCCGCATGAAGCGGCGATTCCAGGAGTGCGGCATCGAGATCGCGTCGGCCAGCCAGACCATCCTGATGCAGATTCCGGCGCCGGCCGATATCGCCACCGATGCGATGCCGCGACGGGCGGCGGGATAGAGCGAGAAGCCTCATCATCCGGCTCGACCGGATCATCCAGTCTTCGACCGCGGTGCGTATCACCGGCGGCGGTGACTACTGGATACTCCGCTGGAGTCTTGTCATCGGGCTCACCGAGGGGCGAGTACCCGCTCGCGCGGACCGTCTGACGTGGTCAGCGGGTATGCGCTGTGCCCGATACCGTTACGAGAGTGTTACGCCGGCTTGCCGTAGCTGTAGAAACCCATGCCGGTCTTGCGGCCGAGACGGCCGGCGGCGACCATTTCCTTCAGCAGCGGCGCCGGGCGATATTTCGGGTCATTGAAGCCCTGGTAAAACACCTCCATCACCGACAGCATGGTGTCCAGCCCGATCATGTCGGCCAACGCCAATGGACCGATCGGGTGATTGCATCCGAGTTTCATGCCGGCGTCGATGTCCTCAGGCGTCGCCAAGCCTTCCTGGACCGCGAAGATCGCCTCGTTGATCATCGGGCACAGGATGCGGTTGACCGCAAAGCCCGGGCTGTTCTTCGCGGTGATCGATACTTTTCCGACCCGCTTGGCAAACGCCTCGGCCTTGGCGTGGGTGTCGTCCGACGTCTGCAGACCGCGGATCAATTCCAGGAGCGCCATCAGCGGCACCGGATTGAAGAAATGCATCCCGATAAAGCGGTCCGGACGATCGGTGGCGGCCGCGAGTTTTGTGATTGAAATCGACGAGGTGTTGGTCGCAACCAGCGCCGCCGGCCGCAGTTTCGAACAAATGTCCTTCAGTATCTTGATCTTGAGGTCTTCGTTTTCGGTCGCCGCTTCGATCACCAGATCGCAGTCGGCGAATTTGGCATTGTCCGTGGTGGTCGTGATGCGCGCCAGCGCCGCGTGCCGGTCGGCGTCGGTCATCTTCTGCTTGTTGACCAGCCGCTCCAGGCTCGAGGACACCACCGACATTCCCCGCGCCAGCGCGGCATCCGAGATGTCGACCATGGTCACATGGAGACCGGCTGCCGCACAGACCTGCGCGATGCCGTTGCCCATCGTGCCCGCGCCCACGATACCAATCGATTCAATCATTGCTCACGTCACTCCGCTTCCCAAAAGTGCCGGCCATCATCGTTACCAGAGCGCAACCGCCATCGGTAGCGGGTAAAGGCCCACCCTTGCTCACCGGAGCGATGCGAAACGTGCGCGGCGGCGAACGATGGTGGGCACGGCGCAAGCGCCTTTGCCCAATCTACGTCCTCGTCCCTACTCCGCCGCTTCCCGCACATAGCGCGCGGTCGGCGTGCGCATGGTCACGAGTTCTTCGGCGGCCGAGGGATGCAGCGCGAACGTGGCGTCGAAATCGGCCTTGGTCGCTTTCATCTTGACCGCGATGGCGACGGCCTGGATGATTTCGGCGGCGGTGTCGCCGACAATATGGCAGCCCACGACGCGGTCGCTTCTGGCGTCCACCACGAGTTTCATCAGGATGCGGGTGTCGCGGCCCGACATCGTCGACTTGATGGGACGGAAATCGGTCTTGTAGATATCGACGTGGCTGAATTGCGCGCGCGCTTCCGCCTCGGTCAATCCCACAGTGCCGACTTCGGGCTGCGAGAACACCGCGGTCGGAATGGTGCTGTGATCGACCTCTACCGGACGCTTGCCGAACACGGTGTCGGCGAACGCATGACCCTCGCGGATCGCGACCGGGGTCAGATTGTAGCGGTGGGTGACGTCGCCGATTGCATAGATGTTCGGCACCGAGGTCTTCGACCAGCCATCGACGGCGATGCCCCCATTATGGGGATTGAGCGCAACGCCCGCCTTCTCCAGCCCGAGACCGTTGATATTCGGATGCCGTCCGATCGCGAACATCACCTTGTCGGCGGCGATGCTCGATCCGCTCGACAGATGAACGGCAAAGCTCTTGTTGGGCTTTTCGATCTCGGTGACGGTGCAGCCGGTCAGGATGGTAATGCCGGCCATCTCCATCTCCTTGCGCAGATGGATGCGGACATCCTGGTCGAAGCCGCGCAGGATATTGTCGCCGCGATAGACCACGGTCACGTCGGAGCCGTAGCCGGCAAAAATGCCGGCGAATTCCAGCGCGATATAGCCGCCGCCCTGGATCACGATCCGCTTCGGCAGTTCCGGCAGATGAAACGCCTCGTTGGAGGAGATCACATGCTCGATGCCGGGAATCGCCGGTCCGTGGTTGGGAGCGCCGCCGGTGGCGATCAGGATGATTTTCGCCGTGACGGTCCTGCCGTTGGAGAGACGCAGCGTATGCGCGTCCTCGATCACCGCGCGCGCCTTGACGATTTGCACGCCGGCCTTTTCCGCGTTCGAGGTGTAGATGGCCTCGAGCCGGCCGATTTCCTTGTCCTTGTTGGCAACCAGGGTCGGCCAGTCGAACGTCACGGGAGGAATGGTCCAGCCGAATCCGGCGGCGTCCTCGATCTCATGCTGAACATGCGAGCCGATCACGAACAGCTTCTTGGGAACGCAGCCGCGGATCACGCAGGTGCCGCCCATCCGATACTCTTCGGCAATCATCACCCGCGCGCCATAACCGGCGGCGATCCGGGCGGCGCGCACGCCGCCCGAGCCTCCTCCAATCACGAAAAGATCGACGTCGAACTCAGCCATTCAAGTAAGCCCTGCCCGCGTTGGGTGACCTGACCGGATCTGCTTGATCAGATTGCCTTGTTGATCAGATAGCCTTGCCGCGCTTGCGCATCTCGGAACGGAATTCACCATTGACGGTTTCCGCGAACTGCTGCGCCCACTGGTTCATGTAGCCCATGCTCATCTGGATCGCCTTCGGTTCGGTCGACAACAACTTCTGGCCGAGCGGCGATTTGTAGAATGTCACCAGATCCTTCAATTCCTGCTCGGAGAACTGGCTGGCATAGACCTGCGCCATGCCCTCGCCGATTTCCTTTTCGCGGCCGTTCAGCTTCTGCGCGACGATCACCGCAACCTCGTTCAGATCCTTCTGATAGTTGAGATTGCTCTGCAGCAACTGATCCTTGGTCTGCTGCACGATGTTCGGCACCGCCGCGGCGTACATGGCGCTGGCATTTTTCATCGCCAGGATTTCCTTGGCTGCGGCAAGCGCAGCCGGGGACGCCGGCTTGCTGTCAGCCGTCTGAGCCCCTGCCGGCGTGCCGGCCAGCGCCAGACCCAGTATCAGGCCCGCGGCCGACAAAATTCTCGTAAGGCTCTTCATTCCTGCTCTCCTCGATTGCGGCATTACCGCCGTTCAACAACGCGAATTCTCGACCACACGAATTCCACCGGCTCCGGCCAATATCGCCGTGCGCGCCAGACCAATGAACAGCCCGTGTTCGACCACGCCCGGGATGACGTTCAGCAATCCCGCCAGGCGCGGCGCATCGGGGATGCGTCCAAGATGGGCATCCACAATCCAGTGGCCGCCATCGGTGACGAAAACGTGACCGTCCTTGCCCTTTCGGACCACCATTTGCCCGGAAACACCGCTCTCGGCAAATGCCCCGGCGATGGCGCGCTGCGTCGCCGCCAGGCCGAACGGAATCACTTCGACGGGCAGCGGAAAGCGGCCGAGGACATCGACCCATTTGGACTCGTCGGCGATGACGATCATGCGATCGGACGCCGCGGCCACGATCTTCTCGCGCAGCAATGCGCCGCCGCCGCCCTTGATGAGGTTGAGCGCGGGATCGATCTCGTCGGCGCCGTCGACCGTCAGATCGAGGTGATCGATGTCGTCGAGCGTGGTGAGGCTGACACCGCAGCGCTCGGCATCGGCGCGGGTGACTTCCGAGGTCGGCACGCCGATCACATCCAGTCCGGCGCGAACCCGCTCGCCCAGCAGTTCGACAAAATGCTTGGCGGTCGAACCGGTGCCGAGCCCAAGCTTCATGCCGTCGCGCACCTGCTCGAGCGCACGCGCCGCCGCTTGCCGTTTGAGTTCTTCCATATTCACGCGCAAGACCTATGTTTTGGAAACCGCCGCCGATCGGGCGACCGGGGTGTCCGGCGGGGGCATATCTAGCGTCGTTTTGCGGGGAGGAACAGCATTATACCCCCCGATCCGGACGTAATTGATCACTTCCCGGGAAGTCCCCTACGCCACCTTGCAAGATCGCGCCGGGACCGCTAGCGATCCCCGGATGAACTCCGTTCGCACTGTTGTCTTCGATCTCGACGGCACGCTGGTGGATACCGCGCCCGACCTGATCACCGCCCTTAATTTCGTGCTCGACCGCGAAGGCATGCCGCCGATTCCGCTGGCCTCCGCACGCAACATGATCGGCGCCGGCGCCCGCCGCATGATCGAGCGCGGCCTCGAGGCAGAGGGGCGCGTGGTAAGTCCCGCCGACATCGGCCGGCTGACCGGCGATTTCATCGATTATTACGCGGCGCACATTGCCGATGCCTCGCGTCCGTTCGATGGACTGGAAGCCGCGCTCGATGATCTCGCCGCGCGCGGCTATCAATTCGCGGTCTGCACCAACAAACTGGAATGGCTATCGAAGAAGTTGCTCGATGAACTCGGATTGAGCCGGCGATTTGCCGCGATCTGCGGCGCCGACACGTTCGGGGTCTCCAAGCCCGATCCGGTCATCCTGCAACAGACCGTGGCGCGCGCCGGCGGCCAGCTCGCCTCAACGGTGATGGTGGGCGATGCCGGTCCCGACATCGGGGTGGCCAGGCGCGCCAATATTCCCGTCATCGGGGTTGAATTCGGCTACACCGAGGTTCCGATCGCCGACCTCAAGCCCGACCTGCTGATCGGCCATATGCGGGATCTGCCGGCTGCCGTCGAAGCTCTCATAGCGGATAAGAAAAATCACATAACTATATGATTTTCATCATACATATAGTATTATGTTGACAGAGATTAACTATCACAAAACGATGAACTCGCTCACGGTTGCGCGACTGTGCCGCGGCCCTTATGGTCGCCGTGGGGATTGTGGCAGTTTGCCGCAGTAAGAGTGACGGATTGATCATGCGTCGTGTTATCGCGATTGCCGCAGCCGGGTTCAGCCTGGCTGGGTGCTCCTCCTTTTCCATGGGTGACTACTTCAAGTCGACGCCGCCGACGGTGCAGGTCCAACTCGACTCGCAACCGAAAGGCGCCAATGCGCGGACCTCGATCGGTCCGAGTTGCAAGACGCCCTGCTCGGTCACGCTGCCGATCACGCCAGAAACGACTGGCTTCTCGGTCACCTATGAGCTGGACAAGTTCCTGCCGGCGACGGTGCAAGCCCTGGTCACCCGGAACCCGGGCGATTTCTCGACCCCCGCCTCGATCAACGTCGACCCCAATCCGGTGGTTGGGGAACTGCAACCGCTCGGACCGCCGCCGAAGGCCAAGAAGCGGGTCATGCGGCCGAAAAAGCCCAAGCCGGCAGCGGCTGCGGCGGAACCGGCAGCAGATTCGGCGTTCCCGGCGCCGGCCCAGGCGGCCCCTGCAGCCCCCGCCGCCGCCCACGCACTGATAGTGTTCGCATCCCACGTCGCAAGGTCGGGCAAGGTACCGATTGTGCGCAGGTGGCATGATGCATACATTGTGACTGCAAAGTCGCCGCCATAGGCGTATGGCGGCCTGTTGCAGTGGCAAGGCCGGTTGAATGAACGAAACCGTATTGTTGAGGCCCTCCGCATCGCTATCGCGCCCGATGACCGACCCGTTCGGCCGGTCGATCAGCTATTTGCGCGTCTCGGTGACCGATCGCTGCGACCTGCGTTGCTTTTATTGCATGTCGGAAGACATGACATTCCTGCCCAAGGCCGATTTGCTCACGCTCGAGGAACTCGACCGGCTGTGTTCCGCCTTCATCGCCAAGGGCGTGCGCAAGCTGCGGCTGACCGGCGGCGAGCCGCTGGTCCGGCGCAATGTGATGTCGCTGGTGCGATCGCTGTCGCGCCATCTGGATTCCGGCGCGCTCAACGAACTGACGCTGACCACCAACGGCTCGCAACTGGCGCGTTTCGCCAGCGAACTCCGCGACTGCGGGGTACGCCGCGTTAATGTCTCGCTGGATACGCTCGACCCGGCAAAATTCCGCGCCATCACGCGCTGGGGCGATCTCGACAAAGTGCTGGCCGGTATCGAGGCGGCGCGCGCCGCGGGTCTCGCGGTGAAGATCAACGCGGTGGCGCTCAAGAACATGAACGAGGAGGAAATCCCCTCGCTGATGCAGTGGGCGCACGGCAAGGGCATGGCGCTGACCCTGATCGAAGTGATGCCTATGGGCGACATCGGCGAAGGCCGTATCGACCAATATGTGCCGCTGTCGCTGCTGCGCGCCCGCCTCGCCCAGCAATTCACCCTGACCGACCTCCCCGATGATACCGGCGGGCCGGCCCGCTATGTCCACGTCGGCGAGACCGGCGGCAAACTCGGCTTCATCACGCCGATGACCCACAATTTCTGCGAGTCCTGCAATCGGGTGCGGATCACCTGCACCGGCACGCTGCACACCTGCCTCGGCCACGAGGACGCCTCCGACCTGCGCAAGCCGCTGCGGGCCTCCGCCGACAATGAGCTGCTCAGCGCTGCGATCGACCGCGCCATCGGCCTGAAGCCCAAGGGCCACGACTTCATCATCGATCGCCGGCACAATCGGCCCAGCGTCAGCCGGCACATGAGCGTCACGGGCGGTTAATTCGTACCTGTTTCCTGCCCGCCTCGCTTCGGACCGAAGCCAAAATTCCCCCACAATATCAACAAACTTCCGATTGACGGCGCTGTTGCGCGCTGGTTTGGTGCGGCGGCTTCATGCTGGCTCGGCTGGATAAGCCGCCGCGTCCGATGCGCGGCCAACACAGCAGAAGCGCCGTTGGGGGAGATGTCGTTGCAATCGCTCACAGGAATGAGCCGGTCCTTCAGATGAAGACTGGCTTCGTGCGTTCTCGCCACGCCGGCGATGCAACATTTATTGAAACGATCGGCACGGCCTGATGGCCAGCGCCGGGGAGAAAACGATGCGCCCATTGCTGGCAGTCAGCACTGCTATCGACCAGATCAACGAGAAGATCGGCTACGTCTGCAATTTTCTGGTGCTGGCCGCCTGTCTCGTCAGCGCCGGCAACGCCATGATCCGTTACGCCTTCAGCTACTCCTCGAACGGCTGGCTCGAACTGCAGTGGTACATGTTCGCGATCCTGGTGATGTTCGGCGCGTCCTATACTTTCAAGCGCAATGAACATGTGCGGGTCGAAATCTTCTATCTGTTCCTGTCCGAACGCGGCCAGCTCTGGCTCGACCTGATCTGCACGCTGTTCTTCCTGATTCCGGCCTGTCTGCTGCTCAGCTATCTGTCCTGGCCGTTCTTTCATCAGGCCTACGCGGTCGGCGAGATGTCCGGTAATGCCGGCGGCCTGGTCCGCTGGCCGATCAAGTTTGTCATTCCGTCCGGCTTCGTGATGCTGGCGTTGCAAGGCGTCTCCGAGGTGATCAAGCGCATCGCCGCCCTGCGCGGCGAGGTCACGATCGACGCGAAGTACGAGAGGCCGACGCAATGATTACGTTACAGACGATGCCGCCGATGATGTTCGGCGGCCTGGTCATCGCCATGCTGATCGGATTCCCGGTCGCGTTCACGCTGGCCGCGGTCGGATTGGGCTTCGGGTTTCTGGCGATTCATCTCGGCTTCTTCGACATGAATTTCCTGCAGGCGATTCCGGGCCGCGTGTTCGGTAGCGTGCTGTCCAACGAACTCTTGCTCGCGATCCCCTTCTTCACCTTCATGGGCGCGATCCTCGAGCGCTGCGGCCTCGCCGAAGACATGCTGGATTCAATGGGCCAGTTGTTCGGACCGATCCGCGGCGGCCTCGGCTATTCGGTCATTCTCGTCGGCTTCATCCTCGGCGCCATCACCGGCACGGTGGCGGCGCAGGTGATCGCGATGGCGTTGATCTCGATGCCGATCATGATCCGATATGGCTACAACATCCGCTACATCACGGGCGTGCTGGCCGCGTCAGGCACGATTACCCAATTGGTGCCGCCGTCGCTGGTCCTGATCGTGCTGGCCGACCAGCTCGGCAAGTCGGTCGGCGACATGTATCTCGGCGCCTGGGGCCCCTCGATTTTCCAGATCTTCCTGTTCGCCGGCTACACCTTCGTGCTCGGCATCATCAAGCCGCACTATCTGCCACCGGTGCCGAAGACCGAACTGACGCTGACCGGTTGGCCGCTGTGGCGCAAATGCCTGATGGGCATCATCCCCTCGGCGGTCCTGATCTTCGTCGTGCTCGGCACCATGATGATGGGATTGGCGACGCCGACCGAAGCCGGCGCCATGGGCGCGGTCGGCGCCATCGTGCTGGCTGCGATCCACAGCAAGGATTTCAGCACGATGGGCCGCAAGGTCCTTATCACAGGCGTGATCGCCGGCGGCATCGGCACGATGGTCGGCATCTTCATGACCGAGGGCATTATCTTCAAGACCGCCTTTGCCGTCACCTATCTCGCGGTGGTGTGGATCTGCCTCGAAGCCGTCCGCATTCCCGAACTGCGCGACCTGATCAAGCAGGGCTACGAGACGACCATGCGCATCACCACCATGGTGACGTTCATCCTGATCGGCTCGACCTGCTTCTCGGTGGTGTTTCTTGGCGTCTCCGGCGGCGTCTGGCTGGAGAACCTTCTGACCTCGCTGCCGGGCGGGGTCTGGGGCTTCCTGATCTTCATCAACCTCTTCATCTTCTTCCTGGCGTTCTTCCTGGATTTCTTCGAGATCGCCTTCATCATCCTGCCGATGATCGCGCCGATCGCGCAGAAGATCCTGGGGCCCGTGGTCGGCGATGGGCCGGCGTTGATCTGGTTCGGCGTCATGCTCTGCGTCAACATGCAGACGTCGTTCATGCATCCGCCGTTCGGTTTTGCGCTGTTCTATCTGCGCGGCGTCGCACCAAAGGAAGTCAAAAGCTCCGACATCTATTGGGGCGCCCTACCCTGGGTCGGGCTGCAGGCCCTGATGGTGTTTATCGTGATCGCGTTCCCGATCACGGTCACTGGCCTGCTCGACAAGCCCGCCAATGTGGATCTGAACAAGATCAAGATCGACGTACCGCAGATCGACCTGCCGCCCCTGGATTTCGGTCCGCCGGCGAAGCAGTAAGGGAAACCGCGGCTCAGCGGGAACCTACGGCACCGCGGGCGCCTGGCTTGGGCGCTCCGGTCTGCGATACCGCCGCGATGACTTGCGCGCGCAGCCAGGCATGCGCGGGATCGGCGTGCACGCGCTCGTGCCAACTCATGGCCATCTCAAAACCGGGCGGCTGCACCGGCGCGTCGCGCAGTTGCAGGCCTTGGCTGCGCCCATCAAGCAGACGTTCCGGTAGCATGGCGACCATATCCGAGCGGCGCACCAATTCGGGCGCCGAGAGGAAATGCGGCACAGACAGAACCACGCGGCGCTTGCGGCGGCGCGTTTCAAGCAACACGTCCGTGGCCCCCTTGAAGCCGCCGCCCTCCGGCGACACCAGCACGTGATCTAGCGCGCAGAATTGCTCAAGCGTGATCGGACCCCTGCCCAGCAATGGGTGACGCTTGCGCGCGATGAACCGGTAGCGTTCGGCGAACAGCTTTGTGCTGCGCAGGCTTTCCGGCGCGATATCCGTGGTGACGAATGCGACGTCGATATCGCCGCGCTCGGCCATGCGCGCGACCTCCGCCGGAATTGGCGTGTAGACGGCCACGCGCACGCCTGGAGCCAGGCGGCGCAGCTGCACGAGCAACGGCATCAAGATCGCGTGCTGCGCATAGTCCGAGGCGGCGACACGCCAGGTCAGTTCGGCCCTGGCCGGGTCGAACGGCGTCTGCACGCTGAGCATGCGCGCCACGCCGCTCAAGGCCTCGCGCAACGGCCCAAGCAATTCAAGGCCGCGCGTGGTCGGCCGCATGCTCCGCGTGCCAGGCGTCAGCAGCGGATCGCCGAACAGATTCCGCAACTTGCCGAGGCGCACGCTTACGGTCGGCTGGCTCAGATGCAGCCGTCGCGCCACCTGCGTGACACTGCATTCCGTAAGCAGCGCTTCGAGAGTCACGAGCAGCTCGATATCGATACCGCGGATATTACGCATGACTATACCTGCTATTGAACCTATTCATTTCCACTATGCCATGCGCGATCGTAGTTTGACAGCATCAACAGAGGAACGAAGCGATGAATGTCCTGCTGCTATACGCCCATCCCGAGCCGCGCTCGCTGAACGGATCGATACGCGATTTCATCGTCGATCGATTTGTCCGCGCCGGGCATACTGTCGAAGTAAGCGATCTCTACGCCATGCGTTGGAAGGCCAGTCTCGACGCCGATGATTTTCCTTCCCGCGACGCCATGCAGCCTTTCAGCCCAAGCGCGGATTCAAAGCACGCGTTTGCCGAAGGCGCCCAGACACCTGATGTCGCGGCGGAGCAGGATAAATTGCGCCGGGCGGATCTGGTGATCTTCCAGTTTCCCATGTGGTGGTTTTCGATGCCGGCGATCATGAAGGGCTGGTTCGACCGCGTCTACGCCTATGGCTTCGCCTATGGCGTTGGCGAACATTCGGAGAGACGCTGGGGCAAGCGTTATGGCGAAGGCGCCTTCAAGGGCAAGCGGGCGATGCTGGTCGTGAGCACGGGCGGCTGGGCTGAACACTATAGCGAACGCGGCATCAACGGACCGATCGACGATCTGTTGTTCCCGATCCAGCACGGCATGCTGTTCTATCCGGGTTTCGACGTGCTGCCGCCGTTCGTCATGTTCAAAAGCAGCGCGATGGACACGACGCGGCACACCGAAACCCTGAGTGCACTCGGCGCACGGCTGGACGGTGCGATGCTCGACGCACCTATTGCCTACCGCAATCAGAACGACGGCGACTATGTCATTCCCACCCTGACCTTGAAGCCCGAATTAAGCTCAGAGCGGATCGGCTTCGCCCTCCATCGCCGGGACGAAAAGACGTCCGATTCTACCGATCTTGCCGAGAGCAACCATCGCGCCGATCGGCAAGCGCGTTATGGCACCTGAATTATCCGCTCCAGGCCTCGTTTTTCACAAACAGAAGCCCCGGAAGCTTTCGCTTCCGGGGCTTTTTTCGCCGTGGGTGTTGCGCGTCGCGCGATCAGGTCTGGGCGTGGCGTGCCATGAAGTTATCGTAGCCGATTTCGGCAACCTGAAACCACTGATAGCCGGTGCTGGTGTAGGCCGTTATCGAATCATAGACCTTCTTGAAATTCGGGTTGGTTGCCGCGACTTCGCTATTCAGCTCCTTTGTCGCCTTGAGGCTCGCTTCCATGATGGCCGGCGAGAAGCCGTGCAGCTTGGTGCCGCCGGCCAACAGCTTCTTCAACGCCAGCGGGTTGACGGTATCGTATTTGGCCATCATCCAGTTGTTGGCGAAATGGCCGGCCTGTTCGAGGACGTTCTGATAATATTTCGGCAGGCCGTTCCATTTTTCCAAATTCACCAGAGCGATCAGCATCGGACCGCCTTCCCACCACCCCGGATAATAATAATGCGGGGCGACCTTGTAGAGGCCGAGCTTCTCATCGTCATAGGGACCGACCCACTCCGCCGCGTCGATCGTGCCTTTTTCAAGCGCCGGATAGATGTCGCCACCGGCGAGCTGCTGCGGCACACAGCCAAGCTTCGCCATGATGCGGCCGGCGTAGCCGCCGATACGGAATTTCAATCCTTTTAGATCGTCGACGGTATTGATCTCCTTGCGAAACCAGCCGCCCATCTGACAGGTGGTGTTGCCGGCGAGCAGCGAGGTGACGTTGTAACTCTTGTAGAACTCGTTCAGGATTTCCTTGCCGCCGCCCATCATGTACCAGGCTTGATTGAGCCGCGAGTTGGGGCCGAACGGAATGCAGGAGCCGAACGTGAAGGTCGGATCCTTGCCGAAATAATAATACGAGGCGGTATGTCCCATCTCGACGGTGCCGTTTTGAACGGCGTCGAGAACCTGCAGGCCGGGAACGATTTCACCGGCGGCAAAGGTCTGGATCTGGAATTTATTGTCGGTCGCTTCGGCAACCGCTTTCGCCATCAACTCGGCGCCGCCGTGCAAGGTGTCGAGCGATTTCGGCCAGCTCGTCGTCATGCGCCATTTGATTTCCGGCATCGATTGCGCGATCGCAGGTGCTGCCATGGTCGCGGCGCCCGCGACGCCCATTCCGGTGACCTTGATAAAATCCCTTCGCTTCACGTTGTTTCCCCCTGATCCCTGATGATGTGAATAGCCTTCGTTGCGAGGCTTGAACCGAGCATGGAACATCCGCGTTCCGATTTCCATGGCGAACTGGCATATCGCAACGCAAAAAAGCCCGACCTCCTCTCGGAGGTCGGGCTTTGCTGCGTCGATTTGAAGCGGAATCAGCCGCGCGTGCGCGAGCGGATCATGAAGCTGTCGAACGTATATTCGGCAACCTGCCACCACAGATACTGGTCGGAGCGATAGGCCTGCATCGCGTCGATCGATTTCTTGAAGTCGGCGTTCTGCGCGGAGATTTCGCCCCACAATTCGTTGGTCGCCTTGAGACAGGCTTCCAGCACTTCGTTGGTGAACGGGCGAAGCTGGGTGCCGCCGGCAACCAGGCGCTTCAATGCGGTCGGGTTCTGCATGTCGTAACGCGCCGCCATCCAGGTATTGGCGTTGGCGGTCGCGTTGAGGATGATGGCCTGATAGTTCTTCGGCAGCGAATTCCACTTCTCAAGATTGCAGAACGCGTGCACCGTCGGGCCGCCTTCCCAGAAGCCCGGGTAGTAGTAGTATTTCGCGACCTTCTGGAAGCCGAGCTTTTCGTCGTCATACGGTCCAACCCACTCGGCCGCGTCGATGGTGCCCTTCTCCAGAGCCGGATAGATGTCGCCGCCGGCGAGCTGCTGCGGCACCACACCGACCTTCTGCAGGACCTGGCCGGCAATGCCGCCGATGCGGAATTTGAGGCCGGAAAGATCGGCGACGGTTTTGATCTCCTTGCGGAACCAGCCGCCCATCTGGGTGCCGGTGTTGCCGCAGGGGAAGCCGATCACGCCAAATTTCTTGAAGAACTCGTTGCCGAGCTCCATGCCGCCGCCCTGGTACCACCAGGAGTTCTGCTGCCGCGCATTGAGGCCGAACGGCACCGACGCGTAGATCGCGAAAGTCGGATCCTTGCCCACGTAGTAATACGAGACGGTGTGGCTCATCTCGATCGTGCCGTTCGAGGTCGCGTCGAGCGCCTGCAGGCCGGGCACGATTTCACCGGCGGAGAACACCTGAATCTGGAATTTGTTGTCGGTCATTTCCGCGACGTATTTCGAGAACTCCACCGCGCCGCCGTAAATGGTATCGAGCGACTTCGGGAAGCTCGACGTCATACGCCACTTGATCTCGGGCATCGACTGCGCGATCGCCGGCGAAGCCACCGCCGTTGCGGCGGCACCGACTGCGGAAACTTTCAAAAAATCACGACGCTTCATTCAGGCATCTCCTTGGTGGGGCAATCCCGGGTTTTCTGGAGTATTTGTTCCGGCGAGGCGACCGCTGCATCGGCCGAAGTGTTCACGTGGGGCTTTATCACGGAAGTCGAGCGGCGAAAACGCAACAAAGGCATGACACCACAGATTAAACGAAAGTCGCATATTTCGGCAGATGGTCTTAGCTGCGCTGGAATCCGTCAGGCGGCGGCGATAACGCCCTGCAGCTGCTCGCGGACCTTGGCTCCGATCGCGCGATAGATCGCCGCATAGGGGCCATCGGGCTCGCTTTCCACCACCGGCGTTCCCGAATCGGAGGTGGCCCTGATCGACATGTGCAGCGGGATCTCGCCGAGGAACGGCACGCCGAGCCGCTCCGCCTCATGCCGCGCACCGCCATGACCGAAGATGTCCGATCGGGTGCCGCAATGCGGGCACTGGAAATAGCTCATATTCTCGACAATGCCGAGCACGGGGACATTGACCTTCTTGAACATCGCAAGCCCACGCCGCGCGTCGATCAGGGAAAGGTCCTGCGGTGTCGAAATGATGACCGCGCCCTTCAGCGGCACGTTCTGCGCGAGCGTCAGTTGCGCATCGCCGGTGCCGGGTGGCATGTCGACGACGAGTACATCGAGCGTGCCCCACGCCACGTCCCGCAGCATCTGGGTGATCGCCGACATCACCATCGGCCCCCGCCAGATCATCGCGGTCTCTTCCTCGACCAGAAAACCGATCGACATGATCGAAAGACCAAAGCGGACGATCGGAATCATTTTCTTGTTGTCGTCCAGTTTCGGCTTCTCGCGGATACCGGTCAGCCGCGGCACCGAGGGGCCATAGATGTCGGCGTCGAGCAGGCCGACCCGCAGACCGAGATCGCGAAGGCCGAGCGCCAGATTGAGCGCCGTGGTCGATTTACCGACACCGCCCTTGCCGGACGCCACCGCGATCACGGCCGAGATGCCGGGAATTTCCGCCTGCTTCGCCATCGGCGAAGCCGGACTTTGCGGCGGCCGGTGCGCGGCGACGGGCTGCACGCCGTGACCGTGACCATGGCTGTGGCTGTGGCTGCGAGGCGCCGGTGGTGGTGGCGGCGCGGCGCCGGCCTTGCGTTCGGCCGTCAGCGCGACCATCGCGGTGGTGACGCCGGGAATGGCGCGAACGGCGGCTTCCGCCTGCGCCCGAATGCTCTCCCAGGCGCGGGCTTCCGCGGCATCGACATTGATCGAGAAAAACACCTTGCCGTCGCTGACCGAAATCGCCGACAGCACATTTGCGTTGGTCAAGGCGACGCCGCGGGGCGACATCACCTTGGTCAGACCATCAAGAACCTGCTGTTGCGTCACACTCACGGCGCATCTCCTGGCGCCGTATCGGTTCTGATCGCATCAGAACCGGGGCGCATCTTTGTTTTGACGCGTTTTCTTCCCGAGAACCAGGGTCCACGGAGCCTGTCATCGGGCGCGCATTCGCGCGACCCGTTGGCTGGAAAACGCTATCGCTAAAACCGGATGCGACCCTTAAAGCGTTACTGCCCAAAAGGCTACCTCGCTCCGATGTCATCGGCACGCGCCGAGGGAGCGGCAGCGCCCTGCTCCTTGGCCGCCTCGTAGTTCAGCTCGATCATGACGCCGTTGGGGTCGTTTACGAAAATCTGCCAGAGATCGCCGCCGGGAACCTGCCGTGCGTCGTGCTCGAAGCCTCCAGACTGCAGCCGCTGTTTCATGCCGGCAAACCCCCGGCTGATGAAAGCAACGTGATGAACGACCCCGGAATCCGGCTTTTGCGGCTCGTCGGTCTTGGAGATGTCGACCAGATGCACCACCGGCCTGCCCTCCGAGTACATCCAGGCACCGGGGAAGGCAAAGTTTGGCCGGGGCCCCTTCTCCAGGCCCAGAACATCCTCGTAAAAGCGGACCGTATCGTCGAGTTTCCGGGTCCGGATGTTGAAATGATCGAGCACGCCAACGCTCACACCCATGCGATACACTCCCTTTTTTGTGAAGTTCGTTTTGAGGGTTGGATGCTAGCACAAAACCCCGGGCCGCGGGCAAACGAAGCCGTTGCCCTCCGTTGCGCAGAGGTTATGGTGCGCGCTCCCTTCGAACCGCCCGGCCCATCCCATGTCGCCGGCAAGACCCCAAGGTAAAAGCCCCAACGGGCAAACGATAAGGTAGCAACCATGGCTAAAGTCGCTTTTCTAGGTCTCGGCGTGATGGGTTTCCCGATGGCAGGACACCTCGTCAAAAAGGGCGGCCATGAAGTCACCGTCTACAACCGGACCGCAGCCAAGGCCAAGGAATGGGCCGACAAATTCGGCGGCAAAACCGCAGCCACGCCAAAAGCCGCCGCCGAGGGCCAGGATTTCGTCATGTGCTGCGTCGGCAATGACAACGACCTGCGCTCGGTGACGCTGGGCGCCGATGGCGCCTTCGCGGGCGTCAGGAAAGGCGCGACGTTCGTCGACCACACCACCGCATCCGCCGAAGTGGCCCGCGAGCTCGATGCTGCCGCCACCAAAGCCGGCTTCAAATTCGTCGATGCGCCGGTGTCCGGCGGACAGGCTGGCGCCGAAAACGGCGTTCTGACGGTAATGTGCGGCGGCAGCGCCGACGCCTATGCCGGCGTGGAGCCCGTGATCGCGGCCTATGCGCGGATGTGCAAGCTGCTGGGACCCGCCGGCTCCGGCCAGCTCACCAAGATGGTCAACCAGATCTGCATCGCGGGGCTGGTCGAAGGTCTTTCCGAGGGCATTCATTTCGCCAAGAAGGCCGGCCTCGACATTCAGGCCGTGATCGACACCATCTCCAAGGGCGCCGCGCAGTCCTGGCAGATGGAGAACCGCTACAAGACCATGAACGAAGGCAAATTCGATTTCGGTTTTGCGGTCGAATGGATGCGCAAGGATCTGTCGATCTGTCTCGCCGAAGCGCGGCGGAACGGTGCCAACCTGCCGGTGACCGCGCTGGTCGATCAGTTCTACGCCGAAGTGGAAAAGATGGGCGGCAAGCGCTGGGATACGTCGAGCCTGCTGGCGCGGCTGCAGCGCTGATTTCCAGCGGCTCGAACATCACCGACTTTCTCGTCATGGCCGGGCTTGTCCCGGCCATCCACGTCTTTTTTTGAGCTCAGCAAAGTCGTGGATGCCCGGGACAAGCCCGGGCATGACGAGCTTAATAGGACGTCGTAGACACCCCCGGCAAAAGTTAATTTAACCTCCCGTTAACGAGATTCTCGCGCTCTTTAAGGCCCCTCTTAAGGATTTAGAGCGACAGATAGACAATACAAAAAGCCCGCGCGGTTCGCGGGCAGGATTTGTGTTGTTTGATGAGTAAATCCGCCGAAAAGCCCGAGATTGTCCAGCTTCCGGCGGAAACGCCGATCGCGGTACCGGCCCACAATCGCCGTGCGGCTGCCCAGCGGGTGCGCGAGGCGCGCGATCGGTTAACGTCGACCAGCGGAACCCGTCCCGCCTTCGATCGCGAATTGCTCCGACAATATGCCCAGACGCGGCTGTCGGCGTCCTATGTCGTGATGCTGCTGGTGGTGGCGACCGGGCTGTTGTTCGGTTTCTGGATGCAGCCGATCTCGGCGGCCGCCTGGACCGGCGCGATGCTCTGCATCCACGCGGTGATGATCCGCAATTGCCGCCGGTTCCTGGCGGAAGCCCCGTCGCTGACCGCAACGCGCAAATGGCGGACACGTTTTATCGCGCTCGATTTACTGTACGGGCTGTGCTGGACCGCGATCCTGATCCATCCGGCCAATCCGGACATGACATCGAACACGCTGATGATGTTCCTGATGCTGCTGGTGATCGCGGTGTCGAGCATGCTGGCGGCAAACCTGCCGATCGCGGCCTTGGTCGCCACCGCGCCGGTCACCGCGGCGATCGCGCTCAACCTCGTGCTGACAGGGACCTTCGACAATTACGTGCTCGCGCTGCTCGCCATCGCCGCCGAAGGTTACTTCGCGCTGCTGGCCCGCCGCCTGCATTCGACCACGCTCGATACGCTGGAAGCGCGCGCCGAAAAGGACGCGCTGATCGGCGAACTCGAACAGGCCAAGGCAATTTCCGATGAGGCACGCCATCGCGCCGAATCCGCCAATGTCGCCAAGTCGCGTTTTCTGGCGCAGATGAGCCACGAACTGCGCACGCCGCTCAATGCCATCCTCGGATTTTCCGAGGTGATGAAGAGCGAGATCTTCGGCGGTCACGCGGTACCGGTGTACAAGGAATATTCCGCCGACATCCATAATTCGGGCGTTCATCTGCTCAACCTGATCAATGAAATCCTTGATCTGTCGCGGATCGAGGCCGGCCGCTATGAACTCAACGAGGAAGCCGTCTCGCTGGTGCATGTCGTCGCCGATTGCCATCATTTGCTGAAATTGCGGGCCTCGAGCCGCGGCATCACCATTCACGAGGTGTTCGAGCGCGGCATGCCGCGGATCTGGGGCGATGAGCGCGCGACGCGTCAGATCGTGCTCAACCTGCTGTCGAACTCGATCAAGTTCACGCCGCAGGGCGGCGAGATCTGGCTCAAGGTCGGCTGGACCGCATCCGGCGGACAATATCTCAGCGTCAAGGATACCGGCTCCGGGATTGCCGAGGATGAAATCCCGATCGTGCTGGCGTCGTTCGGCCAGGGCTCCAATTCGATCAAGTCCGCCGAGCAAGGCGCGGGCCTTGGCCTGCCGATCGCCAAAAGCCTGATCGACATGCATGGCGGCACTTTCACGCTGAAATCGAAGCTGCGCATCGGCACCGAGGTGATCGTCACCTTCCCGCCGGAGCGGGTGATGTCGGCGCTGGCGCCGATGATCGAGGAAACCGCGCCGCCGCTGCAGCCGGAACCCACGGTGCCCGAGGAGAAGCGCCGGGCCCGGAACAAGCCCATCATGAGCGCGGGGACCGGGTTGTGACCGTGACGCTTGCACAAACCAACGAAACCATTTCAAACTCTGTCGATGAGCAAAGAAACGCCGTGCATCGCAGTCTGCATGATGGATCCCAGAACCAGCCTCTGTCTGGGCTGCGGACGGACGCTCCCGGAGATCGCGCGCTGGCATCGCATGGACAGCACGGAACGCCATGCGGTGATGGCGCTGTTGCCGGCGCGCATGGCCGACGCCGGACTGATGCAGTTGCAGCCAGCAGCCAAATCCAACACGGACTAGGCAGCATCCTCCTCGATGCGGGAGGGTCGCTGTGAGCCGTATCCTGCTCGTCCTCATCATGCTCGCGGCGACCGCCGGCGCCGTGGTCGCCTATGGCGATCCGAACCGGATCGCGCGCGCCGGCGATACCGTCTCGGGCCTATTGCGCAAGCACGCCACGCCGCGCGTGCGTGCCGTGGAGATTGCACGCGGACAGGGCGGCGAGTTCGCGCTGCATGCCAGGATCAATGGCGTCAACGCGCCGATGGTGATCGATACCGGCGCGACCTCTGTGGTGCTGACCTATGAGACGGCGAAGGCGGCGGGCCTGCCGCTGGAGCTGCTGGAATACGATGTCGACGTCGAAACCGCGGGTGGACACACCAAGGCGGCGCGGCTGACGCTCGATCGCCTGGCGATCGGCAAGCTAGTCGAGCGCTCGGTGCCGGCACTGGTGGTGCCGCACGGCCAGATGAAAACCAACCTGCTCGGCATGAGCTTTCTGGATCGGCTGGAAAGCTGGGAAGTGCGCCCGGACCGGCTGATGCTGCACGGTTATCCCTGAGCGCGGCTGGATTTTGCGATCACATGGCAATCATCGCGCCAACGCGATTGCCGCCGCGCCGTCGCTCTCCGAATTGTGTAGCTACCGGTCGCCTTTCGACTAAAGTTGGCCGCTTGGGTGGTCGACCCTGAGAATGATTTCGTGGACCCGCTAGCGATCTCAAGGAAAAGACATGACGACATTTGTTCTCGTGCACGGTGCATGGCATGGCGGCTGGTGCTGGAATCGCGTGGCAAAGTTGCTTTCGACCAAACAACACACCGTCATGACACCGACGCTAACGGGCCTGGGTGAGCGATCGCATTTGCTCAACCCGGAAATCGACCTGGAGACCCATATCCTTGATGTCGTCAATGTAATGAAATGGCAGGAGCTGCGCGACGTCGTGCTGGTCGGCCATTCCTATGGAGGAGCGGTGATATCCGGCGTGGCGGAACGGATGGAAACGTCGATCGCATCCCTGGTGATGCTGGACGCGTTTATTCCAGCTAACGGACAGACCGTGTCCGACCTGATGGCAGCGCAGCGCCGGGACGCCATGCTCAAGGCGGCGAGCGAAGGCGCGACGTCATTCCCGCCAGTCCCTGCCGCTGCCTTCAACGTCAATGAGAACGATCGCGCCTGGGTCGACGCCCAGTGTACGCCGCACCCGATCAAGTGCCTTCTACAAAAAATCGCGCTGACCGGCGCGCGCGATCGGATCGCCAAAAAGGCTTATATCCGTGCGGCACACTATGACAGCACGCCGTTCGACGCAGCACTTTCGCAAGCGCGCGACAAGGGATGGAGAACTTTTGAAATTGCCGCCGGTCACGACGTCATGATCGACGCCCCGACGCAACTAGCAGAGATGCTGGAGACACTCGGCTAGTTTAGCGCGGAACAGACTTGGCCTTCGCAGTCGCGATCACGCAGCGATCGAGGCCGTCACGCGATCCTCGACCCGCGCGATCGCATCGCGCAACACGTTCACACCAGCGCCCGGCTTGACGCCATTCTCGGCGAGGTGACGACGGAACGCCCGCGCGCCCGGCACGCCGTGAAATGCGCCGACGAAATGCCGCGCGATCGAATGCAAGCCGGTGCCCTGCGCCAACTCGCGCTCGATATAGGGCACCATCGCCTCGAACACGTCCTTCATCGCGCCGTGCGGTGGCGTCTCGCCGAACAGGTCGGAATCCACCGTCAGCAATCGCCAGGGATCGTGATAGGCGGCGCGGCCGAGCATGACGCCATCGACGTGACCCAGATGGCCCCTCGCCTCCTCAAGCCCAGCAATGCCGCCATTGATGATGATGGGCACATCGGGCATCGCGGCTTTCAGCCGATAGACCCGGTCGTAATCCAGCGGCGGGATGTCGCGATTTTCCTTCGGCGATAATCCGTTGAGCCAGGCCTTGCGAGCGTGCACGATCAGCGCGTCCGCGCCGGCGGCGACCACGTCACGCGCCAGCGTATCCAGCGCCACTTCAGGATCCTGATCGTCGATCCCGATCCGGCACTTGACCGTAACGGGCACACGCACGGCGCGCTTCATCGCAGCGACGCCCTCGGCGACCAGTTGCGGCTCCGCCATCAGGCAGGCGCCGAAGCGGCCATCCTTCACCCGATCCGACGGACACCCGACATTGATGTTGATTTCGTCATAGCCGAAATCCTCGCCGATTTTGGCCGCCATCGCGAGGTCGCGCGGATCCGAGCCGCCGAGCTGAAGCGCGACCGGATGTTCGCTTGCGTCGAACCCGAGCAAGCGCTGGCGGTCGCCATGGATGATGGCGCCGGTCGTCAGCATCTCCGTGTAAAGCAGCGCCCGCCGCGTCATCAGACGATGGAACACGCGGCAATACCGGTCGGTCCAATCCATCATCGGGGCAACGGAAAAGCGTCTGTCTAACATATTGTTTTCATTTATGTTTGCGGCACAACTTCGCCCGATCATTTTCTGGGCCGATAAATGATCGGAGCGACACACGTAAAGCATTTTCCTTTCTTTTCAACTGGTTGAAACGATTGGATCAGTCCGGGAAATTCGCCTCGTCCGAGCGCGTCATGAACTCGGACAGACGCAAGATGGCCGGTGCCGCTACGATCACCACCGGAAGCATCAGGACCCAGGCTACTGCCCACGACCGCAGCCAATGCCCGAGAAATCCTCCAGCCCAAATGAGATTGAGGCTCGCGATAGCGGCCGCAATCGACCTCATCAGAGCCGACTGCATGGCCGCCAAGAAAAAATGCGCGTAGCGGCCGCGATTGAAGGGGAAATCCAGCTAACCTTCAATTTAACCCAACTAAACCTCTGTTTAATGGTGCCGGCGGCTGGCCGTATCTATTCTGGATCGAGCAGCCCGGCCGCGGTTTCTCTCTGGCGCGGTATCGCATGGTTGCCAAGCGGACGGCTTCGCGTAGCCTTATTCTCCTCCCCCCCGCTAAGGCAGGCCGGAGCCGTCCGTCTCTTTTCCCATAAGACCAGGCGATCCCTTTGGATTTACCGAGGTGTACCGCGGCTCCCGCTGGTTTCTCAGCCGCCCATTCGCCGGTTCATCTGCCTATCTGTTACCGCAAACTGCGCACGAACGACTGCCGGTGAGACAGGAGACGACTGAAATGCGCCAAATACCGTTGGGAACGAAAGGATCTTTCACGTTGCGCGTGCTGCCTGAACATCTCGCCGATCGATTCAAGGACACCATGCTCCCGCAGGTACTGGCGACCCCCGTTATGATCATGGCGATGGAAAATGCGGCCCTCAATGCGATAAAGCCGTTTCTGGATGCGGGTGAGAGCGCGGTCGGCACAGAAGTAGATGTTCGGCACCTTGCAGCAACGCCTGTCGGTCATACCGTACGTGCAGAGGCCGAGGTGATCGAGACCGAAGGCAAGCGAATTGTCTTCAAGGTGTCGGCGAGTGACCAGGCAGAGGAAATCGGTAGTGGGACGCATCGGAGAGCGGTGATCGACCTCCAATCGTTCAACAAGCGCCTCGCCGCAAAAAGCAAACGTTAGTTGTTCGATCTCGATCGCCTGCGATCGACCTGGGTCTTTGAGCGCCCCGCTCCGCGCGAGTTTTACGGCGCGCCGGCGCCCCCAATCATGATTCCCGAACGCCGGATTTTCTTGGGTGATGCAGCGTTCGCGCTTATTTCCAGGCTAGCGGTCCGATAGTTGCTCAGCATCGCCAGCGAGCGTTGATGACAATCGTTTGAACGGCTCTGGAAAATAAACTCGAATTTAGCAGACCAATTGGTGAAGCCGAGGCAATGTTAGATCGTTATCGCGACGTTTTCATCCTCATGAAGCTCGGGGAATATACCGGTTTTTTCGAGGACCGCAGTTGCGCGCGATCGTTAGAAGGATTGATGCATGAAGCACGCTACGATCACGGAATCGACTTTCTTTGACGACACCGATTTCGAGTCTGCCGCGAAGCCTCGCGGACGACCGCTGCATAGAATTCTGGTGTCATTTTCTGCGGCCTATTTCACCGGCGCGTTCGTCACCGATCTCGTCTATTGGCGGGTGCCTGATGTGCTGTGGGAGCGGTTCTCCATCTGGCTGATCGTTGCGGGACTGATCACGGCAGCTCTCGCCACCATCGCTTACGTGATTGACCTTGCGGCCGGCAGACAAATCGATAGCCCGGCGTGGCTCCGTGCTGCCGGCTACGCGCTCGCGGTCTTGCTTTCCCTTATGAACGCCTTCGTTCATAGCCGCGACGGTTACACCGCGGTGGTGCCGACGGGTCTGATGCTTTCCAGCCTCGTCGTCGTCGTTCTCCTGCTGACGTCCTGGATTGGCGCGGCCTTGGCCAACCGCCTTCATATCGGAGAATGATAATGATGCACGCCCTCGGAATTGCACGTTCGCCGAAGCTACCGCGGCTGGCCGCGCTCCTTGTCGCCATCGCCGGCTTGGGGCTGGCCGGCTGTGACGACGCTGGCGGCGATCCGAAAATACAGATCGGCAACAATCCCGCGCTGCCCGCGCCGCAACAGTATCTGATGCCGCCGATACGGATCGCAAAAGCCGTCGGATGGGAAAAAGACCAGGCTCCCAAGGTGGCGGAGGGATTGCAGGTCCATGCATTGGCGACCGGCTTTGTGCATCCGCGATCGCTTTACGTCCTTCCCAATGGGGACGTGCTGGTGGTCGAGAGCAACGGTCCGAAGGCGCCGATTTACCGGCCCAAAGACATCATCACCGGCTGGGTGCAGTGGTTCGCCGGCGCCAAGGCAAAGGACGAAAACCGCATCACGCTGCTGCGCGACGCCAATGGCGACGGCATCCCCGAAGTACGAACCGTGTTTCTGGACCACCTCAATTCGCCCTTTGGTGTCGCGCTGGTTGGTCACGATCTCTACGTCGCGAACACCGACGCCATCGTCCGCTATCCGTATCAGGAGGGGCAAACCAGCATCACTGCCCCGGGCACCAAGCTCACCGACCTTCCTGGCGGGCCGATCGATCACCACTGGACCAAGGCTCTGTTGGCAAGCCCGGATGGCTCCAAGCTCTATGTCGGAGTCGGCTCAAACAGCAACATCACCGAGAACGGAATCGGCGCGGAGTATGAACGCGCCGCGATCTGGGAGGTCGACCGGGCATCGGGCGCCCATCGCATCTTCGCCAGCGGCGTACGCAATCCGACCGGCCTTGCGTGGGAGCCCGAGAGCGGCAAGCTCTGGGCGATCGCCAATGAACGCGATGAGATCGGGCCGGACCTGGTTCCGGATTATCTGACCTCGGTACAGGACGGCGGCTTCTATGGCTGGCCCTATAGCTATTACGGGCAGCATCTGGACCCGCGGGTAGAACCGCAGCGCCCCGATCTGGTGGCGAAAGCGATTGTACCGGACTACGCCTTGAGCTCTCACGTGGCGCCTTTGGGTGTGGCGATGTACGCAGGCTCGGATCTTCCGGCGAACTACCGAGGCGGCGCGTTTGTCGGCGAGCACGGAAGCTGGGATCGAACACCCCTCAACGGTTACAAAGTGGTTTTTGTGCCGTTTATTGGCGGAAAGCCCAGCGGCCCGGCGCAGGATGTCGTCACGGGCTTCCTCGATGCGGACAATCACGCGCACGGACGGCCGGTTGGTTTGGCAGTCGACCGGAGTGGTGGACTACTGATCGCCGACGATGTTGGTAACACGGTTTGGCGCGTGTCGGCACTCAAGTCGGGCTCTCCGCCAAAGCCGGCCACTTAGCGGCGCCGAATATAATCCGTGTCGACGATAGGTAGGCTTCTCCTAACTAACCGGTTGACCGGCTAAACACCGGCATGGCGCGAAGAAGGCGCCATGCTGCGGCGTTCGCTGAGTTCGTTCGTCGTCCGATTGCACATTTCCTGCGTTTAATGCCTAGCTACCGATCCGGCGCACGCTTGTATCTGGCGCGAACACGTTCTGTGTTCAGTCCAGATGAAAGAGAATTTAGTAGAGCCGACAAACAGGCATCCCCATCTCCACTCCATCGCTACGTTGGCTCTACTTTGCGGAGGACACGCCAACGTCTGAGCGGCCCTGTGGCGGCAAGTCCGCCCATCCCAAATGGAGAATGTCATGAGAGGACGAGTGATGATGATTTTGGCAAGCGCAGTGCTTGCCGGCAGCCTTGTTGCCACGGACGCGCAGGCCCGCGGCGGCGGGGTGGAGGACACGGCGGTGGCGGCTTTGGCGGAGGCCACATGGGCGGCGGCTTCGGCGGAGGTCACATGGGCGGTTTCGGTGGAGGCCATATCGGTGGCTTTGGCGGGGGCCACATAGGCGGCTTTGGCGGCGGTCGCATCGGAGGGCTTGGTGGAGATCATGTCCGTGGCCTCGGCGGCAATCATATGGCGCGCCTGGACCACGATCACTTTGGACGACGTCATTTCGGCGGCGGTTACTACGGCTACGGCCTCGATTGCCCGTATAACCCGTATTACACCTCCTACAACTGGCCATATACCTGCAGTTACTGAGACCAATCCGGAGGCCGCGAGCGCGCGGCTTCTCCGGCCCCAATTGCGCTCCCCCGGAGAACTCGCGAATACCGTCAACTCTGCCGGGTGAGCCCAACTTACAAGCACAGCAGCCATCCGAATTCTGCAGGCAGCCGCATATGCGGGGTGCGCACCTCAATTCGAATTTAATGTCCTAAATCTCAATTTAATGGCCCCTCCGTGCGCAGCACTTATCATCTGGTGATGCGATCGAGTTTCGAACGGTAGAAATCATCCATTTTCCACGACGGAGCGACTGATATGGGCATCGAGGGACAATTCGCGGGCCTCACAACTCGAGCACAGCCGGCGATTGCCAGAGACGGACGCGGTAAAAGTTATCTCTCCGACATCCGGCGCTTTGCGATGCTCGAAAAGGAGCAGGAGTACGAGCTCGCCCGGCGTTGGCGCGAATGCGGCGACCGCGATGCTGCGAATCAGATCGTCACAAGTCATCTGCGTCTCGCCGTAAAAATCGCCATGGGTTATCGCGGCTACGGTCTACCCGTTTCGGAAATCATCTCCGAAGGCAATATCGGCCTGATGCAGGCGTTGAACCGCTTTGAACCCGAAAAAGGCTTTCGCTTCGCCACTTATGCGATTTGGTGGATCAGGGCTTCCATACAAGATTACATTCTGCGTTCGTGGTCGCTTGTTAAAATCGGCACCACCGCGAACCAGAAAAAGCTCTTCTTCAAATTGCGTTCGGCAAAGTGCAAGATCGCTGCATTCGACAGCGGCGATCTACGCCCCGACCAGGTTGCTCTAATCGCAAAGGACCTCGATGTCCCCGACCAGGATGTCGTTGACATGAATTGACGCCTCGGCGGCGACAAATCGATCAACGCTCCGCTTCACGAGGACGGCGAAACAGGGGAATGGCAGGATCGCCTCGTTGATCAATCCCCCTCGCCGGAAGCCATCGTCATCGAGCAGGACGACAAGGAGTATCAGCATAAGGCACTGATTGCCGCAATCGAGGTTCTGGACAACCGCGAACGCCGTATCTTCGAAGCCCGCCATTTGGTCGACGAACCTTTGACGCTCGAATATCTTGCGGAAAAGTTCAACGTATCGCGTGAACGCATCCGGCAAATCGAGGCCCGCGCATTCGAGAAAGTCAGAAAAGCAGCCAAGAACCTCGCCCCCAGAGCGCCGGCGGCGATGCTGGAGACTTGGGGCGCCTGAACAACTCCAATCTAGTGGCTCTCTAATCGCTGCTACTTACGTTTATGGTTGCCGAGTTAAAAATTCGTCCGGTGCAACATGAGTTCTTCAACAATCCGCATCGTCAGCCCGGCTGAATTCGACTCGGGAACAGCGCAGACGCCGGGCTCGGAACGGCGCGCCGCTATTGCACCGACGCTCGGCATCGCATCGGCCATTTGGGGCGGCCTGTTCGAGGTGGCACCAGACTCCCGCACAGGGGTTCATCATCACGGCGAACAGGAGACGATCGCCTACGTTCTCTCCGGCATCTGTGAGATCCGCTGGGGCGAAAGAGGCGACTCGGTCGCGCGCGCAAAAGCGGGCGATTTCATTCACGTCCGCGCTTTCCTGCCGCACATGGAAATCAATCCTTCCAAACAGGAACCGTTTCGATGGGTCGTCGTCCGCAGCACTGCTACACCCATCGTGGTCAATCTTCCAGACGATACCTGGCCGTAAGCCTGATGTCTTCCGGCCGACAGCCCTCGCGGACTTCGCGAACGTGGAGCATTCATGGACGATCACGACCCCAATAAAGAGCCTCATACACCAAACACGTTTGGAGTTACCCGCCGCGCGGTGATCGAGACCGGAGCCACTGCGCTGCTCTTGACCACGCTGCCAGTGCGCGCATGAGCGATGCAGAACCAGCAGGCCGCCGACGCCACCCAATCCTGGTTGCCGCGGTTGCCTTTGCGGGAACAGCCATCATGGTGATCGGTCTTGCAAACTCGCGCAGCGTGGCCGCGGGACCAGAATCGGCGCCCTCGCCTCAAGCCACCGGATATCTGCCGAGCATCAGCGACCTGATGATCACGACAATTCAGCCGCGGCACGAGCGGCTCTGGCAGTCCGAGCAGGATGGAAATTGGGAATTCGCAGCCTACGAACTTGGAAATCTCCAAGGGGCGTTCGATCGCCTCGGGCTCGCTCATCCAACCGAACACGACATCTCCTTTCCAGACATGATAGCCTCTGTGACGCAGCAACCGTTC
This sequence comes from uncultured Alphaproteobacteria bacterium, assembly GCA_963738105.1. GTDB lineage: Bacteria > Pseudomonadota > Alphaproteobacteria > Rhizobiales > Xanthobacteraceae > Bradyrhizobium. Next base: position 200,673 of record CAVTWC010000042.1, on the reverse strand, counting down.
AAGGAATTGAACAGCGCGATCCAACTGAAAGACGCCACGGCATTTGCCAAGGCCTATGCCGGTCTGACTGATGCATGCAATTCCTGCCATCAGGCTCTCAACCACGGCGTGGTCGAAATCCGTGTCCCGAACCGGACGTCCGCATCGGACTTGAATGCCATCAGCACGCCGCGAAATTGACGTTCGCCGTGCCGGAGATTCTGGATCACGCAATCAACAAGACATTCTGAACACTAATTTAATGGCTCACGATAATCGTGAGCGTATCTCTCGGGTAGCCCCACTCGATTTTGGACAGGAGAGGTTACATGTTTTCGAGACGCGATATGCTGACTGTTTCCGCTGCCGGCGCCGTGATGACCGCAAGCGCGGCGCGCGCCGCCACCTTCGGCAATCCGGACCAGCCGCCCCAAGGCGCAATCAACGCCAAAGCTCCAGGGAATCTCAGGGATCCCGGCCCACAAAGTGAAGCTATCGGCAGTCAGTTTCCCTCGGCGCAATTTCCGCCGGCAACCGATGTCGGCGGCATGCCGATGGACTGGGCATCCTTCAACAACGCGCCGAAGCGCGTCCAGAACGGCGGCTGGGCACGCCAGGTGACGCAGAAGGACTTTGCGATTTCCGACACCATCACGGGCGTCAACATGCGCTTGACGGCCGGTGGCATCAGGGAATTGCACTGGCACCAGGCCGCAGAGTGGGCGATCATGACCTACGGCAGTTGCCGCGTGACGGTTCTCGACGCCGTGGGCCGCCCTTACGTCGCGGACGTTAATGAGGGCGATCTGTGGTATTTCCCCGCAGGCCAGCCGCATTCCCTGCAGGGGCTCGGCCCGGACGGCTGCGAATTCGTGATCTGCTTTGACGACGGCGATGCAAGCGAGTTCAATACACTGCTGGTGACCGACTGGTTCGCGCATACCCCTCCCGAGGTGCTCGCCAAGAACTTCGGCGTCCCGGCCCAGACTTTCGCGAGGATTCCACTGCAAAACCTCTGGATCTTCCAGGGTACTCTGCCCGGCGATTTGGCGTCGGACCGCGCGGCGATCAGCAAAAACGCGGGCGTTCCACCTCATCCCTTTATCTTCAGGCTCGGATCGTCCGCCCCGACCAAGCAATCCGAAGGCGGCGACGTGCGGGTTGCCGACAGCAGCAATTTCACCGTCGCAACGAGGATTGCGGCCGCGCTGGTGACGGTTCGTCCGGGCGGCGTGCGCGAGATGCACTGGCATCCGAACGCCGACGAATGGCAGTACTACCTCAAGGGCAAAGGACGCATGACGGTGTTCAACACCGGCCCGAATGCGATGACAATGGACTTCAATGCCGGCGATATCGGTTACGTCAAGAAAAATCTGGGGCATTACGTCGAGAACGTCGGCGACACGGACCTCCAATTTATCGGGGTCTTCAGGGCTTCCCACTACGAAGAGATTTCGCTGTCGAACTGGCTGACGCACACGCCGCCGGCGCTGGTCGCCCAGCATCTCAATGTGGACGAAGCCACCATCGCGAATGGCCGGATAATGCCCCGGGCGTCATGCCCAAAGCCTAAGAAGTCGCGGAGCCAGGGGCGAGACCGACTTCGCGCAAGGCTTCGCGATGTTTCCCGCGGAAAAGACTGTGACCGTCGCCTCCGGGATGCCGCTCGGCCATGAACTTAATGGTGTCCGTGCCCGTCCGCCGCCCTCACCTTGCCCCTGAAGACGGTGTAGCTGATGATCGTGTAAAGCAGCATGAGCGGAAAGACGATCACGCCGCAGCCCCAGAACATGAACGCAAGACTGGAGTGCGGCGCGGCAGCTTCGTTGATGGTGATGACAGAGGGGATCATGTAGGGCCAGAACGACAGCGCCAGGGTGCCGAACGCCGATATGAAGATCAATGACACCATGTAGAACGGCCAATGATCGTTGTGGCGCAAGATGCTGAGCGCAAGCACGGTCGCTGCGACCGCGCCGATCGCCGGAAATGCGAACAGATAAGGCCGCTCGGTCCAGCGATGCAGAATTGGAAGATTTTCGACCAATGCGTAGGCGAAGACAACAACAAGGAATGCCAGCACGCCGACCGCGAGGACTGGGATCTGGCGATGCGCCACATCCCGAACCTCGGCCTCGCATTTCTTCGCAAGCCAGCAGGCGCCGAGAAGTGCGTAGCCGAGGCAAAGTCCGACGCCGCAAAGGACCGCAAACGGCGTCAACCAGCCGAACTCGCCGCCGGAATATTCGCCGTTCGTGACCTGTAGTCCCTCGACCAGGGCGCCCACGGTCATTCCCTGGATGAAAGTCGCGATCAGAGACCCACCGGCAAAGCTCAAATCCCACATCCACCGCAGTCGTTCTGTCTTGTAACGAAACTCGAACGCCACGCCGCGCAAGATCAGGCCCAGAAGCATGACGATGAGAGGAAGGTAGAATGCCGACAGCAATGTCGCATAGACGACGGGAAACGCTCCCCACAAAATAACCGCAGTGACTACCAGCCACGTCTCGTTACCGTCCCAGATCGGCGCGACGGCGCTGAGCATCGCGCCGCGCCTGGCTTCACCCTTCGTCAGGCCAAACAGCAAGCCGACCCCGAGATCGACACCGTCGAGCAGCACGTAGAGCAGAATGCTGATAGCCAATAAGGAGACCCAGAACATGACCATGGCTATGCTCCTGCGATCACATAGAGAACAATGGTGGCGACGAAAAGCGAAAGCCAGAGCATGAACACGGCTATTCTCCAGCGACGTAGCTTGGCTCCCGAATTGTCTCGTCGTCGGCCAAGCGACATCGGCCGGTTCGGAACCGCGAGATGCGGCGTCTCGAACAGCTTTCGCACAGGACCGTTGCGGATCAGCCGGTAGATGTAAAACGTGCCAAACAGGAAGATGAAGGCGTAGACCGCGCAGAAGATCACGAGCGAGATCGCCGCCTGGCGTGTGGTCAGGAACGGTGTCATGGCATCCGCGGTTCGCAGCACTCCATAGACCACCCAGGGCTGCCGGCCGACTTCAGCGGTAAACCAGCCGGTAATGATCGCAATGAAGGGGAGCGGAAAGCTCAGGAAGGTCAGCCAAAGCATGGGAGGGTTGTAAGCCAGACGGTGCCTGTAACTCAGATAGCTCCCGAACCAGGCCAGCCCCAACATCACCAGGCCGCATCCCACCATGATGCGGAAGCTGAAGAACGGGATGACCACCGGCGGCCAGTTCTCCCGGGGGATACTGTTGAGTCCGGTTTCCGCCGCGGTGAGGCTATCGGAATCGATCAGACTGCCGAAAGGTGGGGGCAGCGTGATCGCGTACAAGTTTCGCCGATTCTCCACATCGGGCCATCCGAACAGGACTTCTGATCCTGGCTTCTCATCGTTCCAGCGCCCCTCGATCGCAGCCATCTTGGAAGGCTGATAGGTATTGACGTAGATTCCGTTCAGATGCCCGAACACAAGCTGGATCGGCATCAGCACGGCGGCAAGACCAAGGCCCATGCGCACCATGATGCGCGACTCGACGCGATATACCTTCCGCAGCAGATACCAGGCACCGGTTGCGGCAACGCAGAAGGCACCGGTCAGGTATGACGCCAGTAACATGTGCGGGAATCGCGACCACACCACCGAGTTGAAGATGATTTTGCCCCAGTCATTCGGAACGAAGGCGCCATTTTCCATGACATAGCCGGAAGGCACCTGCATCCAGCTGTTGTTGACCATGATCCAGAACGCCGAAAACGTCGTCCCGAGCGCCACCATCGCAGTCGAAAATAAATAGAACCACGGCGGCACCCGGCTGCGACCGAAGATGAGGACGCCGAAGAAGCTGGCCTCGAGCATGAAAGCCGTAAAGGTCTCGTACATCAGCAGCGGCCCCTGGATCGGCCCGGACATTTTGGACAACACACTCCAGTTAGTGCCGAACTGGAATGCCATCACGATCCCCGATACGACGCCCATTCCAAATGCAACGCCGAATATCTTCAACCAGAAATCGAAGATCACGCGATAGACCGAACGGCCCGTCGAAACGGACAAGGTTTCAAGAACCGTGAGCCACGCCGCCAGCCCGATGGTGAAGGATGGAAAGATGATATGGAACGTGATGGTGAAGGCGAATTGAATTCGCGACAGGAAAAGCGCTGTTATATCCATCGCAATTCTCCTGGCCCTGACCCGTCGCAATAAATGGATGCCCTTTGCGCTGAGACTCTACCGCAAAGGGCAAGAGCAACAAGGTGAAGGTAGCAAGGAGGCAATGCACGGCCATTAAATTCGCCGTTAGACTTTTCATTCGAATCCGGGTGCGAGTTCAGTCGGCTCCTGATCCGCAATTGCAAGTTTCGAGCGGCGCTCAACGGAGCTAAGGCCGAACACGCGCTCGCTGCTCTCCACGGCAGCCTGTGTCGCGTCACGCCGCAACGCTGCGTGCCGGCGGGGCCATGAATTCAGGACCGATCGGATCGGTGATGGTCTCGCGCAGAATGAGGTCGATTTCGGCCTTGGCAGGGGCATCGAGCGACCAGCCAACCACTTCGTCGACCGGCTGCAACTGGTCAGGATGGCGCGCGCCCCATAATGCCGTCGTGATGCCCTGGTCGAGCATCCACCGAACCGCCAGGTGAATAACGCGTTTGCCAAAGCGTTGCGCGAGTTGATCGAGCCGGTCCACGGCAGCCAGATATTGTGCGAAACGAGGCTTGATGAACTTTGGGTCGTTACGCCTCAGATCGTCGCCGTCGAAAACCGTATTTTCTCTCATCCGTCCGGACAGAAGACCCCGGCACAGCGCGCCATATCCCAGCAACGCGATTTTATTTTCGCGGCAATAGGGCAAAAGGTCGGCCTCAATCCCGCGTTCAAACAGATTGTACGGCGGCTGCAGCACGTGCAGCGGCGCAACGCCGCGAAACCGTTCCATCTGGCTAACCGAAAAATTGCTCACCCCGATGGCTCGGATCTTTCCCTGCGCGAACAGCATGTGGATCGCCTCCGCAGTTTCTTCAATCGTAATCAGCGGATCGGGCCAATGAATCTGATAGATATCGATGTAATCGGTTCGGAGCCGGCGCAGCGAATCCTCGATCTCACGCATGATGCGGGCGCGACTGGCATTGCGAGATACTTTTCCGCCCTCCCATTGAAGTCCGACCTTGGTGGCGATAAGCACATCCGATCGCAACCCGCTTTCCGCGATCGCCTTGCCGACGATCTCTTCGGAACGGCCGAAACCATAGACCGGCGCCGTGTCAACAAGGTTGACGCCATGCTCGAACGCGGTCCGGATGGTGGCGATAAATTCGGCCTCGTCGGTACCGCCCCACATCCAACCGCCGATCGCCCACGTGCCAATAGCGACGGGCGACACTTTGAGCGAGGTGCCTGGAATTTCCGTAAGCTTCACGTTCATTTTGACGACTTCTGCTTGATCCACAATCCTATTCCCTTCGTGAATGTGCGTACCCGCAGCGCGTGGGCGGCGACACTGGCCGCCTCCCCTTCGGTCACCCTGCGTCTCTTGATCCTGTCTTGCCGTACCGCCATGCCGACGGAAGTGGGCCAAATGCCACTTCGGAACTCGCGTTCCGACGCCCTCTCGAAGGGCGCGAAGCTACGTAATCAATCGTTGTATTTCGGTCCGCCATGATAGCGGTAAGCATTGGACCCACCGGCGACCTGATCGGACATCACGGCGTTCGTGTTCTGCGGATCGCGATAGTAACTGCCATCGGTGTACGGATTGCCCGGGTCCAGATTCTGGCAATTTGCGTTGGGATAGAACTGCGAGCAATAACCTGGGTCCGCAACGACTGCTTGCGCCAGCGCGGGAGTTGCAAAAGCTGCTGCGGCAATGGCGGCGCCAATCAATGCTGATTTCATCTTGATGGTCTCCTGGTTAGACGTGTGAGGTAATTGTTTTGCTCCTACATCGGAACGCGCTCGCACTACCGCCAATAAATTCTTCTTCAGAAAGTATCTTGGGCGGGCGTTGACGCGTTGATCCGTTCAAAAGATTTAATGGTTTTGAACGCCTCCGATACCCAACTGTCCGCAGGGACCAGGCAGGAGATAGCGGCCGTGAACTTGACCACCGGAAGAAGATGCCTGTTGCGGACATTGGCTTTGACCGCGGCCACAGGCGCGATCGGTCTCGCATCGGCGCGGGCGGAACCCGCGACAGTGGCCGTCGAATCCGCGGAGACGCCTCCCGGTGCCACCCACCTTGACGCGTTGAAGAAGCGTTTGGCCCAGGCGCCTCGCCGGCGCGACTTCAAGACAGTGCCGATGATCCTGAACCATCAGGAGCAGTGGGATCACGAAGCATTAACTGAGGTACTCTCCTATCTGCCTGCGCCAAGGCAGGCCTGGGACAACACCGACATCGGAGGTCCTTGGCTGAATCTGATGCGAAACGCGCTCAATTCGCAGATATGGTCGTTCAAACACCCCGATTTCCTCGCCGTTTCGGTTACCCACGGGACGGCCCACCTTGCGCTCTACGATCAGGCCATATGGGACAAGTACCACCTCACCGATCTGGCCGGTGACGACTTCAAGACCAATACACTGATCACCGAGCGGAAGCCGGTGGCGGTCGATGTGGCCAACTATGAAGACCCGGCGGGACCATTCTCCGACGAGGAAAATTCGATCCCTGCGCTGATGCGACGCGGCGTTGTCTTCATGTCCTGCCACAACGCTATTTGGGAACTAGCCGCAGTTCTCCTGAAATCCGGCATCAACCCCGATAAGCTCTCTCTTGCACAGCTCGCCGCGGAACTGACCAACCATCTGGTGGACGGCGCCGTTCTAATTCCGGGAGCCAGTAGCACGCTGCCCGAATTGCAACAGGTCGGCTTTCACTACGCAACATGAGTGCCGGCTGCCTGCGGTGCGTCGACACCGGGCGCGGACCGTCGAGCCAGGAGTATGGTTGACAGGTTCAATAAATCGGCAAGCCCCGATTATTCACGCCTGCGTCGCTGGGCATCTGATTTCAACCACGCACCCCGGCCCCGGAACGATGGTTAATCGGAAGCCATGTAACCTCACCACTGAGGCTACCAGGTTCAGGCCGAGTCCTAACCCGGATGTGCGTCCTGCTTTATCCGACCGGTAGAAACGTCCCAGGACGGCATCCCGCTCGTGTTCGCTTATGCCGGCGCCAGTATCCTTGACGCGCACGATGCCTTCGCCGTGGCCAGGAATCAGTCCTATTTCGACCGTCCCTCCGGCCGGGGTAAACTTGACTGCGTTGTCGACAAGGTTGGCTACCGCCTCAATCAGCAAGTCCTGGTCACCGTAAGCACTTAGTTCGTGCGGTGAGTGAACGAGAAGAGCAACTCCCTTGTCTTCGGCGATAGGTTCGTACATGTCGCCTACCTTGCGTATCAGATCCGCAAGCGCCACTTTGCCGAAGCTTGCCAAACGCTGCCTTTTATCGATTTCTGCAAGCCTCATAATGGCGGTAACGATCGCGAGCGATTGGTCGATTCCCGCTATTGTTTTGTCTGCAACCGTCTGCATCTGCTCCAGCGTTCTGGCTTTGGTACGACCGCGTTCGAGCGTCAGCCGAGCCCGGGTAAGTGGCGTACGTAAATCATGCGCGATGTCATTGCCGACACCCGCAAGAGACTGAATGAGGGTTTCCATCTCGTCGAGCATGCCGTTGACTATTATGGCAAGATTGGAGAAGGGATCGTCGCCCTTTCGGTACGGTAGCCGTTCACGCAGGTTGCCGGAGACGATGCGCTGTACCCGCTGGTTGACCTCAACGATACGTCTGCGGGCGCGCGCACTGAGCGCCCAGCCGACGGAGAGACAAAGAAGGACGGCGGTAAACAGACCAAGCGTCAGCGCCCAACCCAGGACACGTGCGATCTCCCCGACTTCATCGACGTTTCGTCCAACTATCAGCACGTCGCCATTCGGCAATTTTCGTGCGATCAGGCGGACTACCTGTTTCTCCCGGCCACTCTCGTCCGCCCTCTCGACTGGAGCAGTCTGTGCCGCATTATCGGTCTTAAGATCGGGCGGCAGGCGCTCAAGGTTACCAGCGATCCTATGGCCGTCTGTGCCAAACAATGCCATGAGCCGAACGCGGCCGGGATCCTGCCTCAGATACTCATCGATCGCGTCAAGCCTCCGTTCGGGCGACAGGTGCGCGAACAGGTCCATTTGGGAGGCGATCATACGATCCGAGCGCATCGTCAAGTCGTTTTTGGTTTTCAGGTAGACGAACCCGAACAACGCGACGACAAAAGCCGCGAATATCCCGGCCACTAGCAATGTCCACCGCAGCGTTGTCGAGCGCGTGAACTCGGGTAGTTTCATAGGATTATTCCGCCGAGCGATGAAACAGGCGATTCACCCTTCTGCGGGCCCTTTGTGGATACTTGCGAGGGCCCGGAGAACAAGATTATGCCTTCGTCAACATGATCTATGCTTCGCATTCGACTCGTTGCCCGCGCCCGCCCGACCCGTACCCGGTCCAGTTGCAGGAGCAGCCTAGTCCAAGCAACGCGATGGCTCGATCCTACAGAGGTAGTTTCGAAGGTCGTGTTGGTTTGGGATGCCCTATACTTTGGTTTAGCGGCGGGGGATCGCCGCGGACGCGCTCAACGCACGTCGTAGGAAGCTGTCGCGGGCGGTGCAGATTTTAAGTCACGTGACGCCGCACTAGCGCTCACCGTTTTACTGACCGGTGCCGCCGTGATGTCGCTTCAGGGCGGCTTCGAGACAGCTGATCAAGGCAGGCCCCGCGAAAGGCTTGGCCAGGAAGCAAATGGCACCTGCCTTCATTGCACGGGCGCGCACGCTCTCTTCGGGAAAGGCCGTGATAAAGATAAACGGGGCGGCGTAGCCCTCAGCCCGCATATGGGTCAGAAGGTCCAAGCCGCTCATAGCAGCCATCTGCACATCGGCAATGACGCATGACGATTCGTTTAGACGGGCCGACTGCAAAAACTCCTCGGCTGATGCGAACGTATCGACAAGGTATCCATGCGAGCTGAGAAGATTGTTGGTCGCGGCCCGGACGGATGCATCATCGTCAATGACTGAAATCACCGAAAGTGCTGACAAGACGGGCCTTCCTGAAGTGAGAGCAAGGCGCTTACCTTTGCACCGCGCCCCAGGCAATAAATGCGCCTTGAATCGAAATTGCAAAACCATACTTAAGTTTGTATCGGCTAACGTTTGCTTCCAAGGGTTTCAGCCATTCTTACCAGATCGGCTAGCGACTTCGCGCCCATTTTCCTCATGATATGCCCGCGATGGAGTTTTACGGTAATCTCGGCTAGTCCAAGTTCCGCCGCTACCTGCTTGTTCATGAGTCCAGAAGACACCAACGCCAAAACCTCCCGCTCGCGGGGGGTCAGGGTCTCGAAAAGCGCGTGCAAATGCGCGACCGTCTTGTCAGATTCGCGCCGCTTTCGATCCCGTTCGATCGCCGTCACCACGGCATCCAACATCTCTTGTTCGCGAAACGGTTTGGTCAGGAAATCGACCGCTCCGCCCTTCATGGCCCTGACGGTCATCGGAATGTCGCCATGGCCGGTCATGAAAATGATCGGAATATGAATGTTGGCCTTGGCCAGTTCGGTCTGGAAATCCAGGCCGCTCAATCCGGGCAACCTGATGTCAAGGACCAGGCAACTGGGGACATCCGGGAGCTTCGTTTGCAGCATTTCGGACGCCGAACCGAATAGCTCAACCTGCAGCCCTACCGATTGAAAGAGATTACTGAGCGCTCTGCGCATCGACACATCGTCGTCGATAATAACAACGATTGGCTCCGCGGCGCTCGGAGACTGGTGCGATGATTTGGGCCGCTCGGTCATGATGCGTCCTCTTGATGCAAGGGCAGGACAAACTGAAACTTTGCACCGGCCCCCTCGTTGCTGGAAGCTGACAGACGTCCCCCGTGAGCCTCCACGATTGAACGACAGATCGAGAGCCCCATACCCAGACCACCGGGCTTCGTCGTAAAGAAGGCGCTGAATAGCCGGCTTGCATTCTCATCCGAGATTCCGATGCCGCAATCCGCTACGCTTACGAACACCTGGCGCATCTCGTCCTGGCCTGATCGGATCACCAGTTCGCGCCGTCCACCTGCCACCCCCTGCATTGCCTCGATGCCATTCATCACCAGGTTGATAATCACTTGTTGCAATTGGACTCGGTCACCAAGGATCTTCAGCGGACCTGGCGCCAATTCCATTCGCAACGCGATCCGGTGGCTGACTAGCTCGCGCTGTACCAGCGTAGTGACCTCCCTGATGACATCGTTGACGTCGAGTGGAACCTTCTCTGTGTCGGTCTTGTTCGCGAGCGCCCGGACACGTCGGACGACCTCGCTCGCACGATTGCCATCGTCAATCGCCCATTCCGCTGAGCGGCGCGCTGCGGCCAAGTCAGGAGGATTGCGGTCGAGCCAGCGTAGACAGGCCTCGGCGTTGGCGACGACAGCCGCAAGGGGCTGGTTCACTTCATGCGCAATCGAGGCTGTCAGTTCACCCAGCATGGTGACGCGTGTAACATGTGCGAGCTCGGCCTGCGCCTTGCGCAGCGCTTCTTCGGCAAGTTCTACGCGGATCGTCGCTGTAATATTGGTACCGGTGCCCCGATAGCCGAGGAACTTGCCGCTTGCGTCATGAATCGGCTTGCCGCTCGTTCGGACGTATATCGGAGAGCCACCTCCATCCACGGTGTAGACGAAATCGCGAAATGGCTGACGGGCATCGATCGTTGCCTGGTGCATTCGCCATTTCTCCGGTTCGGTTTCGATATCAGCCGCAATGTCCCAGCGAGACAGGCCGGCCAGGCCAGAGGGCGAGAAGCCAATATCATTGACGTGCTCCGATATCCGGGTCACCCGATGATCCGGGCCGTGCTCCCAGAACCAATCGGAGGCCGTTTCAGCATAGTCGCGAAAGCGCTGCTCGCTTTCGCGAAGGGCTTCCTCGGCCCGCTTGCGGTCCTCGATGTCGGTGGATGACCCGTACCATTTGACAATGTTGCCCGCTTCATCGCGCAATGGCACGGCCTGGAACAAAAACCAGCGATATTCACCATCGAAGCGCCGGAGCCTGGCTTCAAGCCCGCCCGGCGCACCGGACGCCCGTATTGCACTCCACTTCACCAGCATGCCCTTCTTGTCGTCAGGATGAAAAGCGCGAGGCCAGCCCGTTTTGGCCTGGTCCAGTGAGAGGCCCGTGTAGTCGAGCGCCGGTTGATTGAGGAAATCGGGGACTCCATCCGGTCCGGCGCGCCAGACCAGCGTCGGGATTGTATCGACGACCAGCCGGAGGCGATCTTCGGATCTCTTGATCTCGTCAAACGCTTGTTGCAGTGCATCCTTTACGAGGTGCTGTTCGGTAATATCGATATGCGTACCAACCAGTTCGATCACATCACCGTCGTTGCCAATGACCGGATGCCCGACGGAATGGATACGCTTTATCGAACCGTCCGGGAGAACGATGCGATAATCGACTTCGAAGTCCGTTTTCCCTCGGACAGCCTGCCGCACCGCTTCGATAACCCGGCTTCTGTCTTCGCAGTGAACACGATCCCATAAGGGCTGCTGCGATACGGCTTCCTTTGCCGGATCGAGCCCAAGCAAGTGGTATACTTCGGCCGAACGATACACAAATTCTCTGCGGCGCACGTCCCAGGCCCAACTGCTCGTGTGACTCAAACGCTGGGCCTCAGCCAAATAGGCCTCGCTCCGTCGCAACTTACGTTCCGCTTCCCTTGCGACGGTCACATCCGTCATCGCCCCAAAAAACTCGATGCCACCTAACGGTTCTCTCGCGGCGTGGGCTACGGCGTGGAGGTATTTCACCGAGCCATCCGGCATCAACAACCGATATTCGTGGTCGAAATCCTTGCCGTCGCTGGAGGCCTGCTCGACGGTCTTCTGAACGGCAGCGCGATCACCAGGATGGGTGCGCTGGAAAAGGAGCTCGAGGCTCGGTCTCGCCGCCCTATCGTATTGGAGGATACGGAATGTTTCGTCTGACCACACTATTTCTCCGGTAGAGAGATTCCATCCAAAGCTTCCGGTTCGGCTCAATCTCTGCGCCTCAGTCAAATGCATTTCGCTCTGCAGCAACGCGGCCGCAATCCGCTCCTGATCTTTGATCGCGACCTGCAGATCGTGGCCGGCTCGCCGGAGAGCTTCTGTTGTTTTTCTCTGCGCCGAAACCATGAATGCAACAAAGAGAGACGTACCTAAGAACAGGGTCAGGCGAGACGCTTCGGAGATATCGAGAGTAAATAGATCATGCTTCCACGAGAATGAATTGAGGGGAAACGCCAAATAATAATGGAAGGCCAGGAGAGCGAGTATGATCGCCATCAGTGCCGGGCCGAACCCGCCGAACCACGCCGTAACAATAACAGCGCACAGCATCGACGACGCGATGGCTTCAGCATGCAGCAGACGCGTTATAAGTTCCGCGGCGATTATCGCCATGGCGACCGACAACACCGCCAGTGCATAGTAAACGATCGTGCGCGGCGTCCGCCGCTGAGGTAGATCAGCTTTGATCATTCTCCGTGCTCGTCTCCTTCGGAGATGAGATTTCCTACGACCGCGGCGTTGCCGCGACGCCGTCCCAGGAAGCCGGTGAATATCCGAAATTACTTGTGGTGACCCATCATCTTTTCAAAGCGTGCAGGGTCCCGGCGAACGGCATTAGAGCATTTTGACTGAAAATCGGCAATTCCAGACTCCGCTGGAGCATGATGGCTGCGGCTTCCTGGACCGGCCCCACGTGGGGATGGCGGCGGTCATGGACGACCGTCGACTGCCGCGACACTTCGGCGGCGCAGTAACAGGGGCCGCGAAAGCGCCAACACCATAAACTTCCGTATACTACCCCGATCCCTTTTCGATATTGGGGGCTTACCCACGTACAATTGAGTCAGGAGCCCGGATCCTCCTAGCCTCGCTGCCAATCGGAAAAGCCCGATTGCAGGTGACACAATGTCCACGATCCCGGCCAGCGACACCAAGCACAACCCTGGCGAGCCCGGCGAGCCTCTCGCATGCGTTTCGCTGGCCAACCATGCCTATGACGCAAGCGAGCGTGCACGGCTTCTCCGGACGAGACGGCCGATGAGGGTCAAGCCCTGCTCGGTGTGTCCCTATACGCCGCGAGACCTGGCAGGTCATTACGATCCCGAAGCGGTTCTTCATGTGTGCGCCAAGTGCGACGAAAGACCGGGGGCGAGTACCAGCTATCCACGCAAGGTCCACAGGAGGCAACAATGCGAAGCACTCCCCAACAATCCTGGAACGGCGCAGCCGAACGGTGCGCGATCTGCGGTGGAAAGTTCGGCCTCATACGACACTACTCCTGGCGAACCGCCGTCTGTTCGAAGAAATGCCTTGATCGCCTCAAGACGCGCCAGGACGGTGACCGCAGATGGTTGCATCGATTTGAAGCCGCCTGAAACGGATCATGCCAACGCTCCAGCAAGATCTTTTCCGAAGCTCAGGATCCCGAAGCAATGCGCGGTCGATGCGGTGTTCCGTTGCGGGTTGGGAGCCGGCAAATGAGATTCATTCTCGTGAACGGCAGGACGCCCCGCCCACAATCCATCTGCGTGGGCTGCGATCAGCCGGTCAAGGCGGGCTATCTGCGAGAAATTGGCACGCACCTCATCTACTGCGATCACGATTGCTACGAAGATCACTGCAGAAGCGCCGTCCTGCTTCTCGAAAGTCAGTCAAGGGCGTCATGAATTCTCCCCCGGCAAGATCGGGAGGTCCTTGGCCTACCTCGGATACTCATCGTCGTGATCGACCGAACTTCAATCCATTTTGAGGGGATTATAATGAGAACCAACAGCAGCAGCGGTCGGACATTGGATCAGATGGATCCGGTATTCGTCGGCGCCGGTTCAGCGCCTCCAGCGTCGAGATCAGCCTCGATACATTCGCCAAATTCGCCAACCCGATCTGGACAGAATCGAAGCGCTCGGCGCACGCGCATGACGCCAACGCTGGAGAGTGAAGTGGCCCAGCTATTCACCGAGATCGACGGCCTACCCGTTCTCGTCCGTTTACTCGTCAAAGACATGCTGGCGGTAATGCAATCGGATTTCTCCGCGAAGGGAGCCGACGTTCATTCGCTGCTCTCGAACACACTCGAAAAGATGGTTGACCGAATGCGCGGATCCTGTTCGCGACGGAACGACCGCACAAAACAGCCGCCCGCGACAGTTGAAGTGATACCGGGCTGCACGCCTTTGGTTTCGTCGCCGGCCCAGCCGAATGAGACGATACTGCGGGTGGGATCGCTGGAGCTTGATCTCCTGGATCGAACTGCAAGGCGTGGCGACCGCCACATCGATCTGCGACCGCGCGAATTCCGATTGCTCAAATATATGATGCAGCGGAGGGACACGTTGCTGACGCGGGCGAGCCTCTTGAAGGAGGTATGGCACTATAAATTCGTCCCCGAAACGAACCTCGTCGACGTTCACATGGGACGGCTGCGTCGCAAGATCGACGGGTCGAATGAGGTCCCGATGATTCGCAATGTCCGGGGCGTCGGCTTCATTCTAAGCGAGACTCCCTTCCCGCAGGGTCTGACCCCGGAGATCCCGAAAACGCTTCCAAACTGAACTCGCCGGGGCAATGCGCGTCGGCGCGCTGGCAGTTCCGCGCTTCCGCAGTTCCAGTGATCGAGGGTACCTCAGAAGGTCAATCAGCAGAAGGATACGGAATGACTATCGCCATGAACACCGATTTTGCGGCAATCAGAATTCCCGACAGCAAGCTCGCTCGCGAAATAACGGAGTTGGTGCGCGATACTGAATCGCCCCTGCTCTATCATCATTCGAGCCGCGTTTATTATTGGGGCGCTCTGGGAGGCCGGCATCGCGGACTGCGATTCGATCCCGAGCTGCTTTATGCGGGCGCGATGTTCCACGACATGGGTTTGACGCATCAGCACAGCACCACGCAAGAACGCTTTGAGGTGGACAGCGCAAATACCGCCCGTGACTTCCTGCGAAGCCACGGAGTCCATCAACAGGACATCGAAACGGTCTGGACCGCGATCGCCTTGCACACGACGCCCGGCATCCCGCAGCACATGCACCCGGTGGTCGCCCTGGTGACCGCTGGCGTCGAAATGGATGTGTTGGGGATCGGCTATGGCGAGTACAGCAACGCGGAGCGCGAGGCGGTGGTGCATGCACATCCGCGTACTCCGCGTTTCAAAGAAGAGATCATGCAAGCTTTCTACGACGGCAACAAGCACAAGCCGGAGACGACGTTCGGCAACGTCAACGCCGACGTGCTCGCGGACAAGGATCCGCACTTCAAACGCGTCAATTTCTGCAGCGTAATCCGAGGATCCGCTTGGCCCGGATAAACGACGGCCACAATCGAAACATCGAAGCAGCCCCTCGACCGAACCGACAGGTTCGATACGGGCGCGCACAACCTCACCATAGACCTGCCCCAACAGAGGACTGACCATGGCTACAGACAAGCGGTTTACCAACGCAACCGGATCGCCGGTTGCTGACAATACCAACATCATGACCGCCGGTCGGCGCGGCCCGGCTTTGTTGCAGGATATCTGGCTGATCGAGAAGTTGGCGCATTTTGACCGGGAGGTGATTCCGGAGCGGCGCATGCATGCCAAAGGCTGGGGAGCCCACGGCACCTTTACGGTCACGCACGACATCAGCCGCTACACCAAGGCCAAGATTTTCTCGAAGATCGGCAAGCGGACGCCGATGTTCGTGCGGTTCTCGACCGTCGCCGGCGAACGAGGCGCAGCCGATGCGGAACGCGACATCCGAGGTACCGCCCTCAAGTTCTATACCGAGGAAGGCAACTGGGACATCGTCGGCAACAACACGCCGGTGTTCTTCTTCCGCGACCCGCTGCGGTTCTCCGACCTCAACCATGCCATCAAGCGCGATCCGCGCACAGGGCTGCGCAGCGCGGACAATAACTGGGATTTCTGGTCGCTGCTGCCGGAGGCGCTGCACCAGGTTACGGTCGTCATGTCCGATCGCGGCATTCCGAAAAGCTTCCGCCACATGCACCTATTCGGCAGTCATACCTTCTCGATGATCAATGCCGCCAATGAGCGCGTCTGGGTCAAGTTCCACTTCCGCTCGCAGCAGGGGATCGAGAACCTTACCGATGCCGAGGCTGCGGCCGTTGTTGCCGGGGATCGCGAAAGCCACGGCCGCGACCTACTCAACGCTATCGAGACAGGTGACTTCCCGCGATGGACGCTGTTCATTCAGGTGATGACCGAGGCGCAGGCGAAAACCCATAAGCACAATCCATTCGATCTGACCAAGGTCTGGCCGAAGGCGGAGTATCCACTTATCGAGGCCGGCGTGATGGAGCTCAATCGCTACCCGGATAACTATTTTGCGGAAGTGGAGCAAGCCGCCTTCTCGCCCGCCAACATCGTGCCCGGGATCGGCTTTTCGCCCGACAAGATGCTGCAAGGCCGGCTGTTCTCCTATGGCGACACCCAACGCTACCGGCTCGGCATCAACTTCAACCATATCCCCGTCAATGCGCCCCAATGCCCGTTCCGCAGCTATCACCGCGACGGCAAGATGCGCACCGACGGCAATCTGGGCGATACGCTTACCTTCAACCCCAACAGCGCGGGGCTTTGGGACAACCAGCCCGATTTCGCCGAACCGCCGATGCCGATCGAGGGCGACGCGGCGCATTGGGACCACCGTGTCGACGATGACCATTGGGAGCAGCCTGGCAACCTGTTCCGAAAAATGACGCCGTCTCAGCAACAGCAGCTGTTTGGGAACACGGCGCGGGCGATGGGCGACGCCAGGTTGCACATCAAGCAGCGGCACATCGATAATTGCACACGCGCGGATCCTGCCTACGGCGCCGGCGTGGCGAAGGCGCTCGGCATCGACTTCAAACCTCGAACGATCGCCGCGGAATAGGCTCGATGGCTGGCGGCGCTCACCCGCACCGCCAGCCATCCGGAACCAACGTATCGCTCCTCGTGCTTGGACGATCGATGCGCCAGCCGCTCGGCGGTGATGAGCTGAGATCGCAAATCGTCAAAAAGGAGCCGGGGGATGTTCGACTATAACGGGTGTTTTCAATCTGCCATTGCGGCCCTGAAATGTGAGCGCCGCTATCGTGTTTTCGCCGACCTGGAGCGCATGGTGGACAGTTTCCCCATGCGCTCCGGAACGGCCCGGGTGGCCAACGGAATGTCGTTGTCTGGTGCTCGAACGACTATCTCGGCATGGGCCAGAATCCGAAAGTGTCGAAAAAGATAACCAGCCGATTAAGCAGCGCGCGCAGACGGTCGCCGCGGGAGGATAGCCTCACCCCTTGGCGAGCCGGTTGCGCCTTTCACGCTTGCTCGTCGGGACAAATAATCGCCAACCTGCCGCCAGGGCCAGCGTGGATCGCAAGACGAAAGCCGTGCAGCTTGACGATCGCGGCCACCAGACTAAGACCAAGGCCTACGCCCGGCGTACTTCGGATCTTGTCGGAGCGATAGAAACGCCGCAACACGGCTTCACGCTCCTGCTCACTAATGCCGCAACCGGTGTCGGTCACCCTAACGATGGTTTCGCCATTACCGCGAGTCAGTTCGATGTCCACCTTGCCTCCCTCGGGGGTGAACTTGATGGCGTTATCGAGCAGGTTTGCGACAGCCTCGAACAGCAGATCCCGGTCACCGCGAACGTTGGACTGCTGCCTGATCTCGACTCGCAAGACGATATTCTTGTTCTCGGCGATCGGTTCGTAGAGGTCGTAAACCTCATGCAACATTTCATGCAATGGGACCACACCGAACGCCGATGACCGCCGGTTGTTCTCGATTTCAGCCAGCCGCAACAGCGCCGTGATGATCGTCAGCGACTGATCGATATTCGCGATCGCCTTGTCCGCAGCCGCATGGAACTGCTCGGGCGTTGTCGCGTTGGTACGGCCGCGCTCGAGAGCGAGCCGCGCCCGCGTGAGCGGCGTTCGTAGATCGTGAGCGATGTCATTGCCGACGCCTGCGAGCGCGCGGATCATCGTTTCCATTTCATCAAGCATGCCATTGACGATGGCGGCGAGCTTCGAAAACGGCTCATCGACGTCACGGTGCGGAAGCCGCTCGCGCAGATCGCCGGCGACAATCCGCTGTACCCGCTGATTTACCTCTTCGACCCGCTTCTGGGCGCGCATGCTCAGCCACGCGCCAGCCAGCAGGCACAGGCCAAGCGCCGGCAACAGACCGAGCACCAGGGCCTGACCGACGACATGGGAGATTTCCTTGGTTTCGTCGACGTCTCTCCCGATGACCAGCGCGTCGCCATTCGGCATGCGCCGGGCGATCGCGCGTATCACATGGGCCTCCCGGCTGGCCGGAAGCAATCGGACGACCGAGACGCTTTGGACGGTGTCATTCATCTGGAGTCCGGGCGGTAACTGTTCCAGGTTGCCCGTTATCCTGTGACCATCCGCGCCGAACAGTCCGGCATAATGAACGTCGCGGGAATCCTGCTTCAGGTGCTCATCGATCGCATCCAGCCGCCGCTCGCGGGGCAGAGCAGCGATAACGTCGAGTTGGCTGGTGATCATTCGGTCGGATCGTGCGATCAGGTACTGATCGGTCTGCCAATAGACGGAGCCAAACAACGCGATGACGAAAATCGCGAACACGCCGGCCACCCCCAGCGTCCAGTGAAAGGTGGTAGAACGTATGATTTGACGCATCGGATTTCGCCACGCGGATCTCGTGCTCAACGTCGGCGGCGCGTCGCTACCAATCATCTGGGCCTTACGGTCCGGTGCGAAGAATGAAACCGGCGCCGCGGACATTGTGGATCATCGGGGCCTCGCCCGGGCCATCCACCTTATGGCGCAAGCGGCCCATGTGGACGTCCACCAGATTGGTAGCCGGAACGAATTTATAATTCCAGACCTCCTCAAGGAGCATGGCTCGCGTCAACAGCTGATCGCTGCGCTGCATCATATATTCAAGCAGGCGAAACTCGCGCGGCAGCAGATCGATCACACGATCGCCGCGTTTGGCGGTGCGCTCGATCAGATCGAGTTCCAGTGCCCCTACCCGCAACTGCGTCTCGCGCGATTCCGCCGGCCTGCGCAGCAACGCCTCTATTCTGGCGACGAGCTCCACGATCGCGAACGGCTTGGTGAGATAGTCGTCGCCACCCATCCGCAATCCGCGCACGCGATCATCCACGGCCCCGAGCGCGCTCAGCACCAGCACCGGGGTGCGAACCTGCTCCTTCCGGAGCGCTTCGATCACCGTAAGGCCGTCCATCCCGGGCAAAAGCCGATCGACGATCATGGCGTCCGGCCGGGAAGATCGTGCCTTGTCGAGGCCCTCTATGCCGTTGGCGGACCATTCGATTTCAAAACCGCGATCGGCCAGTTCGGCTGTGATTTCCTCAGCCGTCTCGCTGTCATCCTCGATCAGCAGCACTTTTGTCATCAATCGATTCCCGACTGCGGCGGAAAAAATCGCAGGATTTGAGGTTGCCGGCGTTACGCCCGCACGCTTGCCCGAGACGACTGCCATGTCAACGACCTGCAACTTTCCCCGGGTTTCAAGAGAGTCGGACAGCGCCGCCCGCCTGTTCGGGGGCAAAAGGCATCGCGTGCGCTGTCCGCTCGGCGGCTATCTGCCCACCGCCTCAGGGGGCAAGCGCGGTGGGACTGCTCACGAAAAAGATAGGTCCCTCGAAGAAGTCACACCATTAAATAGCATTTTATAAACGGCATTTTAGACTTGCCGTGGCTTGGGCCTGTGCTTGCAGCATCCGGACGCCCGATCAGGACGTCTGTGGGGCTAGCCCCTCAGCAGCCCGCCGGCGATACGCCCGGCGTTGCGGCGGCGCCTGTGGCATTCGCCGCCGCCGGCATCGTGCCGGACGCCGGCTGATACATCGTTGTGCCCTCGGCGCAGGCCGACGTATTCGGCGTTGGAATAACCGCTCCTGTCGGATCGATACTGGTGTCTCCGAGCTGCGCAACGGCCGGCTGAATCGTGCCGGGTGGCGGGTTGGGTGGAACTTCTGGCGTCGAGAGCGGCAAAGCCGCGCCATTTGTCGGTGGGCCTCCCGGTACAGAGCTGCATACGACGTTCGAAGGGCTGCCGAGCGGAGCTACGGGCGATATGGTCCCGGTTGTACTTCCGCTGATCGATGTGGAGCTCATTGTCGATGGCCCCAATGACATTGCTGTCGTCACGCTTGTGCTCGCTGTTGACGCCACGGTAGTCCCCAGCGCCACGCTGGTCCCCGGCGTCGTGACGATGGTGCCCGGCGGCTCGATCGTCCCCTGCGGCAGGATCACGACCGTCCCCTGCGGCAGGGCCGTCCCCAGCGGCACGAGCAGCCCCGGCGTTCCAAACGCCGATTGGCTACTGGCGCCGCTCGACGTTGGGCTCGCCGTCACCGGGGCTGATGAAGCAATCTGTGTCGGAGACGCTAAAGTGGTTTGCGCGGATACCGGAGAGCAGTTGATGCTGGTCCCCGGGGCCGTGGGATCAAGCGCCAGCGGCACCGGCGCTAACGTCGTGTCAGGTGCTGCCGGCTGGGTCGTCGACGAGAACGGGCTCGGGCCATAAAGGGGGGATGAGACGATCGCCCCCGGCGTCGATGGAAGGCCCATGGCGGTGGTGCCTATGGTGGAGACCTGCGCCAGACAGCCGTGGGTACCCGACAGCAGGACGACCGTCATCAACAGCAAGCGTCGCATCACGATTTCCTTCCTCCGCAATGAGCTAGCTGGTCCGCGCCTTTTGTACCGAGCGCACCGCCACCTTGGCGCCGTCCGCCAGGTCGATCATCGGATTGAGGATGACCTGATCGCCGGGCTTGACGCCTTCGTGCACCGAGACCTCGGTGCCGAAGTCGCGCGCGATCGTGATCTTCTGCAGACGGACGGTGCCGTTCTCGACCACCGCGACGTGCAGGCCATTCTGATCGAATACCACGGCGTCGGCCGGTATGATCATTGTCGGCGTCTTGCGCGGAATAAACAGTTCGACGGTGCAATAGATCCCCGGGCTGAGCGCGCCGTCCGGATTGGGAACGTCGATCTCGGTCAGCAGCGTCCGGGTGCCGGGCTGCAACGCGCTCGCGATGCGCGTGACCTTGCCGGGAAAGGCGCGATCCGGAATCTCCGGCACCCGCACTACCGCATCGACGCCGGGCGCCACTCCGAAAGCCTCGTCCTGCGGGATGAACACCTGGGTGCGGATCACGTCAGGATGCTGCAGCGTGTACATGAAGGTCGATCCTGCTGTCACCAGGCTGCCATTGTCGATGTTGCGCTGCGTGATCACGCCGTCGAATGGCGCGACGACTCGCTGGTAGGCTTTCTCCTGCCCGAGGACCCGAATCTGGGCTTCCTGGGCGGCAATATTGGACTGAGCCACTCCCACAGCCGCTTGCTGGGCCTTCAGGGTCAGGCGATCGTTGTCGCCCTGCTGAAGTGTGAGCCATCCCTGCTTGACCAGATTGCTGTCGCGCGAATTGGTAACCTGAGCGAGATCGCGGCTTGCCTGCGTCTGCTGCAACGTCGCCTGATCCTGGGCCAGCGTCGCCTGGGCTTGCGCGATCTGGTGGTCGAGTTCCGGCGCGGTGATATCCGCCAGCAGGGCTCCGGCTTTGACCCGGTCGCCGATATCGACGTAGCGCTTTTCGATGTAGCCGCTGGTGCGCGCGAAAATATTGGCAGCCTCAAACGCCGTCGTGGTCGCGGGCAAGGTGACGGTGATCTTGCCATCGCTGGCGCCGACGGCGGCCACGCGAACCTCGGGAACAGCGGTCAGGGTCTGTTGCGTGGTGGCCGCGACGGCGAGTTCGGCCTGGTAATGGCGCCACCCCCCTACTCCGAGGCCGCCCACGAGCAATAGCAACGCGCCTCCGCCGAGCAGAATGGCTCCGTAACGACGTCGCCGCTTGGGGGGCACCGCGTTCGGTAGCGCAATAACGCGATCGGCGTCGGGAACATGTCGTTCCTGAACAGTTTCGTTTTTCGGCCGTACGCTAGTCTCGGTCATCCTGGTATTTCCTCGAATACGCCATGGTGGGGCTTCCCGTCGTTACCTTTGCGCAGCATGGCAAACAGGTAAGGCACGATCAGCAACGTTGTCGGGGTCGCGAACAGCAGGCCGCCAATGACGGCGCGTGCGAGTGCGGCGTTCTGTTCTTCGCCGGCGCCACCGATTGCCATCGGGATCATTCCGACGATCATCGCGGCGGCTGTCATCAGCACCGGGCGAATTCGGGTGTGGCCGGCACTGAGTGCGGCCTCGAAGGCGGAGTGCCCTTTCAGCTGCTGCTCGCGCGCAAAGGTTACCAGCAGAATCGAGTTCGCGGAAGCGACGCCGACTGCCATGATCGCCCCCATCAGCGACGGTACGTTCAGCGTGGTGCCCGTGATGAACAGCATCGTCACGATCCCGCAGAGCGTCGCCGGCAGAGCCAGGATCACGACGAACGGATCGCCGAATGTCTGATAGTTCACGACCATCAGCAGATAGACGAAGACCGCGGCGAACAGCAGCCCGATGCCGAGATTCCTGAACGAGTCGTTCATGCTCTGGATCTGCCCGGTCACTTCAATTCTATTGCCGGGCTTCATTTCCTTCTGCAGCTGCGTGGTTACTTTGTCGATGTCGGCTGCGACACCGCCTAGGTCGCGGCCCTGCACGCTGGCGTAAACGTCGTAAGTCTCCTGAATATTGCTCTGGTTGGAATTGGTCGGAACCGTGTCCCGCTTGAACGTCGCGATATTGCTGAGCATGCCCGGGACGACCTGACCGCTGCGCGCCAGCGAAGTCGACACCGGGGTGTTGGCGAGCGCATTCAGCGAGTTGACCCTGTATTCCGGTGTCTGCACGGCCAGATAATACGGAATCCCCGAACTCTGATCGGTCCAGAAATTGGGCGATACCTGCACCGACGAACTCAGGCTGACATTGATGTTGGTGGCCACCGTGCTGGCATTGAGGCCAAGCTGCGCAGCCCGCGTCCGGTCGATGTCGGTGTAGAAATCCGGACCATCGATTTCCTGTTGCAGGTGCGCGTCGGCGATGCCGGGAATCGCGGCAAGGCGCTGACGAAGCTTCTTTGCCAACGCCAGGTTGTTCGGGTCCGAACCCATCGTCCGAACGTCAATCTGCGCCGGCAGCCCGAAGTTCAGAATCTGCGTCACGATGTCGGCCGCCTGGAAATAGAACGTATCTTCGGGAAATGCGGCCGGCAGCACCTCACGCAATTTCTTGACATAGTCGGCGGTCGGCTTGTGGCCATCCTTGAGCGCCACCTGGATGACACCATCGTTGATCCCGATCGTGGAACCATCCGTGAATGCCAGATTGTAGGCTCGCGCCGGCAGCCCGATATTGTCGATAATCAGCCCACGGTCCTTGTCCGGAATGACTTCGCGGATCTTGTTCTCAACCGCCTGGAATATCGCCTCGGTGCTTTCAATGCGGGTCCCGGCGGGAGCGCGAACGTGAAGCTGAATCTGGCCGCCGTCGATCAGCGGGAAAAAGTCGCGACCGACGAGCGTTAGCATTAATCCGCCCAGCCCGAGCATCAGAACGGCGACGACCGGCACGATGGCCCGCCGCTCCAGCAATGTCCTGAGCAGTCTCGCATATCCGTCACGCAGGCGCTCGAAGCCGCGCTCGAACGAGCCCGAAATCCGAGAGAAGAAGCCCGAAGGCGCGCCGTCCTCCGCGCCGTGGCGCTTCTCACTCTTCAGTAGCAAGCCAATCGTGATCGGCGTCAGGGTCCGCGACAATCCGTAGGACGCCAGCATCGCAAATACGACGGCAAGTCCAAGTGGCGTGAACAGGTACTTGGCCGGCCCGTCGAGGAACACCACCGACGTGAACACGCAACTGATGGCGAGCGTCGAAACCAGCGTCGGCACCGCAATCTCGGCGGCGCCGTGCAGCGTCGCCTCGGAAAGTGGCATGTGCTCTTCGGTCCATAGCCGGTGGGTGTTCTCGATGGTGACGGTCGAGTTGTCGACCAATATACCGACCGCCAGCGCAAGGCCGCCGAGCGTCATGGTATTCAGCGTCTCGCCGAGAAAGTACAGCATGATGAGCGACGACAGGATTGCCAACGGAATCGAAATCATCACCACCAGGGTCGAGCGCCACGAGCCCAGAAAGATCAAGATCATCAGCGCGGTGAGGCCCGCCGCGATAGCGCCCTCGCGCAACACACCGTTGACCGAGTTGGTCACGAACACCGACTGATCGAACAACTCGCTGATTTGCATGCCGGCCGGCGCGGCGGCGCGGACCGCCTGCAGGGCGTGCTTCACGCCGTTGACCACCGCCAGGGTGGAGGCATTGCCATTCTTGATGATGCTGAGCAGGACGGAGCGGTGGCCGTCCTCACGCACGATGTTCTGCTGCACCTGCGATCCGTCGCGGACCTGCGCCACGTCTTTCAACAGGATGGTGGCGCCGTTAACGAACTTGACCGGCATTTGGTTGAGATCGTCGATCGTCGCCGGTGTCGCATTGGTTCGCACCGTATATTGAGTTTTTCCGATCTTCGCGGTTCCCGACGGCAGTGTCAGGTTCTGGGTATTGACTGCATTCACGATGTCGAGCGGCGTCAGTCCCCTGGACAGCAGCTTGTCCGGGTCGATATCGACCATGATCTGGCGATATTTTCCGCCCGCCGGCGTTGGCAGGGTGACGCCCGGAACCGGCGCCAGCTGCTGGCGAACACGGTAGATACCGAAATCGTAGAGCTGCTGCTCGTTCAGGCTATCCGACTTGAGGCTGAGCTGCAGTACGGGAACGCTCGAAGCGTTGAACTGCACGATGATCGGCGGCTCGATCCCAGGCGGCATCAGCGCACGAATCGAATTCGTCGCGGACACGACTTGTGCGATAGCGAGGTCAAGATTCACATCGGGCTGAAAGTACAGCTTCTGGATCGACAGACCATTGAGCGTCTGCGCTTCCATGTTCTTGATGCCGCTAACGTTGGCGCTGATGGAATACTGGCTGTAGGTGCTGACCCGCTGTTCCATTTCCGGTGTGGTAAGAGCGGTATACTGCCAAATCACCGTCACCACCGGGATGCGGATCTCCGGGAAAATATCAGTTGGCATCGATCGGATGGCGGCGACGCCAAGAAAAATGATCAGGGCTGCCACCACGTAAAACGTGTGCGGGAACCTCAGCGCAAATCGAACAATGCCCATAATCTATCCTTGCAGTTCGGTCCGCGAGCGAACCCCATGACCGGACTCAGTTATCGATACAGATTCACTTTCACTCCGCCGGCGGAGATCGAGCCATTGATTGGCACCGATCGCATTGACATCTGCGCGCGGGGTTGGTCCGGCGATTGTGCCGCGCGCGATTTTCCGACTGCCACGGCGTCCCGCATCACCTCGATCTTCTGCTGCTGCTTCGCAACGATCTCCTGAACCAGCCGGCGGAGTTGCTCGTTATGGCCGTATTTGGGCTCGGCCTTTGCCATATCGAGCGCACCTTGAGGGGGCGGCACCATCATCGCGACGAAATCGCGATCGACTTCCCTGGTCGGCTCGATCGTCATATCTGCTATCATGTCCTTCATGGCCGCTGCGTTCTCCAACAAGAACGATCGTTCTTCCGAATGATCTGGCCGGTCCGCGACATATTGGATCGGCGTTGCTCCACGCGGGTGATCTGTCCTCGTCGGATCGTCTGCCAGGGCGAACGAAGTGGCCGTGACTGACGCCGTGGCCGCCAACGAGATTATCCGTTTGCGGATGAAAGCGCGTGATAGCAAAGCCATCTCCAACTCCCGACATAGTCATTCGCTGCGCGCGTAGACTTCTCCACGGCCCATCCTTGGATTTCCCCAGGATCTCTTTTTTGGGAGGGTCGCCCCAACAAAACTCCCGGCCAACGGAACAAGGTCCGGGGTTCCAGCAAAACATGGCCGCCAAACGCCAGGTTCTCAATTAAAAACCGATTTAGACTTCTCACTTGCCGTTGAAACTCGAGCCTACGATGCACGCATCGAGCGACCAACGATTGCGTGATCGGCCGCGGCCTGCTCCGCGTTTTGGCTTTTCATCCAGAGCCGCTTCATGGACGTCCTGCTTCTGGTCTGAACGGCTTACGGGTCACGGCGTTGCAGTGCTTTTTCAGCAGATAAACGGATTGTCACCGACGTCGCAATTTTCCCCGTCCGGCGGCGCCGGCAACGCTCCGACGCGCGGCGCCGGCATAGCGAGACGGCCGTCAATATAATGGGAGGTGTGAGAGGCTCTCGAACTGGCCTCCGCTGCGGCGTGCCGCTTGGCCACGTAGTTATCGTGAGCCATGGCGGGTGTTGCGACCATAGCGGCAGCGATCACTCCCGCCGACAAGAACTTGAATGTGGTCATTGAATTTATCCTTTGGATGCGAGCCAAAGACGCTTGGCTTCTTCAGCTCGTGAACGGACCGAGAGTCCAGGGTCAGTTCACAACATGGCTGCCCACATCGCGTTCTCAATTAAAAGCCACGTTAGGATTCTGAATTGATTTTTAACGTGCGTCGATTGTTGACACATCTGGCCATCTCGTCTTCAACGTCGCGGCGAGCTTAATTGGCGGGCGTCGGGAGACCACGCTCGCATGACCGGTTACCTTCACTGACAACGCTTCGATCGTGACCGTCGAACGCGTCGCCTCGCGCGTCATTGAAGTAAAGTGAGGCGATGTTACTTTTATCGCTCGATCGGATCTCCATTTCCAGCCAGGGGCCAACGCCGTTGGCTTTTCACATCCAATGGAGAACTCGAATGACTACAGCTAAACTCCTGTCGGCTGCGCTGATCGCTGTCGCCGCGCTCGCAACTCCCGCCATGGCTCGCGAGGCCCATGTAACCTCGCGCCACCACGCCAATGTAACAACTACATCCAGCGCAACTGATGTTGACGGACGTGGCTGCATCCCTGCTCCGGCCGTCGGCGCGTTCGCCACGCAGCCCTGGGATAATGGGCCGCCTTGCGAGCCGGGATCGTTCAATTGATCCGTCTACGCTGCGGACAGGCCCGGCCACTCGCTACCATCAGGCGACGATCTGGATCGATATCGGGTCCAGATCGAACGCTAACGTGATCGCACGCAAAGAGGTCGGACTGGCCACGGACTCTGTCAGCCCGACTTCCTATATGGCAGGCCGTTTGCTTTTGGACTGGCGAGAATGACCTGCCTAATGCCGACAGCTTTCCCACCGATGTACTTCAGAAATTCTGATTGCCGTCGTGACTCTCGGGTCGCCAATTGACGCCCGGTCAACGAAGGCGCCTAGCCTCGAAATCGCTGCGAAGCCGCGACAGCTTCAGTTATCTCTCCGTCCGTTGCTGAATGTCGCCGCGACCGAGGCGGCGCAGAACCGAGCCCCGAGGGCTATGTCATTTGTTACCGCTGCTCGACGAGTGGAGATAATTCGAAGCGCCCGCCATTTCCTATCCCGGTTTGCTAGGAAGACGTATCGCTTTTCGCCGTGCCCGGCTCTCTGGGCTGGAGGGTCACGCCAGCTGGAGCTGTAGCGGACACCCGCGTCCATTCCTCCGCCTCCTTGAGCCAGTATTCCATTTCTTTTCGGGCGACCGCCGCGCGCTGCCGGCACATAACCTCCAAAGCGCAGAACTGACTCTTCGAATACATGGTAAGCTCCGTGACAAGGCACCGCATACTTTAGCAGCGTCTCGTCGAACGCCGATTAAAGATTTTGTCATTCAACGCGCCAAAATAGCGGCCAGTCATTTCCGGACATTTTTCATGCGACACGAACCCTCCCCGTGCATGGAAACGGCTCCGTGGCGTGAGCTAATCCGATTCAGGGCAGATCCGATGGTGGGTTACTCTGACGGAATCTCGATTGCGCCGGCCCTCGACACTGCCGCGGTTGTGATTGATCTGGCCTTGGCGCCCGCCTGCAAATCGGCGTCCGAGTTGACGTTGTTGAATAAAATAACAGCAGTACCCAGCACTGCGATAAATGCGGTTACCAACATCGGTACTTTTCTTTGAGCGTCCATCTGCGGCCTCACCAATTTGCTACTTTCAACAGCCCCGACAAATCGATCCGATCATCTTTTCGACCCTCGCTTCTTCACGGTCGACACCAGGACTGGTGCCAAGCAGTGGGCCTTTCATGGGCCCATGGCCGACATCGGATGACGAGAGGGCCGTGCCCAAGGAGTTGGTGCCAGGCGCGGCGGCGCTGGTGCCAAAGGCACCGCCCATCGTGGACATCCCGTGCGATCCCATGCCGCCGCCCCGGGCAAACGCAGCGGAGGTCAAAAGACCAGCGCAAAGCGCGACGCAAAGAACGAAATGCCTCTTCATGCTCAGACTCCTCGATCACCTGATGAACGTAACCGCTGATCGCGGATGCACATGAATCCGATGTAGATACGCAATCATCCGCCGCCATTAAATTGAGTTTTATTCGCTCTCGAGGCTGTGAACAGCTTGGCGGCGTCTATCGCGCTAACGAATGTTTTAATTGAACGATAGAAGCGTCCAACCCATGTTTTGGTTTGTCTAACGACAAGGATAGGTCATGAAACTCACAACAATCGCACTAGCAATCGCGTTCGCTCTCCCAAGCACGTTCGCAGCTGCGGAAGGTCCTATGAACTTGAACGATTCCGTCGCTCGCTCCTCAAGAGGTGTCACCATCAACGCATCGGGCTCTATCGCGACCAGGCCTCGGAATTTATCCGGGAATACCCTTGCTCCGATCATGCATGATCCAAGCGGATCGACATTAGCCCCTTCGGCCATGAGTCGTGGCGGTTGAAACAAAGAAAGCCCCCGCACGTATGCGGGGCTTTTTGTTGCGCTTTTGAACTGAACTAACGTCAGACGACAGGGCCCGAACGTTGCCGTGACCGGACGAAAAGTTGGCGAGACCGACTAGGGCAACGCGGCTCGATGCCTGGTCGCGTATCATCTCATCCGATCGCTTTTCTTAGCCACCGATCTCCGGCGCTTTCAGGTCGCTGGCAAGCCAATGAGAAATCCTGCGCCACGCCCCGTCCAGGGACTTGGCCCCCAGGAATAGGCTCAAATGGCCGCATGGTTCCGTCATCTTCTCCAACAATTCGGCCGGTGTACCGACCAGCTGTGCTGTTGCGAACAGCTGATCGACCGAAATAACCTCGTCATTGCTGGCCGCGAGAAGAAACATCGGTGCGCGAAGCTGTGCCAGATCGATCCGTTGCCCAAGAGCGACGAAGCGCCGTTCAGCGATCTGATTTTCCTTGAACAGCCATTTGACGACTTGAAGGTAGAATACCCCCGGCAAATTGAGCGTTTCCGCATACCACTGCCGAAACCGGTCACACAGTTCACGCCCCTGCACCGCGTCGAGGTTTGGAGGATTTTGAAGAACGGCCTCCGGGTCATTGAAGCCAGATGACACCCCCCAAGGTCCAAGCATGCGGCCGCCATGTACAATGCCCTCTCCCTCCCGCACAAGCTCATCAAACATCCTGAGCGGAATATCGGCGACGAAACGGGACAGTGGAGATTCGGCAGCCGCAATGTCGATCGGTGCTCCGACAAGAACCAGCCTCCGTACCTTTTTTGGAAAGCGCGCGGCATAGACCAACGCCAACCAGCCGCCTTGGCACAAGCCAATCAGGTCAACCGGCAACCCAAGTTCGTCTACCGCAACATTGAGGTCGGCAAGGTAGTTGTCGATCGAAAAGTAACGTCTCTCCTGGGTTGCAGACCGCCAATCGGTGACGAACACACGCGACAAGCCACCCCGGCGCAACGCCTCGACCACGCTGTGACCTGGAGCAAAATCCGCGATGGTTGCACCGTGTAGCGCATAGGGTGCACAAATGAGTGTCGCGAGCCCGCCTGTGTCTGTCGAAAAATTACGCAACCGCATCGATGCGAGCTCAAGGGCGACCGTATTCGAGGTCGTCCAGGGCAACGGCAAATTACTCGACACGTTTGGCTTCCTCGATTCCGATGACATGAAATCTTCAAGAAACCGCACGTTCGCTTTCACCACCAGCGCTGCTGCGGCAAGTGGCCAGACAAGAAGGGATTCCAGGGGTGAAGCCGGCAGTGACGTCCCGAGCTCAGCTCTTGGCTGCCCTTCTGGCGCGCTTGTCTCATGCTCTGAATTCATGGACCCAGCTCAATTCTATGGGCTAATCCGGCCTCGGGGCGGCGTCCCGTTTCACACGCCGCGGATAGGTATCTCGGAAGACCTTTGATTTCGACGGTGTCCCTTGGCCTCACCGCGTTTCGTCGGACCCGAGGTACAATTGCTGCGGCAGATGCAGATTGGCCCCTGAATAATACTTCGCCAACTCGGTTTCGGATCCGCGCCATCAAGAGATTGCGATCGGTCCCTCAATCGATGGGGACGATTCCGCTGCGCCGGCGAGGTTCGGACCACCTTTCCTGGGAAACCGGCCGAAACACTCGCTGCGCAAGCGCGCCTCACCCTCCTTCGCAATCGCCGACCCTTCCGGCCAAATGGGACGAGGCGGACGTCCGTGACACCCTCGCTCCAGGTAATTATTTGCAGAGACGCGCGTGACTCGGACCTGTTCTCAGCGCGTTGTCCGCGCCAACCAGGATCAACAGCTGCTAGCGGGACCCGCCAAGGAGAACCATCAAACTCGTAGATCAGGACATCATTGGGGAACTGACCTCGGAACACCGCTTACTCTGCAACTTCCGTTCAGATCAATTGTCGTCGTCGGCCGACGGATGGATTCAGGAAAGTGCCCCGTCGGGAAAACCCTTCACTTTGAGGTTGCAATCGACGATTAGGCTTCCAGCACAATGCTATCCTAATTTATTCAACGATTGGCGTTTTGACCAAGGCCGCCGCAACCAACCCATCCCGCCAAATCGGGCGTAGCGTAAGGGGCGACAAAATTAGTCTCGCAAGGCGAGCGGAAAACGAGTGACCGACTCTTCCAAGCTCATCATGCTTGATAAACAGGATAGATAAGCCGGCTTGCTCAAATTGAAATTTCAAATGGTCAGCCGAATACTCCAATTGATGACCGAGGCTCCGCCCTGGTTCGGGAACTAAAAATCGATCCAGGAACTCGATCCCGAGAAACATCCTTATGAAATTTCTCAAGCGGAACAGATTCGGCGTGGTCAAGAATATCGTCCCGCCAGGCTTCAAGTATCTTGCAATGCGTTTAAGCAACACATACGCCGGTATCGGAACGTGTTCAATTACTTCCAAAAGCACGACAACGTCGAATTTCTCAACGGAAGATTCAAGGTTCTCGTTTGTGAGGTCAACGAGAATAAAAGGAATTCCCTGCCGTAGAATTGGCGTAACAAATTTTTCCGAAATATCCCCGACCGCGCAATCATCATTAAACATAGACTTGCATAGGACCGCCATCTGGCCGCCGCCGATTTCCAAGATCCTCGCCGGCGACGGAAGATTAAGCTCACTCATAAATTTCAAAGAACGCCAATAACGTTCTCTGTCCCGTCTATAGTAATCGTCGGATTCAAAAAAACCTCCGCCAATAATATTGGCGTCGTAAATCTCGTCAAATTTCTTTCGATTAGATGGACCGACCTCGCGTTTAGCGGTCATTTACTGAGACCCCCCCTTCGATAAATTGCTGTCGGATGATGAAATTAGCACAAAATCATGAATTTTAGCTATCGGTAATAGGAAAGCATTTTGGCCTTGCGAGGTAAATTTTAGCCTTGCGAGTAAACGGATCACGGCGGTTACTGACGGCGGTTATTGCGCGTAAACCCGCCTGGGGGCCGGCGCGCGTCCTTTTGCTGGCTGAGGCAGCTAATCCGGAATGGGCCAGCGCACCCGCCGATAGGATGGAGCCTTTCGCATGCAACATCTAAGAGACGGACTGAAAAAGAAGCAGACTAATTCAGCCAATTGCGTTTCCTTCGGATTTGCAAACATTCGAGGGCGATCACGATGTGCTGGACTGAAATCGCTCGTCGACACTATAGGCGCGATGGCCTGCGATATGAAAGCGATACGGCCGACGCAGAATGGTTTGTAATGGAGCTGCTTCTGCCGCCTGCTTCAGCGCTCCAGCGTCCATAGGCGACAGACATGCGAACGGTGTAAATTCGATCCTCTACATTGCGTCCACCGGCTGCCAGTGGCGGCAGTTGCCGAAGGACACTTCCCACCCTACTCGACGGTGCAGAGCTATTTCTACGCTCGGTCGCGTGGCCATCGGACTACGGCCGAGACAGACTCGCCGCTCACTGCTATCTCCGCGACAATCCGCGCCTTCCTCCGTCCCCGCGTCAGCCGGTGAACAGCTCAAGCCGATGAACCGGCTTAGCGCTGACCTCAACTCCCGACGACCGATGCCCCTCACGTTTAATGATCCGCGCGATCCACGATCTCGCACAACCGCGGTTGCGCGGCTCGCACCAAGCGAACCAAGCGGTCCGCATTGCTGGAATCCATCGTCGGAGCGACCGGCCACGAGAAGACCGTCAATAAATGCTGCGAATAAATGTTGCCACAGAGCGAAAGTTTCGATCGAGCAAATCGCACGCACCCAGCGCAAAGAAGAGCTACCTCGCACCTTGTTGGTCAATGCCTGGGGCACCTAATTTGGCGTAACGGTAGTCAGTGGTGCACCCCGGCGACACGAACGAGGCGAGATGAAGGAGGCGACAGGAAGGAAAACAATCCTGATCGCTTTCGTTGGCGATGAATCTTTCAATAAATCGAATGAGTTATTCGCAAGACTGGAGAGCGATGACCGGTGAATATAGCCAAATATCCACAACGTCCCGCGCCTGAACAATTTCGTTTTAGCATCACATTACAAACACGATATGTCGCCAAGTTGCTCGCGGATGGGTTAGCTTATCAAGCGGAACGAATCATCATCTCGTGATGGTTGTCCTAATTAGTTAGTTACGTTTCCTCGATCGAGCGAGGAACGTACGCTTGGTGATCCCGACCAGCCTGCACCTACCAACACCTCCGCTTAAATCTACCAACACAATAGAAATAAGGAACGGGACTAATGGTTTCACTCGCGACTGCGCCGTTTTCTGCCTCATCGAGCTGGAATACGCCAATTCCAACGAACTCGACTTACACAAAGCTGAATTGGCCTGGTTCGACGGGGTACAATTACAACGTCGCTTGGACCGGAGGTTCGCCGTCGGTCTACGTTGCGTCCTCTTCCGATCCGGTTGTTCAGGTCAGTGTTCCCGGGGGTTGGGGATATCCCGCAGGCACGGTCAGCGTTCACATGCCGGCGACCGCCAACGGCGCCAATGGCACCGACGGCGAGTTGGTTGTTATCGATGGCGACATCGCCTACAATTTTTGGCAGTTCAACCGAACCAGTAACACGACCGCGACGGCTTCATCATACGGATCGGATAACGTGGTCACTGGCGATGGATGGGGCAGCAAAGCTCCGTTTCTCAGTGCTGGTACTACGGCCGTTGGCGCGAGCGAGTTGGGCGGACTGCTAGTCAAGGCTCAAACGGATACCGGCACGATCGATCACGCCTTGCAGCTCGTGGTCGATTCCTCGCTTGCGCTGCCCGGCGCCGTTGGCAATGCGATCTCGAGCGACGGCGGCAGTTCAAGTGGCATTGTAAAGGAGGGAGAGCTTCTCGGGATCTCGCCGAACACGCCAATGCCGTCCGGACTTTCCGCGCTCGGCCAGGAAGTCTTCAAGGCAATGCAACAATACGGTGCGTACGTCGTCGACGTTGCCGGTGGCGTAACCAACATTCGTGCCCAGGCGAATGCCTACGACAATGCGACCATGACAGCGTTGTGGCATGACATGGCAAATATCACGCCGCTGCTTCAGGCGGTGAACCCTGGCTCAGGCAGCTCATCGGGCGGGTCGGGCTCGGGCGGCGTCACAACGCCACCTGTCACGACGCCACCTGTCACGACGCCGCCAGTTACAACGCCGCCTGTCACGACGCCGCCGGTTACAACGCCAACGGATTCCACTGCGCCGAAGTTGCAATGGGTCGCGGCCAACGGCAACGGAGTAACCAACGGCACCGGCACGGTCGGCGTCGGCGGCACCGTCCGCTTGTCGCTCAACTTTAGCGAGGCGGTTAACGTTACCGGCACGCCGACCTTGGCGCTGAACAGCAATGGCACCGCCAAATATGTCAGCGGCTCCGGCACCAACACCTTGACGTTCGATTACACCGTCGGGGCGGGCCAGAGCGCCGCCGACCTCGCGATCACCGGGTTCAACCTCGGCGGGGTCAAGGATGCAGCGGGCAACGCCGTCAATATCTCGGGCGCGCCGACCCAGCCGGCCGGAACGCTTGCCATCATCGCGTCGGGTTCGCAGACGAATCCCACTGCGCCGACGAATCCTACCGCGCCAACAATCCCAGCGCGCCAACGGATACCACTGCGCCGAAGTTGCAATGGGTCGCGGCCAACGGCAACGGAGTAACCAACGGCACCGGCACGGTCGGCGTCGGCGGCACCGTCCGCTTGTCGCTCAACTTTAGCGAGGCGGTTAACGTTACCGGCACGCCGACCCTGGCGCTGAACAGCAACGGCACCGCCAAATATGTCAGCGGCTCCGGCACCAACACCTTGACGTTCGATTACACCGTCGGGGCGGGCCAGAGCGCCGCTGACCTCGCGATCACCGGGTTCAACCTCGGTGGGGTCAAGGATGCAGCGGGCAACGCCGTCAATATCTCGGGCGCGCCGACCCAGCCGGCCGGGACGCTCGCCATTATCGCGTCGGGCTCGCAGACGAATCCCACTGCGCCGACGAATCCTACCGCGCCAGTGCTCACCGTCGCGGATCCTACGCTGTCGGTCAGTCCCGGCGGCACGGTATCGCTCGGCATCGGCGTGAGCGTGCCTCATGCCGGCGACAACGTGACGGTCAACATCGCCGGGTTGCCGAAGTACGAGACCATCACCGACAATCTCGACCACAAGACCTTCAGCGGGAGCTCGATCACGCTGACGGCGGCGCAGGTCAACAGCGGGCTCACGTTGAACTCGAACTACAAGGGACACGGTCACCCGACCGCGACCCTGACGGCGACCGCGACCGACAACACCGGGACGCCGGTCACGAGCGCGGCCCAGTCCATCGTGGTGAAGGATCCGCCAGCGACCACCGCGCCGGGTACGGGAACAGGCACCGGTTCTTCGGGCGGCGTGACCCCGCCAGTGGTGACCGCCCCTCCGGGCACCGGTGCATCCGGCGGTGCGACCCCTCCGGTCGTGACCTCGCCTCCGGGGACTGGTGCATCCGGCGGTGCGACCCCTCCGGTCGTAACCTCGCCTCCGACGTCGGGAGGATCGACCGGGACGTCGGGTTGTGGTTCGTCGTCGCATGGCGGCTGGCCGGGTCAGTGGGGCCACGGCCACCACATGGACGTCTCGCAGTCCACTGCACCAGCAACGGGAGATAGCTCGACTCCGGCCGGCGCGCTGTCTGGTTTCGGCAACCATACGACGCTCGGCTACACGGCCAACACGGCTTCCGCCAGCGGAAACTCGACGGCAGCCGATGGGATGCTCGCCTCGAAGACGGCTTTGTTCAATCAGTACATGGCCTCGAGCTTCACCAACCCTGCGCCCGCGGCCGGATCGCCGCACCAACACCAGGCGTGGGCCAACATCTCCCAGACACTGGCGAGGCCACACGGCTGAATTAGCGGAGCGCGACGAAATTCGGCCTTTGTTGCCGCAAGATCAAAGCGCTCCAAGCCAGGAAACAGCTGCGCGCCAAGCAAAACTTGGCGCGCAAGCATTTAAGATACGGGACAACGACTATTGGAAAAGCCTTCCGAAGATACTCGACCATCACCTGACGGCGGTTTAAGCGCGCTCGTCTTCATGCTGCGTAGTCAGGGCGTTAGCGTCGATGCAGACCAGGTTCGGCATCAGTTTTCCGGACGCCCGATTGGCATCGCGGAGATGATCCGCTGCGCCAAGGGGCTGGGCCTTAAAGCCCGTTCTGTGAGAACGGATTGGTCGCGGCTGGAGCGTACGCCGCTCCCAGCGATCGCCGCACTGCGCGACGGGAGCTTCCTGCTGCTCGGTCGGCGCGGCGAAGATCAGATCCTGGTCCAGGTACCGGATGCGCCTGGGCCGGCCATAATGTCACGCGGCCAACTCGAAGCCGCCTGGGACGGCCGGCTCGTGCTGATGACGAAGCGGGCGTCCCTCACCGACCTCGCCCGCCGGTTCGATCTCGGCTGGTTCATGGGTGCCATTCACAAATACCGGTGGCTCCTCGGCGAAGTTCTGGTCGCATCGTTCTTCCTGCAGCTCTTCGCTCTTGTCTCGCCTCTCTTTTTTCAGGTCGTCATCGATAAAGTGCTGGTGCATCGAAGCATGAGCACCTTGGACGTTCTGGCGATCGGGCTCATCGCAATCGCCCTGTTTGAGGCGATCCTCGGATTCCAGCGCACCTACCTCTTCTCGCATACGACGAACCGCATTGACGTCGAGCTTGGTGCCCGGCTGTTTCGTCACCTGCTCGCGCTGCCGATCAGCTATTTCCAGGCCAGGCGCGTCGGCGACTCAGTGGCGCGCGTTCGCGAACTGGAGAACATCCGCAACTTCCTCACCAGTTCGGGACTAACGCTCGCGATCGATCTTTTCTTCACGATCGTGTTCATCGCAGCCCTGTTCTTCTATTCGCCGCTGTTGGCGTGGATCGTGGTGGTCTCATTACCCGTCTACGTCGCCATATCGGTAGCCGCGACGCCGCTTTTTCGCAGATACCTCGATGACAAATTCGCGCGCGGAGCGGAGAACCAGGCATTTCTGGTCGAGAGTGTGACCGCCGTTGAGACGCTCAAGTCGATGGCGGTCGAACCGCAACTGCAGCAGCGCTGGGAAGAGCAGTTGGCCGCCTACGTCGCGGCGAGTTTCCGCGTGCTCAGCCTGGGCAACACGGCGAGCCAGGCCGTTCAGTTCATCAGCAAGC
The DNA here is from genome assembly GCA_963738105.1 of uncultured Alphaproteobacteria bacterium. Lineage (GTDB taxonomy): Bacteria > Pseudomonadota > Alphaproteobacteria > Rhizobiales > Xanthobacteraceae > Bradyrhizobium. The sequence goes on along the minus strand of CAVTWC010000042.1, from coordinate 163,697 downwards.
TGGTGACAGCTGTCATTTTGTATATGGGCGCGAAGCTGGTCATAGCGGGCGAGCTTACCGTCGGCGAACTCATTGCCTTCAACCTTCTGGCAGGGCATGTCAGTTCCCCCGTCCTGCGACTGGCGCAGACGTGGCAGGATTTCCATCAGGCACGACTATCGATCGCCCGGCTCGGCGACATTCTCAACACCGCGCCCGAACCGACCTATAATCCGAACCGGATGGCGCTCCCCTCGATCCGCGGTGATATCTCCTTCGAGCACGTCAGTTTTCGCTACAAGATAGACGGCCCGGAGATTCTCCACGAGATCAATTTGGACATTCCGGCCGGACAAGTGATCGGAATCGTAGGCCCCTCCGGGTCCGGCAAGAGCACCTTGGCGAAACTCTCGCAGCGCCTTTACTTGCCCGAGGCCGGCCGCGTGCTGGTCGACGGGGTCGATGTCGCGCAAGTCGACCCGTCCTGGCTTCGCCGGCAGATAGGCGTGGTCCTGCAAGACAGCATCCTCTTCAACCGGTCGGTCCGGGATAATATCGCGTTGTCGGACCCTGCCCTCCCGACCGAACGCGTCATCGCGGCCGCCACTTTGGCCGGAGCGCACGACTTCATCCTCAAGCTTCCCGACGGCTATGATACCATCGTCGGAGAGCGGGGCGGCAGCCTGTCCGGAGGGCAGCGACAGCGGATCGCCATCGCCCGTGCCCTGATTACCGATCCGCGCATCCTCATTTTCGACGAAGCGACGAGCGCACTCGACTACGAGAGCGAACACATTATTCAGCAGAATATGACGCAGATAACGCGCTCGCGGACCGTGCTTATCATCGCCCACAGGCTCTCCACCCTGCGCATGGCGGACCGCATCATCACTATCGAACGCGGCCGGATAATTGAGGACGGTACGCACGAAACGCTGGTCGGGAGCGGCGGCCGATATGCGGCTTTGCATCGTCTGCAGTCCGGCCTGCCGGATGTCACAAGCGCGCCTCTCGCCGGCGGCCAAATGCCTTATCGCTCCGGCGCAAGACGATCATCATCGCCATTGATCACACTCGCAGACCAACACTCCTCGTCTATTCGCAGCCGCGAGGCTCATTGAGGGGCCGCAACCATGGACTTTTCATGAACGCGCTTCTGGAGAAAACCGCGTTACACCTATCACTTCGAACGGGACACGCCGCAGCCAGGCGAACGCTATGAACGAACGATCAAACGACGAATCCGGACTTTGGGCCCTGCAGGTTCTGCTGCGTTTGCGCAGCGTCACGACGACGGTCGACGAACTTCGTCAGCACGTTGGCGAAGGCACCGTTGGCATTGGCGAGATGCTGCGCGGCGCAAAGGCGTACGGTTTCGCCGCACGCTCCCGGACGACCAGTTGGGACGACCTCGCGGCCCTCCCGCTACCGGGCATCGTCGGTCTGCAAGATGGGCGCTTCCTGTTGCTCGGCAAGGTCAATCACGAAAAGGCGCTGGTGCTGGCATCGCGTGCCGAGCGTTCGACGGTGATGACGCGAACCGAATTCGAGGCGCAATGGGACGGCCGGCTCGTCTTGTTGGGACAGGCCGGCGCGCTCACGAAGTTGGTGTGGCGCCTCGAGGCCGCCTGGCTGTCGCTGGCACGTAAAAACCTGGCGACGGCACTGGCAACGACTGCGCAGTACGGTACCCGCACCGCGGTTGTCCGCGTTGTCGAGCATTCTCGGTCGTTGGTCGCGCATTCCCGCTCGCTTCGAAATGCGGTCGTCGCGCGGTTGCCTGACGAAAATCGTATGCGGTCCGACGAGCTTGCCTTCCTGCCAGCCGCACTCGAGATCGTTGAAACGCCACCGTCCCCGCTCGGCCGGTCGATAGCATTCAGCATCATCGCGGTCTTCGGCATAGCGCTGGTCTGGTCGTGCATCGGCACCGTGGATATCGTGGCGCTCGCTCCCGGCAAGATCATTCCGAGCGGCCGCACGAAGACAATTCAGCCGTTCGAGACCGGAGTCGTGCACGCGATCCAGGTCCGTGACGGTCAGAGCGTCAAATCGGGCGACGTCCTGATCGAGCTTGATACGACAGCGATCAACGCCGAACTCGGACATTTGCACGGCGATCTAATGGCCAGCGAGCTCGACATCGCCAGGCTGCAGGCTGCGATCGCCAACAAGGACAATCCGCTGGCGGCCTTCAATCCGCCGGCGAACGCCCCCGCTGACCTCGTTGACATGCAGCGCGGGTACCTCGTCAGCCAAAGCAGCGAACAGAAGGCCAAGCTTGCGAATATAGACGGTCAGCTGGCGCAAAAGGCCGCTGAGCGCAGTACGATTCAGGCCTCAGTTGACAAACTGAAAGCGACCATCGCGCCTCTCCAGCAACGGGTCGAGATTCGCGAGCAGCTATTTCAAAAGGAATTGGGTTCCAAGATAACCTATCTGGCCGACTTGCAGGATCTCGTCAGTCAACGTCAGGACATTCTGGTCAACCAAAGCCGGAACAGCGAAGCAGATGCCGCGATTGTCGCGTTGACGGAAGTCCGCGGCAAGACAGTTGCTGAATACGAACGCGGCCTGTTCGACGAACTTGGAAAGGCCCAGCAAAAAGCGTCCGGCCTGCGCCAGGACATCATCAAAGCCGAACAACGCCGAAGCCTGCAAAGACTGACGGCACCAGTCGATGGAGTGGTGCAACAGCTCGCGATTCATACGATCGGCGGCATCGTCACGCCGGCGCAGACGCTGATGCTCCTCGTTCCGGCGGAAAGCCGGCTGGAAATCGAGGCCATGGTTTCCAATCGAGACATCGGGTTTGTGAGCGCCGGCCAGGAAGCCGCGGTCAAGATCGACACATTCAATTACACGCGCTACGGATTACTGCACGGAACGATACTCGGCGTTTCGCACGATGCCATCACCCGCGAAAAACCCGCCGACGGGGCAGGCGACAAGGCGCTTGGCTCCGAATCCACCAGCAGCGAACCGCGGGGCCAGGAGTTGCTCTACTCCGCGCGCATTTCGCTCGATCGCACGCAGCTCGATATCGAGGACAAATCGGTCAATCTTTCCCCCGGCATGGCTATAACGGCCGAGATCAAGACCGGCAGGCGACGGATCATCAGCTACCTGCTTTCGCCCCTTACCCGCTATCGGCACGACAGCCTGCGGGAGCGGTAGACGCCGCGCCGTAACGGCGCGGCCATCAAAGTTTACTCGTTTGGAGCAACTCAGCTTTCGAGTTTCAAACGATCCATTGTGTCGAACCGGGGCCCTGATTTGCCCCCAGGATCGCACGAGTCTGATTATCGGAGCCAATCTCGTGGACACTCTCGATTGCGAGCAGCGAGGCCAGTCGCGAACGAGCCCGATTGATCCGACTCTTGATAGTGCCTGTCGTGGCTCGACAGATCGTCGCGGTATCCTCGTAGGAGAGCCCCGCCGCGCCCACCAACAGCAACGCTTCGCGCTGGTTGAACGGCATTTCCCTGAGCGCCGCGCGAAGCTCCTTGAATTCCAGCGCGCTTTCCTGCTCCGGCGCCGCTCGTAACGCATGGGCATACGCGCCGTCGGCATCCTCCACCTCGTAGCGGCGTTTTCGGAGCTCCGACAGGAAGCAGTTTCGAAGGATCGTCGTCAACCAGGCACCGAGGTTTGTGCCTGGCTGGAAGCTGTCAATTCTGGTGATGGCGCGGAGCATCGTTTCCTGCACCAGGTCATCCGCCTTGTCGGCGCTGCCACAGATGGACATGGCGAAGGCGCGTAGGTTGGGCGCCAGCGCAAGCATCTGCTGTTGGACGGTCAGCGCACCCGCCTCCTTTCCATCTTTCGTGCAGTCGTCTCTGTCGATCATCCTCAGCCTCCCAGTTACCGGTTAAAGGTGTACTCGCCTGGCAGGTCCCCCACTCGCAAGCGAAGCGGAATACGGACGCACACGGCATCGCATGAGTCCGACCAAGATCGCCTACTTCTGCGCCTTCGTTTGAGTGATAATGTTTCGTGGCCCAAGCTGCTCCAGCCCCAGTGCTGTTGTCGGGATGATACTCCTCTGCACCCTGAGGACATCTCCCGGTAGAAGCTCGGTGTTCTCGTCCGCCTCGATCGTCTGCGCCTTCCCATCCTGGACGCGAACGACTGTCAGACTGCGCGCCTCGGTCACGCCGTCCGAATTGCCAACCAGAGTCGGCACGGTGAGCTGCGCTTCAACGAGAAGGCTCTGGTTTGTCTCGAACTTGATGCCGACCTCATCAAGGTCGACCCGGGTCTTCTGTAGTTCAGCTGTCAGATTTGCATTTCGTTCGCTCTTGAGATCGAAGATCTTCTGGTCGACCTGAGATATGTTCTGACGCGAGCGCAAGATGAGGGTCTGGAATCCCTGCTCGTTCATCTCAAGCTGCGCCAACATGCGCTCCAGGTTCATTTGCCGAGTGGCCGTCGCAAGACCCTGCCGTGCCAGGGTTTTGACGTCATTGAGTTCGTTGCTGACGCTATCGGATTGTACCTTGTTAGCCCCGATCTGGCGCGACACCGTCTCGATCTCGCGCTCATAGAGGCCCCGTGTCCGCTCCAGACTTTCAATCTGGGTTTTCATCGCCTCGACGCGGATGCTCAAAAGCGACCGTTCTTCATCGATCAGTTGCGACAATGTGCCGTCCTTCTGCGACTGCCGCACAAGGTCGGCGGGAAACTCCACATCGCGGCTCATCATGAGCTCGGCATTTACACGCGCGCGATGCGCGACGAGCTGGTAATATTTCCGCACAAGGTTGCGCAGTTCGCCCCTGATGTTGATGGTGTCGCGTCCAAGCTGCATCAGACCGGGCTCGTTGAAGCGCAGCCATCCTCCAGCAAAGCTGACCGCCTGCAGGACGGTCACTCCCGGACGGAACGGGTATTCGCCGGGTTTTTGGACATCGCCAAGGACGTATACGGGGCGCGACTGCAGGACTTCGACCGAAGTACCGGGCTTGTCCGAAAGGCCGGCCCGGATAAACCGCTCCGAAATCCGGCTCGCGACTTCCTTGGTCGATGAGCCGTCGACCGAAATTTCGCCGATCGCCGCTATGGAGATCGTCCCGTTCGCGCTGACGGAGTACTCGCCGCTCAATTCCGGATACTGAAATATCTTGATCTTGAGCCTGTCGTCGGCGCGAATTACGTAGTCAGCTGCGGCCCATATCGTACTGCTGCTCAGCATATACACAGCGAGCAACGCTGATCCGATAATCCCTATCCATCGATGCCCTCGTTTCATCACCGCACCTCTTCGTTTCATCGATCATCCGACCGGTCGTTCAGCAGGTATCAAGAACTCGAACGGATAGCGCCGGGCAGCAAGCGCAGCCTCCGCCTCCCAAAGTTTGTCTCCAAACTTTCCGATCATCCGGTCGTCCACCATGTTCAGGACGGCACCAATGAACTCGGATGGAGCTACGCCCGATGCCGTGATTGCCCGCTCTATCCGGTCGAATTCGGTGCTCCCCCATTTTATGACCAGCAGAATTCCATCGAGATCCTGCGCAGTCATGCGAAACTCAGGGCCTAACTCAAGCGGAGGCAAATTAACAAAGACAAAGTCGTAGACGCCAAGATCATCCGGGTCGCAATGCATCCGCCACGCCGCCGCATCACGAGCGCTACCTCTGTGATCGAGTTTGAGAACGTCGAGCCCGGTGCGTTCGTCAAAAACGATGCCACTGCGTGGGCACCTTTCATCAGAGGCACTCACAATTTGCCCGGGTTCATCCCCCGTAACCGGCACTACTTCGCTCTGACCTGCCTCGACGAGCAGTACTTTTTTCCGGGACATGGCCGCCATCTGCGCGAGATGCTGAGCGACCGTCGTGGCACCTTCCTGCGCAACAGCCGAGGTTATTCCGATGGCCCGCGCCTTCGACGCCACGATCGCCGTCATCGTCCGGCGAAGTGTCTGATCCAGCATCCCGTTCGGCCGGAACTCAGCTGGATCCGCAGGATGGCGTGCAGACGCGGGCGAACTCGCACCGATGGGCGGATATTGCCGAAGCCGTGGAATAGCGCCGATGCACTCCAGCCCGAGATACTCGACTTGCGCAGCAGTACGTACCGTACGGTTTACCAAGTCCAGTATCATCGCCAATACCGATCCGACAGCGAGGCCGGAAACCAATGCCGCCAGCATGACGAGGGTTTTTCGCGGCCCGTCCGGCCGGCCTGCGACGCCAGCGGCCGATATGACGTACGCGTTCGGACCCAGCCCCTGCAGTCGCTCCCGCAGCAGCGGCGAACGGCTACCTTCCTGCTCCGCGCTGACACGCGCCTGGAGCGCAATCTGCCCGATCGTATTCGCGATGCGCTGCGATTTGCCCGGATTGGAGGTCGTTACGCTGACCAGTATCGTATGACTGGTGCCGACTCTTTTTGCCGTAACATTCTTCTCGAGAAACTCGACAGCGCGCTCCAGCTTTGTGCGGCTGGCATCGGACGTCGATTCCGGCCCGCGAAAGAGCCTTTCGCCCAAGGCGCGAAACCATGTCCTAGCGGGAACGATCTCACCATCATCAGCTGAGATTCAGCGCACCAACCACCTTGGCGAGCATGCCGCGCGACTGAATGATCTCGATCTCGTTCTGCACCTGGGTGAGGTCGGCGCGCCCTGACGAAATGACCAGATCCGGACCCGGTTGTAGTTGCCTGACATAGACCAGCAACTGCGTCGCGGACGTGTATTTCGTTGGCCTAAGCACAATGAAGAGCAGACCGGCGAGCACGAACAGCGCGCCACAGGCAGCGACCAGTCTGTAGCGGCGACGGAGGCTCAGGAATCCGAACGTCCTCAACGGTGAGCGCTCGCCAAACATGGGACTTCCAATCTTCATATATCGTCTAACGCTCGAGCCGAGACAAATGTCTTTTTCAAATTCAAATAACGTCTTTTTCTAAAATCACGCTTTTTCTGATTCCCACTTGCCCGACCTCGTCCCGACAGGGAAGCGGACCCGAACCAAATGAAATCAAATCAGTCTCACTGCAGCTTACCCGCGGTCGCCATGAGGGATGGGACGGCACGGGCGCCCGGCTGAACCAGTTCGAGCCGTTCGCCGTCCACGACGCGCGCAGCCCACATCCAGACAAGGATCCGATTCCAGATCTCCCAGTTCATGCCCTCCATAATCAGCTCATAATCCTTCCGGCCCAGCCGTCGGATCAGGAGCTCGGCTGCAATTCGTGACCTGTCGCCTTTAAGATCGGCCGGGCTGCCTCCGGCTCTGAGAAGATCGGGACCTGCAAACAGCTCTTCGTCCGCCATCTCGCTGCCAGTCTTGGGATGCGACTTCACTTTCGCGTTGAGGGCCTCGGAATATAACTCGTTGCGAGAAACATACTCGCCGCTCTCAAGCCGCTTCAGAATGCTGGTTCGAACGGCCGGTGGCGTGGTCTTGGAGAGGTAGACGCGAAGCGTCGAAGGAACCATGAGTGCGACGAGCTTGGTATTGGTATCTGCCTCTCGGGCGAGTTTCATCAGATCCTGCGCGGTCCTTATTTTGAACTCGCAAGCCTTCTCGACCCATTTCACAAACGCACCGCGAGGCAGGCTTTCCTTGATGCGAAGAAGCTCGCGCCCGATCTCAACCGCATGCTCCGTGGCAGCGCGGCGGAGTGATTTGATGCGCTGCGCAGCTTCCTCCAGCTCCGCAGCGGAGAGTTCCGTTGTCACTAGCATGTTAACCCCTAGCCCAACTTTCCACGAAGAAGACTATGCCGGGACTATTTCGTGGAGAAGCGAACGAAGGGATCTGGCGGAACACAAAGGGAGTACTCCCTTCGAGCCAGGCACTTGCAAATTAACCCTACCGGTGGCGGATTTGTCTGCATTCCGTACCGTACATGAACCTTTCGCGCGGGCCATGGACTAAAGCAACGCAACCGCGGTTCGCGATCCCCGAGGCTACGAGAGCTATTCGACCGTAACCGACTTGGCGAGATTTCGGGGCTAGTCGATGTCCGTCCGCATGGAGGCGGACGTATGATAGGCGATATGCTGCAGGGGTGTCGAATGGACCAACGGGGTCCTCTCGCTTGGAAAGTTCGCGCGCCAACAGGGGTTGTTTCATACACCTCGACCTGGAGAAGGCGACGGCCGTTGTTCAATCATTGCCGCTAGCGCACGCCGCAATTCACCTCTGCTGGATACCGAGAGACCGGGCCTGCATAAGCGATAAGCTGCAGCCATTCCTTCGAGAGCGGCCCCCTATGACCACTACTCAAATTGAAATATTCGAAAAACGGCATGGTCCCGGACGTAACCAGCGGAGGCTTGTACGCGAACTTAACTTTATTTGTACGCCCCGCGTTCAGATCTTCCACGGGATCGTCTTGAGGTAATTTTACTATGAGGTCCGCTCCTCTGGGATCATCCTTATGCTCGCATCGATCCGGCCGGTAACCAACGCAAAGGCCCCGAGGGAATTGCAGCGGACTTTGCATGCGGATGTCTGAAAGAGAGATGCCCTTGTACTCCAGGAAGGCCGATAATTCCATCAGGCGATAACCATCCGCGTGTGGAAAGAAGATGGTTACGGGCGGGGTTGCTTTTGCTTTGATGAAATCACCCAGAAAACTTGCGAACTGCACGTGTCCCGCAATCGTGCCCTTTTGAAGGATAAAATAGTTAGCTGAAAAGAGAACATTAAGAACCGCAATGAACGCGCCAACCGCAATCAAGGCGCGCGACCGAATTGGAGACGCCCCTCGGAGCCAGAGCCGAGCGGACTGCATCAAATAGATCACGGCGATGGCATCGACGGGTGCCATGTAATAGGCGTTGAACAAGCGAAGGCCCATATACACCAAGGCGTAAAGCGCCCCCCCAACGGCAAGTGAATGCCAAAACAAGTCGATCTCACCAAAGCACCTGAAGCCTTTGGCCATCCGGACAGCGACCACCGCCAACAATACAAAGACCAAGGGATCGAGCTCCAGATAGCTCACCACCGTCGTCCCTAGATCGAGTTTATGAGTGTCAACGTAACCCAACGGCCTGCCAAACATCCCAACGAAAAAGAATAAAAGGAAAGCGCAGGCCATAACCACCGTCGCGATGTCTGCAATATTTCTCCCGATAAAGGCGCGGAGCGGAATCGGACCTTCCTTCGATTTCCAGGCGAGGAGCAAACTCGTGAACGATTGCCCCATGAAAATGAGCCAGACGGGCTCCTTGTAATAAAGGGCGAATTGGACCGAGACGAGAGATCCCATCAACCACACCACAGATCCCGTAGAAGAGAACTGACGTCGACACAGGATGTAGCAAGAGAGGAAGAACAGAATATTTCGCTCTGGGTTGACGAGCACAGAGAATGAAATCACAAAACCGGGCGTAAGCATTATGGCTAGCAGCGTCACAATACGAAAACGCAGCGAAAACTCTCGAAGCGCCGCAGCCGTGACGCAAGCCCAAGCGATGAGCTCCACCATGGCAAAGGAACGAAATGCAAAATGGGAGGCTGAAATATATTTTAAGACGTTGAATTCCTGCATACCCAAGGGCCAGAACCGGCCCACATCAGGGTAGATTGGAGGCCCAAAGTTAATTCCTCGGATAGCAAATCTCGTAAACATCTCGTCATCCCAGTACGCGAAATCCTCCCCCCACACCAGAATGAGAACGAAGCACACCAGGAAAATAACAAAAAGCCACAGGGGCCAGCGCGGTTGCTTTGGTGGCGATGCCACCACCGGGCGCGGAACCTGAATCGCCGGTCCCCCTTGAGCATATCGAGAGTTGATATGGTACGAGGCAACAAGGGCAAGTCCAAGCGTAAACGACCACGCGAGAAGAAAGACCGGGCCGCTGATGTGAAACATCGATAAGATCCCCTCTCCCGAGCTTGCACTCTTCAAGGCGCGCCGCGTTCACCCAGCTCTGCCCGCTCCATGATCCATTACCTCGTCACCAGTACGCCACCATCAGGTGCGTGCCACCAGCGCAATCCCAACCATGATGACGGCGATGCCGGCCACACGCTGGATTGACACCTGGTCGCTGAAGAGCCACCACCCGCCGAACGTCGTGAGCGCGAAGCCCAAGCTGACGAACGGGTAGGCCTGGGACAGTTCCATTCGACCCAGCGCGCTCAGCCACAGCAGGGTGCCGACGACATAGAACCCCAGTCCCGCCATCACGCCCGGTGTCAGGAGGGCGAGCGCGATATTCTTCACGGGCCCCAGGGATGTTCCCGCGTGGTTCAATGAGTTCAGGCCGATCTTGAAGCAGACTTGCCCGATCGCTGACAGGGTCACGCTCAGGATGATCGTTCCCAGTGAGGTTAGGGTCATGCGCGCGTGTCGCTCACGAGAAGGATATGCCGGCCATAAATTCAATGCCCTAGTTGAGTGTAATGCCGATTGCGGCTGCGAACATAATGAGGAGGATGGTGGCGCCGACCACCCAGGACACCCAGTCGCGAAACGCGTACACGATCGGATCGTCATGCATATTGCCGCGCACGGTCGCCAACCAAAGTCGGCAGTGCCAAAGAATGATGATAGGCACGATCAACCACAAGACCTCGGGCGCCCTATACTGCTGAAAGGCCGAGCTGCTACCAACAAACAGCGCCAAAACCACGCCAGACGAGAACGCCGACGCACAACCAAACATTTCAATAATCGCGGAGTCGCCCGCTTGATAACCTCGCCGCGCGTTACTGTGTTTATCGTGAGATCGCTCGATGCTCAGTAATTCTCCGGCTCGCTTGACCAGGGCCAGGCTCAAAAAGGTGAACCCCGCGAATGCAAGTAGCCATAGCGTTGCGCGGTGCCCTGAGGCGACGCCGCCGCCAAGCACCCTCAATGTATAGAGACCGGCAAGCACGAACACGTCGATCAGCGGGAAGCGCTTCAGAACAAGCGAATACGAGAGCGATGCCACCGCATATGTCAGGAGGATCACGATAGTCCCGGAAAGCCATCCAAGGCCTATACCAAACGAGACAAGAACGACCGCCAACCAAACTGCAATGGGGATCGGCAAGGCACCGCTTGCCAATGGCCGCGTTCGCTTTCGCGGATGACGCCGATCCGAACTGAGGTCCAAAAGGTCGTTTACAATGTAGAGGGCCGATGCTGTTGCGCAAAGGCTCAGAAATAGCCCAAGCGCACCTATCCACGCACTGGCTTCGTTCACAGCGTGAGCCATGATCATCGGCACGAACACCAGCACATTTTTTGACCACTGATGTGGACGCATCGCGCGCACAGCGGCAGAAATCAGGGTCGGTCGGGTCTCAAATGTTGTTGTTGGTAACCCGAGCTGACGCACTTCATGCATAACACGTCGCGATGCATTGACCGTAACGACGCTTGCCGCCGCACGCCAGATCGGCAAGTCACTTAGATCATTGCCGACGTAATCGAACCCTTTCCGACCGAAGCGTTCAATCAATGCGGCCGCCTTTTCGTCTCCCTTCAAATTGCGTATTCCGTCCGAACAAATGACCTCGTCAAACAGCTCTAAATGGTCCGCGACAGCATGAGCAACTCGCGCATCGGCCGCGGTAGCGAGGCACGAGTCGATGCCCTTCCTGACGTTTTTTATTCAGATATGCGATGAGCTCGGTGTTGTAGGGCAATAGATCGGGCGTGCACCCGGCAATCTCGGCAACTCGCCGCTTTAACGTTGCCCTGTTTGAGGTCACCAAAGAGCTGAGATGCGCTATTCCACTGCGAGAGGACAAAATCGTGACGATCCCCTCCACCAACGCATCTGTTTTTATCAATGTACCATCGAGATCGACGCAGATCGGTCGTTTTTCAGCCGCCAGTTTCCTGGTTGCTCCGTGTGGATTTGATAATTCGCCGAAGTCATCTGGTGAGAGATTTGGCGCGAGCCGCGAGTTTAAAATACTCATTATTCCCCCCGCAAAGCTTTGAATGGTTCCATCCGCCTCAATGCATCCACCATCCGAGGAGAGTCAGGGTCATGTCCGAACATTCCGACAAGGCCGCACATAATTCAGTCACCGTAAATCAGCGACAGACAGTTGCGCGCGTCTTCAGCCCTCGGCGCTTGTTCTTCTCAGGCGCACTGGCGGCTTTGAGTGCCCGATTGAGCCGCATGCGACCCGAGACCATTTGAACCGTGTGCTTTGGGTTCAAAAGCATGTCGAGCGCCTTCGAGGCGACACCCGCGGACAGTTTGCGCTTGTCGAACCGGAACCCAAGCTCTTGAAGCCTTCCGATGTGATAATTCCAAAACTCCTTACCCTTGAACTTGAACGCGCTCGCGGCCAGATACGTGTAGTACTGGTCCACTAGCTCACCGATGCGAGCCTCGCGTTCCTGCTTGGTCAGATACCACTCGCCATACACCTGGCAGTCGCTGATCGCCGCTGACACATACGCGTTGGTGTCGAGCGAAGCCGTCGTTACCCGCACATTATGGATACGCTCGTGGGACAGCACCTGATGTACGAATCCGAAGTCCGCGAACCGCAGATGCTTCACGCAGGCGCTGGTGTCGGCTTCCGCGGTCGGATTCGGAAAGAACCTATCGGTATTTCGCACCAGATCTGCCCGATACATAACCGAGGTAGGATTTCCCAGTACCTTTAGCATTCCCAGCATGTGAGCGCGGCAGAGCTCCCGGCCCGATACGACGGTTTGCGAATACGGCAGAGCCGCTATTGCGGACGTACCATATGCCCTCGCCGCCGCTGAGCTGATACGCGCCAACAATGCCAACCGACGGATTTTCTTCCGCCAGCCCGACCATGCGCTGCAGGCACTCGGGGAAAAGCCAGTCGTCAGCCGACACCACCTTGCAATATTTGCTCTCGGCGGAAATCAAACTAAAGGCCTTATTGTGGTTAGCAATGATCGGCAGCAGCGTGTCGTTGCTATAGATACGAATTCGGCTGTCCCGCCTTCGGTACTCCTCGGCGATTTCAAGCGTTCGGTCGCGGCTATTGTTGTTCAGGATGATGTATTCCCAGTTCTGATAGGTCTGAGACAGAACACTCTCGATGCATTCGGTGAGGTATGTCTCGCCGTTGTAAACTGGGGTCACGATGCTGACTAATGGTCGGTATTCCGTGCTCATGTGACGCTCCGCACTGAAATCAATCGTTGGTCGTGTTGGTCTTCGGTGTGAGTTTCAGGGCTCGCTCGAAATAAGCAGTCAAACTGCGATGCCAGACGGGATTGGAACTGTGCGACGTGCCGACGGATGCGTACTTTCACATCATCCATGTTAACGAGCAGGCGATCGAATCTTTCCGTGAGGCCTGTCGCATCGCATGTTGCAATGTCCATGCAATATTCCGAGAGCCCCATGTCTCCCATCAAGGTCGTGACTTTTGGGTGCGGCGCCAGAGCGATCGTAGGCACATTCAACAGCGAGGCAAACACAACGCCGTGGAAGCGGCATGTGACGTAGCAATCTACGCGCGAAAGCGCCACCAGCAACTCGTCAGTGTCGGCGACTGGCTCTCGCGTGATGCGATCCGCCGCAAGCGCGGGATCATTCTTGTGAATGGTTGCTTCGAGATCCGCGAGCGCCTGAGAATCGAACCAGATGTCACTGCTGAAGAGCCTTATCCGGTGACCGCGACGAAGCAACTCTCCACTGAATTCGGCAAGGCTATCGATCAGATGCCGATAGGTATGATTGTCGTCGACCCAGTGACGTGAGGAATCACCATAGGCCATCGGAGCGATTCCGATCACCAGTTCCCTGCTTAATTCGGATCTCCGTCGCAAAATTCCTTCCGGAAGACGAAGACCCCAGGCACTGTCGGCGACGACCTTGATCTGTCCCCGGAATCCGACCTTCCGGAGCACCTCTTCCGACGCGTGGTCTCGAAGCGACACATAGTTTGCCATCGCGAGCGCGCGCCTGATGAACCATCGGCTTAGGGTGGCGTCGAGCGGGCCCGCACCGTTATTCAAGAAAATGCACTTGGCTCGTACGCACCTGGCGAGAAGAATCCATTTGAACAGCGTGTACGGAAATGCCCACGGCCCACCCCAGTCCAGGAGTTGGCCGCCACCGCAAATCACGAGCAGATCGAGTTCGGAGGCCAGGAAAAGCGATTGCCCGAGAAAAACGATTTCTCTTGCAAATTGGATGGGCCAGACGATCATCACTTTCTTGATCGCCTTCGCAGCGCGGTACAGGGGGCTGACCTTCTTGAGCCGCGCCTTCAGCCTCGCCGAATACCTGTCGTCCTGGACAGCAGGCGACGGAGACGACCATTCCTGCTCGAACGGAAAGATGCTCTGGCGGATCGCAAAGCTGGGAATTCCGTGCCGTCTCTCGGAATCCACAGGATCAAGTGACAGGCCAACGATCGACGCCGCAGGCCACCGGCTCTTGATCTGCTGAAGCACCGTCGCGACGGTCGCATCATCTCCAAGATTGCCTGTGCCGCAGTGCTCCAGGAGTCCGATCTTACTGCGCCCCGCAAGCGAAACGAGTATGTCCTTGACACAGCTCGCCTGTGGCGGCCCGCCCTGATTTACAGGCTCCGCGGGACAAACGCTGGTGCGCGTACCAGTCATGACGCCTGCATTTTTTGACGGCCGTAGGAGGCCGTGATCTGTGACAGCGCCTTCTCAGCCGCCGCCTCGCCGCTCTTGAAGCTCTCATCCGTCCACATGTACCCCCAATCGCCGTACCGGCCGCAATAGGAGATGCCGATATCGTCGAGATAACCATGAACGGTCTTGAGAGCGTCCGCGCGTTCGAGATCGAAGATGATGTTGGCGTAGGGAAGATACATCGCCTGGCTGAACACGACGGTATCGCTTTCGCGCAATAGCCCGCAGCGCAGGAGATCGGCCTTGACCGGCTCAATCCAGTCGTCGGGCGATCCCGTAAACGGCCGGTACTTGTCGGAAAAATAGACCTCTGCCTGAATGCTTCCCATCCCTTTGGGAGCGTTGTTGGCAGACAGCATGTGCGGGAAGCCAAGCCGCGTGAAACAGATGTCTTCGTCGTAAAAGTACGTCATGTGGGCGCTGGACAAATCCTCGCGATCCACCCCGATGTTCACCAGCACACACGACGAGCACGCAAGGCGCCGTGACGCTTCCAGCACGTCGCGCGGCACGCCCCTGATCATGGGGATGAGATCCGGAAGCGGGACGGACGACACAAGGCCGTCGTACTGGGCGCGTACGCCATTGGAGAATTCGAGCTGCCCGATCCGTGGATCGATGGACACCAGTTCGTGGTTCAACTTGATATCGCCGAGCGGCGCGAACTTCTTCAAATAGGAGACGAACCCTCCCTGCTTCGGATAGCGGAAGTGGGTGATGTAGTGAATGTTCGGCGACGAGGCTGAGATCGCGCCGCGCAGCACTTCCTCCAGGCTCGGCCGGTAGATACGCGGCCCCAGCCAGTCGGTACTCATGTTCTCGGCAGTCGTCAGATGGTACTTGCGCGTATACTGCTTAGGAAAGAGCTCCGCGAACGTGGTACCGAAGCTCGCCACCAACCAGTCGTTGTAGTTCTTCACCGGCCGTTCGGGCTTTTGTCGTTCCTCGACGAAGTCGGCAATCACCTTTACGATTACGTCTTCTGGAAGGCCATGCAGGTGGAGCTGGACCGGATGCTTCGGCCAGTAGCCTCGCCAGTAATTGTTCAGGCTGATCTGGATGGTTTCGTAAAGCTGGTCGACGTTGTCGGCGAGCAGCCCCTGAATACGCTCATCTTTGGTGAAAGAGATGTGCGGACCGATGTCGAAGACAAAGCCAGGCTCGTGGCGGAACGACATCGTATGGCCGCCATAGTACGAATTCTTGTCGTACATGACCGGCTTGATACCCTCTTGCTGGATTCGGCGGGCCGCACCGAATCCGGCCATCCCAGTTCCCAAAACGACGATGTTCGGCATGAAAGATGAGTCCCTTTTGGTTGCGGGGTAGCGGTTGCGGCTAGCCTTCGACTGTTGAGAGCAGAGGAATATCGGCGACCAGGCTCGATCGCGCTGCAGCGTTCTGCTCAACCCGATCTCGTAGAAGATACTCGTAGCGCTCGATCTGCCGGCGCGTGACGGCCTGGACATCGTCGCCGGCGCGGAACGCCTGATACCACTCGACGATCCATTCGAGGCCCTGCGCCAGAGGCAACACCGGTTGCCATTCGAGACCGGCCATTGACTTGGACGTATCCAGTCGCAGCAGTTGCGCTTCTGCTGGGTGTTTCCCGCCGTCGGGCATCCACGAGGCACCCTCGCCCCACGACGCTGTCAGCGTGTCGGCGATCCACGACACCGGCTTTGCGTCCGACTGAGCCGGACCGAAATTCCATCCCGAGGCGAAGCGCGAACCTTCCTCGGCGAGCTTCTCGCACAGCAGGAGATAACCATGCAGCGGCTCCAGCAGGAACTGCCATGGCCGTATCGCCGCCGGGTTGCGAATGCGGCAAGGGCGCCGATCCATGAATGCCCGGATCAGGTCGGGGATAAGCTGGTTCGCGGTCCAGTCACCACCCCCAATAGCATTGCCGGCGCGCGCGCTGGCCAACGCGACGCCTGACAGCGACATCGCGTTCGCCGAGAAATAAGAGTCCCGATACGCGCTGGTGACCAGTTCGGCGCATCCCTTCGAATTCGAATAGGGATCGTGACCGCCCATCGGGTCGCTTTCACGATAACCCCAGACCCATTCCTGGTTGGCGTAGCACTTGTCGCTCGTGACGTTGAGCACTACGCAGGGCCGCTTGAGCTGACGTACGGCCTCCAACAAATGGACCGTTCCCATCACGTTCGTCGCATAGGTTCCGACCGGCTCGTCGTAGCCGGAGCGAACGACGGACTGCGCGGCCATATGAATGACCACCTCCGGATCGCACTCGGCGATCGCGGACTTTAGACCCGCAAAATCGCGCACGTCGCCATGGATCGAGTGGATACATTCGCCAATACGCGCTCGCTCGAAAAGGCTCGGTTCGGTCGGAGGCGCGAGAGCATATCCGGTCACATGGGCGCCCATCGCATCAAGCCACAGCGAGAGCCAGCTACCCTTGAAGCCGGTATGGCCAGTGATGAAGACCCTGCGGTACTGCCAGAAGGAGCGATTCAGCATGACCAGTTTAACTCCGCGTTCGCTGGACTTGTCATCAGATAGACCCGACGAGCACGGGCCGCGCAGATGCGTGCGCTCTTCGCCTCAGCACCGGCCATCTCACCTGCTGTTCGCGCCAGAGTGCATCGATCTGGCGCCCAACAGGCAGCTCGACATCATCAAACGAGACGACGTCGTCCTTGCTTTTATCGCGCCGCAGGACGCAGTTCTCGGAAAGGCTGATCGGGAGCGCCCCCGAGGCGCGTGCCTCGGTGGTGTTTTCGATCAGACCGTAGGCACAGAACCCGCCGACGCCATCGAGACGTTCACCGGCCTTAAGATTCCTCTTTGCGACCGTCACGACCTCGCAAACCGGACCACCCATCGGCGCAACGGTCGGATCGCGATGAATGACCGCTCGGCCTATAGTCGAAGCGATCTGGAGATGGGGCAGATGAAACGGCGTATAGAAGACATAGAAGGGGCCATTGCCGAGCTTGTAATAGGCGAGTTGTGCCTTTTTAAGCGGCGATTCTTCATGGACGACGACAAAGGCGCCCGTGTGTGGTGCCGCGCCCAGCGCATAATCCACTAAACCCGTGTCAAGCATCCCATCCGCCGGCAAGCGCTCCGCAATCTCCCGAACGTCTTTACACGAAGGTCCATACATTCCGCGGCGGCCGGCGCGAAAACCCGTCGCATTGGCCAGAACCGTCGTTTCCATCGACAGCTTGGTCGCATCCGCGAACGAGGTGACTTTCCTGGGATCCTGGTCATTCTGTTTGGCGAACGCCCGCTGAGTATCCGGGTTGCGATAATAGTCGACCATTCCCTTGATATTGCCCGCCGCAACGGGGCGTAAACCCGAGCGTCCTGAGATAACGCAGCAACGTCATGGCGACGCCGGGCTCATCCCCGTCTGTGTTCGTCAGAACCACCCCGGCCTGCAGCGCGCGTTCATTCAGGATGGGGCCAAGCAAGGAATCGAGCTCGGCATTGACCATCACCACGTGCTTGCGGTGATCGATCGCATCAAGAACCACGGCAGCGCCGGCTTCAACCGTACCGGTCACTTCAACGATGATGTCAATGTTCTCGCACGCGGTCAGAAGAAACGGATCTGCCGTCACAACTGGTGTGCCGCGCGCGATGGCGTTTTCAGCATCCCGAACCGATGACACTCGGACCCAGTCCCGCACATTGGCTTCGCGCAAAGCCCGTTCGGCGTTTTCCGGTGTCCTGTTGGCGATCGCAACCAGGCGCATACCCGGCACCGGCGTTCCAAGTTGAAGCGCGATTGCACGGCCGGTCGCACCAGCCCCCACCATGCCTACACGGATCGGGCGCCCCGCGGCCTCGCGCACTTGCAGAACGGTATCAACAGCCATTTTGATCTCCCTCGATAACCCCGTCGAATGCGATCACGCCAGCAATAGTCCGTCCGACGTGGGGCGGTCGCGCAACGAGTGCTCTGACAGCGGCCAGTTGCGATCCTGTTCGGACATTTCGGTCACGGCCAAAGGCCAATCGATACCAAATGCCGGGTCATCGAAACGAACGCCTCTGACGGCGGTCGGGGTGTAGAAGGCCGACGTCATGTAGTGCATCTCGGTGCCTGCCTCGAGCGTCTGGTATCCATGCGCACAGCCAGGCGGGAGATAGAGCATTCTGCCGTTATCGCTGCTCAACTCGACGCCGTGCCACTTACCGTACGATGTCGACTGAGGCCGCAGATCAAGAACGACATCGAAGATCGCGCCTCGGGTACAACGGACGAGTTTTGCCTCGCTGGCGGGCGTCACTTGAAAGTGCATTCCCCTGACGGTCCCACGCTCCGTGCTGAAGCCAAGGTTGGCCTGGACGGGCTCAAACTCGATCCCGTGTTCGGCGAATTCCCTGGCGCACCACGCACGCATGAAGCGTCCGCGCGTATCCGCATGCGGACTTGGGTCGATCACCATCGCACTTACAACGTTCGTGTCCACGAAATGCATTCGTCGTCCCTCAACCGTCGTCCGCTCTTCCTATGTCTCCACAACGTCCGCCGAATCAGCGTGTTCCGGCGCTGAGCGGCTCGTACTAGACGGACGGTGCGGCCTTTGCGGCTCTAAACAGATCGAGATACAGATGCAGAGCCTGCCCCGCGATCAAGAACAGCGTTGCGACATACACCACTCCGAACGCGCCGATTTCCAGCACGAGCCGCAACACGGGTGACTGCGCGGGGCCGCAAACGACGTGCACCGCAAATCCGACCATCGCTGCTGCGGCACACGCGGCCAGCGGACGCGACAGCGCCGCAAGAATCTCACGAACGCGAACGCCGGTACCGTGCAACGCCCAGGCAGTAATCGGGATCAGCTTGAGCACCATCATGGTAGAATAGGCGGCAGCAACGCCAAGCGGGCCGTATGGGATCCCCGCGATAACGGCCGCGACCATGAGCGGCACAGATAACAACGCGATGTAGACTCCGCGCCTGACCAGTCCGAGCGAATTGAGCAGCCAGCCGAGCGGATTGGAGATCGCAAACACCAGAATCGTCGGCGCCAGAATCCGGAAGATCTCGGCGGCGGCCACCCATTTTGGTCCCAGAATCACGACGACCAGATCGTCTGCAAAGAGTGCCGCCACAACCGTCAGAGGCAGCGTCAGCGTGACGACGAGAGAGTATCCCTTGAGAAAATATCGTCGGAAGCGATCGAGATCGCCTTTGGTCCGCGACAGCGCCGCAAACGCTACCTCGCCGACGGTCGAGTTCAGATTATCGCCAGGGAAATTGATCAAGTGAAAGGCCCGCCCATAAAGTCCAAGCGCCTCGGTCCCCCATACGCGCCCGAGAAGCAATTTGTCGAAGTTGTTCGTGAAATACGAAAGAAAGCCGTTCAGCGTCGTCCCAAAACCAAACCGCAGCATCGACCAGGCGGCAGGCACCATCTGCGGCCGCCCCGGAATCCAGCCGGTCGCGATCCACAAGCCGATGGTCGTGGCGATTGGAAGCGTAATTGTCATCGAAACGAGGGCCCAGTATCCGTAGCCCGCCATCGCCATTCCGATTGATACGACAGTCCCAATCAACAAGGCGCTGATTTCGATCATTGCCGATACGCCGAACAGCATCCGCCGTTGCAGCAGCACGCCATGTTGGATGCCCGCGCCCGTGATAATGAAACTGACTCCGATGACTTGCATAATCGCAACGAGCCGCGGCTCGTGATAAAATCTACTGACAGCCGATGCGGCCAGGATCGCGGTCAGCGTGAGCAGCCCGCCGAATGCGACATTCATCCAGAACAGTGCAGTCGACTCCTTCTCACTCAGCGAGTCCCGCTGGATTGCCGCCTGGAACAGTCCAAAGGCGCCGAACATGTTCAGCACGCCGGTGAATGCCGTCACCATAGTGACCAATCCATAATCTGTCGGGTCCAGAAGCCGGCCCAGGATCATGATCGAGAGAATGCGAATAACGGTTCCGCTACCTCGCGCTCCGACACTTATGATTCCGGCGCGTATCGTCCTGCCTTTCAAGTCTTGCATTGCCTTGCCATCACTAGAGTTTAGAGCATCAGCTTACGGCCATAAAACGCCTCGGCGTAGCCGCTGGGAGCGTTGCACTCCATTCCCCGCAGCCGCATCAGCGCCATGAAGGTTTCGCGTTCAAACCAACGCTTGTCACTTTGCGATTTGAAGGTATCGACAATCAGATTGACCTTCTTCTCGCAAACGTCTGTCGAAAGCGGCACGAAGACGCTCGGCCGCCCCATGTCGCCGTCGTATTTCGGAATTTCGTATTCCAGGATCAGATGATCCCTGAACGTGTTCCACGTCAGCTCGGCGATCAGCCGATGATCCTGATGCGCATCCTGCCGGTTGTGGGTGAAGATGATGTCGGGCGACACCTCGCGCTTGATCTGTTCGAATACGTTCTTGATCTCGGCGCCGGCGAAAGGCATGTACCCGTCGCGGAATTCCTTCAGGATCACTCTCTTCATGCGAGACGGATCGACGAACTGCTTCGCCGCGCTTGCCGCCTCAAATCCACGAACGCCTTTGGTGCTGAACACGACCCAATGAAACTCGGCATCCTGGCGCTCTTCGGCGAGCTTCAACACAGCCCCGCCGCAGCCGATTTCGATGTCGTCGGAATGGCACCCCAGACACAGAATCTGGAGCGGGCCCTCCCCGCCCCCATCGGGCTTCAGGCGAAGCATGGTCATGCCACTTTCGCCGCCGGTCGATACGACAAGGCCGCGGCGCCGTCGTTCCACACCTTCCATGGCGGACGGCCGTCGTTGAGTTCCTCAAGGCGCTGCTTGTCCTTGAACGTATCCATACACTGCCAGAAGCCGGGGCACTTGTGCGCCAGAAGTGCCTGCCGCTGGATCAGCCGCGCGAACGGCTGGTGCACCAGCTCATCACCAGCATTGATGTAGTCGAAGATCTCATTCCGGAATACAAAGAAGCCGCCGTTGATCCAGATATCTGCCTGGCTCAGGGCCGACACCTCGGCGATCTTGCCTTCCGGCGACATCTTGACGATATCGAAGCTCGCGGTCGGCTGCACCAGAAGCAATGATCCGATGGCGTCGCTGTTGCGCAGCTCATCGACCATCGTCGGAAGGTGCAGGTCACTTAGGCCGTCGCCGTAGTTCGCGAGAAAGAACTCTTCACCTTCAAGATACGGCTGGACCGCCTTGAGGCGCTCGCCGATCGTTGCGTTCAAGCCGGTTTCGACAAACGTGATAGTCCAGTCGTCGCTGTCGCGACTGACGAAGTCGATCTTTTTGCCGCCCTGCGACCAAACGAAATCGTTCGAGATCGATTTGTCATAACGCAGGAAATAATCCTTGATGGCGTTGCCCTTGTAACCCAGGCAGAGAATGAAGTCTCTGTGGCCGAAATGCGCATAGTATTTCATCAGGTGCCAAAGGATCGGGCGTGATCCGATTTGTACCATCGGCTTCGGGACATCGTCGACATATCCCCTGAGCCGCATTCCAGCGCCACCGCAAAAGAGTACGACTTTCATATGTCTCTCCTTCTGTAAATTCTCCCCGCGACCGTTCGCCAGGAGCGATGTGTCTCAAGACGCCGCCGCAACTTTCAATTCCGCCGCAAGCTCGTATCCGTAAGATCTCATCAACTCTTCGTCGGCCATGTTGAGTACTACTCCGACGAATTTTGGCCCCGCTTCGCCCGCCGACCGCAACGCCTGCCGGACGAGTTCGGATTCAGTCGCGCCCCATTTCACAACGAGCAGAAATGCGTCCAACGACTGAGCGGCCGCGCGAACGTCCGGGCCGGACGCGAGCGCCGGCATATCGACGATCACGAGGTCATATAAGCCCGCTGCGTTGTCGAGAATTCCATCCAGCCATGCCGGGGCGATCGAATAGATATCGCCGTCCGACGGCTCACGGAGCGGAAGAACGTGCAGCCCCGTCGACCGCTCCACGATATCATCGAGCGCGCTTGAACGTGGACCATTGCTCGACCAGGCTGGAACGCAAGACAAGTTCGCCGCCCAGCGCGAAATGGAGCGGTTATCCGATACGCCGTCAATCAGAAGAACCCGCTTTCCGGAGGCCGCGACGGCCTCCGCAAGCGCAATGGCAAGCGTCGTTGCACCTTCGCCGGGCACCGTGGACGTGACACCTATGGTCCGCGTGCCCCGGAGCGACGCTTCGAGCATAGTTGCCGACAGATGCCGCAGCTCCTGGGTGCAGGGTGGTATCCCCGGCCCCGATGCTTTTGTCCGCTCGGCGGCGCATAATTCCCAGGCACTCCATACCGAGAGCAGATTCAACCTGCGGAGCGCTGCGGATCGCGTCGTTCATCACATCAAGCAGAATGGCAAATGCCGCGCCGACGCAAAGGCCGAACAACGCCGCTCCGACTACAATCAATACCGTGGCTGGCCCGTCAGGCCTGATCGGTGGCTGCGCGTCTGAAACAAGGAACGCGCTCGGACCGAGACTTTGATAGAGTTCGCGTAGTGCCGGCGAGGCCGCATCCGACGCGTGAACAAGCTCCTGTAAATAGATGCGGATTACCGCGTTGGCGACGTGCGCCGCCTTTGCTGGCTCCGACGCCTTGTAAGCGACGGTAATCATGTGACTCGTTCCGACCTGCCGAATGCGGAGGTTTCGGCTCAGAGTATCCGCTGCTACGCCGAAGGCGGCACCTGCTGAGGCGGACGTATCAGAAGCACCACTCGTCGGCTCCGAACGGGCGTAGGCGCCAGCAAATTCGGGGTCGTTGTAGAGCTTCAAGGCTTCGACGGTCTTGACCATAACGTTGCCCGAGTGAAGCAACTCAATCTGGTTCTGAACCAATGGAAGGTCAGCGCGGCCGGGCAGAATCGCAAGATCGGCGCCCGTCTGAATCTGCCTGATATAAACCAGCAACTGGCTGGAGGCGGTATATGTCGTGGGCCTGTACGCAGCGTAAAGAAACCCAATCATCAAGAACGCTATCGTGCTGAATGCCAGCAGGCTCTTGCGGCTGCGCAGGCTGCCGAGGCCGAAGGACGGATTCGCCAGAACTTTTAACCGGTAATCTGCTTCCTCCCAGATAGGAACGACCGGTGGTTTGCTTCTTGTATCCAGCATGCCCGTTTCAATCAAAAATAAGACGTCGTTCCTACGCTCGGTTCATGGTCAGCAGACTGTGGGTAAGCAGACTGTGGATGGCTGCGTGATGGTCAGGGGACCGCACTGCGGTGACCGTCGAATAGCGAACACCCCCCTGGCCCTCATCCTGCCTTCCCTTGCCGACAGTAACTTTCCATAGGGCAAACGTCGGGTAGCGACACGTGTTCCGGGACGCATGCAACTGGCTTATAAAGTATCGCGCCGAGCACAAGGGGACACAGCCGCTAAGGGACTGTCGGGCTTTAATTGCGTGGGCGGCTGACCCCATCGAGCCAGCCATCGGGTTTGCATGGTAGCGCGGCGCCATCGCCGCTTGCTCTCGTCGTCAATTAGAAAGCCGGGATGTGCCGCCGAACTACCTCAAACGATGACGTGTTCGCGAGCCTCTTTGCGGGCGCGGCGCCCGTTCTTCATTGTACACCCACGCGCAAATCGTCCCGATGACGAACCAGAAGTACCAATTGAATAAAAGATAGAATTGCATGTTGTCCGAGTAACATTCGAGGGCGTAGCCGATCAGAATGCATAATATGATCAGAACCCCTGGCGGATCGTATCGCCACCCCTTCAGGATCTGCCGCGCAACCGACCCAAGCAGCCAGACCCAGGCGAACATGCCCGCCAGGCCCATCTCAAAGCTGGTCTGCAGATAGAAATTGTGACCGTCGATTCCTTCCGGGCCGATCAGCGGAAAGAAGCTCGGTGTGGACGGCTTGAATGACTCAAGGCCGTACCCTAGTAGCGGCTGCTCGATGATCTGCGGGATGGCGGACTCCCACAAAACCTTACGCCACTCGTACGAATTTAGTCGCGTGCTGTCGTTGAGCTGCGTAAGGCTGTCGATTTCGATTGGCTCCGTGATGTCTGTCAGACGATCGATCACGCTGGGACTGGTGACAACCAATACCGGTATCAGCAGAAAGCCCGCTAGAAACTTTCGGTCGACCCGGATTGCGTAGACAAGAAATAGCAGTCCACCCGCCATCCAGCCGCTGCGCGTCTTCGTCAGGATGAGAAGAACAAGGAGGTAGGGAATGTAGAGCGTGACCCACAGCCGGACCTGTGGCGTCACGCGGATGATCCGCGACGACCGCACATAGAACGCGAGCCCGAGCAGCAGCACGAGGTAGAACGCATATATGTTTGGGTGCGGGAACGTGCTTTGCAGGCGAAACTCGCTGTCGTGCAATCCTCGTGCGATGTCCACGAGAGCATATAGCGAAGGGATGACGGATGAGCCAATCACGAGCATCACGAACCGCGAGATGTCCGCCTGCGAGCGCCACAAGAAGAACGGAATGACGAAGAATGACCAGTATGATAGAAGGACCAACGCGAGCCGCAGCGCGCTGAAGAAGTCTGGCGCATAAAGCGTCGACCCAAACGCGATCAGCAGGAACGGGCCCCATATACCGATGACCGCGAACGGTGCGGTCAACGGCCACTGCGCTACCAGCAGCAACGCAATCGAGATCGCAAGCGCATTCAGTATCGCGCCGGAACCCATTGAGCCGGCATCCGCGCCCAGCAGATCGATGACCGGATCGGCGGACGCCCTGGTCAGCAGGATTCCATACACGAGCGCGCACAGCAGTCTCCAGATCGCCTCGTTGTTGGCCGCCCGAACAGAGAGGGTCGGCCACGCAGGACGCACGAGGCGGGGAGATTTTCCGGCGCGTTCAATAACACTGGCGTGCGGCACGCTATTCATACTCCCAGTGCTTCCACTTTGGCGCCGACATAAGAGTGGGGCACATCCATTCGACACGCGGCGCGGATGGGCTGCATCCACGCCTCGGCCTCACTGCGCCACGCTACCGGCACTTGCGCCGCCGCTCGCGAACGGCCGATCCGATCGGTCAGGCGCGGTGCAAGCAATGCGGAGGCTGCACGCGGAAGCTCACGCCAGCGGCGGTGCTTGAACGCGAGGCTCGTGAATATGGAAGCGGCCTGCAGTCCCGATCCACCACGCAAGAGTTGCTTGGCGAGATAGCGCTCGTGCGACGCCTCGTCGGACCTGGCGCCATGCTGCGCCGACAGCGCGGCATATCGGTCGACGATGACAGAGCGGCCTGTCCGCATGGGCTCGACGTTCGTGGACAGGCTCTGCGTTCCGATACGATAGGCTATCAGCGGGCGGTCAACTGCCGCGAGCGCCGAGTGCTGGCTCAGCTTGATCCAGACATCCCAATCTTCGGAGCCTCGCAACACGGGATCGAATCCGCCAATCTCGCGCATCAGGCTGAGCTCCGCGATCACGGACGACCCGGTCGGGATCGTGTTGACCTCCAGCAAACGGGCAAGAACTTCGCCGCCTTTGACACGGTAATGTCCGGTGATCTCGAGACGCTCGTCGACCTCGACAACGCCCGTGCAGCCCCATCGCCTAGAGCTCGCGCGTAGGGCAGCAAGCTGCGAAGATAACTTATCCGGCGCCCACAGATCGTCGTCATCGCAGAAGGCTACCCAACGGCCCGAGGCTCTTGCGATGCCGGCATTCCGCGCGCTCGAGATGAAGCGCGGCCGGTCATGATGCACGATCTTGATTCTCGAATCGGTCGCTGTGATGCGATCGAGCCAAGGCCCGGTTCCGTCGGTAGAGCCATCGTCGACCACGATAAGCTCAAGCGACACGTTCTCCTGGTGCAGGATCGAGTGGATTGCCTGCGCGACAAGCTCCCGGCGGTTGTGGGTCGGAACGACGACGGTGACATCAACCACGGGAAGGCCTCCCTTCTATTCGGCGCGCGAAACCGGGCTTGAGTACGTGGACAGAAGCGTGATCACGTTGCCTTGTCTTATCTCGCGCGCAGCGGCAGGCATTGGGACGCGCCCCGAAACAGGTTCGTCAGCCGGTTCGGCTTGACCGAGACCGGCCTTCTTCTCGAGCACAGGCTGAGCGTCGGTCTGTCCTCTGAAAAGATCAGCAAGTTTCCGGCACTCTTTGACGATATCGTGCTGTTCCAGTACGCGCTTGCGCCCCGCCGCCCCCATGGTCTCTATGAGCGCGTCCGGCGCGTTCAGGCATTGCTTGATCGCATGGGCGAGGTGTTCGACGCTGCCGGCCGGCACAAGCCAGCCGCAGGTCCTGTCCGTGACGAGTTCCGGAATGCCCGCGACGTAAGTCGTGACGACCGGGCGGCCGAGCGCCAAAGCTTCCATCAAGACGACAGGCAGCCCCTCGGCGAAACTCGGCAAGATCAGTGCCCTCGCCCCCCGCAACCGGGCGCGCACCTGTGCGTTGGTCAGCCAGCCCGTCAGTTCGACGTGATCACCCAGCCCAAGCTCGCGGATTTTGCGCTCGATTTCCGGCCGCAGCGGACCATCGCCAGCGATCGTCATCTTGAACGGCACGCCCTCTCCCGCCAGAACGGCGAGCGCGCTGAGGAGAACAAGCTGCCCTTTCTGCTCGCTCAGACGCCCCACAGTCACGAGCAGGGTCTTGGAAACGACGCTCGACGGGCGATGGATCAGGAACTCCGCGTCGAGCCCGCATCGCACCAGCTTGATCTTCGGCCACTCCTTCGGCGGAATCCAACGGCAGATCTGACTACCGGTGAAGGAACTTACGACACAGACAAAGGCCGCGTGCTTCACCTTTTCCGGCAATCCCAGATATTCCGGCCTGTCGAACTCGCCCGGGCCATGGACAGTGAAGCTGTAAGGGATGCCGGTCAGGAGATGACACAGCATGGCGACTTCGGCGCCATTCGCGCCAAAGTGGGAATGAATGTGGCGTACGTCCTGCTCAACCACCCACTGCGCAAGCACGAGCGCTTCGGCCAGATAGGCGATATGGAGGAGCGCCGGCCGGTTCGAACGCCTCATCATCTTGATAGCAGCGAGACTGGCCCTGGCGAGAGCCCGCGGCTTGTCTCATCGCATTCACGAACGCCGAAACAAATTTCGTGATGTTGCCATCGAGAATGTATCTCGTGCGCGTCCTCTCGCCCAGATCGGCCGCATCTACCAGCTTGCGGTCGTTTCGTCGCACGGAGACACGAAGTACGGTAATGTCATTTCGCTCAAGCTCGACGATTTCGCGTCGAATGAACGTGTGGGAAACGGCGGGGTACTCAGAGACGAAATAGCATACTCGCATTGATTTTCCTGTTATCGCTTAGTAGGCGTTGGTATACGCGCTCTTCAAAACCACGGTCATAATCATGATCTTCAGATCGAAGAAAAACGACCAGTTGTCGACGTAATAAAGATCGTACTCGATCCGCTTCTGCATCTTCTCTAACGTATCTGTTTCACCCCTCAGGCCATTCACTTGCGCCCAGCCCGTGATTCCCGGTTTCACGTTATGGCGCCGGAACATTCTGCGGATCTGGTCGGCGAACATGTCGTTGTGGGTCACGGCGTGGGGCCGCGGCCCAACCATGGACATCTCGCCCCTGAGGACATTGATCAGTTGCGGCAGTTCGTCGATGTTCGTTCGCCGGATCATGCGCCCGACACGCGTGACCCTGGGATCGTTCTGGGTGGCCTGATGGAACTGATCGCGCGAGTTGTCGAACGTCGTCATGCTCCGGAATTTCAGGACGCTGATCGGCTCGTTGTTGTATCCGTGACGCGTCTGCCGGAAGAGCACCGGGCCCGGCGTATCGAGTTTGATCAGAATGGCGACGATCAGGAGCAGCGGCCAGAGCAGCAAGAGCAAAGCGCCGGCCGCGAGAATGTCGAAACTGCGCTTAAGCAGCTGATCGCGCAGCGAACTCGGTCCGCAGAGCAACTCCAGAACCCGGAGCTTGCCGCAGTTCCCGATACGGCTTTGCCGCATGAACTCTGTCATTTCGATCGGCAGAAGCTGTATGCGAACAGGAAGCTCGGAAAGAGCCGCGACGGCGTTCGTCACCACTGCCATATTGTCCGCGCCGAACAGGATCAGAACTGCGTCGATATGCAACATTCTGCATTCTTGCCGGATCTTCGTCAGCTGGGCGTCAAATGAAGCCGGTCCCGCAGAGCGGCCATGAGGAAGATTATAGCACCGCACGATCTGGTCGTGCCGCACCGAGAGCCGTTCACGAACGTCTCCGATCCCGCCGGCGCCCGGCATGACAAGTACGGCCATGCTCTCGCGCCGCCATTGCCCGCGCCAACGAGCATGGTCGACGATCTGCCACAGGATCGTTCTCACGGTAATTTGACCGAAAAGCGCGGCCAGTAGCTGCGCCAGAAACGTTCCACGCGAATAGCCGCCGAGATAGTCGGCGACAAACCCGGTCGTCAAAAAAAGCACGAAGGCAAGGCCGATTGCCGCACCTCCCCGCGAGCGGCCGTGCTCGTTCCATTCCGGTCCGAGCAAATCGTACTGGTTATCCGCGATACATATGACGACATAGAGCGCCGCCACGGCGAAAGAAGCCCACGCGTAGCCGGCTTCTTTCGGGATGGCGCCGTACGCCAGAGCATTGTACGCGAGGAATGCCCCATACGCGCACAACGCGATCACAATCATCTCGAGCGTCGCCACCACCGCAGTCCAAAACGCCTGCGTCCTTCGCCCCCCGGCAATAGCAGGACGGTGTGCGGCCGAGCGGAAAATGGTGTCGGTTGACATGAACTTTTCCGGTGCAGCTTGTTTAACGGGCCCGTGGCGCGTCGCTCCATGACCGCGGCCACACAACCTCAATGCACGCAACGGGCGTCGGTTCTTTTTGTTTGTTCGTGCGGCCAAGTCGATCGCGTGGCGCAATTGTTCGCGTGCCGATAAGCGCAACCAGTTGCGCTTTTGGCCACCTCGCTACGCTGGCTTTTTTGTCGCACTCGCGTGATTGCGAGGTGATCTAAATATTCAACGTCTGCTTTACGCGATCTAAAATGGCGATCGGCGCTGCCGCTGTAACAAACCATCCATTTCAGAAGTTACTCCATCGGGCGATTTTGAAGCGCACGACGACACCGTCGTCGGCGCGACACGTTTGTTTCCGATCGGTCCATTCGACTGAGGGAGTTCCGATGTCAGATACGGCGCTACGCACCCCACCTGAAATGCTCTCGTCCAGGGCGTCACGATCGACCGATGTCAGGTACTTCAACGGGTCGCTTGATAGCCTTCTGCAACAGACCGCAAGGCCGAGTAGCGGCCCATTATTGGTAGTGACACCTAACCTCGACCATTTGCGGCTGCTTGCACGCACAGCTTCCTTCCGGAGGGCTTATGCGTCTGCCGACCTGATCGTTAACGACAGCAAATTTCTGGATCGCTACTTCCTGCGCGGAAATGCCCTTTGCGCGCCTGGCGCCGATATCGTACCGCCATTACTGCAGCAGTTGCGTCCTTCGTCCAGGATTTGTGTCGTCGGCTTCACCGAGACCGTCGAGTTGGAGATAACGAAAGCATTCCCTTATCTGGCGTTCTCGTTCGTTCAGCCGAGCATGGGGTACATTCTAAAGCACGACGAGCGCCATTCGCTGGTTGAACGCATTCTCAAGCTCAATCCGGATATCGTTCTGGTTTGCACCGGCGCGCCGCAGAGCGAGATTTTTGCAGCCCAGCTCAAACACGCGACCGACAGAAACATGTCCATCCTCTGCTGTGGCTCGGCCCTGCATTTCCTGACCGGCGAGAAAAAACGATCACCCAAACGGGTCAGCAATCTCGGAATGGAATGGGCATTTCGCTTCTTCCACGAAGGCCACACCAGGAAGCGCTATCTCTATGACTTGTTTTTCCTGCTCACGAAACTTAACTCATTCGTCACATTCCGGATGAGCGGACGTGCATCGCTCGGCCGGTACCGGTTGAACGTATACCCAGCGAGTTGAGGGAGCCGGCGTTTTTTTCAAACAGAGGATATTGTACTGGAGGTGTCTTCGTCCCCTCGACGGCGGAAACCAGCAGTGTTTGTCCATCGATATGTTGTACCCGTGAGAATGGGAAAATCGTGATCGAGGCGCCGATGATTGAAGCAGTCAATCTCGCTTTATTGCTGCTCGCCGTCGTGATGGCGGTCCCGGTGCTGTTCCTCGTCGTGCAGTTGGGAGCCGCACTGTTGCCCGCCAGGGCGTCGGCTCAGGTATCATCCGCACCCTGCCCGCTCATCGCCGTGGTGATGCCCGCTCACAACGAAGAAGCGATCATCGCGCGCACGGTCGGCTCGATCGTAACCCAACTCCCGCCGAATGGGCGCCTGCTGGTCGTCGCTGATAACTGCACCGACAGCACCGCACAGATCGCCTCGCAGGCCGGCGCCGAGGTAACCGTGCGCCGAGATAGAAACCGCATCGGAAAGGGATATGCGCTGGACCACGGCGTTCGCATCCTGAGCGCCAATCCACCGCAGGTCATTATCTTCGTGGATGCCGATTGCGAAGTTGCCCAAGGCTCGCTTGCCATCCTGGCAAAACACTGCGCGTCGACGGGGCGCCCGGCTCAGGCTCGGTACTCCATGCTGCTCCCGCCGTCGGCGAGTTCGGCCGATAAGGTCTCGCAGCTTGCCTGGGTGATCAAGACATTTGTACGACCATTGGGCTCCGCCCGGCTTGGGCTGCCGTGTCAATTGATGGGTTCCGGGATGGCCCTGCCCTTCGAGACCGCATGTCAGCTCAATTTTGCGACCGGGCATCTCGCGGAAGACCAGAAATTCGGCGCCGAGTTGGCACTCATCGGCAAGCCCCCGCACTTCTGTCCGCAGGCAGGGGTTCTCAGCCACCTTCCACAGGGAGAGTCCGGAAAGCGCCAACAGCGCACTCGATGGGAGCATGGACATCTCGCGATTATCGGCGAGTTCTTCCTGCCCCTGACCAGGCACGCCATCTCAAGACGAAGCCCGCGGCTTCTCGCGTTCGCTATCGATCTGTGCATCCCTCCCTTGTCGCTTCTCGTTCTGCTTCTGGCACTGACCGAGGTCACAGCTCTGTTCTGGTTTGTGGCGACGGGCTTGGTCAGCCCGCTCGTCGTCTCCTCGGCCGCGCTGGCCTGTCTTGCTGCCTCGATCGGTGCCGCGTGGTGGCGCTTCGGGCAAGGCGCGGTCTCGCTGCGTGAACTAACGGCAGTGCCTGCCTATTGCTTGCTGAAGATCCCTTCGTTCGTCCGCTTCTTCGTCCACCGCCAGATCGACTGGATCCGGACCGAGCGATGAGAGCGATCGACCCATCAGCTTGTGCTGCTTGCGACGGGCTGATGTGCGTCTTTCGGAAGACGCGAGCCATGAAGCTACCGACTAGTCTTTTCTTGCGACCAGCGGACGCAATACGACTAGCCCCAGGAGGACGGAGGAGAACGGCATGAAACGTATGTCAGTGGTCACCAAGAGCTTCGCACCCGACTTCGAACTGTGCGCAGACCTCAACCAGTCGGTGCTCGACCACTCACCCGGCTCGGTCCAGCATCACATCATCGTACCTCGGTCGGACCTCAAGCTGTTCGGCCGGCTGGCGGGCCCACGTACGCACATCCGCTGCGAGACTGATTTCCTGCCGCGCTGGTTTGTTCCATTACCGTTTTTGGCAAACGCGACCGTCAATCTCCGCCGGCCATTCCCACCGGTTCGTGGCTGGATCCTGCAACAGATCATCAAGCTGGCAGCGGTCGCGGCATCCGAGGATGACGTGGTGCTTGTCGCCGACTCCGATGTCAGGTTCGTTCGACCGTTTACTGCGGAGACGTTCGTCCGTGACAGCGTGGTACGGTTCTACCGCAGACCCGATGAGATCGACGAACGGCTGCCGCGTCACATGATCTGGCACCGCGTCGCTCGCGCAATGCTGGGGCTGCCGCCCGCCGCTGTCCCCTACACCGATTACATCTCTGCGATGCTGGCCTGTGATCCAGTGCTTGTCCGGCGAATGCTCGCGCAAGTGGCTGCTACCTCAGGCCGCCCGTGGACCACCACAATCGCCGAACAGCTCTATTTTTCCGAGTGGACGCTTTACGGCGTTTTCGTCGATAACGTGATCGGCGCTCCGGCCAACTCGTTCGCCTGGGACGATGCGCTGTGCCTGGCGTACTGGGACAACACCCCCCTGAACCGGAGCGGCGCCGCCGACTTCCTCCGCGGTCTCCGGTCCACCGACGTCGCTGTAATGATCTCAGCGAAATCTCGCACCCCGCAGCCAGTCAGGCGCGCGGCCTTCGCTACCGTCGGGCCATTCGGAAAGTAATTCCATGATTTTGCCCCGCGTGCGGTCTCGAGGTTTCGGCTCTCGTTCGAAATCGCTGGCTTCGCTTGCGTTGGCAGGCGCGGTCTTGTTGTCGTACTCGCCCCCCGCCGGGGCCGAGGACCCCCGCGAGGATCTCGCCAATCAATTCGCGATCGGAGAACGGCCGTTCGCCGCGTCATCCTCGTGGAATAGACCGATTGCAGAAGGTGCGTCCTATGAGAAGGTCGGCTGGCCAATCTCGGCTCGCTTCGGCGTGGCCTGGAGCGGGTACTCTCCGGCTATCTACGCAGCATCGAATTCTGACCCGGTCGTATCCGTCCAGTACCCGCCCGGCTGGGGATACCCGGGAGGTATCGTCAGCGTCCGCATGCCACCCGACGCCAACGGCGCTCACGGCTCCGATGGCGAGTTGTTGGTGATCGACGGCGACGCCGTACACAATTTCTGGCAATTCAAGCGCCTCAACCTCACCGAGGCGACCGCTCGATCATACGGCGCCACGAACGTCATCAGCGGCAACGGCTGGGGACGAGCATCCCCGTTTCTCGGCGCTGGCATCGTGGCGGCCGGTTCAAGCCAACTCGCCGGCATGCTCATTCAAGAGGAGACGGATCGCGGTGAGATCCCGCACGCTCTTCAGATCTCCATCGACATGCCTCTCGCAAAGCCTGGTCACATCGGCGAGGCGATTAGCGGCGACGGACGCAATCCAAATGGCTTGCTTCAGGAGGGGCAACGCTTGGCCATCCCGCCTGCCGTAGCTATGCCGCAAGGGCTATCGCCTCTCGGACAGAAAGTTTTTCGCGCCTATCAAACATACGGCGCTTTCGTCATCGACGTTGCTGGAGGGGTGACGAACCTGCGGGCCCAGGCGAATGCGTATGATCGCGCAACGATCACGGCGCTTGGAAGGGATTTGCCAAGGATCACGCCGATGCTCGAACGCGTGGAACACGCGGATTAACCAATCCAATACCGATGGCATTCGCTGTCGATGCGAAACTTGAAGCAGGTTTGGCATCGGCCGGGCGTCTCCCGAAATGCGGGATCAGCATGATTGATGCTCCCACACGCCGAGAGCAACAACTAGCTAGGTGATCTGGAAAGATGGGCCTGCTCTTCCGCGCAAGCACACAGAACGCGCTTGCGCGGTAATTGCGTTCAGGCGAATGGTAGATGGATATCAATGATAGATGGGTATGACGACTCTCGTCCCGCGCTAAGACGACGAGGATTCGAACTTTCGCAGCGGTTCAACATCGCCTGTGAATACATATCCCACGCCCCGGACGGACTTGATCAATCTTGGCACCTCGGATCGAAAATCGATCTTTCGCCTCAGCCGAGCTACGTGTCCATCGATCGTGCGGTCCTCGGGCGACCAGTCACGCCCCTTGAGTACGTGCATCAATTCGTCCCGGGACAGGATGCGAGCCGGCTGCCTCAAAAAACTCGAGAGAAGATCGAATTCGGCATCAGTCAAATCGATGGTATCGCCATCTGCGGTCTTCAGTTCGCGTCGGGGAACGTCCAATATGCAACCGTCAAATTTGTAACGTTCCGCGGGAACACTGACGAAATTGTCGAAGTCGTCCGCAACGGATTCCAATTCATAGCGGCGCAGGACGCTACGCGCCCGCATCAGCACCTCTTGAATGTGGAACGGCTGGACGATGTAATCGTCGGCGCCTTGCTCCAGCCCGGCGACCCGCACGAATACATCACCCTTCCCGGTAATCATGACAATGGGGACGTTGCGCTGCGCTCGGGCCTCTCGAGCCAGCTGCAAACCATCTTCTCCACCAAGATCGAGATCGAGCGTAATTAGATCGATAGGTGCCGTCTCAAGACACTGGAGCAGCTCAGCCTTGTTGCTGGCTTCCGACACCTCATAGCCTTCCTGTTCCAGGCCACTTCGAAGGATCGAGCGAATAGCCGGCTCGTCATCCACGATCAGGATTCGAATCGGCGACTTCGAATTCATTGAACACCGCATGGCACGGATCTCGATATTCGCAGTGTGCGAAGCGTCCGCGCGACGCCGAAGGCAATTAAAAAGAAACGCCCGGCCGTACGGACAATTCGCCTAATATTTTCGCGAGCACCGGTGAATGCAAAGCCGAAGCCAACTGATGATCGTAGAATAGTCGACATCGAGAGAAAGCAAGCGGCCCCTGCATGCTCTAGGTCGCGAATAAGAATTATGTCGTCCTTCGATCTAACTGTAATGTAAAATACCTTTCCTTTTTAAAGGATTCCTTACGGCAAATCAATGATGTAATGCCGCTTTGCCAGCCGAGTTCCGCGGACGAATTGTCGCGCCGCCGCAATCGTTCGGGGAGAAGGAGGCGGAACTTAATTAGGTTCCGGCCTCGATCCCTTGCGAGGTATTATGCTGACGCTGGTTCCGGACAAGAAAGCCAAAATGTACGATTCTGGGACACGTTGCCCGCAACTGGAAATGCGCAGCGTGCCGTAAACTTGCGCGGAGAAGGTGGTCCTGGCAGTCAAATTGACCTCCAGCGCAGCACCTGAAGCATCACAATGGAATGGGCGATGCTCTCGACGATCGGGCGTGGACCTTAGAGGACATACATCCGATCGATCGTAAATAGCGGTTGTCAGTGAAGACCGGATCCGTCTTCCAGCGCTGTCGTGTTCTCTTAGCGCCCCTGCCGAGCGTTCAGCTCCTCAGCCAGGCGTCGTTCGACAAAGCGCCTCTCGACATCGGTCAATCTACCTTTCAACAGCTTCCCGTAACGTTCGATATTCGCCTCGCTGCTCCATTTGAAGTTTTGCTCTTGCCTCAACTTCATCCTTCGGCCCCCAACTCCCTGTTTGGCGTCGAGATCCAGACCGCCACGAGCGCCGGAATCGAACACCGGCATCGCCCTTTCCAATGCGGGCAAACTCGAGATGGTGCTCCCCGCTGCTTCGTCCTTCTCGCACTCAAGCATCAGCCGACCCATGATCTATTTGTCGTGCGAGATCTCAGTCGGTAACGGATCGGCATGTGCGACGATATCGATCTTGTAGCCGTTGCCAATCTGCAAGCAACTTGCAGCGATTTCACCTACCGGCAAGACCGAGGCGAGAGGCGGTGCTATGTCGTCTTTCAACGCGAGAATATCATTCCCCTGCTTGCTCATTGCCCACATGGCGGCCTGAGTACGGTTTCGAACCTGAATCTTGCGAAGGATCGCCTTGACATGAGCCTTTACGGTCGCTTCCGCAATATTAAGCCTGCGCGCGACATGTTTGTTTGAGTCACCTTCAATAATACATCGCAGGATAAATCTTTCCCGTTCCGACAGCCGAGGCGCGTGTTCGCGCTCTTCTGTCCCTCCGCCGTGTCCATTGGTGCTCGTACCGTATGTTCCTCTAGGAGGTTCTTGCGTATCCTTACCGATGAGCCTCAGCAATTCGCAGGGCAGGATCGTCTCGCCGAGCATGACAAGTTCGAGCGCCTTGACGAACGCCTCGCACGTCTGCACGTTCACGAAGTACGCGTTCGTTCCCGCGCGAAAGGCGGACAGCAACTCGTCTAAACTGAGATGATCGGCGAACAGCGCCACCTTGCCGTCAGGAAACGCGGCCTTGAAGTGCTCTATTTGCTGAATTGCGATGCCGACGTCGTGGCCGCATTCGACAATGAGGAGATACGTCCGCTCTGCGAGACCGGCAAACTCAATCTTTCCAAGATCGTCCTCAGTTGCGACGATCCGAAAATCGGTGGAGTTGAGCGCTCGTGCAATTCCCTCACGCCGTAAGGTACGAGGCCCAACGAGAATCGTTTGAGTGGCCGGTTGCACAATAAGACCCATTACGCATTACAGTAAAAATCTTCAATATTTGTTAATCATCACCTTCTCGCTGGTGCCGATCAAGGTTGAATTTGTGAAGATATGTACGCGCCGCCAGCAAGTTCCCCATCCGACGCCGGCGGGGAGACAATTGGTCACATACTCCAGGGTATCGGGTGACCTTTGACCGCGGAGAAAACCGGACGACATAAGCACGACATCATGAAAGCTGTCGATGCAATGACGCAGCGGGTTTCCTTGTTAACCGCCACGGCGTCGGCGAATGGATCTCCACCCGGATCGAGATCGATCACGATATACCGCTATGTATACGCTATATGTAATGGAGAGAATCGAGTTCCCGATTTGCGAATTTGTAATGTGGGTCTCGATGTACCTGAGGTTGGCGAGACACAGCAGCATCGCCTTGTCGTTGCAGATGGATCGTCTGCACAAATCAATAGTTAATATCCATTAGAATTAACGTCGTTCCCGACGAGACAAACCCAAGAACTCCTTGCACCCGAAAACTCCCCGACCGATCGCTAACCATAATTGTGCACGCAAATAAAAGTTGGTTCGGTAGCCGACATGCGAAATTTCCAACTGAGCACTCAGCTAATTAGGATACGCGCTCTCGCAAATTAGGCGGTCTATTTTCCAGAACAGAGTGCGAATAACGCGCCCCGTCAGACGATGTCATTGATCCGGAAATTATAGCGGATGCAATTGCGGGCGCGGCCGGGTGAACGATGCGCGGCCACGCTTGAGGCCCCATAGCGGCTGCGCCAGCGTTGCGATCGCTTCCGCCGGCGCGTGTGCATCGATGCAGACGAGATCGGCCGAGCCTCCGACCTTGATACCGTAATCGTCGAGCCGCATCAGCCGCGCGGCGGCGCCGGTGATCATGTCGAGGCAGCCGACGAGGTCAGACGACCGCGAGACGTGACAGACATTGGCATAAAGGTTGGCCATCCGGATCAGCGAACCATCACCGTAGGGCGTGAACGGATTGAGCACGTTGTTGGTCGAGATCGAACAGGTGACGCCCGCCTCCCGCAGCGGCCCGGCCGCGACCACGCCGCGCGGAATGGCATGATCATGGCTGCGCCCCATCAGATGCAGATCGGTCGACGGCAGGATCGTCACCGCAACGCCGGCGTTCGCGAGTGTAGCGGCGATGGCGCGGAAACGATCCGGTGGTAACAGCGACATTTGCGTCGCGTGCCCGACCGCCACCCGGCCGCCCCAGCGATATTCCTCGGTCTTGCGGCAGACATATTCGATTTGCATGCCGTCCGTGGTCTCGGCGAGGTCGAGATGCATATCGATTTCGGCGTCGTATTCGCGCGCAATGCTGAAGATGCGATCGATCTGGCCGCGCGGGTCAGTGTCGAAATACGGTACCGCGCCGATCGCGCGCGCGCCGCGGCGCAAGCCCTCGATCAGCAACTCCTCGGTGCCGGGATTGTTGGTCAGCCCCTCCTGCGGAAATACGCAGAGTTCGAGATCCATCCCCCAGGCATAATCACGCGCCAATTGCTCGACCGCATCGAAACCGATCATGCCGATGCCGGGATCGAGTTCGACATGGGTGCGCATATGCATGGTGCCGTGACTGATACAGCGCTCCAGGGTTTCTTTCCCGCGCGCGTAAACGTCATCGACGGTGAATTGTTTTTTCGCCGCCGCGGTGATCCGGACGGCTTCGGCGACCGTGCCCTCCTCGATATGACAGCGGTCCATGATGCAGGTCTTGTCGAGATGGATATGGGTCTCGATCATGCCTGCTACGACGAGGCAGCCCGCGGCGTCCAGTTCCGGCGCGTCGGCGCCGAGATCGCCGGATATCGCCGCGATCTTGGCATCCGCAATGCCGATGTCGACGAGGCGAAGCGCGCCCTCCTGCAGGACGCGGGCATTTCGAACGATCAAATCCATCAATTCACCACTGCGGGATCGGCACCGAGATAAGCCTCATCCAGTTTCGTGTCACGCAGCTCCTCGGCACGGCCCTCTGTGACCACGCGGCCGCCGCCGAGTACGTAGCCACGATCGGCAATGGCTAGCACATGATCGGCCATCTGATCGACGATCAAAAGCGTCATACCTTCATCCCGCAATTTGGCGAACTGACCAAACAACTCGTCAGCAACCGCGGGCGCCAGTCCCAAAGACGGTTCGTCCAGCAGCAGCATGTCCGGCCGCGCCAGCAGGCCGCGGGCCACCGCCAGCATTTGCTGCTCGCCGCCCGATAGCAGGCCGGCGGCGGTGTGAAGACGCGGCCGCAACCGCGGAAACCGTTCGAGCATCGGTTCGATTTCGGCCACCTCGAAATCGTGTCGGCGCGTCGCGCCCAGACGAAGGTTCTCGGCGACCGTCAGATGCGGAAACACCTGGCGTCCCTCGGGGACCAGGATCAGGCCCGTGCGCGCGACCAGATGCGCCGGAAGCTTCGTCAGGTCCACGCCGCCAAAGCTGATATTTCCCGTGACGGGACGCAGCAGACCGCACAACGCCTTCATCAGGGTCGACTTGCCGGCGCCGTTCGGACCCAGCACCGCGATGGTCTCGCCTCGCCCAACCTGCAGGCCTACTCCGTCGAGCACCCCAAGCGCGCCATAGCCGGCATTCAGCTCGCAGACATCGAGCACGGAAGCCCCGGCCTTCCGGGTCACCGTCGGACGCGCCAATGTGGTGCCGCCGAGATAGGCAACCTTGACGGAGGGATCTGCACGAACCACCGCCGGCGGGCCGGCCGCGATGCGACGGCCAGCATCCAGCACCACGATGTCGTCTGAAATCGACATCACCAGCGACATATCGTGCTCGACCAGCACGACGGCGAGACCGGCGCGCGCCAGGCGCTGCAGCAAGGCGCCCAATTTGGCGGTATCGGCATCGTCGAGACCTGCGGCCGGCTCATCCAGCAGCAGCACCGCAGGTGCAGTGCCAAGCGCGCGCGCGATCTCGATCAGCCGGCGATCAACATGCGGCAGCGTGGCGGCCAGCCGTGTTTCCGAGCCGGAATAGCCGACAAGCGCCAACAGCGCGCGCGCCAGCTCTGTCGACGCGCTGCCGCGCCAGGCGCCGCGTAACAGCCCAAGGCGGATATTGTCGATCACACTGAGATTGCCGAACGGCTGCGCGGTCTGGAAGGTCCGCGCCAGGCCGTTCTGCGCGACCCCATAGGCGGGCTTTCCAGTGATCTCGTTGCTTCCGACTTTTACCGTGCCAGTGTCAGGCTCCTGAAAGCCGCTGACCAGATTGAGCAGGTGGTCTTGCCGGCGCCGTTGGGGCCGATCACGCTGGTGATGCGACCGGCTTGCGCGGTCAAATCGACACCCGCGACCGCAACGACACCACCGAACGCAACGCGGATGCCTTGCGCGACCAGATCTCCACTGGAGCCCGCGATATGGGCGAGCGCAAGCTTGATGTCCGGCGGCGACACGGGAACGGATTTCCGGCGGCTTGATAAAGCGCGCGATGGCCCCGGCGATCCCGCCCGGCGCCAGCCAGAGCACGATCAACAATCCCGCGCCGAACACCAGTAGGCGATATTCGGCCAAGCCCGCAAGCGCCTCCGGCAGCAACACAACGAAGGCCGCACCGAGTAGCGGGCCTAAGGTGCGACCGGCACCGCCGAGCACGACCACCAGCAGAAACAAAATCGACTGCGAAAACGGAAACGAGCTCGGCGCGATGAAGCCGGTCAGCGCCGCCTGCAAGCCACCGGCAAGACCGGCCGCCGCCGCCGCCAGCACAAAGGCCACCGTGCGCACCGGCAAGGGCCCGATGCCGATGCTTCGCGCGGCCGCCGGCGCCGATGCCGTCGCTTGCATCGCCAGCCCGAGCGGACTCTGCACAAAATAGTAAAACGAGACGAGCGCCAATGCGCAGAGGCCGCACGCGAGCAGCGCGGTGCCGCCAGTCGAGAACGGCGCCGGAATGCCGGCAAGGCCGCTGGCGCCGCCGGTGAGATTTTGCCACTCCACCGACACCGACTCGACGATGAAGCCGAACGCGATGGTGACCATCGCGAGATACGGCCCGGTGACGCGAAGCGCGGGAATCGAGAGAACGGCCGATATCGCCGCGACCAGCAGCACCGCGAGCGGCAGCGCTTCCCAGAAACCAAGGCCGGCCTTGGTGGTGAGAATGCCGACGCCGTAAGCGCCGAGCGCCAGGAACCCGGCCTGACCGAGCGACACTTCGCCGGCGAGGCCAAGCAATACATTCAGGCCGACGCCGACCAGCGCGGTGGTCGCCAACATACCCAGCAGATATCCGTAATAACCGGGCGCGAACAGGCAGACCGCTGCCGCAGCCGCGATCAGGATCGCGCTCCCTGCGATGGTGATCG
Organism: uncultured Alphaproteobacteria bacterium; assembly: GCA_963738105.1. Lineage (GTDB taxonomy): Bacteria > Pseudomonadota > Alphaproteobacteria > Rhizobiales > Xanthobacteraceae > Bradyrhizobium. The sequence continues at coordinate 122,736 of CAVTWC010000042.1, read as the reverse complement.
CCTTCATGCCAAAGCCTTCATACACGCGCCTTGCTCCGGCCGCCGAACAATCCTGACGGCGCCAAGGCAAGGGCTGCGATGACCGCAGTGAACGTCACGATCTGGGTGCTGGAAGATCCGAGCCAGGTGGTAGCGCAGGCTTCGACCAAACCATACGCGAGGCCCGCGATCACGACGCCCCAGGGATTGGTGAGGCCGCCAAGGATCGCCACTGCAAAGGCCTTGATGCCGAACAACGTTCCCATGTCGTAGGCCACATTATATAGTGGCGCGATCAGGATGCCGCCGATCCCGGCCAGCAGCGCCGCGGCCGCATAAGTCAGCGCAACCAGACGTGTCACGTCGATGCTCATCAGTCGGGCTGCATCGGGATTATCAACCGCCGCGCGCAGCTTCAGCCCCAATCCGGTTCTGACCATGCCGAGATGAACCAGCCACGCCAGACCCAATCCCACCACCGGAATCAACACCTGCAGCGGGAAGATGCCGACCTTGCCGATCACCCAGGGGTCATCCGCCAGGGACGACGGCAGCGCGCGCGGCTCCTTGCCGAAAAACACCATCGCGACATTGTCGAGTACGATGCCGAGCGCAACCGTCGCCATCAGCCATGAATTGGTGCCGCGCTCGACAAACGGCCGCACCGCGATCCGCTCAACGACAAGCCCCCACACCGCGCAGGCGAACAACGCCACCGGCACCGCCGCGAGCATCGGCCAATGCAGGCTAACCGCCAGCGCATGGCAGATCACGGCCCCAAGCATCACGGAGGATCCCTGCGCAAAATTCACCGTGCCGGACACGGAGAATGTCAGAGTAAAGCCAAGTGCGATGAGGCCGTAGATGCTGCCGAGGCTAAGCCCCGAGACGAGTGCGGTCGCAAGCATGAATTATCCGGTAATCGGTTCGATCTGATCTCCGTTATAGCGGACCATCACGTAATCGTTTTCATTGAGGGCATCGTGGTTTTCATCGGTGAATGGCTTGGTGTAGTTCTTGATCAGGCCCTGATAGCCATCGATCGCCAAAAATCCTTCGCGCAGTTTGGGGCCTTCGCTGGAGCCAGCCTTGGTGAGCGCCAGCGCGGTGAGTTGCATCGCGTCGTAGGCGTTGGCGACACCGACCGGCGGTGTCACGTCGCCGGGGCCCTTGATATCTGGATATTTCGCCATCAACGCCGCGAGTACCCGTTTGCCGGCATCGTTCTGCGTCCCGAAGAAGCTGTAAGTCTGCACGAAATGCACCTTGCTGGCCCAGGAGCCGGCCAGTTCCGGGAAGCGTCCGCCGGAAATACCCCAATGCGAAACCACCGGCACCGCCCAAGCGGACTTCTGCAGCGATTTCACTACTTGCGCGCCCGGCGCGGCGTTGCCGACCAGGATCACCGTATCCGCGCCGGCATCGCGCAGCCGCTGTAGTTGCGGCGTCATGTCGACATCCTTGTCTTCGAATTTCTCCGCGCCTGCGAGCTTGATGCCGGCCGCGCCAGCGGCTGCGGTCAAACCGCCCAGATTGGATTCACCCCATCCATTGTTGACCAGCATCAGACCCGGCGTCTTTGAACCGAAGCTCGTCATCGCGTGCTTGATCAGTGCGCGGTCAACCAGAACGTCGACGGCGGAGACGCGGAACACGTAATTCGGATTGGCGCCGTTGCGGGTGATGTTGGTCGCCGCCGCCCACACGCCCATGAACGGCACCTGCGCCTGATTCACCAGCGGCACGATCGCCTGCGAGACCGGGCTGTCGATGCCACCGAACAGGATCGCGCAGCCCTCCTTGTCGATCAGTTCGCGCGCTGCGGTCTGGCCCTTGGCCGGGTTCGATTCATCGTCGCGACGCACCAGTTCAAGCATCCGCCCACCCAGCACGCCACCCTTGGCATTGATCTCATCGATCGCAATGGTGAGGCCGCGGGTGATCCCCTCGCCCGATTTGGCGGATTGTCCCGAGAGCGCCGCAACCAAACCGATCTTGACAGGCTCGGCAGCAAAGGCCGGACGGCCGATGAGGCTTCCCAAGGCGAGACCGGCGGGAATGGCGAGAGCTTGGCGGCGCGTTAGATTGGTCGGCATGTCAGACACTCCACGTTCAAAGGTTCATTAGGAAGAAGCTTTTGAAGTTCAGGCCCGGCGCCCGCGAATTAGCCGATGGAGGGAAGGTCTTTAAGGTCTCAAAGGGTGGAGCCGACAGCGGAGCATGGAGGATGGCGGTCATCTCGAGGCTCGCTTCGTGCGTTTGGGCAGTCGCTCGACCTCCAGCGCACTGCCATTGTCCTCGACATAGCGCGACAGCACTGTGCCAAGATCGAACTGCCCGTCGCGGACCTGGTCGAGCAACGCGCGCTGCTCCACCGCGCCGAGATGGTGATCCATCACCGCGATCGCGGCCGCAGCGTCGCGTGCGCGCAACGCAGCAACGACCTCGCGATGCTCGCTGACGGCACAATCGGCCGAATGCGGCCGGCCATAGAGCGCCAGTATCAGCGACGTGCGCGATACCACTTCGCCGAGATAGCGGGCGAGCAACGCGTTGCCCGATAGCGCGCCGAGCCTGGTATGGAATTCGCCTGCGAGTCGGATCGAGACCCGCTCATCGCCGCCGTTGCGCGCGGCGTCCTCCTCGCGGACATGACCTTCGAGTTCGGCGCCGAATTCGGCGCGCCAGCGCGAAATGACCAGCCGTACCACCTCACGCTCCAGCGCGCGGCGAACCTCGAAGACTTCCTTGGCCTGTTCCAGCGTCGGCTTCGCGGTGGTCGCGGTACGGCGTGGCGGCGCATCCACCAGACCTTCGGATTGCAGTTGGGCCAGCACGGCGCGAACCAGTGTCCGGCTCATACCGAAGCGCGCGCCGAGTTGATCTTCGGGCAGCTTGGTGCCCGGCGGCAATGCCTGCTCGATAATAGCCTGTCGCAAAGCCTTGCAGGCGAAATCGACGCGGGTGGACTTCTTGCTCATCCGGGATGGCTCATCCGAAAGTGCCGTTAGGCTTTTAGCGCTCTCATCTCGCGCTTGAGGCATACGCTAATTCAAAATCTCGTACACAGAATGCGGTAATGTTGTTCGACGCGCCTGAAGATTCGGCAGCACGATGCCTAAATTTTGTACTTCGATAGGGATCTAAGCCCGGAATAATCGGAAAGTGGGCCGATGGGCATAGAATCATCGGCGGAATATTTTCCGTGTCAGGCGCCGTACGTGAGCGATCCGAAACGCCAGTTCCAAGTTAGATCGCGTATACACTTTTAAACACCAGATATGTCGTTCAAGCACACTGCGATCAACACCTACCCGACCGAAGTATTCACGGTCGACATCGTGTCGCGCTCGACCGCTCATTTTACAGCGTGACGAGGCCTCGCCCCCTCATCCGCGAAGGCCTTGTGCTCGATGCCGCCAGCGAAGCAGCCGTCCAAGGACATCCTGATCGAGGATGGCCTGATCCTCGCAATCGACAACCCCGGACTTAGCGTCTCCGACCACGCTGACGTGATATCGGCCGACGACCGGATGCGCCCTTGTCACGCGTGACACCGCACAAGGTTGCCCTCGGCGTTCCGCCTGTTCGCACCTCACGTGGTCAATGCCAAAGGTCGCACGCTGCAATACGATTGAGATCAGCGAGCCGGTGGTCTGCGTTGGCTTGAAAATCGAGGCTTGCGACCAATTCGAGCAAACGTTGATAGGCGCGGTCCGCGGCCGCGACAGGCAACGGTTCCTCATCAAAAGCTTCGATATAGCTGGCGACGAGATGACTCAGTAGTTGGCACAAGGCCCTTTGCTCGGGCTCGTCCGCGCTCAAGATTGCGAGTTTTTGCTGGAAGGTGTCGAAGGTTCGCAAGCCGTGGTGCTGCTGCGAAAGCCACGCGTGTAAGTCGTTCATGTCAGCCTCTTCAAATCATGGAAGAAGCCATGGTTTTATACAGCTGGCCTAGGCTTCGCGCTATGGTGAATTTTGCATCCCTGCGCCGCCGGCAATGCAGCCATCCGTTGGAAATAGCTGCGGATTGAGCGTCGCGTGTCCGTAAGATGCCTCAAAATCAGCGACGAAGCGGACGAAGTGTCTTAGCCGTCAGAATCGGCCGGATCTTCAATTTCCCTCCGCGAAATGATCGTTCTACGGATCATCGGTCACGTCGCGCAGCTTCTCGCGATTACGGATCGACACAACGAGTTGCACGATGTGGCAAGCGAGGCCTACCAGGATGATAGCGGTGCGAATGCCGCCGCTACCAACCACGGCCGCCAGGAGAGATTGTAGTAATGTTGCATGCGCCGGGTCATGCCCATCAGGCCCGCCGCGTAGAGCGGCACGAAGGCCAAATAGAAGCCGACGAACCAGCATCCATCCCTGCCGAGCACGACGCCGCCGATGGCGACGCTGTGGGAGTGCGACCAGGAACACGCTGTTGCGCAACTGGAAATCGACGGACGGACCCGTTAATGCTTATGAACTGAATAGATACTGGAGCGTAACAAGATGCCGCGCCTGGGCGATACCGAGAGCCCTCCTGATTTGGACACCGTTCCGAATTACGACGCCGTCATCGTCGGCGCCGGCATGTCGGGCCTTTATCAACTCTACCGGCTGCGCGAACTGGGTCTGCGGGTGCGTGTGTTCGAGGCCGGCACCAATGTCGGCGGCACCTGGTACTGGAACCGTTACCCCGGCGCACGCTTCAACTCCGAGAGCTATTCCTACGGCTACTCGTTTTCAAAGGAATTACTGGAGGAATGGGACTGGTCCGAGCATTTCGCTGGCCAACCGGAGACGCTGCGCTATCTCAATCACGTCGCCGATAAATTCGATCTGCGCCGCGACATTCAATTCAGCAGCCGAGTCACGGCGGCCACCTATGCAGAGGATACACGGGGTTGGACCATCGCGCTGGAGGACGGCAGCCGTTTTCGCGGCCAATTCCTGATCACCGCCATCGGTCCGCTGTCCACGCCAACATTGCCGCGGATCGAAGGGCGCGACAGTTTCAAGGGCGAGTCCTTCCACACCGCGCGTTGGCCGCACGAGCCGGTCGATTTCAAGGGCAAGCGCGTCGCCGTGATCGGCACCGGGGCCACCGGCGTGCAGACCATCCAGACTATCGCCAAGGACGTTGGCCATCTTACCGTATTCCAGCGCACGCCGAACTGGTGCGCGCCGCTGCACAACGGCAAGATCGACGCCGAAACCCAGCAAAAGATCAAAGCGGGCTATCCCGAGATGTTCGCCCGCTGCCGGGAGACCTTTGCCTGCTTCCTGCATACGCCGGACCCGCGCGGCGCCTTTGAGGTCTCGGACGAAGAACGCGAGGCGTTCTATGAAAAGCTCTATGGCGAGCGTGGCTTCGGCATCTGGCAGGGCAATTTCCGCGATATACTGATCGACCGCAAGGCTAATGCGACGATCAGCGAATTCGTCGCCCGCAAGATCCGTCAGCGGGTGAAGAACCCGCAGGTCGCGGAGAAATTGATCCCCGGAATCACGGCTTCGGTACCCGCCGGCTACCGCTCGAGACCTTCTATTACGAGGTCTACAACCAGGATAACGTCGAGCTGATCGATATCACGGAGACGCCGATCGAGCGGATCACGCCTGACGGCATCAAGACCAGTGCCGCCGAACATGAGTTCGACATTATCATCTACGCCACGGGCTTCGACGCCATCACCGGCAGTTTCGACAAGATCGACTTCCGCGGCGCCGGCGGCGCGCGGCTGAAGGACAAATGGAAGAACGGTCCGCAGACCTATCTCGGTATCATGGTGGATGGCTTCCCTAACATGATGATGCTGATGGGACCGCACACAGCGCTCGGCAACATTCCGCGCAGCATCGAATACAGCGTCGACTGGGTTACCGGCCTGATACGTTTTGCGCGGGACAACAATCTGACCCGGCTGGAAGCGACCGTCGCCGGCGTGGATTCCTGGACCGATCACGTCAAGGCGCTTGGCGTCGGACTTCTCTCGAACGAGGTCAATTCATGGATGACCGGCATCAACTCCAACGTCGAAGGCAAGCAGACCCGCATCGTCGCCCGTTACAGCGGCAGTGCCCCCGCCTATCGCGCCCGGTGCGACGAGGTGGCGGCAAAGGGTTATGATGAGCTTGAGTTGTCGTAGGGGCGATTGGTCGACCTATAATCGCGCCAAGCGTTCAGTCTTCCAGGAAAGCTAAACGTCGTTACCTGATCAGGTCCGAAATCCAAGCTGGAACGAGAGCTGCTTCGTCTTGTTCAAAAGCACCTGGCTCAGGCGGCCCTCCGCGCTGGCCGGGAAGTTGGCTGACAGACCGAGCAACGTGATTGCGCCGGCCAGCCGCCCATCATGATCAAACACCGGCGCCGCCAGGGATGTAAAACCTGCATGCGCCAGGGCGTCAGCGCGAGCGTAACCGCGCTCCTGAACCTCATGCTTGAGCTTCTTTGCAATCGCAGATGTGACTTCCCCGCGCTCGATCTCCGCATCGAGTAGCCGGCGCACGGAGTCGGCGTCGGAAAAAGCAAGAAATATCCGGCCCGCTGCAGAGTTCGAAAGTCTCAGCGTGCGGCCCAGGCGAATGACCAGCGGATCGTCCTTTAATCCATCGGCCTTGGCAACGATGACCGGTCCCTTGTCACCGTGAACCGCAAGCGAGGCTGCTTCGCCGGTCTCGTCACGGAGTTCGTGCAATGCCTTGCGCGCAAGATGCGCCAGATCGATCTTGTTGAGCGCGGCGAGGCCGAGTTGAAGCGCATACGCGCCGAGCGCGTAATAGCCGGTATCCTCCTGCGTCACCAGCCCGAGGTTACAGAAGCTGACCAGATAAAGATGTGCCTTGCTCGGCTCCATGCCGGCGCGCTTCGAGAGTAGCTTCAGCGACATCGGTCCGGGCGCCTCCTCGAGCGCGCGGATCAGTTGAAATCCCTACCTCGATCGACTGGATGTTGCGCCGAGGCTTGTCGCGCACGGTTCCGGCCGAAATGTCGGCGGTACTTTTTTTGGATCGAGCCATTCTTGAACCAACACCTCGAGGCGACATTTTGGTCTTAGGACGATCATCCATTGTTGCGATCACCAAGATAATATCTTGCAATATCGCCGTGCGCGCTAAATTTCTCCGGCGGTCCCGAAGAAGCGATCCCGCCGTTCTCCATCACATACACATAATGTGCGATCTTCAGAGACAGGCCGACATTCTGCTCGACGAGAAGGATGGTCAGCCCCGTATCCCTATTGAGATCCGCGATGGCCGCAAACAGATTACGGGTCAGCGCTGGCGCGAGACCAAGCGACGGCTCGTCCATCAGCAAGAGCTTCGGCCGCATCAGCATGGCACGTGCGAGGGCAAGCATTTGCTGCTGTCCGCCTGACAGCAATCCTGCCGGCATTTGTGCGCGCTCTTGCAAAACCGGATACTGCGCGTAGATGCCGTCAATGTCGGCGGAAACTTGCCGGCTATCCCGCCGCAAATAGGCGCCCATGCGAAGGTTCTCCAGCACGGTTAGCTGCGGAAATATCTCGCGACCCTCCGGCACATGGCCGATGCCGAGCGCAACGATCTCGGCGGTCGGCCGTCCGGAAATCATCTTTCCATCAAAGGCGACGACCCCGGATCGCGGCCGGACAACGCCCAATATGGCCTTAAGGAGTGAAGTCTTGCCCGCGCCATTGGCACCGAGCAGCGCGACAATCTGGCCTGATCGCACCTCGAGGTTGGCGCGCCGGACGGCGAGCACTGGCCCGTAGGAGGCCGTTAAATCGCTGACGTGGAGCAAAGCGCTATTCATGTCCCTACGCGATCCCAAGATAAGCGTCTTTGACGGCGTCATTGTCGCGGATTTCGTCGGGCGATCCTTCGGCCACAACGCGCCCAGCGTCGAGGGCCAACACCCTGTCCGAAACCTTGTTCACGAGAACTCATGTCGTGTTCGACCATCACCACGGCCGTCTTGAACCGGTCACGAATACGACCGATCAATTCGCCGACGTGAGAAGTTTCCTCGACGTTAAGTCCCGACGATGGTTCATCGAGCAAGAGCAGCTTGGGACGGATCGCGAGCGCACGCGCCAGTTCGACGGTCTTGCGGATGCCATAGGGCAATGACGTGATCTCGGCATGCCGGTAGGCGCCGAGATCCAGAAACTCGATGAGTTCCTCGACCTGCTCCCGGAATGCAATCTCCTGTTGGCGTGCGGCCGGCAGAAACAGCAATTCAGAAAACAGGCCGGTACGACGATGCACGTGGCAGCCGAGCAGGATATTGGATAACACCGTCGTGCCGGCAAACAGCTCGATGTTTTGAAAGGTTCGCGCCAGTCCGAGGCGCGGAAGCTGATCGCTGCGCAGCCGGGTCAGCTCTTCACCCGCAAAAATGATATTGCCCCGGCTCGGCATGTAGATGCGGCTTATCATGTTGAAGATGGTCGTCTTCCCTGCCCCATTGGGACCGATGATTGCCAATATCTCGTCGGGATTGACGTTGAAACTGACGCCATCGACGGCTTTAAGTCCGCCGAATTGCAATGTCAGGTCCCTGATTTCCAGCAAGGCCATCTCAACGCCTCCGCTAGGCGATCAGGCGTGCAGGCCACTCGCCGATCCGCGTTACGATGGCATCGATGCCGTTCGGTTGGAACATCAATACGAGGATGAGCAGGACGCCGAACAGAAACGGCCTCAGACCCGCCACTTCGGTATTGCCTGACGTGAACAGGCCGATCAGTTGCTGGAACAGTTCCGGCGATACGACCAGAAAGACCGCACCGAACAACACGCCACGCAGGGTTCCAAGACCACCGATCAGGATCATGACCAACAGATCCAGTGACATCGAGATGGTGAACTGATCCGGGCTGAGGAAACCCAGCGCATGGCAATAAAGAGCGCCTGCGAGGCCAGCAAAGGCGGCGCTAAGTCCGAAAGCGATGCCCTTGATGCGAGCGACCCGGATACCGGAACTGCGTGCGGCAATTTCGCTGTCACGGATCGCCAGCATGGCCCGGCCGGTCGGAGTCCGCAGCAAATTGGTGGAAATCAGCAGCACGATCAGGCAGAGCACCCAGCTCAAATAATAGATCTGCCAGGGCTGATTGAGTTGCACGTCACCCAGCCTGATGGGCGGAATGACGATCCCGGCATTGCCTCCGGTCACGGAAGTCCAGCGCGCCGCGACTTCTTCCAGAATAAAACCGAACGACATGGTCGCGACCGCAAGATAAAGGCCGGACATGCGTAACGCCGGCAGTGCAACCAAGAGCCCCAATCCCGTCGACACGACGATGGCGGCCGCAAAGCCCGCCGGCGCACCGAGGCCGATGCGCTCGACATAGGCGCAGGCATAGGCGCCGGAGGCCAGAAAGGCGGCCTGGCCGAGCGAGACCTGCCCCGCGAAGCCAAGCAGAATTTGCAACCCAAACCCCGCGATTGCATAAATCGCGACAAAGGTAAGCTGAGACACCCAATAGCCGCTGTGGAAATACGGGACGATCGCCAGCGCGACCAGCACGGCGATCGCGACCGGTCGCTGCGCCCCAAGAAGGCCGGCGATGGTCGTTTCATCGCGAGCGTCGGCGGCCGGCCGTGTCAGGGTCTCAGACTTTCTTGACATCGGCCTGTCCAAACAGGCCGCGCGGCCTTACCGCAAGCACGACCAACAACACGACGTAAGCGGCCACGTCCTTGACGCCTTCCGGACAGTAGAAGCCTGCCAGCGACTCCACGATGCCGATGATAAGCCCTCCGACGATTGCGCCGGGCAGGCTGTCGAAGCCACCCAACACGGCCGCAGGGATCGCCTTCAGGCCGATTTGTCCCATATCGGCGTGGACGAACGAAATCGGCGCCAGCATGACGCCCGCGAGCGCCGCGGCAGCCGCGCTCAGCGCCCAGACGATCGAGAACAGAGAATCCACGCGAACGCCCAGGTAGGAAGCCGCAAGCGGGTTCTGGGAGATCGCCCGCATCGCAAGACCGAGCCGGGTAAATTGGAAAAACAGGAACAATGCTGCCGAGATGACGACCGCCGTCAGGAGGATCACCGCATGGTCGGCACTGATGATCAGCCCGTGGAAAGAAAACACCTCGCCCTGCAACGGCGAGGGCAACGAATAGGTATCAGTGCCCCACATCGGCACCAGCATCACGATCGAGCGGATGCAAAAGCCGATACCGACCGTCAGCATGAAGATCGTGAATGGTTTATTGCCCACCATGCGCCGCAGCAACAGCCGGTCAAGCACCGCTCCGAACAGCGCGACGGAGGCGATAGCCAAGATGCCCCCAAGCCAGAACGGCAACCCGAACAGCACGATGAACGTATAGGCGCAGAAGGCGCCCAGCATCATCAGCTCACCCTGGGCAAAGTTGAAAACCTGCGTCGATTTGTGAACCATCACAAAGCCGAGCGCGACGAGGGCATAGACGATGCCCACGGCCCCTCCGCTGATGATTTGTTGGAGAAAGGCGATCATCGTGGCTTCGCCTCCGGCCTATTTTAGGCGATCACTTGAGGACGCCGATTCGCGTCCACTGGCCGTTGACCACTTTCAGGAGATTGGTCGACAAGCTGCCGACATGCTGGGTGGCCGAGAAGGTGGCCGGCGCCATGCCGAAATTCAGATCGAAGTCGTGGAATTGCTCCAGCGTCTTGACGAAGTTCTGTGTGGTCAGGTCCGGGCCGGCGCGGCGCACCGCCTCGATGAACAGATTCATGAAATTGTAGCCGTACAGAAACGCGGGGTCCGGCAGCTTGCCGCCATGGCTATCGGCATAGGCCTTGAAGACCGGCACTACGTTCGGCTGATCCTTGATCATGTCCAGCGGCAGCATCTGGTTCACGCCCAGCATGCCCTCGGCGGCCGAGCCGGCCAGGCGGATCACCGTATCGGTGGCCGAGGGCTGGCTGACCAATACATCGACGTTCCATCCGATCTTCTGCCGCTCCAGCATCGCCGCTGCTGCCTCGCGCACCACCGCGCCGAACATCACGATGTCGCAATCGGCCTGCTTCAGGCGCGCGAATTGCGAACTGAAATCGGTCGCGCCGCGCTTGTAGCTCGCCTTTTCGACGAGCTTTGCCCCGGCTTGGTCGAGCGCTTCGTTGATACCGCGCAACACCTGCTCGCCGCTATCGTCATCCTGATAGAAGGCGCAGAATTTGCGCTTGCCGAGCGTGTTGTAGGCATAGGCTGCAGCCAGGCGCGCCTGCACGTTGTAAGCTGGCTGCATGGTGAAGGCGAGCGGCTTGATCGGCTGGTAGACTTCCTCGATCGGAGCATTCGGAAACAGCAGCAACGCGCCGCTGTCGGTGATGAGGGGCATGGTGACATGGACGATCGCCGCGCCGAGCTGACCGACAAATGCGAACGCCCGATCGTCATTCGCCAGCTTCTGCGTCGCGATGATCGCTTTCTTGGGGTCATAGCCGCTGTCGGCATAGATGATCCTGATCTTGCGGCCGTTGATGCCACCGGCCTCATTCACAGCCTGAATTGCCATGTCCTGCCCCTCACGGACCGGCACGCCGATGGACGCCACGGGCCCGCTGAGGTCGAGCACCGAACCGAGCAGGATCTCGTCCTTGGTGATGCCCTGGTTTTCTGCGGCCGAAGCGGCGGAAACGCTCCCACCGCAGACGAGCCCGATCAGCAAGACCAGACGAGTTGCATGGCGCACGCCCGGCGTCCTGAACATCATTTCCATCCCCGTTTTTATTTCTGCGTCGTTATCGCGCAACATCACGCTATCGTATCCGATCGCGCGCTGCCCGAAAAATGGCTCATATAATTTTATTTGACAATATAAAATTCTATTGATCTCTTACGGCAAAGGACAAAAAGCCGCAGGGAGCCAAGCAGCATGAAGAAACGACGGATCGGGCGGTCCGACCTGGAAGTATCGGTTCTGGGGCTTGGCTGTAACAATCTCGGCGGCCGTCTCGACGCTGACGCGTCGCTTCGCGTGGTGAACGCCGCCGTGGATGCGGGCATCACCATGTTCGACGTCGCCGACGTCTATCCCAGGGGCAAGACCAGCGTCTCAGAGGAGCTCTTGGGCCGCGCACTCGGCGACCGGCGCAAGCAGGTCGTCGTTGCCACCAAATTCGGACTACCGATGGACGCCAGTGGCAATCGCGAGGGCGCCAAGCGCGGCTATATCGTGCGCGCCGTCGAAGACAGCCTTAAACGTCTCGGCACTGACTGGATCGATCTCTACCAGCTTCATGCGCCCGACCACGCCACCCCGATCGAGGAAACGCTGCGGGCGCTCGACGAATTGATCAAGTCCGGCAAGGTGCGATACGTCGGCTGCTCCAATTTCTCGGCCTGGGAAATGGTGGACTCGGCGTGGATCGCCAAGGAGCTTGGCACCGACACCTTCGTCAGTGTGCAAAACGAATACAGCCTCGTCATGCGCGAGGCCGACCGTGAAGTCATTCCCGCTGCCGAAAAGCATTCAATCGGGTTCCTGCCGTTCTTTCCGCTCGCCAGCGGACTGCTGACGGGCAAATATCGCTCCAGCGAGCCGCCGCCATCGGGCGCCCGCCTTGCCTACACGAAGCCCCTCGCCGACCGTTTCCTCAATCAGTCGAACATGGCAATGGCTGCGGAACTGCAGTCCTTCTGCGATCGCAGGGGCTTCCGCCTCCTCGACCTTGCCTTCTCCTGGTTGTTGCATCGCAGTGTCGTCAGCAGCGTGATCGCCGGCGCAAGCACGCCGGAGCAGCTCGCGCAGAACCTCAGGGCCGTCGAGCTTGACCTGTCATCCGACGATCTTGCCGAGATCGACGTGATCACCGGTGCTGACCGCTACAAGCCCACTCACGGTTGAGAAACCCTCGCGTCCTGGAAGCCATCATGCAGTTCGGTGTATTCGATCAAAACGACCTCGGCGTCTATCCGCTGAGCGAGCAATACGAGAATCGCCTCAAGCTGATCGAATTCTACGATCAGGCGGGGTTTCGCGCCTATCACATGAGCGAGCATCATTCGACGCCGCTGAGCATGACGCCATCGCCCAGCGTTTTTCTCGCTGCAGTCGCCCAGCGCACAAGGCGTTTACGCCTTGGTGCCCTGGTCTATGTCCTTCCAGCGCATCAACCACTACGGCTCGCCGAAGAAATCTGCATGGTCGACCATTTGAGCCGGGGCCGGCTCGACATCGGCATCGGCCGTGGCGCCTCGCCGCACGAGCTAGAGTATTTCGGAACGGATCCCGAAGCCGCGCCGGCCATCTATGTCGAGGCCTATAACGTCATCAAGCAGGCGCTGACCGAACGGGAAGTCAGCTTCAAGGGCAAGTATTTTGCTCTCGAAGCCGTTCCGATGGAGATGAAGCCGGCGCAACTGCCGCACCCGCCATTCTTCTACGCCGTACCCACACCGGACGGCGCCGTATGGCCGGCACAGAACGGCATTAATATCGTCGGCGGCGGACCGGTGGAGCGGGTCCGCGAGATATCCGATCGCTTTCGCGCCGAATGGACGGCCGCGGGCAATACCCCTGAAACAATTCCATTGATCGGTATCAACCGCTTCGTGGTCGCCGCCGAAACCGACGAGGAAGCGATGCAGCTTGGACGTCGCGCCTGGCCACGGTTCTACGAGAATTTCATGAAGTTGTGGAAAAAACACGGCACCACACCGCGCTATGCCCGCATCCCCGATAATTTCGAAGCCGCAGTCAGCAATCGCGCGGCCATCGTCGGTTCGCCAGCCACCATTCGTGACGCCGTGTATCGTATGGCCGAAGAGGCAGGCGTATCCTATTTCATCGTGCAATTTTCGTTCGGCGACCTGACCCACGAAGAGGTCAAGCGATCGGCGATGATCTTTGCGCGCGAGGTAATTCCCTCAGCACAAGATCGTCTTGCTCGTGTAAGCTAGGGTTACCCTCGCATTCACAGGGAGCAGCATATGCGGGCATTTTTTCGGATACCGGTTTTGACGGCGTGCGTCTTGAGCGCGACGTTCGCCCTCGCTGCGCCAATTTTCGCCGCAGACCTGCCTGAGGCTTGCACGAGCGACAAGGCAGCCGTCACCGGCGGACCGCTGCCGCCGCCGGACTCCGAAACGGTGGTGATCCGCTGGCTCGGCAATGCCAATTACGAATTTGCCTACAAGGGCAAGGTCTATTTGTTCGATACCTATTTCGACCGCACGCCGCGAAGCCACAAGCTCGGCTTCACGGCCGCCGACGTGAAGACTGCCACGGCGATTTTCGTCTCGCACGCGCATTTCGATCATATTTCGGATATCGGCCCCGTTTCGCGACAGACCGGGGCGCCCGTGGTCGGCGCGCCGATCACCGCCGAGATAGCCAAGAAGCTTGGTACGCCGGAGCAGCAGATCGTCGTCGCCAAGGGCGGCGAAAGCATGAAATTCGGCGATGCGACGGTCGAGATCGCCCTTGCGCAGCATTCCACTATTCAGCCGGGCCTGATCGACATCTACGCGAGCCTTTACAAGAATGACTCGCCGCCATTTACGGATGATGAGAAGAAGGAACTCGCGGAAGTGCAGTCGCGCGGTACCTTCGACCCGAAGGTGATCACCGAAGGCACGCTGGCCTATGCGCTCACCTTCCCCTCAGGCTTCAAAGCCGTGTTGATCGGCAGTTCCGGCCCGATCACACCAGGCGTGCGAGCGCTGGCCGAGAAGCTGGGGCCAGTCGATGTCGCCATCGTCGCCTATCAAGTGCATGCCATCGCCGACACCCAGATTGAATACACGTGGCCGATCATCGCCCTGTTCAAGCCAAAACTGTTCCTGCCTGCGCATCACGATTCTGCGCCGCCCGCCTGGGTCGATCTCGGCCTCGAGCCGCTGTTCGACAAACTGCGCGCCGAGATGCCCGGCACCGCCTTCCTCGCGCCGCTCTACCGCTCGCCGATCTGTGTCGCGGCGTCCGGACCCGACAAGGGCAAGGTTGTATCCTTCAGATACTAGATAGGCCGCTCGGTCTGCACCAGCTGGCCGCGCGAGCCGCGCTCCGTCCGAGATCTACTGTCCGGAAGGCGTGCGGAGGCCGTGCCAGGCGTCACGGACCTGATGGTAGTGAACCTCGGACAGATAGTCCGGCGTGTTGAGGTTGAGCGTATGGACGTCGAGCCTTCCGACGGCACTGAGCAAGGTGTAGGAGGCAATCACCCGGTCGTGCTGGGCCTGAATTTGCCTCGACCGGGCATTGGTCAGATCCTGCTGCGCATTGAGAACATCGATGGTGGTGCGCTGCCCTCCCTCCGCCTCGCGCCGCACGCCCTGGAGTGCGACATCGGCCGCGCGCACCTCGGACTCGGCCGCCGTCAGCGCGACCTTGGTCCCCTCATTGGTCACCCATGCGCTTGCCACTGCGGTTCGCGCCTGATTTCTGACCTGCTCCAGCACCAGGCGGCTCTGCGAGGTCAATTCCTTGGCTTGCCGGGTCTGCGAGGCCGCGGTCCCGCCATCGTAGATCGGCACGTTGATTTGCCCGATGATCGAGGCCTGATCGGTGGCGAAGGTCGAGAGCGTGGAATCCGAATCCCTGGACCGGCTGACATTGGCCTGCGCTGTCACGGTCGGCAGCAGGCTGCTCTCCGCGACCTTGATCGTGGTTTGTGCGACGTCGACATCGAAGCCGGCGGCGACAACCGCCGGATGCTCCTTGCCCGCCACTTCCGTGGCTTCCTGGAGGCCGCCGGGCGAAAGCCGATCGACCGGCGAGGCCGCCAGCAAATGCGACGGGGCTTCGCCGATTACTTGCGTGTAGGTGGCCTTGCTGACGGCCAGCGCTACGTCAGCGGCGTTGAGATCGGCCAGCCCCCGGCTCAAACGCGCTTCGGCCTGCGCCACATCGGTCGGCGTCACGTCGCCGGCGTCGAGACGCTTGCGCGTCGTACCCAGGATCTCGCGTAGCACCGCGACGTTGGTTTGCTGGGCTTGCAGCAGTGCCTCATTGGCGATGACGTTCATATAGGCAGTCACCGCGTCCAGCAGCACGCCCTGCCCGACATTGCGCAGCGCCTCGCGACCCGACTGCACCTGGAATTCAGCGACCCGCACGCTGTTGGCGGTCTTGAAGCCGTTGAACAAAACCTGCGTCACGGTCACGCCGATCGTCCAGGGCCGCAACGTTGCACCCTGGACGGTATTGTCGGGCAAGAGATTGCGTACCGCCTGCAGGCCGGCGCCAAGACTGGCCACGACCTGAGGCCGGTAGCCGGCCAGCGCCTGTGGCACATTCTCGTCGGTGCCGCGCTGCCGCGCGCGCTCGGCATTGAGCTGCGGATTGGATTGATAGGCCTTTACCAGCGCATCGCTCAGGGATTCGGCCGCCGCCGGGCCGGTCAGCATGACGATAACAGCGCCAGCCATCAGCAGAGCGCACGACGAAGCCGTCCTGTTGCGGACAAGTACGCTACCGGCGGACACGACTTTACTCACGATCGACCTCGATCACTGCCTTCGTTCATCATTCCGCGGGCGCCAGATGGCCATCCCTGATCAGGTCCGGTTGGCGCCGCCGCGAGAACATCGAAATCAGCGCCGGCAAGGTGACGAGGATGACGACTGGCGCCAGCATCATGCCGGCCACCACCACGACGGCGAGCGGCTTCTGCACCTGCGAGCCGATTCCGGAGGAGATCGCGGCGGGCAGCAATCCGATGCCGGCGACCACGCAGGTCATCAGCACCGGGCGAAGCTGAAGCTCGCCGGTTCGCAGGATCGCCTGGCTGCGCTCCATGCCGAGGTCGATGAGCTGGTTGTACTGCGACAGGATGATGATCCCGTCCATCACCGAAATGCCGAACAGCGCGATGAATCCGATCGCGGCGGAGACACTAAAGGGGATGCCGGTTACCAGCAGTCCGAGGATACCTCCGAACACCGCCATCGGAATCACGCTCATGGTAAGCGCGGTATCCACAAAGGATCCGAAGTTGAACCAGATCAGCATCGCGATCAGCGCCAGGCTGATCGGCACCACGATCGAGAGCCTGCGAATGGCATCCTGCAAATTGCCGAACTCGCCGACCCATTCGATGCGTGAACCCGCAGGCAGTTGAACCTGGGCCGCGACCTTTTCCTGCGCCTCCTTGATCGCCCCACCGAGATCGCGTTCCCGCACCGAGAACTTGATCGGCAGATACCGCTCCTGCTGTTCGCGATAGATATAGGCCGCGCCCGACACCAGTTTGATCGACGCGACCTCGCTGAGCGGCACTTGCGTGACGCCGTTCGGTCCTTGCACGCCTACGCGCAAATTTTGGATCGCCTCCGCGCTGCGGCGGTACTCCGGCGCCAGCCGCACGATAATCGGAAAGTGACGGTCGCTGCCGGGCTCATAGAGATCGCCCGCGCTGTCGCCGCCGATCGCGGTCCGGATCGTGGTGTTGATATCGCCGGGCGACAGGCCGTAGCGGGCGGCACGCGCGCGGTCGACGTCGATCTGAATCGTGGGCTGCCCCAGCGAAGTGAACACTGCCAGATCGGTAATCCCCTGTACTGTGGCCAGCACCGATTTGATCTTGTTGGCGGTATCGGTCAGGGCCTGCAGGTCGTTGCCGTAGAGCTTGATGGAATTCTCGCCTTTTACGCCAGATACCGCTTCGGAAACATTGTCCTGCAGGTACTGCGAGAAGTTGAACTCGACACCGGGAAACTTCTCCTGCAATTGCGCGAGCAGCTTGGCGGTCAGCTCATCCTTGCCTTCCCGGTCCGGCCATTCCTTCGCAGGCTTCAGCGGCGCGAAAAACTCGGCATTGAAAAAGCCCGCCGCGTCGGTGCCGTCATCCGGACGGCCATGCTGCGACACAACGGCTTCGACTTCAGGCCGCGCCGCGATCAGCTTACGCATTTCGTTGACGTAGGTGTTGCCCGCTTGCAGCGAGATCGTTGGTGGCAACGTCGCCCGGATCCAGAGATTGCCCTCCTCGAGCTTGGGCAAGAATTCCAGGCCCAGAAAGCGGACCGCTATCACCGTCAGCACGATCAGTCCCACGGCGCCCGCCAGCACGGCCCGCCGACTGGCCAACGAGCGCGCCAGTACCGGCATGTAGATGCGGTGCAACAGCCGCATGATGAACGTTTCGGTCTCCTTGACGTGCGCCGGCAGAATGATCGCGCTCAGCGCCGGCGTGATCGTGAATGTCGCCAGCAGGCCGCCCGCCAACGCGTAGGCATAGGTCCGGGCCATCGGGCTGAAAATATTGCCTTCCACGCCGCTCAGTGTGAACAGCGGCAGGAATGCCGCAATGATAATCGCCGCCGCAAAAAAGATCGAACGCGATACATCGGCGGCCGCTGCAAGAATAGCATTATGCTTGATCACCATCGTTGTCCTGGTGGAGATCGTGGCGTGCTCTCCGTCCGAAAGTCCGTTGCCGTGCGCCAGCCGCCGGAAAATGGCCTCGACCATGATGACGGTGGCGTCGACGATCAGGCCGAAATCGATTGCCCCGACCGACAGCAGATTGGCCGACTTGCCGCGCAGAACGAGAATGCTGACCGCAAAGAACAACGCGAACGGAATGGTCGCGCCGACGATCATGGCGCTGCGCAGGTCGCCGAGAAACAGCCACTGCAGAAACACAATCAGCCCGATGCCGACCACCATGTTCTCGAGTACCGTCCGGGTGGTGGTCTCGATCAGGTCTTTTCGGTCGTAAATGCGCTCGATCCGTACACCGGGCGGCAAAATAGTCGAATTGTTGATGCTTGCGACAAGCTGTTCGACCCTGGCGATCGTCGGCGAACTCTGTTCGCCGCGCCGCATCAGAACGATACCCTGGACAATATCGTCATCCTGATTCTCGCCGGCGATACCGAGTCGTGGCTGTTCGCCGACCGTGACCGTCGCGACGTCCCCTACCAGCACCGGCGTTCCGCCATTGGACGCGATCATGGTATTGGCGAGGGCATGAACGGAACGGATCAACCCAACGCCGCGTACGACGGCCGATTGCGAACCGATATTGACGGTGTTGCCGCCGACATTGACATTGGCGTTGCTGACGGCCTGCAGCAGCTGCGATAAGGTGAGACCGTTTGCCACCAGCTTGTTGAAGTCGACTTGCAGCTCGTAGGTCTTGGTCTTGCCGCCCCAGCCCGTGACATCGATCACTCCCGGCACGACGCGGAATCGGCGCTGCAGGATCCAGTCCTGTATCGTCTTGAGATCGAGGACGGAATAATTCGGCGGACCCACCAGCCGGTACCGATAGACTTCCCCGATCGGACTAAGCGGCGAGATTTGCGGCTGGGCGTTGCCCGGCAGCGGCGCAAGTTGCGACAGCCGGTTCAAAACCTGCTGCAACGCCTCGTCATAGGTATAATCGAAGGAGAACTGCAATTTGACGTCGGACAAGCCGTATAGCGAGATCGTCCGGATCACCTTCAGATTCTTGATGCCGGCAACCTGCGTCTCCAGCGGAATCGTGATGTAGCGTTCGATTTCCTCAGCCGACAGCCCAGCGCTTTGGGTGACGACATCCACCATCGGGGGCGTCGGATCCGGATACGCCTCGATGTTCAACTGCTGAAACGCCACCAGGCCGCCGATGATGACGGCGGCGAACAGCCCGACCATCAGGAACCGGCGTTTGACAGCTATGGCGACGAGACGATCCATGTGACCAGACTGCGAGAGAAATCCAAAAGCGCGTTAGCTGCCGGAGGCGGCGCGATCGATGAACAGGCTGCCGCGGGTGACGATCTTTTCCCCGGGCGCCAGATTGGCGCGCACCTCGACCAGATCTCCGTTGGTCAGGCCGGTCTCGATCTGGCGCAACTCGATCGATTTGTCGTCGTGAACCACCCACAGGCGAACCGTGTCGCCTTCGTAGATCAGCGCCTGCTTCGGCACGCCGACCGCTGGACGATCGCCGCCGGAATAGATTGTCACGTTGGCGAACATCTCGGGCTTCAGCAGCCCGCTCTTGTTGTCGATCGTGGCACGAACCAATAGCCGCCGGGTCGCAGGATCGATCGCCGCCGAAACGTAATCGATGCGCGCCTTGAACTCCCGGCCTGGCAACGCCAGCACAGAGAACACGATATCCTGGCCCACGACCACGCCGGAGGCTTCGCTTTCTCGCACAAAGGCGGTTAGCCACACCGTCGAGAGATCGCCGATCACAAACACCGGATCGGTGGCGCCGGTGCTGATGAACTGACCCGGCCCGATCTTGCGCTGGATGACCGTGCCGCCAATCGGCGAATAGATTGGCGTGTCGGCACTCATCTGTCTGGTCTGCTGAAACGCCGTGATCTGATCTTCGGAGCGACCAAGAATCCGCAGCCGGTTGTGCGCAGCCTCCAGCGCCGTCTCGGCCGATCGCATGTCGTTCTGCGCCGTCGACAAATCGGCCTGCGACTGCTGCCAATCCTTCAGCGGAACGGCCTTGCCGGCATAGAGATCGTTGGCGCGCTTCTCGACGATCTCGGCCAGATTGAGGGTCGAGCGCGCCTTGTTCACCGCGCTCACGGCTGCGATAAAATCGTTCAGGCCCTGTACCGTGTCGGTCGCCTCGACAATGAACAAAGGCTGACCGCGTTCGACGATGTCGCTCGGCTTCGCCAGCAGCTTCGTCACCCGGCCCGCATAGGGCGAGAAGATCGGCGTCGAGCTATCCTCGTTGACGGCGATTTTTCCCTCGGTGACGTGCTCACCACGAAATACCTGGGCCGACACCGGTTCGACGGTCAGAGCCGCCCACTCCGCCGCGCTTGGCATGTATCGCGGTAGCCCGGTTCGCTGCTGGCTCGACAGATCGGAAGGGCTGACGTGCTGCGCCCGCATCCGCGTCGCACCGAAATAGGCAAAGCCGACGCCTGCCGCCAACAGCGCAGCCGCTATCGTCAGCTTTCTCCAACCGAATATCTGGGCGATCTGTGGGGCCAAATTGGTACACGCATCCGGTTTGATGTTGAGCAGGGTCTATATCGCGAACGACAGACGCGCCCCGACCCGGACGACGCGCCGCCATCGAGAACGCCTGAAATCATTTGCAGGGCCTTACGCCTATTGGCTGGCCCACATCGGAGATTTCGGTCCGCCGTAGTACCGCATGGTCGGACTATCGCCGGGCCACTGCGTCGCACCGGACATGGACGTTCCGGTGTCGCTGACGCAGCCGGCGACCGCGACGCAGAGCGCAGCAACCGCAAGCAATGTTCCGACCGATCTCATCCAAACTGATTTCGACACATCATCCTCTCTTTCGTGACCCATGCCGGCCGCTTCGACGCTTGCGGCCGGCATCGGCTTTCTCGTGACGTCAGTACTTCGCGAGGACCGGGCCGCCGAACTTGTAATCGAGGCCCAAAGTCACGACCGAATAGGTATTGGCAACGTTGTAGGGAAGCTGACCGTTCGCCGTGACGCCCGTGGAGCCAACCGCTCCCCGCGAGTACGTTCCGAAATCGTAGTAGCGGTATTCGAACTTGCCGATCAGATTGTTGGTGATCGCGTAAGCGATGCCAGCGCCCGCCGTCAGACCGCTCCGATGATTATCGAACTGATCGATGCCGAGCGCGGGATCGGTATTGGTGTGACGCAGATCGCCATAGGCCCAGCCGCCGGTGAAGAACAGCAGCAGGCGATCGACCGCAATGCCGCCGCGGGCGCGAAGCGTGCCGCCCCAACGAAGGTCGGTCGCATCGTTCGAGCCGAGGGCGAAATTGTCGTTACCCTTGATGTCGAACCAGGCGAAGTCGCCCTCGACACCGAGCACAATGTTACCGGTCTGTACGTTGTATCCGCTCTCGACACCGCCAAGACCGCCCTGCGAAGAATAATTGGCGGTAAAGTTCGCGAACCCGGCAGGTCCCAGTGCGTTGTTGAGATTGTGGTTGCCGTAACCGTAGCCGCCGAACACGCCGACATAGAATCCCGACCAATCGTAGGCCGGCGCCGCGATCGCAGGTGCCTTGGCATACATTGGAAGATCCGCCGCCAGTGCCGGTGCGGCAAAGCCCAGCACGCTCAACGATACCGTCGTCAAAAGAATTCTTTTCATAGTTATCCCCTATCGAATTGTTCCGATGGCAAGCGTGACGGTCAGCGCCGTCACGCGATGTCAGGCATCAGAAGTGAATGATGATGTCCGCCGAACCGATCAGGGCCGTGCTTTTGGTCGGTGCAATGCCGAGGTTCGAGTTGCCGTTGAAGGCGTTTGCGTTCAGTGACTTGTAGAACGAAACTTCCGGACGGATTTCAATCTGCGGCGAGAACCAGTGCTGCCAGCCGATCCCGGTCTCGATATAGGCCGTCTTGACACCGGTGCGCTGGCCCTGCTGGTCGTCGAAGTACTCCAGGCGATAGGAGATGTTGTCGAGCTTCGTCGGGCTATAGTTAATATAAGTGAGGTAGGTCTGAACTGATGCCGTGCAGGAAAACGCAGTCGTACTGTTACACTGCGCGAGGAACGGCGAGTTGAACGGCATGGTTTGCGGCGAAAACGGCGTGCCTCCCGCGAAGAAGGCAGCGAGCGCCGCGGGATTGTTCGCGTTTAGGACGCCGTTCTGGTGCTCGTTGTAGGTTTCGAACGAGATGTGCCATTGATCGTTGAACTTGTGATAGGCAGTGATGCCGTACCATTGCAGGTTATTGTAACCCCATTGCCCGCCATTGATTCCGTTTGCCACGAACTGAATGCTGTCGTTGCCGCTGTCGGTTACGTAGCGAATGCCGCCGGTGGCGCTCGGTGTCGCGCCAGGATCAACCTTCATGGTTGAGTTTGGAAAGAGCGGATTCGGGAACGGATTGGCCATTGTTTGACCGACGTGCCACGGCATCGCTTCGGTACCCACTGTGACACCCAACTGCAGGATCCAGTTCTTGGTCGCTGCGAGCGTCGCGTTGACGCCGGTGTTGGTATAGTTGTCATATGTGTAGGTCATCGAATGCGTGTACATGTAATTGTTCGGCGCCAACTGCGCCTCGATGTCCGGAATTGAGATGTATCGCCCGAAGCGAAGCATCAATCCTTCAGCAACCTGCGGGATGAACACCTCGCCATAAGCCATCGGCAGATCGTAACCGTAGTTGCTGTTGTGGTTCAGAAGCTGATTGCTCCAGAGACCATATGCCGTGGTGTAGCGATAGTTCTCGCCGAAGATCGGCGCGATCCGGAAGCCCCAATCGACGTGATCCTTCTGCACCGTGTCCGGCAGACGCTCGATATAGACAACGGCCTGGTCGAGCTGAACCGTGTTGGGATTGTAGTCGTAGGCCGCAGGGGCGTTGCCGCCACGCACTGTATTGTTGCTGAGGTTGCCGCCTGCGTTGATCCAGCCGTAGATCTGGATGTGCGAATCGTTGAGCGCCTGGCCCGCGGCCGTATTGCCCAGCGCCGCCATCAACGGGCTATCGACTGAACTTGTCCGGGTGACGCCGAGTGCCGTCGTGCCGCCATAGGGCCACTCGGTGAACGGCATCGGCGGAATGCTCTCGGGGGTCGCCGGCCAATAATCGCGGCGGCCCGGAGGCGCCTTCGGATCAGACGGCGCGGCTTCATGTCCCCACTCGAGCCTGTAGTAATTGATGAAGCGGCTGAAGAAGTCGTTGCCGAGATAAGAATCGAGGCAAGAATAGTTCTTGTAAGGATCTACCGTGCCACCCGCGCAGTTGGCAGATGCCTTTATCGGCATGTTGGCGTCGGCGGCCATCGCACTGTTAATAAAGCCGATCGCGACCAATGACGCGCTCGCCAGAAGAAGTTTTTTCATAGTCTTGCCCCAAGTTGTTGATACAGGCGCCGAGCGCTCTTGTGGTTTCGTGAACCATTGCCGGCATGTTTCGTTGGGGCGACAAATAAAATCGATGCGTTTATCCGCGGCGATTCATAAATAAAAAATATCTTGAATCGGGTTGTTGCCGCCATTTGCACACAGAACAGACAGCTGCTTCATGCGTTGCTCGTGTGAAAGGCCAAAACACGTGCCGGAATCGCTATTGCAGCGCGATAGAACGTTACGCTGCGGTAAGTTTTCATAAACCTGTTGTATAAAAGCCGCAGCGACGGACGACGCGCTATTATTTCTCTATCTAAATGACGGCGATTGCGTATCGAAGATATATGGCGCGCGCCGCTATGCTCGCATCCAGCGCTACTTTATGCGCGCGATGCAGGAAAAAACGATGGAATTCAGAGCAACCGTTCCGGACAACGGCGCGGCACGCGCCAGAGCAGAGACGCTAGATCTTGGCGCCTTGCCGCCAACGCTCGTTGCACAATGTCGGGGTCTGATCGAGAGCTACCACGACATTCATGGCTACGCCTGCCTACCCAACATGCTCTGGCGCGCCGAACTCGAGGGCTTCATCAAGAAGAATCCATGTCTTCGCCAAATTCTCAGGAAGGCATCAACGACCAGAAGCGCGAAGGTCTCCAATAAGGGCTTTGTCGAGATCGCAACGGCAATACTGTCGCTGGAGATACTGGCGAGCGATTTTGCAAGCTGGAGCACGATGTTTCCGGAGGCCAGATCAATGGCGAACGCGCTGCTTCGGATGCGGAGCGCAAGGATGTTCCTGATGGAATATTATCTCTATCCGCCCAAGCACATCAGTCCGGCGATCCTGGCGGCCCTCGCCCCTCCCCTAAGCCAGCCGTCAGCCGAAGCAGGATTACAAGGCATTTCGAGCCCGGAACTAGCCAGCCAGCGGCTGGCCCTCAATTACGCCAACGCCCTGCGTGACGAGATAAAGCGCGAATCGGCTCTCGCGTTGCCGGCGTCCGGCTGGGCATAGCCGAAGCCTCGAACAATCGGCGCACGCACCGGGTGATGGAAAACCGGGCGCATCCTGCAGTAGACGATGGGCTCGTTACGAGCCGCAGAACAAATACTATGAATCTTTTATATTCCCACTCGGCAAACGGCATAGCTTTCCTACGTGGATTTGGACGATGCTGGCGGCGCTGGGTAGTTAACGACATCAGGACAATGCTTGGGGCGAGGCCCATAGACGGCTCATCGACAGTGCTGCGGCGTGCAATCGCGGGCTTCGAGTGCGAGCAGATTTGTGTCTTTCTCGGATATTGCAGGGCCTGATTGTCCCGCGCTCGCAACGAGGCGCCGCGGCGACAATCATCGATGTTTTGCTACGAAAGCGGGCTTCTTGAACTCTCATCAGCCGATATCAGGCCTAATCGCGAGCGCAAGCGCCGATTTTGCCGAAGACGGACGCAGTGCCTTTCCGCAAGTTGACGATGCGGTGCCTTCGCGTCGCTTGTTCTCAGCCCATGTATTGCCGCTGCTGAAGGCCCTGTCATGCGTTTGTCTGGCGACAGTCGGCTTGCTGTTGCTCGACCGTCTTCTCCCGATCACCCTGTTCCCGATCGTCTATTTGATTCCGGTGGTCATCTCGGCCACGAAATGGGGCACGGCGCCGGCGATTGTGGCAGCGCTCGCGGGCGGAGCGGCGGCCGATTTTTTCTTCTTCACGCCTTTCTACAGCTTCAGAATCGACGACCCGCAGGAAGTGATCGATCTCCTGCTATTTCTTTTTGTCGCGCTCGTCAGCGGCCATCTGGCATCGCGGCTGCGAAGCGAGAAGGACGTGCTCCGGCAACGCGAGACTGAACTGCAATATCTCTACGAATTCTCGCGACGGCTCGCGGCGTGCTTCACGATACCCGACCTGATTTCCGCCATTCAGGATTACCTGAGCCGTAGCATCGGCCAGCCAGCCACCTTCCTGGTCGCTCGAACCGATGGACATATCGAGGCGGTTGAAGGCGATGCCGCACCGAAGGAAGTTGAAGCCAGAGCTGGAATGATGATCGCCAAGATCGGACTTCCGGCCTGCACGATCCTCGACGAACCGACCCGCAGCATCTGGCTCCTGCAGGCGGTACACTCCGAAGCGACCGTTCACGGTGTCATCGCGGTCAATATCGGCAGCGGTTCTCCCACCGCGATCGAGGCCAGGAAGAACCGTGTCGAAGCCATGCTGGAGGAAGCGTCTCTGACCCTTCAGCGTCTCGACATCGGCAAGGCGATGGATGACGCCAAATTACAATTGCAGGCACAATTGCTGAAGGATGCGCTCCACGGCATGCTGTCGCACGAATTGCGCTCGCCGCTCGCGGCGATTCAGGGCTCGGCGAGCGTGCTCGGATCGGCACATCAGGTACGAACAGATCGACGTCTGCACTCGCTGACGGAGGCGATCGCCGACGAAGTGCAACGGCTCGACGGCTTCATCCAAAACCTCGTCAACACCGCCCGGGTCACGACCAACAGCGTCCAGCCAAGGCTCGAATGGACCGATCCGAAAGATATCGTCGCCGCAGCCGTCGGAGCAAGGTCCCGGCGCCTGGCCAAACACCGGATCCAGATGCAGTTCGACGATGATCTGCCGCTGGTCAATGTCGATTCGACGCTGATCGAGGAATCATTCGGCCAGCTCCTCGACAACGCCGCCAAATATTCTCCGTCCAGTACCGCAATTTCCGTCAGCGTGCGGGCCGCCGGTGCGCGCGTTACCCTGTCGGTTTCCGATCAAGGCGTCGGCATTGCGCGGCACGAGCAGAGCAAACTCGGCCAACGCTCGTTTCGCAGCCCGCGCCACCGGGAAACCATTCCCGGCTCCGGCCTCGGTTTCTGGATCGCATCGACCTTCATCCGCGCCAATGGCGGCACCATTGAAATCTCCAGCCATGGCGAAGGGCTCGGCACCACCGCATCCATCGTGCTGCCCGCCTGCTGGGTGGACGATTCCGGCTTGACGGCTTTAGCCAATGAGTAAGTCGGCGAACGTCGTACTCGTGATCGACGACGAACCCAAGATCAGGCGGTTTCTTCGCGCCGGATATGAGCTCAACGGGTTCGCCGTCCGGGAGGCGGAAAACGCCGCGGAAGGCCTGAAAGCCGCGACGTTCAATGCCCCGGATCTCATCGTGCTCGATCTGGATTTGCCGGACCTTCACGGCGGTGAAATTCTCGAGCGAATCCGGTCGTGGTCGAATGTTCCGATCATCATATTGTCGGTGGAAGCGAGCGAGGAGCAGAAAGTCCGGCTGCTTAAACTGGGCGCGGACGATTATGTGGTGAAACCGTTCGGCATCGCCGAATTGCTGGCGCGCAGCGAATCAGCACTGCGCCGATATTTCAAAAGCACCACCGAAAACTCGATCGTGACGGCCGGCCCCCTGTCGGTCGATCTGGTCACCCGATCGGTCATCCTGCACGACCAACAGATCCGGCTCACGCGAAAGGAATATCGGCTCATCCACGTGCTGGCGACCCATGTTGGCCTCGTGGTCACCCACGACAAGTTGCTCAAGGAAATCTGGACCGGAAACCAGCGCGACAACATTCAATATCTACGGATTCTAGTGCGAAAACTGCGCCAGAAGATCGAAACCGACCCGAATGATCCGCGCCTTCTCATCACCGAGTCCGGAGTCGGCTATCGGCTCCAGTCCCGGCTGGAGAACAGTCCGACGGATTAGAGCTATGCCGCCTCGTTATGTGACACGCAGATCGTATTATGTCGCGATTTCCCAAACCGAGGAACGCAACTCCTGGCGCTGGGAAATACGTCGCAAAAGAAGTGCCATGGGCGTGAAATTATGGGAAGGCGGATTCCGAAGTTACCAGGATGCCCAACTGGCGGGGAAGCGTGCGCTCGAAGACTTTCTAAACGGGTTGTCACTCTTGGCCGCAACCAAATAGCCAACGCGACAACCGAAATGGAAGGCGGAAACGATGTCGCGGTGACTTTCATTGTACGCGCCTCAACAGGCGACGAGATCACGACAATCATTCGGCTGAACGTTATTGCTGCGATCGCGAAGGGGCGGCCCCTTATCGACGAAGGCAGATCTTCATCACCGATTCCGATGCCACCCAAAATCACCCACCCGATTTCGGCAAACTGGCGTCGTCCGGACAAGCGGGAGGCCGGAACACGCAACCTCGAGAATAACACATAAAAAATTCATTTTCCTCAGCGAAAGGCATACGCTCAGCGTGAATGAGGCGAGCGTCGTGCAATTTCTTGTTGAACCGTTCACCGTTCTTGGCTTCCAGGGCCAATACTGGATGCTTATCGTCATCGCGATGATCGCAGTCTATATTCTCATTGCCTGGAAGACCGGTAATCGAAAGTAGAGAAGCTCGCGCCGCACTTGCTTCATGCCCAGGCTTGCGCCGCCCTCACCCGCAGTTCGGTCGAGGTCAGCTTGTGGGCCCTGGCGATAATGTCGGAAAGCGATGATGTCTCCAGGGTTGCCTTGCGACCAAACAAGACCGCGACTGCGGCGCTAACGTCTGCTGCCAAGCTGCTGGCGCCGTTGCCATGGCCCCGCTGATGTCTTCACCAATGCACTGTCGTAGAGATATGCCGTCGTGCAGGCATGCTGCGGCATGAGAAAAACACGATCGCCGACCTGGAGATCATCGGCCTCGACCACGACATGCTCCTCGCTCATCGAAATGATCTTGCCTGACCAGCGAAAGCGTTCCGGGATGGGCTTGTCGGGTGACACCGCCTTCGAGCCGGCGTCGAGGGTCGCCGTCCCCGCATGAACCGAGACCACCGTAGCCAGCACGAAAGCTGCCGGCTCCCAGCCGAGATCGGCGAGTTCGACATCGTGTTGGGAGCTCGAATAGGTCCAGCTTCCCGGCGATACATAGCGCGTCAGCTCGTGCGGCCACAGGTTGAAGGTGTAGCTACCGCCGGCTACGACGTCCGACACAATGCCACCCGCGCGCAACGAGGCCTGCAAATCCGACACTGCCTTGGCGATATTCGAGACCTGCTGCTTACGCGCTTCACGATCGCCCTTGATGTGACCATCATAGACATGCCACCCCGCGAAGTGGGCGAATTCGCCGACTTGTGACGCGAGATCGAGTGCGACTTTTGAAATCGGCG
Source organism: uncultured Alphaproteobacteria bacterium (assembly GCA_963738105.1). Taxonomy (GTDB): domain Bacteria; phylum Pseudomonadota; class Alphaproteobacteria; order Rhizobiales; family Xanthobacteraceae; genus Bradyrhizobium. Next base: position 93,888 of record CAVTWC010000042.1, on the reverse strand, counting down.
CACCCGTGCGTCCCATGCCGGGGTCAAGATCAACACGAATGTCCACATTGCCATCCTCGGCCCCGAGCTGCGCTTTCCAGACGCCGAGGCCTTGTTCGGAGTTGACCATGCCCGTTAGCCGCGCATCTTTGTAGGTTCGCGCCAGCGACAGAAATCGCGTGAGATTGGCGGGACTGACGGCCGGATACGCCCAGGTGACGCGCTTCGCACCGGCGGCCAGCGCCATCTCGACTTCGGCCGGCGTCGCACATTTGAACGCCTCGACGCCCTGCGCGATCAGCAGTTTCACGACCCAGGGCGCGCGGTGGGTCTTGACGTGCGGCATCAGTCGCTCGATGCCGCCGCAGGCTTCCGCGGTTTGCTTGAGGTTGTGCAGCACCTTGTCTTCAAAGACGACGAAGCATGGCGTCGATACCTGCTCGTCCGGTCGTGGGTACCGCGCGTGAATCGCCTCGATGACGTCAGCCTGCATCTTCATCGCTCCTCATAGAAACCAGCTCTACCCGCGGCGCGGCCCTTTACGCGATGACCGCCGCGATTTCCTCCAGCAGGATCGCGTGTTGCTCCCACGGAATTCGATCGACGCTCATCTGCGGCCGCCCCGGACTGTCAACCCGGCTGTCGTCCACCGCCTGTCCGGTCTCGACGGCCGCGGTTAACAGCCTGTGATCCATCTCGCGATTGAAATGACGCAACAGCGCGGCGGCTTTCTGCGGCCGCAAGCAAGCCATCGCCGCGAGAAGTCCGTAGCCGCCCCAATTCGAAACACCGGCCACGATGAGGTGATCGGCAGGCGTCGTCGCCGCGATCACGCGGCCATTCGGTATTTCGGTCTCGACGATGTTTTGCGGCAGCGATCCCATGCCGATCTCATTGCCGCCGTCACCAATGCCGATGGTGGTCCAGCGCCGCTGCCAGGTCGGATCATCGAACAGCAGATGCAGCGGTGCCGTCTCGCGCGACATGTCCCAGCCATGTTCACGATGCGGCTTGCCATCCGCGGCCGGCGACACCCGCTCGATGGCGATCAGATGGGTGATCGGCCGGTCCGCGCTTTCCAGCGATTTCCGCAAGCCGCGAACCGACTTTTCACTAGTCGCCGTCACCTCGAGATCGACCTGCTCGGGCACGGCATCGACCACCGCCCACACCGCCTTGGCGCAAGGTGCATCCGTAATCACGGTCACCTGCACGCCAGCGCTGGCCAGGCCCGCTGCGAGATGCCCCATCCCGATCAGCCCATCCGTCTCCGGCGATGGCGGCGTGGCGTGCTGAATGAAAAATCCGGTCACGATGCCGACATGGGCATCCGGGTTATCCATGATCGAAGCCGCTGCTTTTTCCAGGTTGCCCTTCATCAGCTCCGTCATGCGCGTGATGTCGCGCTTGACCTTGCGGCCGACGATCGCCTCGATTTGATCGATCTTCTCACTCATTTTGGCACCATCTCAGTCATTTATCTCTCGCATAGAGCATCTAACGATCCGACGAACACAGCCGGCCAAGACCTCGATGCTTGCTTGCGTCGAGGCTACGCCGTAGTCGTCCTTTCGCCGACCGCGTTACAGAACCTCGGCGGCGTATTTGTCGAACAGGCGCTGAACTTCTCCGTTCGCGGTGATGAAGTTGCACCATGAGTCGAGAAAGTTCTTCCAGGCGACGTCGCCATGCCGGATCATCCAGGTGTTCGGGCGCTTGTCGAAAGCATTCTTGGCATCGACGATAACAGCCCAGTCCGGATTTCGCTTGGCGAGCGCAACCGCCTCAGTATCGCCGACGATACAGGCGGTGACACGACCGGCGCGCACGGGTTCGGCAGCCATCGAATATTGGCCGGCGACGGCCTGGAACTTGGCCTTGGGGAACAGCGGCGGCATCCGCTGCTCATCGCTCGAGCCAGCATTGACCGAAATCGTCACGTCCGGGTTGTTGAGATCCGCGGCGGTCTTGTACTTGTCGGCATCCGCTTTCCGGATCACCGCCAGGCTACCTTTCGACCAGAGAGGGCCGACATAGTTGCATACGGTGGCGCGAGGCACGGTATAGGATGCCGAAGAGCCGAACATGTCATAGTCGCCTGAACGCAGGCCGATCGTGGAATTGGCGAAGGTTACCTCGTGCCAATTCACGGTCATTTCAAGTTCCTTCGCCAGATTATCGACGAGTTCCTTGAAGACGCCCTTCAACTCCCCGCTTTTTGCGTCCTTGTAGAACCACAGCGGAAGCTGTGCGTAGCCGACCTCGAGGGTCCCACCTTTCTTGACCTTGGCCAGCACCGACTTTGGATCGATGCCGGATTCCAGAAGCTGCGCATGCGCATCCTGCATCGCGCCAGCGAGCGTCGCGGCACCGACGCCGGCCGCGAGGGCGCCGGTCAGTAGAGAGCGCTTGGAGAGATCGAACTGATCTTGCATGGTCATACTCCTCGAGGGTTTACGATGGACGTGGATCTTCGGACGGATGGAGACTTTCTACCGGGCATTTGCCAGTCCAAACTTCGCTTGAAAGTGAACATAGGCGTAGTTCGCTGCCCGGGAGATCCCGAACAGAAGAATGAAATAGATTAGGGCAATCGTCGTCAGGACCTCGATCGGCTCGTACCACTGGTTGACGATCTTCAGGCCCTGATACATCAGATCGGAAATCGCGATCACCGAGACCAGCGTCGATGATTTGACGACGACTGCGAGCTGGTTGATCACCAGCGGCGCAATCACCAATGCGACCTGTGGCATCTCGATCCGCGACACGATGCGCCACCGGCTCATCCCGACCGCGAGTGCGGCCTCGCTCTGGCCTTTCGGAAGTCCTTCGAATCCGGACCGGAATGTCTCCGCCAGATACCCGCTCGACTGCAATGCCAGTGCAATGATGCCGGCACCGGTCACCGTCTGCGGAAACCCGAAGATTTCCGGCCACACATAGTTGACCCACAACAACTGCACCAAAATGGGGGTAGCCCGACAGAACTCGATATAGGCAATTGCGATGGCCCGCACATAGGGCACCCGCATGCGTACGAAACAGGCGATCAAGCCCAATACAATCGCCAGCAGAAACGCCCAGAAGCAGACGTAAATCGTCACCCAGAGACCGTCGAACAGCGCACCAAGATTTGCCAGGACGTAGCGGTTGAAGTTTTCAAGCATCGCTCATGCCCAACCCCGGCGACGCCACCGCTCGGTCAATCGCTGGAATAGCTGGGTCGCGCAAATGATGACGACGCAATAGAGCAACGCCGCGCCAGTGTAGAGCGGAACCGGCCTCATCTCGGCGACGCTGATCATCGAGACCTGGTACATGATGTCCTGCACGGCGATCAGGGAGACGATCGTCGTTGCCTTGAACAGCGAGACCAGTTGATTGATTGTGTCCGGAAGCATCCGGCGCACCGCCTGCGGCAGCACGATACGGCGCAGCGTCGTGAATCCCGACATCCCCAGCGAGAGCGCGGCTTCGGTCTGGCCATAGGAGACCGAGCGCAGGCCGGCGCGTACCGTCTCCGACAGGAAGCCGCTATAGGCAACGCCGAGGCCGAGGACGGCCGCCACTTCGGGGCTGAGATTGACCTTGCTGCCCACCACCTTGCCGATGATCAGGGGAAGAACGAAGTAGACCCACACCAAGCAGCACGTATTCCGGCGTATTCCGGAAAAACTCCGCATAGGCAACGGCGGCCCAGCGAATAATAGCGTGACGGCTGAGGCTCGCCGCACCGACGACAAATGCGAGCACTGCCGCCAGCACGGCGCTTTCGGCAAAGATGATGACGTTACGCAGCAGCCCTGTCAGCAGAACAACGCGGTACTCCCAGAACAGCCCGGGGTCGAACGCGTTATGCAGGACGGCCAACACCGGCGGCTAACCAAGCGCCGACGAAATGAAACGCTGGCAGCGCTCGCTGGACGGCGCCCCGAATACCTGCGCCGCGGTGCCATCCTCCTCGATTTTCCCTTCGTGCAGAAAGATCACCCGGTCCGACGCATCGCGCGCGAAACCCATCTCGTGGGTCACCACGAGCATCGTCATGCCCTCGCGCGCCAGGTCGCGCATTACTTCCAGCACCTCGCCGGTCAGTTCGGGATCGAGCGAGGACGTCGCCTCGTCGAACAACATCACCTTCGGCTGCATGGCCAGCGCACGCGCGATCGCAACCCGCTGCTGCTGGCCGCCAGACAATTTGGCGGGATAGGCGCCTTCCTTGTCGAGCAAATTGACCTTGGCCAGAAAGCGCCGTCCGACGTCAGCGGCTTCCTTGCGCGGCATGCGCTTGACCTGAATCAGCGCCTCGATCACGTTTCCCAGCACCGTCATGTGCGGCCACAGGTTGAACTGCTGAAACACCATGCCGAGCTTCGTGCGCATTCGCGCAATATCCTTCGGCGACGGGCCCGACGTGCGCCGGCCGCCGGCCATCGACGGCCCGATCGCCTCGCCATCGATCACAATATCGCCCGACGTCGGACGTTCGAGGTAGTTCAGGCAGCGCAGAAAGGTGCTCTTTCCCGAGCCGCTGGCGCCGATGATGCTGAGCACCGATCCCGGCGATACATCGAGCGTGATCCCGCGCAGCACCTCGGAAAGTCCGAACGACTTGCGCAAGTCCTTTACCTGGATGATCGGTCGGCCCACGTCCACGACTAACTCTCCAACACCATTCGGCGGCCAGCACACATGCTGTTTCCGAACTGCAGATTGCAGCGCCAACAGCCCGCGCATGATCCGTTGCGCGATCCCGTTGTTGCAAACGATATATGTCACGTATACTTTGTCAACGACGCGGAAATGCATGCACTGCACAATTTGCTCGCAAGAGTGATCGAAGAACAGGCATCGGGCAGACCGATGAAACGAGCAAACTGTTGGCAGAGCCCGCAATTCGGCGTCGACTGACAATAACAACCGGTCTGCCGAAAGCTGTTCAGGCGCGACAGATTGCTGCGGACCCACGGAGAGAGAAGCCATGACACGTTCCGAGACCGACGATATGCCGATGGCCGGCGGCCACTATTCGCACGGCCTGCGCGCTGGCGACTTCGTCTATACGGCCGGACAGGTGCCGCGGGATTCCAAACGAAACGTGATCGGCACCACGATCGAGGAGCAAACCGCCGCGACTCTCGAAAATGTCGGACGTGTTCTGAAATCTTTCGGAGCCACATTCGACGATGTCGTCAAAGCCACGGTGCATCTCTCCGACGTCGCCAACGCGCCCCGCTTCAATGCGGTCTATGCGCGCTATTTTCCGAATAACAAGCCCGTCCGCACGCTGACCGGTAGCCAGCTCAACGGCGTGCTGGTGGAGGTGGATGTGGTCGCGTATCTCGGCCCGGTAACGACAAGTTAGGCCGCGAGGGCTAAGGTAAAACGCGTTGGCAAGAGGATACGCATGAAGCGTCCGAAGACCGTCAAACCGTCGGCTCGCGCACGAAACAAGCCAGTCACCGCGCGCAGTCCGAGCAAACGGAGTTCGCGCGAGACCGCGCAGGAGCCACGTGAGGCATCCCAAACGGACGCCGCGGTCGACCTTATCCGGTCCAAGATCATCGATATGAGTTTGCAGCCGGGAAGCCGGCTCGATGAGCCGCTGCTGCGAAATCATTTCAAGTTGGGGCGGACTCCCGCGCGTGAGGCCATCAATCGGCTGGTCGCCGAAGGTCTCGTCAACATCTCTCCCAATCGGGGCGGCATGTTCGTTCGTGGCCTGGATTTCGTTGAAATCGGCGAGGTCATCATGGCCTACCAGTTGGTCGAAACCGTGCTCGCCCAGCTATGCAGCTTCGACGACGATGGCCTGGTCGCGGACCTCGAGGAAATCCAGGCGCGCTACACGCGCGAGGTCCGGGGAAAATCTTTCCTCGGAATCACGTCGGTGAATGAAGAGTTTCATTTGCGGATGCACCGCTCGATCGGCAATGCGCTGTTCTACGAGTTCGCCCTTTCAACCCATCGTCACCTCCGGCGCCTGCTGGTGTTGATCTACAAGATCGAGAACCGGGAACAGAACGTGCTGGAGGCGCAGATGGAGATCAATCTCGAAGAGCATATGCGGATTATCGATGCGATCAGAGGCGGCGACCGCGCCGGCCTGAGCCAGATTCTGCCGGCCCATGCGCAACAGGCGCAGACGCGGCTTGCGCGGATCCTGAGCGAAGAGCGCGTTCCACCGCTTACCGTGGATCGATTGCTGAATGACTTCTTCGCCACGAAGCGCGGCCGACAAATCAATCGAGCCTGACAAACTCAGGCGACGGGCTTCAGTACTGACCTGCGATCGTCAGACGGACGGCGAGCGGCTCGATCGGGTGCAGGACATAGTCCATGACGCCGTTCTGGCACACCGCGGCAGGTGCGGTCTGCACGGGGTAGCAAAGATTGTAGAGACTGTCGGTCTTGATCAGCGATCCATACGCATAGGTAATCTGGTTGGCCTGGGTGTTGAGCAGGTTCAGAACGTCGAGCTGAATGCGCCAGCCATTGTCGAGCCGGTAGCCGACGCGCCCATTGAAGATGCTGGTGGCCGGGGAGCGGAACACATTGTCTTCAGTGAGCGGGCTCGACGCCAGATAGCGCCAGCGCAAGGTGCCGAACCATCCGGTCTTCTCGCCCAGCGTGATGCCGGCAGAGGCCACCATGACCGGCGCGTTTGGAATGTAATTGCCCGGCGCATTTCCGATCTGCGCCTGAGGAAAGCCCGCCAGCGACGCATAGAGCGCCGCCTGCTCGCTGTCATAGCCGACAAACCGGGCGTGGGTCGCCGCGAGATCGGCATCGAGTGCCAGCCAGGATCTTGGGCGGTAGGTGTTAGTCCATTCCACCCCATAACGTCGGCTCGGCCGGCCCGCCGACGTGTCGCCGGCGTCGCCGTTGAACACGATCTCGGAATCCTGATCGAGCACGAACACGCTGAGCGAGGAATCCAGCCTGGGAATCAGTTTGGTGCGTATCCCCGCTTCCGCGCCTTTGGTTCGCACCAATAGCGGCGACGCCGATAGTTTTGCGGTGGGATCGACCGGATCTTCGGTGATGGTGGTGCCGCGTGCGTCATTGCTGTGCATCCCTGTCCCCGCGCCGAAGAACAGCTCGGTCTTGTTGAACGGGCCAACCACCGTCGTGAATTTCGGGCTGCCGATCGCAGCACAGGAGTTGCCTGAATTGTTCGCATCGAAAATCGAGTTGACCGTTGCGGCGTAGTAGTCGCCCCGCCAGCCCAGCATTGTCCTTAACCAGTCGGTCCAGCCCACGGTGTTCTGCGCATAAACACCGATGCTCGCCTCCCCGACCTTGTCGCTGCGAACATTCGACAGAAACGCCCGCTGAAAAGTGTCGGTCAGTGCAAGGCTGATGTCGTCGTATCGGGTCTGGACGCCGAATGTAGTCTGCATCGGGAAACCCGCGAACGACCCGTCGAGGGTCGCGACGCGTTGGCGCCGGCCATGACGCGGTCGTCGTGCTGGTGAAACTGGTCGCCCAGCGCCGGATCGGCGAGAAAATAGGTGAAGTTATTGTAGAGATCGAGCTCACTCTTGACGACGAAGGCGTTGGCTTTCCACGATCCGGCGTCATCGGTTCCCGCGACCCGCGCCGACAGGGCAAAACGATTGGTGTTGCCGCCATCGCTCGGGTCTTCCGCACCATAGAGTCCGATCTCTCCGGAAGTGATCGCGCGCTGCGGCACCTGATCGGTCGAATTCCATCGGTTCGAATAGGCCATCCCAGTGATGGAAAAAAGCCGTCCAGCGCCGTCCCCTGGGTGTAACGCAGCAGGCTGTTTATCTTTTGCATGTCGTCGGGATGAACCCAGGGTCCATCGTAAGCGCCGACCTCGCCCGCCGCCAGCAGCATACCGTCGCCGACCCTGGTCGAGCCCATGCCGAATATTCTCTTGTAGCCGAAGCTGCCCGCAGTGATCTCAGCAAGCGCTTTATCGACACTGTCGATCAGGCCGATATGGAGATTGCCGGCCGACGAAAAATCACCCTCATCGGCAAAGTACGGGCCCTTTCGGATATCGAGGATGTTGATGGTCTCCGGCATCAGCCAATTAAGGTCCGCATAGCCCTGACCATGGGCATGGGTGCGCATGTTGATCGGCACATCGTCGACCCAGATCGCCAGATCGGTGCCATGATCGAGATTATAGCCGCGCAGGAAATACTGATTGGCTTTGCCCTCGCCGCTGTGCTGCGTGACGATCAGTCCGGGCACGGCCTCCAGAAGTTCTCCGGGGCGGCTCACTGGGCGCGCATTCAACTCCTCGCCGGTCACGCTGGTCTGGCTGGCCATTTTCGGCTGGCCGACCGGTCCCGAACCGATATTGGGTGCGCCGGAGCCGGATGCCGCCGGTTGGGGTGCATCGACAACGGCTCGTTGTCGCGGCGCTGATTTCGGTCTCCGAGCCATGTGCTTTGATTGTCGAGACGGCTTGGGCTTTTGGATCGGCGCCTGCACCGTAACGTCAGGAAGCCTGGTCCCTTCCGGGACACCTGCATCCTGTGCGACGCCGTACGACAGCGCCGCGGTCATTCCAACGAGAACGGTCCCGACAAATCCGAATTGCCACTTCCCTGCTCTCCCGGTCGGCGAAGGCCGAGACCGGAAATAACGCATCGCCCGTCCCCAAACGCGGCTTCCTGTAACGAGGACATGCGAGGGGCGGCGACATGTTCGGTCGATAATGGCCGAGCTGATCCGCCGGGATCGCCGCGCTACTCGTATTAATCCGACACTGGCATGCTCAGTATGATATTGTCAATAAATTATCATACTTCCGATGAAATCACACTGCCACGCGCCGCAAGCGGTCCAAGGGCTTGCCGAACTGGATCCCTGCTTTTTTTCCGGCTACCTCTCGGACCGCGTTTTGCTGTTTTGAATTTCATATCGTGTCCGGTATCGTAGATCGGAAACCATCGGGTTGGTCGGTACATCGCTCGCAACCGGAACCGTGAATAATAAAATCAAACGAAGAAACACCGGGAGGGCTGAATGGATTTCGTTGAGACCAACGGCATCGGGCTGCGTTACGAGCTAAGCGGCAGGGGCGAACGCACGTTGGTGCTCGTCCATGAAATGGGCGGCTCGCTCGAAAGCTGGGACGACGTCGTGCCGCGGTTTACCGGTTCGCGCCGCGTGCTGCGCTACGACACGCGCGGCGCCGGGCTGTCGCAGAAGGCGCGCGGCGAACTCACGCTCGATACGATGGCCGAAGATATCGCGGCACTGCTCGATGCGCTCGATATCACGGGCAAGGTCGCCATTGCCGCCGTCGCGCTCGGCGGGGCGATCGCGCTTCATTTCGCTGCCCGATATCCGGAACGTACCAGCGCCGTCGTGGTCGGCAGCCCGGCCACCGGCATCACACCGGATCGCCGCGTCCCCGCACTCGAACGCGTTGCGAAAATCGAGGCCACCGGCATGGCCTTCGCGGTCGAGGATTTAATGTTGAATGGCTATGCACCGGAACTTCGCGGCGATATCAGGCGGTTCGAGCGGTTCCGCGCGCGATGGCTCGGCAACGATCCCGGAAGCTATGCGGCGATCTGGCGAATGCTGGCGCACGCGAACATGGAGGCCGAACTGAGCCGGCTGAGCTGCCCGGTGCTCGTGATCGGCGGCAGCCTTGATCGGGTGCGCCCGGCACAGGTGGCGGAAGGGATCGCCAAATCCATCCCCGGCGCGCGCTACGTCGAGATCCGCACCGGCCACTACATGGCCGTGCAAACGCCCGATCTGATCGCCGATTGCATCGACGAGTTTCTCAGATCGATCGACGCCTGACCTGGACCCGACCAATCCCCGATCACAACGAGGTCTTTTCCCCATGAGCCAGCAGCCCACGCAACAGATACCCGGCGTCTATCATCGCCGGATCGGCGACATCGTCGTCACCGCCATCAGCGACGGCTATCTCGACAGTACGCTTGATATAATGCGCAATGTCGATCTCGAAAAGGCGCGGCAGATCCTGCAGGACGCGTTCCGGCCGGCGCGACGCACCAGCGTCAACACCTTCCTCGTTCACTCAAAGGGCCGCCTCGCGATCATCGACACAGGATCGGGCAATTATCTGCAGCCCAGCGCCGGCTTCGCTCAACGCAACCTCGCAGCAGCCGGCATCGACGCCAAGACGATCGATACGGTGTTGCTGACCCACATGCACCCGGATCATTCGGCGGGGCTAACCGACATGTCGAACGGCGCCCTGCTGTTTCCGAATGCGGAACTGGTGATGCACGAGAACGAACTGGCGTATTGGTTCGACGACGGCGCGATGGCGAAGGCCGATCCACGATCGGCGAAGTTGTATTTTGAGGCGGGTCGCGAGCAGGTCGCACCCTACAAGAACCGGACACGATTATTCCAGCAAGGTGAGGTGTTCCCCGGCGTCACCGCGGTCCCAAGTCTTGGGCATACGCCGGGCCACACCGCCTATCTGATCGCATCCGGCAATGACCAATTGATGATCTGGGGCGACACGGTGCATGTCCCGGAGGTGCAAACCGCGTTTCCTGAAGCCGGCATGGCCTTCGACACCGATCTCGCCGCAGCCGCATCGGCCCGCAAGCGGATGTTCGATCGCGTCGCGGCCGACGGCGTGCTGATCGCGGGAATGCATCTGCATTTTCCGTCGTTCTCGCGGCTCCGGCGCCGCGGCGACGGCTACGCACTTTACCCGGAGGCCTGGGTTCACACGCTGGATGCGCCCCCGGTGAAGTGATCCACGACCGTCGCGTCTTAAGGGCTGAGGGCATCCCGGGGGGAACCGCCGGGCTGGTATGGTTCTTGCTCGTTCTATTGCCGAGCGCGATCTCCTCTATGGGAATTCGGGCCCATAGCAGGGGTTTTATGCGGCAGGCGCGTATCCGCAACCGGATCGAGCCGCGCGTGACGCCAGAACATGCCAATCACAATTGCCTGAGTAAAAAGGGACGCGATGTTTTACAGATGCCTGAAGACCTCGATCACGGGACTGGCGGCTATTGGCCTTTCTTCCGCCATCACGTTTGAAGCGAGGGCCGATGCCGCGAGCTGCCCGGCCACCATTCCGTTCGGCCTGACCACGGCGTTGACAGGCAATCTGGCTCTGCTCGGCACTCAGGCGCGCAACGGCGTCGAATTCGCGGTCGATGAAATCAACGCCGCTGGCGGAATCGCCGGCAAGAAGGTGGCGCTCTCAACCGAAGACACCGGCGCTTCCAGCACCGACGCGCTCAACGCGATGAACCGCATCCTCGAAGGCAAACCGCTGGTGATCTTCGGCTCCATGATCAGCCCGCACGTATTCGCACAGACCGAAGGTGTGACCAAATCGGAAACGCCATTTCTGGTAGGCGCCACCAACGCCAAGGTGACGGCGCAAGGCAGCAAATGGCTATTTCGTACCCACGTCCATGACGGACAGTTGGCGGATCTGATCCCGCAATATCTGGTGACGTCGCTCAACAAGACAAAGCCCGGCATCATGGCCGTCGCCGACGATTACGGTCTCGGCGCCTCCAAGGGCATTCAGGCGTCGCTCGAAAAGCTCAAGGTCGCGCCGGTGGCGGTGACATCCTACGCGCCGTCGGACAAGGACATGAGCGCGCAACTGCTCGAGATCAAGGACAAGGGCGCCGACAGCCTGATCCTGTTCGGCCGCCCGGCCGACGTCACATTGGTCATGAAGCAGATGAGCGATCTCGGCATGAAATTGACCACCATCGGCAACTCCAGCATGGTCGCGCAGACCACGCTGAACAATCTGTCAGCGGACGAAGCCGACGGCAGCTACGCGATCGGCGGCATGATCCCGCAGACGTCAAGCGATCCCAAGATTCTTGACTGGGCGAAACGCGTTCAGGCCAAGTACAAAGTGCCGGCCGATAATTTCACGGTGGCCTATTACGACACCGTCTACATGCTGAAATGCATCATCGAGAAGGTCGGTTGCGACAAATCGGCGATTCGCGACGCGCTGGCCGCGACCAAGGACTGGAAGGGCATGCTGATCAGCTACCAGGCCGATGCGGTGGGCGACATGGCGCATACGCTTGGCATCTACCGCAACAAGGGCAAGATGCCCGAGCTGGCCGGCCCGATCAAAGAACAGGGTTATTGATCCTTCATGGGTCAGCTTGTCGTCAACGGCCTGGCGCTCGGCAGCATCTATGCGCTCGTCGCGCTCGGCCTGCTGCTGATCTTCAACACCGTGCAGATCGTCAATTTCGCGCAGGGCCAGCTCCTGATGCTCGGCGCCTTCATCGGCATCAGCTGCGCCGTGACACATGAGTTGCCGGTGGCGATGGCGTGGGCCGTCACCATGGTCGCGATGGCGATGGTCGGCCTCGTGTTCATGGTGCTGGTCTATTTTCCGTTGCGTGGACGGCCGGCCTTTCTGGTGATCCTGACGACGATCGCGATGGGGATCGTGCTGGAAAACCTCGCGCTGATCATCTGGGGACCGCTGCCGGTTTCGCTGCCCTCCCCGGTTCAGCGGGCCACCGCTGCGCTTCGCCGGCGTGGTCATCTCGATGCATCAGCTTTTCATCTTCGCGACGCTCGCGGTGATTTTGCTGCTGCAGTTTCTGTTCCTGACCAAAACCCGGTTCGGAATCCTGATGCAGGCGACCGCGCAGGATCTGCATACGGCCCGGCTGGTCGGCATTCCCGTTAACCGCACCATCGCCGTAGCCTTTGCCTTCGGGGCTGTGCTGTCGGGGATCGCGGGATTGCTGGTCGCGCCGATTTTCCTGGCCGAGCCGACCATGGGCGGCAGTCTCGGGCTGAAAGGATTTGTGGTCAGCGTGATTGGCGGCTTCGGCAATCTGCCGGGCGCGGTGATCGGGGGCCTGTTCCTCGGGCTGATCGAAACCTTTGGTGCGCGATATATCTCGTCCAATTTTCGCGACGCCTATGCCTTCATCGTCATGATCGCCGTTCTCGTGGCCTGGCCGCGCGGCCTGTTCGGCGAGAAGAGCAGCGAGAAGGTCTGAGATGAAGAACTGGCCTCTTTGGGCGGTGAGCGCCGCCGCGTCTGGCGCTTGCCGGCCATCGTCGCACGACGGCTACATCATGCAATTGCTCAACATCGCCATTCTCAACGCCATCGTCGTGCTGGGCCTGAATTTCGCAACCGGCTGGACCGGCCAGATCAATTTCGGCCAGGCGGCGTTTTACGGACTGGGCGCCTACACCACGGCGATCGCGACCAAGGCCGGCCTGCCCTGGATCACGACGCCGTTTCTGTCGATCGTCGTCGTGATCGCCGCAAGCCTGGTGCTCGGCCTGCCGACCTTGCGTCTGCGCACCTATTACCTCGCCATGACCACGATCGGGTTCGGCGAGATCATCCGGCTGATCATCGTGCATTGGGAGCCGGTGACCGGCGGCACCTCGGGGCTGCGCGAGATCCCCGGCATCAGTGTGCTCGGATTTGGACCGCAGGGACAAATGCAGCATTATTACTTGCTGATCGCAGCCCTGGCGCTCGCTCTGCTGGTCGCCGCGCGCATTCGCAATTCAGAGCTCGGCCGCGCGATGATCGCCACCCGGGACAGCGAGATCGCCGCGGAGCAAAGCGGCGTCGATACCGTCAGCGACCAAACTGCTGGCCTTCATGATCGGCGGCGTCTATGCGGGCCTCGCGGGATGCCTCTACGCATCCTCCATCCGCTTCGTCAGCCCCGACAGTTTTTCGGGTATTCAGGCGATACTTCTAATGACCATGCTGATCGTCGGCGGTATGGGCTCGATCGCCGGCTGCGTCATCGGTGCGCTGGCCTTGACCATCCTGCCGGAGACGTTGCGGTTCCTTGGCCAATGGTACCTCGTACTCTACGGTCTCGGCGTGATCGTCGTGATCGTGCTGGCGCCGGGAGGCCTGGCATCCCTCGCCGCGCGGCTGCACCCCAATCGGGCGGGTGCACATTGACTTCCGATCCGATCCTGGTGGCGCGCGGCATGACGCGGCGATTTGGCGGCCTGGTCGCGCTCGACAGCGTCGATCTCGACGTCCCCAGCGGCATCGTTCAGGCGATCATCGGGCCGAACGGCTCGGGCAAGACCACGCTCCTCAACGCGTTGAGCGGTGCATCGCATGCCGATTCCGGCTCGATTCGCATCGGCGGAAACGAAATCTTTCGCCTCAAGCCGCATCGGGTCGCGCGGCTGGGCTTGAGCCGGACGTTCCAGAACATCCGGATCTTCGAGAATCTCAGCGTGATCGAAAACGTAAAGGTCGCCGCCGCCTGCCACACGCCCGACATCGCTGTTCAACATCGTGACATCGAATGCGCGGCAGAGGCAGACCGAAGCCGAGATCGATCGAGCCTCGCGCGACGCGCTCGAAATCGTCGGCCTTGCGGGCCGAGCCGACGATCGCGCCGCGCAATTGCCCTACGCGCAGCAGCGGCTGCTGGAGATCGCCCGCGCGCTGGCGTCAAAGCCGAGCATCCTGCTGCTCGACGAACCGGCGGCCGGAATGAACATGACCGAGAGCATGTCGTTGCTCAGACACCATTGCCGAGCTCAAGCGGAGCGGCATTACGATTGTGCTGGTCGAGCACAATGTCCGGCTGGTGATGGGCATCAGCGATCGCGTGATGGTGCTCGATTTCGGCAAGAAGATCGCGGAAGGAACGCCGGCAGAGGTTCAGCGCAACCCGCTTGTGATCGAAGCCTATCTCGGCACGGAAGCACCGTCATGCTTAAGGTCGACAATCTCCACGTATCCTACGGCCATATCGAGGTCCTCAAGGGTATCTCGTTCAGCGTCGATATCGGCGAGATCGTCGCCTTGATCGGCGGCAACGGCGCCGGCAAGACCACAACGCTGAGCACGATCTCCGGACTGGTGCGTCCGACCTCCGGAACGATCGCGTGGAAGGGCGAACATATTCAGAATGTGCCGGTCGAAGCCATCGTCGGCTCGGGCCTCGCGCACTGCCCCGAAGGCCGCCGCATTTTTCCGGGCCTGACGGTGCTGGAAAACCTGATGACGGGCACGGCGTCGCGCCGCTACAAGCGGAGCGAAATCGATCAGGATCTCGCGTTGGTGTTTGAGCTGTTCCCGCGCCTCAAGGAACGCATCAGGCAAGGCGGCTGGTCGCTCTCCGGCGGCGAGCAGCAGATGCTGGCGATCGGCCGCGCCCTGATGAGCCG
This sequence comes from uncultured Alphaproteobacteria bacterium, assembly GCA_963738105.1. Classification (GTDB taxonomy): domain Bacteria; phylum Pseudomonadota; class Alphaproteobacteria; order Rhizobiales; family Xanthobacteraceae; genus Bradyrhizobium. The sequence continues at coordinate 78,747 of CAVTWC010000042.1, read as the reverse complement.
TCCCAATTTGTTGATGCTGGACGAACCTTCGCTCGGCCTCGCGCCGATCGTGATCGAGCAGGTGTTCGACCGGATCGTCGAGCTCAATAAACGCACCGGCCTTGGCGTGTTGCTGGTGGAGCAGAACTCGGCGATGGCGCTCGAAATCGCCAGCCGCGCGTTTGTGCTGGAAACGGGCACGATCACACTATCGGGCCCCTCCGCCGTTCTCGCGGACGATCCACGCATCCGCGAGGCCTATCTGGGCGGTTGACGCGCCGGATTGACTTATGCCTTCGCCTTTCGTGCGGCGATCTGCTGCAGCGCCCAGCGCGAATTCTTCCGTACCTCCGGATCTGGATCATTCGCCACCAGCGCCAGGAACGGCTCGGCGTCCGCATTGGCAATCTCGCCCAGCGCGGCAGCCGCCTCTTTACGCAAATTGGCTTGCTCGTGGGTGATACAGCCGCCGATCGGCCGCACCGCGCGATCCACCTTCATCTTGCCGAGGCTTCGGATCGACTTGAGCTTCACCTGCCAGAACTCGTCCGATAGTGCCGCGATCAACTGATCCGCCGCGATCGATCCGTTGGCGTTGAGGCCCAGCGTCTCCGCGGCCATCTCGCGCACCATCCAGTCATCGTCCTTCAATGCGCGCGTAATCGATTCAGCCGCGGGCTTCATCTGGGAAAACGCCAACGCGCTGACGGCCGCGCGCCGCACATGCGCGTCCGCGTCGCCCGTGGAGGCGGTCAGTGCCGGGATCGATTCCTCGAGCTTCAGGAAGCCGATCACGCCGATGGCCTGAACCCGAACAGCCGCATCGGCGTCCCGTAACGCCTCGAGCGCCGGCTTGAGCGTGTCCTTGCGCCGCAGCTCCTTGAGCGCCCGCAGCGCCCCCATCCGGACAAAGGCATGTCCGTGCTGAACCAGCGGCAGGATCGCGTCGGCACAGGCCGGGTCCTTCAGCTCCGCCATGCTGTCAGCGGCTGCCGAAGCCACGATCCGTTCGGGATCGACCAGCAGTTTCGCCAGCGCCGTTGCGGAGTCCGGGCCATCGAACTCTCCGAGCGCCATCGCAACCTGCTGGCGCACACCGGCGTCGGGATCATCGACCATCTTGCTGAGATGACCGACCGCAGCGAAATCGCCGGAATGCCCGAGCGCGATAATCGCGACCCGACGCTCGCCGGGATCGGCGGCCTGCAGACGCTCGTCTGCGTCTTCGAGGTCGTCGTAGGATTCGAACGGGCTCGACATGGCTACCTCAACAGATAGGGAATGTTGACGGTGACCGCGCCGGTCGGGCAATCCGCCTCGCAGGGCATACAATACCAGCACTCATCATAGGCCATGTAGGCTTTGCCGGTCATGTCACTGATCCGGAGCACGTCGAGCGGACAGACGTCGACACACACCGTGCAACCCTTGTCCGCAATGCACTTGGCGTCATCGACGACAACGGGAACGGATGTCTGATAACTGGCGAGCGGCATATCTCAATCTCCTGTTAAACGGTGGCGCAGGATTGTCAGGCGCTGGCTCGGATGCGCTGCTTGTCGTAGAGGTCCTTCTCGTCATCGGCGATCGGAACCACGTAAGGCTGCACGTCACGCTTCTCGCTGGTCATCTTGCCGTTCTGCTTGCTCAGCAACGTGTGGCAGAACCAGTTCTCGTTGTCCTTCTCCGGAAAGTCGGTCCGCAGGTGATAGAGGCCCCAGCGGCTTTCCTCGCGATAGAGCGAGGCATGGGCGGCCATGTCGGCGCAATCCAGGATCGATTGGGTCTCCAGCGCGCGCAGCAATTCGTGTGAATTGCGTGCGATCATGCGCTGCTCCATGTCCTCGCGGACTTCCGCCAGCCGTCGTGCGCCCAACTCGAATTTACGGGTGACCTTTGGCGGCTGCAGATAATCATTCACCAGGCGGCGCGCTTTATATTCGATCTGGTTCGGTGGAATGCCATCTTCGCGCTTGGTCGGCGCCATCACCCGATCGCGCTCTTTGGCAACGTCGGCGGCGTCGAACTCGGCAAAGTCGTGGTTGTCGGCAAATTCCATGGCATCGATGCCGGCAACCGAACCGTTGGTGAACGCGCCGAGCATGTAGTTGTGCGGCACGCTAGCCATGTCACCGGCAGCATAGAGGCCGGGGACCGTGGTGCGCGCGAAATCGTCGACGAATACCCCGGAAGCGCTGTGACCCGAACAGAAACCGATCTCGGAGATATGCATCTCGATCGATTCCTTCCGGTAGTCGGTCCCCCGCCCCTGCTGGAACAGGCCACGCGTTGGACGCTCGACCTTGTGCAAGGTCGACTCGATCTCCTCGATGGTCTTCTCGTGAAGATGGCTGAGTTGCAGGAACACCGGCCCCTTGCCGGAGAGCAGTTCGTTGTAGAATTCGAGCATCATCTGGCCCGACCAGTAATCGCACTCGATGAAGCGCGATCCTTCGTTATTTGCTGTGAAGGCGCCGAAGGGTCCCGCAACATAGGCGCAAGCCGGCCCGTTGTAATCCTTGATCAGCGGGTTGATCTGAAAGCATTCAAGGTTCGCAAGTGCTGCGCCCGCATGATAGGCCATCGCGTAGCCATCACCGGAATTGGCGGCATTTTCATAAGTGCCGAACATGTAGCCCGAGGTCGGCAGGCCGAGACGCCCGGCCGCCCCCATGCACAGGATGATCGCCTTGGCCTTGATGACCAGGATTTCGGCGGTGCGGGTGTTGACGCTGATTGCGCCAGCCACCCGACCGTCGCTCGCGGTCAACAACCGCGTCGCCATGTAGCGGTTCGAGATCAGTATCCGGGCGCGGCGAAGCTGACGATAAAGCGCCTTCTTGACGGTGTCGCCATTCGGCATCGGCAGCACATAGGTGCCGATGTGATGCACCTTCTTGACCGCGTAATCGCCGTTCTCATTCTTGAGAAAACGGATGCCGAAACTGTCGAGTTCCTCGATGATGCTGTAGCAGTTCTGCGCGTATTTATAGACCGCCTTCTGATCCACGATGCCGTCATTCGCGATCGTGATTTCCTTGGTGTATTGTTCCGGCGTCGCATAGCCGGGAATGACGGCATTGTTCAACCCGTCCATGCCCATCGAGATCGCGCCGGAACGCTTGACGTTCGCCTTCTCCAGCAGAACAACATTGGCTTTTGGGTTTTTCAGCTTTGCCTTGAGTGCCGCCATCGGCCCGGCGGTGCCGCCGCCGATCACCAGCACATCGCAGGAGACCTCCGAAAGTCCGTCGACGATTTCATCCATGGCCATCGTTTGCTCCTGTCCCGCCGACGCATTCAGCGCTGCAGTGTGAGATTTGTTCAGATGAGGGCCCGGCGATAGCAATTAGTTGTCGCCGGAGACGGATTGCCAATGTTTGCTTCATTTGCCCAAATCGATGCCGGCCCTCTGACCAACAAAGAGGCAAAACGCCATCATCGCTCGACGAACGCCTTCTCGATCACGAAGTGCCCGGGTTCACTGTGATTCCCCTCGACAAAACCGCGCGAAGTGAACATCGTATGGAGTTCTTCCAGCATCCCGGGGCTTCCGCACAGCATCACGCGATCGGTCTCGATATCGAGCCCCGAGAGCCCGATGTCGGTGAAGAGCTGATTCGATGCGATCAGATCGGTGATACGGCCGCGGTTGCGGAACGGCTCGCGCGTCACGGTCGGATAATAGATCAGCTTGTCTTCGATCAGCGGCCCGAACAAATCATCCTGACGCAGATTGTCGACCAGGCGTTCGCCGTAGGCGAGTTCCGAAACCTGCCGACAACCATGCGCCAGGATGATCGTTTCATAATTGTCATAGATATCGGGATCCTTGATCAGGCTGGCAAATGGCGCCAGCCCGGTGCCGGTCGAGAGCAACAGCAGACGCTTGCCGGGAATAAGGTTGCCCGCGATCAGTGTTCCCGTGGCCTTGCGGCCGACCAGAATCGTGTCGCCCTCCCTGATCTTCTGCAGGCGTGAGGTCAGCGGCCCGTCAGCGACCTTGATGCTGAAGAATTCGAGCGCGTCTTCATGATTGGCGCTGGCCATACTGTAGGCGCGCAGCAACGGCCGCCCCTCCACTTCCAGCCCGATCATAGCAAACTGGCCGTTCTGGAAACGAAACCCGGGATCGCGTGTCGCGGTGAAGCTGAACAGGGAATCGGTCCAGTGTTTCACCGACAGGACCGTTTCCTTCTGAAAAGCGCTCATCGTTGTTCTCTCCTCGATTGATCCCGGTCATAGGAAGCGCATGGCATGCGCAACGACGACCGTTTCGACGAGAGACAATCTTCGTGCAACGCTGAACATCAATTCCCGGTGGATTAGTTTCACATTTCGTCGCGGCATGTTAAATACTGCATGCGACAACACATGGCGCGGCTCGGCGAAAGTTCTAGCAGGAATGCCGAACAGCAAAAGCGATGCACACCACTTTGGAGAAAAGCTGCTGATCGATCGCCGCCATCGGCAATTAGTTGCTATCCAACCGCGCAAGCGGCGCTCTAAATATTTCCCGGAGGAGATCTCGCCGTGACAATGGCAGCGATGGTGGCACCGACGGTGGTCGATTGCGAAGTGAGTCCAGATCTGGCGTCGCTGGCGATGACGACATCGGTGGGAGGTCGCATTGCGCTGACCGCAGAGAAACTCCGCCTGTCCTGCAAATGCGCGCATTGCATCCGCGCCCGCTTCGACGAGCGCTTTCCGGAGCGATTTCCCGGCATCGCCATCGTGGAGATCGGCGATCTCGGTTACGGACTGAACATCGCCTTCTCCGACGGGCACAACCGCGGCATCTATCCCAGGAGTTACCTGCTCGATCTGGCCGGAGATTGATTCTATTGGGTTTTCTGGCCTTGGCCAGACAGGCCGGCGGACGGCCCAGGCCAGCGAACTGGCATGAACATTGCTGCTTTTTAGACCAGTTATAAATGGTCAGGAGAGCGGCAATGTTGCAGCAGGTGGCCAGTGCAGCGCGCGACGGTGCGCCTTCGGCGGCCGGTTCCGCCACGCCGGCCGCAAGCTCTTCTCTGCTGCTGAGCGAAAGCCAGCAATCGATCGGCGGCCCGCCGCCGCTGATGGAAAAGCTCACGCCGCGGGAACGCGAAATCGTCCTGAAGCAAGGCCGCCGCAAGGTTCTCAATCGCGGCCAGACGCTATTCAACCAGGGCGCCAAACATGACGGCATCTATCTGATCGAGAGCGGCCGCATCCGCGTGTTCTACACGTCGCCGCTCGGCCGCGAGATTACGCTGGCCTACTGGCGCGCCGGCAACTTCGTCGGCGGGCCCGAGGTATTCGGCGGCGGGATCCATCAATGGTCCGGGATTGCGTCGAGCAATAGCTGCGTCGTGCAACTGCCCGGCAAGGAATTGCGCTCGCTTGCTACCGAGATTCCGAATCTGGCGATCGGCCTGATCGAAGGACTGACCTTCAAGGGCAAGTGTTATTCGGCACTGGCGCAGATGCTGGGGACCCGCTCGATCACCCAGCGGTTGGCGCATCTTCTGCTCCATTTGATGAATCTTTACGGCGTCGAGGACCCCGAGGGCATCGTGATCGCGGCGGCGTTCACCCATGCCGACCTCGCCCACATGGTGGGCGCAACGCGGCAATGGGTCACCATCAGTCTGAAACGCATGCAGGAAAAACAGATCGTGCTGACCAAGCGATCCCAGATCGTGGTCTGCCGGCCGGACGTGCTTGAGGAAATGCGCGGCCAAGCCTCTGATTAGGAACGCTTCGGATTAAGGTCGATGCACATGCAATCAGCTTCCCGCAGCAAAATTGCCCAACGACTATGCAACCGGCTTTTCCCGGCAACTAATCGACCATGACGGCAAGTCCCCGTTTGCTCGAAACGTTCCGTCAACCAATCATGGCAGCCGCAGCACATCCAACCGAATGAGGATGAGAATGGTCCGCCACGCTCCCGCACTCTCGACCGCGATGTCCCTCGCCGCCTTGGCGCTGATACTCGCGCAGCCGGCCAGAGCGGAAACCGTCACCATCGGCATTGGCACCCAGGACACCACAACCAACACGGCCACCACGGGCACGGTGATCCGGCAACTTCATCTGTTCGAGAAATATCTGCCGACCGACGGCAAATACGCCAACATCAAATTCGAATTCGAATGGCAGAACTTTACGTCCGGGCCTCCCGTCACCAACGCGATGATGGCGAACAAGCTGCAATTCGGCATGATGGGAGATTACCCGCTCATCGTGAACGGCTTCACCTTTGAAAACAATCCGGACAGCAAGAGCCGCCTGATCGCCGTGTCGGCTTATAATCTGGCGGGCTCGGGCAACGGCATCGTCGTCAACAAGGACTCGCCCTATTACGAATTGTCCGATCTCAAGGGCAAGCTGGTCAGCGTTCCCTTTGGTTCGGCCGCGCACGGCATGGTGCTGAAGGCGATGCAGGATCGCGGCTATCCTGCGGACTTCTTCCAGTTGGTCAGCCAAAGTCCCGAAGTCGGTTCGACAAATCTGCAGGAAAAGAAGATCGACGCGCACGCCGATTTCGTGCCGTTCGCGGAGTTGCTGCCGTTCCGCGGCTTCGCACGCAAGATTTTCGACGGCGTCGAGACCAATCTGCCGACCTGGCACGGCGTCGTCGTCCGCACCGACTTCGCCGAGAAATATCCCGAAGTCGTGGTCGCCTACATCAAGGCGATCATATCAGCCAATCAGTGGCTGCGCGCCGATCCGAAGGCCGCCGCCGAGAAAATCCAGGAATGGACCGGGACCAACAAGGAGGTCGTCTACATCTTCCTTGGACCGGGCGGCAACATGACGACCGACCCGACCATCAAGCCGCCGCTGATCGATGCCGCGGCGGCCGACGTCCAGGTGCTGCAGAACCTCGGGCGCATGAAGGAGTTCGATCCGAAGAAATGGGTCGACGATTCCTACATCCGCAAGGCCTATGCCGAGATGAAGCTGGATTACAACACGGAGCTTGCCAGCACCAAAAATTATGAAATTTCAGGCGAAGACAAGTTCTGCAAGAAGCCGATTTCGGAGCCGCGCAAGGCCGGCGAAGTCTGGGTCGACGACGAGGGTATCCTGCCGTTCTCTAGTGCGATGTGCACGCTCGGCGCCTATGCCGACTACAAGGCCAAGGGCAAGAAGATCGACGTCACTTACGTGTTCGATGCCGCGCGCGGAATCAAGCTGTTTGCCGATCAGGCCTTCTTCGCCGTGGGCGGCGGCGACATCGCGCCGTTCCTGCTGAAGAAGGATGCCGAGGCTTATGCCGCCAAGACCAACGGCAAGGTCCTCGGCTTCGATGATGCCGTCAAGGCGGCCGTGAGCGGAGGCAAAACGTGAGCAGCCCTGCGCTGGCGCGGCATCAGGTGGAATCCGTGGCCGTCGCATCTCCCGAGATCGAAGCGAAAGAGGCCGCAGCGCCGGCGCGCGAGCCCGTCGCAATCGGCGTTGCCGCCGCGCGCTGGTACCGGCTCAACAAGGACAGGCTGCAGGCCGCGCTGATCGGCGCGATCTCGCTGATTGCGTTCCTGATCGCCTGGCACCTGCTGACGAAATACCGTGTGGTGTTCTTTGTACGGTTCACCAACGTGCCCTCGCCGCTGGCGGTCTATGACAGCTTTACGCGCGCGATCCACGATCCCAAGTTTTTCCTGCACGTCGCCTTGAGCTGCCGCCGGATCCTGGTGGGCTTCTCTCTCGCTGCGATAGTCGCGGTCCCGCTCGGGCTCATCATGGGCCGGTTCAAGCGGGTCCACGAGGTGATCTTCCCGGTTGCCGAGGTGCTGCGTCCCATTCCCGCGATCGCCTGGGTGCCGATGGCGATTATGCTATGGCCGACCAATGAGCAGAGCATCGTCTTCATCACCTTTCTCGGATCGTTCTTCCCGATCCTGGTGAACACCTTGCACGGGATGTCGCTGGTCGATCCGGTTCTGGTGCGGGCCGCGCGTTGCCTTGGCGCGCGCGAAGCCTCGATCTTCCGCGAGGTATATTTTCCGGCATCACTGCCGCACATCTTCACCGGGCTGACCGTCGGCATGGGCGTGGCCTGGGTGTCGCTGATCGCGGCCGAGATGATCTCCGGCCAATACGGCATCGGCTATTTCACCTGGGAAGCCTATTCGCTGGTGCAGTATCCCGACATTGCGCTCGGCATGATCGCGATCGGGGTGCTCGGTCTGACATCGAGCTTGCTGATACGGGCGCTCGGCGGGCTTGTGATGCCTTGGGGACGGACATGAGCCAGATCGAAGCCAAGACCATCGATCGAATCGCTGAAGCTGCGGCCGGCAAAGGACGCATCGACGTCAGGAACTTCTCGCTGAGCTATGAGACTATCGACGGATCCGTCGATGCCGTCACCGATACCCAGATCCACGTCAATCCCGGCGAATTCGTCTCGATCGTAGGCCCCTCCGGTTGCGGCAAATCGACCTTATTGAATGCGGTCGCAGGCTTTCTGAAGCCCACCACCGGCACCGTCACCGTCGACGGCGAAGAGGTCAAAGGGCCGAGCGCCGAACGCGGCATGGTGTTCCAGCAATATTCACTGTTCCCGTGGAAGACGGTCCGGGAAAACGTCGAATTCGGAATGAAAATGCGCGGCATGGACCGCTCGGCGCGCGAGCGCGCGGCGCGCACGCTGCTGGGGCTCGCCGGCCTCGAAGCCTTCGAGAAGCACTATCCTGACCGGCTTTCCGGCGGCATGAAACAGCGCGTCGGTATCGTGCGCGCACTGGCGACCGGACCGAAGGTGCTGTTGCTCGACGAGCCCTTTGGCGCACTCGATGCCCAGACCCGCGTGATCATGCAGCAGATCCTCACCAACATGTGGCAGCGGCTGAAGATATCGGTGTTGTTCGTCACCCACGATATCGATGAAGCGATCTTCCTGTCGGACCGGGTCTACTGCATGACGGCCCGCCCGGGCTCGATCAAGGCCGAGATTCCGATTCCGCTGGAACGCCCGCGCCAGCAATCGATGATGATGTCGTCGGAATTCCTGGCGCTGCGGCGTGGGCTGATGTCACTGATCCGGGAAGAGAGCCTGAAAGCCATGGGCGGCGAAATCAGCGATCTCGGCATGCAGGGGCTGAGCATCGAACTGCACGGGCAATCCCTGGCGGACGTGCTCTAGCGCCGCCGCCCAAATCGTCTCGATGGGCCCTCATCCGGCTGTCACGGATTCGCGAACACGGCCATCAATGCATCGACATCTGGCACGCGCTTAGGCATGGTACCGGGGTGCCGCGAACACCATCGGAAGAGACGATTGGCCATGGATCACCGCCCCCAGATCAAGATGTTTGGATTCTGGCGCTCAGCCGCCTCGTTTCGGGTCCGCTGCGCGCTGAACCTGAAGGGTTTGCCCTATGTCGAAGAGATGATCGACATCGATGTCGGCGAACAATACGCCCCGGGCTACAAGCAGGCCAACCCGCAATCGGCGGTACCGACGGTTATCGTCGATGGCGGACCCCCGCTGACGCAGTCGCTGGCCATCCTCGAATATCTGGACGAAACGTTTCCGCAACCGGCGCTGCTGCCTGCCGACGCGCTTGGCCGCGCCCGTGTGCGCTCGCTGGCGCTGCTGTTCGCCGCCGATCATCACCCGCTGATCGTTCCGCGCATCCGGCGCTATCTGACCGACGTCCTCAAGATCGACGACGCCAAGCGCAACGACTGGATCAAGCACTGGTTTAGCGAAGGACTTTCGCAGGCGGAAGCAAGACTGGCCAATGATCCCTTAACCGGCCGTTTCTGCCACGGCGATACACCGACCATCGCCGACCTGTGCCTGATCAGTCAGGTGATGGGGGCGCGCGGTTTCAAGGTCGACGTGACTGATATGCCGACCGTGGTTCGCATTGCCGATGCGTGCCTGGCGATCGACGCCATCGCCAGGGCCCAGCCGTTGCGGCAACCGGGAGCTCCGCAATCGCACTAGCTACCGATGCGACTGCTCGTGCTGGCCAGCGACCCATACATCGCTTTGCTTGATCTGCTCAATGAGCACCTGCGGATCGAATTTCCGTAAATTCGCCGGCATCTCGAACGCCTGGGCGGACTGCGGTTCGTCGCTGACGTTCTCAGCGGTGATGATGGCGCCGTCCTCTGTCTTGATTCGCAGCGGGAATTTGCGCGCCGGATCGATCCAGCCAAAGAATTCCTGGCCTGAAGCCGGGACCACGCGGTAGCCAATGGCGCTGTGCGTGCCGATCGTCTCCTCACCGGTGCGTTCGCAGCGCCAGTCACCCTGCCCCGAAATGCCGGCCAGTTTCGCCATCGCCTGCCATTGCCGGCATGGGTTGTCCGGGTCGACCGGCACGAACATCCGGGTCAACCGGCTCGATTGCTTCGCGTCCATGAAAATCCGCGCCCCAGGCCGGACAAAATACGCGGTCGGTTTTGCCCCGTCGATCAGGAAGAAGCCGTCGGCGAGTTCAGGTGTTTCCAAACGCACCTTGTCATCGAACACGCGCAGCTTCCCGGCCGGCGCAGCCGCGGCGCCGTCGTGCGCAACGATAGCGAGATCGGCGGAAAACTGCTGCGCGCGTGCCGCAGCAGCGTTGCAGAGCACAAGGCCGCCGACAACGAGCAGGCCCAGCCATTTCAGGCTGGAGGGCCAAACAACCATCAAGACTTTAGTCATCGTCAAAATCCACTGCAGGAAACCCGCCGCACAAGGCGACGTACGAAAAGCAGCGCCGACCGAGGCCATCAGGCTCGATCGGCGCCACCTCAAGGAAGTCAGATCACGATCATGCCGTGATCTCTTGGAGATTACTCAGTGTAAGGCTGAGTAACCGCGTGGCTGAAGTCGAACGCGTCGAACAGATCGGCGAGCGCCGGGCTGTTGGTCGGCACGTACGGATCGTTCTTCTTCGTCGTCGGGTTGGGCAGGTTGTCGCGGCTGCGGTTCGTGAGCGGCCGGAGATTCCAGTTACGCTCGACGAACTTCAGCAACGATACCTGGTCGCCGTAGTTGTGATAGACCTTGCCGCCAGTCGAATACGGCGAGAGGATCAACATCGGGATGCGCGGTCCGTCGCCAAAGAAGTCGAGCGACTGGATAAAGCCGGAGTCCCAGTAACCGCCTGCCTCGTCCCAGGTAACGAACACGGCGGTTTCCGCTTTCAGCTTCGGATTCGCGTCGAGTGCACTGAGGACGTTGAGCGTGTAGGCTTCGAACAGGTCGACCTTCGAGCTCTGCGGATGGCCGTCGAGCAGACCGTCGGGCTTGCCGAACGACACCGAAGGCAGGGTGTTGTTCTGGATCGCCGTGATCAGATCGGCAGTATCCTTGACATGCGCGGACCGGATGGTCGGGTCAGCCATGATCGAAGTTGCATACTGGAACGGATTGCAGATCTGGCAGTAAGCCACGCCGAGAGCGTGCGCCGGATCGGCAACTGCGGCAGCCGACAGGTTCGGGCTGGTCGGGTTCGCCGCAACAGCGGCGTTCGAGAGCGCCACGGCGTCATTGTAGGCACCGCCGTAGTAAGCCCACGTAATGTTCTTCTCGATCAGCGCATCGCCGATGGTCCGAAGTGGCGACGGCGGAAGATTGCCAGCGCCCGACAGCGCACCGTTCGGCAGATAGCCGGGGTTAACGTTGTTGAGCATGTAGTAGTGGTTCGGCTGGCAGTTCGGCTCTGCCGCGTAGGGCAGATTCTCCAGGTAGTTCACGATCGGCTTGACGCCGGGCTGGGACACGTCAGCGCAGGCGCTGAAATTGCCGTCCACCGTGTACCGGTTGACGGTACCCGAAACCGGGTTCGGATTCGCGATCATGCTGGCCGGCGGCGTGGTCGGATTGCCCTTGCCGTCGGTCCAGAAGACATCGTCGCCGGAACCAAGCATGACGTGGTTGGCAGCGGTGCCGCCATGGAACGACTGATGGAAGTTGTCGCTCAGGGTGAACCGGTCAGCCAGGCTCTTCAGAACCGGAGCCTGCTCCTGCTCCGCGTTGTAGAAGCCCATCGAGTTGCCGAGGCTCTTGTTGCTCGACGAGTAGGTCGACATCACGAAGGGAAACAGGTCGTTCTTGCAGCCAGAGGTGTTGGTCTTGGTCGCGTTGGCGACGCTGCAATCATCCTGCTGCCAGTCAGTGTAGAAGCGATGCGTGGTATCGCCAGTGTAGTCGTCGTCGGTGAGTTGGGGGCCCTGCAGCGGGAACGGCCCCGTCAGAGTTCCGGCACCGGGAACGCGCGTGTCGAGCGAATTGGCCGGCAGGTTGGTCGCGCCGGTGGTGAGAATGTCGAGGGACGCCGGATCCATGTCCTTTTCGACGCTTGCTTCGGCGATCGACTTGAACGGAGCGCCAGTATCGCTTTGCGCCGCCGGGGTGCCTTCCGTGTTGGGCTGCGGCATCGCGTTGGTCGGGCTATAGGGCGACTTCGAAATCGCCGGCGCACCGATGTAATATTGCGTCTGCGCTGCAACCGAGAACTGCTGCGCCTGGGCGAAGTTCGGGCCCGGCGTACCGTCTTCGTTAACGATGCCCTTCGACAGCAGGTTCGAGATCGTCTCGCCCTTGCCCTTCGGCTTGTACACACCGAAGGTGTGGTCAAGGCCGCGGTTTTCACCAATCAGGATGATGACGTGCTTGATCGGAGAAGCGGTTTTCACTCCGTCGGACGAATCGCCACCGCCGTTACCGTTGCCTTTGCCGGGCTTCGTGATGCCGAAATCCTTTTCGAGAAGGTTATCGACCTTGTTGATGAAGCGATTGGGATGCGAACGCAAATCCCAGCTGCTTCGACCCACATTGTTGGCGGCGTAGCCCGCGGTGGCAACTGCCACCATCGACACGACGCACAGAGCCGTCGTCGTTTGCCATTTTCTCAGATTTGATTTTGGTTTCATTATCGACCCCAAGAGTTAAGTTAACGATGCATCATCTAGTGGGGCAACATGACGCAGGCATATCGCTGCTGTGAACGCGCAAAAGATTTTCAGAATGATTCAAAAAATGTCTCTCAGAAATATTTTAAGCGCATCGCTCTCGTCATTTTTGAAAAATTATTTCTACTTTCATCCGTCACTCACGCGCACGCGAATATTTTTTCATCGTTCACCTAAACGATGCACAGGTCGACTGATCTTCGGAAAACGCCCGCGCGTTTTTCAGCGACTATCCATCGCTGACACCAATCATGGACGATCACGCGCCATTCATGCGCGCAACCGATTCGATCGGATCGAACGCGATGTCTCGCGTTTCGATGTTCTAGTGCGGCAAATGCTTCGACTGCATCACCTGGCGCAGCGCCGCATAGTGCAAATCATGGACCGCGGGATTGAACAGCGACCACGGTTCCGCGCCGGCCAGAAGTGAGGGCACTGCGGCCGCCATGAGATAGCGATAATTCTTGTAATCCGTTGCCGCGTCAGCGGTCCGGCCATCGGCAACCGCCATATCGATTCGCCGCAAGCTGAGCACAAGCTCCTTGAGCGCATTGCGAGCCAGCACGCGTTCCTGTTCGCCGCCCGACACGCTGGTATTCTTGCGGTCGGGATATTGCTCGGTCAATTCGCGCAATTCGGTGCCGATGGTATCGACCGCCAGCGAGACGATATCCTTGTCGCCGGCCGGAATCGCGGTCCCGAGCACCGTGGTGAAATCGTTGATTTCCTTCAGCGAGGCACCCGCGCCGTCATGCTCATAAGGCTGCATGCCGTCGCCCACCGCGGTGAGATAGGCGACCAGATCCTGCCGGTCCTGCGCCGACAGTCCGAGATCGAACACCCGATCGAAGTGGGCGACGACCTGATCGTAACTATCGAAGCGGCCGTCATGAAAATACGGCGCGTTGAAATCGGCATTACGCAATGTCGGCGTCTTGAACAGACCGCCCGAGCCGACATCATGTTGCTGGTGATCGCTGAACACACCTGATGGCGTGTGGCAGCCGGCGCAGCTCAGGCTTGCATCGTGCGGGAACGGCTTCTTGAACAATGCCTCGCCACGACGTTCGGATTCGGAGATCTTCCCCACCAACCGCCCGCCGGGACCGAGGCTCGGATTGGGCAGGAAGTCGATATCCTGGATGTAGGCGACAATGGCGTCGACGATCACCGGCGACGGTTCCGGCCCGGCAAATTCGTTGACGATGACGTTGTGGACAAAATCGTGCAGCGACGGCATGCGCCCGTCGAAACCATAGGGCGCGAGATAGCGCGCGCCGCGCAGGCTCGGAATCCGGACGGGATCGAGCACGAGGTTGTCCGCCTTCGGGTTGAACAACGGACCGGTGGTGTCGAAATTGCCGGGTCGCGTCGACATTTTCGGCATGAACAGCTTGGCGTTGCCGGCACCATTAACGTGGCAGGTGCCACAGCTGACGTTGGCCTGCCGCGCCACGCCGCCGAAAATCCGGGGCGAACTGAAGGCCAAATTGCCGAGATTGATCATATAGGACTTGCCGCCGGCAAGCTCGGACCGAAACACCTCGCGCGGCTTGTCAAGCGCGTCCTCGTTGAGTTCGGTTCTCGGGGGTAATGTCGTCTGATCGCCATCGACCGGAAACGCCACGACCCGTGCGTGCGGGCCAGCGAGCAGAACACCAAGCGCCAGCGTGGCGATCCAGGAACGGCGCATGATCATTGCGACCTCGCCTCGAGCGTGGCCCGCTGCAGCCCCAGTTTGGCGGATGCGCTCTGCAACAAGATCACGAGTTCCTCGCTAGAGCGCCGCAGCTCGGAAACGTCGATGCTCGGCAGATCGCGCGCCGCGACGATCACCTTCAGCCGCTCGATCCGGGCAGCTACCCCGTCGGCAAGCTTGGGGTCAGCCGCTGTCAGCGCCGTCGAAAAGATCGTGCGATAAGCAAAATCGATTCCGGCGACGTTGTTGCGCATGTCGTCAAGCGAAGTTCCGCTGATGCGGGATTCGCCGCCATCGGCCTTGCTCTCGCCGACCTCGTAAGTCAGCCGGACAATGCCGTCCAGCAATCCCTGTGGCGTCAGCGCCATATCGCGAAGCTTGCCGTGCAAATTATTCAGATGCTCAACCAGCGCGTCTGTGTCTTTCCCGGCATCAGTACGGCCGGCGCCGAATAGTCTGGCTTCGATCGCATGAAACCCGCTGTCGGCGTTCGGCCATGCGTCGATCTGAGCGTCGAGTTCGGGGACAAACCCTGTGGTGAAGACCTCGGAGCGCTCCCAGCCAGCGCGGGCCGAAATCCAGGCCTTCTTGGCGCCCGGCAGATCGCTTGCCGCGACGCGGTCCCGCAAATCGCGCGCGCCCGCCAGCGCCTGGCCGATGCCTTCGATCATGTAGGGGCGATATTTTTCAGCGGCATCTTCGAGCGGCGCGGCAATCGTTGCGCGCAAGCCGGTTCCGAAGGTCAGCAATGCAACACACGCTGCTACTCTCACATCGATCATCGTCTTCGTAACCATTGCTTTGATATCGGAACCTTGGAATCGTGCAGCCACAGCGGGCCGGTCACCAGCGCGCAATATTGTCGGCTTCCACTGCTGTTTTGTGACGGGATCGTTTCACGCGGCGATTTTCTACAAAACAAAAAAGTATTCGCAGCGGAATAATACGCGTGAGAAAAAACCAAACGGGTCGCTATGATTTGTTCGTTGCAAAAATATTTCGTT
This sequence comes from uncultured Alphaproteobacteria bacterium, assembly GCA_963738105.1. Lineage (GTDB taxonomy): Bacteria > Pseudomonadota > Alphaproteobacteria > Rhizobiales > Xanthobacteraceae > Bradyrhizobium. The sequence continues at coordinate 63,153 of CAVTWC010000042.1, read as the reverse complement.
CGCATTCCCGTCATATGATCGATCCAGGGATCGCCGCATCGGCGTTTTCGCGACGACTTCCGGATTTCCGCAACGCTCACATGTTCGCCGATACTGACGTCTTGCAGTTTCTTGGGTTTTTCGTACCGCTCGGCCTACTTTGCGGCGCGATTGCGTTGATCGATATTCGCCGCGGCATCATTCCAAACGGATTGAACCTGTCGATTGCCGGCCTCGGCCTGTTGAAAGCCGTCATTGCCGGCGGCGCGATGGCCGGTGTCGAGGCCGCAGGTACAGCTGCCGCGATCGGACTTATCTTCTGGTTGTTGCGACGGCTCTATTTCGCGTTGCGAAAAACCCAGGGCCTCGGTCTCGGCGATGTCAAATTCCTCGCCGCGGCCACGCTGTGGATCGGCGTCCGTGGAATTCCGACCTTATTGCTGATCGCCACGCTGACGGCGCTCACCGCGGCCGGCAGCCTGCAACTGGCCGGGCGGGGTATGACACGTCAGACGTCCCTGCCCTTTGGGCCATTTCTGGCGATCGGCCTGCTGCTAACCCTAATCTTCCAGCAATTTCTCACCGCGGTTTGAGATACCGCCCATCATCGCTGTGTCACCGCGCTCACAGGAACAAGGCGAACCTCGCCGTCCTGACCGCCCGGTTGCGGCAACGTCAGCACCGCCGAACGTCCATCCTTACTCATCGCGACTTCCCGACCTCGTATCGTCAACAGCTTCCAGCCTTGAAAATCCTCACCGACCTTTAAGCGCAACGCCGCTTTGGTCGACTGGTCGATAAAGATGCCAAAGCCTTCGGAGCCGCTGGCGATGGTGCCGACCAGGGCAAGCTGAGGTGGCTCGATCTCCTTCTTCCGCGGCGGCGGCCTGACGACAGCCGGCTCTGCGGCAACGGCAGCCGGCGGCGGCCGGCGCGACGGCGAGAAAATCGGACGATCCCGCGTTCCCGACAATTGCGTCAGCGGAATGCCCCACAACGGATTGGCGCTCGGCGTCCGCACGGGCGCTGCTGGCGGCGCGACAACGCGCACCGTGGTGACGGGTTCTGCGGGCGCGGGCACCACCACCGGCGGTCCGGCCGACTTGATGTCATCGGTGAGATCCTTATCCAGCGCGTCGCTCGACGACGGTGTGGACGCTATAGCCCCGTGGACCGATAGAGCGAGCAAAGCGAGGCCGACTGCCAGTCTTCTCATTATTTCGTCCCCCGCCACTGTCCGGATACTTCGATCAGGACGCGCAACCTGCCGGTTGCTGTGCCGGACTCGGTGAGCGGCGTTTGCACCACGAGTTGATCGACGAACAAAAACGGCATGCCGGCCTCGAGGTCGTAGAGCAATTGCTGCAATTGCGGCTGATCGATCTCGCAGCTCGCGATCATGCTGAGAAATCCGGCCCGGGTCTGCGTTCCCTGCAGGTCGAGCTGGGTCGACAGCACGTTACCGCCGAATTTCACCACCGCGCCGGCCACGCGTTGCAGTAACGCCGCTCCTGCCACGGTGACGGTCGCGCCCTCCAGATAGGCCGATCCCGACGGCATCGTCCCGCCGGGCGCCCCGCCGACATTGGGGGGCCTGCGGCCCTCGAGCTGCTCCAGCATGGTCGACGCCGCGGTCACCTCGCCGCGCTGGTTAATGACATCGATGATCGATGTCACGAAGCTGAACAGCAGCACGGCCACCAGACCGGCATAGATGGCCGCCGCCAGGATTGGCGACGCAGTGATGGTTTTTCTCGACGCAGCGAAAGTGTTCACGTGCCGGATCCAAAATAAGCGGTGATATGGGCTTCGATATGGAACCGCTCGCCCGGCTCGTTCGCCGCGCGTGTGGTTGGCGCAAAGAACGTTGCCCGGGTAAACTGCGGCGATTGCTCCATCAGACGAATCAAAGACGGCGCGTCCTGCGTCATGCCCACGACCTGGACCTTGTCGCCCTCGATCCGCAGTTCCGTTACATAGGTGGTGTCCGGCAATGCGCGCGAGATCGCCTCCAGCACCATGATGCTCGAGGGCGTCGTCTGCTTACGCTTGGCGAGCAGGCCTAGTCCGGATCCCGTGGCATTCGAATCGAGTCGCAGGGCGGAGCGGCGTTGTGAAATCTGCCTTTGCAGCTCGCTTTGCTCGGACTGCATCGAATTCTCGAGATAGGCCGCGATCATAAGCGAGGCCGCGGCGGCAACGCTGGTCGCGAGCAGCACGCCGCGTAGCAAGCGCGGCACGCTTAGGGCCGCCCCCGCGCTATGCAGCGGCTTGTCGAGCAGCTTGATCCGGACGGGTGGATCGGCGCCGATGGAAGCCGCGCTGTATACAGCAATAGAACCTGCATCCAGCGTCTGGACGAACTGGAGTAGCGGTTGCGCCTTGGTCTTCGAGGTCGCGGCAAAGGTCACCTCGATTCGCTCGTTCGCGGCGGTCGTGGGTGGACTCCAGCCGAACAGGGCGTCGTTGACGGTCCAGGGCGTCAGACGGTCGATCTGCGCGCGGATCATGCCGTCGAGGAAAGCGCCGGCCTGCGCCGGAAAGTCGAGCGGACAAACCATCACGTGACCGGCCGGCAGTTGCGCCTCAACGCGGCTGCCGCGAAACGCCGCCAGCCAATCTGCCGGCAATGATGGCTGCGGCCTGCCGCCATCAAGACGAAACGAGACATCTGATAACGCCGGCGCATTCTTCGATGCTGCTGCCCTGGCGGTCAACGCGCCGTCCTCGCTTTCATCGAGCAATATCCGTCGCGAACGTACGAAGCGGCCGATAGCCCCATCGACGGCGCGCGCGACCGATGCGATCCAGTCACCGAACAACTCCTTGAATTCATCCGTCAGCGCCATCACAGCCTCCTTGGCTTCAAAGCATTGCCGCGGGGCGCGACGTCATCCTGCCAGGACAGCACCCGATACGGCTCCACTTTGTCGCCGAGCGCGATCACCACTTCCGACGCGGCACGGCGGCCATCATTGAAATTGATCACCGCCTCGACCCGGTAGCAGGTGCTTTTTGCTGCGGTCGCGCCGTTCGGCGACGGAGCCGACGCGTCCCCGGCCGCTGGAGGACCGCCTGACAGGGTATCCTTCGACTGGTCCGAATCCGCCTTGGGCAGTGCCGCGATCACTTCGGGCGCTGCGATCAAAGGATCGACGCTGGGCGATCCGTTGAACACCGTCACGAACGGCAAGGCGCGATCCACCAGCGCCGGTGGCAGGCCGACGACGAGGGCAAGCTCGCTGACATGCGTAAACAGTGACTGCCGCGGCGGATAGTTCAGTCCCGCCGCTTGGTAGAGCGCTTGCTCATCATTCGTGGCGCCGGGCGTAGGGCGGATTCGCCAGCCGACGATGCGGTCGGCGTCTTCCATCGCGGCTTCCTTCTTGGCGCCGAGCCCGGCAAACAGGCTGGCAAGTATTTCCTTGGGTGCAAAATTCAGATCGATGCGGGCTGCTTCGGATGTGAAGTTTACGAGAACCTCCGCATCATCCATCCGGAAGTGGAACGATCCGCGCGGCGGACGCTCTTTGTCGCCGGCCAGGGTCAACTGGTAGGCCGTGAGTTCGAGACCGCCGGATACCAGCGCCTCGGTCTGCAGCGACGTGTCGTTGACCGCCAGCGCCTGTGCCGAGGCGGACAGATAGACCGAATAAATCACCGCCAACGCCGATAGCGCCATCAAAATCCAGAGCACGGCAACGATCACGACGCCTTGCTCTGAGGATGACGCCTCTGCATGATCCCGTGTCATGGCGTTCCTCCCTGCCCCGCGGTTGCAACCCGGCCCGCGTCAGGCGCGCCCGTTTTGTCATCAGTCTTGTCGTCCGTCTTGTCCTTCTTATCGTCGCAAGCACCGTCCGGGTGGACGCAGTCGCTGGGCACCTGGACGTGAACGGGCGTGATCGTCGAAACCGACAAGACGCGCTGGGTTCCGGCATCACGAACCGTCAACCGGATCATGACCGGCAGCTTATCCGCATTGCGCCAGGCGCTTTTCCATATCCGGTCCGGTCCGGCATAGGCAAAGGACAAACGGAACGGCTTACGCAGCAGCACCACCGGATCGCCGAAGTGTATTTGCTCCGACAACGATGATTCGGATGGCAGTGGCGTGAACTTGGCACGCGAGCGGACCGTGACGAATTCCTTGCGATCGGTGGTCTCGCCGAGACGCACCACATCCAGCCCGGGTCCGGCATTGGGTCCGAGTGCCGTGCGCACGAATGTCACGGATAATTCCGAGCCGTCGAACAGCGGACGGCGCGATTCTCGATTGGCAGGAACATATTCGGCCGCAGCGAGATCCGCCGCGATCCGTTGCAGCGCGATCCCGATCACTTCGCTGCGCTGGATACGATCGACGCCGCGATTCCAGTTCGGCAGCCATTGCGCGGTGATGCTCGCGAGCGCCGACAGCACCAGGCCCATCAGCGCCAGTGCGACGATGGTTTCAATCAGCGTGAAGCCGAATTCGCCGGCGCGACGCTCGTCGGTCCCGGCGGTCATTGCGAGGGCCTCGGCATCAGGCGAACGGTGCGAATGTCCGATACCGCGCCGGTCGGTGATTTGACGCGAACCCTCACCAGTTCGGGAACCCAGGGAACATCCGCGTCGGGCACGGTCCAGCCGCCGCCGAGTGGCGAGACGTCGACAGTCCATCGGTAATTCTCGGTCTGTCCCGATGAAGTTCCGGGACTGAGATCGGCACGGGGCGGAATACCCGTGGTCATTACCGTGCGCGCGGTCTGCATCAGCGCGACATGCTGCTCCAGCGACCGCACCCCGCGTGCATTGGTCGCCATCAGCGAGCCGATCGCGACCAGCGAGACAGCCACCAGCGCCAGCGCGATCAGCACCTCGATGATGGTAAATCCGGCCTCGCCGTCGTCAGTTGCTCGCGGTGTCACGGGGCGTAACCTCGATCCTTCCGGTCAACCAATTGACGCGAATTTCATAGCCGACATCAAAACGCGTCAGCGAGATGGCACCGCCGCAGGAGGTGCCGTTGGCGAAAAAGCTGATGGTCGACAACGCCGCCTGCCGCCTGCAGGTCTCGGGCAGCAGCGCATCGAAGCGAACGTCATTGGGAAGCACGACCAGAGCCCGCGACGTGCCGGAGCGGATCGCGCGCGCCTCGGCATCGACCAACGTCGCGACGCTGATCTGGCGTCGGATCGCGGCATTTCGATCGGTTTTCAGAAGCGCAGCGATCTGCAATGCGTAGGCCTGCAGCCGCGATCGCGACGTCTCGTGCGGAATGAACGGCAACAGCACAGCCGCCAGCAGCGCGATGATGGCGAGGACGCACACCATCTCGAGCAAGGTAAAGCCGCGCTGCCCGGAATCACTCATTCTTCGCGGTCGTGTTGTCGAGCGAGATGTCGGCTGCGACCCCGCTGCCGCCTTCCTGACCATCCGATCCATAGGAAATAATGTCATACGGACCGTGTTCTCCCGGAGAGCGGTAGACATAGCCGTGGCTCCAGGGGTCGTTGGGAACGTTGCCGCCCCTCAAATAAGGACCATTCCAGGCACTGACGCCCGGCGTCTGCTTGACCAGCGCCGCCAGTCCTTCGGCCGTGGAAGGAAACCGGCCGGCGTCGAGATAGAACAGGTCGAGCGCGCTGGCAAAGCTCTGCAACTGGATCTTCGCGGCCTTGACCTTGGATTCGCTGAGATAATTCAGCACGCGCGGACCGATCAGGCCCATGATCAAGCCGATGATGGTGATAACCACCAGCATCTCGACCAGCGTGAACCCCTCCTCGCCATCATCCCTCTGACGCGTGTCCAACACCGACGCGTCTTCGCGCCCGACGAACAATTCGCTGATGGTTTTGAGCGATATCATGATGAACCAGCCTTTGATCTAGTTGACGAGTTGTGTGACCGACAGCAGCGCGGTCATGACCGACACGATCAGCCCGCCGACGACCGTGCTGATGGTGACGATGGCGAGTGGGCCTACGATGCCGACGACGCGGTCGAGGCTGCGCTGTAATTTCGCTTCGTAGAACTCGGCGACCCGGCCAGCCAGCGGCGGCAGTTGACCGGTTTCCTCGCCAAGCCGCAGCATGCGCACCGCCATCGGCGGCAGGCTGCTCGCGACCGACAGTGCATCGGATAATTTGCCGCCGTGGCGGACGCGATCGGCCGCCGCGGTCCAGCTGTCTTCGCTGCCGGTGACCGCCATGATGTCGACCAGGATGCGCAGGGTCGCCGTGAGATTGACGCCGCTGCCGAGCAAGACGCCGAGATTGCGGCAAAACAAACTGGTGCGGTAGTATTGAAAGATGCCGCTGATGCCCGGCGTGCGCGACAACGTATTCATGATCAGAGCATGCGCGCCGGGACGGCGCAGCAGCCACCAGACGCCGGCGATGACCGCCGCCGAGCCAAGCAGCGCGGCTGTCGCGTTGGCGCGCAAAAAGTCCGACAATTTGATGAAGGTACTCAGCGCGGTATCCGACTTCGAGCCGAAATCCTGCAGCACCGCCGAGAATTGCGGCAGCACGAACAGAATAAAGAACAGCATGACGCCCGCCGCCGCGACCAGCACGAAGGCCGGATATTGCATCGCGTCGGTGAGTTTGCGGCGCATCAGTTCGGATCGCGCCCGTTCGGCGCCCAACATCTCCAGAACCTGGTCGAGCGTGCCCGAGACTTCCCCCACGCGCACCAGCGCGCCATACATCGGCGGAAACAGCGCCGGGTGGTCAGCGACCGCGTCCGCCAGGCTCTCGCCGCTGAGCAGCGCGGCGCGGAGTTTCCCGACCACAGGGCGCAATCGCCCGACATCGGAGTCGCTCGACAACAGTTCAAGCGCGGCGTCGAGCCGGGCGCCCGCTTTCAGCAACAGCGCCAGGTCCCGTGTGAAGGTCGTGATTTCCGCCGCGCTCGGGCGGCCGAACCAGCCATAGCCGCCGGAGGCCGCCCGGGCGCCCCTGTCTTCGATGGTCTCGATCGGCAGTAGCCGCAAATATTCGATCCGGCGCGCCACTTCTGCCGCGGTCGGCGCCGAGAGCGTGCCGTTCACGATCTCGCCGTTCTGCGTCAGGGCTCGGTAGCGATAATTCGGCACGCGCTTACCTCACCGTCGTGACGCGGAGAATTTCCGCGGGTGACGTCAGGCCGGCGCGGCACTTGGCGATGCCGTCGTCCAGCATCGTCGTCATCCCCGCCCGGATCGCCATCTCGTCGATTTTCAGCCCGTCGGTCTTTTCGCCGATCAATTCGCGAAGGTCGTTGGTCAGTTCCAGCACTTCGAATACGCCGAGCCGGCCACGATAGCCGGTGCCGCCGCAACGTTCGCAGCCGCATGGCTGCTGCAGAACTTCGCCAGCCTGAAAGCCGAACGCCACCAACCGTGGATCATCCACCAGATCGGTCTCAGTGACCGCGCGCGGCGACTTGCAACGCTCGCACAGTTGACGCACCAGCCGCTGTGCAATCACGGCCCGCAGCACCGATCGCAACAGATAGCCTTCGATACCGAGATCGAGCAGACGCGGCACCGCCGCTGCTGCCGTCTCGGTATGCAACGTGGTCAGCACCAAATGCCCGGTGAGCGCTGCATGGACCGCGACATGCGCGGTCTCGGAGTCACGGACTTCGCCGACCATGATCACATCGGGATCCTGGCGGACGAACGAACGCAATGCCGCGGCGAACGTCAGTCCGATGGCCGGCTTGATCTGCGATTGGTTGACACCGGGGATTTCGTATTCGACCGGGTCCTCGATCGTCAGGATCTTGCGAACCGGCTCGTTGAGGACCGAGAGAATGGTGGCAAGCGTCGTGGTCTTGCCGCTGCCGGTCGGCCCCGTGATCACGATCATGCCGTGCGGCAGCTTCAGCAGTCGCCGCAGCGTGGTATCGTCAGCAGCTGAAAATCCAAGTTTTTCGGCCACCAGCAGGCCGCGGTCCTTGGGCAGGATACGGATGACGGCGGATTCTCCATGCTGGGTCGGCATGATAGCGACACGGATATCGACATCGGTGCGCCCTGCCCGCAGCCGTGCGGCGCCATCCTGCGGCAGCCGGCGCTCGGCGATGTTGAGATTGGCGACGATCTTGATCCGGGAAATCACCGCCTGCGGCAGCACCCCGGCCGGCGCCGCCACCGGCCGCAGCAGGCCGTCGATGCGCATGCGGACCACGAGCCCGGTGGAGAACGGCTCGATGTGGATGTCGCTGGCGCGGAGTTCCACCGCCTTTTCAAGCAGATCGTTAACGGCCCGCACCACCGGTGCGCCGCTGGCGAGATCCCGCAAGGACTCGATATCATCCTCGCGCGGTAGCGACGCCCCGCCCCCGGCTGGATCGATATCTTCCTGATCGAGCCGCTGATTGAGGACGAGCGCAATATCCTCTGACGTCGCCACTCTTATAATGACGTCGGGGCCCAACACGATCTGGGCCGCGCGCTGCGCTGCGATATCCGTCGGGTCCGCCACTGCCAGCGTGGCGTGGCCATCAGACGATCGATAGGGGAAAACCACCATCTCGCGCAGGAAGCGCTGCGAGAACGACGCCACCAGCGGCGATGCTGCGATCATGTCCTGCAGCGAGACGCGATCAAGCCCATGGAAACGCGCGGCTTCCTCGGCAAACTCGTTGGCCGACAGGTCCGCGAGCTCCCACAGCTTGACCTGGCGGCGATCGGATCCATCCTGGCCGGCGGCAACGCCGCGGTCATCGATATCAGTCAAATGTTTGCTTTGACGCAGATATTCCACGAACCGCGAGGACAGATCGCTGGCCATTTGTCTTTCCGGTCGTGCCACTTTTGAGAAGGATGGTTATTAATCCGAAGTGTGACAGCCGTGCGAACTCCAGTGTGTTCAAGTCGCTCAAAAAGAATTGTGAGTTCGCATTCGCCAACGATTGCAACGCGGTGTGTCTCGAAATCAACGCATAACGAATTGATTGATTGGCGAACATCGGCCGAAATTATTTCTGTCATGAAGCGGCGCTAGGTATGCCCGTAGGTATCAAGGATCGTCGCGTACGAGCCGCGTGCCCACACACACAGTCGGAATGGCGGGAATCATGGTACGCGTCGGCATGCTGGGCCGGTACCGAGTGATCGGTCGCAGCGTTTGCGCTGCCTTTATATTGTCGTCGATGGGCCTCTTGGTTTCGTGCAATTCGGCGACCATGGGCACGACCTCGACCAACGGTTCCGAGATCGATGTGCTCGACAAGGTACGCTCGCTGGATCTGACGCCGCGTCAGCCAGAGGCGGTGAATGTCGCCACGACCGCATCATCCGGCCAGGGCGGCGCCAGTCGCGCCGCGATGTACGAGGGCACGGAAGTGACCGCCGTTTCCGACGATCGGCCGCAACCGTCGAGTAGCGGCAACGGCTTCGACCTCAATTTCGAAAACACCCCGGTTGCCACCGTTGCCAAGGTGGTGCTCGGCGACATTCTCGGCGTCGGCTACACCATCGATCCACGCGTCCAGGGCACCGTGAGCCTGGTCTCGGTCCGGCCGGTCGCCAAATCCGACATCGTCTATGTGCTGGAAAACGCGTTGCGGCTCAGCGGGGTGGTCCTGCTGCACGATACCGCGGGCTATCGTCTGACGCCGCTCGGCGATGCCGTTGGCGCCGGAAGGGTCGACGCGGCCAGCGCCAGCCCGGAACCCGGTTTCGGTGTGTCGGTCGTGCCGCTGCAATATGTGTCGGCGCAGACGCTGTTAAAGTTGATGGACAGCTTTGCCACCAAGGCAGGCACGGTTCGCGCCGATGTCTCGCGAAATCTTTTGCTTATTCAGGGCACCGGCGCCGAGCGCCGCACCGCCGTGGACACTGCCCTCAGTTTCGATGTCGACTGGATGCGCGGTCAATCGGTGGGCATTTTCCCGGTTTCCAGCGGCCCACCCGCGCCAATCATTGCCGAGTTGGAAAAGATCGTGGATTCCGGCGAGAACGGCCTCAGCCAGAACGTCATCAAATTCCAGCCAATCGCCCGCCTCAACGCCGTGATGGTGGTCAGCAAACGACCGGAGATGCTGCGCACAGCCGCGACCTGGATCAAGCGGCTCGATCGCGACGACACCGCGAGAACCACCGTCCACGTCTATCGGGTGAAATACGGCGAAGCCCGCCAGATCGCACGGGTGTTGACCGACATGTTCATCGGCAGTTCCTCCTCCAGCCTGCTCGACAGCGCCGATAGCCAGATCGCACCGGGATCCGGCACGTCGGCAACATCGAGTGGCGATCGCCTGTCGCTCAATCCAAATGCATCAGCGACCACGAACGGCTTGGGTTCGGGTTCAGGTTCGGGCTCAAACTCGGGCTTCGGAGCGCTCAACGCATCCGGAACCGGTGCGCGCCCAGGCGCGGGAGGTGCCGGCGCGGGCGGCAATGGCGCGCTCGACAGCGGCCGAGGCTCAAGCTCCGGCAATAATCAGCCGCTGCTGCAGGACGTGCGGATCACGCCTGACATCGTCAACAACACCCTGTTGATCTACGCCGACCAGGCCAACTACCGTATCATCGAAACCACGTTGCTGCAGGTCGATCAGCCGCAGTTGCAGGTCGCGATCGACGCGACCATCGCGGAGGTCACGCTCAACAACGATTTGAGCTACGGCGTTCAGTCTTATCTGACCAGCCGAAATCTCGGATTGAAACCAAACACCGGTTCCATTCTCGGCACCCAGGCGGCGACCGCACCGGCCACCACCGTCGATCCCACGACGGGGATCGCCTCCGTTGCGGGGTCGGTCTCCAATGCTTTCATCAATCGTGCATTTCCCGGCTTCAACTTCCTGATCGGGTCTGAGACACAACCAAGCCTCATTCTCGACGCGCTGCACACGGTCACCAGCGTCAAGGTGCTGTCGAATCCGTCGCTCGTCGTGATCGACAACCAGACGGCCACGCTGCAGGTCGGCGATGTGGTGCCGGTGTCCACCGGCAGCGCCACCGTGCTGACGACCGCCAATACCGTCGTCAACACCATCGACTATCGCAACACCGGCATCATCCTGCGGGTATCGCCGCGGGTCAGCGCCAACGGCAATGTCCGGCTCGATATCGAGCAGGAAATCAGCAACGTGTCGCCGACTACCGCGGCCAGCCTGACGCCGACGGTATCGGAGCGAAAGGTCAAGAGCTCCATTTCAGTGGCAACCGGCCAGACGGTGCTGCTGGCCGGACTGATCAGCGAAACGCACAACGGTACCCGCGCCGCCCTTCCGATACTCGATCAGATCCCCGGTCTCGGCGATGCCTTCGGGCATCAGGACAACTCCACGGCGCGCACCGAGCTGATTATTTTCATCCGGCCGCAGATTATTCGCAACGGCTCGGACGCGCACAACGTGGCCGAAGAACTCCGATCGAAACTGCGTGGCGATATCGCGACATCATCGACAAACAAGGCGATCACGACCAGTGTGCACTAATCGCGAAACCAGGGATTTTATTGCTCCGGCCCTGCTCCGATCGGTCTCGGCGCTGCTGCTGGTGGGGCTCGCGGGCATCGCAACAACATCAAATGCGCATGCCGACGCGCTGTCGCGTGGAACCGCGGCCTACGCCCGCGGCGACTACAATCGCGCGGCCCGGGAACTGGAGCCCGCGGCGCGGCGCGGCAACGCCCGGGCGCTGGCCCTGCTCGGCTTTCTCTACGAACATGGGTTCGGCGAGCCGCAAGCTTATCCTGCTGCTGCCGACCTCTACGCGGAGGGAGCCGTGCGCGGCGATCCGTTTGCCCAGGCCATGCTTGGCCTGATGTACGACAAAGGCCACGGCGTTCCGCAGGATTTCGTGCTCGCCTATAAGTGGCTCAACCTTGCGGCGGCTCATGCCACCGGGCGTCCGCGGGATGTTTACCTCAGGCTGCGCGACGCGGTCGCATCGAAGATGTCGACCAACGAAATCAACGAGGGACAGCGGCTCGCTCTGTACTGGACGCCGGGCGCCAGGTAAGACGACGTCAGCGCTCGGCAAACGCCTTCTCGACCACGAACTGCGCCGGCTCGCCGTGATTGCCTTCGACAAAGCCTTTGTCCGACAGCAGCGCGCGGGTGTCCTGCACCAGCGCCGGACTGCCACAGATCATGATGCGGTCCTGTTCGGCTTCGAGCGACGCGAGACCGATATCGCTGAACAGCTTGCCTGAGCTGATCAGATCGGTGATGCGGCCGCGATTGCGGAAGGGGTCGCGGGTCACCGTCGGATAATAGGTCAGCTGGTTACGCACGAGCTCACCGATCAATTCGTCGTTCGGCAACTCCTTGGTGATCATCTCGCCATAGGCCAGCTCGGCAACCCGGCGGCAGCCATGCAGCAGCACCACCTTCTCGAAACGCTCATAGGTCTCGGGGTCCTTGATCACGCTTAGGAACGGCGCGAGTCCGGTGCCGGTGCCGATCAAGTACAGATTGCGGCCGTCTTCGAGATTGTCGATGACCAGCGTGCCGGTCGCCTTGCGGCTGACGATGATCTCGTCGCCCTCTTTCAGATGCTGAAGCCGCGAGGTTAGCGGGCCATCCGGAACCTTGATCGAGAAGAACTCGAGCCGATCTTCGTAGTTCGCGCTGGCGACGCTATAGGCGCGCAGCAGCGGCTTCTCGCCGACCTTGAGGCCGATCATCGTGAACTCGCCATTGCGGAAACGGAATGACGGATCGCGGGTGGTGGTGAAGCTGAACAGCGTGTCGGTCCAGTGGTGAACGCTCAACACGCTTTCCTGATTGAAATTGCTCATGGTTCCGCTCCCGGAGGGCCGATTTGCGACGTGCAATTCATTCGTATACGATCATTTGTATACGAATGAATAAACCGGCTTGATCCCGGCGTCAAGCCGCGGGCATGATGTTCACCGACCCTGCGAAGGCCTTGAACGAAAAGGATAAACCGATGGCTCACGACGCCCCCCAGGCAACCGGCCCGAGCAAGCTGGTGATCCGCAATATCGGCCTGCTGCTGTCAGGGGCGATGGAGAAGCCGATCCTCGACGCCGACACCATCGTGGCCGAAAACGGCAAGATCACCGCGATCGGCCGCGCCAAGGAGGTCGATACCGAAGGCGCCACCACCATCGTCGACGCCAACGGCACCACCGTTGCGCCCGGCCTGATCGACAGCCACGTCCACCCCGTCGCCGGCGACTGGACGCCGCGGCAAAATCAAAGCAACTGGATCGACAGCTATCTGCACGGCGGCGTCACCACCATGATCTCGGCCGGCGAAGTGCACATGCCCGGCCGCCCCCGCGACGTCGTCGGCCTCAAGGCGATGGCGATTTTCGCCCAGCGCGCATTCTGGACGCTGCGGCCCGGCGGCGTGAAGGTTCATGCCGGCGCGCCGGTGATCGAATGCGAAATGGTCGAGGACGATTTCAAGGAATTGGCCGCGGCCGGCGTCAAGCTGCTTGGCGAAGTCGGCCTCGGCGGCGTCAAGGACGGCCCGACCGCGCGCAAGATGGTGGGCTGGGCGCGCAAATACGGCATCCAGAGCACGATCCATACCGGCGGCCCCTCGATCCCCGGCTCCGGCCTGATCGACAAGGACGTGGTGCTGGAAGCCGACACCGATGTGGTCGGCCATATCAATGGCGGCCACACTGCCCTGCCCGACGACCAGATCCGCTGCATCTGTGAAGGCTGCAAGCGCGGGCTCGAGCTGGTTCACAACGGCAATGAGCGCTCGGCGCTGTTCACCTTGCGCACCGCGCGCGAGATGGGCGACCTCAGCCGCATCATCCTCGGCACCGACGCGCCGGCCGGCTCCGGCGTGCAGCCGCTCGGCATCCTGCGCATGGTGTCGATGCTGTCATCGCTTGGCGATATCCCCGCCGAACTCGCGTTCTGTTTCGCCACCGGCAATACCGCGCGGATGCGGGCGCTGGACTGCGGCCTGATCGAGGTCGGCCGCTCCGCCGATTTCGTCATCATGGACAAGGCCCAGCATTCGCCCGGCAAGACCATCCTCGACAGCGTGCAGCTCGGCGACCTCCCCGGCATCGGCATGACCATCATCGATGGCATCATCCGCACCCAGCGCAGCCGCAACACGCCGCCCGCGGGAAAGGTGCCGGAGATCGTGAGCGGGCATTAAACACAGCCGTCATTCCGGGATGCGCCGCGTCGCGCAGGCCCGGAATCCATACTCCCTGTGGCCGATGTTCTATACCGAACAACATTCACAGAGATTATCAGGATTCCGGGCTGCGCCTCGCGACGCAGGCCCGGAATGACCGCGAAGCTACCGCAACTTCCCCAGCAACCCCATCAACGTCTCGCGCTCTTTGGCATCAAGCGGCGCCAGCGTCTCTCTGGTGATCGCCAGCGCGTTCGGCGCGGCTTTTTCGGCGACTTGCTGGCCCGCGCGGGTGATGCTGACCAGGAGGCGCCGGCCGTCTTCCGGATCCGGGCTGGTTTCAGTCAGGCCACGGGCGGTGAGCCGGTCGATCACGCCCTTGATGGTCGCGACATCCATCGCGGTGAGCCGCCCGAGCTGGTTTTGCGAACACGGCCCGGTCTCCATCAGCTTGGAGAGCGCCGCCCATTGCGTCGGCGTCAGGTTGATGCCGATCTCGCGGGCAAAGATCGCGGCATGGCGTTGCCACACCTGTCGCAGGATGAACCCGATCTGCTCGTCGAGGATATACGACGGCTTGGCCGGTTTGACGCTTCGTTTCGCTGCGACGTTCCTGCCCATCTAGATATCCTCGTTGCAGGTTGTCACAGCGACAGATGCGCGTCGCGGATATCCGGACGCGCGTCGAGTTCGGCCATCGTGCCGCCAAAACAGATCCGGCCGCGCTCGATGATGTAGGCGCGGTCTGAAATCAGCCGCGCGAAGTGCAAATTCTGCTCGGAGACCACAATGCTGACGCCCTCCTTCTTCATCGCAAGGATCGCATCGACCATCTGTTCGACGATCTTCGGCGACAATCCTTCCGAGGGTTCATCCAGCAGCACCAGCGACGGATTGCCCATCAGGGTCCGCGCAATCGTCAGCATCTGCTGCTCGCCGCCGCTCATGCGGCCGCCCGGCCGGTTGCGCATCTCGCCGAGATTCGGGAACAGCGTGAACAGTTTTTCGCGATCCCAGAACGGCGCGTTCGGCCGCTTCGGCTGGCGGCCGACTTCAAGGTTCTCCTCGACCGTCAAATCCGTAAAGATCCGCCGCTCTTCCGGAACATAGCCGAGCCCGCCGCGCACGATCGCATGGGTCGGCTCCTTCGAGACGTCCCTGCCTTCGAACACGATGCGGCCGGAGCGTTGCGCGACGAGGCCGACGATCGAACGAAAGGTGGTCGACTTGCCGGCGCCATTGCGGCCGAGCAAGGCCACCACCTCGCCGTCGCCGACCTCGAGCGCAATATCGAACAGGATATGCGCCGGGCCGTAATGGCTGTTGAGGTCTTGAACGCTGAGCTTCATGGCGCAGCGCCTTCGTGGTGACGCGCATCGTACATCAGGCCGCCGCCGAGATAGACGGCGCGCACCTGCGGATCGTTACGGACTTCCTGCGGCAATCCTTCGGCAATCAGCAGGCCGCGATTGAGCACGATGATGCGGTCGGCATGTTCGAACACCACATCCATGTCGTGCTCGGTGAAGAGCACACCGATCGAATGCTCCTTGGCGATCCGCGCCGTCAGCCGCATCAGCTCGATCCGTTCGCGCGGCGCCATGCCCGCGGTCGGCTCATCCATCAACAGAAGCTTTGGCTGATTGGCGAGCGCAACAGCCAATTCGAGCCGCTTGAGATCGCCATAGGCGAGTTCACCGCACGGACGCTCGGCAAAGCCGTCCATCCCGACCAGTTCGAGCAGACGCCCTGCTTCGGCCTTTTCAAAGCCCGGCGTCGAACGCCAGAGATTGAACAGTTGCTTGCCATAGGACACCAGCGCGACCTGCACGTTCTCGCGCACCGTCATGGTCGGAAACGTCGCCGTGATCTGGAAGGTCCGCCCTACGCCCATCCGCCAGATCGCCCGCGGCTTCTTGCCCGCCGTGTTCTCGCCGAGCAGATTGATCCTGCCGCTGTCGGGAATTTTCTGGCCATTGAGCATGTCGAAACAGGTGCTTTTTCCGGCCCCGTTGGGACCGATCAGCGCCAGGATTTCGCCGGCACGAAGTTCGAACGAGACGCCGCGCACGGCGTGCACGCCGCCGTAGGACTTGGTCAGGCCTTCGACCGACAGCAATGTGGGCACGACACTCATTCGGCACCCTCGATGCTGGACGCCAGCAGCGCAGCTTTCGGCGATGCCGGCCGGCGGCGATTGCGGATGGTTTCCAGCACGCCGACGATGCCCTTCGGGAAAGCCACCACGATCAGGACAATGAAGCCGCCCAGCACCAGTTTCGACAGATCGGTCTGGCTCACCAGCCAGATGCTGAGCGCCTTGTAGACGATCGCACCGACCACCGCGCCCGAGACCGTCTCGACGCCGCCGAGCAATACCATCACCAGCGCATCGACCGAGAGCGAAATGCCGAGATTATCCGGGAAGACGCTGCCCTTGAGATACGCGAACAGTGCGCCCGCGATGCCCGCGACGGTTCCCGCAATCACGAAGGCGGTCCACTGAATCCGTTTGCCGTTGATGCCGATCGCCTCGCTACGAAGCGGCGAGTCCCGCGTGGCGCGCAACGCGAAGCCAAATGGCGAGAACACGATGATCCGAAGCCCGGCGACTGCAAGTGCTGCGATGCCGAGTGAAAGCCAGTAGAAACGTGATGGGCTCGCCGCCCATTTCTCCGGCCAGACGCCGAGAATGCCATTGTCGCCGCCGGTGACCGAGACCCACTGGAACGCGATCGACCACACGATCTGCGCAAAAGCCAAGGTCAGCATCGCGAAATAAACGCCGGACAATTGCACGGCGAAGAACCCGAACACGGCCGCGCCGAGACAGCCCAGCAATGGGCCGATCAGCAGGCAGACGATCATCGGCAACCCGGCCATCTTGGCGAGCAGCGCCACGCCGTAAGCGCCGAGACCGAAATAGGCGGCGTGGCCGAACGACGCGAGCCCGCCGACCGACATCAGGAAATGCAGGCTCGCGGCAAAGATCACGAACACGGCGATCTCGGAGCCGACCGTCAGCGCGTAATTTCCGCCCACCAACGGCAACGCCGCGGCCAGGATCAGCGCAGCCAAGGCGATCAGCCGTTCGGTTGCGTTCAGCGGACGCCAGGGATTGACTGTCAGCCCCGGGGTGCGGCGCGCAGCCGCTTCCGGTTTGCCGAATAAGCCCCAGGGACGGACGATCAGCACCACCGCCATGACAAGAAATACCAGGATGATGGAGATCTTCGGAAAAATCAGGATCCCGAATGCGTTCAGTTCGGAGACCAGCACCGCCGCGACAAAGGCGCCGATGATGCTGCCGAGCCCACCGATCACCACCACCACGAAGACGTCGACAATGATCCGCAAATCCATCGCGTGATGCACCGCGTCGCGCGGAATCTGCAACGCGCCGCCAAGTGCTGCGAGAAAGACGCCGACCGCGAACACGCTGGTAAAAAGCCATTTCTGATTGACGCCGAGCGCCGCCACCATGTCGCGGTCCTGCGTCGCGGCGCGCACCAGAACGCCCCAGCGCGTGCGCTGGAACAACAGCCACAGCACTCCCAGCACGACGGGGCTGAGCACGATCAGGAACAGATCATAGCTCGGAATATTCTGGCCGAAGAAATTGACCGCGCCTCGAAAGCCCGGCGCCCGGCTGCCGAGCAGGTCGTCCGGTCCCCATCCCAGCACCACCAGATCCTCGACCATCAAGGTCAGGCCGAAGGTCGCCAGTAGTTGGAACAGTTCCGGCGAATGATAGATCCGCCGCAGCAACACCATCTCGACCAGCGCACCGATCGCAGCCACAATCAATGCCGCGGCGACGATGCCGCCCCAAAATCCGAGCGCGCCGGAAAACCGCTCGGTCAGCGAGAACGCGACATAGGCGCCGAGCATGTAGAACGCGCCATGGGCGAAATTGACGATCCGCGTCACGCCGAAAATGATCGACAGCCCCGACGCGACCAGAAACAGCGACGCCGCGCTGGCCAAACCTGTCAGGAACTGGACGACATAAAAGGCCATGGGCGGTCCGGGTTAGTCTGTCTCGTAGTGCGTGGCTCCATCCTTCGAGACGCGTAACCCACCTCTTCTTTCGCGTGGCAAAGTCGATTCTGTTCGCCGATTGCGAGGAGGGAGGCAACGAGCAATCCAGTCTTCGCTTGCAGCTCCGTCGCCTCGCTTCTCCCGCAATCGACGATGCGGTTTGCGGTTCGTAGGCCGGATGAGCGAAGCGTTATCCGGGTTCTGCCGCTCACGCATGTTCGCTTCGCTCATGCGGGCTAGAGGAGCCACTCACTCCTTCGGACGGAGCTTTTCGACTTCGGCATCGCTGGGCAGATAATCCGAACCCTTGCGATACGAGGTATCGACCATGATGCCCTTGCCGTCCTTCTGCGAGGTCTTGCCGATGAAGGCGCCGAGCGTCGATTGATGGTCGATCTTGCGGAAGGTGATCTCGCCGAACGGTGACGGCACCGCGATTCCTTCGGCGGCGGCGATCAGCTTCTCCGGATCGGTCGAACCGGCCTTGGTCAGAATCGCCGCGGCCGACTTGATGGTCTCGTAGCCGACGATCGAACCGAGCCGCGGATAGTCGTTGTACTTGGCCTGATACGCCTTCAGGAACGCATCATGCTCCGGGGTCTTGATCGAGTACCAGGGATAACCGGTCACGATCCAGCCTTCAGGTGTCTCATCCTTCAGCGGATCGAGATATTCCGGCTCGCCGGTCAGGAAGCTCACCACCTTGCGGTCCTTGAACAGGCCGCGGGTATTGCCCTCGCGCACCAGTTTCACCAGATCGGCGCCGAAGGTGACGTTGAGGATCGCTTCCGGATTGGCGGCGGCGACGGCCTGCACCACGGGACCGGCGTCGATCTTGCCCTGCGGCGGCCACTGCTCGTCGACCCACACGATGTCGGGCCGCTTCTCCGACATCAGCTTCTTGAACACCGAAACCGCCGACTGGCCGTATTCATAGTTCGGCGCGATGGTTGCCCAGCGCTTGGCCGGCAATTTCGCGGCCTCTTCCACCAGCATCGCCGCCTGCATGTAGTTGGAAGGACGCAAGCGGAAGGTATAGCGATTGCCCTTGGACCAGGTGATGGCGTCGGTCAGCGGCTCGGCCGCGAGGAAGAATACCTTCTTCTCCTTGGCGAAGTCGCTGACGGCAAGACCGATGTTGGACAGGAAGGTGCCGGCCAGCATCGCGACGTTTTCGCTCGACACCAATTCGTTGGCGGCAGTCTGCGCGTCGGCGGGTTTGCCACCGTCGTCCTTGGAGACGACCACGAGCTTCTTGCCGTTTATGCCGCCGGCGGCATTGATTTCCTCGACCGCGAGCTGCCAACCCTTGCGATAGGGCTCGGTAAACGCGGGCAATAGCGAGTAGCTGTTGATTTCGCCGATCTTGATTTCGCTCTGCGCCATGGCGGAATTTGCCATGCCGGAAAACAGGATCGCCAATCCGGCGCCCAGAATATATCCGCCGTAATATCTACTCGCTCGCATCCTCATGCCCTCCAATGTTGAAACAATTACCGCAGACCGTCCTCGCCCTTGACTTCCTTGACCGTCAAACCGCCGACCCGCGGCAGCGGCCGGCCGCTGTCGGTCACCGCGACTGCGACCATGATCTCATTGGCGCGCGGCGCGTCGTTGATCTGCACTTCCATGCCATCGAAATGGCTGCGCACAAACGCCGCATCCTTGTGGCCGAGCGGAATATCCAGCGTGGTGCCGGGGCCACTGCGCTTTTTCGACGACGGGATCAACGCGGCGCCCTTGCTCAACACCTTGCGCACCGGCGTGCCCATCTTGGGATGCAGGATTGCGGCCGCATGTTCGAGTTCGCCATTTTCGCCGACTGCGGCCGCCTTGCCGTAGCTTTGTGCCTTGGCGCCATCGATGCCGAGTGCTGCCACCGCGCGTTTCGACAGCAATTCGCCGAGTTCCTCGCCAATCGCAATCAGCGGCGAGAGATCCTCGACATATCGGCCGGCAAAGGGATTTTCGATCACGGCGATGGCCGCTGCCCGCCGGGTCGGCGGCGCGACCGCCTGCCCCATCTCCAGATGCGTCTCTTCCACCACCGTTACAATCTTGCGAATGATCGCGCTCATCGTTGTCCGCCTTCTTGAATAACAGTGTTGTCCGGATCAAGCATGCATCATCTCCGGGGTGTGCCCGACGCAACCTCTCCGGGGCGTCCGGCTGGTTTCGGCTCGAGCCGACCACCGCCGTCTTGCCCATCAAACGCAACGTGGCGCCCTCGATCAATCCCGACAAAAGGTGCTGACGCCCACGGGCTACGCCGGCCTCGAGCGCGGCTTTGATCTCACTATCCGACAATTCGCCGACGTGCCGTGTGACAAGACGCGCCCCGAGATCGCTGTCGGGCTGCAGCTCAGTAGCGGGAACACGGATAATGCCGGGGTGGCCGGGCAAATCGACCGCATTGGCAATGATGGTGGCGGCGGCATCCGCTTGGGCCGCGGTTCGGGCCAGCACCGTGACGGCGTCGGCAATGCCGAGCGAGAAACTGCGCCCGTGACGGCCGCTGGTGGCTATGCCGCGCGCAGCGTCACCGGCATCGACAACAAGCGTTTGCATCACGCCAGACTGGTCCGGCCGGTCCATCAAACCAATCGAAAACTGCTGGCCCTCAGCCAGATGCAAGCGCGATATCACCGCCATTGTTGACGTAGGCGCGCTCAAGCGGCGCCGCATCCAGCATCGCGCCCAAAATCTCTTCGGCCACGGCGCCGGCGACGGCGGCCATCGGGGTGATGAAATGCTCAGCGGCGAAAGGAGCGACCGCATCGTGCATGCGGCGTGCGACGATACCGCGCAGCGCGCAGTGCTCGGGGTCGGCAGGCCGGCGCAATTCCGTCAGTTCCTCGCAGAGCTGATCCAGCAGGCCGGTAAAGCGTCGGGCCGCGGCCTGATACGCCGCGCGCACATTGGCCTCGTTGCCGCTTGCCTCCACGATCAGGTCGATCGGACCGTCCTGCAAATGCAGTCGCTTGCCGTCGGCGAGCCACGCGATTTGCGGGAGCCGCTTCATGGCTGCCGCCCTGATATGGCAGGCATCTGGCGAATTTCGGTGTTGTCCTTGAGCGAGGCCAGCGGGCGCACATAATCCATGTGGCCGCCGAGCGCGGCATAGTCGGACAGTTTCAGCGTGAACTCGATCGGCGCGACCAGCGCCGGGGTCGGAACATAGCCGAAGGCGCCGGCCGGCATCTGCGTGACGTCGACCATGAAGGTGATGCCACCGCCCGGCCAGACATAGACCGGGGCACCGCCGCTGGTCACTCGCGTCAGCGAATCCTTCACCGAACGCGTCAGCCGCACCGGATTATCGGTCACGCCGGCGCGCAACGATCCACCTGCCCCGCCCATGAACAACACGGTGCACAGCGCCGGCTCGCAGTTCTCCTGGATACGTTCGACCGACAGTTTCAGATCGGGCGGCATTTGTTTCTCGACCGGCTTGAGCGCCTCGTCGAGCTCATAATAAGCGGCGTGCTCGCCTGTGGTCGACACCATCAGCATGGTGGTTCCGGGACGCGCGGTCTTCGGATCGAACGGCCCGAGCACCGACAGCGGATCGGAGATCTTGGTGCCGCCCCAGCCGGTGCCGGGTTCAGCGACCTGGAAGTAACGCCCTGGCGTCGAGCGCCGCCCCTTCATCTTGATTCCGGTATCGGGAATATCGAGCAGCTTGCCGGCCTGATGTTCGCTGAGCACACCGGTGATGTGGTCGTCGACCACCACGACCTCGTCGACCTTGCCATGCCATTGCTTGGCAAACATGCCGATCGTTGCCGAACCGCAGCCGACCCGCATGCGCTCTTCGGCGACGCCGTTGACGATTGGCGGATATCCGGCTTGCACCACCACAGTGGCGCCGCCATCGATGGTCAACTCGACCGGCTTGCAGTTGCTCAGATCCATCAGCGCGTCGCAAGTGACGCGGCCTTCTTTCTTGGACCCGCCGGTCAGATGATGGACGCCGCCGAGCGACAGCATCTGCGAACCGTATTCGCTGGTGGTGACGTGGCCGATCGCCTCGCCCTGCGCCCGCACGGTTGCGGTTTCGGGACCGAGATAGCGGTCGGTATCGATCTTCACCTTGACGCCGCAATAACTGAAGATGCCTTCGGTCACCACCGTGACCATGTCGACGCCATCGATCTCGGAGGAGACGATGAAGGGCGCCGGCTTGTAGTCGGGATAGGTGGTGCCGGCGCCGATCGCGGTGACGAAGATGCTGGGCTCGCGCACCAGCGTGCCGTCCCAATCGCCGCCGGCCTGAAACGGCACCAGCCGGCCGCCATGCGAGACCGTGCGCTCCAGCACGATATGCGGATCGACGCGAACCAGTTCGCCATCATGATTGGCATATCGATCGCAGGCACCCGCCGCACCGGGCTTGATGTAGCACATCACCGGGCAGGCATCGCAGCGTATCTTGTCGCCAATCGAGGCGGTGGTCGGTTCGGTCACCATGAACAACCCGTCGCCGGCGTCAGTGCCGGATCAGCCAAATCGGTAACGACGCATCTTACATCCGCGGCAAGGACCGTACTAAATTCTATCATTGCCGGGCAGTTTGTTAGTATACGAACAATGTTGCGCGTGGGCCGAAAGCCTGTCAAGCTTCCTTTCGATCAGGAAATGCCGTTGCCGAATAAAAATTCAATTGCCTGGCCGCGTTGTTCATAAATCGGGCAATGCATTGCACTGCGGTAGCCATCGCTTGCACGTTTGTATGCAAACGGTATCCTCGCCGGAACTTAGGAGCAGGACGGTCTTAGGGAGCATGACGCAGACCACAACCCGCCTCACCGTCAACGGCAGAACGCACGACGTCGATGCCGCTCCCGATACGGCGCTGCTGTATGTGCTGCGCAATGATCTCGAATTGAACGGCCCGAAATATGGCTGCGGCCTCGGCGAATGCGGCGCGTGCGCCGTCCTGATCGACGGCGTCGCCGCACGTTCCTGCGTCATCCCGATCGAAGGCTGCGTCGGACATGACGTGCTGACGCTCGAAGGCCTCGGCAGCCGCGAACATCCCGATCCCGTGCAGGAAGCGTTTATCCGGGAACAAGGCGCGCAATGCGGCTACTGCCTCAACGGCATGATCATCAGCACCAAGGCGCTGTTGACGCGAACGCCGCAGCCTTCCGAAGCCGAGATAATGGAAGCACTGCGATATAATTTATGCCGATGTGGCGCGCATATCGAAATCATGCGCGCGGCGATGCGGGCCGCAGGCCGGCCGGTCGAGGCCCGCGACTGATGGCGGCACCCGATACGCCAGACACATCCCGAACCGCCGCAGGGGTCACACTCCCCGGGATCCCTGTCCGTCGTGCGTCCCTCCGCGACCGGAGGCCATGAGACCTTCGTCAAGATCACGGCCGACGGTGCAGTTACCGCCTATAACGGCCATGTCGATCTCGGCACCGGCATTCGGACGGCGCTTGGACAGATCGTCGCAGAGGAACTCGACGTGTCCTTTGCTCGCGTCATCGTCGTGCTCGGCGACACCACGCGCGTTCCCAATCAGGGCCCGACCATCGCCAGCGAAACTATCCAGATCACGGCGGTGCCGTTGCGCAAGGCCGCAGCGCAGGCGCGGCTGTTCCTGCTGACGCGAGCCGCCACGCGGCTTGAACTCCCCGTCAGCGATCTCACCATCGAGGACGGCCTGATCCGCGGCCATGACAACCGGAGTGTCAGCTACGGCGAACTGATATCAGGCGAGACCATCCGGCTTGAACTGGCCGATGACGTCGCGGTCAAGGATGTCGGCGCCTACACCATCGTCGGACAATCGGTGCCGCGCGTCGACCTCCCGGCCAAGGCCACCGGCGAACTGGTCTACGTCCATGACGTGCGCGTGCCCGGCATGCTGCACGGCCGCGTGGTCCGGCCACCCTATGCGGGAGTCGATGCCGGCCCGTTTGTCGGCACCAGCCTGATCGCGGTCGACGAAACCTCGGTGCGGGATATTCCCGGGATGATTGCGGTCGTGACCATCGGTGACTTCGTCGGTGTTGTCGCCGAGCGGGAGGAACATGCCATCAGGGCCGCGTCTCAACTCAAGGTGAGCTGGAAGCCGACGCCGACATTGCCTGATCTGAAGGATGTCGAGACGGCGCTACGCGCCAATCCGTCGCAGCCGCGAACGCTGATCGACAAAGGCGATGTCGACGCCGCGATCGCCGGTGCCGCCAAGCCGATGCCAAGAACATACGTCTGGCCGTACCAGATGCACGGCTCGATTGGGCCGTCCTGTTCGGTCGCGGATTTTGGCGACGGCCGCATCACGGTGTGGTCGGGCACCCAGAACCCTCACATGTTGCGCGCCGAGCTTGCGTTGCTGGCCGATCGGCCTGAAGCGGAGATCGAAATCGTCAGGATGGAAGCAGCCGGCTGCTACGGCCGTAACTGCGCCGACGATGTCTCCGCCGATGCGCTGTTGTTGTCGCGCGCGGTCGGCCGTCCCGTTCGCGTGCAACTGACCCGCGAACAGGAGCACGCCTGGGAGCCAAAAGGCACCGGTCAATTGATGGACGTCAAGGGCGGACTGAACGCCGACGGCAGCGTCGCCGGTTATGATTTCGCCACGCGCTACCCCTCGAACGGCGCGCCGACTTTGGCGCTGTTGCTAACGGGAAAGATTACCCCCGAGCCTGCCGTGTTCGAAATGGGCGACCGCACTGCGATCCCGCCTTACGATTACGATCATCTGCGGGTGGTCGCGCACGACATGCCGCCGATCGTGCGCGCCTCGTGGCTGCGCGGCGTCTCGGCGCTGCCGAATACCTTCGCGCATGAATCCTATATCGATGAACTCGCGACGGAGGCCGAGGTCGATCCGATCGAATATCGCCTGCGCTATCTGAAAGACCCGCGCGCGGTCGATCTGGTCAAGGCCGTTGCCGAGCGCGCCGGCTGGACGCCGCGCCCGATGCGGCAGGAGCCGGTTGCCGAAGGCGATATCGTGCGCGGGCGCGGTTTTGCCTATGCGCTGTACGTGCACAGCAAATTTCCGGGCTACGGCGCGGCGTGGTCGGCATGGATCGCCGATGTCGCCGTCAACAAGGCGACCGGCGATGTCAGCGTGACCCGCGTGGTCGCGGGGCAGGATTCCGGCCTGATGATCAATCCGGACGGGGTCCGGCATCAGATCCACGGCAATGTCATCCAGTCGACCAGCCGCGCGCTGATGGAGGAAGTCTCGTTCGACCGCCATTCGGTGACGAGCCGCGAATGGGGCGCCTACCCCATCATCAAATTTCCTGACGTGCCCAAAATCGACGTGTTGATGTTGCCGAGGCCGGATCAGCCGCCGCTCGGTGTCGGCAAGTCCGCCTCGGTGCCATCGGCCGCCGCGATCGCCAATGCGATCTATGATGCGACCGGCGTACGTTTTCGCGAACTGCCGTTCACGCCGGAGCGTATCCTGCGGGGGCTGCGCGGCGAGGATCAGCCTGTGCCGGATGCGTTGCCGGCGCCTGCTCCGTCAGCCGGGTCGCTCCGACAAATGGCGCAATCCGTTTGCCGGCCGGCGCGGGATATTCGCCGGTGCCGCAGCTCTCTGCGCGGCCGTAGTCGGCATCGGCGCCGCGCTGCTGCCGTGGCGCGCGATCGCGCCGATCGCCCCGCCGGATGCCTCGGTCTATTCGGCCTCGACCTTGGCGCGCGGCCGGCAACTCGCGGCGCTTGGCGACTGCGCGGTCTGCCATACCAGCACGAATGGCATCCTCAACGCCGGCGGCCGTCCGCTCGAGACGCCGTTCGGCATCGTCTACAGCACCAACATCACGCCTGATGTCGCGACCGGTATCGGCGCATGGTCGTATCCGGCGTTCGAACGCGCGATGCGCGAGGGCGTTCATCGCGACGGGCGGCAACTCTATCCCGCGTTTCCCTATCCGCATTTTGCCAAGGCGACCGACGCCGATCTGCAGGCGCTCTACGCGCATCTGATGGCGCAGACGCCGGTGCGGGCCGACACGCCCAAAACCACGCTGGCGTTTCCGTTCAGCTTGCGTCCGCTGCTGGCCGGATGGAACGCGCTGTTTCATCAACCGCAAGTGTTTCAGGCCGATGCGACCAAATCCGAGGCGTGGAATCGCGGCGCCTATCTGGTCGAAGGCCTCGGCCATTGCGGCGCCTGTCATTCGCCGCGCAATGCGCTCGGCGCGGAGAAGGCCAGCGCTTATCTCGCGGGCGGCGTCGCCGAGGGCTGGGAGGCGCCGCCGCTGACGTCGCTCTCGCACGCGCCGATCCCCTGGAGCGAGGATGAGCTGTACGCGTATTTGCGAACCGGCGAATCCCGTTTTCATGGCGTCGCCGCCGGGCCGATGGCGCCGGTGGTGAAAGAACTCGCCGCGCTGCCGGAGCAGGACATTCGCGCCATGGCGGTCTATCTCGCCTCGTTCAACGAAACCGCGATCGATCGACCGGCGCAACAAACGCTCGCCATGCAGCTCGAGGTGTCGACCGGCACCCGGACCGTGGCGGCCTCCTCGGCCGGCGCCCGGCTCTACCAGGGTGCCTGCGCGGTGTGCCACGAGGTCGGCGGCGCGCCGCTGTTCGGCAGCCGCCCGTCGCTGGCGCTCAACAGCAATCTGCACAGCGCCACGCCGGACAATCTGATCCAGGTCGTGCTGCACGGGATTTCCGCGCCGGTGTCAGCCGATCTCGGCTACATGCCCGCCTTCAAGGACAGCATGAGCGACAGCCAGATCGCCGGCCTCGTTTCGTTCCTGCGCCAGCAATTCGCCCCCGGCAAGCCGGCCTGGAGCGGCCTGGAGGCGGCGGTCAGCCGGATCAGGCTGGCCGATACGCCCTGAGCTTTCTCATGGAGCCCGGCCGAAATGGCCCTAGCTGCAGGCTTTTTGGCAGGTTACGGTTGGGTCATGACAGTCACCGATATTGCAACGCGAACCTATAATCACGGCTGGCGGCTCGATCCGATCGTGCGCAGCCTGCTCGATACCGATTTCTACAAGCTGCTGATGATGCAGATGATCCGGGAATTCTACCCGGATACGCGCACCACCTTTTCGGTGATCAACCGCAGCAAGCATGTCCGGCTTGCCGAAGTCATCGATGAGCACGAGCTTCGCGCCCAGCTCGACCACGCCCGCTCCATCCGCTTCAGCAAGAAGGAGCTGATCTGGCTCGCCGGCAATACGTTCTACGGCAAGACCCAGATGTTCTCGCCCGATTTCATCAACTGGCTCTCGACCTTCCGCCTGCCCGAATACGAGCTGCACAAGGTGGACGGCCAGTATGAGCTGCATTTCCACGGGCCGTGGACCCACACCACGATGTGGGAGATCCCGGCGCTTGCCATTCTCAACGAGCTGCGGTCGCGCCGCGTGACCAAGGGCCAGGGCCGGTTCGTGCTCGACGTGCTCTATGCCCGCGCCAAGGCCAAGCTCTGGACCAAGGTCGAGCGCCTGCGCAAACTGGACGGCTTGCGGCTTTCCGATTTCGGCACCCGACGCCGCCATGGCTTCCTGTGGCAGCGCTGGTGCGTCGAGGCCGTCAAGGAAGGTCTCGGCCCTTCCTTCACCGGCACCTCCAACGTGTTGCTGGCGATGGACAATGATCTCGAAGCGATCGGAACCAATGCGCATGAATTGCCGATGGTCGCCGCCGCACTGGCGAAGGACGATGCCGAATTGCGCCAGGCGCCGTATCGGATTCTCGACCAGTGGCGGCACACCTATGGCGGCAATCTGCTGATCGCGCTGCCCGATGCGTTCGGCACCACCTCGTTCCTGCGCGATGCGCCGGAATGGGTGGCGGACTGGACCGGCTTTCGTCCGGACAGCCTGCCGCCGATCACCGCCGGTGAGGAAATCATCAAATGGTGGAAGCAGAAGGGTCAGGACCCGAGGGAAAAGCTGCTGGTATTTTCCGACGGGATGGATGTCGGCTCGATCGAAGAGACCTACCGGCACTTTGCCGGCCGGGTCCGGGTCAGCTTCGGCTGGGGCACCAACCTCACCAATGATTTCACCGGCTGCGCGCCGGATGGCTCCGCCGATCTCGATCCGATCTCGATCGTCTGCAAGGTGACATCGGTCGATGGCCGGCCCGCCGTAAAGCTCTCCGACAATCCGGAAAAGGCCACCGGCAGTCCTTCGGAGGTCGAACGTTATCTGCGCGTGTTCGGCAATGCGGGCCGCGTACGCAGCCCGGTGCACGTTTAAGCTCTGGTCCGTTCTGCTGCGAAAATTATCAAGAACGCCCGGAGCGCGGCGATAGCGGGCCCTGCGGCGAAGTCCCGATCAGCGCAGACACCGCAAAGGCTGCGATCGCGAACCAGACGGTCAGCCAGAACCCGTCGATATAAGCCAGCGTATTGGCCTCACGCTGCACGATCGACGAGAGCAGGCCCAGCGCTCGCCCCGGCGCCTCTGAACTGCCATGGCCCGAAAAATATTCTGCCATCTTCGCCAGCGTCCGATTCACGTTGACGCCGCCATTGATGATGTGCTGACCGATAAAGTTCGAATGGGTCTGCTCGCGCACTCGGATCCACGTCGCCATCAGCGAGATACCGGTTTCGGCGCCGCCGAGCCGGACCACCTGGATATAGGCTGCAAACGCCGTCGCCCGCGATGGATCGGCATTGGACAGCAACAACACAATAATCGGGGTCAACGTGAACGTCTGCCCCACCGATTGCAGCAGCGCCATCGGCACGAAATCGACGAGCGACCACTCATGCGTGAGCTGCGTGCCCAACAGACCCGCCACCGCGAATGCGGCCAGTCCGATCATCAACACCACCCGCGCATCAAACCGCCGCATCAGGAATATCGAGAGCGGCAACAGCACCACCATCGGCAGGATCACATAGGTCAGGAAAAACGGCCCGGTTTGCTCCGGCCGCAATTGAGCCACGGCGATCAGAAAGTTCGGCGCCAGCGACGAATTGGAAAGGCTGGTCAGCGTGTAGAGCAGAATGACCACAAGCCCAAATCCGACATTGCGCGAGAACATCACGTTGGCATGGGCCCAGGGGTGACGCACGATGGTTTCATTGACGAAGAAACACAGAGTGAGGAAAACGCCGGACGAAAGCAGCGCCACGACCGTGCCCGATTCCAGCCAGTTCAGCCGGTTACCCTGGTCGAGGCCGGAATAGATCATCGCCATCCCGAGACCCAGCAACAGCATGCCGGCCCAGTCGGCCTCCCGGCAGAGTTCGTAATTCACCTTCTCATGCGGTGTGCCGAGATAGACGAACAGGCCCATCAGCGGAGCGATGAAGACATCCTGCCAATACATCCATTGCCAGCCGGGATGCTCAACATAAAAGCCGACCGCCGCAATACCGGCATTCAACGAAAATCCCACCCGGACCCCGTACATCGCAATCGCGGGCAGCCACCAGTGCGTCGGCAGATTGCGCAGGATGATCATCAACGTCGCTGGAACGAATGTGCCGAGCAGCAGCCCGTGGATGACGTTGAGGACGAGCAGCGCGTTGAAATCACGCACGAACGGAATAGCCAGCGAGATCACGGCATAGACCAGGCTCGGAATCGCAAGCACGCGGCGCAGCCCGAACGCGGTCGCAAGCCACGCCACCGCCGGCGCGATCATGATCTGCGAGGCGGTCGCGGCCGTGCTGAGCCAGGCGCCCTCGTCGAAGCTCAGACCCAGTGCGCCCTTCAGGTCCGGCAGGGCAATCGTGAACAGGCGGCTATCGAAATTGGCAAGGAACGCGCCCATTAGCACCGCAGCGACTGCGAATACCGGCCGGTGCGACACCCCGCCGGTGGAGACCGGGCCCGCTTCTATGCATTTGGCTTCGGCCATTTTCGTAAACTCGCGGCGCGATTATTTTGCGCCGTCCTCGACATGGATACGGGTGACGGCCGACATCCCGGGCAACAGCCGGTCCAGCAATGGCTGGTCCTTGTCGAGCGCAATCCGGATCGGTATGCGCTGAACCACCTTGGTGAAATTGCCCGTGGCGTTGTCGGGCGGCAGCAGCGCGAACTGCGATCCGCTGGCCGGCGAAATGCGCTCGACCCGGCCATGCAGTATCTGATCCGGAAAGCTGTCGACCGTGATCTCGACGGGCTGGCCCGGCCTGACCCGGGTGAGCTGGGTCTCCTTATAATTGGCGATCACATAAACATTCGGCAGCGGCACGATGTTGATGAGATTGGTACCGATGTTGACGTAATCACCGGGCTGCACCTCGCGTTCGCCGACCACGCCGTCGAACGGCGCCACGATCTTGGTATAGCCGAGCCGTAGCTTGGCGGCGGTCAGCGTGGCCTGTGCGCCCAACACATCGGCGGCCCGCTGCTTCTTTTCCCCGGCCAGCACTTCCAGTTGATGGCGTTGGGCCGCGATCAGCGCCCGATTGGTGCGAACGTCGGCCTCGGCCTTGGCATTTTCGGCGACTGCTTGCTCCAGCTTTTGCCGGGTCCCCGCCTCGGTCTGTGTCAAGGTTTGCTGGCGATCCCGCTCCTGCTGCGCCTCTACCTGAACCGCTTCCGCAGACGCCCGCTGCGCCTCGGTCTGCGCAATCGTGGCGTATTGCAGTTCGACCTGGTTGGCGAGATTATCGAGCGCGGCCTTGGCAGCCTCGACGGCGGCCTGCGCCTGGGCCACCTGCGCCTCGTAATCGGCAGGATCGATTTGAATCAGCAGATCGCCGGCCTTGACCCGCTGAAAATCCTTGAAAGCAACCACGAGAACCTGGCCGGCGACGCGGCTGCTGAGCTTGGTGGTTTCGGCGCGAA
This sequence comes from uncultured Alphaproteobacteria bacterium, assembly GCA_963738105.1. GTDB lineage: Bacteria > Pseudomonadota > Alphaproteobacteria > Rhizobiales > Xanthobacteraceae > Bradyrhizobium. The sequence continues at coordinate 32,307 of CAVTWC010000042.1, read as the reverse complement.
CATAGGCATCGTCGGTGGTCTGCACCGCGGCGCCGCCGACCCAGGAATCCCAACGCAATGTGGCCAGCACGATGAAAAACAACGCGGCAAGGATCGCTACGAGCGGAAGCGCCAAACGGCGCAAGGCGTTTTGCAGGGTCGGACGAGGAGCAGGCACCGCCGGTGATTCAGTCTGAGCCATTATTATTGACCGATGTCGAGATTATTGACCGATGTCGAGCCGGGCGAACTTGCCGTCGGGGCCCAGATGGAACTTGAAATAGGTCTTGAAATCGCCCCAGCGATCGCTGTGAAACGAGCCATATACATCCAGGCCATTATTGTCGACCCGATCGATGCCCGTAAAGCGTTCATGACCGAGCGCTTCGTCGGAGAAGCCGGCGAAACTGCGCGGACTGCCATCATCGGTCAGCTCTGCGTCCGCGCTGAAGAACGCGAGCCATGCCGTTTTCTCACCGGCCTGCAGCGCCTCGATCGCGCCGCGCACGTTCGGATTGGTCAGCTTCCGCAGATCCATTGGACATGGTCCCTCAACCCCGATTACCGCGATCCGTAACACATCCACATACCCCGAACAGGGATTGGAATGGCATGGCTACGGAACCTCGGATCATGCCGAAGGCCGCTGACCGACGGAAGCTTCAGTTTTCAGGTCGGCGCCTTGAAGTCGTAGGAGATCCGGCCGGCAGGAAGATAGAACAACGCGATCAGGGCGCCGCCCTTCACTTCCGGATAATGGCGACTGCCCGGATCCGGTGCCGTCCAACCTGGTCCCTGCCACCCCTGCAACCCCATGAGTTCGGCGCCCTCATCGAGCGGGATCACCATGTTCAATTCGCCATAGGGATGGCCGTGATACTGGCCACGCAGCACGTCATCGTCGTGCTCATCCTTGAAGCGCTTCGGATCCTTGCTGTCCATGTAGACGGCGGTGATGCTGAAATGGAAGGTCTCCGGCGAGGGTTCGGCGATCCGGCTGCGCCGATAGTTGGGCCCGTCGACTTCCTGATTGGCGGCCCATCCCTCCTCCACCCCGAGCTTGATCAGCCGCGCGAGATCCTTGTAGAGGTCGCTGTTCTCGCTGTATTTCTCGTTCAGCCATTTCTCCATCTGGGCGCTCGGAGTCATGTCCTTGACCTCCTGCAAAAACGGAATGCTGCGCTGGATGAGTTCTTCGCGATGGCCCATGTCGTCTCTCCTTTTCGTTTGTTCAGCCCTCGAACCCGATGAATTGAGCAAATTCCTCGACGGCAGCCTTTGGCATCAGGCTTCCCTTGTTCAGGCAATCGTCCTCGGCAAATCCAATCGACATGCCACAGACCACTATCTCTTCCGGTGAAATCGGAAGCAGCTTCCTGAGCAGCGCGTGATATTTTGAAAACGTCTCCTGCGGGCAGGTCTGCAGGCCCCTCGCCCCGGCCGCGATCATGACGTTCTGGATGAACATGCCGAGATCGAGCCAGCTTCCCTGCTCCAGACGCCGATCGATCGTCACGATCAGGCCGACCGGCGCGCCAAAGAAGCCGTAATTCTTCGCCGTCTGCCGCGCACGTCCAGCCGTGTCCGACTGCTGAATATCGAGCGAACCATAATACAGCCGGCCGAACTGATTGCGGCGCGATAAATAAGGCTCCGGCAGTTGCGGGGCATAATACTGATATTCGGATGTGTGCTGGTCGCGGGCCTCATCATGCGCCCTCAGCAGCGCGCACGAAATCTCATCTTTCCTGGCCCCGCTGACGACATAGACGCGCCAGGGCTGGATGTTCGCGCCGCTTGGTGCAAATCTGGCGACGTCGAGAATATCGGTGATCGTCTGCTGAGGCACGGGCCGGCCGGTGAAGGCGCGGCAGGCGAAGCGGCCTCGCATGATCCGGTCGACCTTCGCATGGGCTTCGCGGCCGCTACTTCGTGGCGGAATCCTGATAGCCGATCGCGCCGTCGCAGCTATTTTTTGCTCAGCAGAGGACATCCTCCCTCCTCCTGAGGTTTGAAAGCCTCGTCGCCGGGAATTGCCGCCAGAAGCTCGTAGTAGTCGAACCTGTATCGGGATTGCTCTGGCGATTTGACCTTGAACAGATACATGTCGCGAACCAGACGGCCGTCTTCGCGGATCTTGCCATTCCTGGTCATGAAATCGTTGACAGGCGTTTCACGCATCTTCGCGGCCACCACCGGACTATCGATGGTGCCGGCAGCGGCGACCGATTTAAGATAATGCATCACCGCACCGTAGGTACCGGCATGGATCATGGTCGGGACCTTGTTGGTCTTTTCGATGAATCGCTTCGACCACGCGCGGGTGTCGTCGTTCAGATCCCAGTAGAACGCCGAACTCAGGATCAATCCCTGCGCGCTCTGCAGCCCGAGGCTATGGATATCGGCGATAAACACCAGAAGGCCGACCAGCTTCTGGGTTTTCGTCACTCCGAATTCGCCGGCCTGTTTGACGGCGTTGATGAAGTCGCCGCCGGCATCGGCCAGCGCGATCGCGTCGGCCTTGGAGGATTGCGCCTGCAACAGAAATGAAGAGAAGTCGGGCGTGTTGATCGGATGTTTGACCGCGCCCACGACCTGACCGCCTTCCGCTGTAATCACCTTGCGGCTGTCGGCTTCCAATTGGGCGCCCAGCGAATAATCCGCCGACAGGAAATACCAATTCTTGACCCCGAGCCTCGACACCGCCTTGGTCGTTCCTTGCGACAGCGCATAGGTATCGTAGGTCCAGTGGATGCCGGTCTGCGAGCATTCGTCACCGGTCAGACGCGAGGTCGCGGCCCCCGTTGCCAGAAACAGTTTCTTCTTCTCGCGGGTAATGCCCTGAACCGCCAGCGCCACCGCCGAATTCGGCACGTCGAGGATCACCTCGACATTTTCGTTGTCGATCCACCGCCGGGTGATCGCGCCGCCGATATCGGCCTTGTTCTGGTGGTCGGCCGAGATCACCTCGATCTTCCGCCCCAGCACCGCGCCGCCGAAATCATCGACCGCCATTTGCGCGGCGACCACCGAGCCCTGGCCGCCATTATCAGCGTAGAGCGAGGACATGTCGGTCAGGACACCGAGCTTGAGGGGCGGCGTTTGCGCCGCCGCCGGTTGGCTGCCGTCGCCGACGCCAAGCGCCGCAAGCGTCCCCAACATCCAGATCGACCAAATCCTGCTGGTCGCCTTGCTTCGGATATCGCGCGGCATGCCCTTCACCCCCGTTATCGACATCCGCCATAATCCCGGACCGGAGCGGCGCGGAAGTGAAACTATTTCAGCTTTGAAATGAGCGGCCCGCAGTTCGCCATGGCTCCGCTGGAAGCGCTTGAAATAACGCGGCTTTTTTCGCGACCGAGGGAGGCGCGTTCGGTTTGGCGGGATTTTTCCGCTATACTAGCGCCGCGGCCGGCGCATTTTCCGGTTTGCGGGACTGCCGATCTCGGGAGGCAAATGACCGTACCGTTTTCCAGCTTCGACCTGAATCTGTTGCGCGTGTTTGACGCCGTGATGGAGGAGCGGAGTGTTCTGCGCGCGAGCCAGAAGGTTTTCCTGAGTCAGTCGGGCGTCAGCCATTGCCTCGCGCGACTACGCGAAATGCTGGACGACGAACTTTTCATCCGGACCGCGACGGGAATGCAGCCCACCGCGCGCGCCTTGGCGATGGCCCCCCTGGTCCGCGACGCCCTCAAAGCGCTGGAAACCGCGGTCGAACTGCCGAAGTTCGAACCGGCCAGTTCGACCAGGAAATTCACCATCGCCGCCAATGATTTCACGACCATGGTGATCGCGCGCAATCTGCTCGGGATTCTCGGTGCCGAGGCGCCTTTCATCGACCTCGCCATCAAGCCGGTGACGCGGATCGATCTGGCGGAGCAGATCGACCTCGGCCGGATCGACGCCGCAATCGGAACCTTCTCGGCGGTGCCGCAGCGTTTCAAGTCGGACCTCCTGTTTGAGTATGACGACGTGCTCATCACCCATTCGAGCCAGCAACTCGGCGCGATCACAACGGAGACGCTCGCGACGCTTCCCATCGTCGTGGTGTCCTTTGGCGGCGAACAGGAAGGCGCCATCGACGGCTTCATCTCGGAACGCGGTCTGGCGCGAAGGTCGGAGATGTACGACCGGACCGCGTTCGAAAATGCGTTCTCGGCCTCAGGTCAGGTCCCGCGCGTCGCGGTCTCGTTGCCGCATTTTCTCGCGCTTCCGGCGCTGCTCGACAATTCAAGTCTCGCGGCGATCGTGCCGCGGCCACTGGCGCATTCCTTCGCAGCGACCCATCCTGTAACGATCCACGAGCTGCCTTATCCCACCAATCGCTTCGAGGTACGCTCGCTCTGGCACGAACGGCACCAGGGCGATGCCTCCCAAACCTGGCTGCACGAAGCGATCCGGCGAGCGACCCGCCATCTCCGCGCCGACACTGTGTCGCGATAGCGAGATAAACGGTCGGATTATTGCGCCGTCTGCTTACGAAGCTCGGCCACGTCCTTTTCAGTGATCGCCGATGCCTTGGTGCCGAAGCGCGCGGTGACGTAATTGGTCACGGCGGCAATCTCGGCATCGGAATAGCTGGCGCCGAACGCCGGCATCGAAATCGCACCCGCGGGCGATCGCCGCTTGGTCCCGGAAATCACGATCTGCGCGACATTGGTGCCACCGGGATCGTTGACCGCCCAAGCGCCCGTCAGGGTCGCGAGGGGCGAGATCGAACTTTCGCCGGTCCAGCCGTGGCAGCTCACGCACGAGCCCTCGAACAGCATCTTGCCGTGCGGATCAGGCGTTCCGGCCATAATCTTGTGGGAAGGCGACGCCGGCGGCGCACGGGTCGCAGGTAGATCGGGTGAAGCGATCGGAGGCACCGAACGCAAGAATGTTACCAGCGCATGGATATCTTCGGGCGCCAGCCGGCTGAAGCTTTCATCGACCGCTTCACCCATCGGTCCCGACGCGGTGCCGTGGCCGACGGCGTGGCCGGTCGACAGATAGGACACCAGATCTTCGTCGCGCCAATCGCCCAGCCCGGTGGTCTTGTCGGAAGTGATGTTGAAAGCGCGCCACCCGGCGGTAATGGCGCCGGCGAATTTCTTGCGGTTGTCCAGCGCGAAGGCCAGATTTCGCGGCGTGTGGCATTCGCCGCAATGCGCCAGCGCCTCGGCAAGGTAGGCGCCCCGGTTCCATTCGGCGCTCTGCTGGCCGTTGGGCTCAAAGCGAACGCCGCGGTTGAACAGCGTCGACCAGAACACCATCGCCCAGCGCTGGTTGAACGGAAACGCCAGCGTATTTTGCGGGGGCGCCGAGCGAACCGGCGCGAGGCTGAACAGATAGGCCTTGATCGCCAGTGCGTCGTCATCCGTCAGATAGCTATAGGAGGTATATGGCATCGCCGGATAAAGCGGCGCACCGTCGCGGCGCGTACCATGCTGCACGGCATTGAGGAAATCGCGATCGCTGTAATTGCCGATGCCGGTTTCCTTGTCCGGGGTAATGTTAGTCGAATACAGCTCGCCGAATGGCAGCTTGAACGCCAGCCCGCCGGCATATTCCTTGCCGCCGCGGGTGCTGTGGCAGACCATACAGTCGGCGGCATGGGCGAGATATTCGCCGCGCTTGACGATGTCTTCCTTGGCCAGCGACGCCGGAACACCGGTCGGATTGGGTCCCTTGAAATCCGCCAGTTGAACGCTGGAGCCACTGGCAAACGCCATCGGCCCCGGTCCGCGCAGATACCATGCCATGCCGGCCGCCACGATCGCCGCCAGGACAATAGCGCCGAGCAGATAGCGGAGCACGGCTCTCATGCCTTCCTCCCGGCCGCGATCAGCTTGCGGTCGATCGGTAATCGTCGCAGCGCAACGCCGGTTGCTGCAAAGATCGCGTTGCGCAAGGCGGGCGAACTCGCGGTGACGCCGGTCTCGCCGATGCCGCCGGGCACCTCGCCGCTCTTGATGACATGGATGTCGATCTTCGGCGCCTGGTTGATGCGCAACATGCGATAGTCGTTGAAGTTGGACTGCTGCACCCTGCCCTTCTCGATGGTGATCTCGCCATACAGCGCAGCCGTCAGGCCGAAGATCAATCCGCCCTCGAGTTGCGCCGCGATGGTATCGGGATTGACCGCAATGCCGGTATCGACCGCCGACGTCACGCGTCGCAGACGCACCTCGCCTTGCTCATCGACCTCGGCCTCCACCACGGTGGCAATAAAGCTGGCGAACGACGGTTGCACGCACACGCCGCGGCCGACGCGGGCCGGCAGCGGCTGGCCCCAATTGGATTTCTCGGCCGCCAAATTCAGCGCAGCCAGCAGCCGCGGATTCTTTCCCAGCATGGATCGGCGGAATTCGACCGGATCCTTGCCGGCCTTGCGCGCCAGTTCATCCATGAAGCATTCGATCGCGAACACGTTATTGTTGGCACCGACGCCGCGCCAGAAGCCGGTCGGCACCGCCGGCGGTTCGGCCCTGACATAGTCGACATGGATGTTCGGGATATCGTAGGGAATATCGACGGCGCTATCGACGGCATCGATATCGACGCCCTTCTGGAACGCCGGCGGCAGCCAGCGCGCGATGATCGCAGCACCTGTGATACGGTATTTCCAGGCCGCGATCTTGCCGTCGGACAGCGTTGCCGCAATGGTGTCGCGGTAGACTGGACGGTAGACATCGTGCTGGATGTCTTCCTCGCGGGTCCAAACAACCTTGACCGGCCCGTCGACCTGCTTGGCGATACGAACCGCCGCCACCACCATGTCGGGCTCGAGCCTGCGGCCAAACCCGCCGCCCATCAGATGCTGGTTGACGATCACCTTCTCGACCGGAAGCCCCGCGGCCTTCGCCGCCTCCGACTGCACCCGCGCCATGATTTGCGTGCCGGTCCATATCTCGCAGGAATCCGGCTTGTAATGAACCGTGCAATTCAACGGCTCCATCGTGGCATGGGCCAGGAACGGCAATTCAAAATCCGCTTCGAACTTCTCGCCGGTGGCAAGGCCCTTGGCGATGTCGCCTTCGGATCTGGCAACCGCGCCGTCTTTCTTGCTGGCGGCGCGCAGATCATCCCAGATGTCCTTTGAACTGAGGCGGGCATGGGCGCCTTCGTTCCAGGTGATGTCGAGGGCCTCGAGGCCCTGCTTCGCCGCCCACATGTGGTCGCCGACCACCGCCACCAGATCGTCCAGCACGACCACTTGCCGCACGCCCGTAACTTTTTTGGCCGCGGCATCATCGATCTTGGCGATCTTGCCGCCGAACACCGGCGACATCGCCAAGGTCGCAAACTTCATGCCCGGCAACATCGCGTCGATGCCGTAGACAGTCTTGCCGTTGACCTTGTCCGGCGTGTCGAAGCGTTTCAACGGCTTGCCGATCAGCACGAACTTGCTGGGGTCCTTGACCGGAACGTCCTTGGGCGGCGTCTCGTTGCCCGCCGCGTCCGCCAGTGCGCCATAGCCAAGCTTGCGTCCGCTTTCGGCATGGATCACTTCGCCGTTCGCCGTGGTGCAGCTTGAAGGATCGACCTGCCATTGTTTCGAGGCGGCCTGAACCAGCATGGCACGGGCGGTGGCGCCGGCGATGCGCAGCGGCTTCCAGAACGCGCGGACCGATGTCGAGCCGCCGGTCGCCTGGATACCGAAAATCGGATTGGCGTAGAGCTTCTCATTGGCGGGCGCATGTTCGAGGACGATCGCGGCATAGTCAGCGTCGAGCTCTTCGGCAAGGATCATCGCCACCGCAGTGTAGATGCCCTGCCCCATCTCGGTCTGCGGCATCACCAACGTGGTAACGCCTTGCGGGTTGATGCGGATAAAGGCGTTGGGGGCAAATTTTCCCGACGTGTCGTCGGGCGGCTGAATCGGCTCGTTGACCGCGGCCCGCAGCGGCACGTGAAAGGCGACCAGAAAACCGGCGGCCAGTCCGCCCGTCAGCACGCCGCGGCGCGAAACCCCATCCAGGCTCATGTTAGCGTTTGTCATCGTCGCGCCTCATGTCCCTCGATCGCCCGCGGCCTGCTTGATCGCGGCGCGGATCCGCACGTAAGTGCCGCAACGGCAGATATTCCCCGCCATCGCGGCATCGATGTCGGAATCGTCGGGGTTCGGTGTCGCCGCCAGCAAGGCCGCGGCGGACATGATCTGGCCGGACTGGCAGTAACCGCACTGAATGACTTCCAGATCGAGCCAGGCCTTCTGCACCTTGGCGCCGGCGGGCGTGGCGCCGATGCCTTCAATGGTCGTGATCGCCTTGTCGCCGACTGCTGCGATCGGCAGCATGCAGGACCGAACCGGGGCACCGTCGATATGCACCGTGCAGGCGCCACACTGGGCAATGCCACAACCGAACTTCGTTCCGGTCATTCCGAGCACGTCGCGCAGCACCCAGAGCAACGGCATGTCGTCAGGAGCATCAACGCTGATCGATTGTCCGTTGATTTTTAAAATCACTGTCACAATCAAACTCCATGATCGTCTTTTAGTCAGTCTAGCACCGATTTCGGATTGTGGCAGCCCCTTTGGATTGCAGTCGTCATATTGCAGGGTTCCTGCGGTATTGCTGGGACGCCGGTCGTGCGATCGATCATGATGCACCGCATGCCCGAGCCCCGGTGAACGGAGCCCGAGCACTAATTTTAGGCAGGCGTGCCCGCGTTCTCGACTATTTTTTTTATTGACTACGACTGCCTTACCGCACCGGCAAGCGCCGCGATTGCCTGATCGATGGTGATGCTGCCCTTGCGCGCGTTGGCGCCGCGATGCGCAAAGTCGATCCAGCCGGCATTGAAACCATCCAGCATCTGCATCCGCGGCGTCGGATGTTGCATGCCCTGCGCGAGAAACAGCGTTTCCCAATCTTTGCGTGCGACGATCTCCGGTTTCACCGGCCAGCCCAACGCTTTGGCAAACGCCTCGGCGACATCATTGGGCGACACCCGGCGCGGGCCTTCCAATTCCACCACCCGATGTCCGCTCCAGTTCTCCAGCAGTAATTCAGCGGCGGTACGGCCGACGTCGTCGGTCGCGACCATCGGGAACGGCTGGTCGAGCGGCTGCAGATAGCTCGGGATCACGCCGCTGGTGCGCGCCGGTTCGACATCCCAGGCGGCATTCTCCATGAACCATGCCGCGCGCAGGAAGGTCATCGGCATCGGCAGATCGGTAAAACCCTGCTCCATCAGGCCGAGCTGGTTGAGTAGATTGGGCTGCGAGGCCTCGGCACCGATCGTCGAGAGTACGACGACCTTCGCGGGACGCGCCTGCGCGAGCGCCGCGTGAAGGGCTGCGATCATGGCGCGCGCTTCGGCAAACCCGGGGCTGGGATCGAACACCGGCGGCAACATCACGAAGGCGCCTTCGACGTCCGCAAACGCCTGCGCCAGCGCGGCTGCATCGCCGCTGTCAGCAAGGCCGATTTCGTAACCTCGTCGCAACCATCCCTCACCCTTGGCGCGATCGCGAACGACGACGCGGACCGATTTACCCGCGGCCAGCAAGGCGCGGGCGGCTGCACCACCCACTTTCCCGGTGGCACCCGTGACAGCAAACATGTTGGTTCTCCCGATATGGACGAAAGCATTTTCGATGCATGTTCATGCCACTCCGGACGATTTGACTGAAATGCATATCCGTCACATCATTACTGACCGTAATTCACCAATGATGATGTCATGGATGGACGGCTTCTGACCGGCGTCACGGTGCTCGATGCGGTGATCGAGAGCGGCGGCTTTTCGCGCGCCGGCGACGCCTTGGGCATTTCCCCCTCAGGGGTCAGCCACGCAATCGCGCGATTGGAAGCCCGGCTCGGCGTTCGCCTGCTCGACCGCACCACACGGGCGATTGCGCTGACCGACGAAGGCCGCCGCTTTTACGAGCGCGTTCGCCCATCGCTCGATGAAATCGAGGAAGCCGCGACCGATGCCTCGGGGGCTTCAGCGAAAGGTCCGCGGCCGCTTGCGCATCGACATCGATCCGCTGTTCTCGCGTCTCGTGCTCGCCGGGCATCTCGGTACGTTCCTGGAGCGGCACCCCGACCTTAGCCTGGAGACCATTACCCGCGACCACGTCGGCGACCTCGTGGCCGACGGGATCGATGTCGCGGTCCGCTTTGGCGAGCCGCAGGGCGCATCGCTGATATCGCGCAAGCTCGCGGATGTCAGGGTGCTGACGGTGGCGACACCCGCCTATCTCAAACGCCATGGCCGGCCGAAGCAGCCGCAGGACCTTTCGAACCATTCCTGCATCGACTTCCGGGATCCGCAGACCGGACGCCCCTACGATTGGGAATTTCATCGCAAGCGCAAGATTTTGGCGGTGAAGATTTCAAGCCGGCTGTCGTTGAGCGACGCCGGCACCATGCTGACGGAATGCCTGGCGGGCACCGGCATCTGCCAGGTGCTGGCGCTCGCGGTGCGGGACTTGCTCGACCAGGGACGACTGGTGAACCTGTTTCCGGACTGGCCCGACGAGACGTTTCCGCTCTACGCGTTATATCCGTCGCGTCACCATCCGCCAGCCAAAGTGCGCGCCTTCATCGAATTCGTCCATCGGCTGGCGCGCTGAGCAGGCTGCGGAGGCGCGCCGCACGATCGCACAGCGCGCCCTCTGTGTTCTGCCTGTTCGAAACCTCAGGGCATCTGCACCTGGACGGCGGCACCAAGTTCGTTGGTGGCACCGGGTGCGATCACGAGATAGCGCCTGACGTCATCCTGCTTGGCCTCGACCAGCTGGCGGATCGGGCCGACGGTATCGACGATGGCGGCACCGGCCGGATTGGTCATGAAGGCCGCGAGCGGCTGCAGCGTCCCGCCGCCATCGGCTTTCTCCGACAGCGCGAGCGTATAGGCCTTCTTCGGCTCCAGCCCCGTCACCGCGGCCTGCAGCACCTGCACCAGCCCCTGGTTGAACAGCGACACCTGGGTCGCCGCCTTGCCGCCGGACGGACCGAGCTTCAGTTGCGCGGATTCGGCCGCCACCGCGAGCGGCTGCAGATTACTGGTGCCGTCACCATCCGGCACCGCGTTCGGAATATAGGCGACGCCTTGCGGCGCCTGCCCGATCGGAATTTCGGCGATGACCTTGTTTTCAAGCGTGTCGATCGCGGCGGCGTGATCGGCATTCTCGAGCCCGACATAGACGCGGGTGCCATCGCCTGACGGCCAGATGCCGTGCGGCAACGCGCCGGTCTCGATCGTCGCCACTTGCTCGAAATTATCGGTGCGGAACACCTTCACCATGTTCAACCCGCCGATGGTCACATAGGCGAACTGGCCCTTGGCGTTGCGGACGATGTTGACGTGATTGGTGATCGGGCCGCTGTCGATCGTCTTGACGACGTCGAACGGCGGCTTGGCATTGAACACCATGACCTTGCCGACGTCCTTCAAGGTGAACCACACCTGCTTGCCATCCGGAGTCGCGGCGATGTCGGGGCAGAACGGGCTGTCCTGCTTGACGTGGCCGACGATCTTGTGGCTTTCGGTCGCGATCACCACCGTCTCCGGCGTGAAGCTGGAACAGACATAGCCGTATTTGCCGTCGGGAGAGAAGATCGTCATGCCCGGCCCGTTCGGCACTTCGATCCGCCGCTTTTCCATGAAGCTCTTGCCGTCGAGCACCGCGATGTAGTTCTCGCCGCGCACCGCGACCCAGACCTCTTTCTGATCCGGCGTGAAGAACGCCTCGTGCGGCGAGCGGCCGACATAGGTAACGTGCTTGACGGTATTGGTCGCGGTATCGATGAAGGTGACGGAATTCGACCCGATCGAAATCGCCGCCAACGTCTTGTGGTCAGGCGAGAAGCCCATGCCGTGGACCAACAATTGTCCCTTGTAGAGCGGGCTGAGATTGCCGGGCGTCGGATCGCCGAGCCTAATCACACCAAGTAATTTGTTGCTGGAGGGATCGATCACCGAGACGGTGTTGGAGAATTGGTCTGAAGTATAAAAGCGGTCGTGCGAGCTGATGGGAATGTCGGGCTTGTCGGCGGCGCCTGGCGCCTGTCCTGCCGAAGCGGACAGCGTCGTCGCGAGCAGGATGCAGGCCGAGATACTTGTCTTCATGTCGGAGCGCCTTTCAGTCGTGGTGAGCTTGATCGGAATCGTGGTGAGCTTGATTGGGCGCAGGTGCCGACGCGGCGTTTGGAAGCTGCTTCAGCTCGAGATTCATCACCTCGATTTCCTGGAGCTGCTCGACGATGATGGCTTGCGCCAGTCGCCGAAGCACCGGATCCTTGCCAAATTGCAGCTCGATACGAGCCATGTCGACCGCGCCCTGGTGGTGCGGAATCATCATCGCGGCGAAGTCGCGGTCGTAATTCCCGCTCGGCTTGACCATCATGTCCTGGTCCATGCGCGTCATCGCACGTCCCATCTGGGCACCGAATGAATCTTCGGTCGCCGATCCTCCTCGAGAACCCTGCGAAGACATTGAAGACATCTGGGACGACATTGGAGACATCTGCGACGACATCTGATGGTGCATAGGCCCGTCCATGTTCCCTTGTTGGGCATGGACCACGCTGCCCAAGGTAATGCCCAAGGCAAAACTAGAGGCCATCGCAGCGCCGAGCGCCGCTGTCGGAATGAGTTTGGGCATGTTTCTCCTGGCAGGCCGATCACGCGGAGAGGCGTTTTAGGCTAAAAAACTCGGGTCGGTTGAAGAAAATTAAAGTCACGATAGCGTGAGAAGAAATTCATCAGGCTCCGGAATAGTGCACCTGTGATCAGCGTCTACTGCGAGCACCATCAGGATTTCTGCTTTCGACGATTTCGTCGCAACCAAACGCTAGCTAGCTCGGCGTCGCACGCTCCGCGGCTGCCAGCCGGGAAAGCCTGCTCGCCGATCCAATTAAACTATAAAATCGATTGATTTGACACTTATAATCTGTTGGATTGATGAAATGGGAAACTGGATATTGGATTGGACAACCGAGGATCCAGCCCATGGCCGCCCTTTCGAACAGCGAAATCACCGAAACGCTCCGCCTTCCCGCCAAGAAAACCAACTGGTCGGGCCTGCACGCCAGAGGCATATGGCCCGGCCTGTTGCTGGCGTCCGCGGTGGCCGGCGCCGCCTACGCGTTCCGGCAGCTGCCGGGCATGACGACGTTCAGCCCGATGATCCTCGCCATCGTAATCGGGATCGCGTTTCATAACCTCATCGGCACGCCGGCCTGGGCCAAGCAGGGCGTAACCTTCAGCATGCGCCGGCTGCTTCGCATCGCCATCATCCTGCTCGGCCTGCAATTGACCATCACTCAGGTGATCGAGGTCGGCGGCCGCGGCATCGGCATCATCGCCGCAACGCTGGTGGCGACCTTTGCGTTCACCGTATGGATGGGCAGGCTGCTGGGCGTCGATCGCAAGCTGGCCCAGCTGATCGCGGCCGGCACCTCGATCTGCGGCGCATCGGCGGTGATCGCCACCAACACCGTCACCAACGCGCATGACGAGGACGTCGCCTACGCGGTCGCCTGCGTCACCGTGTTCGGTTCGGTCGCGATGTTTGCCTATCCGCTGCTGCCGGGATTGCTGCATCTCGATCCGCATGCGTTCGGATTGTGGAGCGGCGCATCGATCCACGAAATCGCGCAGGTCGTCGCCGCCTCGTTTCAGGACGGCCAGAAGGCCGGTGAGTTCGGCACCATCGCCAAACTGTCCCGCGTCATGCTGCTCGCCCCGATGGTGATTGCGCTCGGCCTGCTGGCCAACCGCAGCGCCAGCAAGACCGATCAAGGCGCCGACACCAATTCGGCCCGGCCGCCGATGCCGTGGTTTGTGCTGGGCTTCGTCGCGCTGGTCGGCGTCAACAGCGTGGTCAGTATCCCAGCCGAAGCCAAGGTCTGGATCGTCGTGATCACCACGTTCCTGCTGTCGGTCGCGCTGGCGGCGATGGGGCTGGAGACCGATATCCGCAAACTCACCGCCAAGGGCTTTCGTCCCGCGTTGCTCGGCGCCCTTGCCTTCCTGTTCATTGCCAGCTTCAGTCTCGGGCTGATCAAGCTCATCGGATAGCAAATGACCCTGGAGCAGCTTCGCATCTTCATCGCGGTCGCGGAAAAGCAGCACGTCACCCAGGCCGCCAGCGAACTGAACCTGACCCAATCCGCCACGAGCGCCGCCATCGCGGCGCTCGAAGCACGTTACGGCATCAAGCTGTTCGACCGCGTCGGACGCGGCATCGTGCTGACGCAAACCGGCCGTGATTTTTTGGGCGAAGCCCGCGCGGTCGTCGCCCGCGCCAAGGCCGCCGCCGAAGTGCTCAACGACCTCGCCGGGCTGAAGCGCGGATCGCTGACGCTGGCCGCGAGCCAGACGGTCGCGAATTACTGGCTGCCGCCCCGGATCCAGACCTTCCAAAGCGCTCACCCCGGCATCGATCTGCACGTGACGATCGCCAACACCGAACAGGTGGCGCAAGCGGTTCACGGCGGCACTGCCGATCTCGGCTTCGTCGAAGGCGATATCGACGATCCTCATCTCGCGGCCCGCAAGATCGACGGCGATCAACTCGTCATTGTGGTCGGAATGAACCATCCATGGGTCGGCCAAAGCAGGATCACCCCCAAGAACCTCTCGGCCACCGGCTGGGTGCTGCGTGAAAAGGGCTCCGGCACGCGAGCAATGTTCGAAGCCGCGGTGAGGAAATTCGGCGTCAAACTCACCGAGCTCCGAGTGGCGCTGGAGCTGCCATCCAACGAGGCGGTTCGCGCCGCCGTGGAGGCTGGCGACTGCGCCACGGCGATATCAAATCTGGTGGTCGATCATTCGCTCGCGGCAGGCACGCTTCACCGCGTCAGGATCGAGATGCCGAAACGTTCGTTCTTCGTGTTGCGGCACAAGGAACGCTACCAGAGCCACGCCGAGAAAGCGCTGCTACAGGCGTTCAAGATCTAGACGCGCCGCGTGATCAGGCGGCGCGAATATTGGCGAGGAAGCTGTCGACATCCGTGCGCAGGGCGGTGGCCTGGCCGCTGAGTTGTTCGGCCGACGACAATACCTTGCTGGCCGCGGAGCCTGTCTTGTCGGCAGCCTGGTTGACGCCCATGATGTTGCTCGACACTTGGCCTGTTCCCTGGGCGGCTTCCTGCACGTTGCGCGCGATCTCGCGCGTCGCTGAGCCCTGTTGCTCGACCGCCACCGAAATCGCCGATGCGATCTCGTTGATCGCGCCGATGGTGCGGCCGATGCTCTCGATCGCCTGCACGGCTTCGGCGGTGGCGCCCTGCATGGCACCGACCTGTGCCGAGATCTCCTCGGTGGCTTTCGCGGTCTGGCTGGCGAGCGATTTGACCTCGTTGGCAACCACTGCAAAGCCCCTGCCCGCATCGCCGGCGCGCGCGGCTTCAATCGTCGCGTTCAACGCCAGTAGATTGGTCTGGCTGGCGATGTCGCTGATCAGCTTGACGACGTCGCCGATCTTTTGCGCTGCCGCCGACAGGCCCTGCACCGTAACGTTGGTACGGTTCGCTTCGGCGACCGCCTGACCCGCGATCGCGGTTGATTGGGTCACCTGACGCCCGATTTCGGAAACCGACGAGGACAATTCTTCGGTCGCAGCCGCGACCGTCTGCACATTGGCCGAGGCCTGCTCGGCCACGACGGCGACGCTGGTCGCCTGATGGCTCGCTTCGCCCGCGGTGGCGGACATGCTCTTCGAGGTCGCCTGCATTTCCGTCGCAGCGCCGGTGAGGGTGTCGAGCGAAGCCCGCACGCCGCTCTCGAAATTATCGGCCATCCGGCTCAGAAGCTGTTTGCGCTCGGCGTCCGCCTGCGCCTTCAACATATCCTGTTCGCCGCGCAGCCGCGCCGCCTCGATCATGTTGTCCTTGAACACCTGCACCGACTGCGCCATGGCGCCGACTTCGTCGTGGCGCTCCAGCGCCGGGATCGCCGTCGACGTCTCGCCACCCGCGATCTTGCGCATCGCCACCGTCATGCCTTTGATCGGATGGACGATGCTGCGGCCCAGCAGCACGAACATGCCGACCACCAGCATCAGCGCGAGGCCGACCAGCATGCCGATCTGCCGCGCCTGCGCCCAGAAGATCGCATCGACGTCATCAAGATAAATCCCACCACCGATGGTCCAGCCATATGGCTTGAACTCGGTGGCATAGGAGATTTTCGGCAGCGGCTCGTCGGCGCCGGCGCGCGGGAAGCGGTAGGCTACGAAGCCGCCGCCCTGCGCCGCCAGCTCGATCTGCTTGCGGGTGAAGAACACGCCATCGGAATCGGGCGCGTCATACAAATTCTTGTTTTCGACCTTCGGGCTCGGATGCGCCTGAACCAGCCCTTGCGCGTTGAAGGCATAGAAATAGTCGTCCTTGCCGAACCGCAGCGTGCGCAACAGCGCCTTGCCGCGCTCCAGGGCCTCGGCGTCGGACAGTCCCGCCTGATGCGAAGCCTGATAATTGAGATCGACCGCCTGGCGCGCCAGCAGAACCACATCGTGCAGCTTGGCCTTGCGGTCCTCCAGCAGGTTGCTGCGAAGTGCGGAGAGACCGACCGCTGCGACGGCGGCGATGCCGAGCACCGATAGAACGACCATGATCAACAGCTTGGAGGATATTTTAAGATTGCCAAGCATGGAGCACCTTGTCGCTGGATGACGGCTGCCGGGGCGGCGCCAGACCCCGGACCACTAACTTAAATTAATGAAACAGCCGCTAACGCGGGCCGGAATCATCCGGCCCGCAAGCAAACGGTACTATCGTGCAGGCCAGCGAGCACGCAAACGGGCGGCCGCTACGCCTATTTGCAGGCTAAGCGGTCGCGCGCACCTTCGCCGGTGCGGCGTTCGACTCCGTAATAGTACCGAGTTCGAGACGGTCGCCCGCCGACAGCACGATCGTGGCCCCGAGCTTCTTGCTTAGCTGCTCGAAGCGCCCGAGGATTTCCTTGCCCGCAACCGTGTCCGCGCCGTGAACGCAGATGTCGTTGTGTTCGTTGCGGCGGACCGGCAGCAACTCGATCGAAGCGATCTTGCGGTCTGAAATCGCGCAACGCAGCGCCAGGCCATCGAGGTGGCGGCCGCGCATCACGTCCCAATCGAACACGAAATTGCCGAGGCTGTAGAACACCGGCCGGCCCTGATAGATTTCAGCGGCCTGCACCACATGCGGATGATGGCCGAACACCATGTCGGCGCCGGCATCGATCGCCGCGCGGGCGATTTCACGCTGATACGCCACCGGCTCGTCCTTCGACGACACGCCCCAGTGGCAGGAAAGAATCACGAGATCGACTTTCGAACGCAGCGCGCGAACATCGTCCCGCATCGCCTCGAGTTCAGCCGGATCGGCGAACGTGTGCGTGATCGGTTCGGCGCCCGGCATTTCGAGCGCGCGCGGGCCGGGTTCATAGGCCGCGTGGGCCTTGATCGTCGCGCAGCCGGGCCCATTGGCCGAGGCTGCGTGATTGCTCGGCCAGAACACCGAGGTGTAGCTCAGGAATCCGAGACGAATACCATTCTTTTCGATGATCACCGGCTTCCGTGCTTCGGCAAGCGTTTCGCCGACGCCGCAATGGAGAACGCCGACCTCGTCCAGCACCTTGACGCTGGCGACGGCGGCACTCGCCGGATAAGCCACATTGCTGGCACAGCTGACGCCGACATAGCCGGCCTTCTTCAGCGCGGGACCGACCTTGGCGCCCGAGTGGCGCCAGCCATTCTTGTGCGGAATGTCCGGCTGCGATGGATTAGCCGACGGTTCGGCCAGCGGCCCTTCCAGTTGACCGAAGATGACATCGGCCGATGCCAGCATATCCAGCACGTTGACGAAGGCGCTGGAGGGATCCGGCCGGTTCTGGATGTTGGTGTCGCCCAGGATCAGAAGCGTTTGATCGGCGTGCTTGTCTTGTTTCACGATTGCCTCGAAGGTTTGAGAGTTCAGGAAGAAGTTCAATGCGAATGGAAAATCAGGCCGGGCTTTCGGCCGAGCGGGTAGCGGGCGTGGCTTCGTTATCCCGCGCCGGCGCGATCGATTCCAGCGAACGCTGATTGGTCTCGATGCCGAAGAAGAGGACGCCGAGCGCCAGCAGGAAATACAGCGACGAGATCGCATACAGCACCGATGGCAGGCCGTAGGCGTCATAGAGCGACACCACGATATAGGGCGAGCCGATCACGGCGATGCGTCCGGTCATCTGCGCGATGCCGGAGCCGCGGAAGCGATACTCGGTCGGAAACAGCTCGGGCGTATAGCCGCCGAGTCCGAAGCCGATCATCAGGCTCATGCCGCCCTGCAGGAAGAAGCCGAACACCAGCACCCAGGTCGGATCGGTCTGCTGCGAATAGGCCAGCGCGAACACGCCGCACCAGGCTGCCGCGAACAGCGTGCCGCGCCGCCGCCCGATCCAGTCCGACGTCAGCATTCCGACCAGCGGCCCAAGCGAACTTCCCAGCGCCATCACCGTGGCGAAGCCGAGCGACTTGGTGACGCTCATGCCCTGTTTGACGAAGAACGTCGGCACCCAATAGGAGAAGCTGTAGGAACCCACGAGGCAGGTGATGCACACCGCCATCGCGAGCAGAGTGCGCGAGATCACGCCGCGCGAGAACAACACCGAAATCGGCACCCACACCGGGACCGTCGGCGCGACACTCGTCACCGGAGGCAGCGGCCCGGACTTCGAGGCCTCGGCCTCGATATCCTGCATCACCTTCTCGGCTTCATCGTAGCGGCCGCGCGCTTCCAGCCAGCGCGGCGATTCCGGCAGCTTGCGGCGCAGGAACCAGACCCACAGCGCGCCGAGCCCGCCGATCAGATACATCGGCCGCCATCCCACCGCGGGAATCACGAACAGGCCGATGAAATTGACGCAGAATGTCGAGGCCATCGACACCACGCTGATCAGCCCGAGCGCCCAGCCGCGCCGTTGCGGCGGTACAAATTCGCTGACCATGCCGTAGCCGCAGACATATTCCGCGCCGATGCCGATCCCCATCACAAAGCGTATCGCTGTCAGCCAGGTCATCGACGGCGCCAGCATCGAGAACAGGCACATGCTGCCGAAAATCAGGAGATTGAACTGATAGGCAAATCGCCGGCCGTAGCGGTCGCCGACCAGGCCGGTCATCAGCGCGCCGACCGCCAGCCCTGCGAAGGTGACGGAGATATAATGGGCGTTCATCTCCATGTTCGACCAGCCCTCTTTGACGAGGGCGCCCAACACGCCGGCGGCCATCTGGTTGTCGAAACCGTCGAAGAACATCCCGAGCCCGATCAGGCTGAGGATCCGCCACTGGAACGCCCCCATCGGCAGACGATCGAGCCTGCCGGCCGCATTAACTGCATTCACCAAAGACATTTCTCCCGCGAGTTCCGGCGTCAGCGGCCGGGATTTCCGCAGAGAATAGGCCCCCGTCCCTCCACGGGGTATGCTAATTTGGTCATCGCAATGATGACTTATCCTGAGAGCAAGACCATTCACCCCAAGGCCAGTTATCCCAAGGCTCTGGAACTGCTGTCCGGACTTCCATATCCGTGCCGGAGGCGCTGATGGGACGGAAGCTTCCACCCCTCAACGCGCTGCGCGCCTTCGAAGTCGCGGCGCGTGCCGGGAACTTCACCAAGGCCGCCAAGATCCTGAACGTCTCGCAGGGCGCGGTCAGCCGCCACATCGCGCAACTCGAGGCCTTTCTGGGCCTGCGCCTGTTTGTCCGCAATCAGCGCGACGTCAGGCTGACGCCGCAGGGCGTGGAATATGCGCAAGTCATCAGCGAAGCGTTCGATCGCATCGAATTCGCAACGCAAGCAAATCGCCAGCAAGCCGGAAATCGCGTGGTTCGAATCCGGCTGTTTCCCACGGTAGCGATGAAGTGGCTGATCGGCCGGCTCGGCCGATTTCAGGCCCTGCACCCCACCATCAACGTCCAGGTCACGATCGCCAATGAACTGGTCGACATGGGTGCGGAAGAGATCGATTTCACGATCCAGATCCCGGCAACCGCAAAGCCCGGCATCCGCTACGACAAGCTGTTTCCGATCGAGCTGGTGCCGGTGTGCAGCCCCGACCACCTCAACGGAGCCGCCGGGCTACGGCAACCGCGCGACCTGCTCGATCGCACATTGCTACATTCAATGAAACGCCCGCACGACTGGCGTAGCTGGTTCGATGCGGCCGATGTCGCGACCGGCAGCCTTCGCGAGGGACTGACGTTCGGCAATTCCTCGCTCGCTTATCAGGCCGCAATCGACGGGCTCGGCGTCGCGATGGGGCATGTCGAACTGGTACAGGATGATCTCAATGCCGGCCGGCTGATGGTGGTGTATCCGCTGGTGGTGCGCACGCCCGAAAGCTACCACCTGGTCGGTCGCGAAGCCGACGGCAACCGAACCGAACTCGCTGCCTTCCGCGACTGGTTGCTGGCCGAAATCGAAACCGATCGGATGAAATCGGCTGAAGGCGCGGCCCCGGTCAGGGCGTCACGAGTGGAATCTGATCTTCGTCATTGACGAAGATACGCAGACGAAGGTTCGCAGACCGGTTCGGCCCACGCAGTCGCGCTCTTGTTCTTGTTGGGCTTTGGTGATTGTATTTAGCGTCCTGACAGGATGCAGCGGGGATTGCCATGCTCGCGAAGCTTATCGGCGCCGTCGTTACATCTGCCTGTGTGATCGCATGGGCGGGAAATGCGCGCGCAGAAATATTGATCACGACTGCGGCCATATCGCGCGGCGAGTTAACAATCGTCGGAAGGGTTCGACGAGTGCGCGAGCCCATCGTGCATATTAAAATCAACCCAAGCAAAACGGTGCAGGTCGAAAGCACTTTGACTGGAGGCTTTCGCTGGATCGGATCTGAGTTCCCATCCACTTGCCTGGTCGAAATTACCTCCGGAGAAGATAAGAAAGAAGTGGTGATACAAAATTGCGGCCTTCCCGGACCTGCGGGTCCTCCGGGTCCCGCAGGCCCCCCGGGACCCGCAGGATCTCCGGGGACCGCAGGACCTCCGGGCGCGATGGGCCCGCCCGGACCCGCGGGGCCCCCGGGAGCGATGGGTCCGGCCGGACCTAAGGGAGATCCCGGCGAAGCCGCCAAGCAATAAATCGCACCACGAACGCAGTGCATCGCGCCCCGCCCTGGCAGGGCTTTTTTACCGAGGAAGACGTGAAAATCATTCCGCTACTGATTTTTCTTTGCGTGCTCTCCTCGGGGGCAAGTGCTGCACCTGCGACGCATAAACCGTCGGCATTTTGGGGGCATGGTTCGAACCACCATCAAGGAAAGACCGTTCGACCTCACACCGGACGGCGCAACCTCTCTACCCATCCCGAGCGTCGACGGCGCGCCACTTCTGGCTGAGATCGAAACCGATCGGATGAAACGCTGTTGATGAAGATACGCCGACCGGCTTAGGCGCCGACATCCGGCAGGCTGGCCGCGGCGATGGCGACGATCGCCGCCAAACGGCGACCGATCCGCGACGGCGTGCTCCAAAACAATAATGCGGCTTGTTGCATGACACTCATTCCCATGCGCCGGCGAACCAACGTTCCGCCAAAACCCATTGCGCACAAGGGAATGTGGTCCGAGCCCTCCTGGGTGTCGAGGGCACCTGAAAAATAGCAATAGGGCCATCGCCCTATCGGCCGATGGCAGTGGTTTTGTTGCCGTCCAAAGCCCGGCGGCGGAGGAAATTTTCTCCCCCAAAAGGCGGTTAACGGCCGAGGCCGTCAGCCTGCGGAGAATCCGCGGCGGCCGTCAGGCCGGAGTGAACCCAAAGGCCTTCTCGAACCGCTTGACGTAAGCCGGCCAGACCTCGGGATTGATGATGCGCGGCGGCCGCTTGCCGTCGAGCGCACCGAGCACCTGCTCTGCCGCGATCCGCCCCATGTTCTCTCGTGCTTCGTGGGTGACCCCCGCGGTGTGCGGGCTCGCCAGCACATTGTCGAACTGCAGCAGCGGATGGTCCGGCGGCGGCGGCTCCTTGGCCCAGACATCGAGACCGGCGCCGGCGATCTGCTTGTTGCGCAGCGCGTCCACCAGCGCCGCCTCGTCGTGAATGAAGCCGCGCGCGGTCGTGATGAAGTAGGCATGCTTCTGCATCAGCGCGTATTGGGCCGCGCCGATCATGCCGCGATTGTCCTTCGACAACGGGCACGAAATCGAGACGAAATCGGAACGGCGCAGCAGATCGTCGAGTTCGACCTTCTCGCCACCGCGGGCCGCCATCTCGGTGGCCGAGAGATAGGGATCGTAGGCCAGCACGTTCATGTGCAGCAGGCCCCGGCAGAGTTCGGCGATACGGCGGCCGACATTGCCGAGCCCGACGATGCCGATGGTCTTGCCCTGCGCCTCGTTGCCCATCAGGGCATTACGATTGACATTGGCCTCGCGCCGCAACGTGCGATCGGCTTCCATGATGCGCTTCGACAAGGTCAGCAGCATGCCGACGGCGTGCTCGGCCACCGAATTGGCGTTGCCGCCGGACTGATTGACGACGACCACGCCGGCCGCCGTGCAGGCATCGACATCGACGGGATCAAAGCCGGCGCCATTGCTGGAGACCAGCAGCAGGTTCGGCGCGCGGCGCAGCAGGTCGGCGTTGGCATGGAAATGGGGCGCGAGTTCGTCGCGCGCAGCGCCGATCTGATAGACATGCGCGGCGGCCAGGATCGGCGCCGACACTTCATCTGCGCTCTCGTTCTCGAGCCGGTCGAGCCGCACATCGGCACGCGCCTTCAGGATGTCGGCATAGATCTGGTGGGCGAGATATTTGACGTAGAAGACGCGCTTGTTGTTGACGGACATCGTTGGCGGAACCCTTGGGTTGGCAATGGAGGTTGGAAATGGATCCGACACCGCCGCGGCACATGCGCGCGATGGCGGCAGGTTTGGCGGCGTGAGGTTACGGTGCGGCAGACAGCATCATTCGGCCTTGATGCCGGCGGCGGTGATGATCGGCCCCCATTTGTCATAGTCGGCGTGGATCTTGGCGTCGAACTGCTCGGGCGAACTGCCGATCGGCGTTGCGCCGAGCTTGGCCAGGCGCTCTTTCACCGCGGCGGTATTCACCGCAGCGACGAAATCATGCGAGAGCTTGGCGAGCACATCGGGCGGCAGCTTGGCCGGACCGAGCAACCCCCACCAGACTTCGGTGTCATAGCCCGGCACGGTTTCCGACAGGCTTGGCACGTCCGGCAGGAACGACGCCCGCGCCGCCGTCGTAACCGCCAGCGCGCGGACGGTGCCGGCTTGCAGTTGTCCGACTGATTCCGGTCCATTGTTGATCGACAGCGGAATTTGTCCACCCAGGAGATCGTTGATCACAGGCAGGCCGCCTTTGTAGGGAATGCCCGCAATATCGATCTTGGCGAGATTCTTGAAAAGCTCGCCTGCAAGATGTGTCGACGTGCCGTTGCCGGAGTGACCGAACGACAGGCTTCCCGGTTTCGCCTTGGCCGCCGCAATGACATCGGCGATCGTCTTGAACGGAGAATCCTTGCGCACCAAGACGATGTTCGGTGACGACGCCACCAAGGAAATCGGCGTGAAGTCCTTGAAGGTATCGTAGGGCAGCTTCGGATACAGAAATGCGTTGGTGGGATGACCGCTCGCGACCAGGATGAGGGTGTAACCATCCGGCGGCGAGGTCACCAGCGCTTGCGAGGCGATCACGCCGCCAGCACCAGGCCGGTTTTCAATGACCACCGACTGGCCCCATGTTTGAGAGACCGCATCACCGAGCGTTCGCGCCAGAATATCGACCGCGCCACCCGCGGCATACGGCACGAAAATGTGCACGGGTTTGGACGGAAACGGCGACTGCGCGGACACGCTGCCGCCAGCGGCGAGAACAGCCAATACAGCCGCAAACATCCGGAACCAGCTCACCATGACATCCCTCCCCGATCATCTCGTTACCTGCTTTATCGCATGCCGGCATGCCCGGGGCATCGCCACGCAATGCAGATCACGGTAACGTCGGGACATGTTGACAATCCCGGCGATCGCGTCAAGTTGCGGCACCTCGACGGGACCGCGCGCGGTCTTGTTGCGGCAACAACAGCGGCGCAGGCGACAGGGAGAATTCGATGGCGGCAGCCGAGGCAAACACAGCGCCCAAGACACCAGATAAGACACCAGACAAGGCTTCGGAAACGACCTGGTATGGCGTGGTACAACAAGCGCTCAAGCGCAACGATATTCGCCTCGTGCCCTATGTGCCCGATCGTGTGCTGACCAACCTGATCAAGAACATCCACGCCGATCCGTTCTTCACGACATTTCCGACCTCGCGCGAGGAAGAAGCCGTCGGTATCGTTTCCGGCGCGTGGATGGCCGGCATGCGCGGCGCGGTGCTGATGCAGACCTCGGGCTTCGCGACGCTGGCCAACGTGCTGGCCTCGCTGGCGATCCCCTATCAGATCCCGCTGATCATGTTCGTGTCGGAGCGCGGCACCCTCGGCGAGTTCAATTACGGGCAGTCGCTGGTCTGCCGCACCATGCGGCCGGTGCTCGACTCGCTGGCGATGGAGCATCATACCTGCACGAGGCTCGACGAATTCGAATTCATCGTCGATCGATCGATCAAGCAGGCCATCACCACCCAGGCGCCGGTGGCGTTGATCCTCTCGCCGCTGCTGACCGGCGGCAAAGTTTTGGACAAGTGAGCGATCAGATGAACACGCAAGCCAATTCCCCTGCCCGCAACACCAAGATCATGAACCGGTTCGATCTCACTTCGCGGCTGGTCGCGAAGCTGAAGAACGAAGAAGCCGTGGTCGGCGGCATCGGCAACACCAATTTCGATCTGTGGGCCGCGGGCCATCGCCCGCAGAATTTCTACATGCTGGGCAGCATGGGCCTCGCTTTTCCGATCGCGCTCGGCGTCGCGCTGGCGCAACCGAAGCGGCGCGTGTTCGCGCTCGAAGGCGACGGCTCGCTGCTGATGCAATTGGGTTGCCTGGCGACGATCGCGACGCAGGCGCCGAAGAACCTCTGCATGGTGGTGATGGACAACGGCGTCTATCAGATTACCGGCGCGCAGCCGACGCCGGCCGCCGCGGTGGCCGATCTCGTCGCCATCGCGATCGCCTCAGGTCTCACCAACAGCGCATGGGCCGCCGATGAAGAAGATTTCGAACGGCTGCTCGATCAATCGCTGACGGCTTCCGGACCGACGCTGATCGGCGTGCGTATCGACGACAAGCCGGGAACCGGGCAGACCCGGCGCGATCCCGTGCAGATCCGGGAGCGATTCATGCATGGCCTCGGGGTTCGCCAGCCGCTATAACCGGCGGGCGGCCCGGTCGTTAACCTGTTAACTACACGGCATCGCAAGTTCGCGTGAAAGCAAGTGCAATCCCGCCAAACGTGATATCCCGCCCCTAATGACAATCACCCTCAGGATTATCGCCTGGCTGCTGGCCGCCGCGGTCACATTCGCGACCTTGGGTCCAGCCAGCTACCGGCCGCACGCCAGCCTCGGTCAGGACGGCGAGCATTCGCTCGCCTTCATCCTGATCGGTGTGGCGTTTGGGCTGGCCTATACCGAACGCAGGCTGCGCGTGGCGCTGATCGCCGTGATCATGATCGGCGTGATCGAAATCCTGCAGTTCTGGGCACCGGGACGCCACGCCCGACTGGAGGACTTTGTCGTCGACGCGCTGACGGCATGCCTCGGACTTGCGGCTGCCGCGGCATTCGATTGGACCAAGCAGCGGCTGCGTTCGATAAACGCCACCTGAGCTTAGCGTCACGTCACGAATGTCATTCCGGGGCGGCCCGCAGGGCTGACCCCGGAAATCCAGTGATAATCAACTCTAGATTCCGGGGCGCGCTGCGCGCGCCCCGGAATGACGAGCTGGAACGCGGCTTACAGCAATCCCGCGCCGCGGGCCCATTTGTACTTGGCGCCGAGCACCTCGACCGGCAATTCGGTCGAATAGGCATAGGCAGGAATGCCGTTCTGATAGAGATATTCGGCGGCCTCCTCGACCTCGACGTCACCGGCGAGCGAAGCGACGATCGGCTTCACGAAGCCTTTCGCTTCCATCTCCTTCTTCACCTCGACCATGTTGCGGGCGAACACCATCGGCGGCGTGACGATGGTGTGCCAGTAGCCGAGGATCAGCGCGTGGATGCGCTCATCCGACAGGCCGAGCTTGACCGTGTTGACATAGGTGATCGGCGGCTCGCCACCGGTGATGTCGACGGGATTACCGGCGGCACCGAACGGCGGGATGAACTTGCGGAAGGCGGCATCGAGGTCCGGCGGCATCGCCATCAACGACATGCCGTTGTCGACCACGGAGTCCGACAGCAGCACGCCTGAACCACCGGCGCCGGTGATGATCAGGATGTTCTCGCCCTTCGGCGTCGGCAATACCGGCACGCCGCGCGCGAATTCGAGCAATTGCCGAAGCGAGCGGGCGCGGATCACGCCGGACTGCTTGAACACGTCCTCATAGATCTTGTCGTTACCGGCGAGCGCGCCGGTGTGCGACGAAGCAGCCTTGGCGCCCGCGGAAGTGCGGCCCGCCTTGAGCACGATCACCGGCTTCTTCTTCGAGACCCGCTTGGCGGCTTCGGCGAAGGCACGGCCATCTTTCAGGTCTTCGCAGTGCTGGGCGATCAGATTGGTGTTCGGGTCCTGCTCGAAGAAAGCGAGCAGATCGTCCTCGTCGATATCGGATTTGTTGCCGAGGCCGACGATGGCGGAGACGCCCATCTTGGCGGAACGCGAGAAGCCGATGATCGCCATGCCGATGCCGCCGGACTGCGACGACAGCGCCGCGTGGCCCTTGACGTCATAGGCGGTGCAGAACGTGGCGCAGAGATTGGCCGGCGTATAATAGAAGCCGTAGATGTTCGGCCCCATCAGGCGGACGTTGTACTTCTTGCCGATCTCGACGATCTCGGCCTGCAATTCCGGCGCGCCCGCTTCGGCAAAGCCCGACGGAATCAATACCGCACCGGGAATCTTCTTCTCGCCGCACTCGACCAATGCACCGGCGACGAATTTCGCCGGGATCGCGAACACAGCGGTGTCGATCACGCCGGGCACATCCTTGACGCTCTTGTAGGCCTTGTAGCCGAGAATCTCCGATGCCTTCGGGTGGATCGGATAGATGTCGCCCTTGTAGCCGCCGTTGATCAGGTTCTTCATCACCGAATTGCCGATCTTGCCGTCTTCGGCGGAGGCGCCGATCACGGCGACCGCTTTCGGCTGCATGATGCGGTTCATCGCGGTGACGATTTCCTCGGTCGGGCGCGGCGCCGGACGGGGCTTGTAGTCGAAGTCGACGACGATGCGCACGTCGGCGGCGATCGCGTCGGCCTTGGTGGCGAACACCGGGTTGAGATCGAGTTCGACGATTTCCTGGAAGTCGGTGACGAGCTGCGAAACCTTGACGATCACGTCAGCCAGCGCGTCGCGATTGACCGGGTCGCCGCCGCGCACGCCCTTGAGCATGTCATGGGCCTGGATGCCGTCGAGCATCGACAGCGCGTCTTCTTTGGTCGCCGGCGCGAGCCGGAAGGTGATGTCCTTGAGAACTTCGACCAGCACGCCACCGAGGCCGAAGGCGACCAGCTTGCCGAACGAGCCATCGGTGATCGAGCCGATGATAACTTCAGTGCCGCCCGCCAGCATCTGCTGGATCTGAATGCCTTCGATCTTGGCGTCGGCCTTGTACTTCTTGGCGTTGGCCAGAATGGTCGCATAATTCTTTTCGACGT
The DNA here is from genome assembly GCA_963738105.1 of uncultured Alphaproteobacteria bacterium. Lineage (GTDB taxonomy): Bacteria > Pseudomonadota > Alphaproteobacteria > Rhizobiales > Xanthobacteraceae > Bradyrhizobium. The sequence goes on along the minus strand of CAVTWC010000042.1, from coordinate 4,632 downwards.
CGGCGGCGGTCTTGACGCCAACCATCACGCCGCCCGCCTCGGTCTTGTGCAGAATGTCGGGCGAGACGATCTTCATCACCACCGGGAAACCCATGCCGGTCGCAATCTTGACGGCTTCATCGGCGGATTTCGCCACGCCTTCCTTCGGAACCGGAATGCCGTAGGCGTCGCACACCAGCTTGCCTTCCGGCGCGGTCAGGCTGGTACGTTTATCCGCCTTGACCAGATCAAGTATTTTCCGAACCGAATCTTTAGAACTCGACATTGGCTTCCTCCGTGAAGTCGTTTTTCATTTCAATAGCGCCCGCGCGCCCCAAGATCATGACAAGACCAGGCCAGGACCAGACCCTGGTGACCCTCAATCCCTCGTAACCGATCGCAAGCACGCATCCGCTGTGGCGCGCATCCGGCTTGCGAAGAACTCGCCCGTATGGCATTTGGTATGCCAGAAACAAGATTGTCAAGGCAAGTGGATGTAGAGAAATGGCGAAAATAACGCCGCCTTGACATCGTGGCATCTGGTATGCCAAAAATAATCCGGTAGTAATCTGTTAGAAGATGTCTCCCTCAGAGGAGACTCAATCGTGCCCGAACGGAAACAAACCAAGGCGCCGCCCACCATGGCCGAGGCAGACATCGCAATTGTCCGGATCGCGCCGGAGACGAGCTTCAAGAACAAGGCCTATGAGGCGTTGAAGGAAGCCATCCTCAAGATGGACATCTACGCAACGCCAGAACCGGTCATGCTCGACGAACGCGCGTTGTCGGAGCGTCTCGGCGTCAGCCGCACTCCGATCCGCGAAGCGATCGCGATGCTGGAGCAGGATGGTTTCGTCAAGACTGTGCCGCGCCGTGGCATCGTCGTGGTCCGCCGCACCAAGAGCGAGATCGTCGACATGATCCGCGCCTGGGCAGCACTCGAGAGCATGGCCGCGCGCCTGATCACCACCACCGCGCGTAAAAAGGATATTTCGGCGCTGCGCGATTTCTTCAAGGATTTCGGCAAGGATCGCCTGCCGCAGGACCACGTCGAGGAATATTCCAAGGCCAATATCGCCTTTCACCAGGCGCTGATCTCGCTCAGCGAGTTGCCGGTGCTGGTCGACATGACCAATGACATCCTGCTGCACGTTCGCGGTTACCGGCAATTGACCATCGGGCGCGTCGACCGCACCGCGACGTCGTTGCCCGAACATTTGGCCATCATCGAAGCGCTCGAGGAGCGCAACACCGAACTCGCGGAAAAGCGCGCACGCGACCACACGCTGGGCCTTGCCGCCTATGTCGAGGCGCATGGCCAGGAACTGTTTTAGGCGGGTTATTTTAGGCGAGTTGTTTTAGCCGAATTGTTTGACCGGAAACGCTTTCACGGAACTGTTTTAGCCAGCACACCTTCACGCTGGACGAGGACCACGAAGACCTCGTCCACACCAAGAAACGATCAGGGAGAAGCGGAATGTCCGCAGCAGTACAGAGCATCGATGCAAAGACCGCCGACGCGGAGCAGGAACTGACCGACGGTTTCCATCTCATTATCGATGCGCTCAAGCTCAACGGCCTCAATACGATCTACGGCGTGCCGGGTATTCCGATCACGGATTTCGGCCGCATGGCACAGGCCGAAGGCATTCGCGTGCTCTCCTTCCGCCACGAGCAGAACGCCGGTTACGCGGCCTCGATCGCGGGCTTCCTCACCAAGAAGCCGGGCGTGTGCCTCACCGTATCGGCGCCGGGCTTCCTCAACGGCCTCACCGCCCTGGCCCACGCGACCACCAACTGTTTCCCGATGATCCTGATCTCGGGCTCGTCCGAGCGCGAGATCGTCGACCTGCAGCAGGGCGACTATGAGGAGATGGACCAGCTTGCGATCGCGAAGCCGCTCTGCAAGGCCGCGTTCCGCGTGCTGCACGCCGCCGACATCGGCATCGGCCTGGCGCGCGCGATCCGCGCCGCAGTCTCGGGACGCCCGGGCGGCGTCTATCTCGACCTTCCGGCGAAGTTGTTCGGCCAGGTGATGAACGCCGAGGCCGGCAGGAAGTCGCTGGTCAAGGTGATCGATGCAGCGCCGGCGCAGATCCCTGCCCCCGACGCCGTCAAGCGCGCGCTCGATGTACTCAAATCCGCGAAGAAGCCGCTGATCATTCTCGGCAAGGGCGCGGCCTACGCGCAGGCCGACGATGCGATTCGGGCATTCGTCGAAAAGAGCGGCGTGCCGTTCCTGCCGATGAGCATGGGCAAGGGCCTTCTCCCCGACACGCATCCGCAGTGCGCAGGTGCGGCGCGCTCGACGGTGCTGAAGGACTCCGACGTCGTGATGCTGATCGGCGCCCGGCTCAACTGGTTGTTGTCGCACGGCAAGGGCAAGACCTGGGGCGATGCGCCGAAGCAGTTCATCCAGATCGACATCGAGCCAAAGGAAATGGACTCCAATGTCGAGATCGTCGCGCCGGTTGTCGGCGACATCGGTAGCTGCGTCTCGGCCATGCTCACCGCCATGGGTAGCAATTGGCAGGCGGCGCCCGCCGACTGGATGAGTGCGGTCGCCAAGAAGCGCGAAGAGAACGTCGCCAAGATGGCGCCGCGCCTGATGAACAACAACTCGCCGATGGACTACCACGGCGCGCTCGGCGTGCTGCGCACCATCATCAAGGAACGCCCGGACGCGATGCTGGTAAACGAAGGCGCCAACACCCTCGATCTCGCGCGCGGCATTATCGACATCTACCAGCCGCGCAAGCGCATCGACGTCGGCACCTGGGGCATCATGGGCATCGGCATGGGCTACGCCATTGCCGCCGCCATCGAGACCGGCAAGCCGGTGCTGTGCGTCGAGGGTGACTCGGCGTTCGGCTTCTCCGGCATGGAGGTGGAAACCATCTGCCGCTACAAGCTGCCGGTCTGCATCGTCATCTTCAACAATGACGGCATTTATCGCGGCACCGACACCAACAGCGCCGGCGAAGATCCCGCGCCGACCGTGTTCGTCAAGGGCTCGCGCTACGACAAGATGATTGAAGCCTTCGGCGGCGTCGGCGTGAATGCGACGTCCCCGGACGAACTGAAGCGCGCCGTCAACGCGGCAATGGATTCAGGCAAGCCGACGTTGATCAACGCCGTGCTCGATCCCGCCGCCGGCAGCGAAGTCGGCCGCATCGGCAACCTCAATCCGCAAAGCGTGCTTAGCAAGAAGAAGTGAGCGGCTAACCCATCGGCGTCATTCCCCGCGCGGGCGGGGAATCCAGTAACCGCCGAACTATCGAGGGATGAAGGCAGTGCCCGACTGAATTGACGGTGACTACTGGATGCCCGCGTTCGCGGGCATGACGACAGTAACAGATTTGTAGATCTAAGGAGAGAACAGATGACAAAGGCGCTGAAGGGCGTTCGAATTCTCGATTTCACCCACGTCCAGTCGGGACCGACCTGCACGCAATTGCTGGCATGGTTCGGCGCCGATGTGATCAAGGTCGAGCGCCCTGGCGTCGGCGACATCACCCGCGGTCAATTGCAGGACGTGCCGAATGCGGACAGCCTGTATTTCACCATGCTCAACCACAACAAGCGTTCGATCACGCTCGACACCAAGAACCCGAAGGGCAAGGAAGTCCTGACCGCGCTGATCAAGAGCTGCGACGTGCTGGTGGAGAATTTCGGCCCCGGCGTGCTCGATCGCATGGGATTTCCCTGGGAGAAGATCCACGCCATCAACCCGAAGATGATCGTGGCGTCGATCAAGGGCTTTGGTCCCGGACCGTACGAAGACTGCAAGGTGTATGAGAACGTCGCGCAATGCACCGGCGGCGCGGCATCGACCACGGGCTTCCGCGATGGGTTGCCGCTGGTCACCGGCGCGCAGATCGGCGACAGCGGCACCGGATTGCATCTGGCGCTCGGCATCGTCACCGCGCTGTACCAGCGCACCATGACCGGCCAGGGCCAGAAGGTCACCGCCGCGATGCAGGACGGGGTGCTCAATCTGGCGCGCGTCAAGCTGCGCGACCAGCAGCGGCTCGCGCATGGGCCGCTGAAGGAATACAGCCAGTTCGGTGAAGGCATTCCGTTCGGCGAAGCCGTGCCGCGCGCCGGCAATGATTTCGGTGGTGGCCAGCCCGGCCGCATCCTGAAGTGCAAGGGCTGGGAGACCGATCCCAACGCCTACATCTATTTCATCACCCAGGCGCCGGTCTGGGAGAAGATCTGCGACGTCATCGGCGAGCCCGGCTGGAAGACCCATCCCGATTACGCCAAGCCCCCTGCCCGTTTGTCGCGCCTCAACGAGATCTTCGCGCGCATCGAGCTGTGGACCATGACCAAGACCAAGTTCGAGGCGATGGAAATCCTCAACAAGGACGACATTCCCTGCGGGCCGATCCTGTCGATGAAGGAACTGGCGGAAGACCAGTCGCTGCGCGCGACCGGCACCGTGGTCGAGGTCGATCACCCCACCCGCGGCAAATATCTGTCGGTCGGCAACCCGATCAAGCTGTCGGACAGCCCGACCGAGGTGCAGCGTTCGCCGCTGCTCGGCGAACACACCGACGAAATCCTGCGCCAGGTGCTCGGCTTCAGCGACCACCAGGTCGCCGAGATCCACGATTCCGGCGCGCTCGATCCGCCGCGGAAACAGGCCGC
>CAVTWC010000041.1:0-187697 GCA_963738105.1 uncultured Alphaproteobacteria bacterium | reverse complement strand
GTGCGCGTGGTCGTCGTGGGAGTGGTGGTCGTCGTGGGAATGATCGTGATCGGCATGCACCTCGGGCGCATGTTCCGGATGTTCGGATTGCTGGTGCACTTCCGCAGCGACCGGCGCGGCGGTCACGGACGCATCGACAGCGCTATCCAGCGTACCCGACTGCATCGCGACAGCCGGCGTCTCCGCATCGTGGGCATGGCCATGATGGTCGTCATGCGAATGCTCGTGCCCGTGATCCTGGTGTTCATGGCCGCTGTGGTCATGTCCTTCATGATCGTGGCCTTGGTGGTCGTGGCCTTCGTGGTCGTGATGGCTCAGCTCGGCGTGCGGCTGCTCGTCACCATGGTCGTGATCATGATCATGCGGCTGATGATCATGCGGCTGGTCGGTTTGGCCCTGGTCCGGGCTTGCGCCCTCGACCACGGCGCTCTGGACGCGGTCGCCATGGCCGCGACGGCGCGAATTGCGGTGGCGCGGGCGGCGGCGGTTGGAACGGTTTTCGGTTTCTTCCTCGGCCTCGCGATGGGCGCGTTCATCGGCTTCGATCAGCGCCTGACGGTCGGCGACCGGGATCTGATAATAGTCGGGATGGATTTCGCTGAAGGCCAGGAAACCGTGGCGGTTGCCGCCATATTCGATGAAGGCCGCCTGCAGCGACGGCTCTACGCGGGTGACCTTGGCGAGATAGATATTTCCACGCAGTTGCTTGCGTTGGGCGGTCTCGAAGTCAAACTCTTCGACACGATTGCCGCGGACCACAACGACCCGGGTCTCTTCCGGGTGGGTAGCGTCGATCAACATTTTGTTGGGCATTTTGAAACTCATGACGGCGGCGGGCGCGTATGGCGGCGCGCGCGTGTCGCGCGGCCGGGTGACGCGACGGTCCACCTGATTTGGGGGTGAGGGGAAGGCCGAAACGCAACCCGGAGCGCCGCGCCGAACATGTTCCTCGCAGAGCAAAGCGACGCGCGAAGCTTTCGCTCCGCATCGGCGCGGTTCCTTGGTGGATCATGGTCGGCAACACAGTCTGGCGCATCAAGCGTCGGCCCGTCTGAACACGTTGGCGGCAAAAAGCGCCGCCTTATCTGTCGCTGAAGGCCCGGCGTGGCGCCGAAGCGCTCGCCGGTCATCGCATATCGATGCCTTGCGGCCCGGTAATCGGTCGTGCCGTGTCTGAACTCGTCCCGGGAACAAGATGGTAACCTGGGACCGGACGCCGCTCGGGCTCAAAACCGCCACTCCATGTCAACCGCGCGCTGCGCTGGCTGGGGAGGGATCGGAAAGACGCTGGAATCCCCGAGATATCGAAGGTTCCGGCGCTGCACCGGGAGGCTGAACGTGACACAACCGGGAGTATTAGCCGTCAGCCCCTCGTACATACGTGGATTGGCCGGCTGGTGCAAGGGAAGCGTCACGCCCGTGCAACACTTCCTGTTATTCTCCGTTATTCTCAAGAAGCGCCTTAAGCCGTAATTAACCCTGTAGCCCTATTGCGGTAATAGGCTGCTCGGAGGTACCGAATTGTTGGCGAGCCGCGCAAATCATGGTGTTTTGTTGGGATGTGCGCTCTTGTGCGCCGCAGCATTGCCGTGTTCTGGCAGCAGCCTTGTCCCAGCCAATGCCCACTCGCCAAGCACGGTCGCAGCCTCCGGGTTCCCGATCGCTTCCGATGCCCGGCTGGCCGGCGACGCCAAGCAAACCCGCTTCGTGCTCGACCTCGATAAAACCATTCAGTTTCGCGCCTTCACACTGGCCGATCCGTATCGGGTGGTGGTCGATATCCCCCAGGTCAATTTCCAGCTTCCAACCGGGACCGGTGCCGCCGGACGCGGGCTGATCAAGGCGTTCCGCTACGGCCTGGTGATGCCGGGCGGCTCCCGAATCGTGTTCGACCTGACCGGCCCGGCCAAGATCGCCAATTCCTATGTGCTCGATGCTGCGAACGGCCAGCCGCCGCGGCTGGTGCTGGAATTTGTCGAGGTCGACCGCACCGCGTTCGTTCAATCGCTCGCCCCCGAAAGCCGGCCCGAACTCAGGGCCGCGATCGGGGAGGCGCCCCGCAACGACCGAGGCTCTGGCCGATACCGAGGCCGGCAAGTCCGAGACGAGTTCCGAACCCAAGCTTGCGATCAAGCCGGTGTCCGCGGATTCGCGCCCGTTGATCGTGATCGATCCCGGCCATGGCGGTCTTGATAACGGCACGCAGTCGGGCGGCGAGAGCGAGAAGAACCTGGTGCTGAATTTTGGTTTGGCGCTGCGCGATCGCATCGAGAAGTCAGGCAAATACCGCGTCGTGATGACGCGCACCGACGACACCTTCATTCCGCTCGACGACCGCGTGAAGGTCGCACGCACCCAGTCGGCGGCGCTGTTCGTATCGATCCATGCCGACTATCTGCCGCACCGTGAGGGCGACGTGCAGGGCGCTACGATCTATACGGTGTCCGACCGTGCCTCCGATGCCGAGGCGGAACGGTTGGCGGAGATGGAAAACAAGGCCGACGCCATCGGTGGCGTTAACCTGACCGACGAGCCGACCGACGTTGCCGACATCCTGATCGACCTGGCGCAGCGGGAAACCCGCACCTTTTCAAATAGGTTTGCGCGGCTGCTCGCGGGTGAAATGAAGAACGCCACGCGGATGTACAAGCATCCGCTGAAATCGGCCGGCTTCCGGGTGCTGAAGGCGCCCGACGTGCCGTCGGTGCTGGTCGAACTCGGCTACGTCTCGAACAAAAGCGATCTCGAACATCTGGTGTCGGAGAGTTGGCGTTCCAGGACCGTGGGATCGATGGCGCAGGCCATCGACGCCTTCTTTGCAAAGCGTTTGACGACCGCGGGAGCGGCAAATTAAAGCGGGGCGCAGTCAGGTTTAGCTGGGTTTACCCGGGCTAGAAGCCCTAGTTTGGCCACAGCGGCAGCTTTATAAAAAGTGCCGTAAGGTTTCGGAATTGGTCAGGATTACCGCGTCGACGATGTTATTATAGGTCTCGTTCTGATGGGGCCATGCAGGCGGAACATTCCGCAGAGCCGTTGATGCACCGGGGGGCAATCGCCCGATGCGATGGCGCAAGAATTTGAAACGGACGATCGATAATGCGCTTGCTCGTGCGGTTCCTGGGTTTCCTGTTCGCGGCCGGCACGGTCGTGTTCCTGGTGGGCGTCGCCGCGGTGGCGGGGATGATCTGGCATTTTTCCAAGGACTTGCCGGATTATTCGCAGCTTCAGGACTACGAGCCTCCGGTGATGACCCGGGTCCATGCCGCCGACGGCGCGCTGCTCGGCGAATATGCCAAGGAACGCCGGCTCTATCTACCGATCCAGGCCGTTCCAAAGCTCGTGATCAACGCGTTCCTCGCCGCCGAGGACAAGAATTTCTATGAGCATGGCGGCATCGACTATTCCGGCATGGCACGCGCGGCAGTGCTCTATGCGCAGAACTACGGCTCCAACCGCCGGCCGCAGGGCGCCTCGACCATCACCCAGCAGGTGGCGAAGAACTTTCTGCTGACCAACGAAGTATCGTTCACCCGCAAGATCAAGGAAGCGCTGCTCGCGATGCGGATCGAGCGCGCCTACTCGAAAGACAAGATCCTCGAGCTCTATCTCAACGAAATCTATCTCGGCCTCGGCGCCTACGGCATCGCCGCGGCCTCGCTGGTCTATTTCGACAAGTCGGTGAACGAACTCACGGTAGCAGAAGCGTCCTATCTGGCCGCGCTGCCGAAAGCGCCAGCGGCGCTGCATCCGGTGCGCAACCACGACCGCGCCGTCGAACGCCGTAACTACGTGATCGATCGCCTGCTGGAAAACGGCTGGATCAAGCAGGCCGATGCCGACAAGGCCCGCAAGGATCCGCTTGTTGTCACCAGCCGCGGCAATGCCGGGCATATCTTCGCCGGCGAATATTTCGCCGAGGAAGTCCGCCGCGACGTCTTCGAACGCTATGGCGAGAAGAAGCTGTATGAAGGCGGCCTCTCGGTCCGCACCACGCTGGATCCGAAGATCCAGGTGATGGCGCGCAAGACCATGGCCGCCGGCATCGTCAATTATGACGAGGCGCAGGGCTGGCGCGGTCCGCTCAGCAAGCTCGACATTTCAGGTGATTGGGGCGTCAAGCTTGCCGACGTCAAATCGCTATCGGACATCTCGCCCTGGCGGATGGCGGTGGTGCTGGAGACCAGCGATCAATCGGCGCGAATTGGTTTCCAGCCGGGCCGGGAACTCGGCGGCGCCGTCAGCAAGGATCGGCAGACCGGCATCATCACGCTGGAAGGCGTCAAATGGGCAAAGCCGGCGGCAGGTCCGACGAAGGGCAAGACGCCGACCGCGGTCTCGCAAATATTGTCGGCTGGCGATGTGATCTACGCAGATCCGCTGATCAGGGAGGGTAATCCCGCGCCTGTCGATGGCCAGTTCCGGTTGCGTCAGTTGCCGGAAGTGTCCGGCGCGATGGTGGTGATGGATCCGTGGACCGGCCGCGTGCTGGCGATGGTCGGTGGCTTCTCGTTCGATCAGAGCCAGTTCAACCGGGCGACGCAGGCCTACCGGCAACCGGGCTCCTCGTTCAAGCCGATCGTGTACTCGTCCGCGCTCGACAACGGCTACACGCCGTCCACCGTCGTGGTCGACGCGCCGATCGAAATCGACCAAGGGCAGGGCGCCGGCGTCTGGCGTCCGGACAATTTCTCGAACGGCAAATACAACGGCCCGACGACGTTGCGTAATGCGCTGAGACTGTCGCTCAATACCGTGACGGTACGGCTGGCGCAGGACATCGGCATGCCCTTGATCGGCGAATACGCCAAGCGCTTCGGCGTCTATGACGAACTGCCGAATTATCTGTCCTATGCGCTGGGCGCTGGCGAAACCACCGTGATGCGGATGGTCACGGCCTATTCGATGCTCGACAATGGCGGGCGCCGGGTAAAGCCGACTCTGATCGACCGTATCCAGGATCGCTATGGGCATACCATCTTCAAGCATGACGCGCGCGAGTGCCGCGGCTGCGACGCGCCCGGCGGCTGGAAGAATCAGGCCGAGCCGCAACTGATCGATCGCCGCGAGCAGGTGCTGGATCCGATGACGGCTTACCAGATCACCTCGATGATGGAGGGGGTGGTTCAGCACGGCACCGCAACGGCGGTCGCCGCCGTCGGCAAGCCGATCGCGGGCAAAACCGGCACCACCAACGACGCCCGCGATGCCTGGTTCATCGGTTTCTCGCCTGACATCGTGGTCGGCATCTATCTCGGCTACGACAAGCCGCGCACGCTCGGTCGAGGTAATGCCGGTACCGGCGGCCATCTGGCGGCGCCGATCGCACGCGATTTCCTGAAGCTCGCGCTGGCCGACAAGCCGGCGATCCCGTTCAAGGTACCGGCCGGAATCAAATTGATCCGTGTCGATTCCAAGACCGGCATGCGCGCCGGTCCGGGCGACTCGAATGTGATTCTCGAAGCCTTCAAGCCGGGTACCGCGCCACCGGATAATTATTCGGCCATCGGCGTTGCCGATGCGGACGGCCGCTCCCTGACGGTGTCGCCGGATGCCGACCGCACCATCCTGCGCTCCGGAACCGGCGGTCTGTATTAAAACCGGATCGGTTGGCGCAGCCACAAATGGTATTGGTCAAGTAACAATGTCTCGTGCGGGCAAAGTTTACTCCGGCATAGCTTTGTGTCAGAGACACCATCAAACGCCCGCAATTAAAATTAAAACGGGACCAAAATCTCAGTTATACGGCGTCGCGGCAGGGCAGATTGAATCTGGCACTGCATAAGGGCGGCCTCACGATCGGGTAAGACTTATGAGGCTGCTCATCCGTTTCTTCGGGTTCCTGTTCACCGCCGGAACCGTGGTGTTCCTGGTGGGTGTCGCCGCCGCGGCGGGGATGATCTGGCACTTCTCCAAGGACTTGCCGGATTATTCACAGCTTCAGGATTACGAGCCGCCGGTGATGACGCGGGTCCATGCCGCCGACGGCGAGTTGCTCGGCGAATATGCCAAGGAACGCCGGCTCTATTTGCCAATCCAGGCGGTTCCAAAGCTCGTGATCAACGCGTTCCTCGCCGCCGAGGACAAGAATTTCTATGAGCACGGCGGCATCGATTATTCCGGCATGGCGCGCGCCGCGCTTCTGTACGCTCAGAATCTCGGGTCCGGACGGCGGCCGCAGGGCGCCTCGACCATCACCCAGCAGGTGGCAAAGAATTTCTTCTTTTCCAGCGAGGTTTCATTCACCCGCAAGATCAAGGAAGCGCTACTCGCGATGCGGCTCGAGCGCGCCTATTCGAAGGACAAGATTCTCGAGCTCTACCTCAACGAAATCTATCTCGGCCAGGGCGCTTACGGCATTGCCGCGGCGTCGCTGGTGTATTTCGACAAATCGGTCAACGAACTTACGGTGGCGGAGGCTGCCTTCCTGGCCGCGTTGCCGAAAGCGCCGGGAACGCTGAATCCGGTGCGCAACCACGACCGCGCGGTCGAGCGGCGCAATTACGTGGTCGATCGTCTGCTCGAAAATGGCTGGATCAAACAGACCGACGCGGACACTGCGCGCAAGGATCCGCTGGCTGTCACCAATCGAACCAATAGCGCTCGGACTTTCGCCGGCGAGTATTTCGCCGAAGAGGTCCGCCGCGACCTGCTCGAGCGCTACGGTGAGAAGAAACTTTATGAAGGTGGTCTGTCGGTACGGACCTCGCTCGATCCGAAACTGCAGGTGATGGCGCGCAAGACCATGGCGGCGGGGCTCGTCAATTACGACGAGGCGCAGGGATGGCGAGGCGCGATCGGCAAGCTCGATATAACGGGCGATTGGGGCATCAAGCTTGCCGACGTCAAATCACTCAACGACGTCGCGCCGTGGCGGATGGCGGTGGTGCTGGAGACCAGCGATCAGTCGGCGCGGATCGGCTTCCAGCCGGGTCACGAACTCGGCGGCGTGTTATCCCGGGAGAGGAAGACCGGCATCATCACCCTTGACGGCGTGAGGTGGGCAAGGCCGACAGCGGGACCCGCGAAAGGCAGGACGCCGACCGCCGTATCCCAGATATTGTCCCCCGGCGACATCATCTATGCCGATCCGCTGATTGCCAAGGACGGCTCGTTGGTCGATGGCCAATACCGGTTGCGCCAGTTGCCGGAAATATCCGGCGCCATGGTGGTAATGGACCCGCACACCGGCCGCGTGCTCGCGATGGTCGGCGGATTCTCGTTCGACCAGAGTCAGTTCAACCGCGCGACGCAGGCCTATCGCCAGCCGGGCTCGACCATCAAGCCGATCGTTTATTCATCGGCGCTCGACAACGGCTATACGCCGTCGTCCGTCGAGATCGATGGACCGATCGAAATCGATCAGGGGCAGGGTGGCGGAGTTCTGGCGTCCGGAGAATTTCTCCGTCGGAAAGTACCAGGGACCGACCACGCTTCGTAATGCGCTGCGGCTGTCGCTGAATACGGTGACGGTGCGGTTGGCGCAGGATATCGGCATGCCGCTGATCGGCGAATATGCCAAGCGTTTCGGTGTTTACGACGAACTGCCGAATTACCTGTCCTATGCACTCGGCGCCGGCGAAACCACCGTGATGCGGATGGTCACGGCCTATTCGATGATCGACAATTCCGGCCGGCGGATAAAGCCCACGCTGATCGACCGGATACAGGATCGTTACGGCCGCACCATCTTCAGGCACGACACCCGCGAATGCCGCGGATGCGACGCGCCGGAAGGCTGGAAGAACCAGCCGGAGCCGCAGCTTGTCGATCGGCAGGAGCAGGTACTCGACGTGCTGACGGCTTACCAGATCACATCGATGATGGAAGGCGTCGTCCAGGGCGGCACGGCGATGGCGTTGCGCGACGTCGGCAAGCCGATCGCCGGCAAGACCGGTACCTCGAACGAAGCGAAAGATCTCTGGTTCGTCGGCTTTTCGCCGGATCTCGTTGTCGGTCTGTATGTGGGCTACGACAAGCCACGCAGCCTGGGCAGAAACGCGCAGGCGGGTCATACCGCCGCGCCTATCGCCAGAGATTTCATGAAACTTGCGCTCGCCGACAAGCCGGCAACCCCGTTCAAGATCCCGGCCGGCATCAAGCTGATCCGGGTGGACGCCAAGACCGGCCTGCGGGCAGGTCCTGGAGATGGCGGCAAAATCATCCTGGAAGCGTTCAAGCCGGGCACTGCGCCGTCGGATGATTACTCGGCCATCGGTGTCGCCGATGCGGATGGTCGGTCGCTGACGGTATCGCCGGACGCCGATCGCACCATCCTGCGCTCCGGGACCGGCGGGCTGTACTAGTTGGTTTAACGGCAGGCGGCCGGTGTGAAGCGGATTGCGCTTTGCGCCGGCCGTCGCTACATCCTTCCCAGCATTTTCAATGGCGGCATCTGCCGCGGATCGAGACACCATGCGCGCCGAAGTCGAACGCCTCGTTGAAGAGATCAAGCAGTCAGTCGGGCTGCTGAGGAGGCATCTTTGACGTCGATGCATCCACGGCACGGCTTGCCGAACTGAACAAGCTCGCAGAGGATTCCAACCTCTGGAACGATCCCCAGAAAGCGCAGAAACTGATGCAGGAGCGGACCTCGCTGGAGGATTCGCTCAATGGCATCGGCAAGGTCGAGCGCGAGCTCGAGGACAATATCGGCATGATCGAGCTCGGCGAGGCCGAGAACGATGAAGGCGTCGTCGCCGAGGCCGAAGCCGCGCTGAAAGCCCTCAAGAAGGAAGTCGCGCGCCGCGAGCTCGAAGCCTTGCTCAGCGGCGAAGCCGACCGCTTCGATTCCTATCTCGAAGTGCACGCCGGCGCCGGCGGCACCGAAAGCCAGGACTGGGCCTCGATGCTGCTGCGCATGTACACGCGCTGGGCCGAAAAGCACGGCTTCAAGATCGAATATCTCGAAGAGACGCAAGGCGAAGAAGCCGGCATCAAATCCGCCACCATCCAGATCTCAGGCCACAACGCCTATGGCTGGTTGAAGACCGAAGGCGGCGTGCATCGGCTGGTGCGGATTTCGCCGTTCAATTCCAATGCGCGCCGGCACACTTCGTTCTCGAGTGTCGCGATCTTTCCCGTGGTCGACGACAGCATCAAGATCGACATCAAGGAATCAGACGTACGCACCGATACCATGCGCTCCGGCGGCGCCGGCGGCCAGCACGTCAACAAGACCGAATCCGCGGTGCGCCTCACGCACATTCCGACCGGCGTCGCGGTGGTTTGCCAGGCCGGCCGTTCACAGCACAAGAACCGGGCGCAGGCCTGGGACATGTTGCGGGCACGGTTGTATGAAATCGAATTGAAAAAGCGTGAAGCGCAGGCCGCCGCCGACCAGGCTGCCAAGACCGACATCGGCTGGGGTCACCAGATCCGCTCCTATGTGCTGCAGCCCTATCAGATGGTGAAGGACCTTCGCACCGGCGTGCAGACCTCTGATACCTCAGGCGTGCTCGACGGCGACCTCGACGAATTCATGGCGGCGACCTTGGCGCAACGTGCCTTCGGCACCACGCCCGGTGCGGTCGAGGATGTGGATTAAGAGGATTTAGATCAGCCATGGCACGCGTCGCATTCATCGGTCTGGGGCGCATGGGTCATGGCATGGCCGGGCGTTACCTCGATGCCGGCTTTACGGTTTCGGTGTGGAATCGCAGCAAGGCAAAAGCTGAAGATCTGATCGCCCGCGGCGCACGCTGGGCGACTTCGCCGGAAGATGCCGCGATCGATGCCGACGCGGTCGTGACCATGGTCGCTGACGACCAGGCGTCGCGCGCGGTATGGTTGGCCAAGGACGGCGCCGCCGCGACGATGAAAACCGGCACGCTCGCGATCGAATGTTCGACGGTGTCGTATCAGCACGCGCTCGATCTTTCCCGCGACCTGCGCAACCGCGGTCTGGTTTATATCGATAGCCCCGTGACGGGTTTGCCCGACGCGGCCGCGGCCGGAAAATTGACCCTGCTGGTCGGCGCCGACGCGACCGATCTGGAACAGGCGCGGCCATTCCTGGAGCCGCTCTCGACCACCATTCGTCACTTCGGCGCGGTCGGTTCCGGCACGGTCTACAAGCTGATCAACAATCTGATGGGCGCGATCCAGATCGCCGGCATCGCAGAAGGGCTTGCGATCGCCGAGCAGGCCGGGCTCGACACCAAGCTGGTGCTGGAGGCGATCGAAACCGGCGTCGCCGCCAGCCCGCAGGTAATCCGCCATTCCAAACGCATGGCGGCACGCAATTTCTCCGGCGCGACATTCACCGCAGCACTCCGGCAAAAGGATGCCGCTTACGCCGTGGCGCTGGCCGAGAGCCTGCTGTCGGCGTCGCCAATCATGGGCCGCGCCGCGGTTGAGTCCTACAACCGGGCGAAAGCCTACGCGCCGGATGAGGACGAAGGCAAAATGATCGAGATCGTATCGAAGCCGAAGTAAGCGCGACCGGATCAAACGGCTTTCTGCGCCACTTTCCAATCCGCCAACCAACCCGTAAACCTGCCGCTGTCGCGTTTGCCGCCGTGCCAGGCCGCGTACACTTCCCCATCGCTTGCCACCAGCACGACGACGTCGAGGCCTTTGGAGCGGCGCAGCGTATCGATTGCCTGTTGCGGCGTCTGCGCGATTGGTCCTGCGACATTGAAAGAGGTGTTGACCGACATCTCGACGCCGATGTGGCGGCCGAGCGCCTTTAGATAGGCGTAGGTGAGGGGATCGTCTTCCGCGCGCACGATCTGAATTCGCCCCGTGCCGTCGGCATGGATGACGGCGGGAATCTTTTCGCGAGCGTTCGGTTTCGACCGCGCCGTCAGCACCATGTAATTATAAGCGTTGTAATTGGCGTCCGAGGCACCTTCCAGCAATTCGAAATATTCTCTTGCCGCTTCCAGCGTCGCCATCGGCGCCAGCGGGCGGATGGCTTCACGATACTTGACGCGCTCATTGAGCCGTTCGCGCACCAGGGGATCGCAGGGATTGGCCAGGATCGAGCGGTGCCCGAGCGCGCGCGGACCGGTTTCCGCGGCGCCCTGGTAAATCGCGATTACGCCGCCTTGTGCCACCATGAAAGCCATCAAGTCGGCGATCGCATCGCGGCCATCCGGCGTCGAAATCGTGCCGATGCGCTGGGAGGCGATATCGTCGTCGGCGAGCGCTGCCGCAATGTCGTCGCGCGAAGGCGGCATGCCGCAATAGAATGCATGCGTCATCGGCGCACCGCGCGGCGCGCCTGCCAGATGCGCGAACAGCCAGGCCGCTCCGATGGTGACGCCGGGATCGCCGGGCACCGGCGGCACCCACAAATGCAGCCGCGCCTTGCGCTGCTGCGATCGCGCGAACCAGGCTTCATCGAAATGCTCGAGCAGCCGCATGTTGCCGACGGCATTGAGTGCGACGCCGCCGGTCAGCACCAGCCGGTTGGCGCCGGTGGTGCGCAGCAAATGGTCGACGACATGGATCATCGCATCCTCGAACACCAATTGCGTCGCGGCCGCCTTGTCGAGCCGGTCCTTGGTGTCGGGCCGGTGGTTGATGTCTTCGACGCGCAGCATGGCGTCGGGATTCCAGAGCTGGTCGGCCCGCAGCGGCTCGCCGAGAATCTCGATCAGCGGCGCTTTGTAGGGATGATCGCGTGGGTCGCGATACCAGTTGGCCATCGCCCGGTTTAATTTGACCGTGCCATCGGAGCCGAGCTGAAGGACATTTTTCAAGCGCGCGTAATAGGGATTGGTCGCGCGATCCATGTCGCCCCATGCGGCGGCGCCCATATAGCGGCCTTCGCTCGAGAGCCAGGTCCAGCCGCCCTGGGTAGATGAGATGATGCTGTAGAAGGCGCCAAGCGAGTTGAACAGGCTGTCGTTACAGTACAGCCGGTGCATGGTGCCGTTGGTCACCACATAGAGCGAGACAGAGCCGGCATCGCCGGTGCCGTCCAGGACGGCGATCGCCACCGGTTCGCCGTCATCGGCGAATGGCGAGGCCGCGAACGAAAACCAGGCGTGGTTGTCGTGGTGCGGCAGGCAGATCAGCGGTACCGGCTCCGCGAGGTCGAATTCCCGGCGCAGGATGCGTGACATGCGCCGCACCTGATCCATCTGGCGCAGGTTGATCGCGGGCGAGACCGGCGCTTGCAGCAATTTGAAGCTGCCCGGCGCCTCCTCGAACGCGGTGCGGATCAGCAACGCGAACATGCCCGGATAGTCCCACGTCGTGACGAAGGCTGCGATATCGCCGATGTCGCGCCCCATTCGCCGCAACGTTTCGCGCATCTCCCGGAGCGCCTTGCGCGGGTGTTGGGTGGAATGCTTGACGCCGGAAAAGCGCTCTTCCTCGTTGTTGACGATGATGCGTGGCCCGCGCTCGCGGCTGACCTCGATCAGGGCAACGCCGGTGTTGTGGGTGCCCGGACAGGCGAGGCCCGCGATGTAGACTGTCTCGCCGGCCTGTAACCGCGCCTCGATCGATTTGAGCGTCTGGCTCGCGAGGGTGCTGCCCAATCGGTGCATCCCGCGGCGGGCCATGGCCATCTCGCTGAGCCAGAGGGTAAGCCGATAGCCAACGTTTGCGATACGCGGATGCCGTGGACCGACACGTATTTCTGGCGCGAGCACAACTACCCTCAAAACGGTGAATCTGGTTCGAGCCAATCACAATTGGCGGCGGGCAACAACGTTGTTTCGCCAGACGAAATAAGGCGCTGCTTGCCAGCTGCCGCGCGGCTTGCGAAACTAGCGCAAAATAAATCATAAAATTCGGGAGAGAACGATGCCAATCCGTCTTCACCATCTCGCTGCCGCGACGGCATTTGTCGCGGCAGCGCTGATCGCCACCACGGCCAGTGCGCAGAAGAAATACGATCCGGGCGCCAGCGATACCGAGATCAAGATCGGCAATATCATGCCGTATAGCGGGCCCGCCTCGTCCTATGGCGTGATCGGCAAGACCGAAGAAGCGTTTTTCAAGATGGTCAACGCCGAGGGCGGCCTCAACGGCCGCAAGATCAATTTCATCACCTATGATGATGCCTACAGCCCGCCGAAAGCGATCGAGCAGGCGCGTAAACTGGTGGAGAGCGATGAGGTCCTGCTGATCTTCCAGCCGCTGGGGACACCATCCAATTCCGCGATCATGAAATACATGAACGCCAAGAAGGTGCCGCAGCTGTTCGTCGCCTCCGGCGGCACCAAGTTCGGCGATCCCAAGAATTTCCCCTGGACCATGGGTTTTCAGCCCAATTATCAGAGCGAGGGGCGGATCTACGCGAAGTACATCAAGGATAATTTTCCAAACAGCAAGATCGCGGTGCTGTGGCAGAACGACGATGCCGGCAAGGATCAGTTCAAGGGCCTGAAGGATGGCCTCGGCGACAAGATCAACATGATCATCGCCGACAAGTCCTATGAAGTCAGCGATCCCTCGATCGATTCCCAGATCGTCGCGCTGCACGATTCCGGCGCCGATATCTTCTTCTCATGGGCCGCGCCGAAGGGATCGGCGCAGGCGATCCGCAAGGTGGGCGAACTCGGCTGGAAGCCGAAATTCTTCCTCGCCAACACGGCGACATCGGTGGCCTCTGTGCTCAAGCCGGCGGGTCTCGAATTCTCAAAGGGCATCATCTCGACGGCCTATCTAAAGGATCCGACCGATCCCACCTGGAACAACGATCCGGCGGTGAAGAAATGGCGCGAGTTCATGGACAAGTATTATCCCGATGGCGACAAGAATAACGCCAACAACCTCTACGGCTACGTCGAAGCGGAAGCCATGATGCAGGTTCTCAGGCAGTGCGGCGACAATCTGACGCGGGAGAACGTGATGAAGCAGGCCGCCAACCTGAAGAACTTCCATTCCGAGCTGATGCTGCCGGGCATCATGGTGAACACCTCACCGGACGACTTCTTTCCGATCGAGCAGATGCAGTTGATGAAGTTCAACGGCGAGGCGTGGGAACTGTTCGGCGATGTTATTGCAGGCGAGGTCGGGCATCAGGTCGGTAACTGAAACCGGATGCATTGAGATCGTCATTGCGAGCGGAGCGAAGCAATCCAGAGCTACGAGCAAGACCGATGCTTCGTCGCTTTGCTCCTCGCAATGACGGAACCTTGGGCTCAGCCCGCGCTCAGGCGCACGCCGGCGCGCAAAAACTTCTGCGGATCGACCGCTTCGCCGTCGATCCGGGTTTCATAGTGCAGATGCGGACCGGTTGAGCGGCCGGTCGAGCCGACCGCGCCGATCACCTGTCCGATCTTGATGACGTCGCCGACCTTGACGCCGATCTCCGACAGATGGCCGTAGCGGGTTGCGAGACCATTGCCGTGATCGATCTCGACCATGCGACCGTAGCCGCCGGCCCATCCGGCCGAGGATACCTTGCCGTTGGCGGTCGCGCGCACGGGGTCGCCGGCCTGGGCGCGGAAATCGAGCCCGGTGTGCATCGCGGGGCGGCCGAGGAACGGATCGCTGCGGATGCCGAATCCCGAGGTGAATTCGACTTCGCCGATCACCGGCTTGCGATAGGGCACCTGTGCGAGTGTGCGATTGAGGCGATCGACCTGGGCGCGGGTGATGTTGATCCGGTAGAGCTGACGCTCGAAGGCGCCGGCGTCGGCCGGAAGTTTGACCGGAATGAAGGGACCACCGACACCGGCGGCGCGCGGCGTGGCAGCTTCCAGTTGCGCCATATCGAGGCCGAGATCCGAGAACACGCCGCGCATCCGGCGCATCTTCGATTCCATGGTGTCCTCGACCGACGTCAGCGCCGCCACCTGGCGGCTCTCGATGTTATCGAGCGAGGTCTGCAAACGGACGAGAACGTTATCCACACCCCCGGCCTTGGCGAATTGGGTGGTCGGCGGCGCCGCGACCACAGGCGCGCGCGACTCCAGCCGGGCCTCGCGATCAGGCGGCGCCACGAAAATCACGGTGTCGCTGATCGGGGAGGGTTTTGGCGTCCCTGACGAGGTTGAGTCGGTCGCGGCCGGACCGCGTGACGGCGGCTTGATCGATCCGGTTACCAATGCATCCGGCATTGCGCCGAGCGCCGTGGCGCGGGACTCCAGCGTCGCCTCGCGGCGCATGATCTGGTCGAGCTTCTTGTCGAACTGTTCCTGGTCGAGCAATTGGCGGCTGGTGGTGCGATCGACCTTGGCGCGCAGTTCGGCGATGCGATCCTCATAGGCGTATTGCATCTCCGCCTGGCGCGCGATCAGTCGCGTCAGCACGTCGTCGCGGAACGCGAAATAGGTCGCCGTGGCGGCCGACCACATGCCGAGCACGGTCACCGTGCCGATCACGATCCAGAACACCACCGGCCCGAACCGCACCTGCTTGCCGGCGTGGACGATGGTGTAACCGTCCTGCGTCGGAGCTGCGGGGGCGTGGCCACGCCGTGGGGCGGCGGCCCGAGGTACGGCCATGGTCTTGGGGACGGTGGTGGGGATACTCGGCATGATGACCGGTACGGTTCGACATCGGCACTCCCGCGCCGGTCGGAGATGAGTTCCGTACGGCTAAATTGGCGACGCCGATTTGACCTTCTCATGGTTAATTTTCAGGAAACGGAGCCCGCACAAATCAGGCCGCCTGGGCCGCCGCCAGCACCTCGTCGGCGTGGCCGTCGACTTTCACGTGACGCCATATCTTGAGGATTCGGCCGTTCGCGCCAATCAAAACCGTCGTGCGAAGAATCCCCAGGAACGTCCTGCCATACATGGATTTTTCGCCCCAGACGCCATAGGCCTCGAGCATCTCGTGTTTTTCATCGGAAGCCAGAGGTACGGCCAGTTCGTGCTTGTCCCGGAACGCTTCCTGGGCCCTGAGCGGATCAGCGGAGACACCGAGCACGGCGGTCTGGGCATCGGCGAATGCGCCGGCCAGCCGCGTGAAGTCGATGGCCTCCTTGGTGCAGCCCGGGGTGTCGGCCCGCGGGTAGAAGAACAGCACCAGTTTGCGGCCCGCAAAGTCGGCCAGCGACACGGTGTCGCCGCCGTCGCGCGGTAAGTGAAAGGCGGGTGCCTTCGCCCCCTCCGAAAGCGCGGTTTGTCCACCGGTCGGAGCGGGCGGATGTCCGGCTTCGGCTGTTGCCAAAACGGGACTCGTTTTGGCTGCGCCGGCTGTCGGCCTGGCGGCGGCCGCCTTCGATTCGGGCACGGCGGGTCGGCTGGCCGCGGAGGGCAGTGTTAACGGTTTGGACGCGTCCCGATGCGATGCTTTGGGCGCGACGACCTTGGTGGCAGTTTTTTCAACCGGCTTTGTAACCGTCTTGGCGGCGGTCTTGGCCACAGTCTTGGCCACGGTCCTGGCCACAGTCTTCTTGGCCGCAGTCTTGGATTTGCCGGCGGTCCGGGCCGGTTTATCCGCCGACGTCGAGCGCTTTTTAGCCGCGGGCTTTTTGGCCGATGCCGTCGATCGGGCTTTGGTGGCCTTGCCGGCAGGCGTTTTGGGAGATTTCTTAAGCGTTTTCTTTTGCGTTTTCTTGGACATACGCCTTCCTTTCGTCGCTTTCGACGGCTCAATCATTAGGCTATTGCAGGCGATATCCTGGCAAGCTCGAATCGCGTAGGCCGCTGGGCAAATCTGATGGCCTCGGAGTAAGGTTACAAGGAATTCGACGCACCACCCGTCGGCTCGTTCAACGTGCTGCTTGAAGTGATTTTAGGCCGGATAACGGGGTGGCGGTATCATCAGGGGATTGGCAGCGATGCCGGCACGGGAGCGCTCCTTACCTACGGACGGGTGCGGCGGCCTTGGCGGCAATCAATCTTACCATCAGCGCCGGCACCGAGAGGCAATGGCAAGGAACACGTCGCCCCAGGGATCCAATCCGCGCGCCGTCCAACCATCGCCGTTGGATGATGCCGATTGGGATATCGAGCATGACGAGGCCGCCGGCCATCGCGCGCGCCGGCTGCTGTCGCGCTCAAACTCTGGCTACCACAGGTTCGGTGACCGTCTCGAAGCGCTGAGCCGATGGATTGCGGGCGAACGCTGGGTCAAGCGGCTGGCCGTCGTGATCGGGCTCCTGTTGGTGATTTTCGGCGGGTGCTTCGGTGCGTTGTGGTGGCGGCTTGGCGCCGGGCCGATCAACCTCGACATGGCGACGCCCTGGCTCGCGGCGGCGATCGAGGAAAATATCGGTCACGACAACACCGTCGAGGTCGGCGGCACCCAGATCGAGCGCGCCGGCCGCATCCGCATCGCCGTGCGAATCCGCGACATCATCGTCAGGGATCGCGACCATGCCGTCGTCGCGAGCGCGCCGAAGGCCGAGGTGCGGCTATCCGGCATGGCGCTGCTGATGGGGCGGTTGCGCGCTGAAAGCCTCAATCTGGTGGATGCCACGCTGGCGGTGCGTATCACCCCCGATGGCTATGTCACGGTTTCCACCGGCGACAATGCGCGGCCACTGGCGACCGGTGTGACCTCGAAGCGGCAACTCGCGACCCCGCCCGATCAAGCTGCGAATCAATCGCCGGGCCAGTCTCCCAGCCAACCACCTGCATCATTGCCGCAGGCGGTTTCTCCGGCCACGCCGTCCAACACCGCTGCGGCTCCCGCTACGCCGAACGGAATGCTGGCCGGCCTCGATTGGCTCGACAGTTTGAGTCTGACCGGGCTCGACGGCCAGAACCTCAATGAGATCGGCTTGAAGAACGGTAATCTGATCGTCGACGATCAGCAGCGCGGCAACAAATGGAATTTTGACAACATCACCCTCAGCCTGCGCCGGCCCAGCGGCGGCGGAGTGGCGCTGAGTGTCGGCGAAGAGGGCGCCCACGCCTGGTCGCTGCGCGTGGCGGTCGGCGCTCCCGCCAACGGCGTTCGATCGGTCGACATCCGCGCCGACAAGGTTTCCGCCAGCAATATCCTGCTGGCGCTGCGGCTGAAGGACTTGACCTACAGCGCCGATTTGCTGCTGACCGGTGAACTGAAAGGCGAAATCGGCCGCGATGGCCTGCCGACCTATTTCCGCGGCAAGATGACCGCGGGCGCCGGCAACATCATCGATAGCGATACACCGGATTATCCGATGGCGATCGATTCGGCGGAGATCGATGTCGAGTGGGATGCCGGACGGCGCGTGCTGGTGGCGCCGTTCAAGATCATTTCGGGCTCGAACCGGGTCACGCTGCTCGCCCATCTGGAACCGCCGAACGATAACGTCACCGATTGGCAGCTCGGTCTCTCCGGTGGCACCATTGTGCTCGCCGGCATCGACGACAGTCCGCCGCTCATCTTCAACCGCATCAACGTTGCCTTCCGTTTCGATACCGAGCACAAGCAAGTCCTGCTGGCGCAAGCCGATATCAGCAATGGCGAAGTCGGCATTGCCGGTACCGGCAGCATCGATTATGCGAACGAGCCGCTGATAAAGCTCGGTTTTGCCGGCACGCCGATGTCGGCGTCCGCCCTGAAGCGGATATGGCCGGCGCTGATCGTGCCCGAAGTACGCGAATGGGTGATTAAGCGCATCGAGGGCGGCACGCTTCAGCGAATCGATATCGGCATCAACACGCTGGTGAAGAACCTGCCGCGCAAGGGGCCGCCGATTCCCGATGATGGTCTTGCTGTTAACATCGTCGCGAACAACGTAACGGTACGCCCGGTCGATGGCTTGCCGCCCGTGCATGATGCCGATTTGAAGGCGCATGTCACCGGTCGCACCGCGACCGTGACGATCGGGCAGGCAGTCGCCGATACGCCCACCGGCCGCAAGCTCACGGTCTCCGACTTCTCGTTCGAAGTCCCGGACACCCATCCGAAACCGCCGCTCTCGCGAAGTCAAGCTGAAGATCGATGGTGCGGTGCCGGCAGCGGTCGAGATCATGTCGTCCGATCGCCTCAGCGATGTCGTGGCAACGCCGATTGATCCTAACACGAGCAAAGGCACGTTCTCGGCCGTCATCAATCTTGGCATGCCGGTCAAGGGCGAACTGACCAAGGAGAACATGACGTACGCCGTCACCGCCGACCTCAACGGATTTGCTGCCGACAAACTGGTGATGAACCAGAAGCTCGAGGCCAACACGCTGAAGGTGGTCGCCAACAATCAGGGCTATCAGGTCAAGGGCGACGTCAAGATCAACGGCCAGTCCGCCACGCTCGACTATCGCAAGCCCAGCGAGGGCGATGCCGATGTCAAATTGCAGGCGACGCTCGATGACGCAGGCCGCGCGCGATTGGGCTTGGATCTGGGCCCGGCGGTCAGTGGTGCTGTTCCGATCAAGCTGACGGGAAAGATCGGGACCGATAGCCGGCTCGGTATCGACGCCGACCTGACGGCGCTGAAGCTCGACAATATCCTGCCGGGATGGGTCAAGCTGCCGGGCAAATCCACTCACGCCGTGTTCAACGTGGTGCAAAAGCCGCAATCGACCCGCTTCGAAGACATCGTCATCGACGGCGGTGGCGTGTCGATCAAGGGATCGCTGGAGGTCGACCAGAATGGCGAACTGATGAACGCCAACTTCCCGACCTATTCACCGTCAGAAGGTGACAAGGCGACGCTGAAAGCCGATCGCAGTCCTGACGGCGTGTTCAAGGTGATCATGCGCGGCGACGTATTCGACGGCCGCGGCTTCCTCAAATCGGCGATGTCGGGCAAGGAAGTCGACTCCAAGAGCAAGACCAAGAACATCGATTTCGATCTGGACCTGAAGCTTGGGGCGGTCGCGGGCTATGATGGCGAAGCGTTGCGCAGCGCCGACGTCAAGGTATCGCGGCGCGCCGGAACGATCAAAAGCCTGACGCTCAACGGCAAGCTCGGAAAGGATACGCCGTTGACGGCGAGCATGCGCGGCGGCGGGCAGAACGGTCGCGAGGTGATCTATCTCGAAACCAATGATGCCGGCGCCTTCCTGCGTTTCACCGATACCTATTCCAAGGTGGTGGGCGGACAGCTGGCGCTGGCGATGGATCCGCCGACGACCGAACCCCGGGCCAATGAAGGCCTGATCAATGTGCGTGATTTTACCATCAAGGGTGAGGCCTCGCTCGATCGTGTCGCTGCGGGCGGTCCAAACGGCGTGCCGAACGGCGTTGCCTTCTCACGCCTGCGTGCGGAATTTAGCCGGCAAAACGGCCAGTGGACGATCCGTGAAGGCGTGGTGAAGGGACCGCTGATCGGGGGCACCATCGAGGGTATTATCGATTACCCCGCCAATCAGGTCCGCATGAGCGGCACCTTCATTCCGATGTACGGGCTGAACAACATGTTCGGCCAATTGCCGGTCCTTGGCCTGTTCCTCGGCGGCGGCAGCAATGAGGGCCTGATCGGCGTGACCTATGCGCTGGTCGGCACCCCCGGGGCACCGGAGTTGCGCGTCAATCCAATCTCGGCGATGGCGCCGGGTGTGCTGCGCAAGATCTTCGAATTCAACCCTGGCAAGCCGAGCAACCAGATCGAACTCCCCGCCACGCCGAACAATTGACGCGATGCGTCTGTCGCGGGCGCGTTGGTGCGGAACTATAAAATCGTCACATTATAAAATCGTCACGGCGCGCCAAACGGGCCGGCCGTAGGCCGGACCCGTGACGCGAACCGCTTTCCTACGCCGCGCGCACGCCGGCCAGGAAGGTGTTGACCTCGCCGGAGAGTTGCTCGGCCTGCTTGGAGAGATTGGAGGCGGCGGTCAGGACGAGGCCGGCGGCGCCGCCGGTCTCATTGGCGGCCGCGCTGACGCCACCGATGTTGGTGGTGACATCCTGGGTCGCCTGCGCCGTCTGCGTGACGTTGCGGGCGATCTCTGCGGTGGCCGCGCCCTGTTCCTCGATCGCCGAACCGATCGTGGTCGCGATCGCGCTGACTTCCTCGATCGTCGCGGTGATGCCCTGGATGGCGTCGACGGCTTCCTTGGTTGCGCTCTGGATCTGCGCGATGCGGGTGCCGATTTCCTTGGTGGCCTCCGCGGTCTGGCTCGCGAGACTTTTCACTTCGGCGGCGACCACGGCAAAGCCTCGGCCGGCCTCGCCGGCGCGGGCGGCTTCGATGGTCGCATTCAGTGCCAACAAATTGGTCTGGCCGGCGATGCTCGAAATCAGTTCTGCGACATGCTCGATCTGCTTGGCGCCATCGGCGAGCGCGCGGACGGTGGTGTCGGTCTGGCGCGCGGTCTCAACAGCGCGGCTGGTGATCGCAGCGGACTGCGCCACCTGACGGCTGATTTCGCTGATCGAGGATGATAATTCTTCCGCGGCTGCAGCGACCGTCTGAACGCGCGTGCTGGCTTCGTCTGCCGCCGAGCCGACCACTGCGGCGCGCTGGTTGGTGCGGTCTGCCGTGCCGGTCATCGATTTTGCCGTCGTCTCCAGCTCAGTCGAGCCCGAGGCCATCAGTCCGACCAGCTGGCCGACCGATGCATCAAAACGATCGGCAAGCGCGATCAGGGCCTGACGTTTTTCCTGTTCGGCCTGTTGCTTGCTCGCGACCTGTTCGGACTCGAGCGCGCGCGCCGTGAGGGCTGTCTTTCGCAGCACTTCCAGGGTTTCCGCCATCCGTCCGATCTCGTCGCCGCGGTCGGTTTCTTCAACCGGCTGATCGAGCGATCCATGGGCGATCGACTGCATCCGGTTCTTCTGCCGGTCGAGCGCGCCCAGCACGTCACGTGCGATCAACCAGGACAGCAATCCCATCAGAACCATCAGGCCGGCGCCGATCTCGCCCAGACGCCACAGCAACGCGTTCACCTCGGCATCGATATCGTCGACATAGAGCCCGTAGCTCATGAAGACATTCCAGGGCGCAAAACTGCGGACATAGACCATCTTGCGAACCGGCACGGTCTGGCCGGGACGGGGATACAAATAGGATGCGGTGCCGCCTTCGGGGCTTTTGCGCGCCGCGCCGATCTGGGCGTCGGCGATCACGACGCCGTTGGAATCGGTTGCGCCGGTGATTTTTCCCTCAAGCTGCTGGTTCGCGCCATTGAGCACCAGCGAGGTGTCGGCGTTGTAGACCACGGGATAGCCTTGCCCATTGTTGAAGGACATCCGCCGGCCGCGCTGCCGAAACTGGGCCTTCGCCTCGTCCAGCGTCATCTTACCTGCAGCAACTTCGTCCTGCAGAGTCTGCGCCATGCCGACCAGCAGATCGACCGCGGTGCGCATCTGGCTGACCCGGTCGTTCATCATGCGGCTTTCGCTGAGCGAAGCCGCCACCGCGATGATCGCGCAGACGGTGAGGGCGGCCAAAGCAACCATGCTTGCGAGTTTGGTGCGGATCTTCATTCGGCTAAGCAGGTTCATTTCGACCTCTGGGAAATAGGGTTTCCAAAGGCGATAACAGGAACCTGCTTACCAATCGTGAATGTCGATTAAGTAGTTTGGCGGATATGCGGTCAGCTTCGCAGCGCGGGCACTACCAAAAACGGGATCATGCCCAGGATCACGGCGACCAGCGCGAATGCGATCAACGGATTATAGCTGTGGGTCCAGTCGTGGATCAGACCGCCGCCCCATGAACCAAACGCCGATCCGAGGCCGCTGCCGATCGTGATGGTGCCATAGATCGTTCCGAGCCGCTCGCCGCGGAAGATCTTCATCGCGGTTGCCGCCAGCAGTGGACCGCGTGAGCCGATCATGCTGCCGAAGCACACGACAAAGCCGGTCAGCATCCAGAAGTTCGGATACCATTGCAGCAGCCAAAGCAGCACAATCCCGACGATCGAGATCGCATAGCTCAGCAGCACCGACGGCCGCCGTCCGATGATGCTGTCGAGCCAACTGACGCTGAGCATGCCGAACAGCAGCACGACACCGCTGAAGCCCCAGGCGGTCGCCGCCTGCAGAGGCGGAAACCCGGCATCGATCAGGTAGGCGACGACTTGCGGCGCGATCGCGTACATCCCGATCGCGGTGAAGAAGAAGGTCGAGAACAGCGCCCAGAACGCATGGTGCCGCATCGCACTCAGCAGCGTCCAGCCTTGATCCGGAATTTCGACCCTGATGTCCCTGGCGAGGTTGGGCGAACCGCCGGAAAACAGCCGCCACGGCATCGCCAGCAGCGGCAGCAGCAGCAGCAGCGTCGCACAGCCGAAAATCAGATAGGCGCTGCGCCAGCCGAAATGATCGATCAGCACCTGCGACGCCGGCAGCAGGATCAGGACCCCGGCACCGGTCGCGGAATACACCACCGACATCGCGGTCGGCAGCCGCGGCCCGAACCAGCGGCCGAGCAGGATCGAATTCGGCACATTGCCGATAAAGGCGATGCCGACGCCGACGCACAGGCCGAGGCTGAACTGAAACTGCCATAGTTGCTGCGAATAGGCCGCGATCAGGAAGGCGCCGCCGAGCAGCAGCATGCCGAGCGCATAGACGGTGCGAGGACCCGAGCGGTCGAACAGCCGGCCGATCAAAGGCGATGCCAGTCCGCCCGCAAGTGCTGCCAGCGAATAGACCGAGACCACTTGCGCGCGGTCCCAACCGAAACTCTCGGAAATGGGTTTCAGGAAAACCGTGAAGCTTTCGCCGAGGCCGCGGCCGATCACCGAGAGTGCAAAGCACAGCGCAAGCACGCCAAGCGCCACCCGGTTGGGTTTGCGCGGCGTCATCGTCGGGTTCCCGGCGCTAATCTGGTTTTCGGCTTCCTGGTCCATATCACCAAGGAGCGCGTTTCCGGGCCCAAGAGCAGGGGTCCAAAGCGAATACGCCTATGCAGGCTTGAGCAGGACGTGGCGCTTCTTGCCCAGCGACAGCTTGATCACACCTTCCGGCGTGAGATCGCCGAGCGTCAGCACCATCTTCTCGTCGGTGACCGCGGCATCGTTGACGCGCAGGCCACCGCCCTTGATCTGGCGGCGGGCCTCGCCATTCGATGCGACCAGGCCCGCTTTG
Organism: uncultured Alphaproteobacteria bacterium; assembly: GCA_963738105.1. Lineage (GTDB taxonomy): Bacteria > Pseudomonadota > Alphaproteobacteria > Rhizobiales > Xanthobacteraceae > Bradyrhizobium. Next base: position 163,871 of record CAVTWC010000041.1, on the reverse strand, counting down.
ACGAACAGCCCGAGCACGCCGGCGCCAGCTTCGAGTTCGGCGCGCGGAATCTCGATCGTCGGCAGGCTTTCGGCGATGGCGCCTTCCTCAAACGTCTGCCGCGCGGTCTCGGACGCCGCATTGGCGGCGTCGCGGCCGTGCAGCAGCGCTGTTGCCTCCGTCGCCAGTACCTTCTTGGCCTCGTTGATCTCGGACCCTTGCAGCGCTGCCAGCTTGGCGATCTCGCCCATCGGCAGGATCGTGAACAGTTTCAGGAATTTTGCGACATCGTCGTCTTCGGTGTTGCGCCAATATTGCCAGAAATCATACGGGCTGAACTGGTCGGCGTTGAGCCAGACCGCGCCCTTGGCGGTCTTGCCCATCTTGTCGCCGGAGGCGGTCGTGAGCAGCGGCGTAGTCAGCGCGTATAATTGCGGCGTGCCCATGCGGCGGCCGAGATCGACGCCGTTGATGATGTTGCCCCATTGGTCCGAGCCTCCCATCTGCAGCCGGCAGTCCACACGGCGCGACAGCTCGACGAAATCATAGGCTTGGCAGACCATGTAGTTGAATTCGATGAAGCTCATCTCCTGCTCGCGTTCGAGCCGCAGCCGCACCGAGTCCATCGTCAGCATGCGATTGACCGAGAAATGCCGGCCGATGTCGCGCAGCATTTCGATCCAGTTCAGTTTGGTCAGCCATTCGGCGTTGTCGAGCATCACCGCATCGCTGGCGCCGTTGCCATAGCGCAGCACCTTGGCGAACACGCCGCGGATCGAGGCCTTGTTGGCCTCGATCTCCGCGACGGTGCGGATCGCCCGGGTCTCGTCCTTGCCGGAGGGATCGCCGACCATGGTGGTGCCGCCGCCCATCAGGGTGATCGGCTTGTTGCCGCTTTGCTGCAGCCAGTACAGCATCATCATGGAGAGGAAGTTGCCGATATGCAGCGACGGCGCGGTGCAGTCATAGCCGACATAGGCCGTGGCTTCGCCCTTCGCGGCCAGCGCGTCGAGGCCCTCGAAATCGGAACATTGGTGGATGAAGCCGCGTTCCTGTAAGATATTCAGGAAATCTGATTTAAATGCAGTCATGTGTCGGCGACTCTGATCATTCTTATTTCACATTATTTGCGAGCAATTGCGGCAACCATACCAGAAAGGCTGCCGCGGCCCGGCGTGTTGTGGCATTATAAGATGTGCCAGTTGGACACAAGCTGGGCGTCCGGAACGGGACCTTTGGCACTTAAGGCGTTTTTGCCATGATGATGACGACAATCGGTCTGATGAGCGGCACCTCGCTCGACGGGGTCGATGTCGCCTTGATCGAAACCGACGGTAAACGGGTGCAGGGGTTTGGCCCCTCCGGCTACCGGCCCTATACCCCTCACGAGCGTTCCTTGCTGCGACAGGCGCTGACCGAAGCGGTCCACCTGCCGCAGCGCGATGCCCGGCCGGGCATCCTGCGCGAGGCCGAGCGCGCCGTCACCATCGCGCATGCCGAAGCCGTGGCCACCTTCATCGCGCAGAACCGCATCACCTGCGAGGACATCGATATCGTCGGCTTCCACGGCCAGACCGTGCTGCACCGGCCGGAGCGGAAATTGACCGTTCAGATCGGCGATGCGGCTGCGCTGGCCAAGGCGATCCACATTCCCGTGATGCATGATTTCCGTGCCGCAGACGTCGCTGCCGGCGGGCAGGGCGCGCCGTTTGTGCCGGTCTATCACCGCGCACTGGCCCAATCGCTGGACCGCGAAGGCCCGATCGTCGTGGTTAATATCGGCGGTGTTTCCAATATCACCTATATCGACGGCGCCGATACGCTGATCGCCTGCGATACCGGGCCCGGCAATGCGCTGCTCGACGATTTCATGTACCGCGTCATGCGCCAGCCGTTTGACACCGAAGGCAAGCTCGCGGCGCAGGGGCAGCCCGATCAGGCCTGGATCGATGGCGCGCTGCAGCTTCCATTCTTTAAGCTGCCGCCGCCCAAATCGCTCGATCGCAACGACTTTGCCCAACTCAAGCTCGGCGTGACGATCGCGCCCGCTGACGGTGCTGCGACGCTGACGGCGCTGACCGTCGCGTCGATTGCCCGGATCGTGCCGCTATTACCGAAGGTGCCGCAAAGCTGGGTCGTGGCCGGCGGCGGCGCCCGCAATTTGACCATGATGCGGATGCTGCGCGAACGGCTGGCGCCAGCGACGGTGCAGGCGGCGGACACGCTGGGATGGTCGGGCGATGCCATCGAGGCCCAGGCCTTCGGCTTCCTCGCGGCGCGCGGCATGAAGGGCCTGCCGCTGAGCTATCCCGCCACCACGGGCGTTCCGATCCCGATGACGGGCGGCCTCATCGCGCGACCGTGACCGGCGCTCGCCTTGACGGTTCAATGCAAGTGCATGTATTTTGATGCAAGTGCATTAAACCGGGAGGTCGCCGTGGCCGTATCGCTGAAACTGATCAGTCATCGGCTCTGTCCCTATGTGCAGCGCGCCGTGATCGCGCTCCGCGAAAAGGGCGCCGCCTTCGAGCGCGTCGATATCGATCTCGCCAACAAGCCCGGCTGGTTTTTGAAGATTTCGCCGCTCGGCAAGACGCCGGTGCTGATGGTTGGCGATGCCGCGATCTTCGAGTTGGCGGTGATCCTGGAATACCTCGAGGAGACCGAACCGAAGCCGCTGCATCCCCGTGATCCGCTGCGTCGCGCGGAGCACCGCGCCTGGATCGAATTCGGCTCGACGGTTCTCAACGACATCGCGGGCTTTTACGCCGCGCCAGACGAAGCGACGTTCAAAGCCAGGACCGCGCAGTTGGAGCAACGTTTCGCGCGGCTTGAATTGCGTGTCGTGGCCGAGCCGTGGTTTGACGGCGCTGCGTTCTCGCTGGTCGATGCGGTGTTCGGCCCGGTGTTTCGCTATTTCGATACGTTCGATGAGATCGGCGACTTTGGCATCCTCACGGGAAAGCCGAAGCTCGCGCGCTGGCGCAGCAGTCTCGCGGCGCGACCATCGGTCCGTATCGCCGTCAGCGCCGAATATCCGGCGCTGCTACATGATTTCATCGAACGGCGGAAGTCGTGGCTGTCGGGCCTGCAGGCGCGCGCGGCGGCGTGACCAGCGTTAGCGAACGTTGGCCAGCCGCATATCCAGATAGCCGGTCACCGTTTCCATCAGCGGCTGTAGTTTGCCGTCGAAGAAATGGTTGGCGCCGGGGATGACCTGCTGATCGATCACGATGCCTTTTTGGGTCTTCAGCTTCTCGACCAGCGTGTTGACGTCCTTGGGCGGCACCACGGCGTCTTTCTCGCCATGCACGATCAGGCCCGAGGACGGGCAGGGCGCCAGGAACGAGAAGTCGTAGAGATTGGCCGGCGGCGCGATCGAAATAAAACCTTCGACCTCGGGACGGCGCATCAAAAGCTGCATGCCGATCCAGGCGCCGAACGAGAAGCCTGCGACCCAGCAGGCGCGTGCCTCGGGATTGATGGTCTGCGCCCAGTCGAGCGCCGAGGCCGCATCCGACAATTCGCCGGTGCCGTGATCGAACGATCCCTGGCTGCGGCCGACGCCGCGGAAATTGAAACGCAGCACCGAGAAGCCGCGATGCGCGAACGCGTAATAGCACTGGTAGATGATCTGGTGATTCATGGTGCCGTGAAACTGCGGATGCGGGTGCAGCACCATCGCGATCGGCGCGTTCTTCTGCTTCGCCGGGTGATAGCGGCCTTCGAGGCGGCCTGCGGGACCGGTGAAAATGACTTCAGGCATTGATGATCCTTGGCAGCGATCAACCGGCTTTGCACTGGCTCCGTCCAAGCTCGGACGGACATCGCAGAATCAAAGGGTGATCAGGCGCCGCTTGGCGATGCGCCAACGGCGCGGGGTGAACTGGTGGCCGCGTTCTAACATGAGGCGAGGGGCAAAAAGCAAGGTTTTTATGCACGGTCGCGCTTACATTTTGCTTCGCTGTACCCGCCTAACCGCCTGAAAAATCGCTGTAATCGCTTGGCTCGATGCATCGGCCGCCGGCTGTCAGGCGGAAGCCGTGCTGCGATCGAGCGATTCGACGGTTGTTTTGTAGCGCCGGCTGCCTTGGGCGGTCTTGCCGTTATCGAACGTCAGTTCGAAATCGCCGGATGGTTTGAATTCCACCGACGTCACGCGGTTCAGATTGGCGAGCCGCGTGCGATGCACGCGCGCCAGGTTGAAGCGCCCAAGCTCGGCCTCGGCGGCCGCAAGCGTTCCGCGAATGAGATGATTGGTGCCGTCGGCGAGGCTGTATTCGACATAGTTGCCGGCCGAACTGATCCAGAGGATATCGCGGGGTTCAATACGGATGCGCGAGGTGCCATCACGAAGCCAAACCGTCTGCGGTGCCCTCGGCGTTTGCGCCGGCATTGCCGGCTGATGCTGCCGAGCGTCGCGGCGGTTCTCGATCAGCCACAGCGCGCCGCCGATCAACAGACAGGTCACGACGTCCTTGCGGAATTCATAGAGCAGCGTCACGGCCGAGAAACGGAAATCGTAGACGCTCCCGGCGAGCGCCATCACGAACTTGCGAAGCATGACCATGCCAGCGATGTGCAGCGCCGAAAAAACCACGATCGCTGCAACCGCCAGCCCGACGCGCAATGGCCATCCGGCGGTGCGGCGCATGCGCTGAACGGCCGCGAACAACAACGGCGCCAGCGCCAGGATGGTGACGATGCTCGTCATCTCCCAGAGCAGCGGCGTCGCGAGGTTGTAGGCCGCCCCGCGCCAGACGGCGTCTTGCGCGGCCGAAAGCGCGTTGACGATTCCAATCGTCAGCGAGATTGCGGCGACCGCGCCGTAGAACGGCCAGTAGGTGCCGCTCATCCCGTCGGGCGCGCCGGTCGTCCCAGCAGGGCTCGTTTCATCCCGCGGGAGCCGGTTTTGATCCCAAACCGGCTCGACCTGTGGGCCTGCTTGCGCATTTCTGGCGTCACTCATTCAACCCATCGCGCATTCGAGAGATCAAATCATGCCACGGGAAACCATAGCATATTCACCGGATTTTAGGCCCGAGCGGCGCATCGACCTCGACTGGGTGCGGATCGGCGCCTTCGGCCTGCTGATCTTCTACCATGTCGGCATGCTCTATGTGTCCTGGGGGTTCCACATCAAGAGCGTCCATCGCGTGACGGCGCTGGAACCATTGATGCTCGTCCTCAATCCGTGGCGGCTATCGCTGCTGTTCCTGGTCTCAGGCGTCGCAACCCGGTTCATGCTGCGCAAATCTGCGCCGGGGTCGCTGCTTCGAGCGAGGTCGGTGCGGCTGCTCATCCCGCTGGTTTTTGGCATGCTGGTGATCGTACCGCCGCAGGCCTACGACCAGATCGTTGAAAGTCTGAGCTATCCGGCCGGCTTCCTCGACTTCTACACGCGGCACTATCTCGCGTTCGGGACGCAATTTTGTCCGAGCCCGTGCCTGGTGTTGCCGACCTGGAACCACCTTTGGTTCGTGGTCTATCTGTGGGTCTACACCATGAGCTTGGGCGGGCTGCTGATGATGGCGCCAGCCCTGGTTCCCTGGCTCGAGGTGAAACTCGCCAAGGCGCTGTCAGGCGTGCTGTTGCTGGTGGTGCCCTCGACCCTGTTTGCGATCTATCGGCTGACCGTGCTGCCAAGCTTTCCTTCGACGCATGCGCTGTTTGGCGATTGGTACAATCACGCGCTGTTCGCGACCGTCTTCCTGATTGGTTTCCTGCTCGCCAGGATGGAAACCTTCTGGGACGCCGTCGAACGCCGGCGCTGGATCGCGCTCGGGCTCGCGGTCGTGTCCTATCTGTCCTTTCTCGCGGTATGGTCCGGTAAGATCGGAACGCCGCCGTCGCTGTGGCTGAAGCTTTATGGCGGGCTGGCCTATGGCTTCTACCAATGGCTCTGCATGGTCGCGGTGCTTGGCTTCGCGCGGCGTTGGATTAGCGCGAACTCGGCGGCCCGCCGCTATCTGACGGATGCGATATTCCCGTATTACATCGTGCACCAGACGGCGATCATCATGATCGCGCATGCGCTGCACGGCCGCGACCTTCCGGCCTGGCTGGAGGCCAGCATCGTGATCACGGGCACGATCGTCACCTGCGTACTGACCTATGAAATCGTGCGTCGCGTCACCATCTTCAGGCCATTGTTCGGACTGCGGGCAGTTTCGGCCGAGCCCGTCATGCCGGTCAGGGTGAGCAGTCAGCCGGCGCAATAATTGGCGCCGCGATGAAAAATGGTAAGACGGCGTATGCCGGACCGCGTCTATCTCGACTGGAATGCGACCACGCCGCTTCGCCCCGAAGCGCGGGCGGCGATGGAAGCTGCATGGGACCTGAGCGGCAACCCGTCATCGGTTCATACCGAGGGGCGCCACGCCCGCAGGCTGGTCGAGGACGCGCGCGCCGCGCTTGCCGGCGCGGTCGGTGCGGTGGCCCGAAACGTCGTCTTCACCTCAGGAGGCACCGAGGCCAATGCGCTGGCGCTGGCGCCGGGGCTGCGGCGCGGCTCGGGGGCTCCGGTCGAGCGGCTGCTGGTTTCGGCCGTTGAGCATGCCTCGGTTCTGGCGGGCGGGCGATTTCGCCCTGAGGCGATCAGGTCCGTCGGGGTGACCCGTTCGGGCGTGCTGGACCTCGACCAGCTGCGCGCGGCGCTCGAAGGCGGGCCGCCGGCGCTGGTGTCGGTGATGCTCGCCAACAACGAAACTGGCGCGCTGCAGCCGGTCGCCGAGGCGTCGGAGATCGTCCACGCCGCCGGTGGCGTGTTGCATGTCGATGCGATCCAGGCCCTCGGCAAGATCCCGGTCGATATCCATGCGCTGCAGGCCGACCTGCTGACGGTGTCGGCGCACAAGATCGGCGGCCCCAAGGGCGTCGGCGCGGTCATTCTGGCCGAAGGCCTGGCAGGGTTCGAGCCGCTGCTGCGGGGCGGCGGTCAGGAACTGGGCCGACGGGCCGGTACCGAGAATGTCGTGGGGATTGCCGGCTTTGGGGCGGCGGTGAGGGCTTCCATGGGGGCTCTCGAGGGCGACGCCGTCCGTCTCGAGGAGCTACGGAAGCGCCTTGAGCGTGGCTTGAGGCAACAAGATGGTATTATTGTATTCTCGGAGAGTGAACAGAGGTTGTCGAATACCACTCTCTTCACGGTTCCCGGCCTCAAGGCCGAAACCGCTGTGATCGGTTTCGATCTCGCCGGTATCGCGGTATCGTCGGGCTCAGCCTGTTCGTCCGGCAAGGTCCAACCCTCCCACGTGCTGGAAGCGATGGGATTTGGCCCTGATATCGCCCAAGGCGCAGTGCGGCTCAGTCTGGGCTGGTCCACTTCCAGCGCAGACATTGATCGCTGCCTGGAGGCTTGGCGAAAGCTCTCCGGTACACTACTTACTCAAGAGCGACGAAACACGGCTTGAACGATTCTAAGCAGGTGATTTCGCCAGAAAAACATCGTAAGAACCACTCGGAATTGATCCACCGCGGTCCTTGAAACCGCGAGCGGAGGATGGAATGGCGGCTGTACAAGAGACGGTCGATCGCGTCAGGCGAATCGACGTCGACCAGTATCGATATGGGTTCGAGACGTTGATCGAGTCCGACAAGGCCCCCAAGGGCCTGTCGGAAGATACCGTCAGGTTCATCTCAGCGAAAAAGAACGAGCCGGCCTGGATGCTGGAGTGGCGGTTGGAAGCCTATCGCCGCTGGCTGACCATGACCGAGCCGAAATGGGCGCGGGTCAACTATCCCAAGATCGATTACCAGGACCTCTATTATTACTCGGCTCCGAAGAAGAAGGAGATCGGCTCGCTCGACGAGGTCGATCCCGAGATCCTGAAGACCTATGAAAAGCTCGGCATTCCTTTGCGCGAAGTCGAGATGCTCGAAGGCGTGGTGCGCCCGGAAGGCGAGCGCAAGATCGCAGTCGACGCAGTGTTCGATTCCGTTTCGGTCGCGACCACCTTCCAGAAGGAACTGAAGCAGGCCGGCGTCATCTTCATGCCGATCTCCGAGGCGATCCGCGAACATCCCGAATTGGTGAAGAAATATCTCGGCACGGTGGTGCCGACCTCGGACAATTATTTCGCGACGCTTGAACTCGGCGGTGTTTTCCGATGGTTCGTTCGTCTACGTGCCGCCGGGCGTGCGTTGCCCGATGGAGCTATCGACCTATTTCCGCATCAACGAGCGCAACACCGGACAGTTCGAGCGCACGCTGATCATCGCCGACAAGGGCGCTTACGTCAGCTACCTCGAAGGCTGCACCGCGCCGCAGCGCGACGAAAACCAGTTGCACGCCGCGGTGGTCGAGCTGGTCACGCTCGATGACGCCGAGATCAAATATTCGACGGTGCAGAACTGGTACCCGGGCAATTCCGAAGGCAAGGGCGGCATCTACAATTTCGTCACCAAGCGGGGCGATTGCCGCGGCAACAATTCCAAGATTTCCTGGACCCAGGTCGAGACCGGTTCGGCCATCACCTGGAAATATCCGAGCTGCATCCTGCGCGGCGACAATTCGCGCGGCGAGTTCTATTCGATCGCAATTTCGAACGGCCACCAGCAGGTCGATTCCGGCACCAAGATGATCCATCTCGGCAAGAACACGACGAGCCGGATCATCTCCAAGGGCATCGCGGCGGGTGTGTCGCAAAACACCTATCGCGGCCTCGTCACCGCGCATCGCAAGGCGACCGGCGCGCGCAACTTCACGGCCTGCGACTCGCTTCTGATCGGCGATCAATGCGGCGCGCACACCGTGCCATATGTCGAAGCCAAGAATTCATCGGCGCTGTTCGAGCACGAGGCCACCACCTCGAAGATATCAGAGGACGTGCTGTTCTATTGCGTGCAGCGCGGGCTCAGCCAGGAAGAAGCCGTCGGCCTCGTGGTCAATGGTTTTGTGAAAGACGTGCTGCAGCAACTGCCGATGGAATTCGCGGTGGAAGCGCAGAAGCTGATCTCGATCTCGCTTGAGGGATCGGTCGGCTAATCAAGCCGTCACCCTGAGGTGCTTGCGAAGCAAGCCTCGAAGGGTGACCGAACAAACGGAAATCATCCTTCGAGGCTCGCCGAAGGCGGCTCGCACCTCAGGATGACGCACTGGGAAAAGATGATGTCATTGCTCGAAGTCAAAGATCTGCAGGTCCGTGTCGAGGAACGTGAGATTCTCCACGGGCTGTCGCTGACCGTCAATCAGGGCGAGGTGCACGCGATCATGGGGCCGAACGGCTCCGGCAAGTCGACCTTGAGCCATGTCATCGCCGGCAAGCCCGGCTATGAGGTCACCGGCGGCGAGATCCTGTTCAAGGGCGAAAACCTGCTGGAAATGGCGCCCGATGAACGCGCCGCCAAGGGTGTATTCCTGGCGTTCCAGTATCCGGTCGAAATCCCCGGCGTTGCGACCATGACGTTCCTGCGCACCGCGCTGAACGCCCAGCGCAAGGCGCGCGGCGAGAGTGAATATTCCACGCCGGACTTCCTGAAAAAGGTCCGCGAGGTCGCGGCCTCCCTGAACATTCCGCAGGACATGCTGCGCCGTGGCGTCAATGTCGGCTTTTCCGGCGGCGAGAAGAAGCGCAACGAAGTGCTGCAGATGGCGCTGTTCCAGCCCAGCCTCTGCATCCTCGATGAAATGGATTCCGGCCTCGACATCGACGCGCTGCGGGTCGCGGCTGATGGCGTCAACGCGCTACGCTCGCCGGAGCGGGCAATGGTCGTGATCACGCATTATCAGCGGCTCTTGAACTACATCGTGCCTGATTTCGTGCACGTGATGTCCAGGGGACGCGTGGTGAAGAGCGGCGGCAAGGAACTGGCGCTGGAGCTCGAAGCTTCCGGCTACGCGCAGTTCGAAGACGCAGCCTGAAGTCAGACGGATTGATGATGAATTTGGTATTGGCAAAAACCGACACCGGACGCCCGCTCAGCGATGCCTTCGCGGTGGTGCGGGATCGGCTGCCTGGCACCAGCAAGATCGCCGACGAGCGCCGGCAGGCGTTCGAGAGCTACGAGCGGGCGGGCCTGCCGCATCGGCGCATCGAAGACTGGAAATACACCGATCTGCGCGTGCTGATGCGCGAAGTGCTGCCGCTGGCGGCAGCCCCCGATGCCGCAGCGCTCAAGCACGCCGACGCCGCCTTGAAGCCGCATGCGATTCCCGGCGTCCGCCGGCTGGTGCTGGTGGACGGCGTGTTCGTGCCAAAGCTGTCCAATATGGGCAACCTGGAAAACGGGTTGTCGATCCGCGCGCTGAGCGAAGTGCTGCAATCTGGTGACACGACCCTGCAAACCCGATTGCTGTCGCCTGACAATTCCGATGCCATGGTGGCGCTGAACAGCGCGATGATGACCGACGGTCTCGTGGTCGAGGTCGCCGATGGCGTCACCCTGACACAGCCTCTGCAAATCGTTCACGTCGCCAGCGCGGCGCAGCCGGCGGCGATGTTCACGCGCTCGCTGCTCAAGCTCGGCAAAAACGCCGGAGCGACCCTGGTGGAAAGCTACATCGCGGCCGAGGCGGCAAAATCCTATCAGGTCCATGACGCGCTGGTGCTTGATGTCGGCGATGGCGCCCGGCTGGACCATGTGCGCCTGGTCGAGGATAGCCGCGACGCCTTCAATATCTCTTCGTCCGTCGTGAACGCTTGGCGCGCGCGCGCATTTCAACACCTTCGGGATGACCAGCGGTGGCGCCGTCAGCCGCTATCAGGCGGTCATCGCGTTTGCCGGCGAGCATTCCCGCGTCGAGACCAACGGCGTCAATCTGCTCAACGGCCGCCAGCATGCTGAACTCGACGCTGTTCCTGGATCACGCGGTGCCGAATTGCTCCAGCCGCGAGGTCTTCCGCGCCGTGGTCGACGACCGCGGGCATTCGGTGTTCCAGGGCCGCATCATTGTGCAGCCCAAGGCGCAAAAGACCGACGCCAAGATGATGACGCGGGCGCTATTGCTGTCCGATGAGGCCGAGGCCGACAACAAGCCGGAACTCGAGATTTTCGCCGACGACGTCACCTGTGGCCATGGCGCCACCACCGGCGCGCTCGACGAGAGCCTGCTGTTTTATCTGCGCGCGCGCGGCCTTTCCGAGAAGGAAGCCCAGGCGCTGTTGATCCAGGCCTTTGTCGGCGAGGCGATCGAGTCCATCGCCAATGACGATTTGCGTGAACTCGCGATCGCGGCCGCGCAACGCTGGCTGGAGGCGAGGGCATGACCACGCATCCGGCTGTCTTGAACGGTTCATATGATGTGGCGCGGGTGCGGGAAGATTTCCCCGCGCTGTCGCTGAAAGTCTATGGCAAGCCGCTGGTCTATCTCGACAACGCCGCGTCCGCCCAAAAGCCGACCGCTGTACTCGACCGCATGACTGAGGCCTACAAATCCGAATACGCCAACGTGCATCGCGGGCTGCATTATCTCGCCAATGCGGCGACCGAAGCCTATGAGGGCGGCCGCGCCAAGGTGGCGCAATTCCTCAATGCCGAGCGGCCTGAAGAGATCGTTTTCACCCGCAACGCCACCGAGGCGATCAACCTCGTGGCGTCCTCGTGGGGGCAGCCGAATATCGGAGAGGGCGACGAGATCGTCCTCTCGATCATGGAGCACCATTCCAACATCGTGCCCTGGCATTTCATCAGGGAACGTCAGGGCGCCGTGATCAAGTGGGCGCCGGTCGATGACGAAGGCAATTTCCTGATCGACGAGTTCGAGAAGCTGCTGACCCCGCGCACCAAGCTGGTGGCGATCACGCAGATGTCGAACGCGCTGGGTACGGTGGTGCCGGTCAAGGAGGTCGTCAAGATCGCCCATGCCCGCGGCATCCCGGTGCTGGTCGACGGCAGCCAGGCCGCCGTGCACATGACGATCGATGTCCGCGATATCGATTGCGATTTCTATGTCTTCACCGGCCACAAGCTCTATGGGCCGACCGGCATCGGCGCGCTCTATGCCAAGCATGAGCATCTGGTGGCGATGCGACCCTATAATGGCGGCGGCGAGATGATCCGCGAGGTTTCCCGCGACGTCGTCACCTATGGTGATCCGCCGCACAAATTCGAGGCGGGAACGCCCGCGATCGTCGAGTCGATCGGTCTTGGCGCTGCGATCGACTACGTCAATTCGATCGGCAAGGAGCGCATCGCCGCCCACGAGCACGATCTGATGGTCTATGCCCAGGAACGGCTGCGCGAAATCAATTCGCTGCGCCTGATCGGCACCGCCCGCGACAAGGGCCCGGTGATCTCGTTCGAGCTGAAAGGCGCGCATGCCCACGATGTCGCGACCGTGATCGACCGGCAGGGCATCGCGGTGCGCGCCGGCACCCATTGCGTGATGCCGCTTTTAGAGCGGTTCAATGTCACGGCGACCTGTCGCGCCTCATTTGGTATGTATAATACGCGGGAAGAAGTCGACCATCTGGCGCAGGCGCTCATCAAGGCACGGGAATTGTTTTCATGACCGACACCGCCGAAGTCAAAACCGACGTCAAGACCACCAACATGGAAACGCAGTCTGCGCTGCCGCCGGAGGAGACCGAGCGGCTCAGCGGCGAGATCGTGGCCGCGTTGAAGACCGTTTTCGACCCGGAAATTCCGGCCGATATCTATGAGCTCGGCCTGATCTACAAGGTCGACCTGAAGGACGACCGCGGCGTTGACGTCGTGATGACCCTGACGACCCCGAATTGTCCGGCGGCCGGCGAACTCCCCACGATGGTGGAGAATGCCGTTGCCAGCGTGCCCGGCGTCGGCGTGGTTAATGTCAATCTGGTGTGGGATCCGGCCTGGTCGCCGGACCGCATGAGCGATGAGGCGCGTCTGGTCCTCAATATGTGGTGAAGTGGTCCGTTGCCGAAACTGTCCGGTGTCATCGAGACGGCGCTGTATGTGGATGACCTCGAACGTGCACGTGCGTTCTACGAGGCAGCGCTCGGGCTTGTGCCGCTGACGAGCGATTTGCGATTTCTTGCTTTCGATGTCGGTGGCCGCAGTGTCCTTTTGCTGTTTCGCCGCGGTTCGACGCTAGAACCGGTCCATTTACCCGGAGGGACTATTCCGCCGCATGACGGCAACGGCCCGATCCATGTGGCCTTTGCCGTTGCGGCCGACGAACTGCCGGTCTGGGAAAAGCGGCTTGGCGAGCACCATGTTGCGATCGAAGGCAGAACGGATTGGCCGCGCGGCGGACGCAGCATCTATTTCCGCGATCCCGACCATCATCTGCTGGAACTGGTTACACCCGGCGTTTGGGCGATTTATTAGGGAGAAGATGGCTCAATCAGATGCCTTGCAACCGAGTGAGCCCTTCACAGCAGCGATTTCGTTGTTATTTTAGTGGTAGAGGATTTTGCCGCCAGCGCGCGGCATAAGGAGATCCGCAATGGACACCACCGCACCAGTCTCCAAGCCGAAGCCGCGGCCCCGTCCGCAGGTCATGCGGCTGACTGACGCCGCGGCGCAGCGGATCGTCGAACTCACCAAGCGCGCCGATTCCGAGATCGTCGGCCTGCGGGTCGGGATCAAGAACGGTGGCTGCGCCGGCCAGTCCTACACGGTCGAATATGCCCATGACGTCAAACCGACCGACGAAATCGTCGAGGACAAGGGCGTCAAGATCCTGGTCGATCCCAAGGCCGTGCTGTTCCTGCTCGGCACCGAGATGGACTACAAGGCCGACAAGATGCAGGCCCAGTTCATCTTCAACAATCCCAACCAGATCAGCGCCTGCGGCTGCGGTGAATTGGTGCAGCTGACCCCCGCCAAGATCGACGGCTGACCAGAGGTCGATGGACCGCGATTTCCTGATCGATCTGTTCGCGGATTTCGGTCCGGTCGCGATCCGGCGGATGTTTTCCGGCTTCGGCATTTCAGTAGACGGGACCAACTTCGCGCTCGCGTTGCGTGGCGGGCTGTATCTGCGCGCCGACGAGCAGACCATTCCGCGGTTCGAGGCGGAGGGATCGAAGCCGTTTTCGTACCAGACCCGAGCCAAGACCGTCACCGTGGCGTCGTACTGGCAATTGCCGGAGCGGCTGTACGACGACCCCGAGGAACTGACGGATTGGGCGAAGGCATCGCTGGCCGCCGCTCAGCGCGCGGCGCTGCGCAAGCGCCCGAAGGCGCGCAAGACAGCAAGGAAAGCGGCGGCGAAGAAGGTCGTAAAGAAGGCCGCGGCGAAGAAGGCTTCTACAAAGAAAGTATCAAGGAAAAAGACCTCATCCAGAGTAGCGCGCTTTTCGCGCGCGTCTCGAAGGATGTGACGCAAGCACCTGGAGCCATGGTTCGAGACGCGCAAGATGCGCTCCTCACCATGAGGGCGACGGCGTGTCGCGAAATTGAACCTTACGCCACCCGGGTCTGGGTTTCCGCGACGTATTCCGGATCGACTTCGCAGATCACGCGATTGCGCCCGTTGCGCTTGGCGGCATAGAGGCAGGCATCGGCGCGTTCGATCAGCGAATCGGTGTCGTCGCCGGGCTTGAGGATCGAGACGCCGACCGAGATCGTGACCCGGCCGAGAATTTCTCCGGTCGATTTTTTCTTCAGCTCTTTCGACATCACGGCGCGGCGGATGTGGTCGGCGACCGTCAGCGCCTGGCGCAGCGCGGTGTTCGGCAACACCACGGCGAATTCCTCGCCACCATAGCGGGCGGTGATGTCCTGGCCCTTGATGGTCTGTTTCAGCGACATGCCGACCAGACGGAGCACTTGATCGCCGGTCAAATGGCCGTAGGAGTTGTTGAAGGATTTGAAGTGGTCGATGTCGAACATCAGCAGCGAGAGCGGCTCACCGCTCGCGAGCGCGCTCTGCACGGCACTGTCGATCGAACGATCGAAATATTTGCGGTTGCCGAGGCCGGTCAGGGGGTCGGTCAGACTCTCGGCCCTGATCGCATCGAGGCTGTGCTGCAGATTGCTGATCTCGGTCTTCGACAGCGCCAGCCGTTCTTCCAGCGCCTTGTTGGTATCGCGCATCTCGCGCGTCGACTTCACCAGCGTGTTGACGATTTCCTTGACCTGGGCGTTGTTCTTGGCGAACGCGAGTTTTTTCGCGGCACCTGACAGGCTGTCGTCGTAGCTCGCCGACATTCCGAGCGCTTCGGTGATGAGGGTCATCACGTCGTCGATCTCGCCGATCACGCGGGCGCCGACCTTGTCGATGCGGTCGGTGGTCTTGATCTGGGAAAGATAGGTCTCGTAGATCTGTTCGAGATCGGCCTCGGTCAGCTTGCCGTTGCGCGCCAGCGTCTCGTTGATGATCTTGTTGAGCTGGGAATTGTATCCGGTCGCGTAGACGTACCAGATTTCATAATTGCGGGGGACCGCGGTTTGCCGAAGCGACTTGATCTGGCCAAGCGCCACTTCCGCGAAGGCCATCGTGCGTTCGTGTTCGTCGAGCACTTCTTGTCCCCAAAAAAGCGAGCGTTCTGCCCGTCGTCCCCGAGCGCAATGTCTGAAAATATTGCGGTCACGCTAATGGAGGAGAGTGAACGGCCGGTAAACGGGTTCAGCCAATGACCGATCGCGCTTCCCGCGATCGGGCTTTGCAAGCGAGAGCCTTGTCGGATCAAGCCTTGTCGGATCAAGCCTTTGTCGGATCAAACCCGGGCGCGAACGGGCCGCAGCAGGAACGCCGGCAGATGCGAATGATCGGCGGGCTCGGACGCTGCGTCGCGCGGGGTCGGGGCGGCTTCGGCGCGGCCGATCGACGGGGTGCGCGAGGCCGGCGGCTTAGCCGGTGGCGTGAATGCTGCAGCGGGGGCCTGCGGCTGTGGGGAAGGTCCGCGGCCCGCATTGTCGCGGCGCGGCTCGCGGTCACGGCGTGGCTTGCGGCCTCCGCGCGAACCCTCTCGGGAACCTTCGCGGGTGCGCGACTCGCGCGGCCGCTCGGTGCTGCCATCGCCGGCGTCGGCTGAATTCTCTGACGGCTGGATCGCGGCACCGCCCTCGGCATGGGGAATAGTTTGCCCGGTCAGCTTTTCGATCGCGACCATCGATTTCTGATCGAGCGGCGTAACGATGGAGATCGCGGTGCCAGCGCGGCCGGCCCGGCCGGTGCGGCCGATGCGGTGAACGTAATCGTCGGCATGATGGGGAACGTCGAAATTGAAGACGTGGCTCACCGCGGGAATGTCGAGGCCGCGCGCGGCGACGTCGGAGGCTACCAGCAGCGGAATTTCACCCTTGCGGAATTGATCGAGGGCGGCGGTTCGCGCGGACTGATCCATGTCACCATGAAGCGCACCGACACTGAAGCCGTGCTTCTGCAGTGACTTGTGAACGACGGCGACTTCACGCTTGCGATTGCAGAAGATAATCGCGTTGTTGAGGTCCTTGGCATCGCGCAGCAGGCGGCGGAGCACCTCGCGCTTCTCGTGCGGCTCGCGGCCGACAGTGACCTGGAACTGAGACACGCCAACGGCGGTGGTGGCGGGCCTGGAAACTTCGACCTTCTCGGGATTGTGCAGGAAGGCTTCGGTGATGCGGCGGATTTCGGGAGGCATGGTCGCGGTGAAGAACAGGGTCTGCCGCGTGAATGGGATCATCTTGCAGATACGCTCGATGTCCGGAATGAAGCCCATGTCCAGCATGCGGTCGGCTTCGTCGATCACCAGCAATTCGACGCCGGTGAGCAGCAGGCCGCCGCGCTCGGTGTGGTCGAGCAACCGGCCGGGGGTTGCAATCAAGACATCGACACCGCGGGTCAATTTGACGTCCTGATCGCCGAACGAGACGCCTCCGATCAGCAGCGCGACATTGAGCTTCTGGCCGGCGCCATATTTGTCGAAATTCTCTTTGACCTGGGCGGCGAGTTCGCGCGTCGGTTCAAGGATGAGGGTGCGGGGCATTCTGGCGCGGGCACGGCCCTTCTCCAGAATGGTGAGCATCGGAAGGACGAACGCAGCGGTCTTGCCGGTGCCGGTCTGGGCGATGCCGAGAACGTCTCGGCGGGCCAGGACATGGGGGATCGCCTGTTCCTGGATGGGAGTGGGACTGGTGTAACCGGTGGCCGCGACAGCGGCGAGCACCTTGTCGGACAAGCCGAGATGGGAAAAAGACATTGAGCCTCTGGCAGATACCGCCGCTTGGAATCTCAGAAAAAGCTGTCGCGCTCAACCCCGGAACGGCATGCAAATTTGCACGGGATTTTTGGATACGCAGACAGGCGGCTTAATCAAAGCATCGCGTTTCGATACCGGGCCGCGTCAAGCCGAAACATAGGCGCGTATTGGCCAAAGTCAATGGAGCAGGCGCGGGAAGCACTGAAAAAGCTTAATGTTTTTGCTGAAAATACCGCCAGAATGGGCCTGTTCCGCGAGGGGCGGTGGCTTCCGGCGAGCGCGAATTGGGTGTGGTCGGAACGTCACGAAAGCTTCGCTTTTCGCCTACATCCGGCGCGCTGTTGGTTACGCTTTTTTGGGTCGCCACACCGCCGATTTCGGAAATGAAACCGACGGGCGGCGGTGCCGGATTGGATGCTACTCCTTGAACCCCGAGCCCCGGTTTGCCGACCAACGCGTGGCGGTCAGGGCGCGTGGTGGACGACCAACGTAAAGCGGGAACTGGGATGATGAACTGGCTGCCGTTCAGGGCTGCGACGATCTTTGGCTTCACGGCGACATTGCTGACGCTCGCGCAGCCCGCGCACGCCGAAAAACGCGTCGCACTGGTCATCGGCAACAATGATTACAAGAACGTCCCCAAGCTGCAAAAGGCGGTCAATGACGCCCGCACCATGGGCGATACGCTCAGGCAGCTCGGCTTCACCGTGATGGTCGCCGAAAACCAGACCCGCCAGGCCTTCAGCGAGAGCCTGCTGGCGTTCGACAAGGCGCTGGGGCCCGGCGACACCGCGTTCTTTTTTTATGCCGGCCATGGCTTCGAAATCGCCGGCCAGAATTTTTTGTTGCCTACCGACGTGCCGGCCGCGGGCGAGGGCCAGGAAGAGCTGGTGCGTGACGCTTCCGTGCTGGCCGACCGCATCATCGAGCGGCTGCAGAACAAGAGCGTGCGCACCGCGATCCTGGTGTTCGACGCTTGCCGCAATAATCCGTTCGAGCGCTCGGGCACCCGTGCGCTGGCCGGCGGCGGCGGGTTGGCGCCGATGACGCAATTGCCGGAAGGCGTGTTCTCGGTGTTTTCGGCGGGACCGCGGCAGACCGCGCTCGATCGTCTGTCGAACAATGACGACAATCCCAATTCGGTGTTCACCCGGACCTTCTCGAAGGAATTGCTGCAACCCGGCGAGAATATGGTCCAGGTCGCCCAGCACACGCGCCGGCTCGTCAGCGAGATGGCCGAGACCGTGAACCACAAACAGATCCCGGTTTATTTCGACCAGATGGTCGATGACGTCTTCCTCAACGGCGCGGCGAAGGGGGAGCCGGACGCGGCCAAGCAACCTAACACGGAAACGACCAAGCCGACGCAGCAGATGGCGGCGCTGCCGCCAGTGTCGGTGCCGCGCATGGCGCCGCCGCCGAACGATGCCGTCAACGCACCGATCGCGCTGTTCTCCCGGCATAATGGCGGTTGGACCGTGGTGTTCTCGATCCTCGATCCGACGCTCGGCATTTCCTGGCGGATGGGCGACAGCGGCGACTTCCGCGAGACCGGATTTCTCGACACGCTCGATCCGCGAACCCGCAAACGGATGCCCAATCCGTCGATCGAGCTTGCTGCCGATGCGCCGGCAGCTACGCTTCAGGTTCGCTATGTCGATACCTCGGGTGAAATGCAGGGGCCGTTTCCGATCAAGTTCGATCCGGAGGCGGCGCTGATCCATGACCAGCGAAAAATCCTCGACATGACTGCGACGAGTTGGCTGTCATTTCGCGAGTTCAACGGATTGCTGGTCTATTACACCCAGCTAATGTCGTATCGCTGCGCGATCCGCGAGGCCCGTGTCGGTATCGACACCGCGGTGCCCGACAAGGTTCTGAAAATGCCGCCCTGCGATCCCAGGGATCCGAGCGTGATTCCGAGCGACGCCGTGCCGTATCTCAAATTACCGCCAGCGACCAAATCGATCTCAGTCGAATTGACCTATCGCGACGGCAGCGTGTCTGAGATAAAAAGCTTCCGCCGCTAACGCGGATTGCAATGGAAGCTGCATCATGGACGCTGGCACTGCCTCCGAACGGCAACCGTCGCGCACGATAAATACCCGCTGCTGCATTGTCGGCGGTGGCCCGGCGGGGATGATGTTGGGCTATTTGCTCGGTCGCGCCGGCGTCGAGACCGTTGTGCTGGAAAAACACGCGGATTTTTTCCGCGATTTCCGCGGTGACACCGTGCATCCCTCGACGCTTCAGGTGATGCGCGAACTCGGCCTGATCGACGGGTTCCTGAAGCTGCCGCATCAGCAAATCCAGAAAATGGACGGCCTGTTCGGTGGCACCGCGATCCGTATCGCCGATCTCAGCCGGCTCAAGGTGAACTATCCCTTCATCGCCTTCATGCCGCAGTGGGATTTCCTCAATTTCCTGCGCGAGAGCGGCAAGCGGTTTGCCTCGCTCAAGGTCATGATGAACACCGATGCCACCGATCTGATCTGGTCCGGCGATGCCGTCACCGGCGTGCTGGCCAATACGCCGGAGGGACCGGTCGAGATTCACGCGGATCTCACCATCGGATGCGATGGCCGGCATTCGATCGTGCGGCAATGCGCCAAGCTGGAGGTCGAGGAGATCGGCGCACCGATGGATGTGCTGTGGTTTCGCGCCGGCCGTCGTGCGGATGAAAACGAAAATCTGTTCGCGCGTCTCGAGCCCGGCAAGATGATGGTGACCTTCGATCGCGGCGATTACTGGCAATGCGCCTATGTGATCGCCAAGGGACAATATGACGTGGTGAAAGCGCGCGGCCTCGATGCCTTTCGCGCCGATATCGTCAGCATGGCGCCGATCCTGAAGACCGGGATGGCTGATGTGAAGACGTGGGACGACGTCAAGCTGTTGACGGTGGCGATCAACCGGCTGGAGCGCTGGACGCGGCCAGGGCTGTTGTGCATCGGCGATGCTGCGCACGCGATGTCGCCGGTGGGCGGGGTTGGCGTCAACCTCGCGGTGCAGGACGCGGTCGCGACCGCGAACCTGCTGGCGGCCAAGCTTGTAAAGGGGCGTCCGTCAGAAGACGAACTGGATGCCGTGCGTCAGCGCCGCACGTTTCCGGTGCGGATGACGCAGACGATGCAGACCGTGATTCAGAACAACATCATCAGCGTCGCGCTGAAGCCGGGCGATCAGCCGCTGAAAGTCCCGCTGCTCGTGCGCGTGATCAACGCCTTGCCCTGGCTGCAAGGCATCACCGCGCGTTTCCTCGCAATTGGCGTGCGTCCCGAGCATGTGCACTCGCCGGCGGCGCCGGCCAATTCGGGCTAGCCTATCCCGAAACCGAAAAGCCGCCATCGACGGGAATGGCGGTGCCGGTGACGAAATCCGACGCCGCTGAACTCAGGAATACCGCGATGCCGGCGAAATCGTCGATGACGCCCCATCGCGCCGCCGGCGTGCGCGCCAGCACCTTGTCATGCAGTCCCTCGATCTGTTGTCGCGCGCCCTTGGTCAGGTCGGTATCGATCCAGCCCGGCAGCACGGCGTTGGCCTGGATGTTGTCGCCAGCCCACGCGCAGGCGCAGGACCGGGTGAACTGCACGATGCCACCTTTGCTCGCGGCATAGGCCGGCGCGAAGCTGGCGCCGAAGATCGACATCATCGAACCGATATTGATGATTTTGCCGCCGCCCGCTTCTTTCATCGCGGGATACACCGCCTGCGAACACAAGAAGGCGCTGGTGAGGTTGGTCTGGATGACGCTGTTCCATTCCTCGATATCGAGCAGATGCGGCGGCTTGCGAACGGTGACTCCGGCGTTGTTGACGAGAATGTCGATGCGGCCGAGTTCGCGTTTGACGCGCTCGGCCATCGCCGCCACCGCGGCCTTGTCGGTGACGTCGGTGACCACGGAAATCGCCTTCACGCCGTGCTGCTGAAGCTCGGCTACGGCGTCGTTCGACTTGGCCTCGTTGCGCGCCACCACCGCGATCGCGGCGCCGGCCTCGGCCAATCCGCGCGCCATGCCAAGGCCGATTCCGCCATTGCCGCCGGTGACGATCGCGACCTTACCGGTGAGGTCGAACAGTTTTGCGGTCATGAGTATTTTCCTCATTGTTGTTGGGCGGGCAGGGCTCGTTGCCGGGCTCGCCATCAGGTTTCAGTATCAGGCCTTGGTCGCCGGCAGGCCCTCGACTTCAGCGCTTGCCTTGCCAAATCAGGATCAGGCCGAGCCCCGCAAGCGCTACGCCGTAGCCGGCCCATTGGATATCGCCGATCATGAAGCTCGATTGCGGCCACTTGATCACGCCAGTGCCCTGGCCGATCCATAGCATGCCGATGGCGAGCGCAATAAAGCCAACGGTCAAAAGCAATTGGCGCATGGGCCGATCCTCATTCGCGTGGGCTGCTGCGATAAGCATCCGTGCGACAACCGCACTTGGGATCGGCAGAGTGACGCTGCGCTTGGGGCAGGGCAAGGGCCGATGACGCCTGCGTGGGGTCACCCTCGGGTCTTTCAACAAGGCACAAAAAAGCCCCGGGCGATCCCGGGGCTTTTTCTTAAGGTCAGTTAGTTCAGCTCAGTACGGGGCAACGACCGGGCCACCCCAGTTGAAGCGATAAACCAGCGAGGTGCTGATCGTCTGAACCATCGGCTTAAAGTTAACAGCGAGACCGGTGGACGTGTTTACGCCATCGTTCAGGATGTCGATGTTCTTGTTGCCATAATACGCGGCCCGATATTCCGTCTTCATGAACCAGCCCGGGGCGCTCAGGCCAAAAATATCGAGGTTGTTTTCAACACCACCACCGACAAACCAACCATTGTTGGAAGAGAAGCCATTGGTGTGAACGCCAGCCGGAAGGCCGGTGTCCGCGGCAAGCAAGGTGGTGCCCGACCAATCGGAACCGGTATAACCGCCATTGACATACGACAGCACGTTCGGGGCAACGAGGTAACCCAGCCGAACGCCAGCCGCCCAAGTATCCTTCAGCTTTTCATTTCCGACCACGCCAAGACCGCTGGCGATCGAACCCTTGATGCTGCCGAACTGGCCATCGGCCAAGATGCCGAAGACCCAGCGGCTGTTAAACTGCCAGTCATAGCCAGCGCCGACCGTGCCGAACCAGCCGTCGCCACCCTGCTTGTTGTTGGTGCAGAGGACGCAACCGCCGCCCGTGGTGCTGACGCCCGTGTTCGCATCCCAGATGCCGCCGCCGCCACCGCCGAAGATGTAGAAGCCGGTCCAGTTCGGAGCCACCGGCATCGGCGCTGCCTTGGTATAGGGGCGGGCAGCAAGATCGGCCGCCGAGGCCGTTCCGGTGAGCGCGGCAACCGCGGTCAGGGCGAGCAGTAACTTTTTCATTTCTAAATTCCTCAGCCAATTCAGCGTCCGGTGTCGGTCGCTGGAGAATCTCGGATAACGTGGATCTTGTTATAGACGGTTTCGCCCGGAATGCTGTTGCGCCGCGAACACACCCGCCGGAAAACGGCCCGCAGGCGCCTCGAAGGTCATCTCTGTAGACCTATCATAAGTCATTGAATAGAATACAAAAAATGTCACTAAGCCTTAAACGTCGAGCAGGTCGTCGCGGGCGAATTCTGCTTTATCAGAGATGAACGCGAACCGGGCTTCGGCCTTGGTGCCCATGAGTCGCTCGACCAAATCGGCTGTGCCCTCGCGATCGTCGGCCAGAAGCACCACCCGAAGCATGCTGCGCTTGG
This sequence comes from uncultured Alphaproteobacteria bacterium, assembly GCA_963738105.1. GTDB lineage: Bacteria > Pseudomonadota > Alphaproteobacteria > Rhizobiales > Xanthobacteraceae > Bradyrhizobium. The sequence continues at coordinate 141,119 of CAVTWC010000041.1, read as the reverse complement.
CCGGATCCATGGTGGTTTCCTTCAATTGCGCCGGCATCATTTCGCCGAGGCCTTTGAAGCGGCCGACATCGACCTTGGCATTGGCGTTGAACTCGCTCTTGAGCAGTTCGTCCTTATGGGCGTCGTCGCGGGCGTAGACCGTCTTGCTGCCATGGGTGAGGCGATAAAGCGGCGGCACCGCGAGATAAAGATGACCCTCATCGATCAGCCGTGGCGTCTGCCGGTAAAAGAACGTGATCAGCAGCGAAGCGATATGGGCGCCGTCGACGTCGGCGTCGGTCATGATGATGATGCGCGAATAGCGCAGATCCTCTTCGCGGTAATGCGGACCGATGCCGCAGCCGATCGCCTGCATCAGGTCGGAGAGCTGCGCGTTGGCGGTGAGCTTGTCCTTGGTGGCGGAGGCGACGTTGAGGATCTTGCCGCGCAACGGCAGGATCGCCTGGGTCTTGCGGTCGCGCGCCTGTTTGGCGCTGCCGCCCGCCGAGTCGCCCTCGACGATGAACAGTTCGGAGCCTTCGGTCGCGCTATTGGTGCAATCGGCAAGCTTGCCCGGCAGCCGCAGCTTCTTCACCGCGGTCTTGCGTGAGGTTTCCTTCTCGGCGCGGCGGCGCAGCCGTTCGTCGGCGCGCTCGATGACAAAATCCATCAGCTTTGAGGCCTGCAACGGATTGCCCGACAGCCAGTGGTCGAACGGATCCTTGATCGCCTGCTCGACAATGCGCTGGGCCTCGGCGGTGGCGAGGCGATCCTTGGTCTGGCCCTGGAACTCCGGTTCGCGCACGAACACCGAGAGCATCACGGCAGCACCCACCATGACGTCTTCCGAGGTGACGGAGGCGGCGCGCTTGCCCTGTCCGACGCGCTCGGCGTGATCCTTCAAGCCGCGCAGCAGCGCGCTGCGCATGCCCAATTCATGGGTACCGCCATCCGGCGTCGGCACGGTGTTGCAATAGGAGGAGAGGAAGCCATCGGCATCCGCCGTCCACGCCACCGCCCATTCGCAGGCACCATGCGCGCCGTTGCGGCCGGACTTGCCGGAGAAGATATCGGGATGCACCAAGGTATCGGCGTGAACCGCGGCGGCGAGATAATCCTTCAATCCGCCGGCAAAGTGAAAGGTGTCCTCGGCCGGAACGTCCTCGAGACCCTTGAGCAATTCAGGGTCGCAGCGCCAGCGAATCTCGACGCCGCCGAACAGATAGGCCTTGGAGCGCGCCATCTTGAACAGCCGCTGCGGCTTGAACGCGGCCTTGGCGCCGAAAATCTCGGTGTCGGGCTTGAAGCGGATGGTGGTGCCGCGGCGGTTATTGACCTTGCCGAGCTCTTCCAGCTTGCCCTTGGGGTGGCCGCGTTCGAACGTCAGGCGATAGAGCTTCTGGCTGCGGGCCACCTCGACCTCAAGGCGAGAGGACAGCGCGTTCACCACGGAGACGCCGACGCCGTGCAGGCCGCCTGAGGTCTCATAGACCTTGGAGTCGAATTTGCCGCCGGAATGCAGCGTGCACATGATGACTTCGAGCGCGGACTTCTTCGGAAATTTCGGATGCGGATCGACCGGAATGCCGCGGCCATTATCGGTCACGGTCAGGAACCCGTCGGCGGTCAGTTCCACGCTGATGAAGGTCGCATGGCCCGCCAGCGCCTCGTCCATCGAGTTGTCGATCACTTCGGCGAACAGATGATGCAGCGCCTTTTCGTCGGTGCCGCCAATATACATGCCGGGGCGCCGGCGCACCGGTTCGAGGCCTTCGAGCACCTCGATATCAGCCGCGGTATAGCCGTCCTCGGCGGTGGAGGCGCGCGAGGCGACCTTCAACGGCGCTCGGCCCTTCGGTTCGGCGCCGCCGAACAGGTCGGCGGGCGTCTTCTTCTTAGTGTTTGATTTCAATGGTTTGGACATATGTCTTCATGTGTTGCGCGCAGCATTCGCGGGCGAATCGATTTGCCTGACTATGCCACGGATGGGCTTAAAAAGTGACGGCCGGATGGAGCGGGCGCTACTCGAAGCTCGCCCCCGTGGGGCGCCAGGAGGCGCCTCAATCCCATGCCGTCCGGAACACGATTAGCGCAAACAGCGCCGTCGCGGCGACCACGATCAGCGACCCCACGATCGGCAGCACGATCAGCGAGGGGCCTTTCAGGATCACGATGGCAACGCCGATCGGAAACAGGATGCCGCCGGCGATGTGCAGCCAGCCCTGGATTTTAGCCAGCCGGCTGGCGCCGGCGGCGGGAATCAGCCGATAATACAGCCCGAACAGAAACAGCAGGACACCGCCGACCAAATTGAGATGGGCGTGGGCAGGCTGCAGCGCGAAGTCCTCCTGCATGCCCATCGCGACGCCGGCCAGCATTCCGATCAGCAGGATCACCACGCTCACGCACATCATCAACGATCCGATCATTCGAATTTCCTTGTAATTCTATTTGCGGGTTTTCGGGGGCTTGGGCGGAGGATTGGAAGCCGGCTGGGAGCACCAACTCACGGCTCTATCCGCCCTTTGTGACTTGATGTCACGCAACGGGCTGGCTTACCTGTTCTTAGATATCGGACCCCTCGAAAGGTTCAAGGCCAACACGGCCTCTCGGAAGGGCACTCTTCGATGGAAGATTTTGCGCGCACGCTTGCCGACTTCGTGCGCGAACATTCGGCCTGGGCCGCCCCGATCGTCCTGCTGCTCGCATTCGGGGAATCGCTCGCTTTCATTTCGCTGCTGATCCCGGCCTGGGGCGCGCTGGTCGCGATCGGCGCCCTGATCGGCGCGAGCGGCATCAGCTTCTGGCCGGTCTGGATCGCCGGCGGGGTAGGGGCGGCGCTCGGCGACTGGGTCTCCTATTGGTTCGGCTTCAAATACAAGGAACAGGTCGCGCAGATCTGGCCGCTATCGCGCTACCCGGAAATCCTGCCGCGCGGCGAAGTCTTCGTGAAAAAATGGGGCGTGCCCAGCATTTTCATCGGCCGTTTCTTCGGGCCGCTGCGCGCCTCGGTGCCGCTCGCGGCCGGAATCTTCGAGATGCCGTATTGGAGTTTCCAGATCGCCAATTTCGTCTCGGCGCTGATCTGGTCGGCGGCCCTTCTGCTGTTCGGCGATGTGATCGGGCATGTGCTCGAATGGCTGTGGCGGGTGGCCTAGAATCCTGCCTCAGCTCAATCAAGACCATCACGGCAGGATCGTCTCTCACATCTTGTGTGAGAATATAAAATTTTTTCTATCCAGGCGAAGCGACGGTAATTTCCTGATGGTAGCTGGGAGCCAATGTAACGAGTAGCCGCGGGCTTCGGCGACATGATGGATCGCATCTCTTTTGCTTTGCTGTTGCTGCTGACCTGGCCGACCTTTGTTGCCAATGCCGCCGACGCGGCAACCACGCATCAGGAGCCCGCCTGGGTCGACCCCGGCTGGCGGCGAACGGTCAGCCGTTACACGGTCACGTTCGACGCGCAGGGCGCGAGCACGACCGTCTTCGATTTTGAAATCCAGGCACTCGACGAGAACGGTGCTCAGGCGATCTCACAGCAGAACGTTGGCTATAACAGTTATTTCGATGAATTAACGGTCGAGGGCCTGGCCACGGTGAAAGCGGACGGCAGCGTGATGCCGGTCGATGACCGCGCCGTCCGCGACCAACCTGCATCGGCCGATACTTCGTCACCCTATTTCGACGAACGGCGGCTCAGGATTATTGCTTATCCATTTGTTGCGCCCGGTGACAAGGTGAGGGGGCGCATGACTTACAAGTCAAGGAGGCCCCACTTCGCTGGAGAATTCGCGCGTTATTGGAGCGAGCCGGCAGATCAGCCGCCCGAGACGATCGAAGTTACGCTCGATGGTCCGGCTTCCAGGCCGTTGCACATCGCCGGGCGAAACCTCGAGCAAAGCGAAGAGAGGTTGGGCGACCGGGTCGTACATCATCTCCGCCTCAGGCAGGAGACGCCGAAGCCGCGCCAGATGGATGGCGATTCATTCGACGACGCCCAGCGTATCGAAGTCAGCACCTTCGCGGATTATGCCGCTTTCGCCGCTATGTTGAATGCCCGGAATGCCCCGATGGCGCAGCCCGACGGGGCGTTGAGCAAGCTCTCGAACGAGATTGTCGGCGACGCCGGTGATGTCAGCGCCAAGGTTGAGCGGATCCACAATTGGGTGGCACGCAATATCCGTTACGTCGGCATCGGCTTCGAGGACGGAGGGTTGACGTCGCAGCCTGCGTCGGCGGTGCTGGCGGCTCGCTATGGCGATTGCAAGGCGCATGCAACCATCCTCAAGGCTCTGCTTGCCGCACAAGGGATCGAAGCGAATCTCGTCGCCGTGAATGCCGAGATGCAATACACGCTTACTGAGGTGGCTACTGCGAATTTCGACCATGCCATCGTGTATGTGCCGCAGCTCGATCAGTATCTTGATCCGACGGCATCGCTTTCAGCTTTCGGCTCCTTGCCTCCGAGGCTCAATGGCAAACCGGTGCTCAACATCGACAAGGGTACCCTCGCCAGCATTCCCGTGGCCAAACCGGAGCGCTTCGCACTCGCTGCGGATACCGAATACACGCTCGCCGACGATGGCACGCGCCGGGCTCGTTCGATCCTGTCCGGCAGCGGATTAGGTGCGATGCTCGGGCGCGCGATGGCCCAGAACCTCGAAAAGGTGGACCGACCGAGCGCTGCCAGGAAGCTGATCGAGTCGGCTGGTCTGAGTGGCTCCGGCGACTACAGTTTTCCAAATCCTCGCGACTTATCCGATAGCTACGCCATCACGACGACATTTCAGATCAGTTCGGCTGTCGACCGCCAGCAAGCCGAGCGTGTCAGAATGCTGCCGCTCACGGAGGTTCGCCCCTCGCTCGCGGCCCTGACGGCCGGCGGACCGAGCGGCCAGCCGTTTCCATGCCGCTCTCTGGAGTACCGGGAGACCAGTTCGCTGACCGTCCCCGAAGGAACCAGTTTCTACGAAAAGCCCGCGCCGCTCACTTACCTCGCCAACGTCGACGGCAACACTGCCTTCGGGCGCACGCACGGCCGCATCGAGGTGAACGGCGCGGTTGTGCTCGATGGCCGGACCCTGCGCTCCAGCGCGCTGGTCCGGCTGACGTTCGACGCTGCGGTATGTCCGGCGGAGTTCGCTGCAGCCATCAAGACGGGCTTGGACAAGTTCACCGGTTTCAAGTACGGGCCGGTTGGCCTGACGCCATCGGCGGCGCCCGATATCGCCGACATCAGCCCCGAATTTTCCGAAGGCGTAAGCGCGTTTCAGGCGCGAAACTACAAGCTCGCATTGGCGCGGCTCAAACCATTCGCGGAAATGGGAAACCCCAAGGCGCAGTCATATGTCGGCAGCATGTACGAAGCTGGCCGCGGGGTTCAACTCGATCGCGTCGAAGCCATTGCATGGTTTCAGAAGGCCGGCGAGCAGGGCGATGCGTACAGCCAGTCGCATCTGGGCTACGCGTATGAGGGAGGACTTGGTGTCGCGCGCGACGAAAAACTTGCAGCCGAATGGTACGCCAAGGCAGCCGAACAGGGCGATGCCTACGGCGAGGCACGCCTGGCGAGTTTATACAGAGACGGTCGTGGGCTCACCCAGGACTTTGAGCAGGCTGCCAAGTGGTTTGGCAAGGCGGCTGATCAAGGGTCGACCTGGGCACAGATGAATCTCGGATTACTCTACATCAAGGGCCAGGGCGTACCGCAGGATTATACGAAGGCGATGTACTGGCTTCACAAAGCCGCCGATCGGAACGACAGTTACGCGCAATATAATCTGGGCTGGGCCTATGAGAGCGGCACAGGCGTTGCGAAGGACCGGGAGGAGGCCATCAAGTGGTATGGCAAAGCCTCCAATGCCGGCAATCAGGAAGCCAGCGCCCGTCTGGCGGGGCTGACCGCAGCGGGTTCTTTTTGGGGGATTCTGTTTCGTCACCTCGGATTGTCGGGTGGGCTCTGACGGATCGGACCTAGGCGCGCGGTATGGCCGCCGGAATAAGCCGCGATCGAAAGGGTTAGCCCTCGGAACGCGCCCATAGCGTTTCGCCGCCATCGCAGGACCGGCAAAACGCTGGTAAAGGAAGCTGCGCCGAAACGCCTCAAGAAGCGGCAAACGCAACCAGACTTATCGTCTCATTGGGAGGACATCAGATGGAATTGACACGACGTCACGCCTTGCTTGGAGCCGCGGCCGGAGCTGCCGGCATCGCGGCGGCACCCTCGATGCCGGCGCTGGCTTCAGCACCGGTCGCCGACAAGCAGGCGCCGAGCTTCTATCGCTACAAGGTCGGCGACATCATGGTCACCGTGGTCTCCGACGGCAAGAATGTGTTCAAACTCGAGGACAACTTCATCGTCAATGCGAAGAAGGATGAGGTCAATGCGGCGCTTGAGAAAGCCTACATGCCGCGCGACATGATGACGATTTATTTCGCGCCTTTGGTGCTCAATACCGGCGGCAAGCTGGTCGTGATCGACACCGGCAACGGCGCGCTGGCGAAGGCCAACACCAAGGGCGCCAACGGGTTGTTTGCCGACAATCTGGTCGCCGCCGGCTTCGACCCCAAGGCGGTCGACATGGTGGTGATTTCGCATTTTCACACCGACCATGTGAACGGCCTGCTGACGGCCGACGGCACGCCGGCGTTTCCGAACGCTGAAGTGCTGGTGCCCGCCACCGAGTGGAAATTCTGGATGGACGATGGCGAGATGAGCCGGGCGCCGGCGGGACGCATGGCGGGCCTGTTCAAGAACAACCGCAACGTCTTCGAGGCAGGTCTCAAGAAGAAAGTCACGCCCTATGAGTGGGGCAAGGAAGTCGCTCCCGGACTGCTCGCGGTGGAAAGCGTTGGCCATACGCCGGGCCACACCTCCTACGTGCTGTCGTCGGGCTCGGACAAGGTCTTCGTCCAGTCGGATGTCACCAACAATCCCAACCCGTTCGCGACCAATCCGGGCTGGCACGCGTTCTTTGACCAGGACGGTGACGTCGCGGAAAAGACCCGCCGCCGGATCTACGACATGGTGGTGGCCGAGAAGCTCGCAGTGCAGGGCTTCCATTATCCGTTCCCGGGCCTCGGCCATGTCGAAAAGGACGGCGCCGGCTACCGGGTGGTGCCCGCGCCGTGGAATCCGGTGATCTGATACGGGGACGTCATTCCGGGGCGACGCCAAGTGTCGAACCCGGAATTCGAATTCCTGCGCCATTGCGCATCTGATTCGCTCGCTCGCTCCCGCCCCGAATGACCGTCGCATATCTTGACGAAAACAGGGCGCGGCCTTATAGCCGCGCCCATGATCAACGCTGCGACCATCTTTGTCGTTCGCCGCCGCCGTACCTCTGCGGTACGGGCGGACATCTGCGTTTAAGATATCGCCCCTGCCGCCGGATCCCTTCCGCGGCATTTTCCTTTCAAAATCTCGCGGGTTCGGTCTGGCGGCTCCTACGTCAAGCAGGAGTTCGAGATGTATACGCCCCCGATGTTCAAGTCCGACCGCGCCGCCAGCCTCGCGTTTGCCGAAACGCGCGGTTTCGGCACGGTCTGCGCGTGGGACGGCAACAAGCCGATCGCGTCGCCGTTGCCGTTTTATCTCGACTATGCCGCTGACGGTACGCCGCGCGTGATGTTTCACGTCGCCCGCGGCAATCCGCTGATCCGGCTGGCCGACGGCACCGCGTCCTGGCTGCTGGCCGTGAACGGTCCGGATGCCTATGTGTCGCCTGACTGGTACGTCTCGCCGGATCAGGTGCCGACGTGGCTGTATCAGACCGTGCATCTCACCGGCGCGGTGCGGAAATTGTCCGACGAGGAACTGAGTGCGCAGGTCGAGGCGCTGAGCGCCAAGTTCGAGGGTTGGCTCGCACCGAAACCGCCCTGGAGTTCGTCGAAGATGACGGCTGGGCGGCTCGACGCGATGAAGAAAGCCATCGTCGGCCTCACGATGCAGGTTGAGGAGATCGAAGGCACCTTCAAACTGAACCAGCATAAATCCGATGCGGATCACGCGGCGATCGCCTCGGCCATGATGCGACAGAACGATGACGCCGCACAGACGATTGGAAAACAGATGGTCGCGCTGCGGCCGCAGTTGGATTACAAATCAGTGGTGCCTGTCAGCGCCTCAGCGGAATCAAGGAACGTGCCATGACCCTCTCAGACACCAAGCAGCCCACAGGCCAGACCTCGGCCAGCGGCGCCTCCGCGAAGCCTGCCGTATTCGTTGACGGTGCGGCGGGAACGACCGGCCTCGGCATTCGCGAGCGCCTGGCGCTGCAGAACGACGTCACGGTGAAAAGCATCGCCGACGACAAGCGCAAGGATGCGGGTGCCAAGCGCGCGCTGATGGAGGAAGTGGATCTCGTGATCCTCTGCCTGCCGGACGAGGCCGCCAAAGAGACCGTCGCGCTGATCGACAGCATGGGCAATTCGGCGCCGAAGGTGCTGGATGCCTCGACCGCGTTTCGGGTCGCGCCTGATTGGGCCTACGGCTTTCCCGAACTCGCGCCGGATCAGGCCGACAAGATCCGGTTGGCGCGAAAAGTTTCGAATCCGGGCTGCTATCCGACCGGCGCGGTGGCGCTGCTGCGGCCGCTGGTCGATGCGGGTATTGTGCCGGCGGACTATCCCATCACCATCAACGCGGTGAGCGGCTATTCGGGCGGCGGCAAATCCATGATCGAAAGTTTCGAAGACGGCACCGCGCCGGCCTTCGAACTCTACGGCCTCGGATTCGAGCACAAGCATGTGCCGGAGACGCAGCTCTACTCTCATCTTACGCGGCGGCCGATCTTCGTCCCGTCGGTCGGTGACTACCGTCAGGGCATGCTGGTATCGGTGCCGCTGCATCTCGACATGCTACCGGGCAAGCCTGATGGCGCCGACCTCCACGCCGCACTGGCCAAGCGTTACGCCGATAGCGTCTACGTCTCGGTGATGGCGCTCGACGACGCCGCGATCAAGAGCGGACGGCTCGAGCCGGAGGCGCTCAACGAGACCAACAGGCTCGAGCTCTATGTGTTTGCCAGCGACAAGCACCGGCAGGCGGTTCTGGTCGCGCGCCTCGACAATCTCGGCAAGGGCGCCTCGGGAGCGGCGGTGCAGAACATGAAGCTGATGCTGGGCGTTCCGGAGTGAAGAGGGCGCGATAGGTGGACGACGGCACGCTGCAGTTCTACCGCGACAACGCGCAAGCCTATGCGGACTGGGCCAAGGCTCCGTCCACGCGGCTGGTGCGTTTCCTCGAACTGCTGCCATCAGGAGCTTCGATCCTCGAACTCGGCTGCGGCGCCGGCAATCATTCGGCCGTGATGCTGGCTGAGGGCTTTGCCCTCCGTGCGACCGACGGTTCACCCGAGATGGCCGTGATCGCCTCGCGCCGTCTCGGCCATCCGGTTGAAGCGATGCGGTTCGATCAACTCGACGCGCAGGAAGCCTATGAGGGGGTCTGGGCCAGCGCTTGCCTCTTGCACGTGCCGCGAGACGAACTCGAAAGCATTCTCGCTCGCATCCACCGCGCGTTGAAGCCGTCAGGTGTGTTCTACGCGAGCTTCAAGATCGGCGAGAGCGACGGCCGCGACAAACTCGGCCGTTACTACAATTATCCCTCGCCGGAATGGCTGCAGGCCACCTACGCCGCCGCCGGGCCATGGGATTCGCTGAGTTCCGACAGCAGCGTCATCAAGAGTTTTGACGAGACGCCCGCCAATATGCTGCATCTGACGGTACGAAAAAGCGCGGCGTAATCACCGCGCTCTTTCGATGCCATAACTTTCGATCAGATGCGTCAGAGAATCTTGAAAATCGCCAATGCCAGCACCGCCTGCGCCAGGAAACCGACGGTGAAGGCCAGCGTGCGGAACACCGGCAGGCCTATTGTATAGACGATCAGATGGGCGACACGGGCCCAGAAATAGACCGCGCAGGCGAGCACCGTCCATTTGGTGGAATAGTCGATCTCGTTGAGGATCAAGACCAGCGGCGCGAAGATGATGAGGTTTTCGACCGCATTGTCGTGCGCGAACATCAAGCGGTTGGCCCATTCCGCATGCGGCTTGTCGCCACGCGTGGGGTTGGCCATGGCGCCGCCGAGGCCGCGAACCTGACAACGGTTCAGCACGTAGGGCACCCACAGCAGTCCCGTCATAATGACCGTGAGTGTCAGCCAGAACAATTCGCGCGTCATAGGCACTCCCCCTCAATTGAATTTCAGACCCAACCGCCCGGCGGGCTGGCCTGTTATATTCAAACGCGCTTCGTTGCGCTACGCGCGAACCCGGACATAGCTGCCCGGGGCATCCTCGATCGGCGGCAATTCGGCGGTGCCGACGGCGCGCGCCGGCACTTCCTCGGCATCGATATTCGCCAGCCATTGGCGCCAGTCCGGCCACCAGGATCCCTTGTGTTCCTGCGCGCCTTTGATCCAGTCCGCCAATGAGACGTCCTTGATATTATCGTTGGTCCAGAACTGGTACTTGCCGAGCGCGGGCGGATTGACCACGCCGGCGATATGGCCCGATCCCGACAGGACAAACCGCACCGGACCGCCGAAAAACTGCGAGCCGTACAACACCGAATCCGCCGGCGCGATGTGGTCCTCGCGGGTCGCCAGATTGTAGACCGGCACCTTCACCTTCGACAGATCGAGCAGCGTGTTGTCGAGCACCATGGTGCCCGCGGACAGCCGGTTTTCCAGATAGCAGTTGCGCAGATAATAGGAATGGTTCGCCGCCGGCATCCGCGTCGCATCCGAATTCCAGTGCAACAGGTCAAAGGCGGAAGGCGATTGTCCCTTGAGGTAATTGCTGACGACATACGACCAGATCAGGTCATTCGAGCGCAGCATGTTGAAGGCCATCGCCATCTTGCTGCCTTCGAGTACGCCGCTGGCCTGCATGTCGCGCTCAAGCGCCGAAATCTGGCCTTCGTCGACGAACACCAAGAGGTCGCCGGCATGGGTGAAGTCGACCTGGGCGGCAAAGAAGGTCGCCGAGGTGACGCGGACGCGGCGCTTCTCGGCCAGCCAGGCCAGCGTCGCGGCGAGCAGGGTGCCGCCGACACAGTAGCCCGCGGTATGAACCTTCATCTCGCCGGTGACCTTTTCGATCACGTCCATCGCCGCCAGCGGACCCTGCTTCATGTAATCTTCGAAGGTCTTCTGGCCGAGCTCCTTGTCGGGATTGACCCAGGAAATCACGAACACCGTGATGCCCTGATCGACGCACCATTTGATGTAGGATTTTTCCGGCTTGAGATCGAGGATGTAGAATTTGTTGATCCAGGGCGGCACGATCAACAGTGGCGTGCGCAGCACGTTTTCCGTCGACGGCGTGTACTGGATCAGTTGCATCAGATCATTCTGGAAGATCACCTTGCCCGGCGTGGTCGCCATGTTGACGCCGACCACCAGGTTGGCCGGGTCCGACTGACGGATGCGCAAGCTGCCACGCCCGGCCTCGATGTCTTCGGCCAGCATCTTCATGCCGCGCACGAGATTGTCGCCGCTGGACGCAAGCGTCTCGCGCAGCACTTCCGGGTTGGTGAGAACGAAATTCGACGGCGCCAGCGCGTTGCTGATCTGCTGGACGTAGAACTCGGCCTTCTTGCGGGTGTGCGGATCGAGACCGTCGGCCTTTTGCACCAGATCCTGCGCCCATTGCGTGGTCAGCAGGTAAAGTTGCACCAGAAAATCGAAGAACTGGTTGGATTTCCACTCGGGATCCTTGAATCGCTTGTCGCGCGGCGAGGGCTCGATCGCCGGAGGCACCTGTTCGCCGGCCAGACGGCGCGCCGAGGAGGCCCACAGATCGAGATAGGCCTTGCCCATCTTCATCTGCAGTTCGTTCGCCCGGGTATTGTCCGACAGCCAGTATTCGGCGACCGCGGTGAAGGTCTTGATCACCTCGCCAAGCTCGCTCGGCGGCTTATCTTTTGGCTCGCCATTTTCCCGCGGCTTGAGATAGGCTGCCAGCGCCTGGCCGCTGCTCTCCATGGCCCGCGCGAGATTCATCGCAAAGGCTTCGGGATCGAATTTCTTCTTTTGCTGGGTGTCGGTCGTGACATCGCTCATGCCGACAACACTACAGATTCCTTTGCGGTTCGTCACCGCGCTCAATCGACCATGTCAGGAGTGAAGTTAACCCTGACGACAGCGTGTGTTGCGTTGCGATAAACGATCTCGGTTCGGTCATATTCAAGCCTCAACGGTTCGATTAGTTGTTCAGGCTTTAAGGGGGTCTGGCGACAATGGTTTGAGCGGTGGATGGCCGCTGATGAAATAAACGCCAGAGTGCGGTAAAGTTCGAATAGAGTAGGGGACTGCGGGGACGCATGTCGGGGAATCGGAAAAACACGGCGCTGGCTTGGGGCGCGCTGCTGGCGGCGGCGCTCGCGCTTGGCGGCTGCTCGATGTCGATCGCCGATCTGCCACTGGTCGGTACGCCCGCGGATGCGCCCGGACGTCCGAAGGAGGCCGGCGCCTACCTGCCGGTAGAAGATTTGCCTCCCAATCGCGATGAGGCGGCAATCGCGCCGGCCGAACAGGCCAAGATCAAGGCCGAATTGCTGGCGGCGCGGGATCGCCAGGCCTCGGCCGCCGCCGCCAAGGACCAGGCGGCCGCCCAGGCCGGGAAATAGGCCGCCGCCCAACCGGGAACAGCGAGACATCAAGTCACCTGACGGTCATGCTGGCGCATCCGGCCGTCCGTGGTACAAGAACCCAATTCAACCGCAAATCAGGTCGAAGCCGCCGATTTTGCGCCTGAATTCGCTCTAAATCTTTGATTAGATGCGAGTTCCGGTCGAAACCTTGTCTTGTTTCGGTGCAAAAGCTGTCGGCGATTCTGCCCTAGATTCTGCCCTACCGGCTGTCGGAGCCAGGACCCATGGAAGACTTTTACCGCATACGCCGCCTGCCGCCTTACGTGTTCGAACAGGTCAACCGGGCCAAGGCGGCCGCGCGTAATGCCGGCGCCGACATCATCGATCTCGGCATGGGCAACCCGGATTTGCCGACGCCGCCCCATGTGATCGAGAAGCTGAAGGAAACGCTGGGCAAGCCTCGCACCGACCGCTACTCGGCCTCGCGCGGGATCACCGGCCTGCGCAAGGCGCAGGCGGCCTATTATGCCAGGCGTTTTGGCGTGAAGCTCAATCCGGAAACCCAGGTGGTGGCGACGCTGGGCTCGAAGGAGGGCTTTGCCAACGTGGCGCAGGCGATCACGGCGCCCGGCGATGTCGTGCTGTGTCCCAATCCCAGCTACCCCATTCATGCCTTCGGATTCCTGATGGCGGGCGGCGTGATCCGCTCGGTGCCCTCGGAGCCGACGCCGCAATTCTTCGAAGCGGTCGAGCGCGCCATCGTCCATTCGATTCCGAAGCCGCTCGCGCTGGTGGTCTGCTATCCCTCGAATCCGACGGCCTATGTCGCGAGCCTCGATTTCTACAAGGATCTGGTGGCCTTCGCGAAGAAGCACGAGATCTTCATCCTGTCGGATCTGGCCTACGCCGAAGTGTATTTCGACGACAACAATCCGCCGCCCTCGGTGTTGCAGGTGCCCGGCGCGATCGATGTGACGGTCGAGTTCACCTCGATGTCCAAAACCTTTTCGATGGCTGGCTGGCGCATGGGATTCGCCGTCGGCAATGAGCGCATCATCGCCGCCCTGGCGCGGGTGAAATCCTACCTCGACTACGGCGCGTTCACCCCGATCCAGGTCGCCGCGACCGCGGCGCTCAACGGCCCGGAGGACTGCATCAAGGAGATGCGCGACACCTACCGCAAGCGCCGCGACGCGCTGGTGGAGTCGTTTGGCCGGGCAGGGTGGGACATTCCGCCGCCCGATGCCTCGATGTTCGCCTGGGCGCCGCTGCCAGCAGCCTTCCGTGACGTCGGCAGCATGCAGTTCGCAACCCTGATGGTGGAGAAATCCGGCGTCGTGGTCTCGCCGGGCGTGGCCTTCGGCGAACATGGCGAGGGTTATGTCCGCATCGCCATGGTGGAAAACGAGCAACGTATCCGCCAGGCCGCCCGCGGGGTGCGCCGCTTCCTTGAAAGCGGCCTTGAAACGTTGCACAACGTGGTTCCTCTCGCCAACCGGCGGTAGGCCTGATTCCCGTCAGGGATCATGCCTCGTCACAGTCTTTCCGACAGGTTTTTCTCGTCATGGTCGCACCCCTGAACGTGGGTATTGCGGGGCTCGGCACGGTTGGCGCTGAAGTCGTACGCCTCATCGAAGCGCAGGGCCGCACCCTGGCAGCGCGCAGCGGGCGAGGCGTGCGCGTGGTCGCGGTCACAGCGCGCTCCAAGGCCAAAAAGCGCAACGTCGATCTGCGCGGCGTCGCTTGGGCGAAGAACGCGCTTGAACTCGCCAACGATCCCGGCATCGACTGCTTTGTCGAATTGATGGGCGGTGCCGGCGACCCCGCGCTGTCGGCGATCGAGGCCGCGCTGAAATCCGGCAAGTCGGTGGTCACCGCCAACAAGGCGCTGATCGCCAAACACGGCCTGAAGCTGGCGAAGTGGGCCGAGCAGCACGGCGGCGCGTTGAATTTCGAGGCCGCGGTCGGCGCGGCGATTCCCGTGATCAAGACCCTGCGCGAGGGGCTTGCCGGCACCGACATCAACCGCGTCTACGGCATCCTCAACGGCACCTGCAACTACATCCTGACCCGGATGGAACAGGAAGGCTTGTCGTTCGCCGAATGCCTGAAGGATGCTCAGCGGCTCGGCTATGCCGAGGCCAATCCATCGTTCGACGTCGACGGTCACGACACTGCGCAAAAGCTGGCGATTCTGGCGAGCCTCGCCTTTGGCACCAAGGTCGCGCAGAACGCGGTGTATGTCGAAGGTATTTCCTCGATCAAGCCGGAGGATTTGCGCGCGGCCGAGGAACTCGGGTTCCGCGTCAAGCTGCTCGGCGTCGCGGTGCGCACCGCCAAGGGCATCGAACAGCGCGTGCATCCGACCATGGTGCCGAAATCATCCTCGATCGCGCAGGTGATGGGCGTCACCAATGCCGTGACGATCGACGGCGAGGGCATCCCGCCGATCACGCTGGTCGGGCCGGGCGCCGGTGGGGCTGCGACCGCATCCGCCGTGGTCGCCGATATCGCCGATGTTGCGCGCGGCATCCGCGCCAAGCCGTTCGGGCGTCCGGTGGAACGGTTGCGCGCCACCAGCAAGGCGCCGATGGAGCGTCACGAGGGTGGCTATTATATCCGCCTGATGGCGCGGGATTTGGCAGGCACGGCGGCGACGATTGCCACCCGGCTAGCGGAACAGAAGATTTCTATTGAATCGATTGTGCAACGCCATCCCGATGGCGTTGACGCTGCGGCCGCGAAGGGCAAAGCTTCGCCGGTGCCGGTCATTCTGATTACTTATGCGACCAGCGAGGATGCGGTATATCGTGCGTTGCAGGCGGTGCAGCGCGACAAGGTGATCAGCGGGCGGCCGCAGGTTATCCGGATTGAAAAGAACTAGCGCGACAGCGCTGTTACGGGCAGGCCGAAACACCTGCCATTTGGTTTGAGGGAGTGCTCCGATGTCGACCCATATTTCCGTTCCGCCGCAGATGTTGCTGGAGCGCATTCTGACGCTCGAGATCGTGCGAGTGACGGAGCGCGCTGCGGTCTCGGCGGCGCGCCTGCGCGGCCACGGCAACGAGAAGGCGGCCGACCAGGCCGCGGTCGATGCGATGCGCCGCGAACTCAACAAGCTGCCGATCGAAGGCACCGTCGTGATCGGCGAGGGCGAGCGCGACGAGGCGCCGATGCTGTTCATCGGCGAGAAGGTCGGCATCAACGCCGGCCCGAAGGTCGATATCGCGGTCGATCCGCTCGAAGGCACCACGCTGTGCGCCAAGAACATGCCGGGCGCGATTGCGACCATGGCGATGGCCGATGGCGGCACATTGCTGCACGCGCCCGACGTTTACATGCAGAAGCTCGCGGTCGGTCCCGGCTACGCCAAGGGCGTCGTCGAGCTCGACGCGTCACCGGCCGACAACGTCCGTCGGCTGGCCAAGGCCAAGGGCGTCGATCCCTCCGCGATCACGGTGCTGGTGCTCGACCGCCCGCGCCATTCCGACATCATTACGGGCGTGCGCAGCACCGGTGCCGCGGTGCGCCTGATCACCGACGGCGACGTCGCCGGCGTGATCCACTGCGCGACCCCCGAGGAGACCGGCGTCGACATGTATATCGGCACCGGCGGCGCGCCTGAAGGCGTGCTGGCGGCGGTGGCGTTGCGCTGCATCGGCGGCCAGATGCAGTGCCGGCTGATCCTCGACAGCGAGGAAAAGAAGGAACGGGCCCATAAGATGGGTGTCACCGATCCGCGCATGATCTACGGCATCGAGGACATGGCCAAAGGCGACTGCCTGTTCGCCGCGACCGGCGTCACCACGGGATCGCTGTTGTCGGGCGTCAAGTTCCGCAAGGATGTGATCGAGACCGAAACCGTCGTGATGCGTTCGGTCACCGGTACGGTGCGTTACATCAAGGCCGAGCACCGGCAGCTCGACAAGTTCCACCTCGATTGAGGGCTCAGCAATGGCTGGCAAGGTGGTGATCCGGCCGGTCGGTGCTGACGAGCGCGCGGCGTGGGAGCCGCTATGGAACGGCTATCTCACCTTCTACAAGGCGACGCTGGCGCCCGGCGCCAGCGACGTCGCGTGGCAGCGCTTTCATGACCCGGACGAGCCGATGTTTCTGCTCGGCGCCTATGTTGATGGCAAACTGACCGGCATCGTCCAATACCTGTATCATCGCTCGACCTGGACGCCGGGCAATTACTGCTACCTGCAGGATTTGTTCGTCGCGGAAAGCGGCCGCGGCCACGGTGTCGGCCGCGCGCTGATCGAAGCGGTCTATGAAAAGGCCAAGGCCGACGGCTGCAGCCGGGTACACTGGCTGACCCAAACCACCAACGCGCAGGCGCGAATACTGTACGATCAGGTCGCTGATAATTCGGGCTTCATGCAGTACCGCAAATTGTTTTGAGGAATAAGTCGTCATTCCGGGGCGATGCGAAGCATCGAACTATGATGCGCAATTGCGCATCTGGGAATCTCGATATTCCGGGTCTGGTCCTTCGGACCATCCCGGAATGACGGAAAGTAAAAGCGAAGAACAACAATAAGAGGAAATCAACATGTCCGACGTTTCAGCGGTAAAGGCCCTGGTGTTCGACGTCTTCGGCACCATCGTCGACTGGCGCAGCAGCCTGATCAACGATTTCACCAAATGGGGCGAGACGCGCGGCATCAAGGCCGACTGGACCGCCCTGGTTGACGGCTGGCGCGCGGTCTATGCCGCCTCGATGGATGTGGTGCGCAAGAACCCGCAGAATGGCTATGTGATCCTCGATACGCTGCACCGCCAATCGTTGGAAAAACTGGTCGCGCAATTGTCGATCACGGGACTAACCGACGCCGACCTGCATCACCTCACGATGGGCTGGCACCGGTTGCATGCCTGGCCGGACAGCGTCGCTGCGCTGACACGGCTGAAGAAGAAATTCATCATCAGCCCGTTGTCGAACGGTAACGTCGCGCTGTTGACCAACATGGCGAAGTTCGCCGGTCTGCCCTGGGATCTCGTGATGTCCGCGGAATTGTTCGAGCATTACAAGCCCGATCCGGAAGTCTATCTCGGCGCGGCAAAGCTGCTATGCCTGAAGCCGGAGCAGGTGATGATGTGCGCTGCGCACAATCACGATCTGAAGGCGGCGCAGAAGCTCGGCCTGAAGACCGCCTTCGTCGCGCGCCCGACCGAATATGGCCCGCTGCAGAAATATGATTTCGAGGCAAAGGGCGATTGGGACGTCATCGGCAAGGATTTTAACGAGGTCGCCGACAAACTCGGCTGTTAGCGCGGTATCGGCCCTTTGCGTGCAGCTTCGTCCAAAGTCCATTTAGAGTGACACAGTCCGGTCGCGCAGGTGGCTCGTAACTCAGAGGTCGCGGGTGCGAGTCCGCCCCTGCAGCCAGTTAGACCTTCGCTCGCTCCAACGCTTTCGCCATCTTTGTTCGCCAATCATCCCCAGTGGCTTTAAATTTCTCGACGGTCGTTGGTGACAAGCGAAGGGTGACGGCTTCCTTCGGGCTCTCAACCTTCGGTCGGCCACGAAATCGCTTGATGCTCGCATGGAGGTCGGGAAACACTTCGCTGAACGGCTTCGCCCGAGCAAAATCCTCTTTCGTCCATTCCGGGTTGTCGGAAACGGCTTTGATATCCGCCTTGGTATAACCGAGCTTGGTTCGTTTGGTTTTAGCTTTGGCCATTGTAGAGCCTCTGTTCTTTTTTCGAAGCGGGACGCATTGAGATCACCGAAATGCCCTCGAGCCCGAGGACGGCAAAAACGACAGAAATGACACCCTTCACGTCCTTGCCGATAGCGAGGTAACGCCCGCTCTTGGCGGTAATTAGAAGGGCGTCCGCGAAGAAATCCTCAGTCAACGTAGCGAAATCCAAGCCGTGTTTGGCGATGTTTGCCAAGCGCTTCGGATGATCCCAAACGATCTTCATGGGCATTATTTGTACACATTAATTGGCAGTTTATCAACAATAAAAGTGTACGTTAAATAGTCATGGCAAATCGCACTGCTCAGCGTGCAATAGTGGGTACAGTTACCTGCGAACGAAGAGGAGGAGGGAGGGAGGAGCGCAAGGAACCGCTCTCAGCGCGTTCTAATATCTGAGCGTGGTGGTGACGCCAAACACCGCGGCGTCGCCGATCCGTAAAACTCCGGTGGGGTCGTTCGGATTAGGAATGCCGCCCGACGGCCGAAACACGTATTGGAAATACGGCGCCATCAGCAAGCCCGGCTTGAGATGGGCTTCATAAATCAACTCGATCACCTTTTCGCTGCTGCGCACCGGGCTTGCGACGCCGGTGAAAAACTGCGTGTCGCGATCGAGGCCCTGGTCATCGCCGGAAATCCGCATATAGGCCACACCCGCGCCGATCCGGTCGCTGGGACGGCCCGGCACCAGTCCGACGAAGCCGAGACCGCCATCCAGATAGAGGTCGATCAGGTTGCGGTCCGGAGGGCTGTAGGCGATCCGGCCGAACACCGTGATCCCCGGCAGCGAATTTGAAACCCCGGGATCGGTCACCGAGGGCGGCCGGTACAGCGTCTGTTCGATGGTGGCGAACAGGCCGAAATTGCCGTTCAGCTTCGCCGCAAGGCCAGTTCCGTCGGGATCCGCCAGCGACAATCCCTGCGCCGTGAAGCGCTGATCGTCGAACTGCCCGGAATGGTACCAGCCGCCGGGCGTGAAATTGCCCGCCAGCGGACGTCCGGCGATCTCCAGGTCGTAATCCCATCGCACCTGACCGATCACCCATGGCGCGTCGTTGATACGGAACGCGGTGCCGTGGCTGTCGAGGAGTTGGGGGTCGCTCAGCCCGGGCATCGATGCGTTGCCGTTGAACACCGCAGCGAAGGCCGTGATCCGGTCCGACAGAGCGGCCTTGACACGAATGCCGAGCGCTGCGATCGGCGGCGCCGGTCCGCCGGCCGGCAGATTGACGCCATCGATTGCCGGCCAGCCAAAGGTGCCGTTGATGAAGAGATCGTCGGTTTCGCTGTCGAAGAACTCGACGTCGGCGGCCTGCTGGCCGATCCTGATATTGAGTTTGTCGCTGTAAAAACTCTGCTCGAAATAGACGTTATAGAGCCGCGAATCCGCCAGCGCTTCACTCTCGCTGACGGTCGCGAGGTTGTGCACATAGGTGTGCGTCAGCCCGCTGCCATAGATCTGATAGGTGTTGGCGAAAAACCGCCCGCCGGTCCAGCCGACCAGCTTTTCGAGATCGGCATCCACGGAGATATCGAACCGGCCGAGATGCGTGATGCCTTGTCCGGTGCCGCCTGAAACATTGCCGATATTGTCGTCGATATAGGTCGCGCCGAAATTGAGGCCTTTTGCCACCAGCCCGTCATGCCATTCGTTGAACCATTGCGGCGCCAGCCACTCGGCCGCGCTCTCGTCCTTGGCGCCGGCATGGGCCGCGGTGATGTCACCTGCGAGACAGGCGGTGAGTGCGAACGATACGCGCAACCAGGACATTCGCGTCGAATTCCCGGGCCGTGGCGCCTATTTGATGATGCCGATGCGCTTCATGATGAGGTAGGCCGCATAGGAAGACAGGATCATCAGAAGCGAGGCCCACAGGAAGGCGCTGTCGAGGTCGGTGAACGGCAGGCCTTTGGTGTTCATGCCAAAGATGCCCGTGATCAGCGTCGGCGGCATCAGCACGGCGGTCAGAACCGAAAGCACCCGGATATTGTCGTTGCCTTGTTCCTCGATTTTCAGGTGCAGTTCTTCCTGCAGCAAACGGCTGCGTTCGCGCATTTCGATGATGGTGTGATCAAGACCGTCGAGGCGTTGCGCCAGTCTGCCGGCGCGAAGCCGCAGCGCGGGTTTGAGGTCGCTATCGTGCTTGTGCTCGAAGCGATGGAAAACAACGCGCAGTCCCGACAATTGCCGATGCAGCCGGACGCAGGTTCGCCTGATACGGCCGAGAGTCTGGCGCAGATCGGCGGCGCTGTCGGATAATACCTGCTCTTCGATTTCGTCGAGCGACTGGGCGACGCGATCGGCGATACGGTCCATGGCGTCGGCGACATTTTCGACGATTGTCTCGAGCAGCGCTGCGGCACTTTCGACGCGTCGTCCGCCTTCGAGCGCGCGGCGTGTCGCATCGACCGCACAAAGCGCATGATGCCTGCCGCTGATCAGGATCCGCTCGGTCATCGCGAAACGCAAATAGCCGGTTTCGTCGGTTGTCTCGGCGATGTCGCGCATCAGATCGGATATGACGCCGTACACGCTATCGTCCGCAGTGTGGATCTGCTGAAAATTATCCTTGGACAGCAACAGCTGCCGTGCCTGGGCGGGTATCTGGAGGTCGGCCGCGGCCAGCCAGTGCACGGCCTGCCCATCGATCAAATTGAAATGCAGCCACAGCAGGCCATCATGCGTGAACGGGATCGGCGCTCCCACCGGGAGGGCCTCGGCAGAACCATCGGCATGAATTCGAAACGCCCAGACGAGGCCAGGAATTGGCGTCGCGATCGGCGCCGCAGGGTTCACCGATCCGCTCGCGTCGCCGGTGAGCGCGTGGACAGCTGAACCATCAGACGGCATGGGACACAGCCAGGATCGGCCAAAACCTTGAAATCACGAGATACACCAAAAAAATAAACGTCTAATGGGGAAGCCAGTCTTTTCCCTGCTTAGCCGATAGCGTCGTAGAATGACGTTACGATGAAAAAGTCCCATTCCCGGTCGCGACCGGCAACATTCCAAGCCTCGCAACGAAATGATGCCGCCATGAACTCCGCCTGGTCGAACCGTTCGAAAATGCCTTGCGACTTGTAGTCTGCTTCACAGATTGCCTTTCTGTTTCATGATTGAATGCATTGCGCGGGGCTCTTTGGCAGGAGGCTGCTCAATGCAAATGTCTCCAAATGATTTGAACGACTCGGATCGCCAGGTCTATCGACGCTGGACCATCGCTTTCGGAATTGCTTACGGGATGATCGCGTTGGTTTTCGTGGGGCTCATCGCCAGCCACCCGCCGATCACCGCGGAAGCCGTGACTCAGGTTGAAGGCATGAAGTCTGCGGAAATGGCAGGCCCGATTCCCGATGTTTCCAGGATCGCAAAAAAGTAGATAGCTCGGACCGGCGCTGCAACCGATGGGAGCGCTAAGGCCGTCAATCGGCCGCCGATTCCGCGAGAGGGCTTTCTGCCCATTTCACCGCGTCGGTCCGCAGCGGGTCGACCAGGTCACATTTCAGGCATTTGAATTCGGTCCGGCCGTTCTCGGCCAGGACGGCCTTCATGCGCTTGTTGCAATGCGCGCAGCGGGTCGCGTCCATGGTTGATCTCCGTTTTCGCGCCAACGCGGACCATGGAACAAAAGTTCCCCCGATGGGTTGAAGGAGGGTATTTCAGGAGAGCGTATCATGCAGGCAGCAATCGATCGGGTCATGAAAACCTATGGGATGATCGTGAATCTGACGGTCGATCAGGAGAGGGCGGCGCGACGGAGGGTCACCAGATACCTGGCCGAAAAGCCCGAAACTGACGAAAAAGCCCTCGCAATCGAGGGCCTGCGGTATCTCCGAAGCGTCGGGGAGAGAGGAGTGAAGGACTAGAGATGAGCGACACATTTGAACGGAAAGTAATTACGCCGGCCGAGCGCGAAGCCCGGAAGGTATTCAGGGAAGTAGAAGCTGCCAAGGCGATGACCGAGCACGAACGTGCGCAAAGAGCGTTCCATGAAAACCGGGAACGGCTGAAAGCCTTGAGACTGGCCCGCGAAACTCAGCAAACAAAGAACGACTGACCTTCAGGCCTGGCCGACATCGAGCCCGGCGGACCTGATGTCGACGGCCTCCATGCCGATCAGAAACTCGTCCTCCACGACGAGGGCGAGCGGGCGCCCGTCTCAGACGTTACACTGCAACGCCTCCCAACGCATGCAATCGCATCGATTAACGTTGGTTCCGTAAAGAGTTAGCTCCCGTTTCGGCCGAATTAGGTGGACACCTGCTGCCGCGAAGTGCACGGTGTCATACATCAACCTCGAAACACAGAGATGCCGGTGAAAGCGGAGCTGCACAGCGCCGAAGAGTATCGCCTTGCTGCCCTTCGGAGCTATGGCATCCTCGACACGCCGCGCGAGGCTGATTTCGACGAGGTTGTTAAAGTCGCGTCGGCGATTTGCGGAACGCCGATCTCGGTCATCAACCTGATCGACCAGGGCCGCCAGTGGTTCAAGGCCGAAGTCGGTTTGGGCGTACGTGAGACGCCAATCGACAGCTCGATCTGCGCCCATGCCATTTTGCAGCCTGACCTGTTCATCGTACCCGACACGACGCTTGACCATCGTTTCTGCGACAATGCCTTGGTCGTTGGTGATCCACACCTTCGCTTCTATGCCGGTGCGCTGCTGGAGACGCCGGAAGGCTTTCCGCTCGGCACGGTTTGCGTGCTCGACTACAAGCCGCGCGAGCTCGATGAGACGCAGCAGGCTTTTCTCCGTCTGATGGCCAACCAGGTCATGAAGCTGCTGGAGTTGCGCCGGGTCGCCGCCGCCGAGCGCAGCTCCCGGCTTCAGGCCGAAGCCATGGTGCAGGAAAAAGAGACGTTGATGCGGGAAGGCAATCATCGCCTCATGAACTCACTGCAGCTTGTGCAGTCCATGTTGGCACTGCAGAGCCGCAGCGCCTCCAGCGATGAAGCGAAAAAGCAGCTCGATATGGCGGGCAACCGGGTGCTGGCCATCGCAACGGTTCACAGGCAACTGCATCTCAGCGGCAGTATGGAGGAAGTCGAGATCGACGACTTCCTGCGCAGATTGTGCGAAAGCCTCAAACACACCGCACCGGCCCAGATTACTGCGATCAAGCTGACCGCCGATGCCGTCAGGCTTCCTTCGGACATGGCGAGCGGAATAGGTCTCCTGGTGGCGGAACTGGTCACCAACAGTTTCAAATACGCTTATGCCGCCGGCGAAAATGGAAATGTCGCAGTCGACTTCAAGCCAACATCCAGCGGATGGCGCTTGCAGGTTTCGGACGAGGGACGTGGATTGCCGGAGGGCTTTGACGTCGATCAGAGCAAGGGCTTCGGGATGCAGGTCGTGAAGGCGTTCGTGCGACGGCTCGACGCCACGCTGACGGTATCGTCACACCCCGGTCGTACCGCGTTTGAGATCAACAGCACATCGAACGGCTGAGCATTCGTGAAACTCGTCGTTTTTCTCTGCGGCTAATGGGTATCGCGGGACGCGAGATCGTGACCTTAAGGGCATCCGGGCGAGGGCGAGCCCGTCAAGTCATCTCGACGGGCTCTCTTTTGTTGCACGCAACTATTTCAAGACTGTCTTGTATCTCAGGCCGTCTTGGCAAAAAGCGTCAGGACGCCGCCGGTAATGTTGATCGCGACGACTTGCGATGAACTGAGGCCCTGGGCCTTAAGCGCGGATGTTGCCTCCGGGGTCGCATCAATAGACTTCCGAAGTGACTGCATATCCTGCTCGCTTGTGCGCGCGACGACGTCATCGACCTTCGAACGCATTTCCGGTTTCAGGTCCTTGACGTCGACGACCTGGACGCTCTGTATCAGCTTGTTGGATTGAGCAGCTGGCGTCTGGGCCTGCGATTGCGGCGGTGCTCCTTGCGCCTGCACGAAAGCTGGCGCCCCAACAGCGAGCACTGCGGCGATGGCAGATGCGGTAATGATACGCATGGTCATTCCTTTCCGGTTTGAAAAACCAGGAAAAGCGCTACCGGCGAAATTTGGTCAGCGTCTGATTCCGATGTGGTCATTCGGTGAAACCAGTGGCCATTCAGTGAAACCAATGCGGCTGCAATGCGCTCACCTGCCTGCATCGCCTCTTCGGTATTCGATGCTGGTTTCGTCCAGCTTCGCCTTCACCACGCCGTCGAGTTTGTAATCCGCAGCGGCCAGCGTGTCGGTCAATTGCTCGATACGGCTGGCGCCCAGGATGACCGAGGTGATGGCGGGGTTGGCGAGAATCCAGGCGACACACAAGGTCGCCATCGGCGTTTCCTGCTGCTCCGCGATTTCCTGAATCCTGCCGACCGTCTCGAACTCCCGCTCGTGCCAGTAGCGGGACTGATAGAGCTTGCCAAACCCGCCAAGCTCGGCCGAAAAACGACCCTTCTCGGGCGTATCGCTATGTCTGTATCTGCCGCTCAGCAGTCCGCCGGCGAGGGGATTGTATGGAATCACCGCTATTCCATCTTCGCCGGCCAATGGGAAAAGGTCGCGCTCGCCCTCCCGGAACAACAGGTTGTAACGCGGTTGCGCCGACACAAACCGCGCCAGCTTCAGCGCGTCCTGACGTCCAAGTGCCTTTGCCAGGCGGTAGGCGAGGAAGTTCGATACCCCGATATAACGCGCCTTGCCCGCGCGGACGATCGTGTCCATCGCTTCCGCCATCTCGTCGAGCGGTGTTGCGTAATCGTCCATGTGCAGTTGATAAAGATCGACGTAATCGGTCTTGAGGCGGCGTAGCGAGGCCTCAATGGCGTCCAGAATGTGCTTTCGCGAATTGCCTGCGTCCCAAGCGGCGGGACCCATGGCGCCGCCGCCTTTTGTCGCAAGGATAAATCGGCCTCGCTTGTTGCTGAGCCAGCGTCCGGTAATGACTTCCGAGCTGCCGACTTCCGCACCGGGAGGATAGATGTCGGCCGTGTCGATGAAGTTGACGCCGGCTTCAGCGACCTTGTCGAGCATTGCATGGGCTTCCGCTTCACCCGTTTGCTTTCCGAATGTTCCGGTGCCGAGGATCATCCGGGAAACCGTCAAGCCCGTCCGGCCGAATTTCGTGAACTGCATTGGAACTCCCGGTAAAAAAGCGCATCCCGCCTGGCGGCGTTTAATGATGATGATCATCATTTATATTGACACCAATGATGACGAGCGTCATTGATGTCAAGAGGATCACTGTTTGTTTATTCAGCCGGAGGGCAGCGCTTGCGTTTGACCAGGGAACAGGCGGAGCAAAATCGCCGCCTGATTGTGGAGACGGCCTCGCGAATGTTCAGACTGCAGGGCTTGGAAAATGTTGCGGTCGCGGACGTGATGAAAGAATCCGGTTTCACGCATGGCGGATTCTACAACCACTTCAAGTCCAAGGACGATCTGGCGACCGAAGCGGTTGCCAGCGCATTCGATCATGCGGCAAAGAATCTGTCGGATGACATCTCATCCGCGAACGATCCGCAAAAAGCACTGAACGCGTTCGTCGCCGATTATCTCAGTCCTGCACACCGCGACACAAGCACCGGAGGATGTCCTGCAACAGCCTTTCCGGTTGATTCCGCGAGAGGCGGAAAAGACATCCAGGCGGCCTTTGCCGACGGAATTGAGTCCTATCTTGAGATATTGGCGGCACGGATGGACGGAGACAAACGCGAGGCACGGCAACGAGCTGTTACGTTGCTGAGCGGTATCGTTGGCGCACTTCTCCTGTCCAGAGCGGTAAAAAAAAGCCAACCCAAACTTTCAGACGAATTGCTTAGCTCGGCCCGCAAACAGATTTGCAAATAGAGAAGTCAATGAAAGCGGTCGGGCCGCGGAACGCTTTCGCGCAAATCAATTGTCCGCAGCCTGTTTCGACTTCCGCTACGAAACCGCTAGCAAACCGGTCTGCGCGTAAACGCTAATTTATCGAACCAATTCAACGTGATTTGCCCAGTCCAGTCCCCGTCGCAAAAATAAATGCCTTCTCATTTCACCCAAATCACCCGCATATCTCCGCCGTCTCATCCCTCAAGAGGGGCGTTGGCCATCGTCACGAACGTTGGGATGGGATGCGGTGGACGCGGCAGCGTCGGGCGCGCAAGGCGCGGGCAGGGCAGGTCGCAAGACCTGTGAGCCCCAGGCGGCGCGCAGACGAACGATGCTGAAACCGCCTTCGCCAGGACTTCGGCGGATGGGTACCAAGCCCGTCGAAAGCTTTGGCGCAGGTGGCTCGCGGACGGCAAAACCGTGTGGTCCCGACACCCGTTGCTGGTGTCAAGTCGGCGGAGGTTTTCTGGATCCAACCGGGTTCGGCAAAGCCTCTAATCCGCCGATGACGGCGACAAGACGAATTCGTCGCCGAGGAGAGCACGGCATAAGCGGTTAAAACCATTGCGCAGGGAAGGCCGGACTGCTTCCGCTGAACCTGTATGCTCGTGTGCGTTTTGCTATGTGCATCATGGCACATGAGACCGCGGGTGCAGCGCGCACCCGGCTTTCCCTGCGCCCTCTCTTGAGGGTCGCCTGCGTCCCTCTTGGGATCGCACTGCGCCCTCTGTCTTTCGAGGGCAGGACGTTCGACAAAACTCGCGCGAAATGCGCGGCGAGATCGCGGGACCGCGTCTGCAAAGCCCGTGTCTGCGTTGTGCAAAACGGCCACTCTGGGGCAGCCGGGGGCTACCGATGTGCTACTTTGGTCAATATCGCGGGGCAGACGGACCTCTCCCTTCGTATACCCGCATATCGCTGCGCTCATGCGGGCTACATGATCGAACGCGTGCATCTTCCGATCTGTTGAAAGCATCATGACGCCTCCTGCAACTGCCATTCCCGTTGAAATCCCGCCATCGTTCCTCGGTGTTTCGCGCTCGGCGACCGGCAAGGTGTGGCGCGACCGGCTCGATGCGCGAGGGGCCGCGCGGGCGCTCGCAATCACGCAGCGCTATCAATTGCCGGAAATGCTGTCGCGGGTGCTGGCGGGGCGCGATGTCGAACTCGATGCGGTGGAGGATTTTCTCGATCCCACCATCCGCAAGCTGATGCCCGATCCCTATACCGTGACGCAGATGGAAGCCGCCGCCAGGCGCATCGCGGACGCGGCATTGCGGCGCGAGAAGGTCGCGATCTTCGGCGACTACGATGTCGACGGCGCGACCTCGGCGGCCCTGCTGGCCTGGCATCTGCGGCATTGCGGGCTTGATCCGCTGATCCATATCCCGGACCGGATTTTTGAAGGCTACGGCCCCAATGTCGAAGCTATCCGCATGCTCGCCGACAAGGGCGCGACCTTGCTGGTGACGGTGGATTGCGGCACCACCAGCCTCGAGCCGCTCGCCGAAGCGCGGCGGCTCGGCATGTCCGTGGTGGTGATCGATCATCATCAATCCGGCGACGAATTGCCCGAGGTCGATGCGCTGGTGAATCCGAACCGGCCGGATGATCTCTCCGGCCTCGGCCATCTCGCGGCCGTGGGCCTCGTGCTGATCACGCTGGTCGCGGTCAACCGCGAGCTGCGCGGCCGGGGTTTCTGGAGCAGTGAAATGCCTGAGCCGGATCTGCTCGGCATGCTGCACCATGTGGCGCTCGGTACCGTCGCCGACGTCGCGCCGCTGATCGGTCTCAACCGCGCGTTCGTGGCCAAGGGACTGATCGCGATGCGGAGGCGGGATCATGTCGGCCATACCGCGTTGATGGATGTGGCGCGGCTGAGCGGTCCGCCGGAGGCCTGGCATCTCGGCTTCATGCTCGGGCCGCGCATCAATGCGGGAGGGCGGATCGGCCGCGCGGATCTCGGCGTGCGGTTGCTGCTGGAAGGCGATATTTCGGAGGCCGCCAGGATCGCGGCCGAGCTCGATCGCCTGAACACCGAGCGCCGTGTCATCGAACAGGCCGCGGAGGCGCAGGCGGAAGCCGAGGCGCTGGCGTCACTCGGCCTTGAAGACAAGGGGGCGGTGATCGTGACGGCGTCGGAGGGATGGCATCCCGGTGTGGTCGGCCTCGTTGCTTCACGGCTGAAAGAAAAATTTTCGCGGCCCGCCTTTGCCATCGCGCTGGAGCCGGGCGGCATCGGCACCGGTTCGGGCCGCTCGATCTCCGGCGTCGATCTCGGCAAGGCGGTGCGGCAGGCCGTGACCGAAAAATTGCTGATGAAGGGCGGCGGCCACGCGATGGCCGCGGGTGTCACCTTGCGCAAGGAGCGGTTGGCGGAATTCCGCGCCTTCATGGAAAGTGCGCTGGCGAAAGACGTTGCGGCCTCGCGGCATGAAAACGAGCTGTTCATCGATGGTGCGGTCAGCGCGCGCGCGGTGACGACCGAATTGGCCGCGACGCTTAATCGTGCCGGTCCGTTCGGCAGCGGCAATCCGGAGCCGATCATCGCGTTGCCGTCGCACCAACTGGTCTATGCCGATGAAGTGGGACAAGCGCATCTGCGGCTGCGCTTCAAATCCGGCGACGGGTCCATCGTCAACGGCATCGCGTTTCGCGCTGTCGGTCAGAAACTCGGCAACGCGCTGACCGAGCATCGCGGCCAGCCGCTGCATGTGGCAGGATCGCTCGCGGTCGATCGCTGGCAGGGCAGCGAGCGCGTGCAGATGCGCGTGATCGATGTCGCGGTGCCGGATCAGGGACCGACGGTTATCAGGTAAGAAACGTCAATCAACAAACGGGAGTGAAAAATGACAGGGCAGGTTGCAGGCAAGGTCGCGCTGGTCACCGGCGGTGCGTCGGGCATCGGTGCCGCGGTTGCTGAATTGCTGGCGCGCGAAGGTGCGTCCGTTGCGGTCACCGATGTCGATGAGTTGAAAGGGCCGGAGGTTGTTGCCGGCATCAAGAAGGCCGGCGGCGAGGCGGTATTCCTGCATCAGGATGTGACCAGCGAACCGCGCTGGATCGAAATCGTCGCTGAAGTCGAAAAGCGCTACGGCCGGCTCGACGTGCTGGTTTCAAACGCCGGCATCGGCATATCGGTGCCGTCGATCACAGACATGACGCTGGACGATTGGCGGCGGCAAAACGCGATCAATCTGGACGGTGTGTTTCTGTCGGTCAAACATTGCCTGCCGGTAATGCGAAAGACCAGCACACCAAAGAGCGGCGGCTCGATCATCCTGATGTCGTCGCTCGCGGGTCTGCGCGGCGCGCCCGGGCTGTCGGCCTATAGCTTGACCAAAGGTGGTGTGCGGCTATTCGCCAAATCGATCGCGATGGAATGTGCCGGTGCCGGCGACGGCATCCGCGTCAATTCGGTGCATCCTGGGATCATCGACACCCCGATCTGGGGCAAGATTCCAACCGAAGCCGCCGGTCGCGGACAGAACGCGCCGATTGATCCCGAAGAGCGCGCCAAATTTGCAACCCCGCTGGCACGCGCCGGCCATGCCGCCGAAATCGCGCAGGGCGTGCTGTATCTGGCGTCCGATATGTCGAGCTACGTCACTGGCAGCGAATTGGTGATCGACGGCGGGATGAACGCGGGGAGCGTGCCGCGGAAGGCGTGAGTGGTTCTTGTGGAATCTTCCGTCATTCCGGGGCGCGCTCTTGCGCGAACTACGATGCGCAATTGCGCATCTGAGAATCGATAGCCCCTGTGTTAGAGTTCGATATCAAACATCGCCACGGGGCGTATGGATTCCGGGCCCACGCCAAGAGGCGTGTCCCGGAATGACGAGGGCGATTGTACCGCGCCCGTTACGGCCCTTGCCGCAACCGCGCCAGCACCTTCAGCCCGCCATAACCGTCGGCGGGCTCGATCCCCATCCTGGACTGGTAATCCCGGACCGCGGCCATGGTGTCGTTGCCGACCCGGCCGTCGGTGCCGCCGGTGTCGAAGCCGGCCTTGGTCAGGCGGGTTTGCAGCTCCTGAACTTCGGCGAGGGTCAGCGCGCGCTCCGAGCCGGGAAACGGCTGGAGGAACGGCGGTGCGCCGAGGATGCGGTCGCCGAGATGGCAGATCGCCAGCGCGTAATTCATCGAGGGGTTGTAGCTGCGCACCGCGTAAAAATTCAGGCCCCAGCAGGAACGCCGGCCCACCCGGTACCGGCACCCACAGCTTTGCGGACGCATCCGGCTGCGGGAATGGCTGGCCGTCGGCTCTGCTAACGCCGGAGCCGGACCATGCCGCGTAAGTGCGGCTGCCGCTGGACGATCCGTCGGCTGCGCGCACCTCGTAGCCCCAATGTTCGCCCGGATGGTATTTGCCGCGATTGACCAGATAGCGCGCGGTCGAGCCCAGCGCATCGTCGGGCTTACCGAACGGCGATATCTTGCCGTCGCCGTCATAGTCCATGCCGACGTTGAGCCAGACTTCCGGCATCCACTGGGTGTGGCCCATCGCGCCGGCCCACGATCCCCGCATCTCCTGCGGCGTGCTCCAGCCGTGATCGACGATCTTCAGCGCGTTGATCAGTTCGGATTGCCAGTAGGCGCGGCGGCGCGGTTCGTTCCATGCCAGCGCAGCCAGCGCGGGGAAGACAGGGCGCATATGGTTGTGCTGCACCTGCGGGTCGCCGTAAGCCGACTCCACGCCCCACAGCGCCAGCAACGTGCCGCGCTCGACGCCGAAATCATGTTCGATCCGGGTGAACAGCGCCTGGTGCCTCCGCAGCGCTTCCTTGCCCGCGATGATGCGCCAGTCGGAGACGCGGCGGTTGATGTATTGCCAGATCTCCTCGTTGAACTCCGGCTGGCTCTGCAGCTCCTTGAACACGGTCATGTCGGGCTCGATGTGGCCCATCACCCGGTTCCAGGTCGCCTCGGAGACGCCCTTGGCCAGCGCGCGGGCGCGAAAGCCCTCACGCCACTTCTCGAAGCCTGCCGGGGCGGCGAGGGCCGCTGCCGGATGCAGCAGCAGCGCACCGGCTGCGAGGCCGGATCGCAGCACCGTGCGGCGGGTCGGCGCCTTCAGGGAATCAGGCTGTTTCATCTGGGCAGTCTAGCGACGCTGACAGGGGCGGCCAAAAGCCATGACGTCGCGGCAACTAGCCCAGATCTATGGCGATTTTGGCGAGCCAGCGCCGTATCGTCGCCTGCGCCTGCTTGGGCAGGCCGGCCATCAGGCGTCGCTCGATGGCCAGCGCGTGGCGCCGGCATTTATCGAGCCGCGTCTCTCCGCGCCGCGTCAGCGTCCATTGCAGCACGCGGCCGTGGATAGGGTGCGGGGTCTTTCGGATGGCGCCGTCGCGCTCCAGGTTGCGGATGATGACGCCGACGGTCTGTGGGGTCAGCAGCGCCACCCGCGCCAGATCGGCGCCCGACAGTCCCGGGTACGCCCGCAGCATGGTGAGCACGACGAATTGGGGTGGTGTGACGCCAAGGTCGGCCAGCGCCCGTTCCATCGCCAGCCGCGCCGCGGCCTGGGCCTGGCGCAGCAGGTAAGCGAGGTAGCCTTGCTCGCCGCGCTTGCCCTGGCCCGGCGGTGGCGGGCGGATCATCGCGGGGTGCGGACTTGCGGGGGGAGGTTTTTGGCGGGAGATGGTTTTGGGGGCAGAGTTTTTTGCGACGGAAGATTTTCGCCGCTTTTTCGAATTTGAAGATTTTTTCGTTTTCAGGAATTTTTTCGCCGAGACCTTTTTCGGCATTTTTCGAGCCGCGTTGGGTTTTGTTTTCTTCGCCATTGCAATCTTGCTCGATATATAAGGGCTCTGATAATAAATCAGAGCACTGATAACATAAGGAAGTGAATATGTCACATGCCCGCGGTGAGTATAAGGATTTCATGGCGCTAGCGCCGGATGCGTATGAGACGGTCCGTGCGCTCGGGCAGGCCGCGGCCAAGGCCGGCATCGACAAGTCCTTGCTCGAACTGATCAAGCTGCGCGCATCGCAGATCAACCGCTGCGCGTTCTGCGTGCAGTTTCATATCCTGCAGGCGGAAAGCCTCGGCGTTGCCGCCGACAAACTCAATCTGGTGGTGGTGTGGCGCGAGGCGCCGCAATTCTCCAAACGCGAGCGCGCGGCGCTGGCCTGGACCGAAGCGTTGACCATGCTGACCGGCGGCGTCAGCGATGAAATCTACGCTGAGGCGAGTGCGGAGTTTTCCGAAAAGGAACTGACCTATCTCACATCAGCGATTGCCGCGATCAATGTCTGGAACAGGTTCGGCGTCGCCTATCGCTGGGCACCACCGGCGCGGCAGAAGGCCGGAGTTGCGGCGGTCTCGTAGGCAAGCTGACGCGCGCGAGATGACTCCCACCGCGCACTTCCGCTGCGATATTGGTTCAAGCAGCGATCGAACCGCTCGTCGCCTTTTTCCGCGCAGCGATCCGCGCCGCCAACCGGATCGCGGCTTCATAGGCGCCGGTATCGGCGATGCCCTTGCCGACGATATCGAAGGCAGTGCCGTGCGCGGGCGTCGTGAACACGATGTCGAGCCCGGCGGTGATCGTAACGCCCTTGTTGAAGCCTTTGAGCTTGGTCGCGATCTGACCCTGGTCGTGATACATCGACAGCACGCTGTCATAGTCGCCGGCGAACGCCTTGATGTAGATGGTGTCGCACGGGAACGGACCTTTGCAGTTGATGCCTTCGGCCGCCATCTTCTTGATCGCGGGAGCAAGGATCTCGATCTCCTCACGCCCGAACAGGCCGCCTTCGCCGGCGTGGGGATTGAGCGCTGCGACCGCGATACGCGGCTTTTCAATGCCGGCCATCAGCATGGTGTCGTGGGACAGCCGCAGGGAATTGCAGATGCGCTCGATGCTGATCTGCTCGACCGCCTCGCGCAGCGAAACGTGCGAGGTGGCGCGCGTCATCCACTGATTGTCGAGCACGTTCATCTCGCTGAACAGGCCTTTGAAGTTCAGCAGATGCGCGAACATCTTGTGCTCGTCGGGGAAATGCCAGCCGCCCTTGTAGAGGGCCTGCTTGTTCAGCGGGGCGAAGGTCAGGCCGTCGATCTGACCGGCTTTGGCAAATTCGATCGCCGCAGCCAGGGTGTCACCGGTCAAGCGGCCGGAGTTGGCGCTGGAGATGCCCGGCGGAAACAGCGCCGGATCGATGTTGCCGAGATCGATCGCCGGCATGCGCGCCTCGTCGTTCCAATCGGCTTCCGCAGGCGTTTTGATCCAGGCGCAGGCAACATCGACCTTGGCCTGGCGCATGCCCAGGTCGAGCACCCGTTTGTCGCCGATATAGACCAGACGCGCGACATCGCGCCCGCGGCGGTCGGCCAGGATGCGCGCGGTTTGCTCCGGACCAATGCCAGTGCAGTCGCCGGGAATGATCGCGATGATGGGTTTTGTCATGAGCGTGTGCTTTCGAGGCTTGGAACGGCGAGCTGCTCCGCGGGGCATCGTAGCCGGCGGAACAGTGAGGGTTCAGTCAAAAGAATAATCGTCGACGATTATTGGCCTGTCAAGTTTGAGCGGGAGGCCGGGCTTTCGCCTCGGTCCCGCCCTCCGGCCGCCTCACGCGACCGTGGCGGTTTGAAAGATGCGCTTCTTGGCGTTGAGCACATGGGCTTCCATCAACGACGCCGCCGCGACCGGATTTTTCGCGCGCAATGCCGCGTAGATGGCGCGATGCTCGGCATTGGAATCCGACATCCGCTCGCGCGTCACCAGCGCTTTGCGGCGGAACAGATGAAGTTCGCGAATGATGCTCTGATAGGTCTGCAGCAGGCGTCGGTTCCCGGTGAATTCGAGCAGCGTCTGATGGAAGCGCAGGTTGAGCGGATAGTAGACGTCAAGGTCTCCATCCTCTGCCGCTGCGTCCATGTCGTCGAGCAATCTGGCCAGTATTTGCAGCTGTTTTTCGTTGATGACGGGCGCCAACTCGCGCCCCGCCAATGCGAACAAGGCGGACCGCAGATCATAGAGTTCGGCTGCCTCCGAGCGGTCGATCTCGCGAACGAAGGCGCCACGGTTGACGACGAAACTCAACAGGCCGGATTGCTCGAGGCCACGACATGCTTCGCGGATCGGCGCACGGCTGACGCCGAGGCGGGCCGCGAGATCGGCTTCGTTGACCCAAACGCCGGGCGCGAGCGTCCCGGTCTCGATCATGCGGATGATCTCATCGCGGACCACATCTGTCAGCGGAGCCCGGCTGCCGGAAGATTTTGTGCCACGAATAGCCGCGGGCGAGCCCATGCGATGCCTCGATAATCGGAAAATTCAATTTTGCGGTTTTAGCCCCAAAATCAAAAATTGTCGACGATTATTGACAGCCATGCTTGCTTCGGTGTTTGGTCTGCTCAAGCCCAAGCGAACAGGGCAGTGGGCAGGAATGCAGGCGATCCTGTCACGTCATCAGGCGGTCGATCGACGGAGAGCACATGTCGGAATTACTCGAGAACTTCACGCATACCCGGATCAAGACCAGCGGCGCCGATATTGTGGTGAGCTATGGCGGCAAAGGTCCGCCGCTGCTCCTGATGCACGGCAATCCCTTCACGCATCTGTCGTGGCACAAGGTCGCGCCGCGCCTGGCGGAGGAATTTACCGTGGTGTTGCCGGACCTGCGCGGTTATGGCGACAGTTCCAAACCCGATGGCGGCGAGGACCATTCCGCCTATTCGTTCCGATCGATGGCGCTGGACCAGATCGAGGTGATGCGTCATCTCGGCTTCGACAAATTCATGGCGGGCGGCCACGACCGTGGCGCGCGGGTGCTGCACCGTTTGTGCCTCGATCACCCGGATGCCGTGACCCGCGCGGTGTTTCTCGACATGCTGCCGCAGCATCATCTGCTCAATAACGTGACGCGACGGTGGGGGACCTTCTCGTGGCACTGGTTTTTCATGATCCAGCCGTATCCGACGCCGGAAACCATGATCAGCGCCGATCCGGAATTCTTCATTCGCCGCAAACTGTCGAAAACCGATCAGGGCACCAATTTCTTCGATCCGCGCGCGCTGGCCGAGTACATCCGCTGCATCAAGGATCCGAAAACGGTCTACGGCATGTGCGAGGACTATCGGGCGACCTTCGGCGTCGATCTCGACATGGACACCGCGGATTTCGAGGCCGGTAAAAAGGTTACCTGTCCCACCATGATCCTATGGGGCAAGAAGGGCGGCGTCGGCCGCAACCATGATGCCGCAGAGGTCTGGTCGCATTATGCGACCCGAATTGAGCGCACCGCGACCGTGCCGTCGGGACATTACCTGCAGGAAGAATGTCCTGACGAAACCTACACCGAGCTGCGCAACTTCTTCGCCACCTGATCCTTCGACATCAACAACAATAACAATTGCAGGGAGCGGACACGCTCCCGGGAACGCCATGGAGCCAAGCGCAACCGACAAGACGCCGGTGAGCAACAGGGTATTTCTGTTGCTCTGCGTGATGGCGTTTATCATGTATGTCGACCGGACCA
The DNA here is from genome assembly GCA_963738105.1 of uncultured Alphaproteobacteria bacterium. Classification (GTDB taxonomy): domain Bacteria; phylum Pseudomonadota; class Alphaproteobacteria; order Rhizobiales; family Xanthobacteraceae; genus Bradyrhizobium. Next base: position 105,524 of record CAVTWC010000041.1, on the reverse strand, counting down.
ATATCTCGGTCGCCGCCCCGATCCTCAAGCGGGAACTGCAACTCACCAATACCCAACTCGGCCTGGTCTTCTCGGCCTTCGCGACCGCCTATGCCTGCTGCGGCGTACCGGGGGCATGGCTGAGCGACAGGTTCGGCGCGCGGCGTCTGCTGACGCTGAGCGGGCTGATCTGGTCCGTGGCGACGATCGGGACCGGGCTTGTGTGGGGACTGGCATCGCTGGTGGTTGCGCGGCTTCTGGTCGGCGCCGGCGAAGCCCCGATCTATGCGACCGCGGCGCGAGTGATTTCGAACTGGATTCCCGAATATCGGCGCGGTCTCGCCCAGGGCGTCATGCACGGCTGCGGACGATTGGCCAACGCGCTGGCGCCGTTGATCGTGACCGGCCTGATCGTGTTCATGACATGGCGCTTGTCGTTCGTAGTGCTGGGCGTCGTCACCATCTTTTTCTTTGTATTTCTCTACGTCTGGTTTCGCGACGAGCCGCGCACCCATCCCGCGATCACCGATGGTGAACTCGCCGTGCTCCGCCGCTCCAGCGGAAAGGTCACGACGGGGCGGACGCTTGAGCCGATTGTGTGGCCGGATCTACTGCGACGAGTATGGCCCGCATCGGCCGCATGCTTCGCCCACGGCTGGATGTTGTGGTTTTTCCTGAACTGGGTGCCGTCCTATTTCTCGACGCGCTACGGCATGAAGATCGAAGCGTCGGCGATATTCTCGACGCTGGTGCTGCTCGGCGGCACCTTGGGGACGATGACCGGCGGCGTGCTATCCGACTGGCATTTCAGAAAAACCAAAAATCGGCTGCGCGCGCGGCGCGACATCATTATTTTCGGATTTCTCAGCTCGATCGTAGGCCTCGTGCCGCTGCTGCTGAGCGACAATCTGGTGATCAATGCGACCGGGCTCGGCGTCGCATTCTTTCTGTCTGAATTGGCGGATTCGCCGTTATGGCTGGTCGGTGCGGAAGTCGCGCCGAAGCACGCCGGCACGTCCAGCGCGCTGACATTCGCGGGCATGGCGGTGGCGGGCGCGGTGTCTCCGCTCATCGTCGGAAAGCTTCTGGATGCGACCGGAGGCAACTGGTCGATCGCCTTCATGGCCTCGATCGCGGTGATGATCCTGGGGCCGGTGTTTTCGTTCTTCATCCGGCTCGACCCGTCTCTTGACGCGGCCGGAAGTGTCGACGGGGCTTGAGCCTTTGACGGCCTTAGGGCGAGCTTAGTTCTCGCCGCCTTCCTGCATCATGTCGGGGCGCACGACATCCTCAGGCAGCGCATGCGCCACCGCGGGAGAGGCCGCCATTTCCGGTCCGATCTCGCGCCCGCGGCCGCGGATCAGCCGTTCATAGGCCGAGACCAGTGTGACGTAGGGGCTGACCCAGAGCCAGCCGTCGCGCGTGAACACCTGCACGTCGAAATGCAAATGGCGGGTGGTGCCGTTGGGATGATCGAGATAGTTCGAGACGACTCCGATTTTTTCGCCTTCCTCGACATGGCGTCCGTTCAGAACGCCATCCGCATCCATGCTGGTCGGACTCATGTGCATATAGCGAAAGCGGATGTGTTCGGTCGCGGTGTTGACCTGCACGATCACTGCCTGCTGCTTCAGCGAGCGGATCACGACGCCGTCGCGGACCGCGAGCACCGCCTGCTGCCTGGGATCGCAATGTTCCTCGCCCTCGCTGCCGGCCGGGCACGCGCCCGGGCGAATGTCCTCACCCTGATGGCCGAAACCACCGGGGCATTGCCCCACCTCAAAACTGCGGGATTCGCAAAAATTGTCGTGCCAGGGATAGCCGCCGCCGGGCTGCTCGGCCTTGTCGCGTTTGCCGAACGATTGCGAGCGGACGAACGCCGGCGTTTTCTCGATCGGAAATCGAATTTGCGAATAGGCGGTCGGGTCGGCGCGGCCGCCCAGCTTGCGAAAACCGCTACCCGCGATGATATCGCCGACCGGGCGGTAGCTGAATTCGGCCGCCAAATCCGCTGGCCGCTCGGCGCTGGTCGACTGGATATCCGTGCGCAGCCGCGAGGGTTGACCGCCGGCGATGCGCAACGCCTTGAGAAAACGCTCGGCGACCGGATAGGCCTCGCGGCAGGCCAACCGCCGCTCACGCGGCACGCTGTCGAGGCACTGGATCGATACCACATAGGGAACGCCGAACCGCGTGAAGGCGTAGCGGACGTAACCCTCGCGGATGAAGCGGCGCAAATCGGGGAATTGCGCCTGCAGCGCCTTCACCGGTTCGCCCTTGCCGCCGAGCGGATCGTTGATGTCGTAGGTCAGGATCGAGCCGGTGATCTGCACTTCGACCGGCTTGGCGAAGGTCCGTTGCGGCATGCCGTCGCCAGCACCGGGCTCGAGCGAGAACGTCGCGTCGTAGCCGGCCTGGCCCGCATAGAAGAGATCGACAGGGCGGAAGTCGGCCTGATAGCGCGCCACCGACAGGCTGGGCGGCGCGCCGTTGGTGCGCGCGTCGAGAAACGCCGCGGTGTCGAACGGCAGCAATACCGGAATCGGGCTTCGCGCAATGCCCGCAAAGATCTGCGGACGTCACGGCGTTGAGCTGCATCAACGCCGGCGTCGAGCGCGGATCGGAGGCCGCAATTCGGCGCTGGCCAGCAAACGTGAAAGCGGACGCGACGGAGGATTGCGTGCCGATCTCGGAGCGCAGCTGATCAAGGACGGCGCGCCATTCGACATGCACCGCCGAGATCGACGGCGTTCTGAAGTCGTCGGCGAGCAGGGGACTCCCGCCTGCCGCAAGCAGCAGGAGAGATGTCAGCGTCGGCGCAACGAGCCGGAAAAACGGGCGGCAGACAGCCTTCGTTCTCAACCGCCCGCGAAGCATGTCCGCTGATGCCTAGTCCTTCGCGCGCTCGACGTACGAGCCGTCCTCGGTCATCACGACAATACGGGTACCGGTGCCGATATGCGGCGGGACTGCTGTGCGCACGCCGTTCGACAGAACGGCCGGCTTATAGGACGACGATGCGGTCTGGCCTTTGGTCACCGGCTCGGTTTCCACCACTTCCAGCGTCGCGCGCTGCGGCATCTGGATCGCGACCGGAACCAGTCCGTGCAGCGAGAGCTTCACGGTCATGTTTTCCTGCAGATAGGGCGCGGCGCTGCCGATCACGTCCTCCGGCACCTGGACCTGATCGTAATTATCATTGTTCATGAAGTGGAAGCCGTCGGCGTCCTTGTAGAGGTAGTTGAAATTCTGGTCTTCGATCGTGGCCTTTTCGACCTGGTCGGTGGTCTTGTAACGCTCGGAAATCTTCACCCCGTCGCTGATGCGGCGCATTTCGATCTGGCTGACCGGGGTTCCCTTGCCGGGATGGATGTTCTCAGCGGTCAGCACGACATAAAGCTTGCCGTCTTGCTCGATGACGTTGCCCTTGCGAATTGAACTGGCGATGACTTTCAAAGCTGTTTTCCCGAATTTCTGGCCTCCGACCGATCCGGACAAGGGTGTCCCTAGGGTCGTCGAGGCGGTTTCGGGTGCAACATACTGATTTGCCCTCCAGAAGCCAGCCTTTTGCGGCCGGTTTGGACAGGTTGCGGAGGGGCCGTGAACGCGGGCTGTCGCGCCGGTTATGGCCTGTTGGAACCTGGGGTTTTGACCGTCTTGGCGTTGTTTTCCGCGAAATCCGGCGGGATCGAAAATGTCCCGGTTTTCAGGTCGTAGACGCAACGCCAGTCCTCGATCCAGGGCCCGGGTTTGTCTTCGCCCTGGGAGTCGAAGGAGAGGCTGATCACGAGATAACGGCTGTCCGGCCAGTGCTGGCCCATCCCGGCGTAGTTCTCATCCAGCCCCTTGACCAGATTGGTCTGCACATGATCGAGGGATTCCCGGTCCTTGCGGTAGCGGTGCATTTTCCGGGACAGCGGCTGGTCGAAGAAATAGTCCCAGGCCAGATCGCCGAGCGGCTTGCGCGTCGCCGCTGAAAATTTCAACCCGTTGCGCCGGTACAGGAATAGCGTTTGATACCCGGCGCCGGTTTTCTGCATGCGGACCAGCCATTGGCTGTCTGGGCTGAATCGAAACCAGGCCGGATAGCCCGCTAAATCGACGCCTTCGCCGCGATTGAGCAGGACGCCATGTTGATGATCGCCATCGAACGCCCAGAATTGATAAAGCACGCCGTCATCCTCCGCATCCCTGAAATATTGGTCCACCTGCGTCAGATGATCGGGTGAGGTGATCGTATCAACAATGTCTTTAGCGACGAGCTTGAACCTGGGTCCGGGGCTATCGGCATGCGCCGGCGCCGCTATGGTGATTCCCAACGCCAGCAGAATGAGTGTTTCTCGCAGCCAGCTTCCAAACATGTGCCTGTATTCCGTTCCAGATTTCGCTGATTTGACGACTGAGCTGGCGGTAAGGTTCAGGGCGCGATCGGAGGCCAGTCGCGCATGGACAAGGCGCGCGTCTTTCGACATGAAAAGGCGGGTGGCGGAGCAGCCATAATTGGTTCGTGGGTAGGCTACCCGGTCGCAGAGAAAGTTGAATAATGTCAATATCTATCTGCCGATTTCTTGAAGTTGTTCATGCGCGCTCTGCGCGGTTCGGCTTTGGGCGGCCCGTTGCGAACCGTCGCGGATGAGCAGGATCGACCAGCCCTCGCCTTGGTGGTCGGCGTCGCGGCACGCCGATCGAAAGCCGTTGCTGCAGGCGAGGGCGGCGATCACGCGGGCGCTGCGGGCCTGGTTCGACGAGCAGGGTTTTGCTGAGGTCGAGACCGGAATTCTGCAGGTTTCGCCCGGAAACGAGACGCATCTGCATGCGCCCCGCACCGAATTGATCCGAGCCGACGGCACGCGCGCGACGCGTTATCTGCGAACCTCGCCGGAATTCGCCGCCAAGAAGCTACTGGCCGCCGGCGAGCAGAAGATCTTCGAGTTCGCACGGGTGTTCCGCGACCGTGAACGTGGCGATCTGCATTTGCCGGAATTCACGATGCTGGAATGGTATCGCGCCGGTGCGAGCTATGACGCCGTGATGGCCGACAGCGTCGGCGTGATCGCCCTGGCCGCGCGAGGCCACCGGCATCGGGCGCTTTTCATTCCGCGGCAAGGCCGCCGATCCGTTTGCCGAGCCGGAGCGATTGACGGTGGCCGCCGCATTCGAGCGCTTTGCCGGAATCGATCTGCTGGCGACCATAGCCGACGGCGAAGGTGATCGGGCGGCGCTGGCGGCTGCGGCCGAGAAAATGGTGCGGATCACCGACGACGACACCTGGTCGGATATTTTCAGCAAGGTGCTGGTCGAGCATGTCGAACCGCAACTGGGGCAGGGGCGTTTGACGGTGCTGTTTGAATATCCGGTGCCGGAGGCGGCGCTGGCGCGCGCCAAGCCGTCCGACCCGCGGGTCGCCGAGCGCTTCGAGATCTATGCCTGCGGCGTTGAACTCGCCAACGGCTTTGGCGAATTGACCGACGCGGCCGAGCAGCGCCGCCGTTTCACAGAGGCCATGGACGAAAAGCAGCGGCGTTATGGCGAACGTTACCCGCTCGATGAGGAGTTTCTGGCGGCCGTCGCACGGATGCCGGAAGCCAGCGGTGTCGCGCTCGGCTTCGACCGGCTGGTCATGCTGGCCAGCGGCGCCGTCAGGGTCGATCAGGTGGTGTGGACGCCGCCTGCGGGGGATGCATGAACAAAATCGCTCGCAAGCCGGCCACGACGTTGCGCGAACCGGCGCAATTGATCGCGCATGGGTTTGCGCCCGCGGCCTCGCTTTCCGATCTGGAAAAGGTGGCGGCGCGCTATGCCGTCGCGGTCACGCCCGACATCGCCGCGCTGATCGACATTGACGATCCCAACGATCCGATTGCGCGGCAATTCATTCCGAGCGCGGAGGAGTTGTCGAGCCAGCCCGGCGAGGATGCCGATCCGATCGGCGATCACGCGCATTCGCCGGTCGATGGCATCGTGCACCGCTACCCCGATCGGGTGCTGTTCAAGCTGGTTCACGTTTGCGCGGTGTATTGCCGCTTCTGTTTTCGTCGCGAAATGGTCGGCCCGGGCAAGGCGACGGCGCTGGAGCCTAGCGCCTACCTCGCCGCGCTCGACTATATCCGCTCGCACCGGGAAATCTGGGAAGTGATCCTGACCGGCGGCGATCCGCTGATGCTGTCGCCGCGGCGGCTCGCCGAGATCATGGCGGATCTGGCTGCGATCGATCACGTCAGGATCATCCGGTTGCACACCCGCGTGCCGGTCGCCGATCCCGCGCGCGTCAGTGCCGAGATGGTCGCGGCCTTGAAGGTAGCGGGCGCGACCACCTGGGTTGCACTGCACGCCAACCATGCCCGGGAATTGACCGACAAGGCCCGTGCAGCCTGCGCCGCGCTGATCGACGCCGGCATTCCCATGGTCAGCCAGTCGGTGCTGCTGCGCGGCGTCAATGACGATGCCGTGACACTTGAAGCGCTGATGCGCGCATTCGTTGAATGCCGGATCAAGCCCTATTATTTGCATCATGGCGATCTTGCGCCTGGCACGGCGCACCTGCGTACGACGCTGGCGCACGGACAGGAATTGATGCGTGCATTGCGGGGGCGGGTATCCGGACTGTGCCAGCCGGACTATGTGCTCGATATCCCCGGCGGCTACGGCAAGGCGCCGGTCGGACCGAATTATCTGTCGCAGGCAAATTCGCTTTCCGGAACAGATTCCGTCTCGGAAAAAGGTGAACCCGTTCCGGAATCGCGCTATCGTGTCGTCGATTACTGCGGTGACGTTCATCTCTACCCTCCGAAGTCATGATCGATGACCTGCGAAGGGCGTGGCGGACGGGACGCTGCGGCAAGTAGAGCGTTTCTCTGTGGGTGGAGAATTCAGATGCGAAGACTGATCACAATAACAAGTCTGATGGCGACAATGGCGCTTCTGGCTTTTGGTTCTGCCGCGATGGCGCAGAACGGGAAGAAAACGCCGGGATCGTCGACGCCTTATTCTTCCTCTTCAGATATCCCCGCGACCGTCCCTGAGGCGCCGATCGGCCACCGCCAGCCGCGCGCGGATCAGGTGCCCAATGAGAAAAACCTGGGCAATCCCAACGATCCCATCAACAAGGAAGACGCGGCCCTTGATAAGAAGATCAAGAGCATTTGCCGCGGCTGCTGATCCCCTATCGATGATCGGTTGATCAGCTTGGGCGCGCGGCGAGCGCCATTCCGATCAGCGAGGCGCCGCCGAACAACAGGTTGATGCCGACCAGCAGGCCGACGGCCCACAGCGCCGATCCCGGCAATCCCGCGATGATGATGCCGGCGATCAGGATATCCATCAGTCCGGCCACCAGCAGCCACGACCATCGTTCCGACAATTCGCGGCGATGCTCCAAGGCATACATGATGGTGGTAACGCCTTCGGCGAGGAAATAGGCGCCGACCACGATGGTCAGGGTCAGCGTGCCCTGCACCGGCCGCGCCAGCAGGACGATGCCGGCGGCAATCGCCAACACCGCCGAAATCAGTGACCACCAGAAGCCCGGCATCTGCCTGGCCCAGAATGTCAGCGCCAGACCGGCGACGCCGCTGACCAGGAACATCCAGCCCAGGAAAATGGTGACGGCGAGGCTCGCCAGCGGCGGCACGATGATCGCCGCGAGTCCCAGAACGACCAGCAGGATGCCTTCGAACAGAAAGGCCTTCCAGTGTTCGCGGACCGCGGCGCTCATTTTGGATTGAAGATTGGTGAGGTCCTGGGGAAGGGTCATTGGAATCTCCCGATGCCGGCACTGCCAAACGAACGATCCGGAATAACGCGCCACGCCGTGTGGGGCAGATGTTCGTGGGCCACGGTTCGGGGCGCAATACGTGCAGTCTAGCCCTGACCGGACGCCGATGAAAAGCCCTGCGACGTCCCGCGCATCCGGTTACGGCCGAGCACATAGACCGCCGTGGTCACCACCAGCAGCGCGATGCCGATCGTGATCGTCACAACTCCGATCGGGATCAGCACCAGCGACACGTTGCGGTCGGGGTTGACGAACCAATGGTGGATCGACGTCAGCACGAACACCAGTCCGATAAATCCGGCGCCGCCGCCGACCACCAGCATCGCCCACATCCGCCGCAGCTGCGCCAGCCGCTCGCGCGCGACCTCGTTGCGCGGCGCGTGATGGCGGCCGACGCGCCGCACCAGCCGGATCGCGAAGGCGATCGAGCTGAAGCCGATCAGCACGCTGGTCGACCCCAGGATCAATCGGGTGGAGGAATCGATGTCCGGGTTCTGCTGCAGCGTCAGCAGCGGAAAATCGAACGCGGCGTGCAGCCCGACCGGCGCCAGCAGCACCAGCATCCAGCTCGAGATGCGCGCCCAGTCGCGGTGGTGTCGATGCGCACCGAGCGCGGTGCCGGAGCGCGCGATCGCCAGATAAGCGCCGGCGATGATGCCGAGCGCGCCGTGGAACGGCACGGTCAGCACGCTGCGCAGCGCCGCCAGCGCTCGCCACATCTCGGCATGCTGCACGAGATAAGCGAGGTTTTCGTAAGCAGCGAAACCCAGTCCCGCCGCCGCGCCATAGACCACCGTGTCCATCGGATCCGAGAACTGCCGCCGCCGCGCCGAAATTGCGAAGATGACGAGGATCTTGACGAATTCCTCGGGCAAAGCGACGCCAAACAGCGAGTGCAGGGCTTGCGCAAACCAGGGATTTTCAGGCGCCGAAAGCAACCGCAGGAACGGCGCCCGCACGATGCCGAGCAGTGAAATGCTGGCGGCGCCGAGCACGAAGGCGGTCCAGATTTTCGGCGCCGGCCCCGGACGCTCGTCAGCGGCGATCACCAGCCACAGGATCAGCAGTGCGGGGGCGATGGCCGCTGTGCCGATAACCGTGGGAAGGGATGCCAGGAGGTTCATCAAGACAGCAAATATGCCATTTTTCAGTGTTATCTACGGTCTTAAATGTCGCGATCGGTGATCACCGGCGATACGTGACCGGCCATTACAGGAGACCGGTCAAGGGCCGGCGATATTTCCTCCGGCGATATTTCCTCAATGGCGTGCGGCGGCGATCCCAATCTCAGCAGCCGTGACAGATACCTTTTATTTTCGCATTCATGATCGCGTCCTCCGCGGCGATGGAGTCCACGTATTGCGAACCATCGGCTTTCGGCGCTGGCGCGGCGTGCTGCACCGGCCTTGCAGCAGCTGATGCTGCGGCGGGGGGCGTGCTTTTATCGTAGCAGGCCAATCGGGTGGCGGGATCCGCGATCGATTTGCAGTCCCGCGTCTGGGCGATGGCGGTCTGGCACAGCGCGGATGTTATCAAAAGTCCGGACAGCAGCATGGAAAAGAGTCTCATCTGATTCCTTATGTTCGCGTGGAACCCGGCGGGACGGCAATCGTTGCCGGACGTATCGCGATAATTCAATCTGATCAAATTGTCTGATTTCTCGGCGCAAAATGCACGTAATCGCCCAGCCTGTCCATTGGCGGCTGAATGATTTTGCCATCCCGCGGATGACCGGCCGCGCAGCACGCGGCGCGACCGGTCTGGCGTGACAGGCTGATCGGGGACAGGTTCAAGGGGAGGCGCACCCGGTGGCTTTATTCCGCGGAGCAGAGACGCATGCGAGATCGGTCCTGAAGGCGGTCAGCTGGCGGACGTTGGGGACACTGGATACGTTTGCAATTAGCTGGTTCATGACCGGTCGGGCCGCCATCGCCAGTTCGATTGCCGGGATCGAGATCATCACCAAGATCGCCTGGTATTATCTGCACGAGCGTGTCTGGGCAGCGATCCCCTGGGGGCGCCGCTGATCATGACGCCGAGCGTTTTGGCTTGAGCTTCACCTCGCCGGACGGTTGGCTATCTTGAATAGCCGCGATTTTCAGGAATGCGTGAGGGGTGAACCAGCCTTCTAGCGTGAACTCGCCAATTCAGGCCGGACCCTATGGCGGTTGCCGCCCGCTCTAAGCAAACGATGACAGCGCGAACAGTTTTCGCTGAACCTTAAATTACGACAATTCCGGTCAACGGTAACGTTTGGTTAACTCTGCGTGTTCACCGTCCGAATGATCTTCTGGTTGTCCATTTGAACGCTATATATGCCGTTGCTGACTAAACCCGGCGACGGCTTTTTGCTCGTTTTTGAGGATTAACCAGCAGCTGCCTTTTATCGCCAAATGACTCTTATTTTGGACATCAGCAGTAACTATCTCCGCGAAGACGACAACGAGAACCACAAGAACGAGAACCACAAGAACGAGAACGAAGTGCAAACTCAAGTGACGACTCAGCTACAAACCAACAACGACAAACACCTCCCCAAGGCCTTTGTGCCTGCGACCGTCGCCGGCATCATCGCAGCGATCGGGACCGCGGGATTCTTCTTCATTGCGTTCGGCCCCGGCTCCAACCTCGAAGGCCGCGGCGATGGAATGATATCGGCCGCGGCCGCCACCAGCGCCGGCGCGACCATCACCCCCACCGTGCCGTCGCGGTAGGTAACGGTCCAATCGGCCGCTCAGGCATTCGGCGTACCTTCAGACGTCAGACAGAGATCGATCGTGGTGCGCCGGCATGACGGCGGACCGGGCTCAGCTTTTTGTCTGGTTATGCCGCTGAACAATGCTATGGTGGCCCCGTCGCAAGACGATGGCGCTGAACCTTATAGCGGACTGCGGGCAGACCCGGGGGCAGTACCCGGCGCCTCCACCTTAGAAGCCTGAGCTTAAAGGTCTCATTTCGATGAGATTGATTCTGTCGGAAGGCAGAATTCCAAAGCTTCTAAGGCGGGGGCGAACCAGGATCGATGGTCGCGAAGAAGCTGTGAATTGTGCTCGGCATGATACCGCCGTTATCGGGTCAAAAACCTAAATGCAAACGATAACGTTGCATTGAACGAAGTGCGCCTCGCGGCGTAACCGTTCGGGGTAGGTCCACCTAGCAACAGAACGGCCATCGCCGCGTCGTCCTTCACCGGACGGCGCGGCTTTAATTTTTGCGCCCGATTTTTTTGCAATTGATCCGCCGTCGCTGTTCCCGGTGTGGTCGTTGGGAAACACAACGCACGTAATCATTGAAGAAAATCTCCGAGGTTGAGCGAAATTTCCTGCGCCACATTGGCGCCGCAGGAATATCCAAATCGCAAACGTAGTGTGTGTCACTTCGACGCAAGACAGAGGGGACGCTGGATGCGCCGCGATGATCAGCCGCTCAAGGATGATGCGGAGACGACGGATTACACCTTTCATTTCCAGATTTCGAACGGGGGCTGCAGGAAGGCTTGCACTGTCAAAGTGCAGGCACCTTCGATGCAGGATGCGACGGCGTTTCTCCGGCAGAACTGGCCAACGATCGAAACGATGGCGCGCGACGGTCTTGCCGACGCGCCTGATGACAGCAGGATCAAACTCGTCGTGCCCTGATGCAGTCGATGGTGCGCGGCGACGAGGTCGAACTTGCCGTTACAACCTGGCTGCCATCTCCGCGAGCTTCGCGATCGTATTCATGTTGCGCGCCGTGCCGGTCTTGGCGGCGGGAATTCGCAATTTGGAGGTGCCCATTCCGTCGCCGTAGTGGACATAGATCTCGCGTTGCCCGAGTTGCATTTTCTCGTCCTTCAGGCCGACGGCATGGGAGAGGGCATCCGACGGCGGCGGCTGGTCGAGAAAAATCGCCACCGTGCGGTTGGGGGCCGCCTTCGGGAAAGGATTGGCCTTGAGGATGCGCTCCATCTCCGCCGCCGTGCGCACGATGACGCCAACTGGTTTGCTGGCGTAGGCGAGCAGGCGCCCCTCCAGTTCGGCCTTGACGCTGGCTGGTTTTGCGGCGCTTTCGAACACGACGTTACCGCTGGCGATATAGGTTTTGACCTTGGTGAAGCCGGCCGCCACGCACATCGCAGCCAGTTCCGGCATCGGTAGCTTGCCGGTTCCGCCGACATTGACCGCGCGGAGGAGGGCTACATATTTCGCCATTGTCTATTTCGCTCTGGGGTCCGTCGTGCCGCTGCGGCGGCCGGAACAGCGATGATGGGTTCGGTCCGTCGCGTCGTGCAGCAATTGGCTTGCCCTTCGACCGAAGAAGGCCAAAATAACCACCGACGATGCGGCTGCACCGGTCACTGTAGGATGATCGGCCAGCAGATGGCGACTGTATTTCTTTCCGTGCGATCAAAGAGCGGGGAATGAGTTCATGTCGAAAAAGGGAATTACGGGCCACGACGAATGGGTTGTCACGGAAGCGTTGGCGACGGCGTTTGTCGCGCTGGAACAGCTTCCGCCCAAACATCAGCCTCGTCCGCACATGGAAGACATCCGGAAGCTGCTGACCGCGCGTTGCCAGACCGGAGCCACCAACCTGCATCTGGCGCAGGCCAAGTGCCGGCTGTTTCCCGGCACCGATCCACTGGCCATCTATCAGGAATACGGACTTGAGGACGGCCAGGGCTGAGGTAGACAGCTGGACGGATCCAGCAAACGTCGAAGGCAACACGACTTCAGGAGCCTGACCGGGATGTTGGCGAATGAGGCGATAGCGCCCGATCTGATTTGCCAAGTAATCAAATTGATGGCGCTCCCTAGCGGAATCGAACCGCTCTCTCCACCGTGAAAGGGTGGCGTCCTAACCGATAGACGAAGGGAGCGAAACCGTGGCTTCGCCACGACCGATTCGATCGCGGTACCGCCGTTTCGCTTGTTACAGCAAAGACATACCGGCAAATCAGCGCGTTGAGGTCTGCGATGGGTGCCGGGCTCCGTCCAGACCCTCGGTTTCCGGTCAGGGCGGCAGCGGGCGAACGTATAGTGGCGTTTGGCCGGCCGGGCAAGTCATCGGAAAGGTAGTTTTCGGTCCCATCGCGACACCCCCCGGGGGCGATGTAGCAACGGGATTCCGGATCGATCGCAACGTTTTCTAAAGCCTCCTGCGGCTAAGGATTTTCGTTCAGGAGTGATCAAAATGCCCGGAGTAACCAAAAAGCGCGAGGCGCGAAAATCGTTGCGCCAGTCGGGATGGATCACCCTCGATGGCGGCTTCGCAGCGCGCCCTTGCATGGTTCAGGACATGTCGGCTTCGGGCGCCAAGATCACGGTGGATGATTCGAGCGCTCTGTCGGGCCGATTGCGGCTGGCGTTTGCGCGCGATGCCCGAACCGGGCGGAACTGCGAAGTGGTCTGGCGCCGGGGAAAGTCGCTGGGGGTCAAATTCGTCCGGTAGCCAATCCGGCGCACGCGCGATAGAAGGCGCGATGCGCAACATCCTTGTCGCCATCATCGTTATGTTGCTTCCGGCATCGCTGGCCGCGGCCGAGCCGCTCCGCGTGCCGAAGGACAACACCGCGCCGCCTAGCAAGCTGGCGCCGGCGAAGCGCTCGGTCAATGGCTGCGCGGCCTATGGCGCGGGCTTCGCGAAAGTCGACGGCACCGACACCTGCGTGAAAATCGGCGGTGCTGTCAGCATCGGCGTCGGCGGCTCGGTGGGTTCGCACTGACCGACCGGACCAGCCGTAATGCGCTGCCATGGGTTGCGTGTGTGAAGCGTCAGGTCATCGGCTTTGACAAATATTGCTGGAATCCCGGACGTTTCGATATCTCAGCAAACCAGCGATCCAGATGAGGCAATTTCGGCTTGGTAACCCCCTCGATGCCGAGCCAGCGCCTGGCAAAGGCGCCGATCGCAATATCCGCCAGCGTGAACGTGTCGCCCTCGAAGAAGCGCTGCGTCGCCAGTCGCTCTTCGGCGATCCGCCACACCACGGCCTCGTCATCGACGTCCTTCTGGATCCGCACCATATCGCGTTTCTCGACTGGCGTGCGCACCAGCGCCCAGAACACCGGGCGATCGGCCGGCTGCACCGTCGATAGCACCCAGTCCAGCCAGCGGTCGACGCCGGCGCGCAGCTTCGGCGCCTGCGGATAGATCGATGAGTCCGGCCGGTAGCTCATGGTCAGATAACGCATCACCGAATGGGATTCCCAGAGTACGTAATCGCCGTCTACCAGCGTGGGCACGCGCCCGTTCGGATTCATGGCCAGATAGGGCGCTTCTTTGTTCTTGCCGAAGGCCATGCCGGCATCGATCCGGTCATAGGCCAAATCGAGCTCGTGCAGGCACCACAGCACTTTTTGAACGTTGACCGAGTTGGCCCGGCCCCAGATGGTGATCTGTCCCTTTGTGTCAGGCACGCGTTTTTCTCCCCATGATCCGCAGTAAGCGGGGTCATAGCGGATGTCGGATTAAAAAGCGCCTGCTGCACGCAAGATTGATCAACAACGGCTCGAAAAAAATCAGGCCCCGCCAACCATGACGAGGCCTGATGCAAGAACGCTGTGAGCGCCCGGCGTTGCCGATCAGCGGCCGAAGAACAGCCACAGCAAAATGATCACCGGTATCGGCACGCCGAGCAGCCAGAGCAGAATTCCTCGTCCCATGTTCGCCTCCATGATTTCCTCAACCGGAGAGAGAACGTGCCGGGGATGAAAGGGTTCCTGCTTTCGGAATGCAAAGACCTCACCAATGGCCGGTGTTCGGCATCGAGGTCCACGGCTCGGCGGGCGGCTTCGGTTCGCCCTTCTGCAGCAATTCGATCGAATGCAGATCCGGCGAGCGAACAAACGCCATCTGGCCGTCGCGTGGCGGACGATTGATGGTGATGCCGAGCTTCATCAGACGATCGCAGGCCGCGTAGATGTCGTCGACCTCATAGGCGAGATGGCCGAAATAGCGATCCTCGCCGTACTTCTCCTCGTCCCAATTATAAGTGAGCTCGACCAGCGGCGCGCCGCGCGTCTTTGGCAGATTTTTCAGGAGGTGCTCATCCTCCGCCGCGCACAGAAACACCAGCGTGAACTTTGCCTTGTCGTTGTCGATGCGCCGGACTTCCTTCAGCCCGAGCGCGTCCTGGTAGAATTTCAGCGCGGCATCGAGGTTGCGAACGCGCAGCATGGTGTGGAGATAACGCATGTTTCTTGCTCCCTTGAACATTTGCAGAGTTGAACAGCCGGTCAGTCGGGGCTCTCAATAGCAGCAAAATGCGGCAAAGGGCAGGGAGTACGGGTGGATTGCCGGCGCCTTAGACGGTCACATCGACGATGGCGGGGGTATCAATTTCTCGCTTGTGCCACACAGTCAAATCTTTCCGGGGACTCGTCCACTCGTACTCGTCTCCCTTGGCTTTCAAATGTGCGAGGGCAGCACTGTGGGCGTCGTCAGCGGAGGCAGCTTCCACGACGATCTCAACCGTCTCCTCGATCGAGCGCACCACGACGACGTTGAAAAACTTCTTCCGCATTATCCATCCCTCGATTAGAGGTAACGGGCAGGGGGGCGCTACGTTCCGTGTCGGTATCCTCCGTTTGTGAGCCCTGCCTTGACCAGCAAAGTGGCGATGCTCTAATCGACTTGCCGCGATGATCGGGGGGAACACCGTGCCAACCAAAGCAATCCAGATCGCCTTTGCTCTGGCCCTCGTGATATCCAGCCCGGCGTTTGCGGATTGCAAGGAGCCCGAGACGGGCACCAAGAATGTCCCGCTGTTCTCGCCGCCGCTGAGTGAGGTCGTGGTCGGCGCGGGCCGCCTTCAATTTTACTCGGCTCCCAACCTCAATTGCATCATGACGGGCGTGTTCGTCATCCCGAAGGACGAGCTGATCACCTATGCGCAATCGAGCGACGGGTGGTCGTCCGTGATGTATTCCAATCCCAGGAACGGTAACGGCGTTTCCGGTTGGGTGAGGTCATTCCGCTTGAAAGCAACGGGGACTGTCGGACGCTAGCTCCGCGCCTGTCGTGCCGCCTCAGAGCGTTTGCCCTGTGTCCCTGAAGGTTTTCGGCAACACCAGAACGCTTTTGATCGGCTTCTTCAGGATATTCTCGGCTACGACGGCGATCGTCCCGGCGTGATTGGCCTGAATGTCGAGCGCACAATGCTCGCTTCTGACCCAGATTTTCATGACGCCATCTGAAACGCCGTCAATCTCCATTCCCAAAAACAATCTGTCAAAGGTCTCTTTTCCAAGTGCCATATTTAGTTTTGCTTGAACCGCGAATTGCTGCGTCTCGGTCGGGACGAACATGAAAATCCTCTTTAAAAAATGAGCAGACGAAATACGCGGATCGACCGTTTCGGTTTCGCATGAAGCCATGCGCGAAATGCAGGGAACGATTTTGTTGATCTTGGCTGGATTATTTCCGGGCAAGGTCTGGTCCAAGGGAAGTGCACGCGGCGCAGCAAGGGTTTCAAACAGAGCTTTGACGATCCATGCGGCATGTCACTGTGCGTTATGTCACAGAGACAAATAACCACCCCGGAGTAAGGTTAGTCGGTGAGGTTAATCGGAGCATTCAGTTGGAGGCTGATGGCTCTTGGCTATGGTGGTGACATGTACGTTCACGACAAGGGCACAAACCGAAAGACCATGCTGGTGGGGCTGATGTTCTGCGTCGTCTTCGTGCTCGTGAGCTATTTCGCCAAGCCTCAAATTGAGACCGATCGCGTGCTCGTCAAAGCCGATCGTCTGACGCTGACGGCTGGAAAAACCCCGCTCGCCCACTAACGCAGTCAGGCTTTCTCCAACGCGGACGCGGGCGTTCGCGGAAGATCGGGAAATTCCGGAGATGCGTAGTCCCGGCCTTCCGGCGTGACGATGTGAACATCGTAGCATCCGGCCCTTGAAAGCTCGCGCGCTTTCTTTAGCGCGGCCTCAGGTGTCTTCCGGCGATGCAGAATCGCTCCATGCTGACAGTTAGCTTTGACGAGGAAGTTCATTTTTTCTTCTTGCGTTTCTTTTTCATGATGCGGGCCTGGGCACGAAAAGCTTCCGCCAGATTTCGCATCTGATCGGCAACGACGGTGTCGGCGGATTGGAACGCGGCGCGTTCTGCGACCCGTGCCTGCTTCCGAAAGACTTTCGTCGCCTTGCTCATTTTCCTTCAACGACAGCGGGCGATCGCAGTTCCATAGGCGAAATAGCACTTGCAATAATGTTCGTGCTTTGTTCTTATAAACCATCTTCAGAGGTCGGCATCAAAGGTGGACCACATGGATACCGAGAAACAGCGCGAACTGATCAGGCTTTGGAATCGGATGCGGCGGGTCGAAGGGCCGCTGGCTGAGGAAATCCGCATTCAGATACTGGAGGTCTTTGCGGAGCGCGACCGCACGAAGCGGGCAGCCTAATCAAGGGCAGGACAGGGACAGCAGTTGAGCGTGTGCGTGCAGTGTGATTCCGCGTACAGGCCTGAATGTTCGCCAGTGCTATGGCAGCCTTGTGGAGATGCAAGGATATGGCGTTCATCGCACAAATAACCGCTGGCGCGATGTCGAAGCGCGACGGCGGTTGTCACGCTCGGCTCGGGAATTCTGGCATGCGTTACCGTAGCGGTTTATTTGACCTGGCGTGTGTCCCGTAAGTCAGCCGCGACGTTCTGATAACGCGGACTGATTGTTCGGAATGGCTTGATCGGCAACGAAATCTTAACCTGCTGTCGAGCGGCAAAATGCGCCCCCTGTTCGTTCCTGGAGAACAAAGGGAGTCTCGATTCTTGACGGAATCAGCACGCAGTGCATCCTTGCTTGGATGTTTTCGCGTGTGCGCACTTATTTCAGGGGCTCCCATCTCGCTCGCATGAGCGACGGGACGTATTGCGTCATCCGCGATCTCGGTCTTGTCAAAGGCGGGAAGGGAATGCGGCACCATGAGGTGCTGATGACCTTCAGCATCAGGGCGCTCTCAAAGCGAATCCTGCAACGTGGCTTGCCGTCGTTTAAATCATTTGCGCGGCATACGGACTCGCCGGAATCTCAGCGGATCATCGGATCTGACGCGTTGAATGAGTTGCCGGCAACGAAATCTTAATCTGCGGCAAAACGAAAAATCCCGCCCCCTGTTCGTTCCCCGAGAACAAAAGGAGTCTCGGTTTGCTGGGGAATTGCACGATGACTGTCCCTGCGGACGATGCTGAACCGCGCACTATTTGGAAGGCGCTTTAAACATGACGCGCGTTGGTCGGCCGCTGTCGGAAAAAGATTCGCGGCCGGGTGCGGACATACGAAGGCTACTAGGCGCCTTCGCCCTCCCGCGCACTCCCTGCACCGTTGCCGCGATTGACCACGCCATAATTGCTCGATTTCTGTCCGTCGCCATCGGTTCCGCCGACGGTGAGGCCAAGGCGCAGCAGCTCCCGGACCGCAGCCGCACGCGTCGGCATCCGGTGCTTGAATCTGAAATCGTCGAGGACCGACAGCTCTTCCGGGGAGAGCATGATTTGTAGTCTTTCGTCACGCATGTCCGTCATGGGCGACCCCAAATTAGACAATTGAGTAAGTACCTAACTCCGCTAACTCGGCATCGGTTCCACGAACTACCCAAAACACCTCAAATTAGTAAAATATACAAGTAAAATCAATAAGTTATTCATTGAGCGTTCAGGTCGGAAGGGTTATTTTACGGGTAAGGAGAAGCCCTATGACCAAGGAAAACAACCAGCCGCGAACCCCGAAAGACCAGAAGCCGCCGACCCGGCCGAGCCACGAACGGGTAATCGAAAATCTCGATAAATGGGCCAACAGCCCGGGCCTTCAGCCCCCGAAGTAGGGGGCGTCGAGACGCTACGAGCAACGGCTGCCCCGCCCCTTATGGGGTGGTCGCACAAGCGGAGCGCGCGGCTTGATCAATCGCGCAGTCGAACAGCACGACAACACGCGATAAAAGTCAGAGCGAGCCTTCGGTTCACCGCCTCTTGTTGGGGGCGGCCGCGATTGGCTTTGACTTCCGATATATGGTTTTGGTGACCTGTTCCTGGAGGTCACCGCATGACCTGTTTCCCAGGCAAGTTGATGATGCCGCGATCGGATTTCGCGAGCTGGTTGCCGAAATGAATCGTACCGTCGCCTTCGGCCTTGTCGGCCCTGTCATTGTCGCGCTGTTGGGCGCATTCGTTTATGTGCCGATCGTGATCTATCTGAACGGGCAGAGCGGAGTCAGCGCCGACACTTACGAAGTGGCCTTCGTTCTCTTTCTCATCATGGGCCTGGTGCCGGAATGGCTCAACTTCATCGTCATTGCGCTGGGCAGGACGCAGCTCCGGTCGTCGATCGGCGCTGGCCTGTTCGGCGGGGCGGCCATGGCGTTCATGCCGAAACTGGTCGGCCTGCCGCATGAGAACCCCATTGTGTGTGCGCTGATGGGGATGATTGCGAGTTCAGTATGCTGGTGGGTCTCGATCAGGAATCCGGCAAAAGGGCTGATGGAGCAGGCTTAAGGCTTGGCGGCGTTCAAAGCGCCGGTTGAACGAAATCCGGCACCGGCCCGACCAACGGGTTTGGGGAAATGGTGCCGGCATGAAGCGGTTCGCGATTTTTGTATTGTTGGGGCCATCGCTGGCGACGGTGATCCTTTTTCTGGTGCTGCTGCCGCTTGCCGGCCTGCTCGAAGGGCAGCGCGTTCAGATTTCTGTATCGCCGTCGGTTTTCCCCTATTGTCTGTTCCCGGCTCTGGTGCTCGCGGTGTTCGACTGGGTCACGCAGATAATCGAATTGCCTTACAGGCCGATCGCCGCCGCCATCGTCGGATGGATACTGGCGTTCCTCGTTCTCCGTGAAATCCTGGCGTTGCCGGATTTGCCAGGCTGGTTCCTCGCGATAGGCCTGCTCGGCGCCATTCCGGCCTTCGTCTGCTCCTGGGTGGTGCTGACAACCGATAAGACGCAAGGCGCGAAGGCCTGAAGCGATACGGGCCGCTATCACCCCGTAGCGCGCGACTCGCTCGGCCTGTTACTACGGCTGCTTGCGCCATTGATGAGGTGCCCGGAACGTTCTTGTAGCGTCGCATCAAAAAACCCGCCAAGGGGAATGGCGGGCTCTTAAGGGGCACAGCGCGCATGCGCGCTCTTAAGACCAGAACGCCTTGCCGTTGGATCCGTTCCGGGCGTTTTCGAGCGTCGTCGCAAAATATTCCTCGCGCTCGCGTTCGAATTTCTGCTGGGTCGCCTTAAAACTTGCGACCCGTGCGGCGATTTCTTCTCGCGCACGAGTGAGGCGTTCGTTCTGTTCGGTCATTGCCCATCCTTTTTGAGTCGTGTTTTGAATCGCGTCCCATACGCATTGGCGGTTGCGATTGAGGCGCGAATGGGGACGTGACGTTGCACGATTGCGCGCGCGGCGCGTTCGCGGTGGATAAAACCGGCACCGTGCTTGTGGCTTTGACGGACGCCCGCTAGCCAGAAGGAAAGGGGAGGCCCGCATGGCAAAGATTGATCTGGATTCTCTGAGCATCGAGGAACTTGCAAGCTTGCGCGATCACGCCACCGAGAAGCTGGCGGAAAAAGTAGCCGCGCGGCAGGCCGAACTGGAAGCGGAACTCGAAAAGCTTTCGCAGTACGGCAAGCTGGTGCGGAAAGCCCAGCCCGCAGCGCCGGTCGCGAAGGCCAGGAAGAGTGACGAGGTGAAGAGCGACGAGATCAAGGATCCGGTCGCCAAAGCCGCCTAACGAGGTTGCGTCACGAGGCGGCGCAATTCCGCCTTCGGTCCTTGCGCATTCCGCCGATCCAGGCATCGACGTGGCAATCCGATCGGCCGTGCTATAGTGCAAACGGTCAACTCTCGGACAATCCCCCGTGATCGCATCGGATCTTCGCAGCGGCGTGGAACAGCTCGGCGACATGATCGCCGAGGCAACCACCATCGTTCCCTTCACCGGGGCCGGCATTTCCACGGAATGCGGCATTCCCGATTTTCGTTCGCCCGGGGGATTGTGGACCCGCAATCGTCCGATCCCGTTCGATGAATTCGTCGCCAGTTCCGATGCCCGGGATGAGGCATGGCGGCGACGCTTTGCGATGGAGCCGACCTTCGCCGCGGCGCGGCCCGGGCGCGGTCACCGCGCGCTGGCGTCGCTCTACAAGGCCGGCAAGGTTCCTGCCATCATCACCCAGAACATTGACAATTTGCATCAGATATCAGGTTTCTCGGCAGAACATGTCGTGGAGCTTCATGGCAACACCACCTATGCCCGCTGCATCGGTTGCGGCCAGGCTTACGATCTGCCGTGGGTCAAACAGCGCTTCGATACAATAGGTGGGGCGCCCGACTGCACAATCTGCGATGAGCCGGTCAAGACCGCGACCATTTCCTTTGGCCAGGCTATGCCGGAAGACGAGATGCGCCGCGCCGCCGAGCTGGCGCAACATTGCGATCTCTTCATCGCGATCGGATCGTCGCTGGTGGTGTGGCCGGCCGCCGGCTTTCCACTGATGGCCAAGAACAGTGGCGCCAAGCTGGTCATCATCAACAACGAGCCCACCGAGCAGGACGACATCGCCGATTTGGTGATCCGTCACGACATCGGCGAGACGCTTGGACCTTTCGTCGGCAATTGATGCCCAACTGATTCGCGGTCGCGCAAGACTGTTCATAGCTTTGGGCTAATTCGATTTTTAGCTATGCGAAGCAACCGGGAGTGTTATCTTTTGATTCGAGAGATTCGCGCGCGGCATCTTGAATTGTCATAGATGAGCACGTGGACAGGCACCGTCGCGGCGACGGCGGGCCGTGAATATTGTATGGGGTCCGGGGTCATGGGGTCGGACGGATTTGAGTCCAAGAAGCTGGGAGGACCGTCATCGGGCATGACGGGACCGAACAGAGGCGGACAAGGTGGATTAGGTCAAGACAGGCTTGGTCACGACAGTGATGCTGCGTTCGATGCCTTATCGGGTCTCGGCGATAGCGCTGCCAACCTTGTCGAGATCAGCGGCGTCATCAAATGGTTCGACGCCTCGAAGGGCTACGGCTTCATCGTACCCGACAATGGTTGGCCGGATGTGCTGCTGCATGTCACGGTGCTTCGGCGCGACGGTTACCAGACGGCCTATGAGGGCGCGCGGCTGGTGTGCGAATGCGTGCAGCGGCAGAAGGGTTATCAAGCCTTCCGAATCCTCTCGATGGACGAGTCTACTGCGATCCATCCAGCGCAGATGCTGCCGCCGCGAACCCATGTCAGCGTCACCCCGACCAGCGGGTTGGAGCGGGCGCAGGTCAAATGGTTCAATCGGCTGCGCGGGTTCGGCTTCCTGACCTGTGGCGAGGGGACACCCGACATCTTCGTGCACATGGAAACCTTGCGCCGATTCGGCATGACCGAGTTGCGCCCCGGCCAGTACGTGCTGGTGCGGTTTGGGCCCGGCTCCAAGGGTATGATGGCGGCTGAGATCCAGCCGGAGAACGGCCCGGGCCTGTCGTCGCACTAGCGACGCGCAGCTCGGGACGGCGCATTGCAACCCGCGTTTTTCATAATTCAGTTCAATTCAGTGGCCGTACTGGCCGATTGGCACGCGCGAAATTGACTTCGCGGCGGTGCCGGTCGTCTGGTATTTGCCATGATCGTTGGGCTAGGGTTCCGCTGGAACTGGCCAGATCGGGCGAAATCCTCGCCGGCTTAAGTAAAAGTGATGTCCATGAATTTGAATCGGCGTGTCGGTCTGGTTGGCGTACGGGGGCGCTTGCTGACCTGGGTTTGGATCGTAACCTCGGCCGCTATGCTCTACGCGTTCACGGGGTTGGAAGCGCAGGCTGCCAGCATCCAGCCACTCGAGATCGTCACCAAGTCCGGCGTGCATGTTTTCTCGGTCGAGATGGCAACGACTGAAGAAGAAAAGACCACCGGACTGATGTACCGCAAGGAACTCGCCGACGGCAAAGGGATGCTGTTCGACTTCTCGCCCGAGCAGGAAGTCTCAATGTGGATGAAAAATACCTACATCTCCCTCGACATGATCTTCATCCGGGCCGATGGCCGGATCCTGCGCATCGCCCAAAACACCGAGCCGATGTCGACCAAGATCATCCCGTCGGGGGGCCTGGCGAAGGGGGTGCTCGAAGTGATCGCCGGCACGGCACAGAAATACGGGATTCAGCCCGGCGATCGCGTCGGACACCCGTTGTTTAATGGCCATTGAGGCCGCCAGCGCTTCTTGCTGGCTCGGCCTTAAGCGTGTATCGACATCGTTTCCCAGATGATCGGGGTATAGCGCAGCCTGGTAGCGCGGCAGTTTTGGGTACTGCAGGTCGTTGGTTCGAATCCAGCTGCCCCGACCAGCTATATCAATAGCTTAGGTGAATTTCGGCACTTCGATCTCCGTGGCAATCAGGGCTTGGGAAGGTCGTGGGAATAGTTCGAAGAGGGCGTATGTCTGATAGATGGCAGGTCGATAGTCGGCTCGCGTCGCCGCTGATCGGCCGGCGGTTCATGCCGGTGATTGCGATATGCGGATTTCTGGTGATTACCAGCGGCCTGATCCTCTGGGCCACCGGCGGCAACAGTGCCGCGGTGGTGTCGCCGGGCGCTGCTGCCGTTGCGCCGCCCCAGACTGATCTCGCCGAACGAACCAAGGACCTCGAAGTGACGGAACAGCAGGCCGTCGACCAGCTTCAGGTCGTGCAGGACCAACTCGCCGCGCAACAGGCGGAGAGCAAGAAGCTGGCGAGCCAACTCGAGGCGCTCAACGACAAGCTCGATGCGCTCCAGCAATCGCTATCCAATATGTCGGCGCCGTCAGCTGCGGCGGCCGCTTCTTCGTCGAAGGTCGTTCGCAAGGGACACAATTGAGCCGAAGCGGAGCGTGCGAGCATCCATGAAGTCCGGGTTGTGGCTTTCGCTTTGGCTGTTATCGGCCGTTTGCGGTTCCGCAAGCGCGCAGACCGCGGCTCCGCCTGCTGAAATGATATCGAGCTTTCGCCAGCAGCACGGCGAAGGACGAGTGACCCTCGACCCGACGCTCAACCGCATCGCGCATGACCAGGCCGCCGCGATGGCCGCCAAGGACGTGCTCGACCATAGCGTGCTCGGACAGTTCGCGTCCAGGATGGCGCCATCGGGATCCGGACGGGCTGCGGAAAATATCGCTTACGGCTACGACAGTTTCCCGAAGACGCTCAACCAATGGATCGATTCGGCGGACCATCGAAAGAACCTGCTGCTACATAATGCGTCACGGGTCGGCATCGCCAGCGTGAAGAGCACAAAGACGGGCCGGACCTATTGGGCGATGGAAATTGCCGGCGACTATGAACGTCCTGAGCGCGCTGGCGGAAAGCGAACGCCCGAGGCCAAGAAGCCCAGAGTTAGTTCGACAGCTAGCCCGAAGTCCGGCTCGGCGACTAAGTCGACAGCGGATTCCAAAGCGCCACAGGCCTGCCGGCTGAAAATTCTGAGCCTCTGTTTATAACCGAAGCCCATAACAGAAAAACCTGCCGGGTTGAGACGGCAGGTTTGGTCTGTTTCTCGCGGTACGCACTACCAGTTCCGCGATTGAGCTGACGCTATCGCCGACATATTAAGAAATATTTTCATCGCCAATCATTCGTCGTGCGGGTCCGAGAAATTTTTGCCGAACGCAGGAGCCAACGAACACGCTCCGCGCGAAGGCTGCACTGAAACGGCACAATTCCAGCCGTGAGGAAAGCAATATCGTGCAGCGATCCCTGTGGTATTTATTTCCCATTTCAATCGGTGCGCGTGTCGCAATGAGGCTCATCATGATGACCGATCTCTCGACTGGCCGTCGTCAAAGACTCGGGAAAACATCCCGAACAGGATTTTACAACTTTGCTGCGCATTTCACGTGGGCTTGTACGACAGCTCTCTGGCTTGTGCTTCGGGCTCGGTCGCTGCGGCCGAGAAGCCGGCTTTACGTGCCGATGCCGCTTCGCCGCTGACCACGCCGTCGCGGATTTCGGCGACCATCGAGTTCGGCCTGCCGGCGCTGGCCTCGGCGATCGAGCGTGATATTCCAAAGCGGCTCGCCACCATCGACGAGCGGATTAGCTGCGTGCATCGGCGCGTCCTGTTGTTCAGGGTCAACGCCAATTGCGATGTTTCAGGCTACGTTGAACGCACCGGTCCGGTGTCGCTGTATGGCCGCGGCGATCACGTCTATGGCGCGTTCCCGATTTACGGTGAGGTGTCCGGGCAGGGCGCGAACCGGTTCACGGCCCGTATCCATGGCGACACCGAAGCCCGCGCCACCGTCGAGGGCGAAGCCCGCCCCCAACTGCGCCGGGACTGGTCGCTCGACCTGAATTTCAGCGACGCGCTGCATTGGAGCGAACCGCCGGTCCTGCACGTACTCGGGCGAGACATCGCGCTGGCGTCCTACGCCGAGCCGCGTATCCGTACCCAACTGGCCCGGGTACGTTCGCGCGCGGATGCTGCGGCGCGCCGCCTCGATTTGCATGACAAGGCGGCAAGCGCCTGGCGGCAGGCGTTTGAGCCGATCAAACTTGCCGACGCGCCGGAAATATGGCTGCAAATGGCGCCCCAGAGCGCGGCTTTTGCAGGCGTGCGCGCCAATGCCGGGGTGCTTTCGGGATCGATGGAGATTTCGGGTGTCGCAGCCACCTCGGTCGGTCAAGCGCCGCCGGCGGTGACGCCGTCCGAGCTTCCGACCCTTGGTACGGATGTCGCGGCGCCAGGCACCTTCGAAATCATGCTACCGGTGCGCATCGGCTACGATGCGTTGCGCGACAAGATCATGCAGGTCATCGCCACAGCCCCGAAAGGCGACAAGACCATCCGGGAGGTCCAGATCTATCCGTCCTCGGGCAAGCTCGTGGTCGGGTTGCGGGTCGCGAAGTCCGCCGAGACCGATCCAGCCGCGGGTGAATGGGTCTATCTGTCGGCCACGCCAAATGTGGATGGCGACAGGCAAACGTTGCAGCTTTCAGATCTGGCCGCCGATAATTCGATCGCCAATGAGATCGGCGCCTTGCTTGGCAGCGATCAGCTCATTGGGCAATTGCGCGACCAGGCTAGCGTCAGTTATGCGGCGGCCTGGCAAAATCTGCTCGATAGCGCCAACCAGCGGCTGACACGGCCGTTGAAGAACGGCTACCGCATGGAAGGACATCTGACATCGGCAAAACTCGATCACGTTCTGCTGTCGTTAGACGGGATCAGTGTCGCGCTTCGCGCCAGCGGCGATTTGAAGATATTGTATGGCCTATAGCCCAACGAACGACCGCCATGCGTCGTTCGTCGCGATGCGTCAGCCGACTATTTCTTCTTGCCGGTGTTGGCGGTCGGCTGCCATCCGCCGGGCTTTTGGCTTGGCGCCGCGGCGATCGTCTTGATCTTGTCTTTCTTGGGCTTCTTGGCCTCGCGATTACTTCTCTGTTCACCTTTGGCCATGTCGATCACTCCTGCGCTGTGAGGACTCACGCTGAGAGAGCGTGCGCCTTTTTCCACCGAATTGCCATGTGTCGTTGATCGGCGTTATTGCTTGATGGCTGTCCAGGTCCCCCGGCAACCGTCAGATCGTTTGTATGTCCCGGTGCCCGCGTTGCCGGTCAGGCGCCCGACCGCGGTTTGTGTCACGCCGTTGGCGGCGCCGATGGAGTTCAGCGTCCCGTCGGGGTCGACGCGTCCGCTGCCACCCTGGACGATGATTTTCCCATGCGAAATGATCGCGGGCAAAACGCCAGACGAGTGACAGCCGATACCGGCAAACAGCCAGGTACCGTCAAAACCGTCGACGTCGCCCTCCGCCGGCGGCGGCGCTTCGTCGTTCCGCGGGCCCGACAGACTTCGGCCGTCGCCGGCAACGCTGCCACCGGCACTGCCGGGCTCGGCCGACGCCGCGACCGATCCCGGGAGAACCAGGCCAACAGCTATCAAAGCGATCAGCAGATCGGATCGAATATCCCGACGCATGGCACGAATTTCCGTGACGGCGCTTGCTCTCGACTTCAAACCAGAATCGCGGGAGTTGCGCCCATCGTCAAGTTCGAGGCGTCTGGGCCAGACGAGGCAAAACGCAAGGTAGCCCGATTTCCGAGCCACCTATGGCACCGTCTGAATCCGGCCGGATGTGTTGATTCGAACACGCTCCCTGGAAACCATCGGCCTTAAGGCCCGCTTTGGGTTGCTCTTGGCCAAGGCTTGAGAAACACTAGGCGGCACGATAAAGCTGGGCCTGCGCTGCGCCGTCAGGATGGGCGTGAAGGCTATCGGTCGAACACAGGGATTAGCGATGCAAATCAGGGTTTTGGTGGCCGCGGCACTGATGTTGTCGGTTTCAGCACCGTCATTTGCGGCCGATGCCGACGTGCACATCCGGCATCACCGGCACGCCCACGACATGGAGGACATTTACCTCCACAATTACGGCCCGCCCGACTTCTATCCCGGCACGGCCGTTCCGCCGGATCGTGTGGTGTACCCGGTCACCGGCGCGCCCTATGGCATTTATGACGGGTTCGATCGGCTGTGCGGACAGTCATCGGCCAACTACCGGGGCCAGGACGGCCGACGCCATCCCTGCAACTAAGCGGGGATCTGACCTTATCGTTGGTCCGGACTGGTCGGCGTTATTGAGCCGGCTCAATGACGTTGCAGTTGGTGCGGCCTGACATCAGGCAATCCTGCATCTTGCTCGCCGCGGTCAGCTCGTGCGCCAGCCATATGCCCACCACCAGCAGAACGACCGCGATGGCCAGTCCGGCGATTGCCGGAGCCCGGCTGCCGCTGCCGTCTTGTTCAGGATCATGCATGGCGCACCGCTGCTAGCCTTCGTCCCGCATGCCGCGCCCCAGCGCGAATTGTCCGACCGGGCCTTCGACATGGAATTCGATCCCGGTCATCCGCGCGAACAGGTCGATATTGTTGGTGCCGATCGCGCACCCGCCGAGCCCCATATCGGTCGCCATAAGATAGAGCGTCTGGATCAGCACGCCGACGTCCTTCAGAATCAGCGAATAGGCGATCGAGCTGTATTTCCATGAGATCCGGTTGAACCGCGCGGCCATCGTGATCAGAATTTGCGGCGCGCCGGGGGCGTCCATGGCGAATTCGGCCGAGGTCAACTGCATCTCAAGGTCATGCGGACGTGTCTCAATAGCGACCAAAGCGTGCCGGTCGGCGTCGTAATGGTAGAAGCCGCGCTTCAGTCCCTTGCAATTGGCGACGGTGAGATAGAGTTCGAGCTCGTAGCTGCTGCCGGCCGCCGGATAGGGCCGGGTGGTGTAGTCGATCACCGGTCCCTCGTCGCCCTCATCGATGGTGCTCTGCCATTTCAGCCGGATCCGCGCGGCGCCGTCGAGAAAGCGCGAGAGTTCGGCCAGCGTGATCGGGTTGCCGTCGTCGAAGCCGCGCGTCGAATGGCGTGCGCGCATCAGTTCGGTGAACGGCGAAATGGCTCCGGCAGGTGGCGCCGAAGGCGGGGGCAGATCGATCTTGTCGCCGGGCCAGCTCGCTCGCGTCGCCGGCGGTGGCGGCATCACGTCGGCATAGGGATATAGACCGCCCAGCAGATTGGCCTGCCGTCCCTCGGTGGAGTGGGTGTGGAACAACAGATCGTGAAAATCCCACAGCACGAGATTGTCATCGCCTTCGTCGGCGCGAAGGCCATCGCTGTTGCCGGCCTCTACCCTGAAAAGGATTTGGCAATCCAGCAGCAGCGCGAAAACCTCGGTACCGGGAAAGCCATCCTGCCGTCGGAGCTTGTTGATGGTCTGCGGCGTCGTCAGCAAGGTGAGGGCCGCGGCAACTTTCGGGTCACAAATCCGAAACAGCGCGCCCGCACGGGGCGACTCCAAAATCATCGCGTTGCCGCGTCGCCGCAGATAGGCGAAGCGCGACAGCACGATCCGATCCGCGCCGCCGAGTTTCGGCGTTCGCGGCCAATAATCAGGCATCTGCGGTTCGATGATGACCTGGTCGTTTTCCTCGCGCCCAAGTTGTTTGGGCCCAAGTTCTTGGGGCCCAAGCCGGTATTCCAAAAGGCCGCGCCGCGCCAATCGCCGGACCAGTACGTCGACTTCCTTTTCTACCGCGTTGCGACCGGATTCAAATGACTTTAGCGGCAGGCCCGTGCGCAATTGTTGCGCGCGCAAGGCTGCGGCGCCGCTGAATTTTCCGAGCTCCACCGAATAGCCGTCGAAGCAGGCGAAGACATTGCCGTCCGGGTGCGTCTCCAGCGTGATATGCGCGCTCGCGACGGCGGAAATGGCCGGTGCCGTAACCCGCCGCCGCGATTTCTTTTTTGCGGGAGCGCGCACGCCATATCTCTCAGCTGTGGGGAAGGAACGGCGTCAGCTCGTTTTCCGGGATCGGCTGATCGCGCAATCCGAGTTTCACCGGAATATCGTAGAGCCGGCCCGGTCCGAAGCGGCGGTAGAAATGCCGCAATCCCGGCACGATCACGCGAACGACGGGGACTTCGACGTCGGGCCGGGTCTGGTTGAGGACCAGGAAATCGAGCCCTGCGCGCCGGGCGATGTCGACACAGGCCTGCACTTGACTGCGGGTGTTGTCGAGCGTGCCGAAATCGAGACCCGAGGGCAGCGACGGGTTCTTGATCGGCGTCAGGAACGGATAGCTTTCCAGATGCAACGGCGTGACGCCGTCGAGGCTCGGCTTCTCACCGGTGCCGCCGTCCATCAAGCCGATCGAGAGGAACTGGTTCAGTTCCGTCAGGGTGCGCAGCAGCGCGATGCGTTTGTCGAAATGCGCGCCAGAGCCGAACTCGATATTCTCCTGGCCGTTTTGCATCCAATGCAGGATCGCCACATAAGTGGGGACGCCGAGATCACTGGTGATATCGAGCACCCACAATTTGCGCCCGGTGTCGGCGAGCTGGCTCTTCAGATCCTGAACATAGGAATCGTTGAACTGGTCGAGATCGACTTCGTTGCGCCGCGACTGATTGTACCACCAGATCGCATAGGCATCGCGTTCGACCAGTTCGAGGAAACCCTGAACGATGGCTTCCTCCACCGTGTTGCCGGCCGCGCAGCCGTTGGAATCCGCCTGGAAGGCGAACGGACCGCTATAGAAGAAATACAGCACGCTGGTCGGCAGATATTTGAAGCCGCCATCGCGCAGCGACCACACCGGCGACCACTCGACCTTGGCCGACCGATCGAATTCCACCGGCGTGACCTGCGTCTCGCTGGCGTCCCCGGTCGAATGAGCCGCTTGCGATTGCGCTTCGCTGAACAACAACACGTCGTTTGGGTGAATCGCTTCGCCCGGCGCGAAATCGGTAAATCGCCGCGTTATCCGGATTTCGTCGCCCTGGAAAATCCCCGAATAGCGCTCGATCGATTCCATCAGTGCGCTGGCTTCGGCCTGCTCGGCGGTGCTGCCCTTGCCGAAGCTGCCGCCGCTTAGTCCGTTGCGGAGCTGATCCACGTTCT
The DNA here is from genome assembly GCA_963738105.1 of uncultured Alphaproteobacteria bacterium. Taxonomy (GTDB): domain Bacteria; phylum Pseudomonadota; class Alphaproteobacteria; order Rhizobiales; family Xanthobacteraceae; genus Bradyrhizobium. The sequence goes on along the minus strand of CAVTWC010000041.1, from coordinate 75,366 downwards.
GTGCCGGCGCCGAGAAATTATGCTTGGCGAAGAAGTTGGTGTTCATCGGCAGATCGGCTTCGATCCGTTCGAGCTTGGTTACGACGCCGGTGAGCGCGCTCACATGTTTGCGATGCCGCGCCACGGTGGTCCGCGCCGAGACCGAACGGTATCCACCGCTGGTCATGACCAGCCTGGCGTCGCCGGTAATCTCGATCGGCTGGGGGGCGCGGCGCGGGTCGCGCAGTTTCCTGCTGCCGCAGGTCGGGCACTGCGGGCGGGCGGCCACATAATGCTTCACCATGCTGGCGCCCAGCAGGTCCTGGCTGAAGATGTGATTTTTCAAATCGGTGCGAAAACCTGTCGCAATCGCCTTGGCGACTTCGAGTGCCGCGAATTGGATGGCGCTTTGACCGAGCGTGTTGCGGACCAGCGGCGATAGAGCGACCGGCTGCGCCGGCCCGCGATCGAGGAATCCCTTGACCTCGCGGTTGCGGATCATGCGGTCGAACAGGCAGGTCCAGCAGGCGCCATCACCCGGCGTGAACACCGGACCCACCAGCGGAAAAGCGCCGGAAGGTTGCACGATCAGCCAGCGGCTGCCGCTCAGAGACCCGTTGCTGGTTCAATTCAGCCAGTTGCCGTTCGAGATAATCGTTCACTAGCGTGATGGTGAGGTCAGGCGAACTCTTGACCACGCGCACACCGAGTGCGCTCAAGGCCGCACCGAATTCCGCTGCGCCCTTGACGTCGATCGCCTCGACGCGCACGCGGCAGCTTTCGAGATTCTGTTCCGCCATGCCTGGCGGCAAACCAAGGCTCGCCCAAAAACCGTCTGCCGCGACGGGGGACGACGGCGAAGCCGGCACGAGGTAGCCGCGCTCCATTAGCCGCTTGAGCGCTTGCTCGATCTGATCCGGTGGGAAACGCTTCGACATCTCTTCGGCGAGTTGCGGAAAACTCTTGCCGCCTTTCCCGATCGCGGTCGCGAGTGCGCAATATACCTCGCCATGGAGGAAAAATTTTCGATCCTCGGAATACAGGCACACCGTATCGGGCGGCAGCACATAGACGGTGAAATTCGGCGCGAATTGCGGAACGTCCTGCCGCGGCGCCGGCTCTGCGTTTGCTGGTGTGGGCCCGTGCGGTTTTCTTGGCGCTACGTTTGGCCGGGGCAGGGCTCGTTTTGCGGCCACTGGATTTCTTTGGGCCAGTGAGTTTCTTTGGGCCAGCCTTGGCGCGTGCTTTTTTCGACAAGATCAGCGATCCATTCCGTCGTCATCCGCGTGTCGCCGCGGCAAGCCGGCGGCAACGCAAACAACATCTGTTGGGATAAAGAATATTTGAAGTGAAGAATACGTGAAGCAGACAACGAGAGCGAATAGCAAGCGAGGCGATGGTCACATGAAGCGAAAATCACATGAGGCCGACACCACATGGATTGGCCGGGTCGACATTGTCGAACCCGGCCAGAAACCTCGTTTGTCAGTGCGATAGGACAGAGAGCCGCCTTAGCAAAAGCGGCAAGCTCCCCACGAAGCGCAGCAACCGCCGCCGCAACCACCGCAACCGCGGCAACCAGCGCAACCGCGGCAAGCTCTGCAGCCCCTGCAACCGCGGCAACCACCGCAGCCACGCCAGGCAACTTGCACGCCGCTCTTGGCCGACGCTGTGCTCTCCTTGTCGAAAACATAGAACGTCGCCAGGCTCACATCGGCGATTTCTTCTTCACCCAGCGTTACCTGGTGACCCAGTCCAACGGTCGGCGACTGTGCTGCGTCGGCAGTCGGCACGGCTGCTGCTGATGCGCCGCCAATCATCGAGAACGTCAACCCAGCGGCCCCCAGCACCGGTGCGGATTTCATCACTCGCTTTTTCGTCGAAGTCTGTTTCACCCGAGACATAGTCGAAACCTCCATACCTTCTTAAAAGTAGTCTGACTCCAGCAATCGGATTGTACGCCGTGCCAATGTACCACGCAAGACGCTCGCATACGCCAGCAGATACTAGGTCGTTACAGCAACACACTTGGTTCATCTTTATGAACGATCTCGGCGACATCTATTCATGCACTATTCATGATCGATGTTCGCCTTGATGTCTGCGCCGACACCTCAATGCGGGGGTGATCCAAAGCTCGTAGCTTGCTGCTCTGCACACGGCACCATGGAGCCGTTAACCTGGACGAAACCAAGGATTGCCAATCGATCGGCCATTGCTGTTTATAGCCTCGAACGGAGATTGGACGTGGTCGATTATCCCGGACGCTTCGCCTGGTATGAGCTGATGACGACGGACATCGCTTCAGCCAAGGCGTTCTACGCCAAAGTCGTCGGCTGGGGGTCGCAGGACGCTTCGACGGCCGCTCTGGCCTACACGTTGTTTACCTCCGGCAAGGTTCCGGTCAGCGGTCTCATGGGGCTGCCTGAGGAGGCGACGCGAATGGGCGCGACGCCGAGATGGATGGGCTATGTCAGCGTCGATGACGTCGGGGCAGCGGCAGACCGGCTCAAACGTCTTGGAGGCGCGGTGTACGTTCCGCCGACGGACACCAATATCGGCCGCATTTCAGTCGTCGCTGACCCGCAAACCGCAACGCTGGCGCTGGTCCAGGGATTGAACGTCGGACAGGCGAAGCTCATCGAGCCGAACAAGCCTGGACGGATCGGGTGGCACGAGTTGCTCGCTGCAGACCGGGAGCCCGCGTTTGCCTTTTACAGCGACCTGTTCGACTGGCAGAAGGCCGATTCCGAGCCCGGCTCGGCGACGCCGTATCAGTTGTTTTCCGCCGGCGGGGAGACGGTCGGCGGCATATTCAACAAGCGCCCGAGGGAGCCCGTTCCTTTCTGGCTGTATTATTTTAACGTCGGCGATATCGACGCGGCCGTGGAGCGCGTCGAAAGCGCCGGTGGCGAGGTCTTTGAGGGGCCGCTTGAATTGCCGGGCGGCGGCTGGATCGCGCGATGCAGGGACCCGCAGGGCGCCGCGTTCGCGATGCAGGGCAAGCGAAGCCAGGATGGCATCGGCCGAGCCCCGGTTTCGGAAATTGGCTGGTCCACCGCGTGGGGTGGTATTTCAACCAAAGGCAGAATGGTGGTCACCACGCCTCGCGGCAGGGGACGAACATCTGACACCGACGAGTAGCCGGCCGGCGACGATCAGCCGGCTTTGGCCGCTGTCGCAGCCGGCTTGGGAAGCGGCTTGTCCTGGCGTTTCGACCAGGAGATGTAATAAGCGACGATGGTCATGATCGCGATGCCGGTCACGCTGACAAAGATCTGCGCGAACAGCGAACCCGAGCTCATCATCAGTTCGAAATGTCCGACAAAGGACAGGAAGACGCCGACGCAGAATACCGCGAGCGATTGCTGACCGCAGACGATCAGCGGATCGAACATTTTCCACTCCAGGGCCGACCAGTTCTTCGGCACAAACCGGATCACCATGATCACGATCACGACGAAATGGATGAACCGGTACGGTGCGAGATTGGTTTTGTCGTTCGGATTGAAAGTGTCATAAAGCCAGTGCGGGAACATCGCGCCAAAGTCGGGGAATTTGCCGGCCATCGTCATGACCAGCGCGAAGACGAGATAGGCGATCGACAGATAGAGCGTAATCGGCGCTTCGATGATCGACATCGATTTCCGCGCGCCGCCCAGCGCGCACCACGAGCCGAACACGAACAGAACCTGCCAGCAATATGGATTGAAGTACCAGGTGCCGGCGGGATAGGCAGCGAAATTCCAGCCGAATTGCCGAGCCGCGAGCCACAATAGGATCGACGCCAGCATGGTCAGATTGGGCTTGCGCAGCATCATCCACAGCACCGGCGGGAACAGCCCCATCAGCACGATGTAGAGCGGCAGCACGTCCAGGTTGACCGGCTTGAATTTCAGCAGCAGGCCCTGGCGCAGGGTTTCAACCGCGCTGTCGACGAGCCCCGCGACGTTGAACTCGTTGATGATCTCCGGATCGCTGTAGCGCTGCGCGACATAGCCGATCGACACGATATAGATCACGAACAGGATGATATGGGCGACGTAGAGCTGCCAGACCCGCTTGGTCAGGCGGGTGGCGCCGACGATGAAGCCGCGCTCGATCATCATCCGGGCGTAGACAAAGGAGGCGGTATAGCCGGAGATGAACACGAACAGGTCCGCAGCGTCGCTGAAGCCATAATTTCGCGTGGTAATCCAGTTCACGACATTGTCGGGAATGTGATCCAGGAAAATCGCCCAGTTCGCGACCCCGCGAAACAGGTCGAGCCGGAGATCGCGTCCTTTTTCGGGGAGGGTTGCGTTGATTTTCATGGGTGCCGTTTCAACGTGATGCGTTGGAGAGGATCATACCTGCGGGACAGCCCGGCGATTGGCCAAGTTGTCACAGCGCGCCATAAAGATTATAGGAAAAACTAGCATCTGGGGGCTGGGAATCACCGACCAAATTCCTGAAAAATGTCTGTATACTATCTCTGCCAACCGCGCCACGCGCTTCCACGCCGCGCTTCCTTAGGGACCTGACCATTCATGACCGCACGCATCTCAAAGCCTGCCAAGAACGCGATGCAATCGGGGACCGCCAAGACCCGGGAATGGCAGCTCGATTACGAGCCCGAGCAACCGCGCGCGATCGAGCCGCTGATGGGCTGGACCTCCTCCGGTGACATGAAGCAGCAGCTGACCATTCGCTTCCACACCAGGGAGGAAGCGGTGGCCTATTGCGAGCGGGAGGGCATCCCGTATCAGGTCATCGAGCCGAAGCCGCCGGCCCGCCGTCAGGCCGCCTATGCCGACAATTTTGCGTTCCGGCGCGGTGAGCCCTGGACCCATTAGGCCCCGAAATCACCCCGATTCCGCGCGGTATTGCGCTGGTATTTTGCTCGGGCTTTGCCCGGATCGAACTTCCGGGTTGCCTAAGCCTGTGCCGCAGTGACACCATGGCGGGCGTGAGCCCAATGTCGAATTTCGACGCAGGATAAAACCGTCCAAGAACTCGCCCAGGAAGTCATCCCAACAAACTACCCGCGAACTGCCGCCAGGAACCGCCTGAGAGACCGTCCGAGGCCATGCCGCTTCATTCCAGTATTGACCCGACCTCGTCCGAATTTGTCCGCAACGCGGACGCCATGCGTACGCTGGTCGCGGAACTCCGCGGCAAGCTCGATCAGGTCTCCGGCGGCGGCGGCGAAGCCTCGCGCACGAGGCACACGTCGCGCGGCAAGATGCTGGCGCGCCAGCGCGTCGACCTGCTGATCGATCCGGGCACCGCGTTCCTCGAACTGTCGCCGCTGGCCGCCAACGGCCTCTATGGCGGCGACGTGCATTCTGCGAGTATCATTACCGGGGTGGGGCGGATTTCGGGCCGCGAATGCCTTGTTGTCGCCAACGATGCCACCATCAAGGGCGGCACTTACTACCCGATGACGGTGAAGAAACACCTTCGCGCTCAGGACATCGCGCGGCAAAACAATCTGCCCTGCGTCTACATGGTCGATTCCGGCGGCGCCTTCCTGCCGCAGCAGGACGAGATTTTCCCGGATGAGCGGCATTTCGGCCGCATCTTCTACAATCAGGCACAGTTGTCGGCAGCCGGCATTCCGCAGATCGCGATCGTGATGGGCTCCTGCACCGCCGGCGGAGCCTACGTCCCGGCGATGTCGGACGAGAGCATCATCGTGCGCAATCAGGGCACGATCTTTCTTGGCGGCCCGCCGTTGGTCAAGGCTGCGACCGGGGAGGTAGTAACCGCCGAAGAACTCGGCGGCGCCGACGTGCATTCAAGGCACTCCGGCGTCACCGACCATTATGCGCAAAATGACGCGCATGCGATCGGCATCGCGCGGCGCATCGTTGCGACATTGAAGCCCCCGCGCCCGGCCACCTTGAACATGCGCGCACCGCGTGAACCGCAGTTTGCGCCGGAGGAAATCTACGGCGTGGTTTCGGCCGACGGGCGCAAGCCGTTCGACGTGCACGACATCATCGCGCGGCTGGTCGATGGCTCGGAGTTCGACGAGTTCAAGAAGCTGTACGGTCAAACCCTGATTTGCGGATTCGCGCATATCTGGGGCTATCCGGTCGGCATCATCGCCAACAACGGCATTCTGTTCAGCGAGAGCTCGCTGAAGGGCGCGCATTTCATCGAGCTGTGCTGCCAGCGCAATATTCCTTTGGTGTTCCTGCAGAACATCACCGGCTTCATGGTCGGCAAGAAATACGAGGCCGGCGGCATCGCGCGCGACGGCGCCAAGCTGGTGACGGCGGTGGCGACGGCCAATGTACCGAAATTCACCGTCGTGATCGGCGGATCCTATGGTGCCGGCAATTACGGGATGTGCGGCCGCGCCTATAGCCCGCGGTTTCTCTGGATGTGGCCGAATGCCCGGATCTCGGTGATGGGCGGCGAGCAGGCGGCGATGGTGCTGAGCCAGTTGCGGCGCGACAATATCGAAGCCAAGGGCGGTAGCTGGTCCGCCGAAGAGGAGAACGAGTTCCGGGCGCCGACACGCGCGCAATTCGAAGCCCAGGGCAATCCATATTACGCTACGGCCCGGCTCTGGGACGACGGCGTGATCGATCCGGCGGATACGCGGCTGGTGCTAGGCCTCGGTCTGTCGGCCGCGGCCAACGCGCCGATCGAACCGACGCGTTTTGGCCTGTTCAGGATGTGATGATGGATCGCTCCAGAATGTACCGGCGCTTTCATAGCCTGCTGATCGCCAATCGTGGCGAGATCGCCTGCCGCGTGATCCGCACCGCGCGTGCGATGGGCCTGCGGTCAGTCGCGGTGTATTCGGAAGCCGATCGCGACGCGATGCACGTTGCCGAAGCCGACGAGGCCGTGCTGCTCGGGCCGGCGCGCGCGCGCGACAGCTATCTCAACATCGAGCGTGTGATCGACGCCGCCCGAAAGAGCGGCGCCGAGGCGGTGCATCCCGGTTACGGCTTTCTGTCGGAGAACGCGGAATTCGCCCAGGCGTGCGCCGACGCTGGCTTGGTGTTCGTCGGTCCCACCGCCGAGATGATGATCGCGATGGGTTCCAAATCCGGCTCGAAAGCCCTGATGGAAAAGGCCGACGTCCCGCTGGTGCCCGGGTATCACGGCGAGGCCCAGGACGAGGCGACGCTGGCAAAAGCCGCCGACCAGATCGGCTTTCCGGTTCTGGTCAAGGCCTCGGCCGGCGGCGGTGGCCGCGGCATGCGCGTTGTGCGTTCGGCAGCGGAACTGGCGCCCGCGATCGTTAGCGCCAAGCGCGAGGCGAAGGCCGCGTTCGGCGACGATCGCATGCTGATCGAGAAATTCGTGCGGAATCCGCGCCACATCGAAGTGCAGGTGATCGGCGACAGCCACGGCAATCTGGTTTCGCTGTTCGAGCGCGAATGCACGCTGCAACGGCGCCACCAGAAGGTGATCGAGGAGGCGCCATCGCCCACGCTCGATTCCGCCCAACGCCAGGCCGTCAGCGCGGCCGCCCGCAAGGCCGCGTCTGCCGTCAACTATGTCGGCGCCGGCACCATCGAATTCGTCTCCGATGGCAAGGACGTGTTCTTCATCGAAATGAACACCCGCCTTCAGGTCGAGCATCCTGTGACCGAGTTGATCACCGGCATCAATCTGGTGGAATGGCAGTTGCGGGTGGCATTCGGCGAACGATTGCCGCTGGCGCAGGAAGATATCGGCTTCAACGGCCACGCGATTGAAGCGCGGGTCTACGCGGAAAATCCGGCCAAGAATTTCATGCCGTCGGTCGGCCGCATCAAGACCTGGCATACACCGCCGGCCGTCGACGGTCTGCGCATCGATGACGGCTATCGCGAGGGCGATATGGTATCGCCACATTACGACGCGATGCTCGCCAAGGTGATCGCCTGGGCGCCGACCCGCCAGGCCGCGATCGACAAGCTCAACCGCGGCCTCGAAGAGATCGATGTTCGCGGCATCACGACCAATATTCCATTCCTGTCGGCGCTGGTGACCCATCCGGGCGTGCGTGCCAACACCATCGACACCGGTTTCATCGAGCGCGAGCTGAAAAACCTGACGATCGCGCCGGCTGCGCCCGGTGATATCGAGCTTTGCGCGGCGGTAGCCATCATCCTGGACGGCGAGCAAAAGGCGGCCCGCGCGGAAAGCCATTCGCCGTGGCAGAGTTTCGGCTGGATGCCGGTCGGCCGGCGACGGCGTACATTCGTATTCCGCCAGGGGCAGGGCGGCGAATACGAGGTCACCTTGCACTATGGCAACGGTCCGTCGGTCATCACCATCGGCGAACGCGAACTGGGCTTTGCCTATTCGGTAAACGACGAGGGTGAGATCGACGTGACGCTTGATGGCGTGCGATCGCGGGTAGTGCCTGTCATCGACGGCCACGAGCTTTACCTGCGCACCCGCCATGGCCGCTTCGAGCTGCACTGGGTCGATCCGTTCGGTGGCGACGACGAGGAGCAGGTCGGCGAAGACAAGATCGTAGCGCCCTTGCCGGGCACCGTGGTGGCGCTGTTGGCCGAGGAGGGCGCGACCCTGGAAAAGGGCGCGCCGATCCTCACGCTTGAGGTCATGAAGATGGAGCAGACCTTGCGCGCGCCGTTTGCCGGCGTGCTCAAGCAGATCAAATGCAAGGTCGGCGATATCGTGCAGGAAGGCGTCGAACTCGCTGAAATCGAACCACCGGCCGCGTGAGGCGAGCATGAGCGATTCCGTGCGCATCTTTGAAGTCGGCCCGCGCGACGGCTTGCAGAACGAGAAGAGCCTCGTCAGCGTGGCTGACCGCATTGCCTTCATCGAGGCGCTGCTGGACGCCGGATTGCACACCATCGAGGTCGGCGCCTTCGTGTCGCCGAAGGCGATCCCGCAGATGGTGAATTCAGACCAGGTTCTGCGCGGCGTCAGTCATCGCACCGACGGCGAATTCGAGGTGCTGGTGCCGAACGAAAAAGGATATGAGGCGGCGCGCGCCGCCGGCGCCAGGGAGATCGCGGTGTTCGCCGCGGCGTCGGAAAGTTTCTCGCGCGCCAATATCAATTGCTCGATCGCCGAGTCGATCGAGCGCTTCAAGCCGGTGATGACGCGCGCGAAAAACGACGGCATTCGGGTGCGTGGATATGTCTCCTGTGTGCTGGGGTGTCCCTATGAGGGCGAGATCAAGCCGCAGGCTGTGGTCGATGTGGCGTCCGAGCTCTGGAAGCTCGGCTGCTACGAAATCTCGCTTGGCGACACCATTGGCGTCGGGACGCCGGCAAAAACCCGGCAATTGCTGCGCGCAGCGGCCGGGGTGGTGCCGATGGGCCATCTGGCGATGCATTTCCACGATACTTACGGCCAGGCGCTGGCCAATCTCTATGCCGGCATGGAAGAGGGCGCCCGTGTGATCGATTCCGCGGCCGGCGGCCTCGGCGGCTGCCCCTACGCGCCCGGCGCTACTGGCAACGTCGCCACCGAGGACGTGGTGTACATGCTGGAGGGCATGGGGATCGCAACCGGGGTCGACATGGCAAAACTGCTGGCAGCGACCAACGGGATCAGCGGGCTCATTGGGCGACCGCCAGTGGGCCGGGTCGCGACGGCGCTGAATGCGAAGGCGCGGGCGGCGAAGTAGCTACGCTATCTCCCGCCGTCCGATCCCATCACCAGATCAGGCAACCAGGTCGAAATCTGCGGCACGAAGCACAGCACGACAACCGCGGCCATCATCAGCAGCACGAAGGGCAGCGTGCCCCAGATCACCTCGCTGAGCGAAATATCCGGCGCGACGTTGCGGATCACGAACAGATTGAGCCCGACGGGCGGATGGATCAGACCCATCTCCATCACGATGGTCATGACCACGCCGAACCAGATGATGTCGAAATTGGCGGCGCGCAGCGGCGGCAGGATGATCGGCGCAGTCATCAGGATGATCGAGACCGGCGGCAGGAAAAAGCCGAGCATCACCACCATGACAAGGATCGCCGCCAGCAATTCCCAGCGCGGCAGGTTCATCGCGACAATCGACTCTGCGACCGATTGCGAGATGTGCAGATAGCTCATGACATAGGAATACAATAGCGACATGCCGATGATCATCATCAGCATGGTGGACTCGCGGATGGTCGATTTGAGGATCGGCGCCAGGTCGCTCGGCCGCCACACGCTGTAGATCAACGCGATCAGCAGCAGCGCCAGCAGGCCGCCAAGCCCTGCGGTTTCCGACGGCGTCGCATAGCCGCCGTAGAGTGCGATCATCACGCCCGTCAGCAGGATCACGAACGGCAGCACCCGCGGCAGGACGTTGAAGCGCTCGGCCAGCGTGAAATCATCGCGCTTGAGGATCGCAGAGGTCGTACCGGTCTGCGCATAGACGGCGCTGGCCGCGGCATATTCCTTACGGAAGCGGAAGACTGCGTAAGCGCCGAACAGCAGCACCAGAAACAGCGCGGGTCCGATGCCGGCGAGGAACAGCCGGCCGAGCGATTTTTCGGCGGCCACCGCGAACAGGATCATCGTGATCGACGGCGGCAGCAGGATGCCCAGCGTACCGCCGGCGGCGATGATGCCGGCCGCGAAGCCGCCGGAATAACCGCGCTTGCGCATTTCCGGAATGCCGGCCGAGCCGATCGCAGAGCAGGTAGCGGGCGAGGATCCCGCCATCGCCGCGAACAGCGCGCAGGCGAATACGTTGGCGACGCCGAGCCCGCCGGGCACCCGATGCAGCCAGGCATGCAATGCCGTGTAGAGATCCTGGCCGGCGCGCGACCTGCCGATCGCAGCCCCCTTCAGGATGAACAGCGGGATCGCCAATAGCGTGATCGAGGCCATTTCCTCGTAGACGTTCTGCGTGACGGTATCGAGCGAGGCGGCGGGCATATAGATGCCCATGAACACCACGGCGACCGCGCCCAGCGCGAAGGCGATCGGCATGCCTGAGAACATCGCAAACAAGGTCGCGAGGCCGTAACTAATTCCAATGCCAAAAACACTCACTGGCGCACACTCATTGGTGAATACTCATCGGCGCGCTGCACCCGTGAACGGCACGATTACCTGCAGCAAGATCTGCACGCATAACAGCGTCATACCGACGGCCATCAGTCCGTACGGGATCGACAGCGGCGGTGACCACATCGAATTGGAGACCTGGCCATCAACCCAGGCTTCATGGGTCAATGTCCAGGACTTCCAGGCAAAGAACGCGCAAAACACGAGACTAGCGGCATCGACCAGCCACAACCGGATCCGGTTGGCCAGCGGCGATAGCAATCCGACGAACGCCTCGATGCCGATATGACCACGTTGCGACTGCACATAGGCCGACGACATGAAGGTAGCGCCGACCAGCAGGAACACAGCGGCCTCGTCCTGCCAGTAGTTCGGGCTGTGGAACAAAGCCCGGCCCACCACGCTGTAACTGAGGATAGCGCAGGCTGCGATCAGGGCCAGCGCCGACAGTACGACGATGATGCTGTTCAGGAACGCAAGCCCGCGCTCGATCACCGCGAGGGGCGAGTTGCCCGCCGCTGTGATCAAGTGATCGGTTTGATCCGGAAGCGGACCATGCATCATGCGGAGACGTTGCTGGCGAGCTTGAGGAAATTGGCTGCGTTTGCAGTCTTTGCGGCGTAGTCCTTCCACGCGGTGTCGCGGGCGATGTCGCGCCATTTTCCGACGGTTGCCACATCGAGCACACTGACCTTGGCACCGGCCTTTTCGTAGACCTTGGCGACCTCGATGTCGTCGTCCTGCGCCCCCTTGCGGCCGAACGCTTCCAACTCGGTGCCGACGGCGAGAATGATGTCCTGCTGCTTCTTCGGCAGGCCGTCGAAGATCGACTTCGACATCATCAGCGGCTCCAGCATGAACCAATAGGAGGCGCTGGCACCCGAGGTCAGCGATTTCGCGACTTCCTCGAGCCGGAACGAGATCAGGCTGGTGGAGGAGGTGATGCCGGCGTCGCAGGCGCCGGTCTGCATTGCCGAGTAGATTTCGTTTGACGGCACCGACAGCACCGCAGCGCCGGCGGTCTGCAGCACCATGTCCATTTCGCGCGAGCCGCCGCGAACCTTGAGGCCCTTGGCATCTTCGGGTGCTACGATCGGCCTGGAACGGCTGGCAACGCCGCCGGCCTGCCAGACCCAGGTCAGCAGGATGATGCCCTTGTCGGCGAGGAAATCCGTCAGCGCCTTGCCGATCGGCTCCTTCTTCCAGCGCATGCCCTGGTCATAGGTCGCGACCAGACCGGGCATCAGGCCGATATTGGTCTCCGGCAATTCGCCACCCGCATACGGCATCGGGTAAAGGCTGATGTCGAGCGCGCCTTTGCGCATCGCCGAGAATTGCGCGTTGGTCTTGATCAGCGACGAGTTCGGATAGATCTCGGCTGCGATTTCGCCGCCGCTGCGCTTGGTCACTTCGGCGGCAAACATCCGGCACAGCCGGTCGCGGAAATCGCCCTTGTCGACCGTTCCGCCGGGAAACTGATGCGATATTTTCAGGGTCGTGGCCGCGTGCGCAGTTCCGACTCCAAAACGGAGGATGGCGGGCGCGGCGACCGCTGAAGCGAGGACGTGACGGCGTGTAAGCATGGTTCTCTCCCGTGACACTTTCTTGATGGGACGTTTGTTGGTGCGGCGAATTCGGCGGCATCTTTACCGGTCTTCGTCCGGATTTTCTCTAGTCTGATAGTTCGAGGCCGCGCCAAAGCAGCCGACATTGCTGCGCTGCACACCTATCGCCGGGCCTCGGCGGCAAACGACGGCTTAGCATGTTCTTCCCAACCCCGAGAGCCGCGTCATAAGCCGGCTCCGGGCAAATTATTTGCAGCATCCCGTAACAAACGATGCGGTGGAACCGTCGTGAATAATGCGACATCAGTCGCCTTCAAACGGCTTCAAAGGGATCACTCACCAATGACCATTAGCACCCGTATCGCGCTCGGAGTTTCGGCCGCCGCTCTCTCGCTCAGCCTCGCGCTAGTCCCCGCAGCCTTCGCCCAGGACAAGATGGGCAAGGATGATGGCATGATGAAGAAGGATACCATGTCCAAGGACGGCATGAAGAAAGACGACGCAATGCAGAAGAACGACGGGATGATGAAGAAAGACAGCATGATGAAGAAAGACGATGGCATGAAGAAGGACGAGATGAAGAAGTAAGCGCCGCGTCGTCGCTTCAGCAAAGGCTCGCCCTGGTCGCAGGCGAGCCTTTGCGATCTCGGGCGAGATATTGCCCGGGCGTCAGCGGCTTACTTTTTACGCTTTTTGCGAGCGGCGTAGCGCGCGTCGCGCGCGGCCTTGCGTTCGGCCTCCAGCGCCAGTTCGCGGGCGGCGGCCTCTTCTTTTTCCCGCGCGAGTTGAGCTGCGGCTTCCGCGGCAGCCTCTTCCTCGCGGCGCTTCTGCTCAGCCTTCTCGGCCTCTCGGGCCTCTCGGGCCTTGGCCCGCAGCGCCGCCTGCGCCTCGCGCTCGGCCTGACGCTGCTTCACGGCCGGATCATCGGGACCCGGCTGGGCGCGAAACTTGTTCAGGATGGCTTTCCTGGCTTCCAGAGCGGCCTTCTGACGGTCCGCGAAGCTAGGTTCCTTGAATCCACTCATAGATAGACCTTGTCGCTTTCGTTGTTCGTTGTGAGACGGTTTGTCGTGAGACGATCACGTCGCGTCAGCCGCGGTACAAAAACGCCTGCTTGATCACCAGCGGTTTGTACCGCCGCGCGCGCCGAGAAGCCATCAATTATCCGGTAAACGACACCGTGTCGCGCGAAAACTGTTGCTCTCCTGCCGATCCGGAGGGGCGGTAACCGGAGACGGCATGGTCGCATCGACGCGCCGGCGGGGGCCTCGATCAATCAAAAGCGATATTGGGCGAAATTGAAAACCCTAGTATGTATCGCCCTTTAGGCCGGCCGCTTGATAATCTCACGCTGCGCGTCGTCCGAAATCCGCTGCGTTTCGCGTGGCTGGGAACGATTTAAATGAAGTTGCACCTAAATCGTCGCCGCTGGCTGCTCGGTCTTACGGCATTGGTGATCGTCTATCTCCTGCTGGCCTATGTCGCGCTTCCGGCCCTGTGGCGCCATCATGAGCACGAACCCGGTCTGGCCGCATTTCCGATGGTGACGCGCACCGGCACCGGCATCCCCGGCGATGCGCTCAATGTCGGACTGGTCGGGAGCCAGGAGGATGTTCTGCGTGCGATGCAGGCGGCAGGCTGGTTTCCGGCCGATCCCGTCACGTTTCGCACCAGCATTGCCATCATCGGCAGCGTGGTCCTGGACCGGCCGTACCATGATGCGCCGGTCAGCCCGCTTTATTTCGAGGGTAAAAAAGAACAGCTCGCGTTCGAAAAACCGGATGGCAAGAGCGCCGACCGGCGGCATCACGTCCGTTTCTGGTTGGCGCTCGAGAAAGGTACTGACGGCCGTCCGGTCTGGCTCGGGGCCGTCACCTATGATCGCGGAGTAGGCTTCAGTCACTACACCGGGCAGGTCACCCATCATATCGGACCCAACATCGATGCGGAGCGCGACCTGCTGATGCGGGATTTGACCGCGGCCGGAATGGTCGATGCCCTGTTTCAGATTTCCGGCGTAGGGCCGACGCTGTTCGGACGCAATGGTGGCGGCGATCCCTACTACACCGACGGAGAAATCGACGTCGCCAGCCTTGTGATCAACGGCGTCAAGCGAACCGAGCCGCCGGCGACGTTGCCGCCGCCGCCGCTGATCGCGCTGAAGGATCAGATCTGGCACGGCGTCGGCAATGCGATAGGCCAATGAGGCGAGGGCACCAGCGGAAAAATCGAAATCGCCGGGAGTTCAATAGGCCGCGCTGAACCCTTTTGAATTATTGGTCATATCCGGTTTTCCACAATGCTGGGAGCGACGGGTGCAGCGTAACGGACAGGCAAAAATGGTGCTGGATGGGCTTGGCGGAGTTGCGGATTTTTCATATTGGCAGTGCTATGAAGGCCCCGCGATAGGTCGCCGCATGGTCCCATAGCTCAACTGGATAGAGTAACGGATTTCTACTCCGTGGGTTGCAGGTTCGAATCCTGCTGGGATCGCCAATAATTTCAATCAGATAGAAGTTAGTTCGCAAGAAGTTCGTGAACCATTTCGAAGCGAAGACCCCCCTAATTTTGACCTCTCCGGTTCAGTGCCGACTGTTTCGCCGACGATGCCCGTGCCATATCGCCCATAGCCAATCGTGATCACCGTCGACGGCAGGCGTTCAGCGCTACGCCGACATCGATGTCGCTTTGAAGCTCTCATTCCCCATCGGGCTTTCTGGTCAGGTATCCCAGCATGGCCTTGCAGGCTTCTTCGGCCTCAGCCAGCGTTTTGAAGGGCGAGCCGGCCACCCTGATGGCGCCCGTATTCTGAGAAAGCGAGCACCACGATGCAACATAGCCGGTCGGTCCGTGAAAGCCGGGACCGCCGCGGCTCTCATAACTGATCACGAACGAAAAGCCGTCGCTGCTCGCGTTCCAGATTTCCATATCCGCGACTGGATTAACGACGCGGGTGAACTGCATAGCCATTCCACCGCCGTGGCTATCCTCGACACCCACCACACCCAGGGCTGCCCCCATTGTGATTACCCAGCCATATAAACGGCCCCAGTACGGGGAAGAGCCGAGGCCGTGGGCTGTTGTGCCAGGGCCCCAAGCACAGTGGAGCAAAGCTAGCACGGTGACGTTTCGCCCCGGCGCGCTCTTCTGGATTAACCCGTTCGGATTACACGAGGCTGGATTCGTGGTGGGCAGCGCTAAGCGCTGTCCTAATTAGGACACTCGTTCTCACGAATTAGGACACGAATCTTGGGCCTAACTAATAGGGGGTGCCCGATCTCCTCAGCCCCCAGCCCTTGGTCGGGCGCCTTTCGGAACGGCCCCAGCCTCAACCCTGGGGCCGTTTTGCTTGCCATGAATCACGAAAGCTTAGGGTCGGAGATCGGGCCCGTTGGAAAGGCGACGCGACAAACCAAGGTACGGTCAAGGGGACGTCGTGGAGTGGCGTCACGATAGATTGGGACGACGGCGGCACGACTTCAGTCAGTCACAACGACACGGCGCAGGTTGATCGTGTCGCGGCCAATTGACCTGATTATGTGGTCCGCGGTCTCAACCCGGTGGGTTTTTCTTTGGCTTTTGCCGTGCGCGGAACGGTGTTGACCGGTGAGCCTTTCAATCGGACGGCCTTTGGCCCGGCCGGGGAAATCCGCGAGCCGAACCGAGCAGCCCATCGCTGCTCGAAGCGTCTTTGAAGGTGAAGGGGAATAACACTCATGGCTGAAGCTTCCGTTCTGGATCGCCCCAACGTTCACAGAACGCGCGTGTCCTCTAAAAGGTCCCGGGGGGCACACCGAAGTGCTCATCCGGATGATGAGAGGCGAGGGCGCCGGTTCGCATCGGCAGGCTGAGAGGGAAAACCTGTTGGGGGCGCGTCTTCTCACCCGGATACAGGCGGCCCGCTTGATCAGGACCGACTTCGGCAGTTGGGCGAAATTCGCGTCATAGTGCGCGATCGCCAGCATTGCGCCACAAATGAAAATCGTGAACGCGATAACCAGTGCTTTGAACATGGCTGGCTCCCTTCGTTATGAAGGTATGTCATGCCCATCGCTTCACCAGTTCAATGAACGGGATTTAACGTGTGGGTAACCCCAGCAAGCCGGAACCAACAACCCGGAACCAGCGCGGAGTGACCTGGATTATCCAAAAGTATCAGGCAAAAAAACACCACAATCCGGATTAGACAGAACCGCTGACCTTCAATCGAGGGGGATATCATGCGGGTCGTGACTGCAATTTTCCTTGGAACGATCGTCGCTTTGGCTGTGAGCGCCGGGCCATCGCTGGCGAAGACTTCCGAAGCGCCGAAGGCCGTTGGCGAGACCTCGTCGCCGCCTTGCCACGCATACGAGCAAAATCCGGACGGATCGTGGAAAGAGCTTCCTTGTCAGGAAGAAGGCCTGAAGGCGCCACCGGCCTCCAGGATCTCGACGCGAGACGCCGGCAAAGCGACGCGGTGAAGACGGTCGGCGCGGTCTGCCGTCAGCTCTCAACTGGCGTCGGCCTAGCCGGGATTGTGAAGTCCGGGCATACGCAAGCCTGGGAAGTGGCGGCCGATCGCCAGCCGCATCGAGGCGTCGACGCTTTGCTCCGAGCATAATTCTCGGATCAGGCCTAGCCCGGCCTCGGCAGCGGCCTCGTTGGCGGCAGCATCGCCGTGCATCTTGACCACCAGCTCCGCCAGGCCTGGCGCGTCATCGGCGACGCAGGCCCGCAGTTCAGGGCCGAGCGGAATGCCCTCGATCGCCACCGATGTGCAGGCGCAGGGCAGGCCCGCCGCGAAGCTTTCCAGGACTTTGCCCTTCACGCCCGCGCCATAGGCAAGCGGTGCGATCGTCATCCGGACGCGGTTGAAGATGTCGCGAAGATCCGGGACATGGCCGATCGCCGTGACGCCTTCACCGCAGAGCCGCAGGATGTCGGCCGGAAGATCGCTGCCGACCAGCAGGCACTCGATTGGAGCCATGCGCCGGATCAAGGGCACGATTTCGCTGATCAGCCAGCGCGCGGCATCGCGATTGGGGTCGTGGCCAAACCCGCCGATAAAGGCGATGCCGTGACGCGCCTCGAAGCTGGTTTGCACTGGCTGCGGCGTAACGGTCCAGCGAACGCTGACGACGCTGGCGTGCGGCACTGCATCCTGCAGCAGCTTGGTCTCCTGGTCCGAATGCGTGATCACGACGTCGGAGGTGGCGGTCGCGGTCAATTCGGCGAGGCGCAGACGGCGTGCGAGAGATTTCAGTTCCGGGCGCTGCTCGACGTCGGACTGGCGAGCGATTCTGAGATGATGGAGATCAGCGACGCTGTAGACGATGGCGGCGGCGGGCTGAAATTCGCGCGCGAGGGCGCCGTATTTGGCCGCGTTTTGCACGCGATGCAGATAGATCAACTCGAACTGGCCGGCTTGCCGGCGCAGCACCTCTTCGACCGAAGCATAATAAGGCGCGGCGCAGCACTCGACGCCGAGTTGCTCCAGCGCATGGGCCGCGCTATCCGGGGCTCTGAACGCACGCGCAGGCACGAAGGTGGTGGAAAAGCCGAGCCGCTGCAGCGATTGGATGTGGCTGACGATCGCATTCGACCCGGCGTCCCGGTCCAGCTGAGGGACGTGGTCGTCGATGAACAGCGCCCGCGGCCGGGCGTTAGGCAGATCGGCCGGTACGGGCTCGTGCTCCAGGCCTTGCTTTCCCCACCGCAACTGCAGATCACGATACCGATCGCGATTGCGGCGTTCGGAGATCTGGCCGGCGCGACGCTGCAGCAGCGCATCGAGTTGCACGGCGAGGAAGTCGATCTTGGCGGTGATGACGTCCTCGGTGCCTTCAGCGCCGAGATAGCGGGCCAGCGCCTCCCGCTCGGCAGGTTCGAACGTCTGCACAGCGGGCAGGACGGCCGGTGACTTCGGCACGTGGACGCCATCGCCTTCGCAAACCACGCTGACTTCCTGCGCCGCAAAGGGCGGCAGCTCGGTGGCGAATGAAAACTCGAAACTGTGCTTGCCGTCACCGATCCCGGCGGCCTGGAGATCGGCGCGGTAGCGATTGGCGATCAGGCGGCCGACAAAAACACCGTTGCGGGTGATCACCAGGCTTAGCGGCCGTGCCGGAGCCTGCGGATCGAACGCCCATCCCGCAATCTTCTGACGCGAGACGAGGTCGAGATTTCCCTTGATCATCGAAATTCGGTTCAGGACTGCGAAATGTGCTGACGGGCGGCCCCGTCAGCACATAGCGGATGGCGGCAAAGGTTGTGGCTGGCTTAAGCCGCCGTGGCCGTCCGGGTGTCGGCCGCTGCACGGGCCGCGTTGGTCAATCGCAGCGTGGTATCGGCGATGGTACAGCGAACTTCAACGGTCGCAGGATCGATATCGGCCGGCAGCGCGAGCTCGAATCCATAGCGCCCCTGACCAATACCGGCGGCGACGAGATCCCGTCGATAGACGTTGGCCAGCGCGCAACCGATCCAGCGGCCCGCGGCGAGGACATCGACGCAGAGCGGTGCATCCGGCCGATCCGGGAGCTGGACCCATCCCGCAACCCGGCCGGTCGTCAACACGTCGACAAAGCCGCGAACCTTGGGAGCGGAACGCCCAGCGTCCAGCGCGCGCAGACCCGCACGCGCGCAGATATGGCGGCGAGCTGCTTCGACCTCATAGCCTTCGTTAAGCCGCGGCGCGCAAAAACGCGGGGGATTTTGCGGATCGTTGGGATAGAGCAGGGCGTATTCGTGGGCGTTGTGAAACATCATACGGCTGTCGTCGTCGATGAAAGTTTCGGACGCAGCACCCTCGGCGATAATCACGTCGTGGGTCTCGAGTTCGAGATGGAAGTATTCCACTTCGTCGATCTGTATCGGCTGGACGATGGAGACGCCGTTGACGAGGTCACGGGCCTCGATCAGCACGCCTTCGAGGAACATCGCGTGATGCGGCGAAATCCAGAGATCGCGGCGTGGAACGCCGTCGCCGAGTGCGCCCGGCTTGATGCAGATCGGCAGGATATCCTGCCGGCCCAGGATATAGCGTCCGGCATAACCGCGGCGTCCGATCCACTTGATCGGCCGATGCGCGCCGGCCAGCGTGACAAGCTGGTCGCCAATCTGAAGCTCTTCGACCAGGCGTTCACCGCGATCGGTCAGGATCAGCGTGCCGCGGCAGTAGCAAGGCTGGTCGCTTTCGGTGATGTAGAGGCCCGACCCGCCGTCGCTCTGGAGGTGGAAAAATTCTCCCGCGAAGGATTCCGACGGGTCGAGGTGGAGTGTCACCGTTCCCGTGGTTCCCCCCGAGATCGTCAGGACGTTGTTGGCGCCGAGGTCGGCATGGGTGGCATTGCTATTCGCGAGGTCGATCCTGTCGCCGGCGGCAAAACCCTTGATGACGTTCGAGAAGTCGCCCGCCTGAAGTGCGGCGCTTTCGATCCGCAGGGTTTCCGTCCCGGTTTGGAAGGTGATCGCGCCGGTGCCTGCGCCATGCAGCGCGCCGACATCCAGCGTTCCGTTTTCCAGCGTCGTGCCGCCGGAGTAACTATTTTGCGCCGACAACAGCGTGGTGCCGGTTCCGTTTTGGACCACCGCGCCGCCGCCCGAGATGGCGCCCGAGATCGTCAGGGTACCGGAACGGTCGAAGACAAGCGTGCCTTCATCGTCGACGGCACCGGTGAGCGTACCGGTTGATCCGCCCGTGCCGATCTGAAGGCTTGTGCCGTTATCGATGGTGACGCCCGACGAGAACGCTTCAGCGTCGGAGAACGTCCAGGCACCGCCCTCGACATGCAACGTCTCGAAATTGATCACGTTGCCAAAGCTGCCGGTACCGGTTCCCAGCAAATTCACCGTGTCGTTGCCGGTGCCGCCGTCAAGCTGTCCGGTCATGGTTGATCCGGCGTAGTCGTTGAAGACGTCGTTACCGCCGCCGAGGCTGACGCTGCCGGTGATCGTGCCTTTGTTGGTGATGGTGTCGGCGAAGGTATCGGTGATCGCGATGGCCTCGCCATTGCCGCCGATGATGCTGCCCTCGTTGTAGATCGTGGTCGCAGCCGGAGCGTTGCCGTCATTGCTGTCATCGACCGTGATCGCGCGCTGCACGCTCTGGATCACGCCGCCGGCGTAATTGTTGATCGTGCCGCCGCCGATCGTAACGGCCTCCGACAGGTTGCCGGTGGAAATCCCGAACGCCTGGATCGAACCGTAATTGTCGAGATTGAGCAGATAGTCGACGTCGATGCCGTCGCCGTCCTGCGTACCGCCTGCCGTGCCGGAAATCGTGCCGTGGTTGACGACGTCGGTGGTGCCGCTGACGGTATCAAGATTGATGCCGGAGCCGAGCTGGCCGGTGATCGTGCCGTCATTGTTGACGGTGATGGCGAACTTGCCGGTGATGCCGTGGCGCGCGCCGATGATGGTGCCATCGGAGAAATTGTTGATGGTAACGTTGCCGGTTGTCAGGTCGTTGGTCGTCTGAAGGTCGATGCCGTCATTGCCGGAAGAGGCGGCACTGGCGTTCTGGCTGATGATCTCGCCGTGGTTGTTAATGATAGCATCGTCGCCAGCGCGGATGGCATCGCTATCGGCGGCACCGATAACGCCGCCGTGATTGTTGTTGATCGTAACGAGCGAGGAAGCAACGTCGGCAAAATCGATGGCCTGTCCGCTGGTGCTCGCGCCATTGGCCAAAACGATGTTGCCGTGGCTATCGACGTTTCCCGCGACGAGATAGCCCGAATTGTTGATCGTAACCGAACCGCCCGAGAAATCGCCGCTGACCTTGAAGGCGTCGTTATTTTCCCCGTCGGCGCCGGTCGCTTTAAGCAAGTCGAGAATCTTGGCGCCGGCGTTATTCGTGACCGTGATGGTGCTGCCGTTGGCAAGGTTTTTCGCGTCAAGCGCGCGATCCCCAGTCGAACTGATCGTGCCGAAATTGGTCAGGCTTGTGACGCCGTCTCCGAACGTGACTTCCGGGTTGCTCGTTGAAGAGGTCAGCGTTACGCCGGTTTCGACTTTTCCGGTGTCACCGCCATTGAGCGTTTCGGTAGTGCCCGACAGGTTGCTCTTGATGTCAAACGTGCCGCTGCTCTTTGCCATTTATTGTCCCCCCTTGCGTTCGATACCGAAGCAAGCGTGACGTAGCGACGCCGTATAACAGTTAGATGACACGAGGCGATCGAGGAGCGTCCAACACACTGAAATGGCTTGCGATGCGCCAGAGAGATCATCGCATTCGCAAAATCAGGAAGGAGGCTTGCGTGTCAGGAAAAAGGCCCAAAGCCGCCACCGGCCTTCCGGATATCGACGCGAGACGCCGGCAAAGCGACGCGGTGAAGACGATCCGCGCCGCCCGCCGTTATCCGCGTTGGCGTTGGCTTAAGCCGCAACGTCAGTGGTGACCCGGGCCGCGCTGCTCAACGGCAGCGTGGTATCGGTGAGCGTGCATCGAACCTCAACGGCTGCCAGATCGACCTCGGCCGGCAGCGCCAGCTCGAAGCCGTAACGTCCGTGCCCGATACCGGCGGCGGCGAGATCCTGACGATAGACGTTGGCTAGCGCGCGGCCGATCCGGCGGCCGGCAGCGAGGATATCGACGCAGAGCGGCGCGTCCGGTTGGTCCGGGGCCTGGACCCAACCCGCAACCCGACCTGTCGCCAACAGGTCGACAAAGCCGCGGACCTCAGGCGCAAAATTCGCCGCGTCGGGCGTACGCAGACCTGCGCGCGTGTCGATATCGCGGCGGGCCGCCTCGACCTCGTAGCCCGCGTTGAGGCGCGGCGCGCAAAACCGCGGCGGATTTCGTGGCTCATTGGGATAGAGCAGGGCGTATTCGTGAGCGTTGCGAAACATCATGCGACTGCCGTCGTCGATAAAGGTTTCGGACGGCGCACCCTCGGCGATAATTACGTCGTGAGTATCGAGTTCGAGATGGAAGTATTCCACTTCGTCGACCTGCGTGGCCTGCACGATGGAGACGCCGTTGACGAGGTCTCGGGCTTCGATCAGCACGTTTTCCAGGAACATCGCGTGCAGCGGCGAAATCCAGAGATCGCGGCGCGGAACGCCGTCGCCGAGCGCGCCCGGCTTGATGCAGATCGGCAGGATATCCTGCCGGCCCAGGATGTGGCGCCCGGCATAACCGCGGCGTCCGATCCACCTGATCGGCCGGTACGCGCCGGCCAGCGTGACCACCTTGTCGCCAATCTCAAGCTCTTCGACCGGGCGCTCGCCACGGTCGGTCAGGATCAGCGTGCCGCGGCAGTAGCAGGGCTGCTCGGTCTCGGTGATGTAGAGGCCCGACCCGCCGTCGCTCTGGAGGTGGAAAACGTCTCCGGCAAAGGATTCCCCTTTGGCGAGGTGGATTTTCACCGTTCCGGTCGTTCCGCCCGAAATCGTCAGGACGTTGTTGGCACCGAGTTTAATCTTGGTGGCATCGCTGTTGGCGAGATCGATGATGTCACCGACAGCAAAACCCTTGATGATGTTCGAGAAGTCACCGTTCTGAAGGGCCGCATCCTCAATCCGAAGCGTTGCTCCGGCCTTGAAGGTGATGGCGCCGGTGCCCGCGCCGTTCAGCGCGCCGACATCCAGCGTCCCGTCTTTCAGCGTCGTGCCGCCGGAGTAACTATTTTGCGCCGACAACAGCGTGGTGCCGGGGCCGTTTTGGACCACCGCGCCGCCGCCCGTTATTGCATCGGAGATCGTCAGGTTTCCGGAACGGTCGAAGACAAGCGTGCCTTCATCGTCGATGGCACCGGTGAGCGTGCCGGTCGATCCACCGGTGCCGATCCGAAGGGTCGTGCCAAGGTCGATAGTAACGCCCGACGAGAACGCTTCATCATCGGAAAACTTCCAGGTGCCCCCCTCGACGTCCAACGCCTCGAAATTGATGACGTCGCCGAAGGTACCCTTGCCGGTTCCAAGTAGATTCAGGGTATCGTGGCCGTCGCCGCCGTCGAGCTGCCCGGTCAGGGTTGATCCGGTGTAGTCGTTGAAGAAATCGTCGCCGCCGCCGAGGCTGACGCTGCCGGTGATGATGCCTTTGTTGGTGACAATGTCGGTGAGGGTGTCGGTGATCGAGATCGCCTCGCCATTGCCGCCGATGATGCTGCCTTCGTTGTAGATCGTGGTCGAGCCCGGGGCGTTACCGTCGTTGCTGTCATCGACCGTGATCGCGCGCTGTACGCTCTGGATCACGCCCGTGGCGTAATTGTTGATCGTGCCGCCGCCGATCGTGACAGCTTCCGACAGGCTGCCGCTGGTAGAGGTTCCGAAAGCCTGGACCGAGCCGTAATTCTCGAGATCGAGCAGGTAGTCGACATCGATGCCGTCACCATCCTGCGCGCCACCGGAGGTGCC
Organism: uncultured Alphaproteobacteria bacterium; assembly: GCA_963738105.1. Classification (GTDB taxonomy): domain Bacteria; phylum Pseudomonadota; class Alphaproteobacteria; order Rhizobiales; family Xanthobacteraceae; genus Bradyrhizobium. The sequence goes on along the minus strand of CAVTWC010000041.1, from coordinate 51,502 downwards.
CGAAATCGTGCCGTGGTTCACGACGTCGGTGGTACCGCTGACGGTATCCAGATTGATCCCGGAGCCGAGCTGGCCGGTGATCGTGCCGTCATTGTTGACGGTGATGGCGAACTTGCCGGTGATGCCGTGGCGCGCGCCGATGATGGTGCCATCGGAGAAATTGTTGATGGTGGCGCTGCCGGTCGTCAGTTCGGGCGTGGTCGAGGATTGCAAATCGATGCCATCATTGCCGCTCGAAGAGGGACTCGCGTTCTGGCTGATGATCTCGCCATGATTGTTGATGATGGAATCGTTACCGGCCCGAATCGCGTCGCTATCCGCGGCGCCGATGACCCCGCCGTGATTGTTGTTGATCGTAACGAGCGAGGAAACAACGTCGGCGAAATCGATGGCTTGGCCGCTTGTGATTGCACCGCTGGCCAGAACGATGTTGCCGCTGCTATTGACGTTTCCCGCGACGAGATAGCCCGAATTGTTGATCGTAACCGAGCCGCCCGAGAAATCATTGCTGATCTTGAAGGCGTCGTTATTTTCGCCGCTGGCACCGGTGGCCTTGAACAGGCCGAGGATCTCGGCGCCGGCGTTGTTCGTGACCGTGATGTTGCTGCCGGCTGCCAGCCCGCTCGCATCAAGCGCGCGATCGCCGGTCGAACTGATCGTGCCGGAATTGGTCAGGCTGGTCGTGCCGTTTCCGAAGGTGACTTCCGGGTTTTTGGTTGACGATGTCAGCGTAGCTCCGGTCTCGACGATTCCGGTATCCGTGTCATTTAGCGTTTCTGTGGTGCCCGAGAGCGTGGTTCCCGCCGCGATGTCAAAACTGCCAGTGCTTTTTGCCATTTTTTTCCGCCTTCCCCGCTCGATTCCGAATCACAGGGTGACGTAGCGTTCCCGCGTAACAGCCAGATGACACATTTTAATCGATTTTTAATCGGTTGATCGGTGGCCGTTCGGCACACTAAATCGGCAATCGGTACGCCCGAGAGGTCCTCCGTCACGGCACAATCTTGCCGGGCGAAAAAGCTGTGCACGGACCAGTCCGCGCCGAACCATTTCGCCGGTCTGATCGACAAAGCAAGACGGTGGACCGGCTCGCGTCTGTCCGTCGTCACAGCAAAGCTGCGCCGCACCTCGGCCGTCGCTGCACAAGAGACTTTGCCTTGGAAGAGACTTGGCTTTGGAAAGAGACTTGCCCTCGCCATGCCCCATGCGACTTTCTCGCTGCCAGGTTCCGTGGTCATGAGTTCCGTCACCTTTTCACGCATTTCTGTTTGCCAAGCGGCGTTCGTCCGCACAGGGAGCTCCTTCATGATCGGTTTGGTTCGCGCCGCGATCGTTTGCGCCACGCTGGCGCTTGGCCTCGTCACGGCCCAGGCGGCGGACAAGGCCTTCAAACGCGACGATCTCGCCGATTCCGCGATCAAGCTGGAAGCCCAGATCAAGAGCGAAGCGGGTCCGGTCGCCAAGTCGGGTGCGAGCCTACGAACCGATGCCGACGCCGCTTTCAGGCGCAGCGACTTCCGCACCGGCCTGCAAATCCTGGGACAGATCGCCGCCACCACGCCGGACGATAGCGCCAACTGGCTGCGGCTGGCCCGCACGATTTTCCAGATCAAGCCGTCCAACTCCAGCGAAGGTACCTTCCTGCTCGAACGGGCCTCGACGGCGGCCTACATCGCCTATCAGCGCGCCGGCAATCCAGGCGAGGAGGCGGATGCGCTTTCCGTGCTGGGCCAGGCGATGGCCGAGCGCAAGCTGTGGCGTCCGGCGCTCGACACCTTGCGAATTTCGCTCGATTTGCGCGAAGTCGCCGACGTGCGCGGCCGCTACGAGAAGCTGCGCGACGAGCATGGCTTCCGGCTGCTGGATTATTCGGTCGATTCTGATTCAGCCTCACCCCGGGCCTGTTTCCAGTTCTCCGAGGATCTGGCCAAACGCACCGATTTTGCTCCGTTCGTGGCGCTGGCCGGCAGCGACAAGCCGGCGCTGTCGTCGGAAGGCAAGCAGCTGTGCGTCGATGGCCTCAAACACGGCGAGCGCTACAACATCAATCTGCGCGCCGGATTACCGTCCACCGTCAAGGAAACCCTGCCCAAATCGGCTGAATTCAACATCTATGTGCGGGACCGCAAGCCGTTCGTGCGCTTCACCGGACGGGCCTATGTGCTGCCACGCACCGGCCAGCGCGGCATTCCCGTGGTCAGCGTCAATACGCTTTCAGTGACCGTGAATGTGTTCCGGATCGGCGACCGCAATCTGATCAACACCGTGATCGGCAGCGATTTCCAGCAGCAGCTCTCCAGCTACCAATTGTCCGATCTCGGCGACGAGCGTGGGGTCAAGGTCTGGACCGGCGAGCTCGCGACCGCCGCCACGCTCAACCAGGACGTCACCACCGCGTTTCCGGTCGATCAGGCGCTCGGCGATCTGCAGCCCGGCGTCTATGTCATGACCGCCAAGGCCAAGGGCCCCAGCACCAATGATGACGGCCAACTCGCGACCCAGTGGTTCATCGTTTCCGATCTTGGTCTGACCGCGTTCTCCGGCAATGACGGCATCCACGTCTTCGTCAATTCGCTGGCCTCGGCCGACCCGGTCGGCAAGGCGGAAGTGCGGCTGGTGGCGCGTAACAATGAGATTTTGGCCACCCGCAAGACCGATGATTCCGGCCATGTGCTGTTCGAGGCCGGACTGGCGCGCGGCGAGGGCGGGTTATCGCCGGCGATGCTGACGGTGACCAGTGAAAAGGCCGACTACGCCTTCCTCAGTCTGAAGACCGATGCCTTCGACCTGTCGGACCGCGGCGTTTCGGGCCGTGTCGTACCCGCGGGTGCCGATGCCTTCGTCTATGCCGAGCGCGGGGTTTATCGTTTCAACGAAACGGTCTATCTCACGGCGCTGCTGCGCGATGGTCAGGGCAATGCCGTGACCGGCGGACCGCTGACATTGGTGATCGAGCGCCCCGACGGCGTCGAGTTTCGCCGCAGCGTGCTGGCCGACCAGGGCGCGGGCGGCCGCAGCTTGGCGTTACAGCTCAATTCCGCGGTTCCGGCCGGCACCTGGCGGGTCCGCGCGTTCACCGATCCGAAGGCCTCGTCGGTCGGCGAAACCACATTCATGGTCGAAGATTACGTCCCCGAAAGGATCGAATTTGATCTTTCCAGCAAAGACAAGGCGATCAAAGTTGACGCTCCTGTAGAACTTAAGGTTGATGGGCATTTCCTCTATGGCGCGCCGGCCTCGGAGCTTCAACTTGAGGGCGACATGCTGGTGGCGCAGGCCACCGAACGGCCGGGCTATTCGGGTTATCAGTTCGGCGTTGACGACGAGGAGACCGCTAGCAACGAGCGGACACCGATCGAAAACCTGCCGCAGTCCGACGCCAAGGGCGTCGCGACCTTCCCGGTAAGCCTCGCCAAAGCCCCGACCTCGACCCGTCCCCAGGAGGCCCAAATCTTCATCCGCATGGCGGAAGCCGGTGGCCGCGCCGTCGAGCGCAAGCTGGTCCTGCCGGTCGCGCCGACCGCTGCGATGATCGGGGTCAAGCCACTTTTCGGCGACAAGAGCGTCACCGAAGGCGACAAGGCCGCGTTCGACGTCGTGTTCGTCTCGCCGGACGGCAAGCCGTTGGCACGCGACGGCCTGCGCTACGAATTGCTGAAGATAGACTCCCATTATCAGTGGTACCGGCAGAATTCGTTGTGGAACTATGAGCCGGTCAAGACCACCACGCGCATTGCCGATGGCGATCTCACCATCGCGGCCGACAAGCCAGCGCGGATCACGCTATCGCCGCAGCAGGGCCGTTACCGGCTCGATGTGAAATCGAACGAGGCCGATGGACCGCTGACCTCCGTGCAGTTCGACGTCGGCTGGTACTCGGATGGTTCGGCCGACACCCCGGATCTGCTGGAAACCTCGATTGATAGACCGGATTATCAATCCGGCGACACCATGACCGTTTCGGTCAATTCACGGGCGGCCGGCAAGCTGACCATCAATGTGGTTGGCGACCGGCTGCTGACCACGCAGACGTCGGATGTCAAGGAAAGCACCTCCCAGGTCAAGATTCCCATCGGCAAGGATTGGGGCACCGGCGCCTATGTGGTGGCGACGCTGCGCCGTCCGCTCGACGCAGCCGCGCAACGGATGCCGGGGCGGGCGATCGGGCTGAAATGGTTCGGGATCGACAAGACGGCCCGCACGCTGCAGGTGAGCCTGTCGCCACCCGCGTTGGTTCGCCCGGGCACGACCATGAAACTGCCGGTCAAGCTCGGCGGCTTGAGCCCCGGGGAGGACGCCAAGATCGTCGTGGCCGCGGTCGACGTCGGCATTCTCAATCTGACCAATTACAAGCCGCCGGCGCCGGATGACTACTATCTAGGCCAGCGTCGCCTCACGTCGGAAATTCGCGACATCTACGGGCAATTGATCGACGGCATGCAGGGCACCCGCGGCCAGATCAGGACCGGCGGCGATTCCGCCGGCGCCGAACTGCAAGGCAGCCCGCCGACGCAAAAGCCGTTGGCGCTGTATTCCGGCATTGTCACGGTCGCCGCCGACGGCACTGCCGAGATCAGTTTCGACATCCCGGAATTCGCCGGTACCGCACGGGTGATGGCGGTGGCATGGACCGCGACCAAGCTCGGCCGCGCCACTACGGACGTCACGGTGCGCGATCCCGTGGTGCTGACGGCGACGTTGCCTCGCTTCCTGCTGAATGGCGATCACGGCACCATGAGTTTTGACCTCGACAATGTCGAGGGTGCACCTGGTGATTACAGCATCAACGTGAAAGCGTCGGGGCCGATCAAGGTCAGCGGCAATCCCACCACAACTGTAAAACTCGCGGCCAAGCAGCGCAGTTCGATGGCGCTGGCGATCGATGCCGGCGGCACCGGAACGGCACAACTCGACGTCGACATCAAAGGGCCGAACGGGCTGGCGTTGGTGCGGCACTATGCGCTCGACGTCAAGGCGGCGACGCAAATTCTCGCGCGTCGTTCGATCCGGACGCTTGCCAAGGGCGAGAGCCTGACGCTGACCCCGGATATGTTCTCGGATCTGGTGCAGGGCACCGGCAGCGTGTCGCTGTCGGTCAGCCTTTCCACCGCGCTCGATGCCGCTACCATCCTGAAGGCGCTCGATCGATATCCCTATGGCTGCTCGGAACAGATCACCAGCCGCGCCATGCCGCTGCTCTATGTCAACGACCTCGCAGCCGGCGCGCATCTGGCGATGGACACCGAAGTCGACCAGCGCATCAAGGATGCGATCGATCGGCTGCTGGCACGGCAAGGTTCGAACGGCTCGTTCGGCCTGTGGTTGGCCGGCGGCGACGATGCCTGGCTTGATGCTTATGTCACGGACTTCCTGACCCGCGCCCGTGAAAAGGGATTTGCCGTGCCGGACGTGCTGTTCAAGAGCGCGCTGGATCGCGTGCGCAATTCGGTCGTCAACGCCGATGAACCGGAAAAGGACGGCGGACGCAACCTCGCTTACGGTCTTTACGTGCTGGCCCGCAACGGTGTCGCGCCGATCGGCGATTTGCGTTACCTCGCCGATACCAAGCTGAGCAATCTGGCCACTTCAATTGCGAAATCGCAATTGGCGGCGGCGCTGGCGCTGGTCGGCGACAAGACGCGGGCAGAGCGGGTCTATGCGGCGGCGTTGGATAGCCTCACACCCAAGCCGACGCTGGAGTTCGGTCGCACCGATTACGGCTCGGCGTTGCGCGATGCCGCGGCACTGGTGTCGCTCGCCAGCGAAGGCAATGCGCCGCAGGCGACGTTGACCCAGGCTGTGCAGCGCGTCGAAGTGGCGCGCGGGCTGACGCCGTACACCTCAACCCAGGAAAATGCCTGGCTGGTACTGGCGTCGCGCGCGCTCGCCAAGGAGAACCTGGCCCTGGATATCGATGGATCGCCGGTCAAGACAGCGGTCTATCGCAGCTACAAGGCGGCCGAGGTGGCGGGCAAGCCGGTCAAGATCACCAATACCGGCGATGCACCGCTGCAGGCGGTGGTCTCGGTCTCAGGCGCGCCGGTTACGCCGGAGCCCGCGGCGTCGAACGGCTTTAAGATCGAACGCAATTACTTTACGCTCGATGGCAAGCCGGCCGACGTGTCAAAGGCCAAGCAGAACGATCGCTTCGCGGTGGTGCTGAAAATCACCGAGCCGAAGCCGGAGTTCGGTCACATCATGGTGTCGGATTATCTCCCTGCGGGCCTCGAGATCGACAATCCGCATCTGGTCTCTTCCGGCGACACCGGCACGCTGGACTGGATCGAGGACGGCGAGGAGCCTGAGAACACCGAGTTCCGTGACGACCGCTTCACTGCCGCGATCGATCGCAAGAGCGACGACAAATCGGTGTTCACCGTGGCTTATGTGGTGCGCGCGGTATCGCCGGGCAAATACGTGCTGCCGCAGGCCTATGTCGAGGACATGTACAATCCCTCCCGCTATGGCCGCACCGGCACCGGCAGCGTTGAGGTACGCCCGGCAAAATGAGCGCAACGGACACCATCTCGCCAACCGCACCACATGCGCATCGTTGGCGCCGGATCAAACTGGCAGCGGCGGCGCTTGGCGCTGCTTGTTTGATTGCAGCGGGTGTCTTCGTTGCCTGGGCCGCCTCGCTTGGGCCGTTGCCGTTGGCGCAGGCGAGGCAAGTCTCCCAGACCGTGGTCGATCGCCACGGCAAATTATTGCGTGCTTACGCGATGGCCGACGGCCGCTGGCGATTGCCGGTCGATGCCAGGACCAACGTCGATCCGGGATACCTGAAACTGCTGTTCGCCTATGAGGACAAACGCTTCTACGCGCATCACGGCATCGATCCGCTGGCGCTGGGCCGCGCCGCGCTGCAGTTGGGCACCCGCGGCCGCATCGTCTCGGGCGGCTCGACCATCACGATGCAGCTCGCGCGGTTGATGGAGCCGCGGCGCGAACGTTCGCTCTCAGCCAAGTTGCGCCAGATGGTCCGCGCCGTCGAGATCGAGCGGCAACTGAGCAAGGACCAGATCCTCAATCTCTATCTGGCGCTCGCACCCTATGGCGGCAATCTTGAGGGCATCCGTTCAGCCTCGATCGCCTATTTCGGCAAGGAGCCGAAGCGGCTCTCGCTGGCCGAGGCGGCGCTGCTGGTGGCGTTGCCGCAATCGCCGGAAAACCGTCGCCTCGATCGTCACCCGGAGGCTGCGCGCGCCGCACGCGACCGGGTGCTTGACCGCATGGTCGAGGACGGTCAGGTGTCGAACGACGATGCCGTTGCGGCGAAAGCTGTGCCGGTGCCGCGCGTGCGCAAGTCGATTCCCATTTTGGCGCCACATTCCGCCGATCGCGCGGTCGCCACGTTCAAGGATATTCCGGTCATTTCCTTGACGCTGGATTCCAACCTGCAGAAGAATCTCGAAGCGCTGGCGCATGACCGCGCCATCGCATTGGGCTCGAATATTTCGGTCGGCATTATCGCCGTCGACAATGAAAGCGGCGAGATGCTGGCGCGGGTCGGCTCGCCGGATTATTTCGACGATCACCGGGCCGGGCAGGTCGATATGACCCGCGCCGTGCGGTCGCCCGGATCGACTTTGAAACCGTTTATCTACGGGCTCGCCTTCGAGGATGGCTTTGTTCATCCGGAAAGCCTGATCGACGATCGGCCGACCCGGTTCGGCGACTACGCGCCGCAAGATTTCGATATGACCTTCCAAGGCACGGTGCCGGTGCGCAAGGCGCTGCAGCTCTCGTTGAACGTGCCGGCAATCGCGCTATTGGATCGGGTCGGCGCCAGCCGGTTGTCATCGCGGCTGAAACAGGCTGGCGGCAACCTGGTGCTGCCCAAGGACGAAGTGCCGGGTTTGGCGATGGGGCTCGGCGGCGTCGGCGTGACATTGCAGGATCTGGTGCAGCTTTATACCGGCATCGCACGGCTCGGCACCACGCGGCCGTTGCGCGAAATCATGAACTGCGGCGACGCGTCTCGCGATCCTATGCGCCTGCTGGATCAGGTCGCCGCCTGGCAGGTCGGCAATGTCCTGATCGGCACGCCGCCGCCGGAAAACGCCCCACATAACCGGATCGCGTTCAAGACCGGCACCAGCTACGGCTATCGCGACGCCTGGTCGGTCGGCTTCGATGGCCGCATGACCATCGGGGTCTGGGTCGGTCGTCCTGACGGGTCGCCGGTTCCAGGTCTGGTCGGCCGCACGGCGGCAGCGCCAATCCTGTTCGATGCCTTTGCCCGCACCGGCAAATTGCCGACGCCGTTGCCGAAGCCACCCAAGGGGGTGCTGATCGCCAGCAATGCCAAGCTGCCGTTGCCGTTGCGCCGGTTCCGCTCGTTCGGGGAACTGGTGCGGACCGGCAGCGAGCAAGCCCCCCACATTCAGTTCCCCTTGAATGGCTCCCGGATCGAAGCCTCCGGTGCGGACGGAGCGTCATTTTCCGTGATGCCGGTGAGGGTTGCCGGGGGTGTGCTGCCGATGAGCATAATGGTCAACGGCGTGGCCGCGGGTGCGATCGATAGCCGCCGCCAGCGTCTGGTCGATCCGCCCGGGCCGGGCTTTGTCAGGCTCACCGTGATCGATGCTACTGGCGCCGCGGACACAGTTGTCGTCAGAATCCAATAAGCGCGCGCTAAGCGGTTGTCGCGATAGTGGTTTCGGCGTATGCGGAACCAATGGCCGAGACCTATACCCGTCCCCGATTTGGAGAGCCCCGTGAGCCGAAAAATCGGGTGAATCCCGGTAGCCGGCTGATGGCCGTGCTTGATTTCGTCACCGTAAGCCATCTCCGCTCAACCGCGTTCCTGTTGCTATGCGGTCTGCTCTTGTTCCTACCCGGATTCTTCAACATTCCGCCTGTTGACCGCGACGAAGCGCGGTTCGCCCAAGCGACCAAGCAGATGGTCGAAACCGGCGATTTCGTCGATATCCGGTTCCAGGGTGATGTTCGTTACAAGAAGCCGGTCGGCATCTACTGGCTACAATCGGCCGTGGTCGAAACCGCCTCCGCGCTCGGGCTGCCGCGCGCGCAATTGCGGATCTGGCTCTATCGGATTCCCTCGCTGATCGGCGCGATCGGCGCGGTGTTGTTGACCTATTGGACGGCGCTGGCGTTCGTGACCCGGCGCGGCGCGGTGCTGGCAGCGCTGATCATGTGCAGTTCGGTTTTATTGGGCGTCGAAGCGCGGCTCGCCAAGACCGACGCGATGTTGCTGCTGACTGTGGTGGCCGCGATGGGCGCGCTGGCGCGGGTGTATCTGTCCTGGCAGCGGGGCGAGGATCCCGAGCATCCGCCATGGAGTTGGCCCGCGATATTCTGGACCGCGCTGGCCGGCGGCATCCTGCTGAAGGGCCCGTTGATCCTGATGTTCGTCGGGTTGACGATCGTCACGCTGGCGATCCTCGATCGTTCCGCGAACTGGCTCTGGCGGCTGCGCCCGCTGTGGGGCCTGATGTGGACGCTGGTGCTGGTGCTACCGTGGTTCGTTGCGATCTTCTGGCGCGCCGGCGACGCATTTTTCGCGGATTCGATTGGCGGCGACATGTTGAGCAAATTGTCGGCGCAGGAATCCCATGGCGCACCGCCCGGCCTCTATTTGCTGCTGTTCTGGATCACGTTCTGGCCGGGTGCGCCGTTGGCCGGCATGGCGGCGCCGGCGGTGTGGCGGGCGCGGCGCGAACCCGGCGCGCAATTCCTGCTCGCCTGGCTGGTCCCGTCCTGGATCGTGTTCGAGGCGGTGCTGACCAAGCTGCCGCATTATGTGCTGCCGCTGTATCCCGCGATCGCCATCCTCACGATCGGTGCGCTGGAGCGGCGGATCCTGTCGCGATCCTGGCTGCGGAGCGGCGCGGCCTGGTGGTTTGTTATTCCAGCGCTGGTCTCGGTCATTGCCGTTATCGGTGCGGTGACGGTGACACGCCAGCCGGTGTTCCTGGCATGGCCGTTCGTGGCTGCGGCGCTGATCTTCGGGTTGTTTGCCTGGTGGCTGTACGACGACAATCGCGCCGAACGCTCGCTGTTGAATGCGGTGGTCGCGGCGATGTTTCTGGCGTTCGCTCTTTACGGCGTGGTGATGCCGGCCCTGACGCCGCTGTTTCCGAGCGCCGAGGTGGCGCGCGCGCTTCGCAATGTCGTCTGCGTCGGGCCGAAAGCGGCCGCGGCGGGGTTTCAGGAACCGAGCCTCGTCTTCATGACGGGAACCTCGACCTTGCTGACCGACGGCTCGGGTGCTGCGGATTTTCTGGGGCAGGGCAGTTGCCGGTTTGCGCTGGTTGAAGCGCGGTCGGAACGCGCATTTGCCCAGCGCGCCGAAGCGATCGGCTTGCGTTACAACGTGGCCACGCGCGTCGAGGGCTACAATATCTCGCAGGGCAGGGCGATTTCGATCGCCATCTTCCGCTCCGAAGGCACCGAGTAACATGCCTACTCCGGCCACAGGTGGCGAGCCTGCGAATTATTTGACGCGCCTCTCGACGTTGACGCTGTCGTCGTTCGCGCAATTGCTGCGCCCGGTGTCGCATCCGCAATCAGGCGAGGCCGCGCGAAAACTGCAACGGCACGCGTCGCTACTGATCGCGCTCGGTGCGGTCGCCGTCGTCGCCTTGATGTTCGGCTTTGACGCGCACGAGATCAGCCTGATGCCGCCGCGCGGCGCGCCCGACCTCTGGCCGGTCCGTATCCTGACCGACTTCGGCAAAGCGGCCAATGTGGTGTGGGCGGTGGCGGGATTGCTATTGATTGTCGCGCTGGTCGCGCCGCGGCTGCAGAGAACCGCGCGATCGCGCTTGCTTCGTTTTGGCACAGAGCTGCAGTTCATATTCCTGGCAGTGGTGGTGCCGATCCTCGCCGGAGAACTGATCAAATGGGTGGTGGGACGCGGCCGGCCATTTGTCGGCGGCGAAGCCAACGCCTTCAACTTCTCGCATTTCGCGGGAACCCAGGCCTATGCCAGCTTTCCGTCGGCGCATGCCATCACCGCCGCCGCGCTCGCCTTCGCGGTTTCGGCGGTGTGGCCGCGGGCGCGGGGCGTTATGATCGTCTATGCCTTGTTGATCATTGCGAGCCGGCTGGTGTTGCTGGCGCACCATCCGAGTGATGTCATTGCGGGTGCCGTGATCGGGGTCGTCGGCGCGATGGGCGTGCGGTACTGGTTTGCCGCCCGCCGGCTGGGGTTTGGGATTGGCCAGAACGGCGCCATAACGCCGCCGATTTGACCTCGTTTGACCCTGGGTAAGGGGTTGCCCGTCGGGCGGCGGGCCCATAATAAGCGGTCGCCGCAACCGCGGCCTGAGGTCGCGGTTCAGGTCCAATCAAAACTCAAGCCAACTCCAACCGAGTGTCGATTTTGCCGTCTTCCGATCCCGCTGCCATGACCGTTTCCATCGTTGTGCCCGTGCGCAACGAAGCCGAGAACGTGGCGCCGCTGATTGCCGAAATCACAGCCGCACTTGATGGCCGTTGGGTCTACGAAATCATCTACGTCAATGACGGTTCGACCGACGCCACGGCCGACAAGCTCGCCGCGATCATGCAGCAACGCGGCAATCTGCGGCAGCTGCGCCACGCTGTATCGTCGGGGCAGTCGGCGGCGGTGCGCAGCGGGGTTCGCGCCGCACGTGGCGCGATCGTCGCCACCCTCGATGGCGATGGGCAAAACAACCCGGCGTTCCTTCCGGATCTGATTTCGGCCATCGAGCGCGGCGGCGGTCGGGTCGGTCTTGCCGCCGGCCAGAGGGTCGGCCGCAAGGACACCGGTTTCAAGAAGATCCAGTCGCGCATCGCCAATGGTGTGCGTAACGGCATTCTGCGCGACGGCACCCGCGATACCGGCTGCGGCCTCAAGGCATTTCCGCGCGAGGTGTTCCTGGCGATGCCGTATTTTGATGGCCTGCATCGCTTCCTGCCGGCGCTGGTGCGCCGCGAGGGATATGACATCGCCTATGTCGATGTCACCGACCGGCCCCGCCATTCCGGAGTGTCGAATTATGGTTTCTTCGACCGGCTGTGGATCGGGATCATGGATCTCGCCGGCGTGTGGTGGCTGATCCGCCGCAAGAAACCGACCCCCGTCGCGACCGAGGTGCATTGATGCTGATTTAATACGGGCAGGCGCTCGGCGACTATCTCTATGACGTCTTTGTCGCCAAGTTCGATTTCTGGCTGGCCTTTGGCCTCGTTGCGCAACTGCTGTTCACAGCGCGCTTTCTGGTGCAGTGGATTTCGAGCGAGCGTGCCGGGCAAAGCGTCGTCCCGATGGCTTTCTGGTTCTTCTCGATGGGCGGCGGTCTGATGACGCTGGTGTACGGCATCGCCAAGCGCGAGCCGGTGATCATCCTTGGCCAGGCGATGGCGACCGTGATCTATGTCCGCAACATCATGCTGATCGTCAAAAATCACGGCAAGGCATCGAAGACGCTGGATCGCTGATCGGCTTGCTAAGTCTGCGGGCCTGTGGCGGGCAGGGCGGCCAGGTCGCGCTCGGCGTTCTGAACGGCGGGCAATTCGCCGGCAGCGTCGAGCACGGGATAGGCCACCGAACAGATATGCGAGTGGATCCGCCTGAGGTCGCGCAGCACGTCAAGATGCAGCGACGTGGTCTCGATGGTCTCGGGCCGGCCCTCGCGCAGGCGGTCCAGATGCCGCTCGGTGGCGGCAATCTCGGTATTGCGCAGATGCGCCTTCTCGACCAACAGCTTGCGGGCTTCGTTGACATCGCCCGACATGAAGACGCCAAACGCGATCCGCAGCGAATCCATCGTTCGCTTGTGGAACGCCGATAATTCATCGGCGCCTTCAGAAGAAAACTGGAAGCGCCGCTTGATCTTCTTGGTCGCCAGCTCGCTCAGATTCTTGTCGATGATATCGCCGATATGCTCGAGGTTGATGGTGAAGGAGATGATCTCCATCGCTCGGCGTCCCTCTTGCTCGTCGAGGCTGCCGCGGGTCAGCTTGGTCACATAGAGCTTGATCGCTTCGTCGAGATTGTCGACGCTGTTGTCCATCTTGGAGACCTGGTCGACCAGGCTGCGATCATTGGTCATCATCGCCGCCATTACCTTGCGCAGCATGATCTCGACGAGATCGCCCATGTGCAGGGTTTCACGCGCTGCGTCCGCCAACGCCAGCGACGGCGTCTCCAGCGCGCTCTCGTCGAGATAGCGCGGCCGCGACGGGTCGGCTTCCTGGACCCGGTTCGGCAGCAGCTTTTTCAACAGCCGCGCCATGCTGTCGAGCAGCCCGATGAAGATGACCGCCGTCGCGACGTTGAAGGCGATATGAAACTCCGCGGTCATCTTGGCCAGATCAGGCTGCCAGGCTTGCAAGTGTTCGGCGATCGGCCGCAGGAACGGCGCGATCAGCAGCACGCCGACCACCCGGTTGATGAGATTGCCGAGCGGAAGGCGATAGCTGGCGGGATTATCGCGGCGCGCGCCCTCGAACACCGGGTTGATTGCGCTACCGAGATTGGCCCCGAGCACCAGCGCCAGCGCCGCGAACGGCGAGATGAACTGCGCATAAGCCAGCGACATCACCAGCAACACGCTGGCGACGCTCGAATGCACCGCCCAGGTGACGGCAGCGCCGATCACGATGCAGAGTACGGGATCGCCGGTGATGGCATTCATGAACACGCGCACGCCGGGCGCGTTCTCGGCCGGCGCCAGCGTGTCGAGCAGGATATGAAGCGCCAGCAGCATCAACCCGAGGCCGATCGAGACGCGGCCGATGTCCTTGATGCGCGAACGCGCACCGCTGCGGAAAGCGACGAGGCCGAGCACGAACAGCACCGGCGCCAACCAGGAGACGTTGAACGACAGTATCTGGACGATCAGCGTGGTGCCGACATTGGCGCCGAGCATGATCGCAAGCGCGGGCACCAGGCTGACCAGCCCTTCGGCGGTAAACGAACTCGTGATCAGGGCGGTCGCGGTGCTGCTTTGAAGCAGTGCGGTGAGGCCGATGCCCGCTGCGAAGGCGGCGAAGCGGTTGTTCAGCGCTTTCGCCAGCAGCAGGCGCAGATCGGGACCGAACGCACGCAAAATCCCGCTGTGGACCATGTGCAGGCCCCACAACAGCAATGCCACGCCACCCATCAGATCGAGAAGAACGAGACTTCCCATCAGCTTTTGCTTCCTGATTTGAATTGAACGTTCAGGCTATCGCCAAATGCCGGCGGATCAATCGATTTCTGGCAAAGAACGTTCCAAAATGAACGCCAAAACGCGTGCCTCAGCGCTCCGGCAAGCGCCCCTTGATGGCGTTGGCCCATGCACCGTAGGTGATGCGCCCCGTACTGTCTTCGTTCAGATACTTCCGCACCCGCGCTTTCAGCCCGGCGAGATCATCGGGCGGCATTTTTGCGAAGAGATCGCCGAGCGTCGGCGCTGCCGCTACCGCCCCCCAAAAGTCGTCGAAATCCACAAAACTGCGTTGCACGTCGATCCGTCGCGCCTCGATCTCGACGAGGCCGGCATCGCGCCACAGCTTTTGCAGCGCCTCGATGGTCGACGCTTCGGAACTCGGCGGACGAGTTGGCGTGAAGCCCATTGCCTTCAACTCGGTCTGGACCGGTTGCAGCGTAAACCCACCGCCCATGATGTCCCAGGCGTAAGCGGCAACCGTGCCGCCGGGCGCGACCACCCGCACCATTTCAGCCAGGCCCTTGGCCGGCTCCGGAACGAAGAAGATTACCAGTGCCATGATCGCGATATCGAACGCATGGTCCGGAAACGGTAGCGCCATCGCGTCGCCCTGACGAAACTCCACCATCTCGATGCCGCGCCGGGTGCGGGCGTAAGCCAACTGTCCTTCCGATGGATCGACGCCGCTGACTTTCACCGGAGCATTCCTGGCAACGATCAATTCGGTGAAGGCGCCGTTGCCGCAACCGACATCGACCCATTTGAGACCCTTGCGCGGCGCCAGCCAGTCGAGAAAAATCTCGCCGGCGAGCCGGCTCCAGATGCCCATCATCCGCTCATAGGCGGCGCCATCGTCAAAGCGGATTGGTTGTTCGGCCATCGGATTGCCTTTCCTGCGCTCAACGGCGCGATCCCTGCAGATCGTGTCGATGGTGCTCATGTTCAAGCCTGAGCGGCGTTGAGGGCTGCGAACCCGAACTCGATATCGGCCTTCAAATTCTCGACGTTCTCCAGGCCAATATGCAGGCGCAAAGCCGGTCCGGCGGGCGCCCTGCACGGCCTTGATTTGTCGTGTCCGGAGGACTTCATCTGGCTGCCGCCACCAAAGACGTTTTGCCGCAGCCGCTGAGCGGCCCGAGAGCTCGCGGGAAAGGTGGGGGCGGGCTGGGTTTGTTGATAACAGGACACAGAAGTCGGCCGTCAACCCCTTGACCCGGCGCGCCAGTCGTTCTGTGATGTGCGCGAGCTATTCCGTCGCTGCACGTTGAGGGGCCTGCCGCGACCTAGATCCATTGTTTGCCTGAGTTGTGCACCAACTGCCCGTCGGATTGGGGTATGCGGCAATGGACTATCGAGGCTGGCCCATTGGCGTGCGGTGACAGGCAAACGTTCCGAATACCCTTGATCTGACGACCCTTGAAAGGCCTTTCCATGAAACGCGTATCTCTGGTTCTTACTCTTGCTTTTGCCGCCGGTCTTGCGACACAGGCAGCGCAGGCACAGACGCTCAAGACGGTCACGGATCGTGGCATGCTATCCTGCGGCGTCAGCCAGGGTTTGCCGGGTTTTTCGTCGCCCGACGACAAGGGTAACTGGACCGGGATTGACGTCGACGTCTGCCGCGCGATCGCCGCCGTCATCTTCAACGACCCCACCAAGGTCAAATTCGTGCCGCTCTCGGCCAAGGATCGCTTCACCGCGCTGCAGTCCGGCGAGATCGACGTGCTGTCGCGCAACACGACCTGGACATTGTCGCGTGACACCTCGCTCGGCGCCAACTTCACCGGCGTGACCTACTATGACGGTCAGGGGTTCCTGGTGAAGAAATCGCTCAAGGTCAATTCCGCGCTGGAATTGAACAGCGCCTCGGTCTGCGTGCAGACCGGGACCACCACCGAGCAAAACCTCGCCGACTACTTCAAGAGCAACAACATGAAGTATGAGGTGATCGCGTTCGGCACGGCCGACGAAACCGTGAAGGCCTATGAATCCGGCCGTTGCGATGTCTTTACCTCTGACGTATCGCAGCTCTATGCCGAGCGCTTGAAACTCGCCAATCCCGCAGACCATGCCGTGCTTCCCGAAGTGATTTCGAAAGAGCCGCTCGGCCCGATGGTCCGCCATGGCGACGATCAATGGTTCGACCTGGTGAAATGGGTGCTGTTCGCAATGGTTGACGCGGAAGAGCTTGGCGTGACCCAGAAGAACGTCGATGACATGGCGAAATCGGACAAGCCCGAGCTGAAGCGGGTGTTCGGTACCGACGGCAATCTGGGCGAACAGCTCGGTGTCACCAAGGATTGGGTGTCGCGGATAGTGAAGGCGGTCGGCAATTACGGCGAAGTGTTTGACCGCAATGTCGGCGCCGGCTCCAAGCTTGGAATTGCGCGCGGGCTCAACCAGCTCTGGAACAAGGGCGGAATCCAGTACGCGCCGCCGATCCGCTGATCACGATCAGCGGTAGCCGCTTCAGGCGATGACCATCGAATCCCGACCACCGCCGCCGCAGTTTGTCGCAAAGCTGCGGCGCGCGCTCGGGGGCCGCGCCGGCTGGGCCGGCTTCGCGTTCCAGCTCCTGTTCGTCGCTGCGCTGGTCTGGATCGGCTATGAGATCGTAGCCAACGCGCGCGCCAATCTGCAGGCGCAGCGGATCACGTCCGGCTTTGGATTTTTGGGCAATACTGCAGGCTTTGACGTCAGTCAGAACCTGATCGCCTATTCGGGTTCCGACACCTATACCCGCGTATTTTTTGTCGGCCTGCTCAATACGCTGCTAGTGGCGGTGATCGGCATTTTCTTTGCCACCGTGATCGGTTTTATCGTGGCATTGGGCCGGCTGTCGCCGAACTGGCTGCTGTCGCGGATCTCCGGCGGCTATGTCGAACTGATCCGCAATCTGCCGCTGCTGTTCCAGATCCTGTTCTGGTATCTCGCCGTGCTCGCCGCGTTGCCTAATCCCCGGCAAAGCATCTCGGTATTTTCCAGCTTTTTTCTTTCCAACCGCGGCCTGGTGATCCCGAAGCCGATCGCCGAACCTGGCCTTGATCCCTTTGCAATCGCCATCCTGGTCGCGGTCGTGGCGGCCCTTGTGTTGCGAACCTATGCACGCCGGCAATTGTTCGAGCATGGCAAACGGATTGTGATCTGGCCCTATGTGCTCGGCTTGCTGGTCGGCCTGCCGCTGCTGACATCGCTGGTGTTTGGCGCGCCGGTCATGTTCGAAATACCCGCGCTCAAGGGCTTCAATTTTGCCGGCGGCTCGCGCGTCATTCCGGAATTCGTGGCGTTGCTGCTGGCGTTGTCGCTCTACACCGCGGCCTTCATCGCCGAGATCGTGCGCGCGGGCATTCAGTCGATCCACAAGGGACAGATGGAAGCGGGCGCGTCGCTCGGCCTGTCGCGCGGCTCGACATTGCGGCTGATCGTGGTGCCGCAGGCGCTGCGCGTGATCCTGCCGCCGCTTACCAACCAATATCTCAATCTGACCAAGAACTCGTCCTTGGCGGTCGCGATCGGCTATCCCGATCTGGTCTCTGTGTTTGCCGGCACCACCTTGAGCCAGACCGGGCAGGCGGTTGAGATCATCGCGATCACGATGGGCGTTTACCTGCTGATTTCACTGGTCACCAGCGCGATCATGAGCTTCTACGGCTGGCGTTTGGGCCGGAGCCTTGGAAACACATGAGCGATATCGCCAACCAGTCCTTTGTGCGGCAGGAACTCGTTCCCGAGCGCCCCGCGCCGGTCAAGACCACCGGTTTCGTGGGTTTTCTGCGTACCCGGATGTTCAATACGCCGACCAATATTCTGCTGACGGTCCTGAGCGCGCTGCTGCTGTGGTTCACGGTCATACCGACGGTTCGTTTCTTATTGATCGATGCTGTGTGGACCGGGACCGATCGCAACGCATGTCTCGCCGAAAACGCCGGGCATGCGGTCGGCGCGTGCTGGCCTTACGTGCATGCGAAATTTACGCAATTCATTTACGGGTTTTACCCCGAGCCCGAGCGCTGGCGGGCCAACCTGACGTTCATTCTCGCCGCGCTGTTGCTGTTGCCGCTGCTGATTCCCCGGTTGCCGGCCAAGGGCCTCAACGCCGGGCTATTCTTCCTGGCATTTCCCTTCGTCGCGTTTTTCCTGCTGCACGGCAGCGGCCTCGGCGGTTTCGGCATCAGTTGGACGGCCAGCCTGCTGTCCGGATTTGTCGACAGCGTCGGTGATGGCGGCCGCAAACTCGTCAGTGCCGGCGAGACAACGGCCGTCATAGGGCCGCTGCTGGTTCTCTTTGGAAAGCTCGTCGCCGCCCTCGGCGACGGGCTTGTTTACGTGATCCTGCCGTTGACCTGGCTTCGCGATCAAATCCAGGCGTCTTCCCGGCCGGTATGGGCGGACTTCGCCGCGACCGCCGTGATCGTGTCGGCGCTGGTGCTGTTCTGGAATGGCGGCCTGCGCCGCGGTCCGCGCCCGCTAGTCGTTTGCCTCGCCTGTTTCGCGGGCATCGGCGTCGTGATCGCCGCGATGGGGCTCGATCGCGGCGGCTTGCCGATCGTCGATACGCGGCTTTGGGGCGGCCTCCTGGTGACTTTGGTGGTGTCGGTCACTGGCATCGTCACATCGATGCCGGTCGGCATCGCGCTGGCGCTCGGGCGTCGTTCGACGATTCCGTTGATCCGGATCTTCTCCATAGCCTTCATCGAATTCTGGCGCGGTGTTCCGCTAATCACGGTGTTGTTCTTTGCGACCTATATGCTGCCGCTGTTCCTGCCCGTCGGTTTTACGGTAGATGGGTTGGTCCGGGCGCTGATCGGCATCGCCTTGTTCGCCGGCGCCTATACGGCCGAGGTGGTCCGTGGCGGCCTGCAGGCGATCCCGCGCGGGCAGGGCGAGGCGGCCAGCGCGCTCGGCCTGTCCTGGGGCAAGACGACAGGGTTGATCGTGATGCCGCAGGCGCTGCGGCATGTCATTCCGGGCCTCGTCAACAGTTTCATCGCGCTATTCAAGGATACATCGCTGGTCTCGATTGTGGCGCTGTTCGATCTGCTCGGGAGTGTGCGAGCGTCGTTTTCCGATCCGGTGTGGTCGACGCCGACGACGCTGTTTACCGGGTTTGCCTTCGCCGGGATGATCTACTTCGTGTTCTGCTTTGGGATGTCGCGCTATTCATTGTTCGTCGAACACCGGCTGAACGCCCACAGCCGTAGTTGAGTGAAATAACCATGACCGAGAACGCCATCGTCAGCATTGCCGGCCTCAACAAATGGTACGGCGACTTTCATGTGCTGCGCGACATCAACCTCGATGTCGGCAAGGGCGAGCGTATCGTGATCTGCGGTCCCTCCGGCTCCGGCAAGTCGACGCTGATCCGCTGCATCAACGCGCTGGAGGAATTCCAGGAGGGCCGCATCGTCGTCGACGGCATTGAACTCGGGCCCAATCTGCGGCGGGTCGACGAGGTTCGCCGCGAAGTCGGCATGGTGTTCCAGAGCTTTAACCTGTTCCCGCATCTGACCGTGCTGGAGAATTGCACGCTGGCGCCGATCTGGGTGCGCAACGTCCCGAAGAAGGACGCCGAAGCCGCCGCGATGAAATATCTGGAGCGGGTCAAGATCCCGCATCAGGCCAACAAATATCCGGGCCAGATGTCGGGCGGCCAGCAGCAGCGCGTCGCCATCGCGCGCGCGCTGACCATGAACCCGAAGGTCATGCTGTTCGACGAGCCGACCTCGGCGCTCGATCCGGAAATGGTCAAGGAAGTGCTAGACACCATGGTTGATCTCGCCAAAGAAGGCATGACCATGCTGGTCGTCACCCATGAAATGGGATTTGCCCGCGAGGTCGCCAACCGCATCGTGTTCATGGATGCCGGCCAGATCATCGAGGCGAACACGCCGCAGGAGTTCTTCGCCAATCCGCAGCACGCGCGGACCAAGCTGTTTCTCAGTCAGATTTTGCGCTGAGGGCTCTCCGCGCCGTCATTCCGGGATGGTCCGAAGGACCAGACCCGGAATCTCGAGATTCTCCGATGTGCAACTGCACATCGGAGTTCGATGCTTCGCATTGCCCCGGAATGACGTTCCGCAGTTAATAGGCCAGTCCGCCTCACACCTTCTCGAACGGCAGCTCGATGTTGCTGCGCTTTTCCAGCCATTCCGGCACCGGAAGGTTCTTCGAACGCATGAAGGCGGGGTTGAACAGCTTTGACTGGTAGCGGTTGCCGGAGTTGCACAGGATGGTCACGATGGTGTGGCCGGGGCCGAGCTGCTTGGCAAGCCGGATCGCGCCGGCGACGTTGATACCGGTTGAGCCGCCGAGGCACAGGCCCTCGTGCTCAAGCAACTCGTAGATCACCTTCACGGCTTCCTCATCCGAAATCAGGAAAGCGTCGTCGACCTTGGCGGTCGCGATGACAGGCGTGACGCGGCCGAGTCCGATGCCCTCGGTGATCGAGTTGCCCGGGGTCGACTTGGCGGTGCCGTGCTTGAACAGCTCGTACATCGCAAAGCCATGCGGATCGGCGCAGGCGTTGACGATGCCCGGGTGCTTTTCCTTGAGATAGCGGCTCGTACCGGCCAGCGTGCCACCGGTGCCGACCGAGCAGATAAACCCGTCGATCTTGCCGCCGGTCTGCTGCCAGATCTCGGGTCCTGTCGAATTGTAGTGGGCTTTGGCGTTGTCGAGGTTGTTCCATTGGTCGGCGAACAACACGCCGTTCGGCTCGGTCTTGCGCAGCTGGTCCGCGAGCCGGCGTCCGACATGCTGGTAATTGTTCGGGTTGGAAAAGGGCAACGCCGGTACCTCGACGAGCTCGGCGCCGCACAGCCGCAGCATGTCCTTTTTTTCCTGGCTCTGCGTTGCCGGGATCAGGATCAGCGTACGGTAACCGCGGGCGTTGGCGACCACTGCCAGGCCGATGCCGGTATTACCCGCGGTCGATTCCACGACGAGGCCGCCGGGCTTGAGCTCGCCGCGTTTCTCGGCCTCGAGGATCATCCATTTGCCGGCGCGGTCCTTGACCGACTGGCCGGGATTTATGAACTCGGCCTTGCCCAGAATGGTGCAGCCGGTTTCCTCGGATGCGCGCTTCAGCTTGATCAGCGGCGTATTGCCGATCGCTTCAATGACGTCGTTATTGATTTTCATAGCCGGAAATCTTGCCCGTCGTTGCCAATCCGGCCAAGACCCTAGAGCGCGATCAGCCGGAGTGGAAGCCGCTTTTGCGCCGCATCGGGAAACCCACGGCGATGTCGAAATCGCAGTGGTCGAAGGCCGATGGCATCAGGGCGCCCCGTGCGGGAATTATTTCGCCAGATCGCGGGCTCTTTGGCATAATCTTGCCCGAAAATGCGCTCGCGGATGACGTGCCGTCGTCGAATTTCGGGCTGGTCGGGTTCTCGATCAGCCTGTCTCTGCCTTCACACCGCTGATCTTCATGGGCGGCATCGTCGGGCGGCTGTCGCGCGAATTCTCGCTGCCGCGGACCTCTGCGATTGCGGTCTCGAGTGTGGCGTCGTTGACAATCACGATGATGATGGCGTTCTGCGCGACGCCGGTGATTTACCTCTTGATCGACCGCCTAAGGCGGCGACCGGAGCCGGCGGCGATCGGGGCGCCAGCGGAATAGGCCGGAATTGGCACTCTCGCGGTTGAAGCGTGCCGCCGCAGGGCGTATAGCCGGACGATGTCAAAACAATCCGAAGCTGAAACCGGCGCCGTAGCAGAGGCGATACCGGAATGTTCGCAATGCCACAAACCCGAGCCCTTGTGCATTTGCGACAGCATTGAACCGATCGAAAGCTCGATTTCGCTATTGATCCTGCAGCATCCGCAGGAGCAGGACAGGGCGCTGGGCACAGCGCGGCTGACCGCGCTGCATTTCAAGGACGCCGTCCTCAAGATCGGATTGTCCTGGCCAAGCCTGTCCAAGGCGCTGGGACGGCCGGTCGCCGATCCCTCGCGGTGGGCGGTGCTCTATCTCGGCTCGGCCAAGGTCGCCGATCTCGATACCGACCGCGATATCGTTGCCATCAACCGCAAGGGTGAAGTCGAGGAGCATCAGCGTGCCATCCTCGGGGATATCGAAGGCATCGTGCTGCTCGACGGTACCTGGAGCCAGGCCAAGGCGCTATGGTGGCGCAATGCGTGGATGCTGAAATGCCAGCGCGTGATCCTCGGGCCGGCGCAGCCGTCACGCTACGGCGCGTTGCGCCGCGAGCCGCGCCGCGACGGGCTGTCCACGATCGAGGCGGCGGCCATGTTGCTGGCTGGCCTGGAAAAGCGACCGGATATCGCCGCGACGCTCAACGGCAGCTTTGAGCAGATGCTGACCCGATATCGCGAAACGCAACGCACGATGCCGGAACTGGCGCCCAAGCCGAAACCGAAGCGTGATTACCGTCGGCGCAAGCGGGCCTGATCGGGGGAGTAGTTATTCGACCCCGTCGTCCGGCTTGATGGCGGCGATATCCGAGGCCTCGCTCCAGTTCGATACGCACCGTTCCAGATCGCGCAGATTTTGCCGCATCTGCTCGAGCGAAAATCCCAACGCGTAAAAGCACTCGATGACGTCGCCCGCGACGCCGCGGGTCAAACCCTCGCTGCGGACCGCGGCAACCGCGGCGGCGTAAGCCTCCAGCGCCGACTGCACCGGCCAGATCGCCGGTGCGCCCCGGCCGATCCGCAACGCCGCCGCAGTCATCCGCAGATAGCCGGCCATCGCGCTATTGACGTTGGCGAGCGGGGCTGTGAGCCGTGTCTGCAGTTCGACCGGCAACGGCACCACGCTGGCGCGGCCGATCATCACGAGATCATGGCGCAGCCGCAAGATCGTGCGCAGCAGCGGGCCGGTATCGGGGCCGCTGGAAAGCCTGGCGGCGCGCTCGCGTTCGGCTTCGGCGCCGAGCGCATTCAGGCTGACCAAAGCGGCGCCGATGCCATCCTGCAACTGATGCAGGGTGTCGATGTCGCGGCCGCGGGTCAGGCCGGACAGCAATTCGTTCAGCGCCGACGCCATCAATTCGAGCACGCGCGCTGCGTTGGCGCGGATCTGGCTGTGCGCACGCGACGGCAATACCAGAAAGGACACCGCAAGCCCGGTGATCGCGCCGACCGCGACTTCCAGGACCCGGTCGATCGCGGAGTCCAGCGGAGTGCCGTGGTTAAGCGTCGGCAGCAGCAGTACGATGATCGCGGTGACGGTCGCGACGTTGAGGCTCGGGTTGATGGCGGCGATGAAGGCCAGCGGCGCCACCGCCATCACGAGCACCGCGAGCAGGGCGCCTTCGCCGGAATGCGGAATCAGCACGGCAACCGCGCCGCCATAAATCGCCCCACCGACGGTGCCGATCAGATAATCGCGCGTTGCCTTCAGCGATCGGCCGACGCTCATCTGCGTCACGATGATCGAGGTCAGGACCGCCCATAGCGGCAGCCGCAGGCCGAAGGCCAGTGCGATCGCCAGCGCGCCCATCGCGGCCACGGTGACACGGACGCCGAGGCCCAGTTCCACCCTTCGCAATTTTAGCCAGGTCAGGATTTGTTTGAAGAAGGCGATCATCGGTTGAGGAATCCGGGATGCTGCCGAGGCCAGTTCTCGCCGACAGTTTTTACATTAGCGGCGCCCGGCCCGTCCGGCCCGGTCACCCCCTGGACGGAACCAAAGCCCGGATACCCAGGGCGGCTCTATGAACGGATGGCCATCGCGAGCGGGGCGTTTAAGTCATTGATTTAATAGGTGGAGGCCACGACCAGAATTGAACTGGTGTACACGGTTTTGCAGACCGTTGCGTAACCACTCCGCCACGTGGCCCCAAGGCCGGGATCAATACAGAGCCGCGGCCCGTTAGGCAACCGCTCCCGCGGTTTTCGGCCGGGGCGAAACTTGTCGATCAGGCTTGATCCGATGACGGCCCGCAGGCGCGGAAGTGCAAAATGAGATGATCGAGTAGTTGCGCAACAGGGTCACGCGCTCCGAACAGGGATAGCTTCAACCCTGTCGACGCGGCCGACAGCCCCGAATCGCCGCGCTCGGGCGATCAGCAGGCGGCGTACCAGCCTTCCGGAAACGGGACCAAGCCCCAAGCCGTCTGGTTGTCATTGGCGGCGCGGGGCGGGCTAAAGGTCAGCGGAGTGGTCAAGAAATCCTCCTGCGGCGCAGGCGCAACGGCCGTTCGCACGGCATCCAGCAATCGATCGAATTCAGCTTCACTCATTGCGCTCTCCCCAGGGTCGAGAGCGGAGCGTCGCAAAACTCTTTTGTTTCTAGATTGAAGCGATCGCTCAAATTTTAACGATCGAGCGGTCGCGCCCGAAATGGTTACTGGCGTCCTAATTCCCCCGCCAAAAACTAGCCGTCCCGCCTCCTGCCCAATGTGAGAAAAATCACATTCTGCGAAAAATATTTCTCGTATTTGCGCACGGTGCCGTTGTAGGCGCAGCCCAACTGGGAACTACCGTCGTGCGAACCTTGGTCGGCCGATAGGTCTTGCGCGTCGGGGCTGAGGCACAAGTTGCCTCGTCCAAGTTGCTGCGCGCGAGACAGTGTGGCCAAAAGAGAACAGCGAGCCGGGAAATAGCATGGTGGATAAGCGACCAGTACAAGTTGTCGGATTCCCAAGTTAGGGTCTGCAAATAGCAATGATTCTTTTGGGGTAGAAATGAACTGGATGATGCGGTCCGCGCTCGGCGCGCTGTCGTTGGTAACCATCGTGACGCAGGCAAACGCAGCCGATTTGGCCGCTCGGCCGTACACCAAAGCGCCTCCGATGATTGCTGCAGTCTATGACTGGAGCGGCTTTTACATTGGTATCAACGGCGGCGGCGGCTCGTCGCATAATTGCTGGGACCTCGTTGTGCCGGCCGGTATCATCTCGCAAGGTTGCCATGACTCGACCGGCGGCACCGTCGGCGGCCAGATCGGCTATCGCTGGCAGGCGACCAATTGGGTGTTCGGTCTCGAAGGTCAGGGCAACTGGGCTGACTTCTCCGGCAGCAACGCCACGCCGACGGGTGGCAATCCGTTTGGCGGTCTCACCGACCGGTCGCGGATCGATTCGTTCGGGCTGATCACCGGCCATCTTGGTTATGCCTGGAATAACGTCCTCCTCTATGTGAAGGGCGGCGCCGCCGTCGTGAACGACAAATACGACGCGCTTATCATCCCCGGCGGTGGGGTCGCTGGGTCCACCAGTGAAACCCGATGGGGCGCGACCGTTGGTGCGGGCCTCGAAATCGGCTTCGCACAGAACTGGTCGATTGGCGCTGAGTACAATCACATCTTCCTCGACAGCCACGACGTCACGCTGAGCTCGGCCTTCCTCGGTGTCGATACCTTGCGCATCCGTCAGGACGTCGACATGGGCCTGGTTCGCTTGAACTATCGCTTTGGCGGCCCTGCCATCGCGAAATACTGACCGACGCGAAAGCGCGAATTACGAAGGCCGGCTCAAAAAGCCGGCCTTTTTTGTTTTCGAGTGCGCATGATCACGTGGCGAACGCGATTGCCGGCGCTATGCGCCTGACAGCGAATTGAAATTTTGGGCGAAGCCACTGAGTGTTTGGCTCCCCGGGCTGGATTCGAACCAGCGACCATTCGATTAACAGTCGAATGCTCTACCGCTGAGCTACCGAGGAACGAGGCGAAACGATCGTTCGCGAGCGGCAGCGTATAACAAAGCCTTTCGGCCTTGCAAAGGACCAAATCGCCGGATTTTTGGCGGCCGCGATATCGCGTAGGAAATGCCTGTAGCACAGTGAGTTGGCAGCATTTCCTGATGGAACAGGTGCGAACCGAGCGGGCTATCAGGCAATTGCCAGGTCGGCTCCCGACCGCCAAATCGGCGCATTCTCCCCGGATACTGCGTCAGCCGGATTTGTTGGGAGATGATGTGATGCGAGACATCCAGACAGATTTCGTGAAGGCCGTGCCCTCTATCGTTCCGGGCGACATCCCCACGATGAGCGATGACGAATGCCTGATGCGGCTGGCGCAAGCCGTGCGGGACCATGATTTCGAACATCTGGACGAACTGGCGCGCCTGATCGGGCGGCTCGCGGTGACAATCGAGTAGGCTCTCGCGAGCAGGCTCTCTTCATTCGGCCGAATCCGGCTTTATAGGCGTGCGGGGGGCAGCCATCCGGCGCCCAACGCGATATTGCGTTTTGACCGGCCCTGTACCAAAGATGCCGCACGTTTTGAGCTTCTGTTCTGAAGCTTTTCCGCGGCGGCGTCCGCTCTATTCTGGGGTCCATCAATGTCGGGTTTTTCGACCGCACGTCAGAACATGGTCGATTGTCAGGTGCGTCCGAGCGACGTCACGGACACCAGGATTATCGATGCGATGCTGGAGGTGCCGCGCGAGGCCTTTGTTCCGCAAAATCTGCGCGCGATGGCCTATCTGGACCTCGATCTCGATGTCAGCGAAGGCGGGTCGGCCAAGCGTTTCCTGATCAAGCCCGTGGTCACCGCGCGGATGCTGCAGGCGGCCGAGATCAAGGACACCGACAAGGTTTTGGTGGTCGGCTGCGCGACCGGATATACCGCTGCCGTGGTCGCCAAATTCGTCGCTCAGGTTACGGCGACCGAAAGCGATTCGACGCTGGTGGCCAAAGCCAGGAGTGCGCTGGCCGAGCTTGGGCTTGCCAATGTGACGGTCCGGTCGGCCGCCGCGGCCGAGGGCGACCAGGCGGACGCGCCCTATGACGTGATCGTCCTCAATGGGGCCACCGAAATCCTGCCCGAGGGGCTGTTCCGGCAGTTAAAGGACGGCGGCCGGCTGGTTGGCGTTTTCGCTACCTCGCAGCCGCCACGGGCGACCATCGTGACACATTCCCACCAAGATTTCGGACACCGCGCGCTTTTTGACGCAGTCGCGCCGATCTTGCCGGGCCTTGAGCGGTTGCCGGCCTTCGTTTTCTAGCCGTTTTGGCTTGGGAATGCTGTGAAAATCCCGTTCTGAATCAGAAGTGTGGCCGGATTGCCCCACGTGAAGAGTTTCCGCCGGGTTCCGCGGCTTGGAGGTTCCGTCCTGCGCGCGCCCGTCCTATGTTGGTGACTTCAGGATGCGGCGGAAGCCGACTCGTGGGGTCGAGTTGGTTTACAAAAAATGAACGGAATTCCAAGAATGCGTGGCGTGAAGGATTTTACCGGAGCTGCGGCTGCGGTCCTTCTAATGGCGTTGATGGGCCCGGCGCCCGCCCTCGCGGATACGATCGAGGCGGCGCTGGTGCGCGCCTATCAGAATAATCCACAACTCAACGCGCAGCGTGCCGCGGTCAGGTCGACCGACGAGAATGTGCCGCAGGCATTGTCGGGCTATCGCCCGAAGGTCGCGCTCACCGCCAGCGCGGGCTATCAATATACCAACGTCAATTCCACCCAGGGCGGCACGCCCACCGACATCTTGCGAACCCCGCTTCACGGCGCCAACGCGCCGCGCTCAGCCGGCCTTACGGTGACGCAGACGCTGTTCAACGGCAATCAAACCGCCAACAAGACCCGTGCCGCCGAGAGCCAGGTTTCGGGCGCGCGTGAAGCTTTGCGGGTGCTCGAACAGTCGGTTCTGCTGACCGCCGCGACGATCTACATGGATTATCTGCGCGACGCTGCGATCCTCGAAGTTCAGAAAAGCAACACCCGGGTGCTCGAGCAGACGCTCAAGCAAACGCAGGACCGGTTCAATGTCGGCGAGGTGACCCGCACCGACGTCGCGCAGTCGGAGGCGCAACTGGCCGCGGGCCGGACGCAGCAACTGGCCGCCGAAGCCACCCTCACGACGACCCGTTCGAATTTCCGCCGCATCATCGGCAACGAACCGCAGGCGTTGGCGCCGGGCTCGCCGGTCGATCGCTTCCTGCCCGGAACGTTGCCGGCTGCGGTCGAACTCAGCCTGACAGAAAACCCGAACGTGACGGCCTCGATGTTTGGCATCGACGTCAACTTTCTCCAGGTCAAGATTGCCGAAGGCGCGCTGCTGCCGACGGTCACGGTGCAGGCTGCGGTCCAGCAGTCCTACGAACAGGCCATTAACACCTTCAGCCAGTTCGGCGCCTCGGCGATCGCGCAGGTTTCGGTTCCGCTTTATCAAGGCGGCGCCGAGTATTCGCTGATCCGCCAGTCCAAGGAAAATCTGGCGCAGCAACGCCTCGTCCTGGAGCAGACCCGCGACCAGGCCCGCGCCAACACGGTGACAGCATGGGGACAATTGGTGGCCGGCAAGGCGCAGGTATCGTCCGCGCAGGCGCAGGTGACCGCGTCTGAAATCGCGCTCAACGGCGTGCGCGAAGAAGCCAAGGCCGGACAGCGCACCACGCTCGACGTGCTCAACGCGCAACAGGCGCTGGTCAACGCGCGCGTCGCACTTGTCACCGCGCAGCACGACCGCGTCGTCGCGTCGTATGGCGTGTTGAACACGATAGGGCGGTTGTCGCCGATCGTGCTCAAGCTGCAGACCAACACCTACGACCCGAGCGTGCACTATCAGCAGGTGCGCGATAGCTGGTATGGCGTGCGCACGCCTGATGGTCGCTAAGCATCTGCGGCCACCAAGCATCTGACGATCGCAAAACGCCTGCGGTCGTCTGTGGCGAAAACAACAAACTCCCGATCGTGTTGCGTATCGCGCCCTGTTTGTGCGGGCGTGTTCTTGCAATCATTTGAGGCCCTGACGTACCGTTCTGCAAGGCAGCCGAGCGATTCGCGTCGTATTTGAGTCGCGATGCTTCGACGGCCTGAGCAGGGGCGGAGTCCCGCATGATGATCATGCGGTGCTTGATCTGGGGACAAGTCGGGCTGTCGCGATGAAAATCCGAGCCTGCATATCCGGAACCGGCCAATCCAGTCGTGCTTGGTGTAAAAAGCATGTGAAGGCGTTGATGATGCGGAGTTGGAGATGAGCCAGCCTGCAAAGGTCCAAGAACCCTCCATGGAGGAGATTTTGGCATCGATCCGTCGCATCATTGCCGACGATGAAGCAAAGCCGCCGGTCGCCGAGAAGCCCGCGAGCCCGGTAGCCGCGGCGAAGCCCGCCGCGCCGCCGCCGGCAGCCAAGGCGCCCGTGATGAATGACATTCCTCCGTCGAACATTGCCGCGGCCAAGGCTGCGGCGGCGAAGCCCGCACCCGCGCCGCCGCCCGCCAAGCCGGCACCCGCGCCGGCGGCGACCAACAGCCAGGATGACATCGATGCGATGCTGGCTGGCCTCGACGAAGCGACCTCCGAGGCCGAGATCCGGCCACCTCAGCCCGATGGCGAAGTGTTCGAGCTGACCGACGATATGGCGCTGCCGGAACCTCCCCCGCCGCCAAAGCCCGCGTTCCAGAAGGTCGAGCCGCAGGACGATCTCGAATTCACCGAAGCCGCCGCCAGGCCGGCGCACCGGCAGCCCGCGTTCGAACCACCGCCGTTTGAAAGCCCGGCGCCGCCGCAGCAGCAGATCCTTTCCCGCTCAACCGTATCGGCGGTGGAGTCTGCCTTTAACAGCCTTGCCAATACGGTATTGAGCAACAACGCGCGGACGCTCGAAGACCTGGTCAAGGAAATGCTGCGACCGATGCTGAAGGGCTGGCTCGACGACAATTTGCCGGGACTGGTGGAACGCATCGTCAAAGCGGAAATCGAGCGGGTTTCGCGCGGGCGCTAGCCGGCTTGCCGGCCGTTCCAGCCTTCATTCAGCCACCGCAGGACGCATTATCGGGTCTGCCAAGCCGCCTGTCGTGTTGACTTGGCGCGCTGTGACGGCTTTTTAGCCCATTCCTGAAGCATGATCCGGAAAAGTGGGTCCGGTTTTCCGAAAGTATCATGCTCTAAAGCCAATGATTGCACCGCCATGATCGAGAAGAACTACCAGCCCGCCGATATCGAAAGCCGCATGTCCCGGATCTGGGAGGAGGCCGGCGCATTCAAGGCGGGCCGGCCCGAGCGGCGCGACGCCGAGCCGTTCACCATCGTGATCCCGCCGCCGAACGTGACGGGCTCGCTGCATATGGGGCACGCGCTCAACAACACGTTGCAGGACATCCTCTGCCGCTTCGAGCGGATGCGCGGCCGCGACGTGTTGTGGCAGCCGGGCACCGATCATGCTGGCATCGCCACTCAGATGGTGGTCGAGCGGCAATTGATGGAGCGACAGGAGCCCGGCCGCCGTGACATGGGCCGCGCCAAATTTCTCGAGCGCGTCTGGCAATGGAAGGCCGAAAGCGGCGGCGTCATCGTCAATCAGCTCAAGCGTCTTGGCGCGTCCTGCGATTGGTCGCGCGAGCGTTTCACCATGGACGAGGGCCTGTC
The DNA here is from genome assembly GCA_963738105.1 of uncultured Alphaproteobacteria bacterium. Taxonomy (GTDB): domain Bacteria; phylum Pseudomonadota; class Alphaproteobacteria; order Rhizobiales; family Xanthobacteraceae; genus Bradyrhizobium. Next base: position 21,076 of record CAVTWC010000041.1, on the reverse strand, counting down.
GCGCGCGGTCGTGAAAGTGTTCGTGGAACTGCACCGCGAAGGCTTGATCTACAAAGACAAGCGGCTGGTGAACTGGGATCCGAAACTGCTCACCGCGATCTCCGATCTCGAGGTGCAGCAGACCGAGGTCCGGGGCAGCCTGTGGTACCTGCGCTACCCGATCGAAGGCAAAACCTTCAACCCGGACGATCCCACGACCTTTATTGTGGTGGCGACCACGCGACCGGAAACGATGCTGGGCGATACCGCGGTCGCGGTGCATCCGGACAACGAACATCTGGGACATCTGATCGGCCAGCACGCCATTCTGCCGCTGGTCGGCCGTCGTATCCCGATCATCGGCGATGATTACGCCGATCCGGAAAAAGGCTCGGGCGCGGTGAAGATCACGCCGGCGCACGATTTCAACGATTTCGAAGTCGGCCGACGGCACAATCTGCCGCAGATCAGCGTGCTGGATCAGGAAGGCCGTGTTTCGCTGGTCGACAACGAAGACTATTTGCGTGGACTGCCGGAAGGCTCAGTACAGCTCGCCGAGGAACTGAACCACGTCGAGCGCTTCGCCGCGCGAAAACTGATCGTGTCGCGGCTGGAGGATTTCGGCTTCCTCGAGCGGATCGAGCCCAACACCCACATGGTGCCGCATGGCGACCGCTCCGGCGTCGTCATCGAGCCCTATCTGACCGATCAATGGTACGTCGACGCGAAGACCATGGCACAGCCCGCGATCGCGGCGGTGCGTTCCGGTGCGACGGCGTTCGTGCCGAAGAATTGGGAAAAGACCTATTTCGAATGGATGGAGAACATCCAGCCCTGGTGCATCTCCCGCCAGCTCTGGTGGGGCCATCAAATTCCGGCCTGGTACGGGCCGGACGGCAAGGTGTTCGTCGCCGAAACCGAGGATGAAGCCGTCGGCAACGCGCTCGGCTATTACGTCGAGCAGGAAGTCATCACGCCGGAGCAGGGGCGGGAGATGGCGCTCGACCCGGCGAAGCGCGAAGGTTTCATCACGCGCGACGAGGACGTGCTCGACACCTGGTTTTCCTCGGCGCTGTGGCCGTTCTCGACGCTCGGCTGGCCCGACGATACGCCCGAAGTTGAGCGCTACTACCCGACCAATGTTCTCGTCACCGGCTGGGACATCATCTTCTTCTGGGTGGCGCGGATGATGATGATGGGCCTTCATTTCAAGAAGGACGCACCGTTCTCGACCGTCTACATCCACCGCCTGGTTCGCGACGAGAAGGGCGCCAAGATGTCGAAGTCGAAAGGCAACGTCATCGATCCCCTCGGCGTCATTGACGATTTCGGCGCCGACGCCTTGCGTTTTGCGCTGGCGCGCGGGGCAGCCCACAGCCACGACATCAAGCTCTCGCCGCAACTGGTCGAAACCAACCGTAATTTCGCGACGAAACTCTGGAACGCCTGCCGCTTCGCGGAAATGAATGCCTGCGAGAAGCCTGCGGATTTCGATCCCGCGAAGACGACGGAGACGCTGAACCGCTGGATCGCGCACGAGACATCGCGGGCGACGCGCGAAGTCACCGAAGCGATCGAAGGCTACCGTTTTAATGACGCTGCGAACGCGATCTATCGTTTCGTCTGGAATGTGTATTGCGACTGGTACCTCGAACTCGCCAAGCCGGTCCTGCTGGGCGAGGACGGCCCCGCCAAGTCCGAGACCCGGGCGATGGTAGCGTGGGCGCGTGACGAGATCCTCAAGCTATTGCATCCGTTCATGCCCTTCATCACCGAAGAACTCTGGTCGGTGACAGCGAAGCGCGACGGTTTGCTGGCGCTGGCCGCATGGCCGCGCAAGGCCGTCCAGTTGTCGGTGCAGCAGTTGGCTTCGATGTCGGTTGGGGGCCCGAACGATGCGCTGATTCCGCCGGTCATCCTTGCGCTCGATACAGGCGACTTCAGCGATCCCGATGCCGAGGCGGAAATCGGCTGGGTGGTCGATCTCGTCACGGCGATCCGTTCGGTGCGTGCGGAAATGAACATCCCGCCGGCGACCTTGACGCCTTTGGTGCTGTCGGGCGTGTCGGCCGAGACCAAAGGGCGCGCGCAACGCTGGAACGACGTGGTCAAGCGGATGGCCCGGCTTGCCGACATTTCCTTCACCGACGACGCTCCGCAGGGCGCGGTGCAACTATTGGTGCGCGGGGAGGTCGCGGCCTTGCCGCTCAAGGGCGTGATCGATTTCTCCGCGGAAAAAGCCCGGCTCGACAAGGAAATCATCAAGGCCGACGCTGATATCAAGCGCGTCGATGCCAAGCTCTCCAATGAGAAATTCGTCGCCAACGCGCCGGAAGAGATCGTCGAGGAAGAAAAGGAAAAGCGCGAAACTGCCATGGCCCGCAAGGAAAAAATCCTCGAAGCGCTGGAGCGATTGAAGAACGCGATCTAAGGCGTAGACTCACAAGCGCGTAGCCAGCTGCGGAATCGGCCCTTCAAACGCGTCTAGTAGCGGGACTGGGCGTAGGGTGCAGTATTCATCAGCAGCACACCAAAAAGCAGGACCAGATAGAGCATCGAAAACACGAATAGGCGACGAGCGGGCCGCCTTTCCCCGTCATTGCTGCGACGTACTTGCCATGAGAGAAAAATCAAGATCGCTCCAAGCATCGCCGCAGCCGAGCCATAAACGGCTCCCGCGAACCCCAGTGCCCAGGGTGTCAGTGAGATCGGAACCAGAAGCGCGCTATAGAGAAAAATCTGGCGCTTTGTTTCGGCCCTGCCGGCGACGACCGGCAACATCGGCACGCCTGCGCGCGCGTATTCTCCGGCAAGATTAAGCGACAGTGCCCAGAAGTGCGGCGGCGTCCAAAGGAAGATAATCAGGAACAGGATGAGCGGCTCCAGCCCAACATTTCCGGCAGCCGCAACCCAGCCGATCACCGGAGGGAGTGCGCCAGCCGCACCACCAATGACGATATTTTGCGGCGTTCGGCGTTTGAGCCACATCGTGTAGACGACGACATAAAAGAATATTGTAAAAGCTAGCAGCGCAGCCGCGGCCATGTTCAGCAGCGTGCCGAGGGCCACGATGGCGCACACGCCAAGCATGAGTCCGAAAACCAATGCCTCCGGCCGCGATATGCGGCCGCTCGGAATTGGACGCATCGCCGTACGCGCCATCATCGCGTCGATATCGGCGTCGTACCACATATTGAGCGCACCTGCGGCGCCAGCCCCGGCCGCGATGCACAGAAGAGCCACGGCACCGGCGAGGGGATCGATGTCGCCTGGTGCGACCATGAGGCCGACCAATGCGGTAAAGACGACTAGCGACATAACGCGTGGTTTCGTCAGCGCGACATAGTCTCCGACGCTGGCATAGCTCCTGCGCAGGAGAATTGAACGATTGATTTGCATGAGGTTGATACCCCCGGATTGCAAACGACAGGGCGTCTTTCACACCGATGTTCAAAAAAGCCATCGGTTGTAGGGCACTCTCGTCAGGCAGTCAGCGAAAGGTGGCAGCCCCGATTTCGCCGACCGCGCAGCTATTGTAACTTCGCGAGCTTTCTGCCGGTTCGAACGTCCTGAAAAAAGTCTCGCAAAACCAGATGTGAGTCCGTGGCTCCTTGTGAGCACCATTGGCCGATTAGCCAAGCGAGGCGATGATTTCCCGATACGCTGCTTCGGGAAACGCTTTCAGCGTGCGCGTCCGGATGTTTCCCAGCATGCCCAGCTGCAGGTTAAATCGTGCCGCCACGGCATCGTCCGGAGCTTCGTAGATCGCGACCATGTCAAAGTCACCCATGGTAAGAAAAAAGAATTTGAACTCGCCGCTCATATCTTTGAGAAGTTTCTTTGCTGCGTCCAGACGACGCGGCGATTCCTTTGCTTTGAGGATGCCCTGATCGGTCCAGTTTGCAAGCATGACGTATGTGGTCATAACCTCCTCCTTTTGGCGCGAGGCAACAATATCTACGTCGGGGGCGCGAAAAATAAGACCCGAAGCAGGTGCGTGTAGTCGGATTCGAACACCATGATCGCCACAAAAACCAGTACCAACACCGGCGGTAGCAGGATCGCATAGGCCAGGGCCAACCGCTCCCAGGCCATGTGCATAAAGACGGCGACGATCAAGCCAGCCTTCAACACCATGAAGAGAAGGATCAGCGACCATCTGAGATGACCATGCAAGCCAAAGAAGTCGACGAGATAGGAGCAGGTGCTGAGGACGAACAACCATCCCCAGACCACGAGATAAAGCTTGATCGGGTGCTGCTGACCTTCCGCATGCTTGGCTGCGACTGCGCCAGGCATATTAGTGTGCAGCGAAGGTTGTTGTCCTTCTAAATGTACCGCCACGTTTGTCATGCGTTGACCTCACCAAAGATAAAAGAAGGCAAAGATGAACACCCACACCAGATCAACGAAGTGCCAGTATAGTCCGGTGATTTCGACGACCTCGTAATGGCCCTTCCGGCTGGTGAAAAAACCACGCCTTTCGACGTCGAAGTCCCCCCGCCAGACCTTTCGCGCAATCGCGATCAGGAAAATCACGCCGATCGTCACATGGGTCCCGTGGAAACCGGTGATCATGAAGAAGCTCGAGCCGAACTGTGCTGCGCCCCACGGGTTTTCCCAGGGCCGGACGCCCTCCATGATCAGCTTGGTCCATTCGAAGGCCTGCATTCCGACGAACGTTGCGCCGAGTGCCGCGGTGACCAGCATGAGGACTGCGGTTTTTGCGCGGTCGCGGCGGTAGCCGAAATTGACCGCCATTGCCATGGTCCCGCTGCTGCTGATCAGGACGAAGGTCATGATGGCGATCAGAATGAGCGGAATGTGATGGCCTGCGATCGTGAGGGCGAAGACCTCGCTCGGGTTGGGCCACGGCACGGTCGTGGACATTCGTGCGGTCATGTACGAGAGCAGGAAGCAGCTGAAGATGAAGGTGTCGCTGAGGAGGAAGATCCACATCATGGCCTTGCCCCAGGACACATTCTTGAAAGCGCGTTGATCCGAGGACCAGTCGGCGGCGATGCCTCGCAAACCTGCCGGCCGGGTGATCGATGCTCCGGTGCTTGTCAGCGCGGTCTCTGCCATGGCGTCTCAGCCCTCCCTAGGTGAGCAATTGGCGACAGATGTCGACCAGATTGTCGGTCCAGCCTGTCAGCAGGCCGAGCAGGACCAGCCAGACCAACAGCAGGAAATGCCAGTAGATGGCGCAGAGTTCGACGCTGAGCCGCAACTGGGTCACCGCGACGCCATGCCACACCTTGGCAGTTACTCTGCCGAGGGCCACGAGACCGCCCATCAGATGCAACCCATGCACCGCAGTGATCAGGTAGAAGAACGAATTGGCTGGATTGGACGCGAGGAAATACCCCTCAGCGCTCAACTCGCGCCACGCCAGGAGCTGTCCAATCAAGAACGTAACGGCGGATGCTCCGCCTGCGCACAGGCCGACGATGACGCCGTCGATGTTGCTCCGGCGCGCGGCTATGTATGCCCCCTGCAGCGCCACACTGCTCAGGATCAGGACGGCCGTGTTGAACCACAGCAGCCTCGGCATCGGCAGCGCGCGCCAGTCCACCATGTTCATACGCATGGAGTAAGCGCTGATGAACAGCGCGAACAACGAGCCGACAACCGCGAGAAACACGCCCAATCCGATTTTCGCCGACGGAAAGGACGACGTGCTCTGTTCGCGAAGATCGGCGGCCAACCCTTCCTCCAGCCAGGGCTTGGCTGTCAGCTGCTGCTGTGAGAGCCACCATCCGGCAATCGCCGCTATTCCAGCCATGAACAGGATGATGGCGCTCATGGATGGGCCCCCTGTGCCGACAATCCGGCTGGCGGTTCATCTTGCGGCACAAAATCCCTGGCGGCGCCGGGTACGCTGTAATCGTAAGCCCAGCGATAGACGATCGGGAGCTCCTTGCCCCAGTTGCCATGCCCCGGCGGAGTCTGTGGAGTTTGCCATTCCAGCGACGCTGCTCCCCAGGGATTGCCGCCGGCCTCTTTTCCGTTGAACAAGCTCCAGATCAGATTGAACAGGAACACAAGCTGGGCAAAGCCGACAATCAACGCCGCTATGCTCATGAAGGCATTGAGGTCATGCGCGGATGCCGGGATGAAGGCCGTCTCGCCAATGTCGTGATAGCGGCGGGGCATGCCCAACAGACCGAGATAGTGCATTGGGAAGAAGACCGCATAGGCCCCAAGGAACGAAACCCAGAAGTGGAATCGTCCGAGCGTCTCATTGAGCATCCGTCCGGTGACTTTCGGATACCAGTGATAGATCCCGCCGAACACAGCCATGATCGGGGCAATGCCCATCACCATATGAAAGTGCGCGACAACGAACATTGTGTCGGACAGCGGAACGTCCACGACCACGTTGCCAAGAAACAGGCCGGTCAAGCCGCCGTTTACGAATGTGATGATGAACGCGAGCGCGAACAGCATGGGGATGGTGAGATGAATGTCGCCGCGCCACAGGGTCAGCACCCAGTTGTAAACCTTGATGGCGGTCGGGATGGCGATAATTAGCGTCGTGGTGGCGAAGAAGAACCCGAAGTAGGGGTTCATGCCGCTCACATACATGTGGTGCGCCCATACGACGAAGCTGAGAGCGCCGATTGCCACGATGGCCCAGACCATCATGCGATAGCCGAAGATGTTCTTCCGCGCGTGGACGCTGATCAGATCGGAAATGATGCCGAAGGCCGGCAAGGCGACGATGTAGACTTCGGGATGGCCGAAGAACCAGAACAGGTGCTGGAACAGGATCGGGCTGCCACCACCATATTTTGTCAGCGTGCCCATCTCGACCAGCGTGGGCATGAAGAAGCTGGTTCCCAACAGACGATCGAGCAGCAGCATCACCGAGGCGACGAACAGAGCCGGGAAGGCCAGCAGCGCCATGACGGTGGCCGTGAAAATGCCCCACACCGTCAAGGGCAAACGCATCAACGTCATGCCCCGCGTGCGCCCCTGCAGCACCGTCACCACATAATTAAGCCCGCCCATCGTGAAGCCGATAATGAACAGGATCAGGGAGGCCAGCATGAGAACGATGCCCCAATCCTGCCCGGGAGTGCCGGAGAGAATCGCCTGGGGCGGATACAGCGTCCAGCCGGCGCCGGTGGGCCCGCCGGGCACGAAAAAGGTCGAGACCAACACCACGACCGCGAGCAGATAGACCCAATAGCTCAACATGTTCACATAGGGGAACACCATATCGCGGGCGCCGACCATCAGCGGGATGAGGTAGTTGCCGAAGCCGCCGAGGAACAACGCGGTGAGCAGGTAGATCACCATGATCATGCCGTGCATGGTGATGAACTGGAGGTATTCGTTGGCATCGATGAAGGAGAATGTGCCCGGAAATCCCAGTTGGAGTCGCATCAGCCACGACAGCACCAGCGCAACCATTCCGATCGACATCGCCGTGATCGAGTACTGGATCGCGATGACCTTGGCGTCCTGCGAAAAGACGTATCTCGTCCACCAGCTTCTCGGATGATAGAGTTCGACCTCGCCCACTTCAGCCGGCGGAACGCCTGCAACTGTGTCAAACGGGACGTCGACCATCGGAATACCCTCCCTGGTCACTCTTCAGCGAGGAGTTCGCCCTACGCCACGTGGAATCTCCTCGTCGATATTTTCATTCGCTGCCTGGCTTGTAGGTCGCTTTCGCGACATAGCGCTGCCCCGAAAGCTCCGCGAACGTGTGCTGCTTCTCCAGCCACGCGTGATATTCCTTCTCTTCCTCCACGACGACCTTGCTTCGCATCTGCGCATGCGCGGCACCGCAGAGTTCCGCGCAGAGCACCTCGAATGTTCCGGTGCGGGTGGGCGTGAACCAGTAATACGTGACCGAGCCCGGTATCATATCCATCTTCGCCCGGAACTCGGGCACATAGAAATCATGCAGGACATCAATTGAGCGGAGCAACACCTTGACCGGCTTTCCAACCGGCAGGTGCAAATCGTCGCTTTGAATGACGACGTCGTCCAGTCCGGCGGGATCGTCGGAGTTCAACCCCATCGGATTGTCGGCACTGATATTGCGGGCATCGGAAGTTCCGAGCCGGCCGTCCTTTCCGGGAAGCCGATAGCTCCACATCCACTGCTGTCCCATGACCTCGACCTCGGTCGCATCGGCCGGAACGCTGACGAACTGGTGCCACACGATCAGCCCCGGTGCCAACATCGCTGCGACGCCGATTGCCGTCCCTACGCTAAGCCACCATTCGAGCTTCTTGTTTTCGGGGTTGTAGGCTGCGCGCCTTCCCTCCGTGTGACGAAAGCGGAAGACACAATAGGCCATGAACACGACCACCGCGGTGAAAACGGCCCCGGTGATCCAGAACGTCAGGGTGATGGTGTCGTCGATGTAGCGCCAGTTCGAGGCGAGCGGGGTCCACCACCACGGGCTGAAAATGTGAAACAGCACCGAGGCGAGCGCAACCAAAAGCAGTATGATCGCTACAGCCATCCCTTATGCATCCTTGCCATTAACGGCTGCGGATACGAGTTTAAAGGGCGGAGCTCACGTCTGTCGCGATGGTGGATTTCATCTTCACCATCGTCGTGCCTCTTGCCTCGCCCATTCGACCGGCCGCGCCGTAAAAGCTTGACACGAAGCGCACGTCACGACCGCTCATCTCACAGGAGCTTGGGGCGTTCAGAACTTCAAGATGATCCCCGCCGAGGCTGCCGTCAATAGCTCGATCGGACGCTATGTCGCGCCCTGGTCGCGCGAGGCCGATGCGCAATGCCATGAGCATCCATCGGCACCAATCGTCTGGTGGTGCGACGCAGCAAACAAGGTGTGCAAGCGCACAAATCACCCAACCGTGAGCGCTATTTTGCTTCCGTCGCGGTAAGCTCATCGCACCGGTCGCGACAGGTGTCGTCCGGCAAAGCTCCTTCTCGTTGAACCTGATTTGCCGGGCTCGATCGCGATTCTCGCGCACGAGGCGGATGCGCGCTTTTTGAGGGCGCTCCGTTCCCCTGCGATCACAGGCAAGGAGACCGGAGCCATGGCCACAGTATTCGCAAGACCCAAACTGCAACTGTTTGGCGTCTCAACCGCCTTTGCCGTTCGCAAGATCAGCGTTTCCGACTTAGGCGACGCGTTGCGCCTGGGCTGGGAAGACTTCAAGGCCATCCCAACACACGCCGTCGTCCTGTGCGTGATTTATCCCGTCCTTGGACTTGTCCTGTTCAGACTTGTCATCGGCTATTCGGTGCTGCCGCTGCTCTTTCCCCTCGCTGCGGGCTTTACCCTGATCGGTCCTTTTGCCGCGCTCGGCCTCTACGAACTCAGCCGCCGCCGCGAGCGCGGCGAGGAAGCCGCGGCGTGGGATGCGATGAAGGTGCTGCGCGCACCGTCTTTCGGCGCCATGCTCGAACTCGGGACACTCCTGCTCATACTGTTCGGGACCTGGATCGCCTTCGCGGACGCGATCTACGTTGCAACCTTCGGCCAAGCTCCGGCTGCAACCATCCCTGACTTCGCGACGCGTGTATTGACGACGCCGGAAGGATGGTCGCTCATTATCATCGGCTGCGGCGTCGGCTTCCTGTTCGCCGTCGTGGCCCTGTGCGTCAGTGTTGTGTCGTTTCCGTTGATGCTCGACCGGCATGCGACCGCGATCGACGCAATCCGGACGTCGCTGCGGGCGGTGAGGGAAAATCTGTTTCCGATGGCCGTATGGGGCCTGATTGTTGCGGTGCTGCTCGCGATCGGTTCGCTACCGTTCTTCGTCGGTCTCGCTGTCGTTCTTCCCGTGCTCGGTCATGCCACCTGGCATCTTTATCGGAAGCTGGTGGAGCCCGACCCGAACCCGCCCCAAGAAGAGCCCCGCCCGCCGATAGGTCACCGCTACGCGGCAGACTTCCCGGCCAATCTCTTCCCGTGGAGCCGTGAGAGGTAAGAGCAGGTTATACGAGGCTTGCAAGCCGCAACGGAGATTTATTCTCCGCATAGATCATGCGCAGTTTGCTTGCCTGACGGAAAATGCACGACACGGCCGAGTTAGCGCGGCGCGGATTTAGCGCAGCACATAAGCAATTCGATTGTGTGGGGCAGGGTGCCCTTGCGGCTGCGTCACAGTCGCCGTTCGTTACGAAGCTGCTTGCGTCCGAAGGAGGATTCAAATGACTACGGTACGACAGTTGCTTGATCAGAAGGGCAGGAACATTTGGTCTATTCACCCGGATGCCACCGTCTTCGACGCCATCGCGAAAATGGCTGAAAAAGACGTTGGATCGTTGGTCGTGATGGAAGGCGAGGAACTCGTTGGCATCATCACCGAAAGGCACTATGCGCGGAATGTTGTTCTCAAGGGTAAGACGTCTCCCGCGACGCCCGTGAGGGACATCATGGAAAGGCACGTCCTCATTGCGCAGCCGGGACAGTCCGTCGACGAATGCATGGCGGTCATGAGCGAGGAGCGCGTGCGCCACCTGCCGGTATTTGAGGGAGAAAAGCTGATTGGCATTGTTTCAATCGGCGATCTCGTCAAGAGCATAATCGGTGATCAGAAGTTCGTTATTGTTCAGCTCGAACGGTACATCCACGGTGAACGGGCCATCGTGGATGGTTGAATACGATCGCGAACGACGCGGCGCTCCATAAGCAAAAGAGCCCCGCGAAAGGGCGGGGCTCTTTGTCAGGTATGTTTATCGGATTAGCGGCCGGTCGCGGAACCCGGACCTGTCGGTCCCAGCGTCGATCCGCTGGGCGATGCATTGGGCGCCAGTGTATTTCCGGACGGATTCATCGGGTTGTTCGGGTTCTGTACGGCCGAACCGGCGGTGCTCCCAGATCCCATCCCTGTCGTACCCGTCGTGCCTCCGGTCGTGGTTCCCATTCCGCTGCCGCTCATCGACGCGCCACCGGTAGTGGAGCCTCCTGTTGAGCCACCCGCGGCGCCGCCAGCCTGCGCGAGCGCAAACGTGCTGGACAGCGCGAACGCTGTCGCAAGAGCGATGGTGGTGAGTTTCATGGCGATGTTCCCTTTGGTTGTTAGCGCGGAACAACGCGTCATAAACGTCTTCTGTTCCGTTTTCCTGCGTATATGTGACTTCACGCTGCGGCGATCATAGCGCTCGCAGTCGAGACATCGCGCGAGAACCACCCGACCGGGCAAACCAGTGATTTGCCTGTCCAGCCCCCTTCATAAAAATATTCCTTCTTCACACCAGACCCAAATCACCGGCTTATTCTCAACCGTCTCGTCCCACCTGAGGGGCGGCTCGCGATCGTCACGGACGCGGGGCGGGATGCGGTGGACGCGGATGCGCTTTTGACGAACAGCGCTGATCGCGGACGGCGAAGTCGTGTGGTCCTGACGCCCCGGCGCTGGCGTCAAGTCTCGCGGAATTTCCACGAGGCGATGGTGACAATCAAGCCGGTCACCAAGGAGCAACTGTGTTGACGTAGACCGGTCATCGGTCGGCCTCAAGGCTGGCGCTGGCGCGCCACCGCCTTCGGCGGCGGACGGCCTTGACCCCGCCCGCTCACCGGTCTGTTGGCTTTGCAAGCGCTCGGTCGAGAACCGAGCGCGGCGGGCCGCTCAGTCAGCCCATTGCGTGAAGGTCCGGATTCCACTTCTGCCCGCGAGCGATCATGATGTTGAGGATCACGATGAGTTTGCGCATGCAGGCTACCAGTGCGACCTTCCTCTCTTTGCCTTTAGCGACCAGGCGCCGGTAGAAGGCCTTGAGCACAGGATTGTGTCGGGTCGCAGCTCCCAGGCAGGCCATGTAGAAGATGTTGCGTATCTTGCGGCGTCCGTCTCTGATCTGGCGCTCACCTCGCCGTTTGCCGCTGTCGTCATCGTATGGGGCCACGCCCAACAGAGCGGCGGCGACCTTGTTGCTTACCTGGCCCAGTTCCGGCATCGCCGCGATCAAGCCAGCGGAGGTGATCCGGGCAAGTCCCGGCACGCTTTCGATGATCTCGGCGCGTTCGGCAAATTGCGGCGTGGCCTTAATCGTGGCTGTGATCGCTACCTCGAGCGTGGCAAGCTCGGCGGCTATCTTCTTCAAAAGCCGCTCCTGTACCTTCTGCACGATATCCGGCGGCGAATGCTCGCTCCTGTTTTGCAACCCGGTCTGCAGCTCAAGGAGAGCCTGCCGCGCATTCACGATTTGCACCAACCTTTCGCGTTCCGCATCATGGATTTGGTGAGAGGCCTCGCCGAAGGTCTCGGCGAACCAGGCAATCATCTCGGCATCGATCGCATCGTTCTTGGCAAGTCGTCCAGCCGATCGAGCGAAGCTGCGAACCCGCTTCGGATCGACGATCCGCACTTCGATCCTCGCGGCACGGAGCGCCTTGGCCCACTCGCGCTCGTACCCGCCGGAAGCTTCCATCACGGCCTTGCCAACTTTCCGCCGGCGCAGCCAGGAAGCCAGCTCTCGCCGACTTTTCGATGTGCTCGCGAACGCGCACCTCAATGACAGCGATCGAATGCAAACATCCACCTTGTCTTTTGCGACGTCGATCCCCGCGACAACCAGATCATCTTGTGCCATCATCCAGCTCCCTTCCTTGCTCGGTCCGGGCTCTAAGCCCATGCAACTGTTCGGGTTGAGGAAGACACCGGACCTGTCCCACGCTCCCCGGCAGGCTCTTGGCCTTCGAGCACGAACGGGCTCAGATCCAGCGACGGGCGGTTGGTCAGAACCGCCCGTCCGCACATTCTGGCACATCCGCCAGACACAAGAGCACGAAGGAAACCGTAAAACCATTGCGCGGGGAAAGCCGGGTGATCCCGGTGCGACCGTGGTGACTACCGTGTGCTTACTACCTTTGCACACGGGGCTATGGGTGCAACGGGCACCCGGCATTCCCCGCGCCCTCTTTTTTCAGGGCGGATGAATTTGCAAAACTCGCGCGTATGTTGTCGCGGGAATGAGAAGTCATGCCGCCTAATATGTTCGAACGCTGCGACAGATCTTTCGCGTCGCATGAACAATGCATGAATGGGCCGGTCACATTATTATGTGTTCGAGAACGGACTCGCAGCGCCTACGATTCCGTGACTGTAGCCAACTCAGGGGAATCTTCCATGAAGTCACTCGCCTACGTTTTCGCAGCTCTTCTCGCTCTGGCCATAGCCGCACCTTCGGTCGCCAGTGCCCACGAACATCACCATCACCACCATCATCACCACCACATGCATCGTTAACGAGATCGGCCCCTGCGAAGGGGCCTTTTTCTCTTCCGGAGTGGCTTCGCTTAACCAGGCGTCTGAGTTGGAAACGGCTTGCTCACAAATCTCGATCCCTTCAGCCCGTATCGCCAGGGCAACTCGACCGCCTTGGTGATTCCGATGCGGATACCGGCGACAACATCCGATTTGCCGACGCGCGCATGCAGCGCGAACGGCGGTTGATCAAGTGGCAGCTCGCTGGTTTGGATGGTGATGCCGAGCGCTTCGCACAGTTTGCCCGGTCCCGAGCACAGCGCGCGCTCGTCTTCGATGCCGCGGCGCCGGCGCATCGCCGCCAGACCGTGAGTCGGCTCCAGGGCGCGAATCAGCACGGCGCTGGCCTCACCTGGCTTTTCGCAGACAAAATTCACGCACCAGTGGATGCCGTAGGAGCGGTAGACGTAGGAGAATCCCGGCGGACCGAACATCACCTGGTTGCGCGGTGTCGGCCCGCGAAACGAATGCGCGGCCGGCTCGGTGTGGTGATAGGCTTCGACCTCGACGATGATGCCTCCGACACCGTTCACCAGCAGGGTCGCACCGATCAGATCGGGCGCGACCTCGTGCACGCTGCGGGCGAAGAACGAGCGCTTGAGCGGCCGGCCCAGTTTTGGCACAGGCGTGGCAGGCGCAATCTTGGTTACGGAAACGCGGTTTTGAGCCATTCAAAACGGTCAGGGCTGTCGGGAGGGAAGCGGAACAGCGGAGCGGAGACCAATATGCTAGAGCTTCCCGAGCAGCAAGGCGAGCGGTTGCGCTTCCCGGTCAGGCGGATTAGCTAGATAGCTCTGAGAACGGACAGTCCATGGTCGTCGTCGTCGATACTATTTCAGCCACACCGCTGCGCCCACGTCACCCCGAAAAGGTGAATCGGCCGGATGCGCTGTCGCCGCCGAAACCGGACTGGATCCGGGTGCGCGCGCCAAATACCCGCGGCTATGCCGACACCCGCAACATCGTCAAGGAAAACGGCCTCGTCACGGTCTGCGAGGAGGCGGGCTGCCCGAATATCGGCGAATGCTGGGACAAGAAGCACGCCACCTTCATGATCATGGGGGACACCTGCACCCGGGCCTGCGCGTTCTGCAACGTCAAGACCGGCATGCCCGGCGCGCTCGATGCGCTCGAGCCGGAACATATCGCGGAAGCGACCTCCAAGCTTGGGCTCGCCCATATCGTGATCACCTCGGTGGACCGCGACGATCTCGCCGACGGCGGCGCCGAGCATTTCGCGCAAACCATCCGCGCGATCCGGGCGCGGTGCCCGACCACGACGATCGAGATCCTGACGCCGGATTTCCTGCGCAAGCCCGGCGCACTCGAAGTCGTGGTGGCGGCCAAGCCCGATGTGTTTAACCACAATCTGGAGACAGTGCCGTCGGGCTATCTGACGGTGCGGCCGGGCGCGCGTTACTTCCATTCGATCCGGCTGTTGCAACGGGTCAAGGAGATCGATCCCACCATTTTCACCAAGTCCGGCATCATGGTCGGGCTTGGCGAGGAACGTCATGAAGTGCTGCAGGTGATGGATGATCTGCGCACCGCCGAGGTCGATTTCCTCACCATCGGGCAATATCTGCAGCCCACCCGCAAGCATCACGCCGTCATGCGCTATGTGCCGCCGGACGAATTCGCCGGCTACGAGAAGGTCGCCTATACCAAGGGTTTCCTGATGGTGTCGGCGAGCCCGCTGACCCGCTCGTCGCACCACGCCGGCGATGATTTCGCGAAACTGAAAGCAGCGCGGGCGGCGATCTCCCGCTGAGCGTTTGTTAATGCCAAGATTTTCCAGCAAGCGCCGGGTTCGTCACACCGCGTCCCAGATGTTCGATCTGGTGGCCGACGTCGAGCGCTATCCCGAATTCGTGCCGTTGTGCCATTCGTTGAAGGTTCGGCAACGCACGCTGAAGGAGGACGGCACAGAGGTCGTCGTCGCCGACATGACGGTGTCGTTCAAGCTGATCCGGGAATCCTTCACCAGCCGGGTGACGCTGGACCGTCCCAATCTGAAAATCCTGGTGGAGTATTTGAGGGGGCCGTTTTCCAATCTCGAAAACCGCTGGACCTTCGAAGCGAAATCCGAGACCGACTGCGATGTCGGGTTTTTCCTGAGCTACGAATTCAAGAGCCGGATGCTCGCGATGGTGATGGGCACGATGTTCGATGCCGCGTTCCAGCGCTTTGCGGCGGCGTTCGAAAAGCGCGCCGATGTGGTCTACGGCAAGCCGGGTGTTATCGGTTCGTCGTAGCGGTTTATGCCCGCGTCGGGCGCCGCCGTTTGACCGTGGTGCCGCGCGACGAACGGGCGACGCGCGGCCGCAAGCGGGTGGTGGCTTCGCGGCGAGGTTTTGCGGGTGGTTGGGGACCGCGCGCCAGCTCCATCAGCATCCGCAACGCTTCCACGACGGAGCGTTGGCGCACGGTGGTACGACCGATCGCGCCGAAACGGCACTCGCGATGCAGGATTCGTCCGTCGCGAGCGGCGACGGCGAAGTGCACGAGGCCGACAGGTTTGCCCGGTGTCGCGCCGCCGGGGCCTGCGATGCCGGTGATGGATACCGCCAGATCGACGCCGGCTTTTTCCAGCGCGCCGATCGCCATCGCGGTCGCGGTTTCCTTGCTGACCGCGCCGAAGGTTGCAAGGGTCGTCGTCTTGACGCCGAGCATCGCGCGCTTGGCGTCGTTGGAATAGGTCACGAAACCGCGGTCGATCACGTCGGAGGAACCGGGAATATCAGTCAACGCGCCGGCGACCAATCCGCCCGTGCAGGATTCCGCCGTTGCGATCGTCAGCTTGCGCATCCGGCACAAATCGAGCAGCGCGCGGGAGAGGGCACGGGCGTCGCTGCCGCTCATGTCAGTCGCTCCAGGGGAGACGGATGGTAGCGCTTGCGGTTGCGGCGATGCCTTCCTCGCGCCCGGTAAAGCCGAGCCGTTCGCTGGTGGTCGCTTTCACCGCGACACGGGAGATGTTGAGGCCGGTGATCTCGGCGATCCGTGCCCGCATGATGTCGCGCAATGGGCCGATTTTCGGCCGCTCGCAGATCATCGTTACTTCGAGATTGGCGATGCGGCCGCCGCGCGCGGTGACGCGATCGACGGCGTATTTCAAGAAGCGATCGGAGGCCGCACCTTTCCACTTCATGTCGCTGGGCGGGAAATGCGAACCGATATCGCCATCCGCCAACGCGCCGAGAATGGCGTCGACCAGCGCGTGCAGTCCGACATCGCCGTCGGAATGTGCGAGAAAGCCGCGGGTGTGCGGGACGCGAATGCCGCAGAGCATCAGATGATCGCCCTCGCCAAAGGCGTGAACGTCGTAACCGGTGCCGGTTCTGATATCGCCGAGCGCTGCGGCGAGACGGGCTTCTTCGCGCGCAAAATCTTCCGGGGTCGTCAATTTCATGTTTGCAGGATCGCCTTCAAAGGTCGCCACCGTCAATCCCGCCCATTCCGCCAGCGCGGCGTCGTCGGTGAAATCGCTGCGGCCATCGCGCGCCGCGCGGCGGTGCGCATCGAGAATGACATCGAATCGAAACGCCTGCGGTGTCTGCGCGATCCGCAGTTTCGCGCGCTCCGGCGTTGCCTCGACATCACCGGTTTCGCCGACCTGCTTGATGGTGTCGGTGACCGGGATCACGGGCACGGCAGCACCGGTGCGGCCGGCTGCGTCGATCGCACGCGAAATCAAAGATGCCGTGACGAAAGGGCGCGCGGCGTCGTGGATCAGAACGATGTCGGGCTTCTCGTTCGCAAGCGCCTCAAGTCCGGCGAGCACCGAGGCCTGGCGCGTCGCACCGCCATCGGTCGGCTGTGCATGGCGCAGCCCGCGCACGGCGTCATTGAACACCGCGGCATCGTCGGGATTCACAACCGGCTGCACCGCGAACAGCTGCGGATGGCTGCAGAATGTCTCCATCGCCCGGTAGATCACCGTCTGGCCGCCGATCTCTCGATATTGTTTGGGACCTCCCACGCCGGCGCGGAGTCCGCGCCCGGCTGCGACAAGGATGGCTGCGGTGCGGTCAGGTCTGGACATCGTGGCTCAATGAAAGGCGATTCAGGGTTGTAAACGGGGGGCACTTGGTCGGGCCGGCGCACAGGCTCTATCATGCCGGCGGCCTAAAAACAGAGCGATTCCCAATAGCTGTGGGAAAAGCAGTTTTTGCTGCAGTGCACTTGCACATTTGGTAGAACTGTCTAAAGTGTAGGCATGACGCTTGACTGCCCAAGATTTGAGCGCAGAATGTGCCTCACCCTCCGCAATGATGCGGCGGGCAGAAAAACGAGACTGCCGTGACCGGTTCGGAATCTTCTTGCCTTAAGCCATTGAAGATAGGCGACATTACCGTATCTACCCCGGTCTTTTTGGCGCCGATGTCCGGCGTTACCGATGCTCCGGTTCGACGTCTGGCTGCGAGTCTCGGCGCCGGTCTGGTGGTGTCCGAGATGACCGCCTGTAGCGATCTCATCAACGGCCGCCCAATGTCGCGGCTGCGCTGTGAGGCGACCGGGATCGGCCCCCATGTCGTTCAGCTTGCCGGCTGCGAGGCGAACTGGATGGCGGAGGGCGCACGCATCTCGGAGGCTGCCGGCGCAGATATCATCGATATCAATATGGGCTGTCCCGCGCGTCACGTGACCGGCGGTCAATCCGGTTCAGCCTTGATGCGTGATCTCGATCACGCTTTGACCTTGATCGAAGCGACGGTATCAGCGGTCAAGATTCCCGTGACGTTGAAGATGCGGCTCGGCTGGGACGATCGCTCGCTCAACGCGCCTGAATTGGCGCGCCGTGCGGAGGCGGCCGGCGTGCAGATGATTTCGGTGCATGGCCGCACCCGCTGCCAGTTCTACAAGGGCGAGGCAGATTGGGGCGCGGTCCGCGCCGTCAAGGACGCGATCCATATTCCGCTGGTCGTCAACGGCGATATCACCTCGTTCGAGAAGGCCGTGACCGCGCTCGAAATGTCGGGCGCCGATGCGATCATGATCGGCCGCGGCGCGCAGGGCCAGCCCTGGTTGCCGGGCCAGATTGGGCGGCGTCTCAACGGCGGAGTTGTCGAAGCCGCACCGTCGCTGCCGCAACAACTCGGCTACATCCGCGCGCTATATGACGAAGTCTGCAGTCATTACGGCTTGCGCATCGGTCTTCGCCACGCCCGCAAACATCTCGGCTGGGCGCTCGACGTCGCGGCCCAATATAGCCGGGCGCCGGCCAACACGATCAAGACCTGGCGGCAACAAATTCTGACTTCCGATGATCCGGCGGGCGTGCATCGCTCGTTGCAAGATGCATTCGACGACTTTGCATGGAGCGCTGCTGCATGACGCAAGCCGCAGAACATCTCCGGCCCAAGCCGTCCGATGGCGAGGCCATCCTCAACGCGCTTCCCAATCCCGTGCTGCTGGTGGCGCCAGACGGCAAGATCGTCGATGCCAACATGGCGGCGGAATCGTTCTTCGAGATCTCGACGCAGTTCCTGCAGCGCCAGTCGCTGAAGGAGCTGGTGCCGTTCGGCAGCCCGTTACTGGCCTTGATCGATCAGGTCCGTGCCAGCGGCTCGCCGGTCAATGAATACAAGGTCGATTTGGGCACACCGCGGATCGGCGGCGATCGCCAGGTCGATCTTCACGTCGCACCGCTGACCGAGCGGCCGGGCCATATTGTCGTGATGCTGCAGGAGCGCACCATCGCCGACAAGATGGACCGCCAATTGACTCATCGAAGTGCAGCGCGGTCGGTGATCGCGCTGGCGGCGATGCTGGCGCATGAAATCAAGAACCCGCTATCCGGCATCCGCGGCGCGGCACAATTGCTGGAGCAGGCGGCGTCATCCGAAGACCGCATGCTGACGCGGCTGATTTGCGATGAGGCCGACCGTATCGTCACCTTGGTCGATCGCATGGAAGTGTTCGGCGACGACCGCCCGGTGGCGCGCGGTCCGGTCAACATTCATTCGGTGCTCGATCACGTCAAGCGGCTCGCGCAATCCGGCTTCGCCCGCAATATCCGCTTCGTTGAGGAATACGATCCGTCATTGCCGCCGGTGCTGGCCAATCAGGACCAGCTGATTTAGGTGTTTTTGAATCTGGTGAAGAACGCCGCGGAAGCCGTCGCCGATCTCGGCAGCGATGCGGAAATCCAGCTTACGACGGCGTTTCGCCCGGGGGTTCGGCTGTCGGTGCCGGGCAAGAAATCGCGGGTGTCGTTGCCGCTGGAATTCTGCGTCAAGGACAACGGGCCGGGCGTGCCGGAAGATCTGCTGCCGAACCTGTTCGATCCGTTCGTCACGACCAAACAGACCGGCAGCGGCCTCGGTCTTGCGCTGGTCGCCAAGATCGTCGGCGACCATGGCGGCATCATCGAATGCGAATCCCAGCCACGGAAAACCGTTTTCCGGGTGCTGCTGCCGATGTTCAACACTGCCAAACAACATTTCGATCAAAGCAACCGCGAGGACGTTCCGGGTACGTCGTCGCCTGCCTCACAGGACTCAAGATGAGGAATAATAACAATGCCCGCAGGTAGCATACTTGTCGCTGATGACGACACAGCCATCCGCACCGTTCTCAATCAGGCGCTGTCACGCGCCGGATACGAGGTACGACTGACGGGGAACGCCGCGACGTTGTGGCGTTGGGTCAGCCAGGGCGAGGGCGATCTGGTGATCACCGACGTCGTGATGCCCGACGAGAACGCGTTCGATCTGCTGCCGCGGATCAAGAAGATGCGGCCCAATCTACCGGTTATCGTGATGAGCGCGCAGAACACGTTCATGACCGCGATCCGCGCGTCCGAACGGGGCGCTTACGAATATCTGCCGAAGCCGTTCGATCTCAAGGAACTGATCGCCATCGTCGGCCGCGCGCTGGCCGAGCCCAAGGAACGGATCGCCAATCCTGCGGACGAGGCGGAATTCGACTCCATTCCGCTGGTCGGCCGCTCGCCGGCGATGCAGGAAATCTACCGGGTGCTGGCGCGTCTGATGCAGACCGATCTCACCGTGATGATCTCCGGCGAGTCCGGCACCGGCAAGGAACTGGTGGCGCGCGCACTGCATGATTACGGCAAGCGCCGCAACGGTCCGTTCGTCGCCGTCAACATGGCGGCGATCCCGCGCGACCTGATTGAATCGGAATTGTTCGGTCACGAGCGCGGCGCGTTCACCGGCGCCAATACCCGCGCGTCCGGCCGGTTCGAACAGGCCGAAGGCGGCACGCTGTTTCTCGACGAAATTGGCGACATGCCGATGGAGGCGCAGACCCGGCTGCTGCGCGTTCTGCAGCAGGGAGAATACACGACCGTCGGCGGTCGCACGCCAATCAAGACCGACGTACGCATCGTGGCGGCCAGCAACAAGGATCTGCGTATCCTGATTCAGCAGGGCCTGTTCCGCGAGGACCTGTTCTTCCGCCTCAACGTGGTGCCGCTGCGGCTGCCGCCGTTGCGCGAGCGGATCGAGGATTTGCCCGACTTGATCCGGCATTTCTTCGCACTTGCCGAAAAGGACGGCCTGCCGCCGAAGAAGCTCGATACCCTGGCGCTGGAACGGATGAAGCAGCACCGCTGGCCCGGCAACGTTCGCGAACTGGAAAACCTCGCGCGCCGGCTGGCGGCGTTGTATCCGCAGGACGTCATCACCGGCCCGGTGATCGACGGCGAATTGGCGCCGCCTGCGGTGAGTTCCGGCAACAATGTTTCGCTCGGCGTCGATAATCTCGGCGGCGCCGTCGAGGCCTATCTGTCATCGCACTTCTCGGGATTCCCCAACGGCGTGCCGCCGCCGGGGCTCTATCACCGGATCCTCAAGGAGATCGAAGTTCCGCTGTTGACCGCGGCGCTGGCAGCGACCCGCGGCAATCAGATCCGCGCGGCC